>CAVYVJ010000031.1:0-14460 GCA_963771865.1 uncultured Verrucomicrobiae bacterium
GCGGATGGGCAGCTACGTGCTGGGTTTCCAGGAGATCGACCAGACGCAGGTCGCGGTCGTCGGCGGCAAGGGCGCGCACCTGGGGGAGCTTTCGCGGATCGAAGGCATCCGCGTGCCGGCTGGCTTCTGCGTGACGACGGACGCCTTCCGGCGGATCATGGCGGAAGCGCCGTCGATCGACGAACGGCTCGATCGGCTGTCGCGCCTGAACCCGGATGACCGGGAGGCGATCCGCACGCTCAGCGCGGAGATCCGCCGGACCCTCGAAGGGATCGCCATCCCCGACGATCTGGCGGCGGCGATCACCCGCGCGCTCGCCCGGCTCGGCGAGCAGGCCGCCTACGCCGTCCGCTCCAGCGCGACGGCAGAGGACTTGCCGACGGCCTCCTTCGCCGGCCAGCAGGACACCTACCTGAACATCGTGGGGCCGGCGGCGATCCTCCAGCACATCAGCCGGTGCTGGGCGTCGCTGTTCACCGAGCGGGCCGTGACCTACCGCCTGCGGAACGGCTTCGACCACCGGAAGGTCCACATGGCCGTGGTCGTGCAGCAGATGGTCTTCCCGGAGGCGGCCGGCGTCCTGTTCACGGCCGACCCCGTCACGTCCAACCGGAAGGTCGTCTCCGTGGAGGCCAGCTTCGGCCTCGGCGAGGCCCTGGTCTCAGGCCTGGTGAACGCGGACGCCTACCAGGTGCGGGACGGCGAGGTCGTCGCCAAGGCGGTCGCCACCAAGCAGCTCGCCATCCACGCCCTGCCGGCCGGCGGGACGCAGGAAAAGGCGATCGACCCGGCGCGGCAGGAGCAGCCCGCGCTGACGGATGCGCAGGTCGTGCGGCTCGCGCAGCTGGGCCGGCGGATCGAAGCGCACTTCGGCCGCCCCCAGGACATCGAATGGTGCCTGGTCGACGATGGCTTCCAGATCGTCCAGAGCCGGCCGATCACGACGCTGTTCCCCATCCCCGGGCCGGTGACCGAGAGAACCACGTCTACGTCTCCGTCGGTCATCAGCAGATGATGACCGACGCCATGAAGCCCCTGGGGCTCTCCTTCTGGCAGCTGACGACCCCCCGGCCCATGGCCGAGGCCGGCGGGCGGCTGTTCGTCGACGTCACCCAGGGCCTGGCCTCGCCCGCGAGCCGTGCCGGCCTCCTGGAGCTCCTGGGGAAGTCCGATCCGCTGATCGGGGACGCGCTGCAGACCATCGTCGAACGCGACGGCTTCATCCGGTCGCTTCCGGACGAGGGACCCGGCGGGTGCCAGCCGGCGGCGCGCCAGCTCCGATCGAGACCGATCCGGCCATTGTCACCGAGCTCATCGAGCACAACTCAGGCTTCGATCGTCGCCTTGAAGCGCGACATCCAGCCGTTGGTCCGGATCGGCTTCCGATGCCAGTGACGCGCCAGTCGCTTGCTCGTGGGCGCGAACGTTTCAATATCTATTGCGCTGTATGTCACGGCGCGACCGGTGACGGGAATGGGATGATTGTGCAGCGGGGTTTTCCGCAGCCGCCGTCATTTCACGACCAGCGTTTGCGTGACGCGCCCGCCGGCCACTTCGTCGACGTAATCACGAACGGCTACGGCGTCATGTATTCCTACGCCTCGCGCGTCGCGCCCGAAGATCGGTGGGCCATCGCCGCCTATATTCGCGCTTTGCAATTAAGCCAGCATGCCGCGTCCGCTGACGCCGAGCCGAACGCAGCGAAACAACTGGAGACCGCCAACAATGACGGACGGAATCCAGTTTGATGCCTGGCAAAAGCGCGCGCTCGTCATCGGAGCGATCGCCGCGGTCGTTTCCATCGCCGGTCTTTTCATTAATCGAGCGCAATTCTTCCATTCCTATCTCTTCGCGTGGCTCTTCTGGACTGGCCTGTCGTTAGGCGCGCTCGTCCTCGTCATGATGCAGTTCCTCACCGGCGGACAATGGGGACTGGCGGTTCGCAGTTTGGCGGTCGCGGCGTTTCCGAACGCTTCCGCTCATGGCCGTCCTGTTCGTCCCAGTGCTCCTGGGTCTGCATCAGATCTACTCGTGGTCGAACGGCCTTCGCGGGGAAGCCGCCGGCTATGATCACAAGGCGCAGTATCTCAACGCACCGTTCTTCATTGCGCGATCGATCATCTACTTCGCCGTGCTCGGTGGGATCGCGTTTGCGCTGCGGCGGAGAAGCGAGACCAAAAACGGAAGCACGGTCGCGCTCTCCGCCGCCGGCCTGATCGCATACGTCCTCTGCATGAATTTCGCCTCGACGGATTGGGTGATGTCGCTCAATCCGGAATGGTATTCGACCATCTTCGTCGAAGTCTTCGCAGCTGGACAATTCCTGCTCCGCGCTCGCGCTTGTCACCGCGCTCCTGACTTTCTGCGCGCGTCACGATTCGTTAGGCGGCGCCATTCCAATCAAGGCCTTTCACGATCTCGGCAACATGCTGCTCGCCTTCGTGATCTTCTGGACCTACGTCACCTTCTCGCAGTTCCTCATCATCTGGTCGGGCAATCTGCCGAAAGAGATTTCGTGGTATCTCGAGCGGAGCCGCGGCGGTTGGGAATGGTTCGCCGTTGCACTCGCGCTCCTCGCAGTTTTTCCTGCCTTTTGCGCTCCTGCTTTCGCGAGCGGCGAAACGGAATCGCCGGCGGCTCGGTCTGATCGCGGCGGTCATCGTCGGCGCGAATGTGCTGACGAACTTCTGGCTCGTTGCGCCATCGTTTCATCCCAGGGGCATCTACGTGCACTGGCTCGATTTCGCCGAGCTGATCGCGCTCGGCGGATTCTGGTTCGCGCTCTTTTTCTACTTCGCTAAACAACGGCCGCTTCTCCCGGTCGAGTGGATCGGAGGTAAGGCACGATGGCTGAGCAGATCGCAACCGGACCGGGTTACGAGACGCGCGACGTTCGTGTGCGCCTTGTCACTTGGCTTTGCCGGCGGTCTGGTCGGTGACGGGGCATCGTCATCAGTATCGCGATCGTTTGGCTTTACACTTTCTTAGAGCACCAGCTTCCGTCGCCCAACCCGCCATCGCGAATCGCGTTCGAGATGCCCCTGTTGGCGCCGCCGCCGCGATTGCAAACGGATCCTCACGCGGACCTGCTGAGATTTGAAGCGGAGCAAGACGCGAGGCTCAACAGCTATGGCTGGGTGGATCGCGAGCACGGCGTCATTCGCATTCCGATCGAGCGCGCCATGGACCTCGTCGCGCAACGCGGATTGCCAACCCGCGGTCCGGGAACACAGAACTCGAGCGGCAAGACACCCGAGCAACTGCAGCAGGAGAAAGCCGCCGCAACGAAGCCATGAAGACTTTGCTGATCCTGCTGCTTTGCCTAACGAGTGCTGATCGCGCAAACAACACAGGAACAGGTCGCGGCGCGCGCCGGACTCGAGCAGAAGCTGAACGCGCAGGTTCCCCTCGACGCCGTCTTTCTGCGATGAGCATGGGAAGCCGGTCAACCTCGGCACCTTCTTTGGTTCGAAGCCAGTCATTCTCGCGCTGGCCTATTACCAGTGTCCGAACCTCTGCACGCTCGTGCTGAATGGTATTTTGCAAACCGCAAACGATCTGCGTTTCGATGCCGGCAAGGAATACGAGATCGTAGTCGTCAGCTTTAATCCGCATGAACGTCCCGCGCTCGCCGCGGCAAAAAAACAAACCTACGTCGAGCGCTACGGCCGAAGCGGCGCCGGCGGCGGCTGGCACTTCCTCACCGGCAACGAACAAAACATCGATCGGGTTGCGGAATCGGTCGGGTATCGCTTCGCCTACGACGAAAGCACGCGCCAATATGCGCATCCGAGCGCGATCATCGTTCTGACGCCGTCGGGTAAAGTCGCGCGCTACTTTCCAGGGATCGAATACCCGCCGCGCGATGTTCGGCTGGCGTTGATCGAAGCCTCACAGGAACGCATCGGTTCGCTGGCCGATCGCTTCTTTCTCCTTTGCTTTCACTACAATCCGGCGACAGGAAAATACGGCCTTCTCATCTCACACGTAATGCAGTTTGCCGGGATCGGAACGGCGGCGGTGTTGGCCGCATACATTGCCCTCATGCTGCATCGCGAACGCAGCCTCGCTCACTGACATGCACGATCTGCTCAGAGCGATCTTCCCTACATCGGCGTCGAATCTTGCTCCGGGCGTTGACCACATTTTCCTCGCCCTCCTTACGCTCTGCGGAACCGTCGCGGTCCTTATCTGCCTAACGATCCTCTTCTTCTGCATCCGTTATCGCCGCGGATCGCTCGCCGATCGGACGCCGCCGAAATGGAAACAGCGGCCGTTTGAGCTGACGTGGACGATCGTGCCGTTCTTCATTTTCCTTGGTCTGTTCTTCTGGGCAACGGAAGTGTTTTTCGGGATGTCACGCCCCCCGGCGAACGCGACCGAGATCTACGTCGTCGGCAAACAATGGATGTGGAAAATTCAGCATCCGGACGGTCGTCGTGAGATCAACCAGCTCCACCTTCCGGTCGGCCAGCCGGTCAAGCTGATCATGACCTCGCAGGACGTGATCCACGACTTCTTCGTGCCCGCATTTCGCAACAAACAGGACGTGCTGCCGGGCCGTTACACGACCGAGTGGTTCACACCAACAAAGGCGGGCAGGTATCACATCTTTTGCGCGCAGTATTGCGGGACCGATCACTCGCGCATGGTCGGCACGATCTCCGTGATGGAACCGGCCGAGTACGCCACCTGGCTGGCGCAACAGCCGGCGCCGGATTCGTTAGTCGCGACCGGCGAGCGCATCTTCCGGACGCGCGGATGCAGCGGCTGTCACGCGCCGCACGCAGCAATTCGGGCGCCTTTGCTGAATGGCATTTACGGCAAGCAGGTGCCGCTTTCCGACCACACGCTGGTCACGGCGAACGAACAGTATCTGCGCGACTCGATCCTTTTGCCTAACAAACAGATCGCCGCCGGTTACGAACCAACCATGCCCACGTTCCAGGGGCAGATCAGCGAGGAAGAGCTCAACGCCATTCTCGCCTATCTCAAATCGCTGCGGGAGAGCGACTCGCCATGACGCCGGCGACTCTGCAAGCCGAGCAGCAGCCAGTCGTATGGGTCGAGCGAACCTATCTGAACGAACGGACCACAATCACGCTCCTGGCTGCTGACGACTGATCACAAACGGATCGCGCTGCTCTACATGGTTTCGATCACATTCTTCTTCCTGATCGGCGGCGCGGCGGCAACGTTGATGCGGCTCGAACTGCTGACGCCGCAGGGCGATCTCGTCACCTCGGAGACTTACAACAAGCTCTTCACTATTCACGGCGTGGTCATGGTTTGGTTTTTTCTGATCCCATCAATCCCAACCGTGATTGGAAATTTTCTTCTGCCGATGATGATCGGCGCGCGCGACGTCGCATTTCCGAAGATCAATCTCGCGAGCTGGTATCTGTTCATGGCCGGCGGCGCGTTTGCGCTGTTTTCGATCGTGAATGGCGGCGTCGATACCGGCTGGACGTTCTACACGCCGTATAGCAGCACCTACGCGAACGGTCACGTGATCGCGATGGCGACCGGCATTTTCATCGCGGGCTTCGGTTCCATCGCGACCGGTCTTAATTTCATCGTCACGACCCACAAGATGCGCGCGCCGGGAATGACCTGGATGCGATTGCCGCTCTTCGTCTGGTCGCTTTATGCCACGAGCGTCATTCTTGTGCTGGCCACACCGGTGCTCGCGATCACGCTCGCGCTCATGGCGCTGGAGCGCGCTTTCGGTGTCGGAATTTTCAATCCCGCGTTAGGCGGCGATCCCCTTCTCTTCCAACACCTCTTCTGGTTCTACTCACATCCCGCCGTTTACATCATGATCCTGCCGGGAATGGGCGTGGTGAGCGAGTTGATCACCTGCTTCGCGCGCAAAAAAATCTTTGGCTATCAATTCGTCGCTGCCGCCAGCGTCGCGATCGCTGTGCTCGGATTTCTGGTCTGGGGGCATCACATGTTTGTCTCCAGCCAGTCGATCTACGCCGGGATGATTTTTCAGTGTGTTGAGTTTCATGGTCGCAGTGCCGTCCGCGATCAAGGTCTTCAACTGGACCGCGACACTATATAAGGGCTCGATCACGTTTCAGACGCCGATGCTGTATGCACTTGGCTTTATCGGACTGTTTACTGATTGGTGGGCTGACAGGTTTCTTCCTCGCCTCGCTCGCCGTCGACGTCCATGTGCACGATACCTATTTCGTCATCGCGCATTTCCATTACATCATGGTCGGCGGAATGGTGATGGCGTATCTCGGCGCGCTTCATTTTTGGTGGCCGAAGATCAGCGGGCGAATGTATCCCGAATGGCTCGCGAAGCTATCGCCGCGATCACTGTTTTCGCGGGATTTAATCTGACGTTTTTCCCGCAGTTCATTCTCGGCTATCTCGGCATGCCGCGGCGCTATCACGTTTACGCGCCGGAGTTTCAGGTCCTGAATGTGTTGTCGACGCGCAGGCGCGTCGATTCTCGCCATCGGCTACTTCCTTCCGCTCGGCTATCTCGCTTTGGTCATGGCGATACGGCAAAGTCGCGGGGCCTGAATCCGTGGCAGGCGACCGGCCTCGAATGGACTACGCCGTCGCCGCCACCAAAGGACAATTTCGAGGTCACGCCGGTCGTGACCGAGGGGCCTTACGAATACGATCCGGTGGCGGCTGAGGCGGAATGGAAGGAGCGAGCCATGTCTGAGTCATTGGCTGCTCCGCCGATCGAGCAGCAGTTCGACGACGCCGAACAACAGCGTGAGGCCGCAACGATGGGCATGTGGGTTTTTCTCGCGACGGAAGTGCTCTTCTTCGGCGGGATGTTCCTCGGCTACACCGTCTATCGCATCTCTTATCCCGCGGCTTTTGCCGAGGCCAGCCGCCACACGCTCATCCTGTTCGGCTCGATCAATACGGCGGTGCTGCTGATCAGCAGCACTTTTATGGCCTTAGCGGTTCGAGCGGCGCGCCAAAATCGCCGCGCCTTGCTCGGCTTGCTCCTGCTTATCACGGCTGGTTTAGGCCTGGCCTTTCTTGTCATCAAAGGGTTCGAATACGCGCGCGAAATTTCCGAACACCTGCTCCCCGGAGCCGGCTTCCGGATTGAAGCCGGCGATCCCACGCACGCCGAGATGTTCTTCTACATCTATTGGCTGATGACTGGCGTGCACGCCTTGCACGTCACCATCGGTGTCCTGTTCATCGGCTTGTTCGCGTTCCGCGCGCGGTTCACGAACGCATTTCTCGAATCGCGACACGCCTGTCGACTTGCTCGGCCTCTACTGGCATTTCGTCGATATCGTCTGGGTCTTTCTCTTCCCACTCATTTACCTGGTGGACCGGCATTCATGAATTCCACCACCCGCACCTACTGGACTAACGGCGCTGTTCTGCTGGCGTTCCTCGCCCTGACGATTGGCGCCGCCTATGTCAACCTCGGTCCGTTCAACACGATCGTGGCAATGCTCATCGCGGCCGCCAAAGCGATGCTCATCGTCCTTTTTTTCATGCACCTGCGCCAGGCCAGGCCGCTGATGTGGATTGTCGCCGGGGCGGGCGTGTTCTGGCTCGGGATAATGATCGCCCTCGCCTTAAGTGATTACCTCACGCGCGGCTGGCGATGAACAGCAATGACAATTTTGAACGAAAGCGGAAGGATAGATTAACCACTCGTCAGGCACTTTGCCGACGATCTCCTTAAGCAGTTATGCCGGACAAGAAGAAGATCCAGGAAAAGCAGGAGGACGAAATTATCGAGCGCACCGCCCCACCAGGTGAGGTCGTCTACGAAGCGATCTATGCCGAGGGCGAGCACGAGCTGAAGCGCAATAGTCTCGAGCTGGGCCTCTCCGGATTGGCCGCGGGCTTATCAATGGGATTTTCGATGGTGGCAGCGGCGCTCATTGAAATCCATTTACCGGCCGCACGCTGGACACCCTTGCTCACGCAACTCGGTTACAGTCTTGGCTTCGTCATCGTGATTCTCGGCCGGCAGCAGCTCTTCACCAAGAACACACTCACCGTTATCCTTCCCTTATTGCGCGAGAAAAAGCTGGCCATCCTCGGCAATGTTGCGCGGCTCTGGGCGATTGTGCTAGGCGCGAATCTGGTCGGTGCGTTTTTATTCGCCTGGCTCGCGGGCAACTCCAATGTCTTTTCGCCCGAGGCGCGCTCTGCTTTCGCGAAGATGGGGCAAGCTGCCATCGCCCCCGATTTCTGGACATTGGTTCTGCGCGGCATCCTCGCCGGATGGCTGATCGCGCTGATGGTCTGGCTATTGCCTTTCGCGGAATCAGCGCGCCTCTGGGTTATCATTCTTCTCGCCTACGTTGTTGGTCTGACGGAGCTGCCGCACATCATCGCGGGAAATGTCGAGACTTTCTATCTCGTCAGTACCGGCGCGCTTTCACTTGGCGATTGCGTTGGCCATTATCTAATTCCGGTTTTGTTAGGCAACGTCATTGGGGGCGTAGCGCTGGTGGCAGTCGGCGCGCACGCCGAGTTCTTCGAAGCTGAACGTGGAGGGAAGGCGCTGCCCTGAGATCTGGCGCCAACCCCGTTTGGCTTGCTTCTTAACCGCGGTTTTGACTTGAATCGTCGCATGCCTGAGGACGTAACGTCGCTGATTGGTATTAGCGGAGGTGCGGGAAACGGGTCTCTCGCCTTTACCACCGGGCATCGGAGCTTCGTGTTAGCGGCGCAAACCGAATCGCCCGCGGCGCGATGAGGTCCGCCTGGACCAGGCAACGGTTAACTCTCAATCCGTAGTCGTGCTGGCCGTTTCAACAATCCTGTGAATGCGATCGACGGAGGGCCTGGCATCAGCCCTTCCACTTTTCCGTGTTTATTCTGCGAGTAATTGGGCGACGGTTAAAGCGAATCGAGGAAGGCCATAACTTGGTCCTTTTCCGTATCGGTAAGCGCATTGAATTCTGTAATAACGTCCGCTGCCTGGCCGCCATGGCGTGCGATTGCCTCCGTTTTTGTAAAGGAAAGCCCGTCGTGCATCAAACGGTTGCGGGTTCTAAGGCCCCAAAGCGGCGCCGTGCGAATCAGAGGAGCTGTGTATTTCCACTCCGGAGTTGGTAAGATTGGTATGCCATCGCCGGTCCCAATATCGTGGAGCAGAAAGTCACTGAAAGGATGGATGGTTTTATCAGCCAGCGCGGCTGGCACAATAAAGCTGCCGCCGTCTATAACAGTCCCAGCGGTCGCCGTGGTTATCGCGGAAACATGGCAAACCGCGCAGCCAACTTGAGTGAATTTTTTCCCGCCCGCAACCACATCGGATGTGATCGCGCCACGCGATGGCGCCTTGGTTGCCCGGACGAAATCAGCAAAGGAGTAGACATCCTCATTTTCCGATTCCGGCTCGGGAAGGGGATCGAATCCCGATCCAAATCCAACGAAGGTGCCGCTGGAAGTATTTTCGTCAGGCATCAAAGGAGTCGTAATACCTACTTCATTGAGATAAGCATCTGCGGCAAAAGAAGCGAGGCTGCCATGCTGATCCTTCCAGCCGAATCGTCCTACCCGTGGGGTGCCATCGCCCTCCAGCACGGCCACGGTGACGGCGATCCCTCGCATCGCTTCGGGCTGCGCATCCGCGATCGCGGTGAGAGTAGTATCGGCGATGCACTCTACATAGCCGTTGCCCAATAGGTTGGTCGAAATGCGAAAAGTTCTTATGTCATCTTCGTCAGCTACACGCTCGACAATCTCTGGACTTGTCGCGCGCGACTGGATGAGCGAACCACCGGGCGCCTCGAAGAATTGGTCGCCATTGAGATGGCCAGTCCGGTGTTCAGTTATCTGGCTGGCGCCGCCGCTGACGACGTTTTGGTGACATTCGCGGCAACTTTGGCCGTTATAGGTCGGCCCGAGCCCGCGCTCGGTCGTGTCAATCTGTTCGAAGAAGAAACGATCGTCATTAAACGAGCGCAGTGGAACGGCGTTGTCAGCGGTGAGGGTATCAAACCGCGGTCCTTGCGAAATATACCCGTTGGTTTTGTTATCAAAGCCGGTCATGGCTTCCCGGGTAGGGGCGTTGAGCTTGACTGGTTTGGTAATGCCTTCGATGTAGAAATAGCCGGCCGGGCCTTCATTCGCGCGCGGCTTTCGCGGGGTGAACCTTTCGAGCCGTGTAGGTGTTGACGTTTGCCCCTCAGCAGAAGCTATTAGCCAGGATTGAGTGCTAAAACAAATGCCTAACAAGGCGGAAAAAACAAACGCTATCTTCATTTTAGTCTTTCGATGGTCGCAACATGGACTTACTTTCACTCTTCTTCGACGAATGGTGATTTGGATCAGCGATCGAATCGCCCTCTTCCAGACAGGTCGTGCAAACGACAGACACTGTCGTGGACGCCGTAAAGTTCCCGGCGCCGTCGCCCAAAAGGAGCGTGATGTTGCCAACCGTCCGGATTGAAACGGCCAGATCGACATGACCATCTTTATTGAAGTCTGCCGCAACGGCGCTTTGCGCCGTAGTACCGGAGAGGAGTGAATCCTGGGCCACTAAACCGCCATTTCCGTCCCCGAACAAAAGTAACACTTCGCCCAAGTTCGGAATCGCCACGTCCGGCTTCCCATCTTCATTAAAGTCCGCCACCGCCATCTCACCTGAGACTGTCCTTCCGCTGAGCAGCGTCGTCTGGCTCAAGCTAAATTGCCCAGTGCCGTCGCCCAGGAATGTAGAAACAAAATTGCCGGAGCTGTTAGTCGGGAGGGCCCCAGCCACAATGAGATCCAGATTCCCGTCGCCGTTTAAGTCAGTGGCTTTTACTGTACTGGGGCCTATGCTAAGCTGCACTTGCGAGATGGTCGTGAATCCGCCCTTTCCATCGCCAAGTAAAATCGAAGCCCGGTTAAGCCCGGGTCCGCGGTCGGTGTTTAGGACTACCAGGTCCAATTTACCGTCCTTGTTAAGGTCAGCGGCAGCAATATTCGAGGGCGCATTGAAACCAGTCAACTCGATGTCTTCGCTAATGAATCCGCCCTTGCCGTTACTAAGATAGAGAAGGACCTTGTTCTCATCGGGAGCATTGGCTGCAATGTCAAGCCACCCGTCGCCATTAAAATCGCCAAGCAAGCCGCGGTCGCCCTCGCCGTCGCCCTTCATTTCTTTGAACCTGCTAAATCCTCCCAATCCGTCACCCGAATAGACCATAATATCATAGCCCCACTGGTTAACCGTGACCAGATCGAGCTGTCCATCGCGGTTAACATCTCCGACAGCCAATCCTTCGGGAAGAGTGTCCGCTAAAATGTGACCCGTTAAGGTAAGCCCGCCCAGACCATCTCCGTTGAAGAGAGCTACCATGTCGAATCCGGTAACATTAACGGCCAAGTCGAGATTCCCGTCCTGGTTGAAATCCCCTACGACCATCAATTCCGGCAAGGCCAGCGTGCCGGTGCGGTGATGACCGAATGCTCCGGATAGCGCAAAAGGTCAAATAACTCAGGCCGGCTACAACAAACAATCGTCGCCTGTTTCATAGTTGCTAACTCTTATTGAACCTCAATTTGACCAATCTGAAGGTGAGTGATGACATCGCCATCATCGTCCACAATGTCGGCGTTCAGCAAAGGTGTGCCTATCACTGAATTCGCAACTTGCGAGCCATTCAAATTCACGGTCGCGAGAGCAAGACCAAAACCGGCAAAAGCCTGCGGTGTCACACTTGTTAGAAACTTTAACGGCTGCCCGCTCTTTCCATCAAAAACAAAGACTTCTCCAGCATGCAGGAGACCACTTACGGTCTCTTCCGGCGCGCCCACAAGCACGTCCATACCACTATCACCGGTGACGTCCTGGCTGAGCAGGATAGTAGCCCCGAATTTAGCTCCTTTTTGTTGAGGCGAACTGCGGAGCGATTTCAGTAACCTTCCATCTTTGCCCCTGAAGATATATGCTTTGCCCGCCGCGTTATTCTGGAGAGGCGCTCCGACCGCGAAATCAGGAATGCCATCGCCATCGAGGTCCAATCCTCCTGCAACTGAAGCTCCAAAGGAGGGCTCCGCCTCCTTGAGTGGACTGTTGAGCGTGAACATAAGCGCGCCAGTTTTTATATTAAAGACGAAGACTTGGTCGCCGCCGGGCGCGCTGATGAGAGCCTCCGGCACGCCATCATGGTTAAGGTCGCCGGCAATAGCTACCGTGGAGCCGAAAGCTGCGCCTTCCTCCTTCTCGTCATTTCCCTGGAATGGATGGTTGATGGTGCGAATAAAGCTACCATTGGAACCACTGAAGATGTAAGCCACTCCGACATTGGAATGGCCATTAGTATTTTTTCCCGGCACCCCTACCAATATGTCGGGCACGCCATCACGATCAACATCCCCTACGCTCGCGACAGCCGCCCCGAATCTTCCGTTTTCCTGCGGCGTTGGGTCGTCGAGAGTCAGTAGAACACTGCCGTCTTTGCCGCTGCAGGCAAAAACTCGCCCAGCGCTATTCGTATTGGCGAATTCAATGCCACCAAAGATCACATGGTGCGGAGTTCCAACCAAGACATCCGGTATGCCATCACCATTAAGATCGCCAGTTGCGGCTACTGCACTACCAAACTGCCCGCCGAAATGCTGCGTCTGCACCTTTTGAAATTCCGGGTCATTGAGAATAGCAAGGACAGTAAGAGTCACGCCATCGACCAGGTAAACCTTTCCGACGTTTTGTGGCTTGCCAAACCCTTCGTCCGTTTCTACAAAATCACCATCTTGAAAGGGAGCTCCCACCGCGAGATCGGCGACTCCGTCGGAGTTAACGTCGCCGATTACCGCGATCGCGCGACCGAAGAGCGTGCTGGAATCTTCCGGGCGCGGGTCAAGCAGGGTGGTGGTGGCGCCACTGGCGGCGCTCGTCAGAAGCGCTGCCCAGACAGAAGCAGAGGCGATCCTTAAAAGACCACGAAGAGATCGGGCTTGATTCGAGTTCGGGGATCGTCCGCATGCTTTTGCAAAAATGGGTTGGGGGTTTTCGCAACCTACGAGGTGAATCATGGGGACTCCTTTTGCTCGCGTTCGGGGCGCGTGCGTATTGAGAACGGCGCAGAGTAGGAAGGCACGGCATTAATTGTCAATGAAAAAACCAAGCCCTTTTTTTGCGGCCATCGTCCCGACGTGGATAGAAGATTTTCCCAGGCGTTTTGCGCGGATTCTCGAGGGTTGCTTTTAGGACGCAGAGACAAGTAACGCCTTCGGTTGGTGCAATGTATCAATTGAAGCGTGAGCGATCAGCAAGCTGTAGCGTGCGCTGTCTGAGCGACCCGAGTGCGATCATTTCAACCCAAATCGCCCTTCTTCTCCGCTGAAACAGCCCCGAACGCTTTCGGGGCTACAATAACCGGAATCAGTCGCGGAAAATTTGTCCCGACCTTCCGCTTTTTCACTAACACCCTGCTCACGTTTTAAGTATGACAGGACCCTAGAGGGAAGCTGGACTGCTTTAGGTTGTAGCCGGGATCGGCGATCCCGACGGGGCAAACGTCGCCGCACCGGGTGCGACCGGGGTCACCCGACTTAGGCAGGCTCCAACTCGCGAGTGACAACAAGAGCGCGACGATTGCAGTGACACTGCCGATGGGTTCGCAAGGCACACAGCAGGCGTCCCCGTTTCGACGCCGCAAAGAGACAGCTGCTCGCGGACTTCGGCACTTGGCAAAGAAGGCGATTCCCGGGTCGAAAAAAATGTGTAAAAAAACACTTGCAATCTCTACTGAAACGATAGAGTATGCATTCCATACTAAATTAGTATGGATTCAACCAAAGAAAAATATGAAATCGATTCTGACTGAAATTGTTCTGTTTGGTGAAGCGATTGTGTTTTGGGCGGTGGCTCTCCCAGCCGCGATCGTCGTTTTCCCCGCGCTCGCTCTTTGGGAAAAAATCGGCACCGCGCTTGCTTGAAGGAAACGCCGGTCTCTTCGCGGCTAAAGACTCATGCGCGCTAGATGTTTAATGATCGCCCACTGGGCGCCGCCGAATTCGCCCTCCCATGTGACCATTCGGCTGATCGTTTGTGAGAGGTGAAATGATGGATCCCTGGCAGGATTTTCCCAAGTTTACCGATGCAGCGCTCGCTGCTTTCATCAAGGGACACCCTTCACATCCCGACCACGCTACGGCCGTGGCCGAGTTCAAACGTCGGCGCAGAGAACGCGAGCAGCGGTCCGGGACGAGGAGCCATCAGACCGAGGTGATCCCGGCCAGCAAAGGATTCTTGATTTGGACAACGGTGGGGTTTGCAATCCTTGCGATTGCGCTTCTTTCCCTGGCTTCCCCGATCTTAACTCGAAGGGACTCGCCAGTCGGCCGTCCACCAACCGATCCCAGCGTCATTACCACAATCGCCCACACCCTCACCACCGCAGCCCGTCAGTGAAGAGTGAGTGCCCGCCTCAGTTGTTCTAAAATCCGCGGCACCTATTGCGAGTTAGTCGCTGCTTTTTTTGCTTCAGGCTCCGCGTCTGCGGCTCT
>CAVYVJ010000032.1:0-259841 GCA_963771865.1 uncultured Verrucomicrobiae bacterium
ACTCACCGGGCTTCTCGCCACCGCTTGTCTTGGCCTTGCGCAATTTGCGCACGCGCAGTGCCCAGAGATTTGCGACAGTAACGAAAACACGGCCCTCGGGCAAAGCGCCCTCGTGAACAACTCGAGCGGGATGAATAACACCGCGGTTGGCTTTCAAGCGCTCCAGAATAGTAACGCGGACGGCAACACCGCCACCGGTTACCAGGCGCTGAAGAGCAACACATCGGGCACCTTTAACACCGCTTATGGTAGCAGGCGCTCAGCAGTAACACCACCTCATTCAACACAGCCTTCGGCGCCTTTGCGCTCGCCAACAACATCAGCGGCTTACCCGACACTGCGGCTTCGGCTACGAGGCGCTCTCGCACAGCACGGCGACGAACAACACGGCGCTCGGTTGGAATGCCCTCGGCAACAATACCACCGGCGTCAACAACACCGCCATCGGTGCTGGCGCCGGCGAATTTCTCACAACCGGGTCGAGCAACATCGATATCGGCACCGCCGGGAATGCGGGCGAGGCCCAAACGATTCGGCTCGGCGACAGAATAACACACAGGAACACCTATATTGCCGGGATCAGCGGCCGGACGATCGGCGGCGGTGTGGGTGTGCTGATCGACAGCAGCGGTCATCTTGGGACTAACACCTCCTCAGCCCGCTACAAAGAGCAGATCAAGCCGATGGACAAGGCGGGCGAAGCGGTCCTGTCGCTAAAGCCGGTCACGTTCCGTTACAAGAAAGAGCTGGACTCGGCGGGTATTCCGCAGTTCGGGTTAGTCGCTGAGGAGGTGGCAAAGGTAAATCCTGACCTGGTAGCGCGCGATGACGAGGGCAAGCCGTACACCGTGCGCTATGAAGCAGTGAACGCGATGTTGCTCAATGAAATCCTCAAGGAGCATCGCAAGGTTGAGGAGCAGACACATATCAATCAGCAACAGGAAGCAACGATAGCGGATGTAAAATCAACCGCTGCGAAGCAGGCAACGACCATTGAGCACCAGCAAAAGGAAATTCAAGGCCTGATGGAAGCGATGAAGGCACAAGCAGCGCAAATCCAGAAAGTGAGTGGCCAGCTTATCAAAACGTCAGTTCCACGTGTAGTGGCTGATAATTGATTTCCTGTCTCGTCTGCTTCCATTCCACCGGCTTGTTTTAACCGCGGATTGCACGGATATCACGGATGGAAGAAGGCGGACGCGGAAGACTCAATTCGGGGTTCAGGATGTGTCCTGCTTGATCGTCATTCTTTGTCCCATCCGTGAAATCCGCGTAATCCGTGGTTGTTCTCTTCCCCTCACCGGGATCACCGATCGCAGCCACAACTCACGGCTCGCAGGTTGACTCCCCCAAGGTGTCATTCGATGAGATCATCCGATGCGAACGATTGTTGATTTGCCGGAAGAGCAAATGCGAAAACTCGCGCTTCTCTGTCGGAAAGAAAAGATCTCACGCGCCGAAGCTGTGCGGCGCGCGGTCGAGCAGTGGTTGCGCGGCACCAACAAGGATACGCTGCGCGATTATTTCGGCGCCTCCAAAACGCGTGGCTCAGTCTCGCGCCACCTCGCCAAGCTGCGGCGGGAGTGGGCTACGCGACCCTAAGGCGGATCGTTTGTCCCACTGAAATCGCTATTCCAACGGCTCCAGCATCGTCCCGCGGCAGCGGCGAGTCCCGCAATTGCACCCAAAGTCTCTTTCCAGTTTTTTCGTGCGGCGGCCTTCCACTTCCAAACGGTAGTCGAAGAACAATTCGTCACCCGTTTTGAGATTGCGGCAGGCAACAATGTAGATGCGATCTCTCTTTTCAGCAGTCTCGCAGTTTGGCGCGCAGGAGTGATTTATCCATTGGGCCTCGTTCCCGCCGACGGAGGGGTCAATCACGGTGCCATCGTCCATCCCGAAGAACTTTGTGTGGTTCGGATTCTTCGGATCGGCGTCAGGCATCTTGATTGCCTTCCTCCACGAGATCCGTCGCCCGGCGTATTCGATAATTCGCTCGCCTTTGCGGATGGGACGCGTGGCGAAGACTCCCCGTCCATGAATGCCCGAGCCGCGGACTTCGATGGGTGACGCCCCTCGCGCTTCGCAGAGCGAAGCGTCTACAAGTTTACCCGAGGATTCGCGCGATTTTTTGGAGCCTGCCATTGCTCTGCAAAGTGCAATTGATGTGCCAGCCTTTCAACGAGACTTCAGTCGCGCGTTTCCCGCGCTCGGCAACCGGAGCTCCGAAAGTTTTCGCGAGCAGGCAGGTTGCCCTACACTCGTATCGTTCATAAAATCGTAGCACAGGCATCTTGCCTGCGCCGGGCGGCTAGCAGGAAAGCACGCGGGCAAGATGCCCGGTGGCCACACAGGCGAGACGCCTGTGCTACGACGGAGCGATTGCCCTACAAACAAAATCGCGCCGGCTGGTTTTCACCGAACCGGCGCGATTCAGTCGAGGCAATCGCAATTTGGCGGACGCCTAATCGCTGCTGGGAGGCCCGGCTTGCAGCCAGTCTATCACAACCGGCCTGACGGTTTCCCAATACTCGAAAGCATGGAAAGTGTCGAGTCCGGTCGGTACGACCCATTGCTTGTAGCGGTGCGCGACTGGACGGACCCAGTGTCTTCAGTGATCCCGACGGATTCCAACTTGGCCAACAACTGGGTGAAATCATAGAGCCGCAGTTGGCTGGCATCGTTGAACGCGCACATGATGAACGCTGGCGGGAAGTTCCTCGTCACATAGGTAATTGGAGACGCCTGCTCTAATTCCCGGCGGTGGTTTATGAAGTCGGGAATATTCAGGTAATTAATGAGGCTGTCCCAGAAGCAGGTCTCGTTTGCCACACATTCTGTCTGAAGGTGTGCCAGGTCTGCGAAATTGTACACGCCACTCAAACAAACGATCAGGTCCGGCTGGTCGTCTCCGGGTTTGCCTCTGGCGGCCACGTAGACGGCATGTGAGCCGCCCGCCGATCCCCCGATGGCATAGACCAGACCATTGCATCTCGGGTCGCGGCGCGCGGCTCGAACGGCCGTTTGGACATCTATTGTCTGCTCGGGATAGTGCCCGTCGTCGACCGGACTAACGGTATTCTGAGACGGAGCCGGATGGTCCGGCGCGTTCATCTGATTATGGGGCGGGGCCAGGCGATATTCGGTGGCCAACGCCAGAAATCCTGAGCGGGCGAGATCCTGGGCGACGTTCTGGCGGGCCTGCGAACCCGGTCTTAAATCCACCGGCGTGGAGCACCAGGATCGCCGGGTGCGTGCCACCGCCCTGCGGCACGTAGGCGGCCCACCTCAGAGAGACTCCGGTGCTGGTAATTGCATATTGTTCTATTGACTGAGCTCTCAGGTTCCCCAGTGAAGGGAAGAGGAGGAGAGACGCCGCCGCGAGAGCGGCGAGATTTCGCGTCAGTGATGATTTGGTATTTGGTTGCATGATTGTCCTTTCTTCAAACGTTGTCTTGTTAAGGGACTTACCGGTGGACAGCACGCCTCCGCGGTCTTTTTCACCGCGAAGGACGTTGCTCCGCGCGATTAGATCCGCCTTTGAGGATGAAGGGGTTCGCGCTGTGGAGTCTATGAGACTTTGGTCTTACATTTATGTAAGACTGTCGTCGTTCGGCTTCGCTCTGCGAAGCGCGAGAGCAAGTGTCGCTGCTATTGCCGGAACCGAGCGTGTGCCCGCGCCTCGCAGAGCGAGGCATCTTTGGACGCCCAGCACGGAAACCGGAGCGGCCGCCCTACAAATGAATCGCGCCGGCTGGTTTTCACCGAGCCGGCGCGAACCCATTGTTTGCTACAGTTTTATTGTTGTGGCGGCGCAGGGGCAGCCGAGACCGGTACCGGGGCCTTCGCCAGCGGAGCCGGGGCAGCCTGAACCGCGACTGGGGCTGTCGAGAGCGCTGGTTTGTCCTGATCGTGTTTCAAGCGGTAGATATTCCTTGCCTCACGATTTTGCGCTCTGAGCACCTGATGCCGCTCCGCTGCTGTGAGTTTGCCTCCATTGGCGAGGCGGTCGCTTTTCATTTGCGCCGCAATGTTTTGGTTTTGTTGTTTGAGCTGGTTCACCTCAAACCGGGTTAACTGTCCCGACTGGATGCCTTCCTGGACGTGGTTCTGCTGCTTATCCATCCGTCGTTCGAAGTTATAGTCCCCATGGTGTTGGGCGAACGCAGTTGTAATACTAATCGCAGAGGCGATCGCGCCTATCGACGCCACCCTCGCGATGCCACTTATGGTGTGTGTTCCAGTTGTTTTCATACGTCCATAGTTCCGTGCCTCGGAAAGAGAGCGGTCGTATGCGAGCCGGAAGGCTGAAAAGTGTGACGGATGTCTATTATCAGTTTGCTCCAAGCGAGTTAGAGCAATCGCGTTTTCTTCATGTCGAACCGTGAGAAAACATAAGTTCTTCCCTGAAAGCGTCTAATCGAAATAGCGATTTTTCTAAGGAAACTTTAGGGAATTTTTTAGGAAAATTTAGTGCCCTTCGACTCTCTGCGCTCGCTCAGGACAAGCATCCGTCGTAGCCCAGGCGTCTCGTCGTAGCACAGGTATCTCGTCGTAGCACAGGCGTCTCGCCTGTGGGTAAAGCAGGCATCTTGCCTGCGCCGGGCAGCCAGCACAGAAGCACCGGGCAAGATGCCCGGTGGCCACACAGGCTCGCCACAGGACGAGTCCGTCCGACTGGCGGACAAGATGCCGGTGCTACGAGAAACAAAACCCTTCGACTCGCTATCCTCGCTCAGGATTAATCTTGGTTATTAACCGCACGACTAACTTGCGGCCGCGGCGCCTGGTTGGACGACTGGCTGCTCCTGCCGGTCACAGCCTTGGCGATGAGTCCGTGAATAATGCCGGTGCCATCGTCGAAACGCCCGCAGATCATTCCCTCACGATTGATTCCGTTGAGCGAAGTGAAAACCGCGTTGGGACCGTCGAAGGTGACATAATTGCCTTTGCCTGTATTGAACAAAAACCCGCGCTCGAGACCCGTGGAGCTATCGGTGAATCTTCCAACGATAGCCACGTGTCCGCAGCGGTGGCAGGATAACTGGTCGTTGAGACCGAAAGGCAGCGTTTGTTGTGCGCCAGGAGGATCGAACGTGGTCACAGGTCCCCCGGGTTCAGAATACCAGCCGTGAATCACGCCGGTGCTGACGCTGGTATATTGACCTGTGGTGAGGCCGTGGGCGTTGATGCCGAAGGCATAGCTCTGGCTGGCGTCGTCAATATTAATCGCCGAGACGGTGGCACCGACATTGCGGAACGCCAGCAAAGCCCCGGTGCTGTCATTTGCGCCGACGAAGTCGCCGGTATTATTTATTCCCTCGACAAAGGTGTTGAAGGCGCCGGGCACATCGTACTCGGTGAAATTGCCGCGATTCACGAAATATCCGTGAGTCAAGCCATCAACCCCGACGTAAAAGCCGGCTACGGTCCGCGCGTGGTTGATGCCCCGTCCGTCGGTCAACACTCCGGGGTCGTTCGGTTCGACGATCGGAGCGCTGAAGTCGCCCGTCTTGAAGCGAATGAAGCCGCGGTTAACGCCACTGGGGTCGGTATAGAATCCGGTAATGTCGCCCCGGTCGTTGATTCCTTCCGGGATGGTTAAATTTCCCGAGCCGGGGTAATCAAATACTGTGACCAACTCGATTGCGATCGCATCCGCTTCGTCCTGCGCGAACATTCCAACGACTGGGAAAAGGAGCAGTGCGGTCAGAATACCGATAAATAGATGCGTTTTTTTCATAATGGTGGGTCGTTATTTGGGTGGATTGTAATTCCGTGTTGCTACGGGATTTTTCGTTTATTTGTCGAGTCTTATAACCCTCCGACGGGCCGAGTCGAATGGCTCGGCCCAGGACGGGACAGAGCCCGTCCTTCCAATTGAACTCCGGCTTACCGGCCGCCGTGGCCATGGCCCATGCCGTGCATCGCTCCGCTGTGAACGGGGCCAAACCCAGCGTGACCAAAACTGTTCATCGCGCCTGCGTGGCCCATTCCATGAGAACCGGCGCCCGCCCTCTGGAGGCTATGGTTGCCATGAGCAATTGCGCTCTTGCCATGGGCGCTCTGACCATGAGCGTTGCGGCCATGTTGCGCTGCTTTATCCGATCGATGGGCGCGGCTCACGATCTTACCCAGATTGAGACCGGCATCGTGGGCGATCTTCCCCCAGCCCTCACCGATCTGAATCTCGACACGACCTGCCGAAAACTGTGACCGGTGGCCTTGGCCAACAGGTTGGCTTTTTCCAAGCCGCCGAAACCGAGCCCCGTCTTCGCTTTCTGCCTGCTAAGTCTATGGACAGGAACTCCTGTCTGACTCGAGATCCTCGTCAGCACACGTTGGTGGCCCGGAGAGGATGTTTGCGCCGCCGCGGCACCGCCGGCAGCGAGGCACGCCGCAATGATGATAGTGCAAGCTTTCATATAAAAGCTTCGTGTTCGGGCCGCCAATTGGTCGCCCTTCCTTCGACTCGCTTCAGTCGCTCAGGACGGCAGAGCTTGGACGGGACAGAGCCCGTCCCTCCATGTCATGCGCCTGCGGCTCGAGATGAATTTATCGGATCAATCACCCGAGTCTTCCGCGTCATCGTCAGTTTCCTGCCAGGTCTTGTCGGGGTTATACCGATCCATGCTCTGAAACTTCTTCGACGTATCGGGCCCAAGGTCTTTCTGGTAAACGACGCCATCAGGGCCAACCATGAATGTCTCCACTCCGGTTACCCGATACTCAGCCGGCGCCGCGGCCAGAGCGAATCCGCCAATCATGGCCCCGCCCACCACGAAGTCCATCTCTCCCATGGATGCCGCAGGTCCCTGTCCCTTTAGCACCTTAAAGTAATAACCGTGATAAGGTGAACCTGGCTGGGCCGTGTAGCTTTCTTCGAGAGCTTTGGCGATTTCTTGTCCGACAGGGCCGGCCCAGGTGCCGTCCTGATTCTGCCATGCCAGACCATCATGTTTTCCTGCGCTGCTGAGAATCTTCTGGGCGTACTGGTGCACCTTCGAATCATCGTGCAATTCCTCCGCGTATTCGTGTTGTGCCTCGTCGTAGCCACGACAAATCGTAATAGCGTCCAGCTCGTTGCTCCCGATGCGCCGATTTAATATTTCCTCACGGCCTACCTTGGTATCAAAAGACCACTTGCCTTTTCGCTTTACGATCGGAATCGGAAGCGTCAGGCTATCATTGCCGACCGATAGAATGGCGCTATTCGGATCTTTCTTATCGATCTCAATCGAATTCTTTTCCTTTCCCTTGGCGGCGAACGCGGTCGCGTGATTTTTGTCCATCACGGGGTCTTCGGAATTGATAAGATCTTCGCTGTCCGGGCCGAGAATTTCCTTCAAGGCTGCGACATCGAAAGTTTCCGCCGCCTGAAGAAGGCTATCGGCCGCCTCTTTCGGTGTGTTGAATGACTTTTGTTCGGGCTGCGACGTCTCCCCGCATCTTGTTTGGGCTCTGACGCCGCCTGCGACCCAATAGCCAGAAAGCCCGAAGTAATGATTGCTGCAGCGAGCAGCAACGGTTTGGAGGAAGTCATGATGCTTAGCTTTGTTCTCATTGTTTTTTCCTTCATTTAATTGGCTCGCTTATCTTCGACGGCCGCCGCCGCCTCTGCCTCCTCCGCCACGGCTGAAACCGCCGCCTCCCATGCTCCGGCCGCCTCGACTGCTGATGGAACGAGTCCGGCTGCCGCTCGATGGGCCGCCAAACGAGCCGCCGCGAGAACTGTAACTAGGACGCGACGATACGCTGCGGTTGCCGACGCTGTTCCCGCCACGACTGGCTGGGCGCGTGGATGGTCGAGTGCTAGCCCCGCCACCAGGGCGAGCCTTCGCTCCACCCGACGGGCGAGTGGCGGTTCTATCCTCCTCCGGGCTGGCGGTTTCCAGTCCCGGTAGAGGGCCGATTAGCAGCTCCGCGTGCAGGCTGTTGTTGCGCCCTATTACCGCCAAATCTGTCGGACGTCCCTCGATCTGCGTAGGGAGCATTCCCTCTGTGCTCTGGTCGGTGCTGCCATTTACCGCCGCCGACTCGACCGACTCCACCGGGTCCGCCGACACCGCCCGGTCCGCCAACGCCGCCGGGTTTACCAACTCCACCAACCCCGCCAACTCCGCCGGGTCGCCCGACTCCGCCAGGACCACCAATCCCGCCCGGCCTGCCAGCTCCGCCAATCCCACCAGGTCGGTTTCCTGGTCGATTGCCTGGGCGGTTAAAATCGTTTCGGTTGAAATTGTTATTGATGTTGATGTCGCAGTCGCCGTTACCCCAGTTGGTATCGCCCCACCAGCCGCCCCAAATTCCTCCAGCAATCAGACCCGCCCCGAACCAAAGGCCGTAACCCGGCAGGTAACCCGGATAATAATAAGGATAATAGGGATAGGCCGGCGGGCCGTAGACGTATACCGGATCGTATGATGGGACATAGACGTATTGCGGATCGGCCGGCTTAATGACGACTACCTCTTTGCCGCCTTCGACCGTCTGGGTTTCCACCGTTTGGTGCCAGTCGGTCTTTAAAGTTCCTTTGCCCTGTGCCTTCATGCGCATGCGCTGGACTGCGGCCATGACGTCGGACTGCTGAGCCAAAAAGGCGTTCCCCAACTCCGTCGTCCATTGGATGTTGGTGGCCATTCGCTCCAGGGCGTCCGGATAGGCGGCCATCGATTGAACGCTGGGCTCCCATGGCTGTTGGCGATGGCGTCCACCAGCGCCTTGTCCTTCAAATCCTTGTTTCGTCCCATCCACTGCTGAAGCTGGATGACTTCAAGCGGATAAGTGGAAGCCGCGAGGGTTTGGGCGAGGAGCGGATCCGGATACAGAGCAATGGGAGCAACCAGTGAATCCAATTGATCATTTGGAATCATGGGAGCCGCGGTCGGAGCTGGAGATGTGGTCGTCATGACCTGCGATTGCGCCTGCGGCGGCGTCTGCGCCAAGGCAAGGGAGGGGGCCCCTAAAAGGGGGGCTATGCACGCGACGGCGAGCAAGGCGATGAAATGGTTGCCGGGAAAATTTGGATCGAGGATCTCGTGAGTTCATAAGTTTGCTGCCCCTTTTTCGTCTCGCGCCTTTTCGTGGATTGGCTACTGAAATTATAGACCGTAAAATTTATGCGTGCGTTCGACTGACTTCAAGTTGGACGCAAGCATGTTTGGACTATTCGACTTTCCTTCGACTCGCCACCGTGACGGATCTCGATTGGAACGGCGCGGAAAAATTCTACATCGTCGAGATCACAAAACCGTAAAGGTTCCCTCGTTCCAGTTGAGGCCGCCTCACTCCGTCGGAAGTCCAACCGTCGCTTGGGCGATCGCGTCTTGCCTGAGGAAGGCGCGACTTTAACGGGATTATCCTTCGTAGCGGAAGGCTCTGCAGACAGACGCTGCGGCATTAAGCAGAAAGGCGCTTGCGCCGCCGGGCAGTCGAACCCGATTTGACGGCTTCGCGACATCGCGATTTCGACGTAATCCTGCGCGGCGTCGCATCTTAGAAGGGAAACTGGCATTTCGCCGATTTGTCGTAACTCGCGCAAAAATAGGCAGTTCGAGTGTCCGAATTGTCCGAAAGTTTGGCCTCGCGTGGACCGCATCGGAAATGCCGGAATTCTCGTCGAACGTTGAACTGTCATTCTCGCGTGTCTTCGAAATTTCTCGCCTTCTCTTGGGCTCTCCTCGACGGCCTCGATCTGCTCTCGAGGATAGATTTTTGTAGGGCGGGCGCGTCGCCCGCCCAGGGTTGGCCGAGTACGCGCGGAATAAATTTGTAGTAAAATTCGGCGAGCCTGCATCCTAATGGTTTTGATCGGCTTCCTCACCTAAATCGGCAGTGCAGCCAAGCTCAATATGAACATTCCACGCTCTCGCACACGAGTTCACGTCATTGTCGCAGTCTTGTCACTTTAACATTCGCGGCGAATTATTATGAACTTTATTGCCCAGAACTGTCTTCAGCGATCTCTCGGACTGCCGCTGCTGCTCGCAGCAGGTTGCTCAGTCCTTATCGCGTCGACCGCGCCGGCTCAACAATTCACCGAAGTCACGTCAGCCGTCGGTTTGATCAACGAGGCTAAGAAATCGTGGGGCAATCCAATCTGGGGCGACATAAACAACGATGGCTTCCTCGACTTAATCGTGCCCTGCCACGGCCTCAACGCGTCTCATGGGCCTTTCGTCTATCTAAACAATGGTGGCATTTCGTTCACTGACATCCGCACAACATGCGGTATCCAGATGGCTCCCGAACTGGACAGCACGGACTGGCACGGTTTCGCCTTCGGTGATTTCGACGGGGACGGGAACCTCGATCTTTATATTGCCGAGGGCGCCAAGCACGGGCTTGAGACAAAACGTGACCTCCTCTTTCGGGGCCTGGGTGATGGCACCTTTCTGTATGTCAGTGACGTCGCAGGAATTGAAACTTCCAACAACCGGGGTCGCGCCGGTTTTTGGTTTGATTATGACAACGACGGCGAGCTGGACCTGTTCGTAAAGAATTACGAGGGCTCGAATCGCCTCTACAAAAACAACGGCGATGGCCCACCGACACTGGTCGACAACGCTGCGGGGTTAGCCGACGCCACGCTCGGGCAAGATGATGGAAGCCTCTTTTCGTTCGCCGATTACGACAACGATGGCCACATGGATGTTGCCTTCTGTGGCGATACCACCATAGACATATTGTACAGGTATCAGGGCGACGGCACATTTGCCGAGGTAAGCGCCGCCGCACATTTCAAACATCTCACCAATGGCAAAGGTCTGGCTTGGGGAGATTACGACAACGATGGGTTTCTCGACCTCTACATTCCCAGAGGACAAGCGGGCGCTCACGGGACTATTGGAGGGACGCTCTACCGCAATAATGGGGATGGCACTTTTACAGATGCAACGGCAGCGGCCGGTGTTGCCAGCACGACAAACAACTGGTCGGCGGTTTGGGGAGATTACGACAACGATGGATTTCTCGACTTGTTTGTTACCTGTGCGGGCGCCTCGGCCCTGGGTAATGGGAATGCCAACCTTCTCTACCACAACAACGGCGACGGAACCTTTACTAACGTGGCCGCCGCGGAGGGCGTCGCACTGCAGGATAACACCACCTTACACAAAACCGCGGCATGGGCAGATTATGACAACGACGGATTTCTTGATCTGATCATAAAGGACGGACTCGGTGATGAAGACAGCAACGGCGCTAGTTCAATTGGGTTGCACCGGCTCTTTAGGAACAACGGGAATAGCAACCATTTTATCAAATTAAACCTGACCGGCGTAGAATCGAATCTTCACGGGATCGGCGCGCGTGTTACCGCGACTTACACTGGAGGAATGAGCTTCCGCGAGAACAACGGAGGCGGGGGCGGCGAGTATGCTTCGCAGGGAAGCGAACCATTGCATTTCGGAATTGGAACGGCCACGGAGGCAAACATCGTGGTCAACTGGCCAAGCGGAGTGGTCGATACCCTCTCTTCGGTTGCAGCCAATTCGGCTTTGACGGTGGTGGAAGGGTCCGGATCACCGACACCGACACCCACACCGACACCGACACCGACACCGACACCCGACACCGACACCGACACCGACACCGACACCAACACCGACACCAACACCGACACCGACACCGACACCAACACCGACACCGACACCGACACCGACACCGACACCAACACCAACACCGACACCGACACCCACACCCACACCAACACCACACCGACACCAACACCGACACCAACACCGACACCAACACCGGCGCCTCCCATTATTACCCAACAACCCGCCGATCGGGCTGTTAGAGTTGGGCAGGCTGCCAAGTTCAACGTGACCGCAACAGGTGCGCCCTTGCGCTACCAGTGGACGAAGAATGGGACGACCATAGACGGGGCGACTAGGGCGACTTATACCACGCCGCCTACCACGATCTTGGACGACGGTTCTCTCTTCGCCGTCACCGTGAGTAATCGCGTTGGCAGCATCACGAGCGATAATGCGACGCTGACCGTCAGACCAGCGCCTCCAACACCAACTCCTACCCCAACCCCGACTCCATCGCCAAGACGGAGTTAATGAACGCACAATCCACTCGGAGTTAACACGGCCATCGGTGCTGAAGCGCTCCAATTCAGCACCACCGGCACCAACAACACGGCCACCGGCGCTGGAGCGCTCAGTCTCAACACCAGCGGCACGAGTAACACCGCCACCGGCTTTAATGCGCTTTACAATAACGCTTGCGCGCCGGGCAGTCGAACCCTGTTCGAATTCGCTTGGGCGATCGCGTCTTCGCCTGAGCAAGGCGCGACCCTAACGGGATTATTCTTCCTGGGGGAAGGCTCTGCGGAATAGCGCCTTGCGGCGTTAGACAGAAAAGGCGCTTGCGCGCAGGGCAGTCGAACCCAGGTTCGAATTCGCCTACGCGATCGCGTTTGACGCGACCCTAACGGGATTCGAACCCGTGTTACCGCCGTGAAAGGGCGGTGTCCTAGGCCACTGGACGATAGGGTCAGACGAAGCGCGCCCAATATCCGGAGCCCTCCCCTTGGTTGCAAGGAGATTTCCCCTTCGACTTGCTCAGGATCATTCGCCCGGCTTCGACTCGCTAGCGTTCGCTCAAGACCATTCGGTCGGAGCGAGCTCTTCCAATAACTCCGCGGTGCGTTCCGTCGCCCCTTGATGCTGCTGCAAAACGTTGCGTGCCTGGTGAAGGAGGCTTTGGCGCTTCGACTCGTCACGCAGGAGGCTGGCGAGTGAACTCGTTAGGGAAGCCGCGTCGTTAGCCTGAACGGCGCCGCCCGCGACGACCAGGTCGCGAGCGAGCGCAGCAAAGTTTTCCATGTGCGGACCGAAAACGACCGGGCAATCGGCCACAATTGCTTCGACCGGGTTTTGTCCGCCGCGCGCAGTCAGGCTTTTGCCGATGAAGACGATGGTGCCGACGGCATACCAGTCGCGCAATTCGCCGGTCGTATCGAGGAGGAGACAATCGGTTGCGCTGCCGGTCGCGGCTTCGCTCCGCCGCGTCGATGAAAGGCCGAGGTTGCGCAATTGGACGGCAATCTCGCGGGTGCGTTCGACGTGGCGCGGAGCGAGGAGAAGAAAAAGGCCGGGAAATTCGCGGCGCAGCTCCAGGAAGACTTTCGCCAAAATCTCTTCTTCGCCTGGATGGGTGCTGCCTCCGAGCAGGATCGGGCGCTCCGCCTGTAGCCCGATTGTCCGCAGCACGGCGCGGGGCATCTCGGGCCGCGGCTCGACGTCGTCCGGATCGAACTTGATGCTGCCGACGCGCTCAATCCGCTCGGGCTTAACGCCTAACGATTGCCAGCGGGCGATGTCATCTTTTTCCGGAACGCAGATGAGATCGAGTCTTTGAAAATATGGCCTAACGAACCAGCGGAACCTGCGGAAGCGCCCCTCCGATCGCGGGGAAAGTCGGGCATTGACGAGGGCGATCGGAATTGCTCGCTGCTGTGCGAGCGCGGTCAGGTTGGGCCAGACCTCCGCCTCGACCAGCACGATGCGGCGCGGCCGGATGACGGTGAAGGCGTGCCGCATAATGGGCCAGAAATCGAGCGGGGTGTAGAGCACCTCGATCCATTCCGGGGCCTGTCGGCGGGCGAGCGCGAAGCCGGTTGTTGTGGTGGTGGTGAGCGCGATGCGCAGCTCCGGTTCGCGCGTTTTCATCTTCGCGGCGAGTTTCAGGGCGATCATTACTTCGCCAACACTGACCGCGTGGAGCCAGGTGCGCTGGTCGCCCGCGAGCGCGGCGCGGGTCGCTCGATCGTAAAAGCCGAGCCGCTGGCCGAACTTGTCCCGGTAATTCCCGCGCCGCAGCATTTTCACCACGTAACCCGGCAGGAAACCGAGGAGCGCGAGCGGAAAGAGCAGGTTGTAGATGAGCCGGATCATCGTGCGATGTTGTAGCCGGGATCGGTGATCCCGGCGACCCCGACCCCACCGCCGCAAAAGACGCCCTTCCCACCACCGGGATCAGCGATCCCGGCTACAACACCGATCCCGGCTACAACGGATTTCATGCGTCGAGGCTCTCCTTTCGTTGCAGGAAAATTGTCTCTGTTGCGCCGTAGGTTTTGCGGCGGACCACTGCCCAGAAATCCGTCGCGGGCAGGCGTTCGCCGGGCCGTTTCTCGAGTACGAAAATTCCTGCGTTCGTTAGGCGAACGGGCAGTTGGTCATTGCGCAGAAGCAAGTTGGTGAAAGTGCCGCCCAGTTTCGATCTGTCGTAGGGCGGATCGGCGAAGATCAGGTCGTAGGGCTCAGCGGTGCTGGCGTGCCCGAGAAAATCGAAAACATCCTGTGCCCGCACCCGACCGCTCAGCCCGGTTTGCGCGAGATTGCGTTCAATCGCGGCGATGGCGGCGCGGTCGTTTTCAACAAACATGGCGGAAGCCGCGCCGCGGCTAAGGGCTTCGATCCCGAGCGCGCCGGTGCCGGCAAACAGATCGAGGACATGCGCGCCGATGACGCGATCGCCGAGGCTGGAAAAAATCGCGGCTTTGACCCGATCCATCGTCGGCCGAATATCGGTCTTCGGAACAACGAGCCGGAGGCCGCCCGAGGTCCCGGCGATGACTCTCATGGCGCGGGTGGCGTGATCGATGGTTCCGGGGTGTCCGGTAGCGGCGGCGCCGGCGGTACGGGCGCGGGTGGCGTGATTGAGGGTTCCGGGGTGGTCGGCACCGGCGGCGCCGGCGGGGGTGCAGGTGGAGGCGGGCTCTCGTTAGGCGTCTCGCCAGGTGAAGGGCTTTCGTCAGGAGGAGGCGACTCGATCGGGGTCGGGACCGGCGTGGCCGAAGGCGCGGCTTCCTCCCGCGGCTTTCTTTTTTTCGGATGGCCGAAGAGGCTGGTGATGACGCCGCCGAGGTCGCGCAGGTCGCGCCCGACGAGCTTCTCCATCAGGTCAGTCCTGGGCCGATCGACCGTGCCGCTCACCTTGAAATCGACGGCAGCGTAGCCCGGCGGATCCTGTAAAGGCTGGAAGTTTGCGCGAATCGGAGAAAAAAGCTGGCGGCGGATCTTATCATTCAAGGCCAGCCGGGAATCGAGCTGGAGTTTGCCGCGAAAATTTATCGTGCCGGTGGCGGTCAACCGGATGTTCGGAGAGCGCAAAAGTAATTCGTCGATCGTCACGATCCCCGGGCTGATGTGATATTTCACCTCTGCCTGCTCGAGCTGAAGTTGCATCAGTTCGTCGATTTGCAGGATTTGGCCGAGGGCGACGAGGAGGCTGTATTGCTGGACTTTACCGTCGCGCAAAATGATTTCGCCATGGCCGGCGAGCGCGTTGCTGTCGGCGGTTTTTCCGGCGGCTTCGAGGAAGCCCTCGACGTGGCCTTGAATCATGCCGGTCGGTCCACCCGCGTTGGTCATCAGTTTCTCGGCTTCGAGACCGTGGAATTTGACCGACGCAGTGAAAGGTGAGTCCTCGGCCTGCAATTGCATTTCAAAATGGCCATTGATCAAGCCGTTCGCGGCCTGGGCGGAGATGCTCGAGAAAGTCAAAGCGGCCGGATCGTATTCGAGCGGCGACTCGAGGTTCTCGATGAAGAAGCGATCGCGGAGCGAAATCTTCTCCACACTGGCATTGCCCTTGATCGAGGTCGCGGTGCGAAAACTGGAATTGAAATAGAGTCCGGCGAACTTCGCGATCAGCTTTCCCGCCGGAATCGAGGAAGGTGAAGTTACCATTCTTCAGGTTGACCCGTTGCACTTCCGGAGTGAAAACGGGCGCGGGCGCCTCGATGCTGGGGGATTCGTTAGGCTCAGCTGCGACCACCGGAGGTCCGGGAGAGACCGGAGGGCGGGGAGCCGGCGGGCGCGACGGCGGAAGAGGGAGCGATCAGGCGGCGCTGGGATTTTTTTCTCCGGCGGCAACTCCGGCAGCCGCCATTTTCCTGCGGAATTTTGCGCCCAGACGACTTCGGGTTTGACGAGCAAAACCTGGCGAATGACGAGGTGCTCGGCAAAGAGCGACCAGAATTTCACTCGCAACTGGAAGGACTTGGCTTCGAGGAAGTTTCCTTCGCGCGGGCTTTCCTGGGGAATGGTGATGCCGCTCAGTTTCAATCCGTCCCACGGCGTCACGCTGATCTGGCGCAAGTGCAGCGGGGTGTTGAGCCGGTGGCTGAGTTCCTGCTGAATGCGATGGTGGGTGCCCTGCGATTGGACATACAGATTGACCCCGAGCAAGAGAATGCAGACCAGGATCACGACTCCCGCGGGGAGCCAGAGCAGAAGCCGGCTGAGTCTTTTCACAGAGGGACGCTACGCAACGCGGGGTTGAAGAAAAGATGAAACCCGCCTAACAAGTTAATCCCTTGCGCAAGACCTGTGTCATCTTAAATCCGACGGCGCGGAGCGAACGCGCCCGACGCTGGACCGAACGGCTGCGCGCGATGTGCGGCGACGCGTTGTTCTATGCCACCGAGAACGCGGGCGACGCCGAGCATCTGGCGCGCCGGGCGGTGGCGGAAGGCTTCGAACAAATCGTCGCGGCCGGCGGCGACGGTACGATTCACGAAGTGGTCAATGGCATCGCCGGATCCGAGGCTGCGCTGGGTCTGATGCCGATGGGGACAATGAATGTTTTCGCCAATGAGCTCGGATTGCCGGCGAACGATCTTGGACGCTGCTGGGAAATCATTCGCGCGGAGCAAACCCGCCTGATCGATTTGCCAACCGCGAATGGAAAGCACTTTGTCCAACTGGCCGGGGTCGGGCTCGACGCCCAAGTCGTCAAGGAAACGAGCCTGACGTCCAAGCGAAACTTCGGTCCGCTCAGTTATCTCATCTCCGCCGCGCAAATCGCGGCCCGCCGTCCGCCGCGCCTCCTGATCGATGCGAAGGAGGCCCGGACGGAGGAGGGGACCTTCGTGCTGGTCGGGAACGGGCGCCTTTACGGAGGGCCGTTTCCGTTTTTCAAACATGCGGTTATCGACGACGGGTTGCTCGACGTTCTTGTCTTCAAGCAACTCGGCTACCTGGATGTGTTGAAGTATTTACAAAACGTTTTCTTCACCGCCGACATCACGACGCGCGAGGTGGAATATTTCCAGACGCGCCGCTTGCGCGTCACCAGCATGGAAGAGGTGCCGGTAGAGCTGGATGGCGAATTGGTCGGCAGTTGTCCGGTGGAATTCCAGCTGAAACCGCGCTGGTTGAAGGTGCTGGCTCCGATGTAGACGCTTCGCTCCGCGAAGCGCGGGGGAAGGCGGTGATCGTTAAGGAGGCTCCCTTGCTGCCAATGCGCATGCCCATTCCTCCCAGAGGGACCCCGCTCTTGCAATTCGCGCCCCGCTGGCGAGGAAGTCGCTCATTCCAACTGTGAGGTCCCTCGCCGCGCTTTGCCGGCTCGGGATGACAAACAAGACGCGCCGCTTGCGCGTCACCAGCGTGGAAGAGGTGCCGGTAGAGCTGGATGGCGAATTGGTCGGCAGTTGTCCGGTGGAATTCCAGCTGAAACCGCGCTGGTTGAAGGTACTGGCTCCCGCGTAACTTCTCGTTTTTTTGGGAGCGATGCGCTCCTTCCTGAATGTCATCCCGAGCCGCGCAGACGGCGAGGGACCTCACTCTTGCAATCCGCGCGTCCACTCGCGCGGAAGGCGTTCATTCCAATTGTGAGGTCCCTCCCCGCGCTGCGCCGGCTCGGGATGACAAAGAAAGCGCGCGCAATGGGCGGATTAGTAACGGCGCCGCGGCTCCCGCGAAACGAAAGCGCGCAAACAAACCGCGCGCCGTGCGCGAATTTGTAACGGCGCAGGCCCTGTTTCCCAATGACAATTCGGAACGTTTGCGATAATTTTGAAATATGCGCCTGTCAGGCCGAAAAGCTTCCTCGTATGCGCCGAGCTGGACGTCACGGCAACGCGTCATACTCCTGTCGCTGATCGGCCTCAACTTTTCGACCTTCGTCGTCCAGCTGACGCTCCAGGCTTACCAGCCAGTCTTAGTCTCTCAGTATCTCGGTCTAAGTTACCGCGGCATCGACCAGGCCTACGCATGGCAGTTTTTCACCGCGATGTTTTTGCACTCCGGCGTCTTCCAATTCGCGGGCAACATGATCGTGCTTTATGTCGTCGGACGCGACGTGGAGGCGATCCTCGGCCCCAAGCATTTTCTTTATCTTTACCTCTGCGGGGCGATGGCCGGTGAAATCGGGCATCTTTTCTTGATGCCGGCGACAACCGTGCTCCTCGGAGGTTCCGGAGGGGTCGCGGCGATGGTGGTGTCCCTGGCGATTATTTTGCCGGAACTGGAATTGACGGAATCGCTTTCGTTCATCCTGCCGGTCAAACTGAAGCTGAAGTATTTCGGTTACGCCCTTTGCGCAATCGGCGCGGTCCTGCTCGTGGTCGATCGGCATGGGGTCGTGAGTCACAGCGCCATTCTCGGTGGCGGCGTGGCGGGCTGGCTTTACGCTCACCTCCTCGGTTTCGGGCGTCCGTCGTTCCTGCAGCGGGTGCTGCGGCGCCGCCGGCTCGAAAGCGAGCGTCGCCGGCGCATGTCTCTCGAGGAATTCATCGCGGAAGAGATCGACCCGTTACTGGAAAAGATTTCGCAAACCGGCATCGAGAGTCTGACCCGGAGCGAGCGGCGCACCCTCGCGCAGGTGCGCGAGAAGATGACCGAACCACCACAATAGCGTGGCGGTTGCGGATTCGTTAGGCGAAATTTCCCGGAGCATTCGTCCCGCCCAGGTAGCGCGGACCCTGGCGGCGATTGAGGACAACTGGCCAGCTGACGCTCCGCCCTTTGCCGAAACCATTTCCGGCTTTCCGTTAGGCGAGGAGGCTCTCTTTCATCTCCTGGCCGTTTCCGGCATCTGCGCGGCGCGTCTCATTCAGCAGCCGCAAATCCTCCTCTGGCTGGCGCGTCCCGAGATTTGCGCCGATCGCCGCGGCTACGGCCGGATGCTGACGGGCCTGCACAATCTCGCCGGGAAAGGATCAATCGCGCAGGATAATTTTCGGCTCCTGCGCCTCTGGAAAGGTCGCGAAATGGTGCGGATTGCGTTGCGCGAGGTGGCCGAGGCTGCCCCGCTTGATGAGACCATCATCGAATTGTCGCAGCTGGCCGATATTTGCCTAACGAAGGTTTACGATCATTGGGATAACGAATTGCGGCAGCGCTGGGGCTCGCCGGCCAGCCAGTTCGCGGTCATCGGGGTGGGCAAGCTGGGCGGGCGCGAGTTGAACCACAGTTCTGACGTCGATCTCATTTTCGTTTACAGCGACGAGGGACAGTTGACCGCTCAATTCAGTTATCACGAGTGGTTCACGCGACTCGGGAACAAGATCATTGAGACGTTTGCCATCTCCGACCCGGCGGGATCACTTTTCCGGGTCGATCTGCGTCTCCGGCCGGAAGGGAGCGCGGGCCCACTCGTCCGGTCGCTCGAGAGCATGGAGAATTACTACGCCGGCTTCGGCGAAATCTGGGAGCGGCTGGCCCTGATCAAGGCGCGCTGGATCTGCGGAGATCGCGAGCTGGCTTACGATTTTCTGCGCCAATTACAGCCGTTCATTTTTCCGAAGAGTCCGACGCCGGATTTGCTCGACGATGTTGCTGCGATCAAAGCCCGGATCGAGCGCGATATTGTCGGTCACGAGGAGCGAGAGCGGAATGTGAAGCTGGGCGCCGGCGGGATCCGGGAAATCGAGTTCGTGGTGCAGGCGTTGCAGTTGCTGCATGCGGCCCGGCACCCCTTTTTGCAGGAGCCGGAGACCTTGCGGACGATTCGTGGACTGGCGGAACTCGAACTTCTGCCTAACGAGGATGCGAACCGGCTCGAGACGGCTTACCGCTTCCTGCGGCGGGTGGAACATCGCCTCCAGATCGAGGAGGAACAACAAACGCACACCGTGCCCGAAGAAGGCGAAGCGCTTGAGGTGCTCGGGCAGAGCCTTGGTTTCAGCAAAGGGTCAGCGTTGCTGGCGGAACTGCATCGGCAGATGGGTCGGGTCCGCACGATCTTCAAGAGAGTCGTCAGTGGGCCTGCCCCGGGCCAGGAGGCCCGAGTGTTGGATTTCCGAAATTTCCGGGACCAAGCTCAGGCGACCAAGACTGTCGCGCAGCTCGGGGAGAGCGCGGCCGGGTTTCACGTCGCGCCGCGCACCCGCCAGATCTTTCGCAAGCTGCGACCGCTCCTGCTCCAGGCGCTGGCGGGCGCGTCCGACCCCGACAAGACGCTGACTCAATTTGTCCGTTTCGTGGAAGCGTATGGATTGCGCAGCCTGCTTTTCGAATTGCTCGCGGCAAATCCGCGGTTGCTTGAGCTGCTCGTGCGAACGCTCGACACCAGCGAAGTGGCGGGTGGTTGGTTGATCCGCCGCCCGCAGCTGCTCGAGGAATTGACCCGGAGCGGGCTGCTCGATCGCACCTTCAACGTCAGCCAGCATCTCGAGCGCTTGGAGTCGTTAGGCGCAACCGCGGCCGATCTGGATCCGGTGCGGATTTATCGGAAGCGCGAGCTCTTGCGGATTTTGTTGCGCGACGTCCTCGAGCTGGCCTCGCTTCCACGTTTGCTCGCGGAGCAAAATGACGTGGCCGAGGCCTGCCTGATTTTTGTCGATCGCCTCCTCAATCCGACGCAATCACTCACGATCGTGGCGCTCGGGAAATTTGGCGGACGCGAAATTGGTTATGGGGCCGATCTTGACGTCCTTTTCGTGGGGGAAGAACAGCGGCCCGCGCAGTTCCTGGTGGCGGCGACTGGCGCAAGCGAGCGCGGAGGGCAGCTTCACCCCGCTCGACGCCCGACTCCGTCCGGATGGGGAGAAGGGACCGCTCGTTTGTTCGCTGGAAACCCTGCGAAACTATTACGAAACGCGCGCGCAGTTTTGGGAGCTGCAGTCGCTCACCCGCGCCCGGGCCATCACAGGTCCCTTGCGTTTTGAATTCGAAGCGCTCGCCAGGGAGCTTTGGCGTGATGCGGGGACCCGCCCTGATCTCGTTAGGCAAATCGAAGACATGCTCGTCCGGATCGCGAACGAACGGGGGTGCGGAAACGACTTCTTCGATTTCAAAACCGGGATCGGTGGCATGATCGAGGGCGAATTTCTCGTCCAAGCGCTGCAAATGCGGCATCGCGTCTGGGAGCCAAATTTTTCCGCCGCGATCGAGAAGCTGGCCGCGCAAAAGATCTTCGCGCAAGGGGACGCGCGCAGTCTGCAGAAAGCCTACAACTTTCTGCGCACCTGCGAATCGGTCCTGCGGCGCTGGCAGAATCGCAGCGTCTCGACTTTGCCGAAGACGCGGGAAGAGGAAGACCAATTCGCGCGAAGGATGCGGTTCGCGACGATCGATGATTTTCGCGCGCCCTACAGCCGCGCCCGTGAGGTTATTCACTCGCTTCGGCTGCGCTATCTGGCGGGGTGAGCGTACGGCGTCGCAAATCAGATTGTAGGGCGGGCTTCCGCCTGCCATCTGGAGGGACGACCTCCGTGTCGTCCGCGTTTGATGTGGTGGGTTTCGGTCTGTTTGCGAAAAAACGGGGCAGAACAGGATAGCCGGCAAGCGGAGCGCTTGCCCTACAATAATTGCTCTAAGAGAAGGCGTGGCCGAAGAGTCTCGCCAGGCCGTAAAGCAGCCAGAAGCTGAACGCCAGACTAACGAGAAGGATGAGGAAGAGGGCGCCGAGGACGGCGGCAACGAAGATCCAGTCGCTTGTCGTGGAACGACGCGGGGCGGCGGTGTGCTGCTGAAGCAACTCGTAATTGCGCGCGTTTGATTTGAACCAGAAAGAGAAGGCGTCTCCCACGATCGGAATGATGCCGACCGCTTCGTTGATGAGAATGTTGAGAGACATCCGCGCGAGGAGAATTTTCGGGAGCCCGCGCCGCGCCGCGGCCAGCAGCGCCATGGCCGAAATCAATGCCGATCCGGTATCACCGAGGCCGGGCAGAAGTCCCAGCAAAGGGTCGAGTCCAAAGCGGAAATTCGTTCCGGGGATGCGCAGGAAATTATCCATGATGAGCGCGAGCCAGCGGAAGAGTGGCTCGAGTTCGGAGCGCTTTTCCTTTTCCTCCGGCGGGAGAACTTCCCACTCCACTTCCTGAACGTCCTGGTGCGTTTTCATTACGATAAAAGCGTTGTCATCCCGACTCGGCGCAGCGCGGAGAGGGATCTGACAAACAACGAGCGGCCTACTCAGCAATCCAAGCGTAGAGAAACTTGTGAGATCCCTCGCCGTCTTCGCGACTCGGGATGACAAATCGCGATCTGTGCGATTTTAACCCGGAATCTCTTTCAGCATCTGCTTGTTGGTCGGGAACTTTTTCACGAACATGAGCAGACGCTGGATGGCTTCGTCCGGTTTATGGCCGGCCAAACCGCGCCGGATGAGATTGATTTTCTCCAGCTCCCATGCCTCGAGCAGGAGTTCCTCGCGGCGCGTGCCGGAGAGGAAAATATCGACCGCGGGATAGATGCGCAGATCACTGATCTTGCGATCGAGCACGAGCTCCATGTTACCGGTGCCCTTGAACTCCTGGAAAATGAGCTCGTCCATCCGGCTGCCGGTCTCGATCAGCGCCGTGGCCACGATCGTCAGGCTGCCTGCTTCTTCGGTGTTGCGCGCGGCCGCGAAAAGTTTTCGCGGGATTTCCATGGCGCGGGCGTCGATGCCGCCGCTCATGGTGCGTCCGCCGCCGCCAGTCGCATTGTTGAAGGCGCGCGCCGTCCGGGTGATTGAATCGAGCAGGATGAAAACGTCCTTGCCCGCTTCGACGAGGCGTTTTGCGCGCTCGATCGCAAGCTGCGCGATGCGGGTGTGGCTCTTGATGTCGCTATCATTCGAGCTCGCCATCAAATCGGCCGTCGGACAGGAGCGGCGGAAATCGGTCACTTCCTCCGGGCGTTCATCGACGAGGAGGATGATCAGTTTCATCTCCGGATGGTTTTTTACGACTGCGTCCGCGATGTGATGGAGGAGAGTCGTTTTGCCGGTGCGGGGCGGGGCCACAATCAGACCGCGCTGCCCTTTCCCTAACGGGGTCATCAAATCCATGATCCGCGTCGTGAAGCGATCCGGCACCGTTTCCAGTTTGATGCGCTGGTTCGGGTTAATCGTGGTCAGTTCTTCGAAAGGCCTGAGGTCCTGATACTTGGTCGGCTCTTCGTCATTAATCTTGAGGAGCCGGGTGAGTTGCGGGCCGCGATTGCCGCGGCGGGTCTCGCCGTAAATCCACATGCCATCGCGGAGTTGAAAACGCCGGACGATTTCGGGCGTGACGAAAATATCCTGCGGGGTCTGGACGAAGTTGCGTTTGGCATCGCGCAAAAACCCGAAACCTTTGCCGGAAATCTCGATGATACCTTCGCCGAACTCCGGTTCGCGGGGCGGTTCCTGGCCGTTTTGGCTCCCGCCTTGGGAATGGTCGCGCGGCTCGTCCAACGTTCGATTTTCGCCGGCCCAATCCGCCGCCTCGACGGAGCGGCCGTCGTTTTGGCGCTGGCGCTCGACTTGGACAGCGGAGCCGTCTTCGAGAACATCCGGGCCACCCGACCTTGCCACGTTGTTATCGGCATCATTGAAACTTCCGGGCGGGCGTTCCGAATCGTTGCGACGTCCCCCACGGCGGCGCGACGGACGACGCCTTCGGAAAGGGGCGTTCGTGGCCTGCACAGGCTGATTTTCCATTTCTTCGCTCATAATTGAAACCGGCATATTGGTGAGACGACACGGACGGAAGGTGGTCGGCTCGCAGTTCTCAGGCTGGCAATTTCGTCAGCAACTCTTCAGGGATATCTAAATTGGAATAGACGTTTTGAACGTCGTCGTCGTCATCGAGGCTATCGCAGAGGCGCAAGACCTGAAGCGCAGTTGCCTCGTCAACGACCTGGACAGTCGTATCGGGTATGAAAGTAAACTTTTGCCCTTCGATCGTGACACTCTCCTGTTTGAGCGCCTCAGCTACGGCATAGAGCTGATCGTGGGAAGTAAGAATAACATACTGTTCTTCCTCGGTTGTCAACTCTTCTGCTCCGGATTCGAGTGTTAATTCGAAGAGGCGCTCCTCATCAATCGTATCTCGCGGGACGGTGATCTGCCCTTTTTTGTGAAACATGTACGAGACGCTGCCGCTCGTGGCGAGGTTGCCATGGTTCTTGCTAAAGATGCGCCGGATTTCTGCGGCGGTGCGGTTCTTGTTGTCGGTGGTGGTTTCCACGATCACGGCCACACCGCCCGGACCGTAGCCTTCGTAAACAATTTCCTCGAAATGCTGCGCATCGACGCCCTCGCCGGTGCCGCGCTTGATCGCTCGGAGAATGTTGTCATTGGGCATGCTCTGCGCCCGGGCCATTTCGATCACGCTGCGCAGACGGGCATTGCCCGCCGGGTCGCCGCCGCCGATTCGCGCCGCGACGCTGATCTCCTTCGAGAATTTGCTAAAGATCGTGCCGCGTTTGACGTCGAGCGCACCTTTGGCGCGCTTGACCTTTGACCATTTACTGTGTCCCGCCATGGAATGGGGTAAAAAAGATGTTTGCCGGGCAGACCTGCGTTGCGCGGAAAGCGGAACCCGGGAAGCCTCGAAAGGAGAACGATCGAGGAGGCAAACCGAAACCCATTGAACCGCACCGCGCTCGAATTGTCAACCTCGGTGATGCGCGAGTTGTAGCCGGGATCGGTGATCTCGGTCACACGCCGGTGGGGCGACGCTTGCCCCGTCGGGATCGCCGATCCCGGCTACAACGACAATCAACGAACACTTAGCCCTGGGACCATCTGTCCGGTTCTTGCCTGAGGCGTGTTTCTCCGTCAGGTTCGTCGCACTCGGCGATGCGACCTTCCAGTTTTTCACCAGGCTCTGCCTCGCCAGAGGATGGCCCACGGCGCGGAGCGCGCCAGCCTAGCGAGGCCGATACGGAACTGGTGCGGCAGATGCAAGCCGGCGACCAGCGGCTTTCGCGACTTTCTACGACCGGTTTGCGCCCGGTCTTTTCTCAATGATCTACGCCATCCTGCATGATCAGAAGGAATCGGAAGATGTGCTCCAGGAAGCGTTCGTCCAGATGTGGAAACGCACCGCAACCTATGATCCGGCCAGGAGCAGCCTCTTCACCTGGGCGGTGATGATTTCACGACACAAGGCGATTGACCGGCTGCGCTTCCGGCAACGGCAGACTCGCCTCGCGGAAGCCGTGGCCGAAGAGACGGGCGATTCCGCGGCCTCCGCCCCGGAGGAGCGCGCCGATAACGCGTTCGAGCGCAACGACGAACGCGAACGCGTCTGCGCGGCCATGGCAAAGTTAGGGGAGGGCAGCGCGAGGCGATTGATCTGGCTTTTTTTGCCGGGCTCACGCAGACCCAGATTGCTGAGAAGCTGGGCGCGCCTCTGGGCACAGTGAAAGCGCGGATCCGGCGTGGCTTTTGGCGTCTGCGGGAATTGCTGGAGGGAGCTTCGCCATAAACGAGGAACTCGAGGAGCAGGCTTCACTTTACGTTTTCGGTCTTCTCGAAAACGCGGAGGCAGCCGCCTTCGAACGACGCTTGGAATCGCGATGACGAACTTCGCGCGTTGCGTCGATAAACTGGACGAAACCTCCGCCATGATCGCGCATTCTGCGCCGGCCCGTGTCCTCTCCCTCTGAACTGCGCGAGCGCGTTCTCAGCCAGGCCGACCAACGGACGCAAGGTGGTGGCAATTCCGCGCTCGGTCTGGATTCCCTGGAGCCTCGCCGCGTGTCTCGCCCTCGACTTGCGCCTATCTCGTCGCGGAGAACGAGTGGACTGCGCAAACGCATCACCCACCTGAAAGAGCGCGACGTCCTTGCTCGGGTCCAGATCGCCTCGCTCAACTCAAAACTTGCGGAGGCGCCGAATGCGAACGCCGTTGTTGTCTGGGACGAAAGAAAACAGCGTGGTGTTTTGAAAGTCATGCAACTCCCGCGCAACGCGGACGACCACGATTATCAGCTCTGGTTGGTGGATCCGAGATACAAAGACCCGGTCAATGGGGGCGTCTTCCACGTGGCGAATGATGGCAGCCTGAGTGTCCAGTTTCATCCCAATGCGCCAGTGCGCGAGGCCCGGGCGTTCGCCATCAGCCTGGAACGCAAAGGCGGCGTAACCAAAGCTGAAGGCCCAATCGTCCTGGCCGGGAAATGAACGGGTGGCGTTGGCTTTTCGTTAGTCTGTGCGCGATCGCCACGCCGGTCTGGGCTCATTCCGCCCTCGATCATTCCGAGCCAAAGGATCGCGCAGTCCTGAAACATGCGCCGCGTGAAGTTCGGATATGGTTCACGGAACCGATCAAAGCGGGGTTAAGTACCATAGAAGTGCGCGACGCTGCCGGAAAGCAGGTCGACCAGCGCGACCTGCGGGCGGATGAAAAAAATCCAGCCCTCGTCCAATTGTCTCTCGTCGCAGAAATTGCTCCGGGCATTTATAAAGTGACTTGGAGCGCGGTGGCGCAGGATCTTCACGTCAGCAAAGGCAGTTTCAGTTTTCGGGTGCAGCCCTAACGGCCAGGATTTAACGGGCGGACAAGGGAAAAGATCTGTGGAGCCAAGCGCCGCCGAAGCAAGAGATGTCGTGATCGTCGGCGCCGGTCCGGCTGGATTGCGGGCGGCCGAGGTCGCGACTTTGCACGGCGCGCGCGTGCTGCTCTGCGAAGCACAACCTTCAGCAGGGCGGAAATTTCTCGTCGCCGGGCGGGGCGGTTTGAACCTGACGCACAGCGAACCGGTGGAGAATTTTCCCGCCCGTTATCGGCGCTGAGCCGGAACGCTGGCGCGATTTGCTCAATGAATTTGGTCCGGAGCAGCTTCGCGCCTGGGCGGAGCGAGTTGGAGGTCGAAACCTACGTTGGGAACGAGCGGTCGCGTTTTTCCTCGCGGCCAGAAAGCCGCGGCACTGCTTCGGGCCTGGATGCGTCGATTGCGCAGAGGTGGGAGTGGAGTTTCGTCCTGGCGCGCGCCTGCGTCGCCTAACGAGAGATGGCGACGGCTGGCGCCTGGCTTTGGCGATGGCGAAGAAGTTGTGGCGCGTGCCGTCGTTCTGGCGCTGGGCGGCGCGTCGTGGCCGGAAACCGGATCGGATGGCACATGGCCGCCGCTGCTCGCGGCGCATGGGGTGGAGATGGCGCCGTTCGTTCCGGCCAATTGCGGATGGAATGTGGCCTGGCCGGCCGCCGTCCTCGAGCGCGCGGAAGGTTTGCCGCTCAAGAATCTGAGTGTGAGCGCGGGTAGCGAGACGGTTTCAGGCGAGTTGCTGATTACCCGCGACGGACTCGAGGGCGGCGCAATTTATCGACTCGGACCCGTCTTGCGCGCGATGCCGCGGCCGGAGTTGCAGATCGATTTCAAACCGCAGGTGACGGCGGAAGTTTTGCGCAGCCCGCGCCGCCCAACTGCGCGACATCGAATGAATGGTTCCGCGTTTGGAAATTGAGCGCGGGCGCGATCGCACTATTGGAAGGCTATTTCCCGGAAGATTGCGCCAGCTCTGGAAAAGGCAATCGCGCGGACAAAAGACTTTGTGCTGCCCTTGGACGGCCCGCGGCCGATTGCGGAGGCGATTTCAACCGCCGGTGGGGTCCTTTGGCGAGAATTGAGCGACAGCCTCATGCTGTCCAAAATGCCGGGAGTTTTCCTGGCCGGCGAAATGATCGACTGGGAAGCGCCGACCGGCGGTTATCTTCTGCAAGGCTGCTTCTCCACCGGAACGCGCGCGGGCCGCGCCGCGGCAGAGTACGCTCGCCGCCTGTAGACGTTTCGCTCCGCGAAACGCGAGTCTCGACATCGGAGCAAGAAAAACGCTCCTTCGCGCCGCCCGGAGTGCGGCGTCGACAGCGTCGCTCGCTTAACGACCTCCTAGCTCATCCACTTCTTCCAGCGCTTGCGCAGCGGTTTGACGTATTCGTCAACGTCCACCTCTTTCACCCGGTCGAGCCCGTCTTTGACCGCTTCAGCGGAGCCTTCGTAGCCCTTCTTCACGTTGCGCATGAGCGACGGCAGAAAAGCAGGCGCTATCGTGCTCCAATCCACCTCGCGCAGGGCGCGTTTCACCGATAAAGTCGGCTCTTCCTGACGCGACGAGTAGCGAATCGCCAGTCCGATGGCCAACCCGAGCACCAGTGCGCCCAGCACCGTCGGCACCGGATTTTCGCGGAGGAAAACTTCTGTTCGTTCGCGCACGACTCCCGCTCTCTGGCGCGTCTGGTCCCAAGTATCAGAAGCGGCATTGGAAATCCTGCGTGCGCCTTCCTGCAAGCCGGCTGTCCCGTTCGCTCATTTGGCTCCCAAATTCCGTTTCTGCCATCGGGTCGCGCTCCGTAAAATTATCTCCATTGGAATTCTTCATATTCTACCTTCGCATATCACGGCAGTTTTGCGCCTTTTGATTTTGTGCAAAACGCGGACTTCGATTGTCTAAAGGGTAATGAAAGAGAGGAGGGGACTCCTCCAAACGGGAGGCGAAGACTATGAGCGATGAATCACAATCAATGCCGGTCGATTTAACGGCGGAAGAGAAATATTGGCGCGAGCATCATCACACCCAACCGCACGCGACCGAAGAGCGCGGCCTATGAGCATTTTGCGCCTGCCTACCGGGTGGGCGCGGAAGCGGCAGCCAAGTATCCGGGCAAGGAGTTCCATGAGATTGAGGACGACGTCGCGCTCGATTACGAAAAGCATCAGATCGGCTCGGCCTTGCCCTGGGACCATGTGCGCAGCGCTTCCGAAGGGCTGCCTGGTCCAAGGTCAGCGGGGATGTCGGACTCTCTGCGCGCCGCAGCGCATCTCGCGGGATGCGCGGGGGCTCAGGTCTGATTCTGCGTCGCTCGGTCGCTCAGACGCCACTGGTGCTTTGGATATTTCCGCTGCAGTTCCTGCTTAATCCTGGGATAGCTGTCCTGCCAAAACGTGGTCAGGTCGTCGGTGATCTGAATCGGGCGATGATTCGGAGCCAGCACCTCGATCCGCAACGGCACGCGACCCTGACCGATCGTTAGGCTGCTGGTCACGCCATAAAGATCCTGGATCCGCGCGGAAATTGTCGGCGCCTGGTTTGCTCCGTAAACGATCTTCGCATTGCGTTCGTTAGGCAATTTGATTCGTTCCGGGGCGAGCTGGTCGAGCGCGCTCTGTTGCGCCGCGCTCAACCAGGATTTTAGAACCGGCGCGACCGGCCGATCCTTGATCTCCTTGTAGCTCGTCGCTCCCTGGCAGACCTGTTCGATGAGCAAGGCGCGATCGCGTTTCGTCGATCGGCGGCAACTCGAGTTCAGGAAATGCCGTTGCGGCGAAATTGAGTCGCGCGATCCATTGTTCAACGGCGTGATCCCAATTCTTCAGCGGGCAGTTTCCGGCAATCACCTCGCGGGCCAGGATTGATGCCGCCTCACTTTTCGGCACCTGCTCTGATTTTTTCTCCGCGAGGACAAGGTCGTGGAAAAGGGTGACGGTTCGTCCAACCACGCGCCGGAGCGACGAATCATAAGGTAAGTTCGGTTTTTTCCTGAACGGCTTCCGGAAAAAATTCGCGCAACCATTCCTCCTTGATCGCGGTCGCAAGGGTCAGCAACACCTGGCGCTCGCCGCTGCTCGATTCGATTTCGCGGATTTCGGAGGCGGTCAAAAGCGCGCGCGCGTTGGACCACGCTCTCGCGCGCCAGCACGCCGCGGCGATGATGGACGAGGGCGCAGCGCAGCGTGCCTTCGTCGAGTCGCACCGCGACCTGATCAGGAAAACCGGCGAGCACGCAACGCGCGATCGCGCCCGGCGCGGCTTCGCGCTCTTCAAGTCGAGCCCTTCCGCGCGCGCGATGGAGAGAAACTGCTCCCACAGTTGGCCTGCCTCCCGCGCGGCGCCGCCGTTCACTCCGAGACGCGCGCATCGCCGCGCATCGAACTGGTTCTTCTCTGCGAAACGAAAGGCGCGCAGCAGAATGAAGAGATCGGATTCCTCTTCGCCGCCGAAAAAATCCTCACGCTCGTCGCGCATCTGTTTTCCTTCGGCGCGTCGGAGGAGGTTGCGACCCTGGGTGAGCGCCGCGATCAGCGCGATTCCGCGCACACAGCGTTGTTCCTGCGCCGCGAGAAGCATGCGCGCATAACGTGGGTGGACCGGGAAAGCGAGCATCCTTCGGCCTAACGAGGTCAATTTTCCTCCGCTGATCGCGCCCAGATCCGTCAACAATTGTTCCGCGTTTTCGAGCGCCTTCGGATCGGGCGGCTCAAGCCAGCGAAACGCGGCGATGTCTTCCACGCCGCTCGCTTTCAAAGTCAGCACCACTTCCGCAAGATCGAGGCGCCTCACTTCGGGAAGCTCTTGCGCGGGCCGTTCGAGATGCTCGGCCTCTGTCCAAAGCCGCAGGCAATGTCCCGGGGCGGTCCGCCCCGCCCGGCCGGCGCGTTGATCGGAAGCGGCGCGGCTGATTTTCTCGATGAAAAGGGTGTTGATCCCGCGCCGGGGATCGAACCTGGCGATCCGGGCGAGTCCGCTGTCGATCACCACCCGTACGCCATCGATCGTTAGGGAGGTCTCCGCCACGTTCGTCGCGACGATCACCTTGCGTTTTTCATAGGAGGCGAGGGCGGCGTCCTGCTCGGTCGGCGGGAGTTCGCTGTGGAGCGGCAAAGCAACGAACCGATCGCTCACTCCGCGAAGCCCGGATGGCTGAGATCGTGCGGGTGATTTCGTATTTTCCCGGCATGAAGATGAGGACGTCGCCCTCGGTCGTGGCGGCGAGCCGATCGAGTTCGTCGGCGGCCAGATCCCAAACCGGATAATTTTCCGCGCGGACCGGTTTCGTGAGGAACTCGATCGCCACCGGATGCATTCTTCCGCTCGAGGTGAGCAACGGGCAGGGCGCGAGATATTTTTCGAGCTTGTCGGATTCCAGCGTGGCCGACATGACGATCAGTTTGAGATCCGGCCGCGACGTTTCCTGCAATTGCACGGCGCGGGCGAGAGTGATGTCGCCGTAGAGATGGCGTTCGTGGAATTCGTCGAAAAGAATCGCGCTGACGCCGCGCAACTCGGGATCCTGGAGGAGCTGACGCAAGAGAACTCCCTCGGTGACAAAACGAATCCGAGTCTTTTTCGACGTTATTTTCTCGAAGCGGATTTGGTAGCCGACTTCGTCGCCGAGCCGGCCGTGGCGTTCAAAAGCAACGCGACTGGCAAGAAGGCGAGTGGCAAGGCGACGCGGTTGCAGGATGACGACTTCGCCTTCGCCGAGCAGTCCGCGGTCGAGGAGGATTTGCGGCACCTGGGTGGATTTTCCGGAACCGGTCGGCGCCTGCAGGATCAGGCGCGGCCGGTCTGCGAGCGACCTGACGATTTCGTTCTCCAGTTCGTAGATCGGGAGATCGCGCGGGGTCATCCGGCGAACGTTCAACGTCCAACGCTCAACGTCCAACGTTCAGCTTTGGCGATGTTGCGCGCGAATGCCAAGCGAGGTCGCGAGGCAGCACATTTGTCATCCCGAGCCGCGCAGACGGGAGGGACCTCGCAATTGCAATCCGCGCGGTTCAGGTCGCCTGACTGCGCTGATTCCAGTGGCGAGGTCCTTCGCCGCGCTACGCCGACTCAGGATGACAAAGTGGCGAGATCACTTCTGCGCGCTCCGAAAATCGGCAACAAATTCGTCGATCTCAGTCTCGGTCGTCGACCAGGAACACATCAGGCGGTGAACATCGGGCTCGATAAATTTAAGAAACTGCCAGCCACGAGCGTGCAAGCGCGCGGCGATTTCGTCCGGCAAATGAACAAAGAGAGCGTTCGCCTCGCGGGGAAAAGCGAATTTCGTCAGGCCGGCCGCCCGCAGTTTCTCCTCGAGCAAGCGCGCCATTTCGTTGGCGTGCCGGCCATTTTTCAACCAGACCCCATTCGCGAGCAACGCGGCCCATGGCGCGGCGACGAAGCGCATCTTGGAGGCGAGCTGTCCGCCTTGCTTGGCGCGGTAATCAAATTCGCGCGCGAGTTCGCGATTGAAAAAAACCACCAGCTCACCGACTGCGGTGCCGTTCTTCGTTCCGCCAAAAGCGAGGACATCGACGCCGCGTTGCCAGGTGATTTCGCGGGGCGCGCAGCCTAACGACGCCACGGCATTGGCGAAACGCGCGCCATCCATGTGCAGCGCAAGGTTATGCGTTTTTGCAAAAGCGCTCAGCGCGTCCAGCTCGTCTGGCGTGTAGACGGTGCCCCGCTCGGTGGCCTGGGTGAGACTGAGAACGCGTGGCTTCGAGGAATGCACATCCTGGTGGCGAGCCATGACCTCGGCCGCGTGGTCGAGATCGAGTTTGCCGTTTGCTCCGCTGATCCGGTGCAACTTGGAACCGCCGGAGAAAAATTCGGGCGCGCCGCATTCATCCGTCTCGATGTGGGACGACTGGTGGCAGAGAACACTGTGATAGGGCCGGCAGAGGTGGGCGAGGGCAAGGGCGTTGGCGGCGGTGCCGTTGAAGACGAGAAACGATTCGCAATCCGTCTCGAAGATTTCGCGAACGCGCTCCGAGACCTGTCGTGTCCATGAGTCTTCGCCATAGGAGGAAACGGCGGACTCCCGGTTTGCCTCGGCGAGGGCGGCCCAGGCTTCCGGGCAAATCGCCGCGGTATTATCGCTCGCGAACTGGTGAGCGGTGGCGGCTCGGCATCTGGAGCATTCGTAACCGACATTGCGCGCGGCGGCAAACGCCCTAACGAAAAGCGAAGACCTAAATGAAGAGGATTCGCTCGGAAGCGTCCGGAGGCGGAATCATTTCCCAGCTCCGGCTTCCCGGAGAAACGTCTACAGCTTTGCCGAAAGGCGCGGGCCGCTTTATCCTCGCCCTATGAGCGCCCTGCAAGCCGCCGTGGAACGTCGCGGTCAACAGATTTTTGATCTGGTTGATCAGAACCCGGAATCGATTTTCACGAAAGCCGGCTTTTATCAACGGATGATGGCTTTCTCGATGCGGGACGAAACCTTCAAGGTGCAGATGTTTCGCTTTGTCGACGTTCTCGCCTCCCTCCGCCGCTCGAACGACATCGTCCAGCATCTGCGCGAATATTTTCACGGGATGGACGGGGTCGTCCCGATGCTGCAGACCGGGCTGCGCGCGGCCGGTATTTTCCCCTGGCTGAGCGCCTTCATCCTGCGCCGCAACGTTTCCGGGATGGCGCGGCAATTCATCGCCGGCCGGGATGGCGCCGATGTCATGAAGACACTGCGGAAGAAGCGCCGGCAAAACATCGGCTTCACCGTCGATTTGTTAGGCGAAGCGGTCGTCAGCGAAAAAGAAGCGGACGAATATGCCGCCCGGGCGATGGAATTGCTCGACACGCTTTCGCGCGAAACACGCGGCTGGACCGACCCGTTAGGCAAAAACACCGAGCTTTTTCCCGTGGTCAATCTCTCGCTCAAGATCTCGGCTTTTTATTCGCAAATGGATCCGGCCGCGCCGGAAGAAGCGGTCGAGCATCTCGCGGCCAAGCTTCGCCCGATCCTGCGCCGCGCCCGTGAAGTCGGCGCCTTCGTCAATTTCGACATGGAAAGCTACGCGCAGAAGAACGGCACGCTCGACCTCTTCAAGCAGCTCTTCACCGAGCCTGAGTTCGCGAATTGGCCGCACGTCGGGATTGTCATCCAAGCCTATCTGCGCGATGCGGAACGCGATTTGAAGGACCTGATCGAGTGGGGTCGAAAACGCGGCACGCGCTTTGCCGTGCGCTTGGTCAAGGGAGCCTACTGGGACTACGAGAAAATCATCGCGCAACAGAACGGATGGATTTGTCCGGTCTTTCTCCAGAAACCGGAAAGCGACGCCAACTTCGAGGCCTGCACCCGCATCCTGCTCGACAACGAATCGATCGTCACCGCCGCCTTTGGCTCGCACAACGTGCGCAGCATCGCCTACGCGATGTCCTACGCGGAAGAACTTGGGATCGATAAAAGCCGGTTTGAATTCCAGCTCCTCTACGGGATGGCGGGTCCGATCAAGCGCGCGCTGGTCGAGCTGGGTTATCGGGTGCGGGAATATTCGCCGGTCGGCGAACTGCTTCCCGGCATGTCCTATCTCGTTAGGCGTCTGCTCGAGAACACCTCCAATGAAGGTTTTCTCCGTGCCAAATTTTCCGATAATCTTTCCGCATCGCAGTTACTGCGCGACCCTAACGACCTGATCAGGGCCGAGACACTTCGCGCGCCAGCCGGCGAACGTCAGCCGAGTCAAAGTCATTCCAGGAATGGTGCCGATCGCGAAACTCCGCCGGGTGACAGCTACGAAAACGCGCCCCTGATCAATTTTGTCCATCCGCAAAATCAGCAGCAGATGCGAACCGCGCTGCGGGCCGCGCGGAGCCAGTTCGGGAAGAAATATCCGCTCGTCATCAACGGCGAAAAAGTCACGACGGGCAAGTGGATGGCATCGCTCAATCCGAGCGCGCCTAACGAGATCGTGGGCGAGGTTGCGGAAGCCGGAATTCCGGAAGCAGAACGCGCGGTCAAGGCAGCCTCGCGCCGCGTTTGAGCATTGGTGCCGTACCTCGGTTGAGCACCGGGCCCAGTTGCTCGAGCGGGTCGCGGCCATCATGGAGCGGCGTCGTTTCGAGCTCGCCGCGGTGGAGGTTTACGAAGTCGGCAAAGCCTGGGAAGAAGCCGATGGCGACATTCGGGAGGCGATGGATTTCTGCCTCTTTTACGCCGCGCAGATGCGCATTCTGGGCCGGCCGAAACTCACTCAGCATGTCCTCGGCGAAGAGAGTTATCAGCACTACTGGCCGCGGGGTGTCGCGCTCGTCATCGCCCCTTGGAATTTTCCGGTCGCGATTCTCTGCGGGATGGTTTCGGCGGCGATTGTGACCGGCAACACGGTCATCATGAAGCCGGCGGAGCCGTCGTCCGTGACAGGCGCACTCTTGATGGAGATTTTCGAAGAAGCGGGTGTGCCCCGGGGCGTCCTTAATTTTCTCCCGGGTCACGGCTCGGTCATCGGGCAGCATCTGGTCGATCATCCCGAAGTCGTGATGATCGCCTTTACCGGCTCGCGCGAAGTCGGGCTGCGTATTTGGGAATCCGCCGGCAAAACCCGCCCAGGCCAGCGCGAACTAAAACGCGTCGTCTGCGAGATGGGCGGCAAGAACGCCATCATCGTCGATTCCGACGCCGACCTCGATGAGACGATCGTCGATTCGATTTACTCCGCCTTCGGTTACCAGGGGCAAAAATGTTCCGCGCTCTCACGCTTGATTGTGCTCGAAGAGAATTACGATCGGGTGATCGAGCGCCTTCTCGCCGCCGCCGCCAGTTTGCGGGTGGGCAATCCCGAGAACCCGGGCATCACCGTCGGTCCGGTGATCGACGAGCGGGCCTACAAGCGGATCCTCGAGATGATTGAAGCCGGCAAAAAAGAGGCGACGCTCGCCTACCAGGCGAAAGATGTGCCTAACGAGGGTTATTTCATCCCGCCGACCATTTTCACAAACGTGAAACCGACTGCCCGGATCGCGCGCGAAGAGATTTTTGGCCCGGTTCTGAGCGTGATCAAAGTGCGCGATCTCGACGAAGCGGTGGAGGTGGCGAACGGGACGGACTACGCGCTGACCGCGGGCTTTTTCTCACGCAGCCCGGCGAATATTCATCGGATGAAGGCAGAGCTGGAGGCGGGGAACGTTTACATCAATCGTTCCTGCACCGGGGCCGTCGTTGGCCGGCATCCCTTTGGCGGATTCAAGATGAGCGGGGGCGGCACGAAAGCGGGCGGGAGCGATTACCTGCTGCAATTTCTGATTCCGCGAATCGTGACCGAAAACATCATGCGGCACGGCTTCGCCCCCGAGGAAACGCCGCGTTATCGCGACGAGTTTCTCGTTAGGCAATCTGGCACGACCGAGGTCGAGGGCGCGGTTTAGGCGGTCATCGCCGCAGAAGCGACCGGTCGTCGCGGTTCACTCCCTTGCGAGAGCCGATTAGTAGATCCCGCCGTTTTTCAGGACGGTAAAGACCTCGCGGAGCATGGTGGCAATCGGCCAGGCTGTAGCCAGAGTGATGGAAGCAAGCACAACCGTTTCCACACCGAAAGTGCGGCGCGCGTCGCGGCGAAACACTTCGCGGGCCAGCTGGGTGAAACCTCGTGGGCGGTTCGGTTGGCCGCCCCAATAGTTGAAGCCGCCCTCACGGGGAGCTTGAAATTCAAATGCGATGCGCGGAAAAGAGCCGCCGCGCTGCTCTGGGTCGTAATAACGAGACAACCTTTTTGCCAATTCAAGTTCGTAATTGGGTTTCATTGGGAGATGGAGAATTCCAACAAGAGCGAACTGCGTACCACTTGGTCCGAGTTTCGATCGCGTTTGACAGAAAGCGGTAACGCAAAAAGAACGCCCGGGAAGGCGGACCGAGAACCGGTTCCGCACCAGCGCGCGTGAATCGAAATCATCTCGGCAATAATTTAGAACAGATTTGCCACTCGTCCAAAGACACTAAGGGTGAGAACATGATGGGTGCCGGAACGATACCCAGTCGGCGATTAAATTGGCGCGTTCCCGCCGCCGCAATTTTTTGCAGAACTCGCAACCGAATGAATTCCGGGCTGTCATGCCAGGTGGGTTTGCGCTGCAACTTGAGCGCGCCCTCTTGTGCGACGAGCAGGCCCCAGCCAATGGGCGGCTCTGGTTTGCGCAACAGGTCGTTAGGCACGACCAGAAAGAAGAGATTGGCGCAGCCGTAGCGGGCAAGTTTCTCGAATTTACGGCCGTCGCGCAGTTGAATTTGCAAGCCGGCCAGCTCGCGCATGAGACGCTGATAGCCGCGATGCTCGATCGCGTCGAAGTCGTGCGCGTCCCACTCGGGAAAAAGGGTTTCGCCAGTCCGCAGGGTTGGGTAATGGATGCGCAAACATCTTTCCAGGATCTGGCGGCGCCGGCAAAGCGACTGCGAGTCGAGCGAGCGTCTGCGGGCCGCGACAATCATCGCGGCGCAAGTCCGGCCTGGATTGTTTGCACTCGAAGACGGCGGTGTGGCCGAGCGTACCGTTTTTCTGCGGTCGATAGGCGGCGACGTCAGCCCGGTAGCGGCTTTGCGGGAGGGAAACTTCGAGCGCGGCGATCGGATAGCGATTTTCCTGCGCCCAGAGCAGGGCGAGGCGTTTTAGTTCGAGGTGCGCGCCGGTTTCGCTCTGCGGCGATTTGGAGGGACGGGCGCCGAGACTCGCGTGTTCTCGTTGCCTGACGCGGGTCGTCCCGCGTTCTGCCGGCGTCACTCGGACGACGCGGAGGTCGTCCCTCCAGCGACGCCGCCTCGCCTAACGCCGGGTCCATTCCGCCAGCTCCCGCGCCCAATAGGTAACGATGAGATCGGCGCCGGCACGCTTCAGACCAGTCATGATTTCAAGGACGACCTGGCGTTCATCGATCCAGCCGCGCTCGGCCGCGGCCTTGACCATGGCGTATTCACCGCTGACGTGGTAAACGGCGGTCGTTAGGCCAAAACGCTCGCGAACGCGCCAAAGAATATCCAGATAAGGCAGCGCCGGTTTGACGAGGATGATGTCCGCGCCTTCCGTCGACATCGAGCGCGACTTCGCGGAGCGCTTCGTTGGCGTTGGCTGGATCCATCTGATAGCTGCGCCGGTCGCCAAATTGCGGCGGGCTTTCCGCTGCTTCGCGGAAGGGGCCGTAAAAGGCGGAGGCGAATTTCGCGGCATAACTCATGATGCCGGTCTGGTCGTAGCCTGCGGCGTCGAGCGCCTCTCGGATTGCGCCGATGCGGCCGTCCATCATGTCGCTCGGGGCGACGAGGTCGGCACCGGCGGCGGCATGGGAGAGCGAGGTTTTGACGAGCAGCGCGACGCTCTCGTCATTCAGAACGTGGAAATGGTCGCCGTCGATCCGCGTGACGCCGCAATGGCCGTGGCTCATGTATTCGCAGAGGCAGACATCCGTAATGACGAGCAGCTCGGGACATTCGGCCTTGATCGCACGAATCGCTTTTTGCACGACGCCATCCTCGGCGTAGGCGCCGGATGCCTGCTCGTCCTTTTCGTTAGGGATGCCGAAGAGGATGACGGCCTGCAAACCGGCGGCGGCGGCGAGCGCGGCCTCAGCGGCTACTTCGTGCGGCGCAAGTTGCGTCGACGCCCGGCATGCTTTTGATCGCGCGCCGGGCGCTGATCTTTTCGTTGACGAAAAAGGGAAGAATAAAATCGTGCGCGCTCAGACTCGTCTCACGGACAAGGTTGCGCAAAGCTGTGCTCCGCCGCAGACGGCGCGGTCGATGAACCAATTTCCTCACGCGCCGAGGCTACGCGTACGGCATCCGCGGAGCAAGCCTTCGGACAAGGCACGTCGTTCCACGAACGGTTGTGTGAGGTGGCGGGGCGGTGTTTGTTGCGCCCGTTATGCCGCGACCCGCGCCTGACCCGAAGGCGAAATACCTCCTTATCGACATTAGCAATTCATTTACAAAACTGGTGTTCGCTTCTTCCGCGAAACTGGGGAAGGCGGAGCGAATCGAGACAAGGCGATTAAGCTCGGCTGCGCTCCGAAAGTTGGTCGGCAACCGGACCGTCGAGCAAATCGTTGTTTCCTCTGTCGTGCCGAAGAAAGACGCGGTAATTCGTCGGGCGGCAGGGAAGGTTCCGGTCAAATTCGTGAGCGCGAAATGCAAACTCGGCGTTGGGGTGGATTATCCAAAACCACCTTCGATCGGTGCCGACCGGCTGGCGAATGCGGCGGCCGTCGCGGCGCTCTATGGATTTCCAGCGGTGGTGGTGGATTTTGGAACGGCCGTGACGTTCGATGTCGTCTCGGCTAAACGTTGCTATATCGGGGGCGTTATTGCTCCGGGGCTCGAGGCGATGACCAACTATCTCTACAAAAGAACGGCGCTGCTGCCCAAGCTGACTCTCGCCGAGCCGCGTCGCGCTGTCGGACGATCAACCAGGGGAGCGATGATGTCCGGCGCCGTTTTTGGCTATCGCGGTCTGGTGAGGGAAATTCTGGCCAGGATCAGTCAGCGAGGCTTTCGGTCGCCGCAAGGCGCGCATCGTTGCCACCGGCGGCTATGCCAGGTTGATCGCGGCGCGCATGCCAGAAATCGATGCGGTGCACCCGGACCTGACCCTGGAAGGTCTGCGCATCATCGCGAACTTGAATCGTTAGGCAAAAGAGCAATGAAGCAAGACGGCAATCGGGATCGACTTCGGCGGCACGACGGTCAAGCCGGGCGTGGTGGCAAATGGAGAGATTGTCGCGCGATTGGAGCCGATCCGGACGCACGACTATTCCGGCCACGATTCACTCCTGGAGGCGATTCACAAGGCGATCGACGAACTGCGCCGGCAACATCCAGAAGTGAGCGGCAGTAGGTGCGGGTTTGCCGGGGCTGGTCGACAGCATCAACGGCCGCGTCTGGCAGCTCTCGAATGTTCCGGGCTGGGAGGATGTTGCGCTCACCGCCCTCCTCGAAGAATGGACTGGCCTGCCGGCCGCGATCGATAACGACGCCAAAGCGATGGCTTATGCAGAATGGCTTTTCGGGGCCGGCGCACGGAGGGGTGAATGTGGTTTGTGTGACGTTAGGCACGGGCGTCGGCGGCGGTCTGATTCTGGACGGGAAACTCTATCGCGGCAGCCGTCTTGGCGCAGGCGAAATCGGCCAGATGACGATCGATCCGAACGGCGTGCCCGGGCAGTATGGCAACTTCGGTGCGCTCGAGAAATACGTCGGCCACGTGCAGATCGCGGAACGCGCACAAGCGCTTTATCGCGCCGCTGGCCTAACGAAAACGTTGGATGAATGTTCGCCTCTCGCGCTGGAGAAATCGGCCAAAGCAGGCGACACCGTCGCGCACCAGGTTTGGGAGGAGGTCGGCTTTGCCATCGGGATCACGCTCTGCGACATCGTCTGGCTCTTGAATCCGGACCGGATTGTGATTGGCGGTGGAGTGGGGAAGGCCGGCGAATATGTCTTTGGTCCGATCCGGCGAGTGATTGAAGAGCGGACGATGAAGATTTTTCATGAAGACCTGACGATTGTGCCGGCAAAGTTAGGCAACGACGCCGGCATCATCGGGAGCGCGGCGCTCGCGTTGGAGAAGGCAGCGCAGCGCCCGCTCTAGCAGTTTGTCATCCCGAGTCGGCGTAGCGCGGCGAGGGACCTCGCTGATGAAATGGTCGTTTCCAGGATGGAGAAAACGCAAATTGCAATTGTGAGGTCCCTCTCCGTCCTGCGGCGGATCGGGATGACAACCGTGGGGGCGGGTGCCTAACGAGTCCGAACGATGACCTTCTTGGCTGAGCAATTGTTCGCCGTCGAATTCGAAGTAGCCCGTAAAATGCGCGCCACGAATGAGGAGGGGAAGCCAGTGCCGATCATCGGCCCACATCTTGTCATAGGGAATGGCATCGAGCGGCGTCCAGAGCGGGACTGCTTCGTCGGTTTCCTGTGGTTCCCCTTCGAAATCGTGGGCGAGAAAAACGGTGCAATGCAGGCTGTAGCCGTCACGGAATTGAAAATGCAATTCACCGCGTCGTTCGGCCCCGAGCGCTTTAATGCCGAGCTCTTCGAAGGTTTCGCGCAACGCCGACTGCAAAGGCGTCTCGCCTGGATCTATCTTGCCGCCGGGTCCGTTGATCTTGCCCGCGCCGAAACCGCGCTTCTTCTGGATGAGAAGAATTTTCTCCTCGCGCACAATGAAGAGGAGATTAGCGCGGACGCGCGGTTGCCAGGTTGCCCATTCGGTCATGTCGCTGAAGAGTCATATACCTTGTCAGGGGCGATGGAGACAGGCTTGATGGGATGGGGATGAAACCTTGTGAAGGCGCGCTCATTTTCTTGCTGGGGCTAAGTTCGTTCGCGGCCAATGTCGTGGCGCCGACGAAGTCTGAGCTGGAGACGATGTATGCCGGAGCGGCGCAGGCGCTGAACGGAGGCGACGTTTCTGGGGCGCTCAAACAACTCGATGCGATCGACGCGCGCCAACCGGACATGGCCGCCGCAAAAAATCTTCGCGGTGTCGCCTTGATGCGGATCGGAGAATATGGCGTGGCGGAGAAGGCGTTGCAGAAGGCGACGCGAACTCGACCCAGAGCTTTGGGAGGCGCGCTTCAATCTTGCCGAAATTTCTTTCCTGAGAAAAAGCTGGGCGGAGGCGCGTCGCAGGTTCGAGGCACTGGCAGACGCGAAGAGCGAGCAGGCACAGGGGGCGACGGGCGATCTCATTCAATTCAAGATCTTGCTGACCTATTTGCTGGAAGGGAAAGAGAAGAAAGCCATCGAGATCGTGGATCGATTGCAAGCGTCATCGACGAGTCCGGCGTATTATTGCGGCAAGGCTGCGCTGGCGTTGCGGCACAAAGAAAAGCCGGAAGCGATGGCGGCGCTTGAAGGCAGCGGAGAAGTCGTTCTCACCCTCGCTCTACAAACTTTTCGTAGAATCATTTTACGAAGTCGGCTGGATGGAGAGACCAGAGGGCGTCGTTCCGGTGCCGCTCGAAGTTGCTTCGCGGGCGGATCTGGTCGGGCGCGCTCAGGAGAATTTTGCCAAAGCGGAGCAGGCCTATCGGGAGCGGGATTACCCGGGCGCATTGCAGTTGCTCGATCAAGTGGATGCGACGGCGTCGAATCAGGCCGTCTCGCTTAATCTGCGGGGGAAGATTCTCCTGGCGCAGGGAGAAGACGGAGCAGCGGAAACGGCTTTGGGAAATGCGGTCGCGGCCGATCCGCAGTTTTTGGAGGCGCGCTTTAATCTGGCGCGGGTTCCCTTTCGAAAGCGCGACTTTGATTCGGCCCGCAAACAGCTCGAAGCAATTCTCGGAGCCATCTCTGGCAGCAAGCAGCAACGACAGTGGGAGCAACTGATCCGGTATCAGATTTTCCTCACCATCCTGCTGGAGGGGCGCGACGGGCCGGCGCAGAAAGCATTGGACGAATTCAAGATGATGGATGAGACGCCCGCGCTTTATTATGGGCAGGCTGCCTGGGCGTTCCAACATGGCAATGCGAAGCAGGGAAAGACCTGGGTCGCGAATGCCAACAATCTATTTCCAGAGGATCTGAACGAGGCTTTCGCTGCGCCTTTCGATGATTTGGGCTGGTCGAACAAGACGGAAGTAGCGGCCACAACCAGGCAAGTGGAACCTGGCGGAGGGCCAAGCCCGGCGATCCAGGAGGTTGCCGCCGCGCCAACTGAGCCAAAGATTACTCCAACGCCAGAGTCCTGCCGCGACTCCGGCCAAGATCGCGCGGGAGAAGAAATCGAAATCACCCGCTTCCTCCTCCAATCGAACCGAGAGGAGCCTCAGGTCCGCGTCAAAGAAGAGTGAAGACTCCGCTCGATCCAACCAAAAGGGAGCCACGCGAAGAAGCGGCCGCGCCTCAAGCGTCTCCCCGCCCGGCCGCGCCGACGCTGATATCGAGTCCAGCGTCCACGCCGGTGACGGAACGACAGCATCAGAATCTTGGCGATAAGGTCGCGCGCCTCGTCCTTTACCCTTTTCAACACCGAAACGAAAAGGCGCCGACTTCTGCCGTTGGCGAAAGCAAATCAAACCAATCCCCCTCACCGGAGCCATCCCGATCTAAGAATTAAACTTGTCATCCGTAATTAGCCGCGGTTTGATGCGAACGTCATGAAGATGCGAACATTCGCAACCGTTTCCCTCCTTTTGCTGAGTTTGTTGACGGCCCCGGCGGCGCCGCGTGATAAATCGCAACTCGAATCGATTTACGATAAGGCGTTCCGCGCCTTCGACGCCGAGCGTTATGACGAGGCGCTCAAAGCACTGGACCAAATCGATGCGCGCCAGCCCGATTTGGCCGAATCGCTCAACCTCCGCGGCGTGGTTCTCATGCGCCAGGGCAAGTTCGACCAGGCGGAGGCGGCCTTGCGCAAGGCGGTCTCGCTCGATCCGCACTTTTGGAATGCGAGTTTTAATCTCGCGGAGATCCCTTTTCTCAAGAAGGACTGGGGCCAGGCGCGCAACCGGTTCGAAGGTTTGATGTCGGGCCAGGCAGAGGGAATGCAGCCGGAAACCAGCCAGCTCATCCAATACAAAATTTTGCTCACATTCGTTCGCCAGGGGAAGGAAAACACGGTCGATTGGATGCTGAATAAGTTCGAGCAGGCGAAGGATAGCCCGGCTCTCTATTACTCCAACGCCGCCATTGCCTTCCAACACGGGAATGAAAAGGAGGCGAAGGAGTGGCTCGCCGCGGCGAAGAAACAATACCCCGCGTCACTCAACAAACTCTACTCCGAGTCGCTCTACGAGGTCGGCTGGATGGAGAAGCCGGTCGGGGAATCGCGCGCCGCGATCGAGATCACCTCCACGGCCGAGCGCACGGAACGGATGAAATCCGATGCGAAGGCAAATTTTGAAAAAGCAGAGCGCGCTTTTCAACAGCGGGATTTTACCGGCGCAGCCAAACTCCTTGATCTCGCGGAAGAGGGTTCGCCTAACGAGCCAGCTTTCGCCAATCTGCGCGGCGAGATTTTGATGGAGGAGAAGAAGCTCGACGAGGCCGAGGTTGCCTTTCGCAAAGCGGTCACGGCCGATCCAAAATTTCGCGAGGCGCAATACAACCTCGCTCAAATCCCTTTTAAGAAGGGAGAATATGCGAAAGCTCGCGAGCGATTTGAGACCCTTTTCGCCGCGACTCCGGGCGGAGAAAAGAATCAGGCGGCTCAGCTGATCAAGTACAACATTTTCATGACGCTGCTGCTCGAGGGAAAGGACGTGGAAGCTCAGCAGTTGATGGATCAATTCAAATTTACCGGTGATACTCCGGCCCTCTACTACGCGCAGTCGGCTTGGGAATTCAAACATGGCCGCACCGAGCCGGCGAAAGACTGGGTTACCTCGGCCCGGAAAATCTATTCGCCTGCGCTCAATGTGATTTTCGCCGACCCGTTCTACGATTTGGGCTGGTTGAGCCGTGCGGAAAGTGAAGCCGGGCCGACGACGGCGACGCTTGCCCAGGCCGCGGCGACACCCGGTGCCCAACCGACGCCTGCGATGCGTCTTGGGCAGGCGGAGTCATTGCCGGCCCCATCGGTTTCCGAGGAGAATGCAATAACAACTTCCCCGACTGCTGCTGCGATGACACCTGCGACGGCGGCCGTTGTGGCAACGTCAACCCCTGCTGCGGCAACTCCGGCCGACAACCACAACAAGCAACCTGACGTTAGCCGCGACTACTCCCGCGGCATCTGTCGCTCCTGTCGCGCAACCAACCGTAAAACCCGCGCCGCCTGCAGTGGCCAAGAGCACTCCGGTTGTCACAGCTCCCGCCGCTGTCGCCCGCCGCAACGGCCATTGCACCGAGCAAAGTTCGCTCTCGGTCGCAACCTGGTTTTGCCGAGCGAATTGATAGCGCTTCTAATCCTCGCACGCTTTTAGTCGCGGGATTATTACTGGCAGGAATCCTGCTTCTCGCTTGGTTAGTTGTGAAACAATTCTTTCGCAGTCTCTCTACCACTCCACTTATTAAGTCCGCGACACCGCTGACCCATCCACCGTTCTCGGACGATCAGGCTGCTACCAGCGAGGAACGTAAAACCCCAACTGACTGGGTCTCGTCGGGTCCGCCGAAATTCTCGTTGAATATACAAGCAAGCGAACCATCAGTTCGCGCGGCGGTCCTGCCTTCCGGCGCGATTACCGCACGCGGCGTTTCTCCCGGCGTCGACGAGCCGATGGACAGTCACGCCTAACGAGGCTACGACACCGGTCCCGCCAGCTCTGCGCCTGCTCCTATCCCCGTCGAAAAAATCCCTGCCGAAGTTGAGACCGCGCCGCTTCGCGACAAGGAAGAAGTTTCTCTGCCGGCCGAGACGCCGATCGCGCTCTCCCGAGGCGAAAGAGGAGCCCTGTCGCGACCGTGGCAACGCCTGAAGCTGTAAGACCCGAGCCGGCGACGTCATTAATCAGAAACGCCGGCCGCTGAACCGCCAGCGGTCCAGCCACCAGCAGTGGAGGTTATCCACCGCAAGTTGACCGCAGCACCTGAGATTCCGCCGAATGGTAGCGGCTCGATTTTGGTCGAGGAGCCAGTGGCCGCAGAGCCGGTCCGACCGCCAGCAGAGGAACCATTCCTCTTTGACGAAGAACCGGTTGGCCAAGGCCAGCCGATTCCGCAACTGACCACCGCGTTTACCGCCGAACCCGTCATCTCGGAGCTGACCCAGGCCCGAACCCGAATCTGAGCTGGTTTTGATCGAACCGGAAGATTCCGTGGCTGTTCCGATTGCCGGCCACGAAGTTATGCAGTCTCCGATTGAAACTCCTGCGTTTGCTTCTAAGATCCTTTCCACCGAACCCGTTCGAATACAGCCAACCACAACGTTTAAAATGCCTGAAACCACCATTACTCCCGCCGCTCCCGCCTTCCGCCCTGCATCGCCGACCATGTCGGTGCAACAACCGGCCGGCGGCATGCATACTGCCGTCCAATTGACTTTCTCCCTGGAGATCGCCTCGATGCAACTCACGCCCACTTTCAAAATGAGCGGTTTGCAGTTGAAGCCGACCTCCAAAGTGGTCTCGATGCGATTGGCGCCTTCGCAGGATCCGCAGCCGCCCATGAATCTTCAGGTTACGTTCGAGGTCGCGAAGATCGACCTCGCGGGGGGAACCATTGGCACAGTCCGGCTGGTTCCGTCAGGTCGGGAAAAACCTGCCGTGCTTACTTCGCCTTCCTTCGCCATCTCCGGCCTCGAACTCGTCTCCGGCTCCGGTGCCGCACCGGTGCAGCTCACTCCGTCGCATCAGGAACAAGCTTCCGTCCATCTCACGGCGCATTTCCAGATTGCCGCGATCGAGTTCACTCCGCTCTTCGAAATCTCGTCGATTGTGCTTAACTCCGCGACCAGGAATGTCTTCATGCAGTTGCCGGGCTCCGGGCCAACCTCGATCGACAGCTCGCCTGTCTTCCAAATCGAGAACGTGCAACTGAACGGGATTGATCTCGCGATGATCCAGGTCGTTCCGGGTGCCGGCGGTCACGGCGCCTAATCGAACAGCTCCAGCCGCGTTCGCTGGACGTCTGCAATAAGTTTGAGCCGGGATCGGGATCGATCCCGGCTTTCTCTTTTTATTTAAAGCGCGTCCAGTTCAGGGAGTGCAACGACTTGGGCAGGAACTCGCCATTTTTTCTCACGAGTTCGCCGTCAAAGAAAATTTCCCCGCCACCGTAATCTTTGCGCTGGATGCTCACCATGTCCCAATGGACCTGGCTGCGGTTTCCGTTGTCCGCCTCCTGATAAGCCTGGCCCGGCGTAAAGTGGAAGGAGCCGGCAATCTTCTCGTCGAAGAGAATATCCCGCATCGGGTGCATGATGTAGGGATTACAGCCGAGCGAAAACTCACCGATGTAGCGCGCCCCCGCATCGGCATCGAGGATCGCATTGAGTTTCTTTGGCTGGTTGCTCGTCGCCTCGACAATCTTCCCGTCGCGAAAATCGAGCCGGATGTTATCGAAGGGGGTGCTTTGGTAAATACTTGGCGCGTTGAAGGTGACGTGTCCCTGCGACAGATTCTTTCACCGGACAGCTGAAGACCTCGCCGTCAGGAATGTTGCGGTCTCCGCCGCAAATAATGGAGGAGATCCCTTTGATGCTGAAACGGAGATCGGTTCCCGGACCTTTGATTTGCACCTGATCGGTTTTCTCCATCAGCGCTTTGAGCGCTTTCATGCCGGGTTGCAACTTTCGGTAGTCCAGGGTGCAAACCTTGAAAAAGAAATCCTCAAACGCCTCGGTGCTCATTCCCGCCTGTTGTGCCATCGCCGGCGTCGGCCAGCGCAGCACGACCCACTTCGTTTTCTGGACGCGGTGGTCCTGCACTGGTCGCAATTTCTTCGCGATCAGCTTCATTCGTTCGACCGGCACGTCGGCTAGTTCGCTGATATTGTTGCTTCCGCGAATCGCGATGTAGGCATCCATCTTCTTCATCCGGGCAAGCTCGTGCGCCGCCGTCACGTCGAGCTGCCGCGCATCAATTTCGAGGGCGAGTTCCCGGCTGACCTGGGCCCGCTGCACCTGCACAAACGGAACCGCCCCCGCCTTCCGTGCCGCGCGGACGAGAGCGATCGTCATTTCGTCGGGCGAATCAAAGGTTTCGATCAGGACTTTTTCGTTGCGTTTGAGAGTGGTGGAATAGTCGACGAGGAGAGAAGCGAGTTTGTCGAAGCGGGCGTCTTGCATAGGCCGTTATCATTCCATTGTGATCCCGCGATGCAAACGCGAGTGTCGTTAGGGGAGAAATTCCAGCCGGGCCGCGAAGGCGCCGTCGACTCCATCGCGAAACGGCAGGCTGTCTGCCCGGGCCGCAAGTCGGAAGGCAGGTTGCAGATGCTGGAAGGCGGCGACGACGGCTTCGTTCTCCTCCGGCTCCAGGCTGCAGGTGCTGTAGACTAACGAGCCGCCCGGTTTAAGGAGCGGCGCGACCGCCTTGAGAATGGCGAGTTGCTGTCGTGGCATCCGGGAAAAATCGGACGGCTGGAGCCGCCAGCGAACATCGACCCGGCGTCGGATCACGCCGGTATTGGTGCAGGGCGCATCGACCAAGATCTTGTCGAAGCTCTGTTCGGCGAGGTCACCTGCCTGGACGGACGTCTCGTCCGTCCAATCGCAGCGCAGAGTGCGCGCATTAGTCACTCCCAGCCTAACGAAATTATCGCGCAGCCGTTCCAGGCGCGACTCATTGTAGTCCGACCAGGACGAGCGTGCCGTCGTTCTGCATCATCTCCGCGAGATACGCGCCCTTGCCGCCGGGCGCAGCGCAGGCGTCGAGCACGTTCTCGCCCGGGGACGGTCGCAGGAGTTCGCAGGCGATCGCCGTGCTTGGGTCCTGCACGTAGCAATCGCCGTCGCGCAGGGCCGCAGCGGGGTCGGACAAACCCACGAAGTTAGAGCTTCCGGGAAGAAGATAGCTGCCGCGATGTCGTTCGAGAAATTCCGCGGCTGTCGTCCGGAGTTGGTTGATCCGTGCGTAAATCGGTGGCGGCCGGTTGTTCCAACCGGCGAGTTCGAGTGCTGCCGCTTCGCCGAACTGCTCCGACCATTTCGCGAAGAGAAACTCCGGCACGGAGAAACGGACGGAGGGCGGCTGCGCCTCCGCCAGAGCTCGTTAGGGCAGCCTTTTCGCGGAGCGCGCGACGCAGGATCGCGTTGACCAATGGGCGGGCGCGCGGGCGGGCGAGGGCAACTGTTTCGTAAACGGCGGCGTGCGCGGCGGTCTCGATGAGCAAAGTCTGGTAGAGGCCAAGTCGCAGGAGATCTCGCGCGCCCGGATCCACGGGCGCTGCGCGGAGTTCACCGATCCAGAAATCGAGCAGGGTAAGATTGCGCAGGACGCCATAGAAAAGCTCGAGCGCGAAAGCGCGATCTGCTGTGCCCAGTGAGCTGCGCGCAAAAGTCTCCGCAACAATCTTGTCGGCGAACTCGGAACCGCTGCGCCAGCGGACCAGGGCGGCAAGAGCGAGCGCGCGGCCGGATTTCATTCCCATTCCGCCAACGGAATCGGATCGCTCCTAGGTCGCTCTTGCCAGCGGGCGTCCGATTGACGTGTATTGGAAGCCGAGTTTTCGCATCGTGTCCGGATCGAAGAGATTTCGCCCATCGAAGACCATCGGGGTGTGCATTTTCTCGCGCAGAGTATCAAGATCCACATTGGCAAACTCCGCCCACTCCGTCGCGATGATCAACGCCTCGGCATCCTCGGCCGCTTCCAGGGCGGAATTTGTCAGGCGAGCACCGGAGATCGCTTTTACCTCGCGCGCCTTGTCCATTCCTTTCGGGTCATAAGCGCTCACCTGCGCTCCTTCCCGCAGGATATCGGCGACGAGGTCAATCGCGACCGACGATCGGATGTCGTCGGTGTCCGGTTTAAAAGTCAATCCCCAGACCGCGATCTTCTTGTCGCGCAAAACCCAAAGCGCGTCCCGCACCGTTTTTAGAAAACGCTCTTTCTGGGCCGCATTGATTCGCTGCACTTCCTTGAGCAGATTGAACGGCACGCCCAGTTGTTCGCTAATCATGATGAAGGCGGCGATGTCCTTTGGAAAACAGGAGCCGCCATAGCCAATCCCAGCATTAAGAAAATTCCGTCCAATCCGCCGATCCATCCCGATGCCGTCGGCCACTTTTTCGACATCGGCACCGCTCGCTTCGCAGATCGCGGAGACGGCGTTGATGTAAGAAATCTTGAGCGCGAGAAAGGAGTTGGCCGCGTGCTTGATCAACTCCGCGCTGTTGATGTCGGTGACCAGCATTGGCGCCATGAAGGGTTCGTAAAGTTTCTTCATCAAGTCGATCGCGCGCTCGCTTTGCGCGCCGATGACGATTCGATCGGGTTGCATCAAATCCGCTACGGCGCAGCCTTCCCGGAGGAATTCCGGGTTGCTCACGACATCGAATTCGGCCCCGTGCTTGTTGTAGCGCTTGATCGATTCCGCGACTTTTTCACCGGTCTTTACCGGCACAGTGCTCTTATCAACAATCACCCGATACTGGGTCAGGACACCGGCGATTTCGCGCGCGACTTTCTCGATGAAACTCAAGTCAACGCTGCCATCGGCATCCTGTGGTGTGGGCACGGCGATGAAAACCACCTGTCCGTGATCGACTCCTTCCTTGATGCTGCTGGTGAAGCGCAGGCGGTGCGCGGAGACATTGCGGTGCACGATCTCTTCCAGGCCCGGTTCGTAGATCGGCACCTTGCCGTGCTGGAGCGACTCGACCTTGCGCGCATCGTTGTCAATGCAGACGACGTTGTGCCCGACATCGGCAAAACACGCGCCGGTCACGAGGCCGACATAGCCGGAGCCAATAATTGAAAGATCCATGTTGAATTTATGATTTTCGATTTGTGGGACGCCGCGAGTTGGTCATTGGTTCGACTGGTTCGTCCCGGCGGGATCGAAATTGAGGTCGAGTCCAAATTTCGGAAACGCCTTGAGGGTGAAGGTGAGCAGGACGCCATATTGCTTGACGCCAGCGTTATTTTCAATGATCGCGCCTAACGAGGCCACCCAACTGGTCAGATCGCGATAAATCGAGTAACGCTGTTGTTCAACAATGTTGGTCTCCCCCTCGTAACTCTCGAGGAAGCCAACGCCCCAGTTATCGTTGATCCGGTAGTATCCGCCGACCGTGAAAAGACTGCTGTTGAGGAAGAATGGGTTGTTGTGAAGGTAACGATGCCCGAAGGTGATCACGGCGTTCGCGGTCGGCTTGAAAGAGATACTCGTGTTCACCTCGGTGAAGCCCTTGTCCAGCAAAGGAAGCTGCGAATCGACGATAAGTGTCGCCCAGGGCACCGGAGTGAATCGAAGTCGATTGAAGACGTTCGAATAATCCGTCTTGTCGAAGGGGTTATTAAAGTTGACGTCGACGAACGTCTCCAGCTCCAACCAGCTGACGGTCAGGTCATCACGCCGGGTTTGGAGGCGATTACGCACCCCAATGCGAGCGATCGACCAGTTATCGAGCGAATCGATCGAGGTGTACTGCGGGAAATCGATTGGATTGAGCTTGGTCGTAGGTTGGGCGCGGTCGAATTGAAGAATAGTCGCCGCATCGACGTTGGGCGCAGAGACATAGGAAAAGTTTGCGAACGGCTGAAAGATGTGGCGCAGACCATCGAGGCCAAGGGCGCGGCTCTGCACTTCGTCCCACGCTCGCGAGACTTTGAAGGAACCTTCGACTCCTGCGTTGAAAATGCTCCGGAAGACCTCGCCCCCGTAGTTTAGCGGCGGACCATAAGCCGGATTAGTCGAGGGATTCGGGAGAGGAAATTCCGGCGCCAATGGATCGGGATTGGGAACAAAGGTCGAGCCAGTGAGATCCTCGGAGCGACTGTAGTAGGTCTCACGAAAGCCGACTCGCGGGACGATGGAGAGGAAACCGAAATAAGTATTCGGGTAAGTCAGCTGGTGGAACGAATCGATCCGAAGCGCGCTATAGTCTTCGAAAGAGTGAATTCGCCGGGAAATTCCGGTCGCAGCTCACCGACGCTGGTTTCGCCTTCGTAAAAAATTGGGCCGCCGAAAAGTCCGTGGCGCTTGATGTCGAGGGCGACCTCGGGCAGGCGTTCGGTGGTTTCAAAAAAAGTGTTGAGCTGGAACCGCCCGAGGGCCGTCAGGGTGTAGAATGGACTGGTTTTCGTTAGGGCGATGTTGCTATCCGGTCTGGGATCATACCGGAATTGCGATTCGGGAAAAAATCCTGGAGCAGGAACCCGTCGCTCAGTTTCGTCATGTCCACTGTCCCCTCGATGTCGTCGGTAAAATGAGTGCGATCCTTGAGCGAGACGCGATAGCGGCTCGTTGGGGTCCCGGGACGTGGGAGCGCAGTGCGGTTCAAATCGGGATTTTGATCCTGCAGGTAATAGGTGGATAACTTGCGCCAGATTGTCATCACTTTTGCCGTAGTGAATCTCGGAATCGAACCCCAGCGCGGGACCGCGGCGGCTGCGATAATCGAGCTTCAGCGTGCTCGTGATTTTGTCACCGATCGGAAAAGTGATCTGGCCAAGGAGCGATGGTCCCCACGAGCTCAAATAGGCTGGTGCGACCAGATAACTGAAAGTCCGGTCGAGGGATTGATAAAGATAGGGCCACCAAAAAATCGGCACCTTCCCCACATAAAACGTGACATTTTTGAGAATGACGCGGTCGTCCGGATAAATCCGCACACTCTGCGCGTTGAAGTGAAAATCCGGCTGCGCGACATCGTGCGTGGTGAAGCTTCCATGTTTGACTTCGTATTCGTCGTCGGACTGCGCTTGTCACCGTCTGGCCGGCCACCAGGTACGGGTAAGTCCCGGAGCGCATCTCGGCGGCGCTGATCGCCTTCGTATCGAGGTTGTAGGTCGCGATTATCTGCGAGATAGAGCGCGACACCGCGATAAATCCGCACATGGCCTCGCAAAAAGACGGTTCGTTTGATCGAATCGGTACTGCGCGAAATCAGAATATATGTCGGTATCGCCGAAATGAATCGCCACGTTATCACGCGCGGTGGCGAGGCCGTTTTCGTAGGTCGTCCCCCCGGTGGAATTGATCTCAATCGGGAGTGAGCCGGGGCCCTTCAAATCCTGGGCGACCGCGCGACCGGCTGCAAGCAGGCAAAGAAGGAGAAAGACCAGCTTACGCATCGCGGGGCCGCCGAAGGTAACGGCGTGGTGAAGTGGTTGCAAAGTGAAAACCCGACACAATACCTGAGGCGCCGTCGCCCTGTGGACGTTTCGCTCTGCGAAACGCGGGAGCAGGCGAGGAATGGAGCGAGATCTGTAAAGCAGAAAACCTCCATGAACCACATTTCCAATCCTGTCATCCTGCTCCCGCGGTCGCTGGAGAAGGATCTCTGAGTATTTCGGCGCACCGGGCGTACTGAACGTAGAAGAGCGCCAATTTCGAATTATCGTCACTCGCTGTCAGCGGCTTCTACAAACACAGGGCGAGCGCCGCGACCTGCTGATTGAGCCCGCAGGTGGTAACGACCGCGCGTCTCCACGCCTTTTCCCTCGGAACTCGCGTCGTCGTTAGGCCAAAATCTGGCGGGACGTGCAGGAGGGGAGGCAACTGCTGCGTCCGGAGCGCATGCGCGGCGCAGATCAACTGCCAGAGGGCGCCCGCCCCGACGCTTTCGCCCAGCGCCGGTTTCGGAGTGTAACACTGCCGCTTCCGCGAAATGGTTTTTGGCCGCCGCCTCTTCGGCGCCATCGATAAACGTGCCGTTCGCGCTCGCGATCAGGAGGTCGGTGGCCGCTCCGCCCTGCAAATCCCGGAGCGATATCGTCGAGTTGTCTGGCGAGTTCGCGCCGACGGGCAAAATTTCCGCCTGGGATGAATACGCTCGAGCGCGAGCCCTCCCTCGCGGGCGAGCACGACTGCGCCCGCGCCCTCGCTCAGGAGCATGCCCCGTGGCCGACGCGCGAATGGTTCAATCGGCGGCGCCGCACGCAGCAGCCGCCACTTGCGGTAGGCGTCGCAAAGCAACCAATCCGCCTCTTCGGCGCCGACCACGAGGCAGCGATCGAGTTCGGGATTTGTCATCAGCTCCTCCGCCATTTTCAGTGCCAGAATTCCGACTGCGCCGTCACCGACGAGGGTGTAACTGGCGCCGGTAATTCCGAGGATGGCGGCAAGATGACTGGCGGGCGCGTTGAAAACCGTTTCTGGGAACAGGAGCGGGCTCGCTGCCGACGCGCCCGATTTAACGATGTCGTGGTAGAAGCGCCTCGTGTAAATCACGCCACCGTTGGAGATCGCAAAAATCAGTGCCGTCCGCGCTGCGTCCGCTTCATTCAACTCAAGCCCCGCGTCGCGCAGTGCACTCAGCCCTGCCAGGACCGCAAAACGCGAGATCGCGCTGGAACGGCGGAGCCGCGGATAGCGGGCAACATCCGCCAGCGCCGCCGATGGAACCTGGCAAGCCTGAAAGTTTTTTTCGCCTAACGAATCCCCGAGACTGGTCGGCTCCGCCGCGGCGCCGGCGCAAAGCTTCTCCCATACCTCGTCGATCGTGGCGCCGAGCGGTGTGACCCATCCCAGGCCGGCAAGGCGCAGACTCATGCCGCGCGCGCCTGAAGCACGATCGAAGCGTTCGTTCCACCGAAGCCAAAGGAGTTGGAGAGCGCAACCCCCGGCGCGGCGGAGCGCACTTCATTCGTGACGATATCGAGATCGAGCCCGATGTCAGAAACCCGAAAATTAATGTTGGCCGGGAGGAATCCATTCCGGAGGGCGAGGATCGTGAAGACCGCCTCGATCGCGCCGGCTGCGCCTAACGAGTGGCCCATCATCCCCTTGGTCGAGCTGATCGGCACGCGACCGAACAACTCGGCGATGGCTTTTCCCTCGGTGGCGTCGTTAAACGGAGTCGCGGTGCCATGGGCGTTAACATAACTGATCGCGTCCGGGGCCAGGGCCGCGCTTTGCAGCGCTCGCTCCATCGCCTGGCGCGGACCGATTCCCGAAGGATCCGGCTGGGTGAGATGATGGTTATCAGTCGAGATGCCGTAGCCGCTGATCTCCGCCAGGATTGTTGCCCCGCGCGCCTCCGCTGCTTTCAGATTTTCGAGCGCGAGCACCGCTGCGCCTTCGCCGAGGACGAGCCCGCTGCGCGCGCCATCAAAAGGGCGGCACTTCTCCGGCGTGGCAGCTTGCAGCGAATCGAATCCGACAAAAACCAACTCCGAGAGCGCGTCGTAGCCGCCCGTCAAAACGCGTTCGCAGCGGCCGGAGCGGATGCATTCGAAAGCATGGCCGATCGCATTGGTGCCCGAGGCGCAGGCGTTGGCAATCACCTGGCAGGGGGACGACAGGCCGCAGGCCTCGAGCGCATCGACCACCGGCTTTTGCGGCGGATAATTTGCGATCAAGGCTGGGAGATGGGGTGCGCGGAAACCTGGTTGCCGGAGGGTGCGGTAATAATCTTCGCCAAAACTCATCCCCCCGCTGGTTGTCCCAACGACCGTCAGTTCCGGTTTGAATCCGGGTGCGTGCTCGAGCAATTCCGCGAGCGCGCAAATCATCATGCGCGAAGCGCGATGGAGACGGCGCGTCCGCCGATCGTTAGGCAGAGCCTTCGCCAGCCAGACGTCGTCGACCTGCCCGGCGGTGGTGCAGCGGCATTGTTCGACTGGGAAGCGCGTTACGGGTGAGACGCAATCCCGCGCCTCTCGCAGCGCCGCGAGCGTGGCCTCGAGACCGCAGCCCAGCGGGCTCACCACGCCGGCCGCGACCACCGCCACCCGTGCCTCTTTCCCTCGATCGATCGATTGGCCGGTCATCTTCTCAAATGTTAACCACGGATTACGCGGATCTCTGGGATGGAAAAAGACGCAGACATGTCTTTTTCTTCAGTCCGTCTCATCCCCGTAATCCGTGGTTAATTCTCTGCGGCAGTTGTCGCCGTTTATTCTGCTTGATTTGACTCCCTATTCACCTTACATACCGCCAGAAATAGCGGTTCTGGGCGTTGGTGAATTGTCAGTTGAGTTTATTCAGTGGCGATTTGAAATCCGATTAGCGGGAACAGTGACCGAGCAGCGTTTCGATTAAGAATAAACTCAGATGGGCACCAAACTATACGTAGGAAATCTTTCCTTCAATACTACCGAAACCGATCTTCAGGACCTTTTTGCCCAGGCGGGCGCGGTCTCCGAAGTCACCCTCATGCAGGACAAATTTACCGGCAAGTCCCGCGGTTTTGCCTTTGTCACGATGTCCAATGAGGCAGATGCACAAAAGGCGATCACCGAATTCAACGGCAAGACGGTTGAAGGCCGGCCCTTGACCGTGAACGAAGCGCGTCCGCGCGAAGCACGCCCGGGTGGCGGTGGCGGCGGCGGTCGTGGCGGCTACGGCGGAGGCGGTGGCGGCTACGGTGGTGGCGGTGGCGGCTACGGCGGCGGAGGCGGCGGCTACGGTGGTGGTGGCGGCGGCGGACGTCGCGATGGCGGCGGCGGGCAGCGGCGCGGTCGCTAAGGGTATCGATTAACAACAATCTTTTTCAAAAAAGCGCTCGCCACGGCGAGCGCTTTTTTTGTTTTCAGCGGGGTTAGCCAATGAGTTCGAGCGGACGCTAGTTGAGCCGCGTCCAAGCGGGGCGGATTCCACACCAAAAAAACTTCAAATTTGTGCAAGAAAAGTCTTGCTATCGGGACGGCGGGCTGACATCGTCGGCCTGTTTGCGGAGAAATTCCGCGGAATAATCCGATGACCAAATTTACTAAAATTGCACTAACGATCGCTCTCGCGGCCGGAATGGCCGCAGCCGCGCAGGCGCAGATCAGCTCACTGGCGGCACTTATCGTGAAGATTTCGATTCGACGGGTGCTGCGGGTACAGTCTATCGCCCATCGGATGGCTTGTCGGCACCGGCTACACTACAGCGGAGCCGTGCGTCGGCAACTACCGTCATTGCGGAACTGGCACGCGGTACGACTGGCGCCAATACAACTTCGGCGTTGCGGGATTAAGCCGTTGATGACCGGTGCGCTTCGGTTCAGCTGGCATCGTCGAGCCACAGCGGAATTCACGGCGGTGTCACTGTCACGAATAACTCGGGATTCGACATCACCGCAATGCACGCATCTCTTATGATGGTGAGCAGTCGGCGAGCGTGAGACCAACCAGTGTTGCCGTTAGCCTAGACAGCTTCATTCTACGCTGATCGGATTCCCGGCGTTAGCAATAGGTACCAATCAGCTGGCGATCGTCACGTTTGCCGATGTCGCTCTCGACGATCGCACGGGCAACCGGCGATAGCGCTTCGGCATTGCGGCAACTCGCGATCTGTAACGTCGACGACTTCATGGCGGTTACGGTAATTCTTTATCTGCGCTGGGCGGAGCCGGATGACGGAGTCTGGCATGATAATGACGTATCGCGTTCGACAATTTCACTTTCACCGGTTCCCGAGCCGTCGGTTTACATGCTCCTCGGTGTCGGCATTCTGCTTTGCGGTCAGCGCTTCCTGCGTCGCAAGCGCGCCTAACGACTTTCCCTCTCTGCGAAAACCCCGCGCTTTTCCGCGCGGGGTTTTTTGCTGCCTCACGAACACCTAACTTTCCGCCAATAGCTCGTAGGAAAGAATGCTCAGGCAATAAATTGCCGCCGTTTCCACCCGCAGAATAATGGGGCCGAGGGTGAGCGGGGTGCAGCCGTGCGAGCGAGCGAGCGCAATCTCCGCCGGGGTAAAATCGCCCTCCGGCCCGATGAGCATGAGCACACTGACCGGTCGCGCGCCGTCGTGCGCCTGCCCGTAATCGGCCAGGATTTTTTTCAAGTGCAGCGCCCCGGGCTGGAGTGATCCGATTAGTCGCAGATCATAATCGCCCGTTGTAGCGGCGGTCTGTGACCGCCGATCTTCGCGCCCTCCCGCGGCGTTTCGGCGGTCGCAGACCGCCGCTACAATGGATGCGTCGCCATGGCCGGACGCGCGCTCACCAAAGAATTCGTCAAGCGTGCGCGGCGTTTGCACCTGCGGAAGCCAGTTCTGCCCGCACTGTTTGGCCGCCTCGAGCGCGACGGTTTGCCATTTCGCCTGCTTCTGCGCCGCGCTCTCGGGATCGAGGTGCACGACGGTGCGGGCGGAGAGGATCGGAAAGATTTCGGCCGCGCCGATCTCGACCGCTTTCTGCACAATCAGGTCCATGTTTTTCCCTTTCGGGATTGCCTGGGCAAGAGTGATGCGGGCGCGGAGCGGCGGAGTGACAGCTTCATGCAGAAAGCGCAACCGAACGGCACTGGAATCGAGCGCGGTGATCTCGGCGGTGCCTTCGCGTCCCTGGCCATCGAAAACGGTGACGCGAGCCCCGGGCTGGAGGCGGAGAACGTTGCGCGCATGATGCGCCTCGGCCTCCGGTGAGGGTGGCGGCAGCCCAGTCGTTAGGCGCAAGATAAAAGCGATGCATCAATCCAAATCTGTAGGCGAGGGAAGAATTTGGAAGCCAGGAAACCAGGAGGGAAAGGCTGCGATTCAGCTAAAGGCGAACCTCGCGCTTCCCTTTTTCCTGGTTGGAAACTGATTTCCTTTCGGCCTGGCTGTTGTTAGGCGAAGCTCAGCCTTCGATTTTCGGAGTCTCGATGCCGAGGGCGTCGGCCAGGTCCTGCAGGTGCTCCTGTTCCTGGGCAATGATTTCGCGCAGCACTTCGCCGAGGGCGAACTCGCCCATCGCGTCGGCCTGCCGGATGCGTTGTCGATAGTTAGTGATGGTTAGCCGTTCGTTTTCGAGATCGAAGCGAAGCATTTCTTTTGGTTTGTCGGACACCTTGACTGGCTTGGGCTGGTTGACGGGTGTGCCGTTGAAATAGTCGATCTGTTTGGCGATCCGGAGGGCGTGGTCCAATTCTTCGCCAGCGTGTTTCTCGAGCTCCTGGGCGATGTGGTTGTATTCCGCGCCTTTCAGCGTCTGGCTGTAAATGACGTAGGCGATAATGGCCTGGTATTCGCGCGCCAGATCTTCGTTCAACAAATCTGTCATCTGCTTGCGGCTAATTTTATTTTTGTCGGTCATACCAACAGAATCGCAGGAAAGCCGCTTCCTGCATGGCCGAAGTTGAAAAACGGCCGCCTCCTGGCCTAACGGAAAAATTCCCGGGCCCGTTCGAAAAAGCTTTTGTGCAGCGGGGTGTTGTGTTCGCCGCAGAGTGCGCGAATTCTTCCAGTTTCTGCCGTTGCTCCGCGTTCAGGGAGTCGGCACTTCGACAAGCAGCTTGGCGTAGAGATCGCCCCGCTCGCGGCTGTTGACGTGGACGACGCCTTTGCCGCGCAGCTTGAAACTCTGCCCGCCCTGCGTTCCCGCCGGAACTTTCAGACTCGCTTTCCCCTCCAGCGTCGGCACCGGGACTTCGCCCCCAAGCGCCGCGGTCGCGAACGAGATCGGCACCTCGCAGAACAGATTGTCTTCTTCACGCTGGAAGATCGGGTGTTCCTTCACATGGACGACGATGTAGAGGTCGCCCTGATCGCCGCCGCGAATGCCCGCTTCGCCATTGCCGGTGGAGCGCAAACGCGATCCATGCGCGATCCCGGGCGGGATCTTGATTTTGATCCGGCTGGTCTGCTCGGTGCGTCCTTCGCCGTCGCAAGCGTCGCATGGCTTCTCGATCACTTCGCCGAGGCCGCGGCAACGCGGACAGGTCTGCGAGACCTGGAAAAATCCGCGCGAGCTGACGACCTGGCCGCGCCCGCGGCAGGTGGTGCAGGTGACCGCGCGCGAGCCGGGCGAAGCGCCGCTGCCGTTGCACTTGGCGCAGGTATCGAGCTTGCGAACTTCGATTTCCTTTTCGACACCAAAAGCCGCTTCCTCGAGGGTGATCTGCATGTCGTAACGCAAATCGCTTCCGCGTTGGGTGCCGTCATGCGCAGCCTGGCCGCCGCCGCCAAAAAAAGTTTCGAAAGATTCCGCCCGCCCCTCCGGCAGTGCCGAAGACATCGCGAAAAATATCAAAGGGATCGTGGAATCCACCGCCCGCCCGCCCTGGGCGAAGGCGGCATGCCCATAGCGATCGTAGGCGGCGCGCTTTTGATCGTCCATCAGGACATCATAGGCTTCGCCGAGTTCCTTGAATTTCTCTTCCGCGTGCGGGTCGTCCGGATTTTTGTCGGGATGAAATTTGACCGCGAGTTTGCGATAGGAGCGCTTGATCTCATCGCCGGACGCGGTGCGTTCGACGCTGAGGATTTCGTAGTAATCGCGCTTCGTGGTCATTGGAAAATGAACGAAAGCTGAGTGCGCGCGCTCATGACGCAGTTTTCGGATAATTGCGCTGGAAAAAGTCATCTGAGACTAGGAATAAATCGTCAAGCTACGAAGGAGCTACGGCGCGTCCGATCTACTCGATGCCACCTTTGGCCCGCTCGAAACGACGACGCCGGAGGGTCGGAGGAGGCGATCCTTCAGCCGATAACCGCGCCGCGTTTGGCGCATCACCACGCCCTCGGGGACGTTCTCACTCGGTTCGTGCGCGATCGCTTCGTGCAGATTGGGATCAACTTCTGTCCTTCGGCGTCGATGGGCTGGAGTCCGTTGTCGGCCAGAAAATCGGTCAGTTGTTTCAGGACCATGCTCATGCCGGAGTAGATCGGCGATTGTTCTCCTTCGCCTTTCGCGGCGGCAAGGCCGAGCTCGAAATTATCGACAATCGCGATCAGGCGCTCGAGGAGCGAGCTGTTGGCGTATTTGATCGCTTCTTCTTTCTCGCGCGCGGCGCGTTTCTTGAAATTATCGAAATCAGCCTGGCTGCGCAGGGCGAGATCGCGAAAGCGATCGAGATCGGCCTGCAAGCCGGCGGTGGGATCGTCGCCATCGTTCTCCGCCGTCTGGCCCGGCTCCAAGACGGAGTTCTGCTGGTCCGGCGACTCATCCTCGGTGACGGGAATTTGGCGCCGATCGGTTCTGGAATTCTTCATGTCTTTCGAACTACGATTAAAGTGATGTCATCATTTTGCGGATGGCCGTCGGCGAAATTGCGGACATCTGCGGTCAGGCGCGCGATCACTCCCTGAGCTCCCTCGCTCGCGCTGGCGCGGATGGATCGGATCATCCGTTCCGGTCCGAATTCGTCTCCGTTGGCATCGAGCACTTCGGTGACGCCGTCGGTGTAAAGCACGAGGCAATCATCGCGTTCGAGGGGCACGGAAAGGTCGCCGGTTATCCTATCGAACACGTCTCCGCTGTCAATCCCGAGGGCCATGCCGGGCGGCTTCAGAGACCTCCACTTCGCCGGTCGCGGCACGATAAAGCAGAGGGGCGTCATGGCCTCCGCGCGAGAGGGTTACGTGGTTGTTTTTATGGTCGAGAATCAGGTAGGCCATACTGATGAACATGTCTTCCTTGATATCGGGATAGAGCTGGCGATTGACCTTCCGCAAGACCTCCGCCGGCGACTGAGCCGAGGCGCGCTTCGGCGCGCAAGACGCTGCGGCAAATCGCCATGATCAACGACGCCGGCACGCCTTTCCCGGAAACATCGGCGATGACCACGCCGAGGCGGTCGTCATCCACCTTGATGTAATCGAAATAGTCGCCGCTCACCTGGCGCGCGGGCAGGTTGATGCCGGCGATGTCGAAACCGTCGATCGGCGGCGGTTTGGAAGGCAAGCAGAATGCGCTGGATGTCGCGCGCGATTTGCAGGTCATGATCGAGCCGCTTCTTTTCGTTCGCCTCGGAATAGATGATCGCGTTGTAGAGCGCAAAAGCGGACTGCTCGGAGATCGATTTGAAAACAACGAAATCGCTCTGGGTAAAGTTCGCGCTCATCGGACCATTGGCGACCGCGAGGACTCCCATGTTCTGCCGTCCATAGAGCAGAGGTGCCATCATGACGGACTCGGTCGCATACGCGGTATCGCGCAACTTCGCCAGCTCGGGCGCATCAGCCAGATCGGCCAGGTGAATCGCTTCGCCATTTTTCCAGGCGCGTCCGACCAGACCATCGTCAGCTTCGACTGGATGCGAGCGCAGATAGCTTTCGAGCGCGACCGGCGTGACCGCCGCCTGTTCCAGGATTCGAGTGGGCACTCCGATCAAAGGCGGGCAACCCTTGGAGACGAAAAGCCGGCATCAGCATCACGCCGGCGCGATCGGCCAGGTAGAGCGCACCGCCATGCGCGTCGAGAATGCGGACCGAACTCTCCACAATCAGCCGATGGAGATCATGGGGCCGAATAACATCGCGAAAGGCTTCCCCAAGGCCGTGAAGAAAATCAAAGACGAGGCTTTCCTCGACTTGGATTTCCTCGTTTGAGCGTTCCAGCAGGCGAATGCGCCAGCGTTGTCGCTGAAAGGTAAAAAGCCAGCCAAGCAGCGCGGCGACAAGCAGCCCAAAGAGAAGAAAACGCATTGGAGCCGAAGCCGGGCTACTTCGCTGGGCTCTCGTGCTGGAGGTCTTGCTTAAGGTATTCGAGAACGTCTTTGAATCGAGTCAGATTCTCCGGCGCCGCCTTGCAAAGTGCCTCATGCGCCTCCAGCATCGTTCCCGCCTGTTCTCGTTTCGCGTCCGCCGAGCCTTCGGCAGGCGTGCCGTTGGGCGTGGTCAATTCCTCGCATTCTGGGGCGGCGGCGCCATTGGCTTGGATGTCGAGAATCTGATCGAGTCCTAATCCCGAAAGCAGCTCGAAGCTGCGCTCACCGCAATGGATGACGTGCAGACGGCCTTGCCCGAGCTCCTTCAGACGAAGAGCCATTCCGGCCATCGTCCCCATGAAAGTGGAATCCATCATCACGCAATCCTGCAAGTCGAAGACGAATTCGCGGTAACCCCTATTCACCATCTCGCGGGCAAACTCCTTTAGGCTGCCGCTGTTGAGGAAGCTGCCGCGCCCGGCCACCCGCACCCACACGGATGAACCGTTCACGCCTACTTGAATCGAGGACTGCACAACTAACTAAAGATAAAATTTCGCCCGACACTGTCAATCCGGACCGTTATGCGTTAAGCAAATGGCCCGGCTTATCCGAAGTCCGTCGAGAACTTGCGCGGCCTTTACTCCCATAAATAAGATCGCGTCGTATCCACAATTCGACCGTTAACAATCAGGCTGGCGCGCCAGGCGATGACCCGGCCGTCGTCCACAGAAATCGTCGCCGATGATCGCAAACTCCGTTCGATGATGGCCTCGCACATGCAAATAATGAACTTCCCGCGCCTGGACGAAGGCATGCAGTTTTTCCTGTCGATACTCCAGTCGCACCCGCACATCGGCGGTGCGGCGGGCCCGCCAAAAGAAGTCGAAGTAAGTGCCGTAACGCTGGCGTTGATCAAGAGCTGTGACTGCTCCGTACATCCGGTAGCCGCGTTCAAAAGCGACGGAGGCGTCGGTCTGGCCAGTCAATGGTTTGGCTGTGGGATCGAGAAAATATTCCTCCGTCTTGAGCAGTTCGAAATTCGGATCGAGCGCCACGGGCAGCGGCTTAAGGTTTGTTACCTGGTAAGGCTTGGGAATCGTGCTGGAGCAAGAGGCGAGAGCGAGACAAAGGCAGGCCAGCAGAATTCTCACGACGCGAGCATCAAACGGGAAGAGCGCGCTGGTGTCAATCGACGGTCACCATGGAGGGACGGGCTTTGAAAGCCCGGCCTCGCCTTCGGCTGCGTTACGGGTCCCGTCCGTGTTTCTTTTTCCTGCTCGTGATCATTATCGCGATCGAGGACGAGCAGGAGCAGGGGCAGGAGCAGGAGAAAGAGTTCCCGCTGCGCCCGTTCGCGTGCTTCGCCGGATGCCGTTAATTTTGCCCCGTGCTTTCGGTGCAATACGAGCGGGGCGTTTATCTGCCTAACGAAAACATCTGGCTTGATCCATGGGAGGCGAAGCCTTTCGCCTTCGTCTCGCATGCGCACAGCGACCATATCGCGCCGCACGATGAGATTATCGTCTCGGAACGGACCGCGCGCCTCATGCAAGCGCGCCTGCCGGGCGAGCGTCACGAACATGTGCTTCCTTTCGGCGTAGCGACCCTGGTTCGCGGACTTGCCGTAACGCTTCTGCCTGCCGGCCATATCTTTGGTTCCGCGCAGTTCTTTCTCGAGACCGACGGGGGGTCGTTGCTTTACACGGGTGATTTCAAGTTGCGTCCCGGCCGTTCCGCCGAGGCGACACAATGGAAACAGGCCGACACCCTGATCATGGAGACGACCTACGGGCTGCCCCGCTATCGCCTCCCGCCGACCGAATTGGTCGTGCAACAGATCGTCGCCTTTTGCCGCGATACGCTCGAGGAGGGCGCCACGCCCGTTCTTCTTGGCTATTCGTTAGGCAAAGCGCAGGAGATTCTCTGCTCGCTGGCGGAGGCAAATCTCCGGCCAATGCTCCATGGCTCGGTTTATCAGATGACGCGCATCTACGAGCAGTTCGGCCAGACCTTTTGCAGACTACGAGCGTTACGACGCGAAAACGGTTGCAGGCAAGGTCCTGATCTGCCCGCCGAGCGCGAATCGCTCGCGCATGCTGGAAAAAATTCCAAGGAAGCGCGTCGCGATGATCAGCGGCTGGGCGGTCGATCCCAACGCCATTTACCGCTATCAGGTCGACGCCGCCTTTGCCCTCTCCGACCACGCCGATTACGACGACCTGCTCCGCTACGTCGAGTTGGTGCAACCCCGGCGCGTCCTGACCTTGCACGGTTTCGCCGCGGAATTTGCGCGCGATCTGCGCGAGCGCGGCATCGAAGCCTGGGCGTTGAGCGCGCAGGATCAGATGGAGCTGACTCTCGGCACTGTTTGCCGCCAGCGAAATTCCGACGGAGAAGAAAACTGCGCCTAACGAATTGATCGATTCCGAATTCCGCGCCTTTGCCGAAGTCGGCGAACAAATCGCCGCTACTCCCGCCAAACTGGAGAAGGTCCGTATCCTCGCCGAGTACCTGCGCAGGCTCGAACCGGAGCAAATCCGCTCCGCCGCCGTTTTCCTGACCGGCAGAGCATTTGCTCAAACCGACCAGCGAACCTTGCAGACAGGTTGGGCGATTATCTACCGCGCTCTCCTCAGCGCGAGTCGGCTCGGCGATGCCAGGCTTGCGTCGAATCGCGAGCAGCCACGGTGACGCGAGCAAGGCGGCGCGCGAAGCATTGGAAGGGCGAACCAAGCCTGAGCCCTTCTCGTTAGGCGAAGCGAATCGACTTTTCGAGGAGTTGCACAAGACACGAGGACCAGCCGGCAAGACCGAATTGCTGGCCGCGCGGCTCGCCCGGCTCTCGCCCCTCGAGGCGCAGTACGTCGTGAAGATTTTAACCGGCGACCTCCGCATCGGTTTGCGGGAGGGATTGGTGGAGGAAGCAATCGCCCGCGCCTTCAACGCCGACCTCGAGGAGCTGAAGGAAGCTCATATGTTGCTCGGTGACATCGGCGAAACCGCGTTGCTGGCCGCCCGGCGCGAGCTCGATCGCGCGGAGCTCAGCCTTTTCCGCCCGATCAAAGTGATGCTGGCCAGCCCGGAAGCGACGGCGGAGGCCATTTGGGAGCGCTTTGGAAATGCGCCTAACGAATCAACCGTTTATGTGGAGGACAAGTTCGACGGGATCCGTGCGCAAATGCATCGCAACCGAACTCGCGTCGAATTCTTCTCGCGCGATCTCCGCCGGATCACGGGACAGTTCGATGAACTCGCCGAGCGCGCTCGCGAGATGGCGGCGGAAATCATTCTCGATGGCGAGATCATGGCCTTCGAGGATGGGAAGAGGCTGACTTTTTTTGACCTGCAAAAACGGCTTGGCCGAAAAAGTGAGGGTGCCGACCTGTTTGCGGTGCCGTCCGCGGATGTCCCGGTGGTCTTTGTGGCTTTTGATCTCCTTTGGTTGAACGGCCGCTCATTGCTCAAGGCGCCGTTGCGCGAACGGCGCGAACTCCTCCGCAGTCTAACGATGCCAGCGCAGTTTCAGATCGCGGAGATTTCTCCGGCGCGGTCGGCCGAAGAAATCGAAGCGGCCTTCCAAATGGCGCGTCGCCGCTTCAACGAAGGGCTCATGGTGAAGGACCCGGAAAGTCAATACACCCCTGGCCGCCGTGGGATGTCGTGGTTCAAATTAAAGAAGGAACTGGCCACGCTCGACGTCGTGGTGGTGGCCGCGGAAGTCGGGCATGGCAAGCGCAACCACGTGCTGAGCGATTATACTTTCGCGGTGCGCGACGAAGAAACTGGGAATCTTTTGCCCATCGGAAAAGCCTACAGCGGTCTGACGGATGTCGAGATCGCGGAGTTAACCGAGCATTTTCGCAGGAACGCGATCAACGATCGCGGGCGCTACCTCGAGGTAAAGCCGGACACGGTCCTGGAGATCGCTTTCGATTCCATTCAACCGAGCACGCGGCACGCGAGCGGTCTCGCCCTGCGCTTCCCGCGGATCAAGACAATCCGGCGCGACAAGACACCGGACGCAATCGACACCCTCGCTTACGCGCGAAAGTTGGCGGAAGATACTCGTTAGGCATTTGCCCAGCAGAGTTCGTTAGCGCGGTGTGGCGCTGGGAGACGGAGAAGCGTCAGGATTAGGATTCGTTCCGCGACCTTTCCTCTCGTCGCTCCGCCGTTGGGCGGCCCTCTCGTTGCGGCGCTGCGGGTGAGGCGGCTGGAGCTCAGCACTGGGGCGGCAGCGCTGGCCGCAGGCTGCCGTTCGGTGAGGGATCGCGGGAGAAGGTTCTGGTCGCCCCGTTTTTCTCCCTGGCGTTGCTCCATCATTTGCTCGCGTTCCGCCCGACGTTGGGCTTGTTCTTGCTGGCGTTGCATCCGCATCTCTGCCCGCGGCGCATCCGCTCCGGGGTGTTCGCCGGGATGTGTCGGCTTGGGCGAGGCGGTATGTTCGGCCGAGACCGATGGCGCCGGAGTCAGAGTCGGCAATCGATTGGCGGCCGGCTGGGCCGGCGTGGCGGCGATCACAGGCGTTTCGTTAGGCGTGGATGTCGTCGCGGTGGGTCGAGGCTTCGTTTCAGGGCGAACGGGTCGAGCGGGCCTGGCGGGCGTTACGACCGGACTCACCGGTTTGCCTGGCGCTGGACTCGCGGCCCTGGCTGGGGTCGAAGCGGTGGCCGGCGCGGGCCGTGCTGGATTGGTTCTTCCGTCTGGCCTAACGAATGTCTTGGACGGCGCATTTGGCGGCGGGGTGGCTTCCGCTTTGATTTTGTCCCGTGCTTTCTGCGCAGCCTGTTGATCCTGAATGCCAGCCCAGCCACGCTCGACGACGGGCTGTTCGATCGTGCGCGAAACACGCGGCGGACGGTTCGCCCGGTCCGTTAGGCGAAATTCCACGGCCGGGAGCGCGACCACATCGCCACGAAAAGTCGGACGCTCGTTAGTCAAATCATTGGTGCGTTCGAGCCGGAAGCGCTTGATCGGTTGGCTGCTGCGGGCCCGCAAATCGTCGTAGCTCGGGCCGCGATCGACGACGAGGGAATTATTGTAGGTGATGTTGGTGACGTTGGTCGTCTGGTTAATGATGATGACGTTGCGCTCGGTCGGAAGAATGACACCCACGCTCACTTGGGCGCCGAATTGAGTTGCGGGAACGAAGGCGTATTGCCCAGGTCCAATGTCGTAGTAACTGTCGGCCCAATTACGGATCCCGGTCTCACGATCGAATTGCGCTTCGGGCGGCAACGGCGCCCAGCCGACGTAGTCATTTCCTTTCCGCCAGGAAACCCAGGCGGGTGCCCACTGTTCACCTGGGACCCAGACCCACCCAAGACTGCGGAGGCGAACCCAGCGACCATAGTGATAGGTCGCCCAGCCGAATGGTTCGTCCGAGATCCAAGTCCAGCCGGCATCGGTGTAAACCCAATGACCGTTGATGTAAGGCCGCCAGTCACGTGATTGTGTGGCCTGCCGTGGCTGAAAGACGTAGCCGTAATCGCTCGTTTCCATCCAATCGCCATAGGGGTCGAGTTTGCGGTAGAAAGTAGCGTAGGAGCTGCCCTCGGATTCGCTGGCGACGGCCGGACGTTCCGGGGTCGCAGCAGGGGGGACGGCGGGCGTCGCGGTGGCTGCGAGACGGTTTTCTTTCTCGGCGAGTGCTTTTTCGCGGGCGTCCAGTTCAGCCTGACGTTGCGCGAGTTTGGTTTGTTCTTCGGTCTGATGTTCGGCCTCGAGCCGCTGCTGCACCTGGCGTTCGATCTCGGCATTTCGTTCCGCGTCGGTCGGTTGTTTCTGGCAGGCGCCCAGCCACAGACCGAATGCTGCCATCAGCGCGAAAGGAAAATTTTTGTTCATGAAATAGTGAGACCGAATTGCCGTTGGGTTATTCGAACCAATTCTTGCGCGCGTCGGTGAACACTCAGGGATGGGGCGGGGAGGGCGAGGGCGAAACGTTAGGCATGGGAATGATCGTCGCCTTTTCAGTTAGGGGCCGTCGGAATAACTCCCACTGTCCGTAGCCCGCGAGGAGAGCGAAAATCGCCAGGATAATGAGCATCAGTTTCAATCCGTTGACCGGGGCGCGCGTTGCGCCGGGAGAACGAGCAGGTGGCTCGGGCAAATCCATCTCCGACTATCGAGGACGCTGACGAGGTCGCAAATTGACTGCGTTGTAGACGCCGCCCTCTGGGCGACGCGGGTCTCGGGCGCGGATCGGAGAAAGCGCTGCCAGAGATCGTTGGCTTTTCCAGCGTTTCGCAGAGCGAAACGTCTACAGCTGGAGCGCGGCGATTGCATCCATCACCCGTTGACTGAGGCGCGGGTATGCCCCGCGACCGTGACCCTCGACATCAGCCGCGGTGAAATAAAGCGGCTCGCCAACCACGATGGTGATGGGACAGAAGCGCAGCCTTCCGCCGCCGCGAGGCAATGCCTGGTGCGCGCCGAAAATCCGCATCGGCACGACCGGGGCGAGAGTTTTCGCGATCACGAAACCAAGTCCAGGCAGCGCGGGTTGCAATTTCCCGTCGAGCGTGCGCGAACCTTCCGGAAAAACGAGCGCGCCGTGACCCGCGCGCAGGGTTCGGATGAGTGCCTTCAACGCGCTGCGATCGCCGCCCTCCTGCTCGACCGGGATAACGTTCAGTTTCGGCAGCAACCACCCGAGCAACGGAACATCAAGAAGTGATTTTCTGGCGAGGAAAAAAATGGCGCGTCGGCAGCCGATGCCGGCGAAGGGCGGATCAAGATAGCTCTCGTGATTCATTGCCAGAATAACCGGCCCGTTCTGGATGACGCGTTCCGGATGAATAACGCGGAAACGAAAAAACACCCGGGCCACGAATCGGGTGAGGTGATAGATGGTAAAATACCAGGGATTCACCGTGCGCTGGTTAGTCCCTTTAACTTGAGGCGCCCAACAATTTCCCCAACGACGCCGTCGATCGTTAGGTTGGAGCTGTCGATGACGTGGGCGTCCTCCGCGATAATGAGGGGCGAAGCACGACGCGATGAATCGGCTTCGTCCCGGGCGGTGATGCGGTCGCGCTGTCCCTGGGCCTCGCGACGGCGCAAACGAATTTCAGGCGAAGCGTCGATGTAAAACTTGAACGGTGTTTCAGGAAAAACGACCGACCCGATATCGCGGCCTTCCATCACCAGATCGTTCTCCTCCGCGTAACGACGAAGATGATCGACCAGAATCTCGCGGACCCGCGGCACGCTGCTCACAAGGGAGACATTTTCGTTGACGCGGTCTTCGCGCAGGAAGGGCTCGGGATCGACCCCATCGATGCGCATAAGTGAAGCGTGGTCGCGCAGTCCGCAGGTGATCGCGGCGTTTTCTGCCAGGTGCTCGATTGCTGGCGCGTCGTGAGGCGAGATGCCGCGCTCGAGGACCAGCCAGGTCATGGCGCGATACATCGCCCCTGAGTTGACGTAAACAAAGCCGAGGCGGCGTGCCAGCTCGCGGGCGACGCTGCTCTTGCCGGAAGCCGCCGGGCCATCAATCGCGATGATCTGGTGCAGAGCCGGAAGAGTCATCGGCGACCCGAACGAGCGACTAATCTTCCTCCACGGGCGTGTGCGAAAGGGAGCTGATCACCTTCGTGGTGGTGCGAAAAGACTTCGGATTGGTCAGCTCGATTAACATCTTTTCAAACCCGGGATAGGAAGTCGAAACGCACTCAACGTCCTGGATGACCGTCTCGCCTTCCGCGAACATGCCTGCAACGGCGAACGCCATCGCGATGCGGTGGTCGCCAAAACTGGAAAGCCGGGCGCCATGCATTGAAGCGCGCCCATGGATTTCGAGGCCATCGGTTAACTCGACTACCTGCACTCCCATCGAGCGCAGATTGTGCGCGATGGCGGCGATGCGGTCGGTCTCCTTGACTCGCAACTCCTGGGCGTGGCGAATGATGGTCGTCCCTTCTGCAAGTGCGCCGGCGACAGCGAGAATGGGCAATTCGTCGATCAACTGGGGGATTTCTTTTCCCTGGATCACAGTGGCTTTCAAACGCGCGCCGGTAATTTCCAGGATGCCGCGCGGCTCGACCTGGTCATGATCCTCGATCGCTTCGCGCACTTGCGCGCCCATTCGAACGAGCACGCCGAGAAGGCCGGTGCGGGTTTCGTTCAAACCCACATTTCTCACCAGAAGATGTCCGCCTCGCTGGGCCGCGGCGGCGACCAGCCAGAAAGCGGCGGAAGAAATGTCGCCCGGGATGCTGAAATCGCGCGACTCCGGGACGTGATCTCCAAAGACACTTACTCCTTCGTCATCCTTGTGCGCGCGAACGAGAAAGTAATTCAGCATCAGCTCGGTATGATTGCGCGTCGGGACCGGTTCCTGCACCGTGGTTTTTCCTTTGGCAAAGAGGCCGGCAAAGAGAATCGCGCTCTTCAATTGTGCGCTCGCCACCGGCAGCGCGTATTTGATCCCGTGGAGCGAGGCGCCTTCGATTTGCAAAGGGGCGGTGTCACTTTCTCCTTCCGCTTCGATCTTGGCGCCCATCAGGCGAAGCGGCTCGAGGATTCGTGCCATCGGGCGCTTCGAAAGTGAGCCGTCACCGACGAGCCGGCTGCGGAAAGGCTGGCCGGCGAGCAGACCCGCAAAAAGCCGCATCGTTGTGCCGGAATTGCCGCACTCGATTTCGGTCTTCGGCGCCGTCAGTTTTCGCTTTTTCCCATGGACAATCAGTACTTCCGGTTCCGGTTGCTCGATCTTGATGCCAAGGGCGCGCATCGCGAGGACGGTATTCATGCAATCGGCGCTGCGGGAAAAGCCTCGCAAAACGCAGGGTCCGTTGGCTAACGAAGCGATCATGACGGCGCGATGCGAAATGCTCTTATCGCCTGGGACCGTGATCTCGGCCTCGATGCGCGGGGCGCGTTTTATCCGCAGGTCATCCATGATTCAGGAAAAATGCGCTCCGGTCGCCGAATCGGCTGCGAGCGTGGAGAAGAATCTCAAGTTGCGCGCAAAAGTCCAGCCTCGCGCGACCGAGCGCGCCCGTCCTTCTTTCACGACCGAGCCCGTTTCGTTAGGGGACGAGAAAGATTTTCTGGGTGTAGGGATCGCGCACCTCGGTTCCCGGCGGAAAGCCGCGGACGTCGACGTAACCTTGATTGGGCGCGTACGGGCTGGTTACGAAGCCCGGCTTGTTCGGCACCGGAATCCCGTAAGGAATGTCACCCTTGGTTTGCTTGACCGGCGCGGCCGTGGCCGCGACATCCGGTGGCGGAGTCTGCATGACCGCGGCGTCCGGTGCCGGGGTGGGGGTCGCCCCCTGCTCGAAAGGCTGCGGCACCGGCGAATACTGGGCTTCAGGCGCTGGTGGATACGGTCTGGGGTGTGGATGGCGCGGCTGCGGCTCCGGTTCCGAGCAGGCAGAGAGGAAAAGGGTCGTGAGCAACGCGAGCGAAATCGATCGTTTCATAAAGGTTATTGCCATGGACGAGCCAGCCTCAGTTTGTAATTCATCCGGTCGCGGGTGACAAAGAATATTTACAGCGATCCATCGCCACCCCGGCGTCCCGAAAAATACAGACCCAGAGCCAGTGCTGCCCGAATCAAAGTAAGAAGATGGAGCGGAAAAAGGAAGTAATTTTGGTCGTCGATGACGATCGCGCGAGCCGACGCATGCTCGCGCGAACGCTAGGCGAGGCCGGTTACCTGTGTCGCGAAGCGGAGGATGGGGTCGAGGCGCTCCGAATCGTGCACGAAGAAATCCCGTCTTTGCTCCTGCTAGATTTTCATATGCCGGAACTTAATGGCGCAGAGGTCGTGTCACGTTTGCGGTCGGATCCGGACCCGACCATCGCGCAATTACCTGTGGTCATGTTAACCGGAGACAGCGGCGAGCAGAGCGAGGTTGTTTGCCTGGAGGCGGGCGCGAGTGATTTTGTGACAAAGCCGATCAACCTCTCGGTCTTGCGGGCGCGAATCGACACACATTTACGGCTGCAAACGTTGCGCCAGCAACTGCAACAACAAAACGCTGAATTGGAAGCGTGGCGCGAAAATCTGGAGCGCGACCTGGCCGCAGCCCGCCTCACCCAACAATCGCTCATTCCGCAGAAGCCGCCTTTCCTGCCGGGGTGGGAGGTGGCTGCCGTTTATCGGCCTGTCATCCAGGTCGGCGGCGATCTCTATGGTTGGTTGCGGATGGCTGACGGACGCATTCTTTTTTGGATTGTCGATGCGACGGGCCACGGAGCGGCGGCGGCCTTGCTGACGACTTTGGCCAAGTTGCTTTTTCAACATGGCAGCGGCGAACGCGCCCGCCCGGCGGAAATCATGGAAGCGGTCAATGCGGAGTTTCGCGCAACCTTTGGAGCGCGCTCTTTCATGACCGCAATGTGCGTCGCACTCGATGCGGGAAGCGGGCGCGCCAGCGTCGTGGGCGCGGGGCATCCACCACTGCTGGTTGCACGCCACGCGGCCGCTGCGGAGATGGTGGCCTCCTCCGCGCCTCCGTTAGGCTTGATCGAAAATTCACCCTTCATCGAAACGACAATTGATCTGGGGCCGGGCGACGGATTCCTCCTCCACACCGATGGACTTTATGGCCCCGCGAGAACCGGAGTTGAGCGATCGACACCGGCCCAATTGCAGAAATTGTTGGCACAGGAATCCTCGAGTGCGCAGGCGTTGCTGGACAGAATTCTGGACCGCGTCGTGCCCGCTGATGGCGAACCGTTGGCGGACGATCTTACGGCTTTGCTTGTGCGGCGCACGGTTTGAGAGCGCATTAAAATATTTTTCGCCGGTGAAAAATTAGTATTGCTCTCTCGCAGTCGAGCGATTAATCAGCGTCTATGCCCAAAACCAAAGCAAAAAAATCATCCTCGAAACGCAAGCCTAATGCAGCGTTCATGAAGCCCGTTCAGCCGGACGAAAAACTCTCCATGATCGTTGGCTCAAAGCCGCTGCCGCGCTCAGAATTAACCAAGAAACTCTGGGACTACATCAAGAAGAACGGCCTGCAGGACAAGAAGAAACGCACCCAGATCAACGCGGACGATGCGATGCGGCCGGTCTTCAATGGCAAGAGCCAGGTGAGCATGTTCGAGATGACGAAGCTCGTCTCGGGTCATCTCCGCTGATCGCCTAACGATTCGTTCAGCCTTAGAGCTGGATCTCAGAGGCAATTTTTGTTGCCCGCGGACAGTTCTGCCTGTTCGCGGGCGCTCCTTCATTCATGGAGGGCGGCGCCGGCGTGTCGCTGTCGCTCTTGCCAGAATGCCTTCTCTCGGCGATTAATGTGTTGTGAAAATCTGTCGTGCCCTAATTCTCTCAATCGCCTGTGGCGCTTTGGTTTTCAGCTCGGCCCATGCGGAGTCGATTTGGCTGACCGATTTCCATCGAGCGCAGGACGAAGCCAAGACAAGCCATAAGTTGCTTCTCCTAAACTTCACCGGCTCCGATTGGTGCGGTTGGTGCAAGCGACTGGACGCGGAGGTTTTCTCGAAACCGGAGTTTGCCGAGTATGCAAAGCAGAATCTCGTCTTAATGACGGTGGATTTTCCGCGCGCAAAACCGCTGAGCAGCGAGGTCAGGCAGCAAAACGCAACCCTTGCGCAGAAATATGCAATCGAGGGTTTCCCGACAATTGTAGTTTTGAACGGGGATGGAAAAATGGTCGGCGCGCTCGGCTACATGCCTGGCGGACCGAGCGCTTTTATCGGAGAGCTGAAAAAGGTTCCGAAAAGCTAACCCGCCTAACGAACCACAAGGGTTTGGGCCGGGCTCTTGCCCGCCTTTTGCAGGGCGTCGGCCAGTTCGCGTCGAGTGAACGGTTTCGGGAGCGCTCCACGGAATCCGTAGGAGAGAAACTGCGAGAGCGCGGCTTCGTCAGAGTAGCCGCTGCAAATGATCGCATTCACGTCGGGATCGATGTTGCGCAAGCGCTCGATCGTCTCGACACCGCCGAGACCACCGCGCACCGTCGCGTCCAGAATGACGACGAGGAAGTTTTCGCCTTTACGCAGGGCGCGTTCATAAATCCGAATCGCTTCTGCACCATCGGGAACAGCGGTCACTTCATAGCCCATCGTTTCGAGAAGTTGCGAGGTGAGCTCGCGGATGGCCGATTCATCATCCATCACGAGAATGCGCTTTTCGTTAATATGAAAAGCGGCTTCGTTGGGCTGGAGCGGATCGTTTACGACTTTGCTGGCGGCGGCTGGCAGATGGAAGGTAAAGGTCGCGCCGGTCGGCGTATTGCTCTCGAGGTGCAGCAAACCGCCGTGCTTTCGGATGATGGAGTAGCTGATCGCCAAACCGAGGCCGGTCGAGGAAGTCTTGGTTGTGAAGTAGGGATCAAAAATCTTCTGGACCACATCGGGTGGAACTCCAGGGCCGTGGTCCGCAATGGAGACTTTGATGTAGCGGCCGGGCTCTAAAGGTAATCCGTCTTTTTCGTCGATCTGCACGTTCTCCGCGGAAATGTCGAGGCAGCCGCCGTTCGGCATGGCTTCGCGGGCGTTGATGATGAGCGCGTTGATCACTTGCTCCACCTGGCCGACATCAATATCCGCTTTGCCGAGATGATCCTCGATTTCGAGCGCGGCCCGAAGATTGGACCCGTGCAAAGAAAATTCTGCCGCTCGTTGCAACAAGTCCGCGACGGAGGCGATTTTCTTTAATGGCGCGCCGCCCTTCGAGAATGTGAGTAATTGACTGGAAAGCCGCGCTGCTTGTTGGGCGGCTTGTCCGGCTTTGGCCAGATAGGAGAGAAGATTACCGCTGTGGTTTGGAGCGTCGAGTTGAGCGAGGCCGATGTTGCCGGAGATAACAGTAAGAATGTTGTTCAAGTCGTGCGCAATCCCGCCGGCAAGTGTGCCTAACGATTCCAGTTTGCCTGTCGTTAGGCGCTCTTGCTTCGGCTCGTTTGCGCTCGGTGATTTCGCGAAAGAAAACCGAGACTCCTCCGCCGCTCGGGTAGGAGTGCACCTCGAACCAGGCTTTGCCCCTGGCATCGACGGCCTCGAATTCGATCGCGACCTGGTCCCTCATAACTTTGCGATAATTCTGCTCGAAGATCGAGCCGGTCAGGCTGGGAAATTTTTCCCAAATATTCTGTCCGATGAGCGACGCCCGCGGCTTGCCCAGCATGACTTCCGCTTCCGCGTTGAGATAAGTGAATTTCCAGTTTGTATCGAGGGCGAAGAAACCGTCACTGGTTTTCTCCAGGATATCCGTCATCCGCCGGGCAGAATCTTGCAGCGCGACCCGGGCATGATTGCGTTCCTCCAACTCCTGGATGTGGCGTTCCGCGACCGAGAGCCGCACGCTTAATCGGCGGGCATCGAGAGGCTTGGTCAGGTAATCGTTTGCGCCCGCGGCCAGTGCTCGCTCAAGGTCCTCGGCATCGGAGCGCGCGGTCACCAGCAAAATGTACATTTCATCCCCGCGAGGGCGCGCTCTTAGGCTTTCGCAGAGCTCGACGCCACTCTTGCCGGGCAGCATCCAGTCGAGGATAAGAAACGGAAAACTGGCCTTCCCAAGTTCGATTTCCGCCTCTTCCGCGCTGGCGCAGGCGACAACCTCATGCCCACGCTTCTCGATCAGGCGACGCAAATTGCGCCGGCTATCGGGGTGGTCCTCGATCAAAAGAATTCTCATTGCCTTCGTAAATCCCCACCGTCGAGCCCCTCCGGTCGCCGGGCGGCATTCCTAAGGCGGGAAAGAAACCTTGTTTGTCCGCCTCTCAGGAGCAGGATAACTGCCACAAAACCTTGCAAATTTGTGGAAAAATACCCTCTTGGAGGGTGGTTTCAGGCGATTTCCATGGCTCTTTCTGCGTCCATTTGCGGCGCTGCCAGATACAGCGCAATCTTGGACCAGTGAAATCGTCTTTTTCGCCGTCTCATTGGTTTGCTCTCACCGCCTGCCTTTTTACTTTTTCAGGCGGGCGTCCTCGCCGCGCAGACTCCCGCCCTGCCCAAAGTAGGAACGACAACTGGCTCGGTTTCGCCGACAGGCGGCCACGCCTGCCATCTCCTATAGCGCCGTGCATGTGGATGGACCCTTCATTGCAATGACCTTCGACGATGGTCCAAGCGCAAAACTAACGCCTCAGCTGCTCGATATCCTGGCTGCGCATCACATCCACGCGACGTTTTTTGTGATTGGCCAGAACGCCTTGGAACACCCGGAGATTCTGCAGCGAGCGGTGCGCGAAGGCCACGAAATCGGCAATCACAGTTGGTCGCATCCGTCCTTCGGTAAGATGCGCGATGATCGTGTGCGAGCGGAACTGCAAAAAACCGATGACGCGATCGACGCAGCGATCGGGACTCATCCGGTCCTGATGCGACCGCCTTATGGTTCAATCACCGCGCGGGAAAAGCAGTGGATTTATGCCGAGTTTGGCTACCGAACGATTCTTTGGGATGTGGATCCACTCGACTGGAAACGGCCTGGTCCGGCGGTAGTGGCAAGCCGGATTGTCCGGGAAACACGACCCGGCTCGATCATCCTCTCCCACGATATCCATCCGGGGACGATCCAGGCGATGTCGGAAACGTTTGATCAACTGCAGAAGAAAGGATTTAAGTTTGTCACCGTTTCCGAGCTGATCGCGATGGGAAAGCCGATGGCGCCGAAGCAGACTGGCGAAGATGGCGCGCCCCCTTCGCCGACACCCGAAGGCAGTCCGGCGGCGAACCAAGAACCGAATCCATCACCAACCCCTCGCCTAACGAAGACCTAGATCGCCGACATGGTCGCCGATCTTTATCTCCAGTTTCGCACCCGCACGGAGGCGGCCCTGACGGCTTTGCTCAAGCTGGCGGCCGATATGCAGCGTGAGCCTGCGGTCCTCGATACGCTGCAAAACATGCTCAAGGACGTCCGCGAACCGCTCCTTTTCGTGGTTGTCGGAGAAGTGAAGGCGGGTAAGTCATCTTTGCTTAACGCGCTTTTCGGTGAGGAATTTTGCAAGGTGGACGTTCTGCCTGCGACCGATCGGATTTACATCTTTAAGCACGGTTCGCGCGAGCAGACGATCGATGTTTCCGGTCAAGTGACCGAGCGATATCTGCCTATTGCTTTTCTCGAGGACTTCAACATCGTCGACACCCCGGGGACCAACACAATGGTTGCCGAGCACCAGACGATCACGGAGAATTTCGTCCCACGCGCCGATCTCATTCTTTTCGTTTTCTCGGTGGTGAATCCGTGGGGAGCGTCAGCCTGGGAGCTGCTTCGCTTCGTCAACCAAAAGTGGCTCAAGAACGTGGTCTTCGTCTTGCAACAGGCTGACCTGCGCGACCGGGCCGAGGTCGAAGTAATCGAGCGCCATTTGCGGGAAACGGCTCAACAAAAACTGGGCTTTGTGCCGCCGATTTTCGCGGTGTCAGCGCGCCAGGCTTTTCTCGCTCGAACCTCCGGTGCTGATAAATCCCGCCTCTGGGAGGAAAGCCGTTTCGAGCACCTCGAACAACACATCAGCCTGATGGTCGATGAGTCGAAACATGGTCTGCCCAAGCTGATTTCTACCTGCCAGACCGCGACCGTCATTCTCATCGATAGCTCGATGCGGGTGCGCAACATTCTCGGAACGATCATGCGTGACGAAGAGCAACTCGCGCGACTTGAAGGCATTCTCGAAACGCGCAAAGAGCAAACTTTGCGGCAGGTGGGCGGCTTCCTCCGGGGTATCGAACAGGCCTGCCGACGTTGTGAAACGGAAGGTCAGGAATTGTTGGAGCGCAATCTTTCCTTCTGGCGGACCTGGCGGCTTGTTCTTGGCAAGGCTGAGTGGCAGGAGAAATTTCAGGCCGATCTGGAGACGAAGATGCGGGAATTGATTCAACCGCAAGTCGAGAACGCGTTGCAATTGCTCGAGACCGATCTGCGCAGCCTTTGGCCGCAGTTGCAGGATACAATGGAAAATCAATTCAAGGGCGACTCGCGAGTGCAATTGAATCAGACGATTCCCGATTTCGCGCGGCAGCGGCGGGAATTGTTACAGTCGATCGAACTCACGCTCGTCGAGCGGATCGCTGGTCGCAGCATGGAAGCGCAGCTCGAGCGCATGTTTCGCGAAACGGCCAACTGGTTGCGCGTCCCGGCGGGAGTCGCCGCGGCTGGCGGCATTGTGACTTTGATTGCCGCGATGAGCAGCGCGGCTGTCGCCGATGTCACCGGGATCGTGGCGGCGTCGGCCTTCGTGGCCGGAACATTTGTTGCGTTCGGTCGACGACGAAAAATTTTGGCCGAATATCACCGACAAATGGAGGCGAAGCGCGAGGAGTTGGTCGCCGCGATCGAGCAACAATTGCATCATGCAATCGATCTCTTTTATGCGGAGATCGGTTCGGTCTTTTCGCCATTGCGCGCGTTCTGCGCCGCGGAGCGAAAGCGCTACGATCCGTTGCTTACCCGCGTGCGGGAAATCGAAAAGAGCCTGGCCGTGTTATCAGGCGAGCTCGCGAGGAGCCGTTAAGAGTAGCGAAGGTCGGCTACTTCTTGGTTTTGGAGGAGGTTTGCTCCGCCAAGCGCTGCTCGGTCTGTCGGCGGGCGATGACGAAATTATTATTGTCTCCGTAGTTCCGCCACGGACCGGGCGGCACATCGCGGACTTCAACGAATTGCCAATCGGTCAGAGAAGTTGGGCTCAGACCCAAATAGTCGCGGACTGCCGGCGAGACGTCGAGGCCTGCGCCGTGGTTGAGGTTCATCCTCGGGCGTTCGTTCCGGAAAACGTATTGATAATGATCGGTTCGAAATGGACCGCAATCTTCCCATTGCGCATAGCAGACGCGGTTGCCACGGCGGATCGCGATCCAACGATCTTTGCAGACCGAATGCCCTTGCTGGACAAACGCCTGCCGAAACCACGGCACCACCATCGGTGCTTCAGGCTTAAACTGCCCGTGCGAAACATCGTTATAGGGCAGAGCGCAGTAGAACGGATTCTGACGAGGGACGAAGTTAACCGGGATGTAGTCGTGGCGCCGCGAGGGGTCGGGATTGTCGTAGCCGCCGTAATTTCGGGTCCAATCCGCATCCCACGAGCTTTTGTGATTCGGCACCGGGTTATTTCCGGACGGCATTTCGCCGATCCAGAAGATGGTCGTGACGATGTCGGTTTTCCAAGGATAACGAGAAGTAGAGAAACGCGAAGTCGTCGGGACGAAGACCTGGGGTTCTACCTTGAGCAGCGCCTGCGCTCTCAGCTTCATCGCATACTTGGCGAAATCCGCGCTGCTTTCGTAGGGGGACTGGGCGTGGGCGAATGGGCGTCGCTAGGGCAAGACTAACGGCGCCAGCTTTCAGAAATTTTATGCAATTTGCGCGCATTTCCACTTTCGTTTTACACAAAACGGCCTACGCAAGCAAGCCTGAATCATCATTTTCTTTTAGCACGATCCATTCCAAAACCCCGCCCTGGCTCCGGCTGAGCAGGGTGTCCCGGAGGAAAAGCTCATCCCTCATTACCGGATAATCCATCGTATAATGCAAGCCCCGACTTTCCTTCCGGCTCAGAGCGGAATCCACGATCAGAGCGGCTACGGTGGCAAGATTGCGTAACTCTAGCAGGTCAACAGTAATTCTAAAGTTCCAGTAAAATTCCTGGATCTCGCGCTGCAGATTGCGTAACCGCGCACTGGCCCGTTGCAGCCGCTTGTCGGTCCGCACGATGCCAACATAGTCCCACATCAGCCGACGAATCTCGTCCCAGTTATGGTAAATGACGACCAATTCGTCCACGTCCTGGACATCGCCGGATTTCCATTCGGGCACCGTTAGGCTCGCCAGGATGCGCTGGTGATCGACTTTTGGTCAGGGCCTCGCAGGCGCGATGCGCGATGACCAAGCCTTCGAGGAGTGAATTACTCGCCAGTCGGTTCGCGCCGTGCAGACCGGTGCAGGCCACCTCGCCGATAGCGTATAATCCGGGCAAATTGGTCGCTCCGTCCATATTGGTCTTGATCCCACCGCATTGATAATGGGCCGCTGGCACCACCGGGATAGGTTCTTTCGCCATGTCGATGCCGTAGCGCAGGCAGGTCTCGTAAATATGCGGAAAACGCTCCTGCAGAAATTCTCTCGGCTGATGGGTGATATCGAGGTAGACGCACTGCGCACCGGTGCGTTTCATCTCAGCGTCGATCGCCCGGGCGACGATGTCACGCGGTGCGAGCGAACCCTGCGGATGCGTTCTCTTCACAAAATCCTCGCCCTTGTTGTTGCGCAGGATTCCCCCTTCTCCGCGGACGGCTTCGGAAATCAGGAATGTCGTTGCCTGCGGATGGAAAAGGCATGTCGGATGGAATTGGATGAACTCCATGTTCGCAATCACCGCTCCGGCTCGCCAGGCCATCGCCACTCCGTCGCCGGTCGCGATCGCGGGATTCGTCGTGTAAAGATAAACCTTCCCGCACCCGCCGGTGGCGAGGAGGAGGCGATCGGTCCGGATCGTTTCCACCACGCCGGAAATTTCATCGAGAACGTAAACGCCCAGACAATGGTCTTCTCTCGCGAAACCGAGTTTCGCGGCGGTGATCAGATCGACCGCCATGTGGTTTTCGAGCAACTCTATGTTCGGCGATTGCTGCGCCGCCCGGAGCAACGTCGTCTCGATTTCATAACCAGTGAGATCGTGCACATGGAGGACACGCCTTTTCGAATGGCCGCCTTCGCGACCGAGATCCAATTCGCGATGCCCTTCGACAGTCGCGTTCGTCGAAGTGCAACCCAAGCTCCATCAGTTCTCGAACTCGTTCCGGACCTTCCCTGACCACCGTCTCGACCGCGACCGGGTCGCAGAGTCCGGCGCCCGCCGTGAGAGTGTCGCGAATGTGCAGTTCGAAGGAATCTTCACTGCTCGTTACGCAGGCCACGCCGCCCTGAGCCCACGCGGTGTTGGAATCCACGCCTTTGCGCTTGGTGACAATTGCAACACGGCCGTGCCTGGCCGCCTTGATCGCAAAGGTCAAACCAGCGATGCCGCTGCCGATCACGACGAAATCGAACTCTTTCATCCGAGGAGAATGTTATCGATCAAGCGCGTCTTACCAAAGAAGACGGCAACGGCGAGAAGCGACCGGGGCTCGATCGTAAGGCGCGGTTGCAGGTCGTCAGCGCCGACTATTTCTGCGTAATCAATCCGGGCGAGAGGAGCCGATTCAATTCTTCGCCGCACTTCCGCAAGAATTTTGGCAGCGGACGTTTCTCGCGCATCCGCCGCCGCCAGGAGGGCGGCTCGAATGATGGGAGCCTGAGCCCGTTCCGCCTCGGTGAGATATTGATTTCGCGAACTCAGGGCGAGGCCATCCGGTTCGCGCACGGTCGGGCCGGCGATGATCTCGATCGGGAAATTGAGATCGCGCACCATCCGGCGAATAATTGCAAGCTGCTGAAAATCCTTCTCGCCAAAAACGGCGGCCTTCGGGGCGAGGAGATGAAATAACTTCGTCACCACCGTGCAGACCCCGCGAAAATGACCCGGTCGCGAAGCGCCGCAAAGACGTTCCGAGAGCGAAGTCTCTTCGACGTAGGTCGAACGGTCGTCGGCATACATTTCGTTAGGCAGCGGGCCGAAAAACCAGGTCAACACCCTCGGCGCGACAAGTTTTTTCGTCGGCCGCTTCGGGCCGCGGATAGCGCGAAAAATCCGAGCCCGGTTCAAATTGGAGCGGATTCACAAAAATGCTCACCGCCACTTCGCCCTCCGCGCCCGCATGTTTCCGCGCAAGGCGAATGAGTGAAACATGCCCGGCATGGAGGGCGCCCATCGTCGGGACCAGCACGCGACGACTTTTCTGGCCACGCAAATGAGTACGCAGATCTGCGATGGTCGAGATAATCCTCATTTTCCGGATTGGCTGAACGACGGACGCTCCAGCCAAATCGCCTGTCGGGCAAAACGAAAGCTGCGATGTTCGTAGCCGCTCCATCCGGCGGCAATCGCCGAGGTTCTCCAGTTCAGGAAAAGAAAAAGCACGGGCAGCCGAGACGCGCGCGTCATTCCGCGTCATCGCCTCGCGAAAAAGAAAAGTCGTCAACAAAGCAACGCCGATCTTTGCGATCCATCCGCGGCGCAGATCCGCCACGAGGACGTGCCCGTGCGAAAGTTCACGGCAGCGGCGCAGCAACCGCACTGCTTCGTCGGAACTAAAATGATGCAGGGCGAGCGAAAAGAGAAGGATGTCATATGACTGGTTTCCGCCGAATTGATGAATGTCTGCGCAATGGTAATGGATCTCGGGAAAGTCGGCGCTCAACGTCCGCGCGATCTCAATCGTCGACGCTTGAAAATCGACGGCATCGATTTCCACCTCTGCGCCGATCCTCGCGCGCGAACTCGACCACCAGGCGGGGGATATCGCCGGATCCTGTCGCCAGATCGAGAATGCGTAGTTTGTCACCCGGGTGAATCCAGCGACGCAAAAAAAATCGAATCAGTCGATAGCTGCCAAAGTAACGGTTGAGCGTCCGGAGATTTTCCAGATCGGAAATCAGCGCGGGTGAGACCGGCTGCGGTCGGTCCATCCACTCCGGCTCCGCCGGGTTGAACCGCCGTTTCAAGATGGGAGGGGCCTTGCTGCCCCGACTGGGCGTCGGCGCCTCGCCTAGTTGCGGCACCAAGGCTCCTTCCCGTTCGAATTCATGCGAGAAATTTTTGCCAGGAATCCGGCAACGCCGCCGTCTCGACCTCGCTCGCGATGCGTCCTTCAAACTCCGCCTTAAAAGACGTGCTCGTTCCATAGACCATGACCAAATCCTCCGAACCCTCCACCCGAATAGCGTGCGCCACACCCGGTGGAATGACCACTGCGGCATTGTTAGGTCCGCGGTGCTCGTCACCGTCGATGAAGAGCCGCATCGTCTTTTGCGGCAAGCCGGCACGCGCCTCGCGCAGGATCATTTCAGCGCGGCCTTGCAGAAAAAACATCACGTCCCACTGCTCCTCCTCGTAGCGGCGCAGGGAAAAATTTTCCGGCTCAATCACAAACAGCCGCTGGAACCATTCGTTAGGCGAAGTGCCTTCCGGCACGCTGGGAGGATGAATGTGAAAACCCTTGGCGGTTTGGACAAACATCCGCGCAGCCGACCATTGCCGGGGCCAGAGCCCGATCCGGGCCAGCGGTCCTTCGTCGCGACGGGCCAGTTCCCCGAATGAGCCCCGATGCCGCTGCGGATGAATGGTGCGCGCGAAAATCTCTACGCCCGGAATCCACGCCTGGGAAATTTCCGGGTCGGCGCGATTTGCCGCCGCGAGTTGCCCGGCTTCGATCCCAACTTCAGCGATGCGTTGGCCGAGCGAGCGCACCCCATAATCGCGCTCGACCAAGGCGGCCGACGCTTCCGGCGCCAGGGCGCGCCAGCGATCAGATTTTTTCTTGTTCATTCAAATTCGAACTATTTGCCTAACGAGAAGTCGGCTTGTTCCCGGGAGAGGTTCGGATTGTAATACGGATCGCGCTCGACGATCTCCGGCCAGCGCGCGCGCAAAATCGCCGCTTCCCTCGGCTCGACGCTGGTCCGGCGGGTCGCCGATTCCTCGTGATAGAGCTTGGCGAATGGCGTGTAAACAATCAGGTAGCCAGCCTGGCGCATTTTCAGGCAAAGATCGACATCGTTGAAAATAACCGGCAGCTGTTCTTCATCAAATCCGCCGACTTCCTGGAAAACTTCGCGCCGGGTCAGGAGGCAGGCGGCCGTGACCGCGCTGTAGTTTCGCGTCATCTGAAGCTGGCGGCAGACGCCGGGGGCTTCCGCGGGGAAACCGCAAAAGGCGTGTTTCGCCATCCCGCGCACCCCCAGCACGACCCCGGCGTGCTGAATGGTCTCGTCACGAAAGATTAAACGCGCCCCGACGGCGCCGATCTCTGGGCGCTGCACGTGCTCGGCCATGGCGGTCAACCATTCGCTCTCGATGACCTCAGTGTCATTGTTCAAGAAGAGAATCCAGGGGGCGTCGGTCTTTTCCACCGCAAAATTGTTGATCGCGGAATAATTGAAAGGACCGGAGAATCGGAGGAGCCGGTGGGGAAAGTTTCGGAAGTATTCTCGTGCCTCATCTGATTGACTGTCGTTATCAACGACAGTGATTTCGTAATTTTCGTAGGCGGTCTTCGCCTCAATGCTGGCGATACATCGCGCGAGCAAGTCGATCCGGTCGCGCGTAGGAATAATGATGGCGATTTTTTTTTCCTCCGTGATTTGTCGCCGGACGCGAAAGCCATGGGTGCGCCAATCAATTGCGACATGACCCGGTTGGTGGACGCGCACCAGGTGATCGATCAAGCCGCGTCTGGCCGCCTCGAGCGCATCCGGTTTCGAGCGAATACTAATCGAAGTGGATCCCGCGCTCCGTCGCCAGTGATAGAGGATGCGAGGGATATGATGGATTCGAGTTCGAACGGGATGTAATGCGGAGAAAAAGATCGTAGTCCTGGGCGAAATCGTAGCCTGGCCGAAAGCCTCCTACTTCGCGGACCAGGGAAAGCCGAATGGTCGTGAAGTGACAAAGATAGTTGTAGGACAAAAAGAAATCCGGCGACCAATCGGGTTTGAAAAAAGGGCGCGTCGAAACCAGTTTCGGTCAGTTTGTCTTCGTCGGAATAGATCAAGTCCGCGTCAGGGTGCTGTCTGCAATAGTTTCACCGTCTGAAAGAGGGCATCCGGTTCCAGCAAATCATCGTGGTCGAGGAGGGCGATCCAATCGCCTCGAGCGGCTTCGAGTCCGACATTGGAAGCGATCGAGATGCCACGATTCTTTTCCAATCGGCAAAGCCGGATGCGCGGGTCGCGATTCTCGACTTTCGCCAGGAGAGCGAGTGTTTCCTCGGCCGTCGACCCATCGTCGATCAGAATTAACTCCCAGTTTTCGTATGCCTGCTGCTCGACGGAGGCGATTGCTTCCTCGAGCCAGGGAGCTGAGGTATTGAAGACGGGCGTGATGATACTGATCAGCGGTTGCAACGGAAAGGCGCGTGCTTCTTCTCGCATCGCGGCGGCCTGTTGGGGAGTGACCCGATTGCGCTCCAACCATTTTTGATATTCGTTAGGCGCGCCCGCAGCTTTTTTTGCTGCTTTCGCCGCTCCGAATTGCTTGCGCACTTCGCGGATCAATTTTTGCGGCAATCGGTAGGGCGCCAGGATGACTTGTCCGATCTTGCGTTCGGGTGATTTGCGCAACGCCTGCTTTTCCGCCTTGAGTTGCTTGAGGTCGCGTTTTGCTTCCTTGAGCTTGAGCACTTTTTCTTCGAGCTGCGCGATGTGGCGATCGGCGGCCTCCAATTCGGACATCCGGGTTTGCAACGCGCGGCGCAGCCGGCGTAACTGCGCATTCAGGTGGCTGAAGCCGGTCTCCACCGCCGGCAAGAGGATCTCAACGGAATCCGCTTTTCTCCGGCTCATATGCACATGCGGCCGGTTCGATTTCGACAATGTCGGAATCGTAATTTGGAAAGAAGCCTCGGGCGGCCAAATAAAGGACCAGTTGCGGCCGCCGCTTCGCCGCATCCGCGCCCGACCCGGGAATGAGAAGGAGGTTATCTGTTAAGTCGAGCGAGTCGATCGAGGGTTGGCCTCATCGTTCGCGTCCGCAATTTCCGAGGAATAAAGCCAAATGGCGAGGTCGAAGCGGGGAGCGCTGCCGGTCTCCTCCAGCGCCTCGAGTTCGGCGAGCCCGAGGCAAACCGTGCTCGTGACTTCATCTTCGCGCGGACTCGTTCAACGAACTGATCCGCCTCGCTGCCGACAAGGAGAAGTCGGCCCGGCGGGAATTTTCGCGCGACGACGCGCGCAAAATCAGACCGGGCGGTTGGAAAGAGGCGCCACTGCACGAGCGCACATTATAATGATTGCAGCCGCTCGCAGGCAAAATTACGGTTCTGCCGCACGCCTCGGCCGTTGCCGGCCGCCCTGCATGGTCGATTTTTGCGTTTACCTTCTCTATCGCGCGGCGCTCACTTTGCTGACTGCGCTGCCGCTGCGTTTCGTCTTTTCTCTCGGAAACGCCCTCGGCTTCCTTGCCTGGTGCTTTCTGCCGAACTATCGCCGGCTAGCCGACCGGAATGTGGAGATCGCGTTTGATCAGGAAAAAACCACAGCCGAGAAAAGGCGAATCGTTCGCCGGCATTTTCAACGGCTCGGCGCCAATCTTCTCAGCGGGATCAAGTTGAACGCGATGCCGTTATCGGAAGTGACGGCGCTGGTCGCGATTGAAGGCCTGGAGGAGGTGCACCGGGAGTTGCGCGCGGGGCGGCCGGTTGTGGTCGCGCTCAGCCACCTCGGCAACTGGGAGTTGTTCGCCCAGATCGTGCCGCACTATTTCAGTTACATCCGCCTGAGCACAGTTTATCAGAAACTCGGCAACCGCTATCTCGACCGCTTTGTTAGGCAACAGCGTGCCCGTTTTGGCGTGGAGCTGTTCGATCGGAGCGAAGGTTTTCAGGAAGCGATCCGGCTCCTCCGCGGTGGCGGCATGATCGGAATTCTGAGTGACCAGCACGCCGGCGATCATGGCCTTTGGACGCCATTCTTCGGGCGACTGGCGTCGACTTCGCCGCTGCCTGGTTTGCTCTGCAAACGGACCGGAGCCGCTTTGTTCGCCGCTTCTCTCTATACCGACGGCCCGGGGAAATGGCGGATGATTTTTCTCCCGGCGAGCGATCGGCCGAACGACAGCGTGGCCTCGCTCACCGCGAAAACAAACGAGATGATTTCGGATGAAATCCGACGTGCGCCGGAAGATTGGTTTTGGGTCCATAATCGTTGGAAAACCCCGCGCCCCAACTGGCTCCTCGGCCCGATACAAACGCGGACTTTTTTTGCCCGCAGGCATGGCGCCGAAGGACCTGAAGCCGTTCCGCATTCTCATCCGTGGAAGCAACTGGCTCGGGGATAGTGTCATCAGCATTCCGGCCGTCCGGGCGATTAAGCGTGGTCGTCCCGATGCGCATGTCACAGTGCTCGCGCCGGCAAAAATCGCGGCCGTCTGGCGGCTTGTGCCGGAAGTAGATGCGGTGATTTCGTTAGGCGGAAAATCTCTCTGGGAAGCGGTCCGGTTGCTTCGCGGACAACCAAAATTTGATGTCGGAATTGCTTTCCCTAATTCGCTCCGGGTGGCGCTCGAACTCTGGCTGGCGCGTCTTCCTCGCCGGGTCGGCTATGCCGGGCATCACCGGCGGTGGCTGCTCAATCAAGTCGTGCGCAAGGTTGAGCGGACGGGTCCGCCGCTCCATCAGGCAGAGCATTATCTCGACCTCGCGCGCTCGTTAGGGGCGGTCGCCGAAGTCGGCGAGATCGTGCTCGCCGCCCCGCCGTCGATGCGGAAGCCCTGCGTCCAGGATGGGGATTTGTCCCGGCGCAGAATATGGTCCGGCAAAACGATGGCTGGCGGAGCGCTTTGCCGCCGCGGCGGCTACGCGATCGGAGGTCAATGGGTTCTTTTCGGCACCGAAAAAGATGAGGAGGTGGGTGTAACAATTGCCGAGCAACTCGGCCCAAACTGCACCAATCTCATCGGGAAAACGAGTCTCGACGAGCTGATCGAAGAGCTGCGGAAATGCCGGCTCCTCCTTACCAACGATACCGGGACGATGCATCTTGCGACCCTCCTCGGAATTCCGGTCGTGGCGATCTTTGGTTCGACGGAACCGAGTTTGACCGGGCCCGCTCGGAACGAAGAATTTTGTCGTTAGGCACCGGGTCGAATGCAGCCCCTGCTTCCTGCGCGAATGCCCGCTCGATTTCCGTTGTATGAAAGCGGTGAGTGTTGAGGAAGTGGTGGATGCAGTCGCCGCTCTGTCATCCTGAGCCGGCGAAAGCGCGGCGAAGGACCCCGCGTTACTCGCGTGCTATCTCCCACCTAACGATATGGCCGTCTGCGTTGTTTTGCGCCTGGCGAAAGCCGAGCGACGATCGCGAGGTCCTTCGCCGTGCCATGCCGGCTCAGGATGACAAATAGTGGGGCGATCTTGTTGTCGCTCGCTAAACCTTCATCACTTCGGCCTCTTTGCGCTCGAAGTGTTCGTCGACCGACTTTACGAACCGGTCCGTTAGCTTCTGGATCTCCGCCTCGGTATCGCGAAGCTGGTCTTCCGTCGCCTCGCCGGCTTTCTCCATTTTCTTTGCCTCGTCCATCGCCGTCCGGCGGTTGGCGCGGACGCGGACGCGGGCTTCTTCCGCCATTTGCTTGAGCGACTTGACGAGATCTTTACGCCGCTCTTCCGAGAGTTCGGGAATGGGGAGTCGAATGATTTTTCCATCGACCAGCGGCATGATCCCGATCTTTGATTCTTTCAACGCCTTCTCGATGTCGCGCACGGTCGATGCATCGAATGGTTGCACTACGAGCAAACGCGGCTCCGGCGTGGTGATAAGCGCAAGCTGTTTCAATTTCATGGACGAGCCGTACGCTTCGACATCGACGTTCTCGACCAGAGCCGGTGACGCCTTCCCGGTGCGAACGCTCGCGAATTCATGGATCATGTAGTCCACACTTTTTTCCATTGCCATCTCGGCTTCGAGGAGGATTTCGTCGGCGCTCATAAGGTTGTTGAAAGAAAGCTGGGGAGGCCCGAATCGCAATCGCTATTCGGAAACGAGCGTGCCGATTTTCTTCCCGAGAACGGCATCGCGAATGTTGGTTGGCTTGTTCATGTCGAAGACGATGATCGGGATCTTGTTGTCCATGCAAAGACTGAAGGCGGTCGAGTCCATCACTTGCAGACGCTTCGTCAGGGCTTCGGTGTAGGTAATCTGTTCGTAGCGTTGCGCGCCGGCATGGAGGTTGGGGTCACGGTCGTAGATGCCGTCGACCTTGGTCGCTTTCAGAATGACGTTCGCGCCAATTTCGCTCGCGCGCAGCGCCGCGGTCGTGTCGGTGGAAAAATAAGGGATGACCGGTGCCGGCGACGAAGATGACGACTCGCTTCTGCTCGAGATGCCGAATGGCCCGGCGCAGGATGAAGGGCTCGGCGACATTTTGCATTTCAATCGCCGTTTGGACGCGAGTGATGACTTCGCTTTGCTCGAGCTGGCTTTGCAACGCGAGGCCGTTGATCACGGTCGCCAGCATTCCCATGTAGTCTGCCGTGGTGCGATCCATCCCGCGATGACTCGCCGCGAGTCCGCGCCAGATGTTGCCGCCACCCACGACGATCGAGATCTGCACTCCGAGATCGGACACCTCCTTAACCTGGCGCGCGATCTCTTTCACGATCTGCGGCGAGATGGTGTCGCGACCCCCGGTTTCCCGGAGCGCTTCACCGCTTAATTTCAGGACGATACGTTTGTAGGCGGGCGTGGCACTTTCCATCTCGGCAGGGATGATGGGTTAGAAATTTGGAATTGGGGAGGAAAAACCGCGAAGGAATTCAGACGCTTGCAAACGACGCTTGCCTTCCAGTTGGACTTCCTCGAGGCGCAACGCGCCACGGCCGGTCGCGACGACGAATTCGACTCCGTTTGGCGTCGAAACAGAACCCGGCCGGCCGGCGCTTTGGGTGACGACCGAAGCACGAAATATTTTCAGATGGCGCGGGTTGCCTGACGCGTCGACGAGCGACGTAAAGGCTCCGGGCCAGGGATCGTAAGCGCGAATTTTTCGCTCGATCACTTCGGCTGATTCCGACCAATCGATTTTTCCAACGTCGCGGGTCAGCTTGGCGGCGTAGGTGGCGCGCGCCGAATTCTGCGGCAGGCGAGCCGCCTGTCCGACGGCCAGTTGTGCCAGCGCGTCGAGCAGAGCGTCAGGCGCAATCTGCGCGAGACGGTCATGGAGCGACCCTCCGGTTTCGTTAGGCGAAATCGCGAGCCTGGCTTGGAGCAGAATATCGCCGGTGTCGAGCCCCGCATCCATATACATGATGGTGATTCCAGTCTCGGAATCGCCCGCCGCGATCGCCGCCTGGATAGGAGCGGCCCCGCGATATTGTGGAAGGAGGGATGCGTGCACGTTCAAGCAGGCGATGCGCGGAATCATCGAGCACGCTCTCGCGGCAGAATCTGTCCGTAGGCCATGACGACGATCACTTCCGGCGCGAGCGCGCGAATTTGCGCGACAGCTTCTTCGTCACGCAGTCGCCTCGGTTGCAAGATCGGCACTGAAGTTGCAGTGAGCTCTGCCTTGATCGGCGGCGCTGCCATCTGCTGTTTCCGCCCGACGGGCTTGTCGGGTTGCGTAACCACGCCGATCACTTCGTGTTCGGGCGCACGGCAGAAGCGCGCGCAGGGTCGGCACGCCAATTGCGCCGGTGCCGATAAAGACAATGCGCATGCCGCGCTTACGGCATCAAAACACCGGGCGGCACGGCTCGGCGGCTGCGGCGAGGCGCCGTGGCGCGCGCCATCAGCTTATCGCCTGCGGTGACTTCTCGCTGGCCGACCGACGATGCGCAATTTGTGCAGAGATAATCGTAAAGCTCCCGATCCGGCAGGACGAGGAGAAGGCGTTCGCGCACCGGCATCGCCGCCTTGCATTTCTCGCAGTAGAGGCTGGAGGCGGTGAAATTTTCAAATTGTGACTGACTCATGTTCCCCATTCGAGACCGTCTCGAGAATGTGAAACAATACTCTAGCCGGTGGCTCGGTGGCGTCCACTACCTGCACGCGGTCCTTGTAATGTTCGAGCACAGGCTTCGATTCGCTTTCGTAGGTCGCCAGCCGGCGCTTGATCACTTCCTCGTTCGCGTCGTCGAGGCGATTGTCTTTCAACGCGCGTTTCTTCAGGCGAGTGAAGAGCGCCTCGCGTGTGGGGCAGGAAAGATGGAAGACCTTTTTGACGTCGATCAGTTGATCCATGATTTCGGCCTGGCCGACGTTGCGCGGGATGCCATCGAGCACGAGCACGTCGATGTCGGGTTTGAACTGGTGCCCGTCCACGGCCGCATCGATCCGTGCTTTCCAGAGTTCCACCGTGATGTCATCCGGCACGAGCTCGCCTCGGCTGGAGTATTCGAGAAAGGCGCGACCGAGACGGGTGCGGGTATCGATGGAGCGGAAAACATCGCCGCAGGCGCAATGAAAGAAGCGAGGAATCGAACCGAGGGAGCGGCCCTGGGTGCCCTTGCCGCTGCCGGGAGCTCCGAAAAGGAGATAGGTAGTGTATTTCATTGCGTGGGATTGCCGTTATACCTGAAATTGCCGCGACGATACAACGTGGAACTGCCGGCCTCTTAGCCGGGAACCGGGGAGACAGGTGCCGCTGTCGCGTCTGCCGGGGTCAACGCCCCGGCTACAAGGGGACGACGTTGACGCGGCGACCGGCGCGATCGAATCGCACCTGGCCGTCGACCGAGCGCGAAAATCGTGTAGTCGCGGCCGAGCCCAACATTCTTGCCCGGCAAAAATTTCGTGCCCCGCTGCCGGATGATGATGTTGCCGGCAACGACGGTTTCACTGCCAAATTTTTTCACGCCGAGACGTTTGCTAACGCTGTCGCGACCGTTCTTGACGCTGCCTTGTCCTTTTTTATGAGCCATTGGGGAAGATGAGAGTTGAAGAGAGCAAATTTACTCGGTCGCGTCTTTGGCCGCCGCGGCCTTCTTGGTTTTCGAGCCGAGGCTAATGCCGGTAATCTTGACTCGCGTCAGTTTGCGACGGTGACCGACAGTGCGGTGATAGCCTTTGCGGCGGCGATACTTGAAAGCGATGACTTTCTTGTCTTTGCGCTGCTCGACCACCTCGCCGGTAACGCTCGCTCCCGCGACCAGCGGATCGCCATGGGTCAATTTTTCGCCATCGGCGTGCATCAACACCTCGCCAAAAGTCATTTTCTGGCCCGCGTCGCCCGCGAGCAGATCCACGTCGATCGTGTCGCCTTCCGCGACGCGATATTGTCTGCCGCCTGTTTTGATAATTGCGTATGCCATGGCCGTGGGAAAAGTCGGAGACGGTCACACAGCATGACCCTTTTGACAAGGGAAAATCCGGGGAAGCGGTGCCGAGTTGTAGCCGGGATCACTGATCCCGGTCGCGCCCAGTGTAGCGACGCTCGCCCACCGGATCACCGATCCCGGCTACAACTGCCCGATACCAGGAGCGTGATCTCGCCCTTCGCCGGATGCGCCTGATAATGCGCGAGCAGTTCCGCAGGCGGTCCCACGCCGAAATTCTTCGAATTTTTTTGTCAATTCGCGCGCGACGCAGAGTTGACGCTCTGGCATCAATTCCGCGCAGGCAGTCAGCGTTTTGTTGATTCGATAGGGTGACTCGAAGAAGACCGTGGTCTCCTCGCGCTCGGCCGCGGCAGTCAATTCCCGTGCTCGCTGCCCGCTCTTCACCGGCAGAAACCCGCGATAGCAAAATTGTTCCAGCTCAAATCCGGAGCCGACCAAGCGCCGTCGTGATCGCCGAGACGCCGGGGACAATCGTAAACGGCAAATTCTGCTCGATGCATCGGCGGATCAAGCGCGCGCCCGGATCGGACAGCCCGGGCATGCCGGCATCCGTAATCAGCGCCACCGATTCCCCGGCCGCGAGCCGCTCAACCAACTCGGCGGTCCGCATCGCCTCATTGTGCTCGTGATAACTGACGAGCGGCTTCCGGATTTCGAAGTGCCGCAGCAAATTCCCGGAATGCCGGGTGTCTTCCGCCGCGATCAGATCGACAATCTTGAGAGTCGCGAGCGCGCGCAGGGTGATGTCGTCGAGATTTCCGATCGGCGTGCCGACGACGTATAGCATCGCCGATTATGCGCCGGGAAGGATGGCGGTGCCAGCCAGCAACGGCATTCTGCTCCGCGAGAACGAAAATTTTTGAAGTGCGGTCCGGCGGGCAAAGCGCTAGAAGCATTAAATGGCTCGTAAAAAGTCTCAAGTCGCCAGCCGCGGTTGTCGTTCGCGAGTCGAAATCGCTCGTGGCAAGCGGGGGTCTGCTCGCGCCTAACGAGCGCCGCCTCGATTTCGGCGAGCGGTGGGCCTACGCGCCCGCTCCCGAGCAGAGCGATTACATTAAGATCAAGCCGCGCTATCAGCTCTTCATCGACGGTAAATTTCGCGCTCCGCATTCAGGCCGGTATTTCGATTCGATCAATCCTGCGACCGAAGCGACCCTGACGGAAATCGCGGAGGCGGATGCGCATGACGTCGATTTGGCAGTGCAGGCGGCGCGGCGCGCGCACCGCAAGGTCTGGAGCAAAATGCCGGGCCGCGAGCGCGGCAAATTTCTCTATCGCATCGCGCGGCTCGTGCAGGAGAAAGCGCGAGAACTCGCCGTTTTGGAGTCGATGGATGGCGGGAAGACGATCAAGGAAAGCCGCGACATCGATCTGCCGCTGGTCGCCGCGCATTTCTTCTACTACGCGGGCTGGGCGGACAAACTTCACTACGCATTTCCCGGTCGCACGCCGCGCTCGTTAGGCGTGGCCGGGCAGATTATTCCCTGGAATTTCCCGCTCCTGATGGCGGCGTGGAAGCTCGCGCCGGCGCTCGCGGCGGGCAACACCTGTGTGCTCAAACCGGCGGAGACGACCAGCATCACCGCGATGCATCTGGCTGAGATTTTTCAGGCAGCGGAGTTGCCCGACGGTGTCGTTAATATTGTCACCGGCGCCGGCGCCACCGGTCAGGCGCTGGTCGACCACGACGACGTCAACAAGATCGCGTTCACCGGTTCGACTTCGGTCGGCAAGCTGCTGACCCGTGCCGTCGCCGGGACGAAAAAAAGCCTGACGCTCGAGCTGGGCGGGAAGGCGGCGAACATCATTTTCGAAGACGCGCCGATCGATCAGGCGGTGGAAGGAATCGTCTCGGGAATTTATTTCAACCAGGGCCATGTCTGCTGCGCCGGGTCGCGTTTGCTCGTGCAGGAAGGTGTTTTCCCCGCCGTCATCCGGAAGCTGCGTGATCGCATCTCATCGCTTCGCGTCGGCAACCCGCTCGATAAGAACACCGACATCGGCGCAATCAATTCGAGGATGCAGCTCGATAAAATTTGCGAACTGGTCGATAGCGGGTTGCAGCAAGGAGCGGAATTGGTCCAGCCGCGATTGCGTTTGCCGGAGAAGGGTTACTGGTATCCGCCGAGCTTTTTTACCGGGGTGACCGCATCGCATCGCATCGCCCAGGAAGAAATTTTCGGCCCGGTCCTCAGCGTCATGACATTTCGCACGCCGGAGGAAGCGATCGAGCGCGCGAACAACACGCCCTATGGCTTGAGCGCCGGGGTCTGGACCGATAAGGGCAGCAAGATTTTCAAGATCGTGAGCAAACTGCGCGCGGGTGTCGTCTGGGCGAACACCTACAACAAGTTTGACCCGACGAGTCCGTTTGGCGGCTATCGCGAAAGCGGCTTTGGCCGGGAAGGGGGCCTGCACGGTCTGCGGCCTTATCTGGCGCTCGATTGATTGTTAGGCGTGGCCGCGGAGATCGAGGTAAAGCAGGACAAAAGAGATTCCAAGCAGCGGTCGGAGCACGGTTTGGAGGACGCCGAGGGCGAGTGGCCAGATGGAGAGCGACATCGGTTTGGCCGCCGCAGTCATCGACTGAACAATCGCCTGCGCATCCTGACATCGTCGTTAGGCTGTGATAATATGCGGTCAGGGTGGACCACTCCGGACCGATGCTGAGCGCGGTGGCGAGGAGGCACCAAAGAGAAGATAAAATCACTCCGCGCCACAACGGGCGCTGCCACCAGGGCAACTCGCGGCGGCTTTGCGCGATCTCCTTACTGCGGCGGAGCGAGCCGACCACGCCGGCATCTTCGAGCACCGCGGCTTGTTGCCAGAAGAGGACGTTAACGAAGACGCGTCCGAACATCCAAACCTGAAAGAAGAGCAACGCCAGCGCGACAACAATCACAAGCAGGTTGGGGGGGCCGGCCGCGACCATCACGAGAATGGCGAAGGCCAGGACAAGGAGGAGAAAAAACGCGCCGTAGACCAGCACGCAAAGGATCGCGACGCGCGACCAATATTTTAAAGCTCGGGGAATTAGCTCGTGACAACGTGACGTGGCGTGCCCTGAGCCGCTTCGCTGGTCAGAATTTGCAGCCCGGCCACGTAGATCGGCCAGGCGATGAAACTCGCCGCGATCATGCAAAAATTGAACAAGCCGGCGAGCGCGGTGCGAAGATCGAGTTCGCCGCCCGCGCCAACTGCGGCGCTGCTGAGCTGGGCACAAATTGAAGGAATAATGACCAGCGCGCTCAGACCAAGGAACTGCGCGAAGCGCTCGCGATAGATTTGCCAGGTTCGGGTCAGGAGCGTGCCGAGCGTGCTTTGCCTAACGACCGAGATCGGCGGGATTTCCGGTGCGACTTTTTCATCTGCGAAAAGTTCCGGCAATTCCCCGGCTGGAATCCATCGCTCGCTTCCCGGCTCGCGGACTTCGTTCTCGCGAATGAGCCGGCCTTCCCGCTTCCATTCGCGCAATTCCTCCAGATCGACCGGTCCGTATTCCTTGCCCAGCACGCGCACGATCCAGGCATCGTTTTGATTTTTTTCGACAGGATTCACAGGATTTAAGCGAAGCGCTCTTGCACGTTCCTCTTCCCGTCCGGACAATCCAGTAAATCCTGTTCCCATTTTATGAAACTCCTGCTGATCGACGGTCACTACTACGTTTACCGCTCTTACTTCGCGATCCTGCATCTTTCCAATTCCCGCGGCGAACCGACCAACGCGATCTTCGGATTCACCAAAACTCTTCGGCTCATGTTGAAACATCTACAGCCCGATCTTGGCGCAGTCGTCTGGGATCAGGGGCTGCCGCAACGCCGGACAGAATTGCAACCCGGCTACAAGGAGACGCGGAAGGAAATGCCGGCGCCGATGGTGCCGCAACTCGATGAGATCCAGAAAATCACGCCCTGGCTTGGTTTCCAAAGCGTCTCGCTGCCCGACACGGAGGCGGACGATTTGATGGCCTGTTACGCGATCAAGGCGCGCGAACGTGGAATCGAAGTGGTCCTCGCGACGAACGACAAGGATCTGTATCAGCTGGTCAATTCGACGGTGAAAATCTACAGCACGGCCAAAGCCGATCTCGCCTCGCCCAAAGATGCGTTTGCTTTGTTAGGCGAAGAAGAAGTGACGACACAAGTGGGACGTTCCGCCAGCCCAAATCGGCGATGTCCTCGCCATCTCCGGGGATGCGGTCGACAATATTCGCCGGGGTCGGCATTGGCCGAAAAGCGGCGGCCAAATTGCTGCGCGAATTCGGCAGCCTTGACGCGCTCATGGATGGACTGGACCGGGTCAAGACCCCAAAAACGCGCGAGAAACTGGAAGCGGCGCGCGAGCGGATCCGGCAAAATCGCAAGATGGTCGAACTGGATTGCGATCTGCCCCTGCCGGTGGCGATCGAGGATTTGCGGATTTGCCCGGATTATCCGCGACTGATCGAAGCGATGGAAAGGTATGAGTTTAAGTCGCTCCTCGAGGATGTGCGCGGCGAAGCCGCTCGAGCGGGTCGCCAGACCCAGGGCGAACTGCTGCTCTAGAGCCACGGGAGCGCGGGCGGTCTAACCGGTCGACGGAGTCAGGTGAAAAGCATACAAATCTTTTGAACGCCCTCCAGTGCGCGCTGTCTATATTCACTGGTTAAGGCGATTCGGGCGGTGGCACGTTCTCGCATTCGAAGGTTTCTCCGCGTGCCCTGCCCGGATCTTTTTTTGTACGGGCGGCCTTGTTGCCCGGCATTCTTCTTCGCATGGTGCAGTTGTCGGGGCGCGCCACCTTGTTGGCCCCGCCTCTCACGTAGCTCATGAATTTTTCCAGCGAAGATGACCAGCTGCTTGATCTCGCCCTGCGCGAGGACATCGGGACCGGCGATGTCACGACCGAGTATTTTGTCGGTGAAAACGATCAGGCTTCCGCCCGTGCGATCGCCAAGGAACGGGCGGTCGTTGCCGGGACGGAGGTGGCGGCGGAAATCTTCCGGCGGGTGGATCCCGACCTTCGCCTCGAAATTGCGCAAAAGGACGGCGCGGTCGTGTCCGCCGGAACGGCCGTCCTGGAAATCCGCGGTCGCGCGCGCTCGATCCTTACGGCCGAGCGTGTCGCGCTCAATTTCCTCCAGCGCCTCAGCGGCATTGCGACCTTGACCCATCAATTCGTCGAGGCGGCCGGCCCCGACGGTGCGAAGATTCTCGACACACGCAAGACGACGCCGGGCTTGCGCAAGTTTGAGAAGGCGGCGGTCGTCGCAGGCGGCGGAACGAATCATCGCTTCGGGCTTTTCGACATGGTGCTGGTGAAAGACAACCATCTCCTCGCGCGCAACGGGCTCGCCAGGTTGAGCGCTGCCATCGAGCGGGTGCGCCGCGAGCGACCCGGATCTTAAAATCGAGGTGGAAGCCGATAACCTCGATCAAGTCCGCGCGCTTCTGGAAATCGAGGGCGTGGAGGTGATCCTGCTGGATAACATGCGCGCCACGGCGATGCGCGAAGCGGTCGCGATCGGGAAAGGGAAAGTGAAATTCGAGGCGAGCGGCGGAGTCAATCTCCGCAACATTCGCCAGATCGCCGCCACTGGGGTCGATTTCGTCTCAATCGGGGCGCTCACCCATTCCGCGCGCGCGATCGATTTTTCGCTGGAGCTGAGGCATGTCTCGGCCTGATCGACTGGTCGCGGCGGATCTCAGCGCATCGTTAGGGGAGAGCATCATCGGCTGGCGTATCATCGTCCTGGAATCGACCGGTTCGACGAATGATTTTCTCCGTCAAATGCTCACCCCGGAGTTGCCCGAGGGCTTTGTGGTTTTCGCTGAGCACCAGAGCGCCGGCCGCGGCCAGCGCGGGAACCGTTGGGCTTCGGCATCGCATCTGGGTCTTTGGTTTTCAGTTCTGCTCCGGCCCAGGATTCCGCTCGCGGCATCGGCTCGCCTAACGAATTGGGCGGCGCAGGCAGTTGTGGCGACGATCCGAAGCGAGACCGGACTCGAGGCGGCGATCAAGCCGCCTAACGACGTTTTTGTGGGCGATCGAAAAGTCGCCGGCGTGCTGGTCGAAACGAAGGCCGGCCCCGGCTTGGCATTCGAGGCCATCGTTGGGATTGGCGTGAACCTCAATCAGGCGGCTGACGATTTCCCGTCCGAGCTGCGCGCGCGCGCGGGCTCGCTGGCGATGGCGCTCGGACGACAAATCGGCCGGACCGATTTCGCCATCGCGTTGCTCTCGGAATTGGAAAGCACGCGGGAATTCGCGCTCGGTCCTCCGACGCACCCAAAAGTTTGTCATCCCGAGCCGCCGTAGGACGGGGAGGGACCTCACAGTTGGAATGAGCGGTTTTCCTTAAGGCCAAGCCCTCCGTTGCAATCGCGAGGTCCCTCGCCGCGCTGCGCCGGCTCGGGATGACAAAGCGGTCTACACGCCCTTAGGCTCAACCTTTCGCGCCAACTTCCGCCAGCCATTGCCGGTAGATCTGCGGCGAAATTTCGGAAGGCTTGATCTCGCTCCGGCCACCCCAGAAAACGTTCGTGTAGGAAACGGGAATGCTGCAGCTGGCAAGATGGCGATCGATCGCCGCCTTGTGTTCCAACATGAGGGCTTTGTCGGTGCCGTGCGCGACCGCCATGATGTTAACGTTGCGAAACTCCGGCCCGGCTTCGCGCCAATAACAATGCGTCAGGATTTCGTGCCGCCCGACTTCGCCGCCCGCCTCGATCTCGCGTCCCGGCGGCACCGCCCAATGAAAGAGCGCGTTGAAACGCGTCACCCGCACGCCGCCGGCAGAAGGCTTCACGTGCTCGAGAAAAGTGGAGAACCGCCCAATGATTTTGCGTTTCGTCAGGTCTTCCGCGATTCCGAAAAATTCCTCCAGGGAAACGCCGGCTTCCTTGGCCCGTGCGACCCAGGGCGACTCGTGAATTTCTTCCGGCGCGAATTCCCGTTTCAGCGCGGTCAGGACGATCCACTCCTTTTCCGTCAGCTTCGCGGGCTGGACGACAATCATCTTGGCCGGTTGGTCGGCCTTGGCTCCCGGCTCGATCTTTTTTCGCCGGACATGTCCCACGCCTAACGAGAAGATGCCCTTGGCCGGCATGAGCCGGAAATGCTCCGCGCCCACGATCCCGGTCAAGATCTCGCCATGCCTTTGCAAGGAAAAACCCTGCGGCACTTTGAGCGTCGTCCAGAGTTTGTATTCCGAGCCGGGCGTGACCGCATCGGTCGAGCGCAGGACGACATGACCGGAGAAAGGATCGCGTTGCGACATCCAATCGAAGGCCGCGTCGATCTTTTCCGGCGGCACTTTCCAGGCGACGAGCGCGCCTTCCGCCAGATTGGTGGCGAGCAACGTTTGCCGCACCCGCCGAACCGTTCCCGCGCGCAGCATCGCGATGATGCGCTCGAGCACCGTCTCGACCGGCAGTCCGGCGCGCTCTGCAATTTCGGCAAACGGTTCGCGCACGAAGCCGGCAATTTGATCCTCCGAGATGGCAAGGATGCGCGCGTTGATCGGGTCGTTATGCTCGACCGGCAAGAGTGTCGTTAGGCAAAGTTTTCATGCGGCGGCGCAGGAGAAGATGGCGAAAAAGTGACAGGTGGTGCCGAGGAGAACGAACAAATGCCAGACGAAATGGGTGAAACGGTTGCGCTTGCTGACAAAGAAAAAAACTCCCCCGGTATAGGCAATTCCGCCGGCGACCAACCAGGCCAGACTGGGGAGCGGCACGTGCAGGATCAGCGGCCGGAACGCGATCAGAATCAGCCAGCCCATTCCCAAATAAAGCGCCATCGAAAGTTTCTTTCGCTGCTCCGTTCCGTGGACGCTTTTTAGAATGACGCCAAAGATCGCCAGCGCCCAAACCAGGCCCAGAATCGTCCAACCCCACGCGCCGCGGAGCGGTCCGAGCGTGAACGGCGTGTAGGTGCCCGCGATGAGAAGAAAGATCGCGGAGTGATCGATCACCTGGAAGACCGATTTGACCGCGCCCCGTGGCCAGGCGTGATAAAGAGTCGAGCCGAGATAAACGAGCAGCATGGCCGCGCTGAAAACAACCGCGCCGGTAAAAAAATAACGGTCGCCCCCTCGCCATGCCGCCAGCATCAGGATCGGCGCGCCGATCAGCGCGGCGACAAGACCAAAGCCGTGGCTGATGGCATTGGCGATTTCTTCGCCCAAAGATTGATCCCACTTCGGATCGTGGCGCGGTGATTCGATGGCGTTCATGTTCGTCCGCTCTGCGCTGAACTGATTCTCACCCTTGCGCCGTCTTCTCGAAAGCGAAAACTGGCAAACCGCACTTCAATTCCAAAAGGACCGATCGTGAGAGGATCAGACATCGTTATGCCTAAAGCCATTTTCTTCGATGCTGCCGGAACCCTCATTCGCCTAACGAAGAGCGTCGGTTGGAACTATGCGCTCGTCGCGCAACGCCAGGGACTCGTGCTCGAGGCCGCCGCGATGGATCGCGCCTTTGCCCAGGTTTGGAGAGAAATGCCGCTTCGTCCCGCGACCGGACAACCGCGGGATGACGACGACAAAGGGTGGTGGCGCGACTTGGTCGAGCGCGTGCTGGATCGGGTCTCGACCAGGGATCGATCCGCTCGACCGCGACACTTTCTTCGAAGCCGCCTATGGGCATTTCGCCGAGGCCGGTGTGTGGGAAGTTTATCCGGACGTGCGGGAAGTTCTGGAGATATTGGCGCCGCGTTTCGAGCTCGCGGTCGTTTCGAATTTCGACGGCCGATTGCGCCTGATTCTCAACCACCTGGGTATCGCCAAATATTTCCGGCACGTCTTTCTTTCCAGCGAACTCGGTGCGGACAAGCCCGATCCGCTGATTTATCAACGCGCGTTGGAACTCAGCGGATTCCGGTCGGAAGAAGTGATGCACGTGGGCGACGACCCGAAGCGAGACTGGGCCGGGGCGAGTCGGGCCGGTCTCGCGGTCTTCCGTTTGGAGCGGCCGCACAACTCGCTGCGCGATCTCCTTCCGCTGGTTGCGTGAGCGAACGAACTATCGTAAAAACTGAGGAGCTCGCGCCGGGTTGGTAGCTCAATGGTAGAGCAGCCCCGAAAGTTTTCGGGGTTGGTTGCGATCGAGTGACCAGACAGGTAAAAGAGATTCAACCGGGTTGGTAGCTCAATGGTAGAGCAGCGCCCTTTTAAGGCGTTGGCTGCGGGTTCGAGTCCCGCCCAACCCAACTTTGAACATGGCCTGGGTTTACATTCTGCGAGGGAAATCCGGACGCCATTACATCGGTTCGACCGACGATCTTCAGCGTCGCCTGTCGGAACATCAACGCGGCAGCAATCACACGACCCGTCGTCTTGGCGGTGACGTCAAACTTGTGGCCAGCAGACAGCTTTCAACAATGGCCGAAGCTCGCACACTCGAATCGCAGCTGAAGCGGAAGAAGAATCCGCAGGTTGCGATCTTTGTTTTACATTCTTCCTCTTCAATCTGAGAGCAGCCCACGAAAGCTTTCGGGGTTGGCAAATGGGTTGGCTGGGACTCGCATCATGGCTTGGTAGCTGCGCGACCTGGTTCTCCGATTTTGAAAAAAGGTGACGTGAGAGGCCGAAATAGGAGCGGACTAAGCTCAACAAGTTTCGTTGGGCGCCAGTTTGCAAATCGCGCATCGCATCGAGACGCGCCGTCAGAGAAAATCAGCAAGCTGATTCAAGACCGCGAAGGCAGTGATAGCCGCTGCGGTTCTGTTCTCCACGTTCAGCTTAAAGAAGATGTGCTCCACGTGTTTGCAGATCGTGCGGGGAGAGGCACCAAGAATAACACCAATCTCGTGATTGCTTTTGCCTTCGGCGATCCATCGAAGCACCTCGGCTTCGCGCCGTGTCAGGCCCAGTGAAATAAAATGCTCATCCTTTTCCAACATGGAAGGGGATTCGATTGTTTCTTGATTACCAAAAGAAGCGGGAATTCTGCAAGTAAAAAATTTGTACACAATTGTGCGTATTCACGAAACCACACGGATTTGGGAAAATTCGCGTTGATTTCTAACGTTGGAGCGGGGGAAAGAGCACTTCCGTTCGGCAATTCTGTAGTAGCAAAGTGAAGACAGCTTAGGAGATAAAAACTATGAAACGTGCAAAGTTGATCGCGAGTATTGTTCTGTTTGGCTGCAGTTTTTTGGCCCTAATCGCAGCCGCCAGCCCTGGTTGGACGCAGTTGGGTCCCAGTGGTTTGACGTTCCCTCTATTTCGCAGCGGATCGACTACAGTCTACGATCCCTCATCGAATAGGATCATCCTGTTCGCCGGGGCTTCAGACGACAACTCTTTGGACGCCCCGCGTTTGAATGACGTCTGGATAGAAACCAATGCGAACGGGTTAGGTGGCACTGGTGCGTGGAGCAATCTGATTCCGGATGGAGCCGCAGATTCTCCTCAGGTGCGCTATAATCATTCGGCGGTCTACGACGCGACGAACAATCGTATGATTGTTTATGGCGGGTGCGGCTCGACCTTCGGATCACAAGGCTGCTTGCCAATTGCCGATAACGTGTGGGTTTTAAGCAACGCAAACGGCCTCGGAGGAACCCCGACCTGGACACAACTCTTTCCGACTGGCGGACCGCCACCGGCGCGCCAAGCTCATCAAGCCGTCTACGATCCCACCACTAATTCAATGATTCTTTGGGCCGGCCAGAATGGCGGTGGCAGCGGCTGCGATACCTTTTCAGATGTTTGGGTGTTAAGCCATGCCAATGGCTTGGGCGGTACGCCGAACTGGACCCGGCTCTCGACGACAGGGGGTCCACCGCGAGGACAGTATTTCTCAACCGCGGTTTACGACTCCGCGAACAACGTCCTGACTGTTTTTGGCGGCACTGGTCTGCTTGGCGCACGTTGTGGGCTGACCAACGCAGTTTGGGCTTTATCACATGCGAATGGAACGGGCGGAGCGCCGGTCTGGACTAACCTCGTTCCCCAAGGTGCCGCTGGTTCTCCTTCAAGTCGACAGGCCACTGTTGGCGTTTACGAATCGGATACCGACACAATGACAATCTTCGGTGGCAGCGCAAGGAATGGAGCGCTCAACGACATTTGGGTGCTTTCGCACGCTAATGGAATCGGGGGCGCATCTTCGTGGACGAGACTAGCGGCTCCGCCCCCACTGCCGGTGGCAGCTACCCGTTGGAACAATGGCAGCTTCGACAGCGTGAACAACCGCATGATGATGTTTGGTGGCGGCGTTTCCGAGGGCCCGCTCTGGAGTACTTGGGTATTAACTGACCCAAGCGGCCAGTGAAGAAATCACGACGCTATCTTTTCAGCCACACGAATCGCACGATTGGAGCACTGTGATGCACTCAGGTTTTCCTGGCTACTTTAGGCGAAATCCTAAACGAAATTGAACTGATTTCGTTCGATCCAATTGCTGATCGGAGATTCTACGGATCCCCTTCCGGGTAAGGTCATTACCCTCGACCGCTGAACCGGAACAATTCGACGCACAGGCGTGCGACGTGAGCAGCTTTTGTGCGGAGGCCAAGTCTTCGCGTGAACGCCGAGAGTTAGATCCTCCCGACGCACAATGGTTTCCAAAAACGCGCACGAATTCTGCTTTATGGAAAATATAGAAGTTAAGCTCCTCCCCGATACTCATGAATCCTTTTCTCGCTTGGCGGCCGCTGCTTTTCATCATGGCGGGATCGTGTGTGGCCCTTTTCCCTCGGTTGGCATCCGGCTACGTCCTTGAGAACCATTCCTGGCCGAGCGGATCGGTCGTGACGATGGAAATGGAACTCGGAGCCCTTGAGCAGACCCTCCAGGACGGCAGCTCTTCGTGGAATGTGGCGGCCGCTCCCGCGATCGACGCTTGGAACGCACAGATGGGCGGGCTCCAACTCGCGACCGTGATGAACTCGACGAAGCCGATTTCCTCCGGCGATGGGATTAATTCTACCTCGTTCGCCTCGACCGTTTTTGGGGATTCGTTCGGGAGCGGAGTCTTGGCAGTGACTTATTACCTCTATCAAGGAGGCACTTTTAAGGAGGCGGATGTGCTCTTTAACAAGGCGCAACACTTCGATTCGTATCGGGGAAGTCTGCAATTTGATTCCCAGGGCAAATGCATCTGCGACATTCAGCGCGTTTTCCTGCACGAACTCGGGCATGCTCTGGGGCTCAATCATCCCGACAGCGCCGGTCAGCATGTGGATGCGATCATGAATTCAGTGGTCAGCGATCAGAGCCAACTCACGGCCGATGATATAGCGGGGATTCAATTCCTGTATGGGCCTCCCGGAGCGACGCCGACCCCCACACCGTCTACGAGTCAGCTGGTCAACATTTCTACCCGCATGCGCGTGGGGGTGGGGGACGGCGTCCTCATCGGCGGCTTTATCATTCAGGGAGAGGAAGCGAAAAAGGTCGTCCTGCGCGCTCTCGGGCCTTCCCTCGGCGCCAATGGCGTAGCGGGTTCTCTGCAAGATCCCAAGATTGAACTGCGCGATGGCGCTGGGACATTACTGGACTCGAACGACAACTGGCAGCAGAGCGCGGACGCGTCTGAAATTATCGCGGACTCAATCGCGCCTTCCGATCCGCGGGAAGCAGCACTCCTGGCGACCCTGACGCCGGGTAGTTACACGGTAATTGTTTCTGGCGTGAATAACACAACTGGAATTGGTTTGGTGGAATCTTATGCTTTGGATGCCGGTTCAACCCATGCCGCGAATATCTCCACCCGCGGCCACGTTGGTGCGGGAGACGAGAGCGCTCATCGGCGGGTTTATCATAGGAGGCAGCGTTTCCAAGAACATCCTCGTCCGAGCGATTGGGACCTTCGTTGGGGGGCGCAGACGTGCTGGCGGATCCGCTGGTTGAAGTGCATGGCAGCGACGGGGCGCTGATTACGATGAACGACAATTGGAATACCGGCGCGCAACAGAGCGAAATTATCGCCACGGGCATCCCTCCTGCCGATGCACGCGAATCCGCTTTGATCGCGACGCTTTCTCCAGGAAATTACACCGCGGTCGTGCGCGGCGCCGATGGCGGCGTCGGTCTTGGGTTGGTGGAAATCTACGACCTGGGTCCGTAGACTGAAACAACATTGAAAATCGACATTATCGCCTTAATTTGGAGGAGTATTTCGCCCCTCTTCGCAAAATGAAAAAGCCACTTGGATTTCTAGTCTTCCCCCTGCTTGTCTCGCTTGGTCTCAGTCATCTACGGGACCACCGTCATTCCTCCAAATTTCGATGAACTCGTCAGTCGCGCCCAGGTAATTTTCGAAGGCGAAGTGACCGGACTGCAGTCACAATGGATTGGGGAGGGCGCCGAGCATCGCATTGTCACTTTCGTCAATTTCAAGGTCGACGATGCATTGAAGGGTAACCCGGGGGCGATCTACTCAATCCGGATGCTGGGCGGCACGGTGGACGGCCGGACCATGGAAGTAACCGACGCGCCCAAGTTTAAGGTAGGCGATCACGATATTCTCTTCGTAGAAAACAATGGCAGCCAGTTTATTCCGCTCGTTGGAATTCAGCACGGGCGGTTCCGGATTCAGAAAGATCAGGTTGGCCGCGATACGCTCCTGACGGGCGAGGGGCAACCGTTGGTCGACGTGAGCCAGCTCGGCGCCAATGAAGAAACGGTCGCGAACTCCAAGGCCGCCCTCTCCCTGAATGATTTCAAGAGCACCATCCAGAGCCGCATTCGCGCGCAGGCAAACGCGAAGAACCCTTAATTCCTGGCTGCGGGCGGCTGCCGGCTTTGTTCTTAGCGTCGGGCTCGGCGGCACGGCTTGGGGCTATGTTCTGGAGGGTTATTCCTGGCCGCCGCCGACCATCCCGATGCGCGTCCAGATGGGACCGAGCAGCATTACGCTCGCGGACGGAAGCACCAGCTGGGATGCCGTGGTCGAAAACGCCATGGCGCTTTGGAATGAACAGATAGCCGGCACTCAATTCATTTATACCGAGGCACCGCCGGGCACCGCCGCCAGCGAAGGCGATGGGGTCAACTCGATGCAGTTCGCTTCCACCATCTACGGCGAAAAGTTCGGCGCTTCCACCCTCGCCATTACGTTAATCGACTTCACCGGAAGCCAAACCACCGAAACGGATGTGCTTTTCAACACTGCCTTTCGTTTCAATTCTTTTCGCGGTGTCTATGCCATCTTCAACGGCATTTCCTATTTCGATCTGCACCGGATTGCGGAGCACGAGCTTGGACATGTTCTCGGGCTCGATCATCCTGACGAGCATGGCCAGACGGTGGTCGCGCTTATGAACTCGAAGGTGGGCGAGCTTTTCGATCTGCAAGCCGACGACATCCAGGGTGCCGTCGCTCTCTATGGCGCTCCCCCCGATCCGCCGACGCCGACTGGCAATGGCCAGCTCGTGCAAATCTCGACCCGCGGCAGCGTTGGGACAGGTGACGATGTAATGATCGGGGGTTTCATTATCGAGGGAACCGCGACCAAGAAAGTGATTTTGCGCGCAATTGGTCCATCGTTAGGCGGGAATGGCCTTGTCGGCGCGCTCCCAGACCCGGTGCTCGAGTTGCATGATGGCACCAACGCGCTCCTGCAGACGAACGACAATTGGCGCGACACTCAGGAACAGGAAATTATCGACACGACCGTTCCGCCGGCCAACGATTTGGAATCAGCCATTGTGGCCGATCTCGCACCGGGAAGTTATACCGCCATCGTCTCGGGCGTCGGAGGCGGGACGGGGATCGCGGTGGTCGAAGTTTACGATCTGGAACCAACCAGCGGGAAACTCGCTAATATTTCAACCCGCGCCCACATCGACGCAGGGGACAACGTTTTGATTGGGGGCTTCATTATTAGCGGGCCACAGACCCAGAAAAACGTCATCCGGGCGCTGGGACCTTCGTTGGTCGCGAGCGGAGTCGCCGGCACCCTGGCCAATCCCACGCTGGATGTCTACAACAGCGATGGCGCTTTGATCCAGACGAATGACGACTATTCCAGCAATAGTCACGACTCCGGCGTGATCGGTGGTTACGGGCTTAGGCCTCCGAGCCTTTTGGAGTCGGCGATCTACCTGGACGCTGTTCCCGGTAATTTCACCGCGATCGTGCGTGGCTTCGGTGGCGCGACCGGGGTCGGTTTGGTCGAAATTTACGGCGTCGACTGACGCTCGCTAGGCTGACGTTTCCAGAGGAAAAATACCGGGAACCCGCTCAAAACGATCGCGCATCCGATGCCGCACGTCGCCGGCGCCAGGATCGCCAGATCGACAATCAAGAGCGAGGCCAAGCCAATCGCGACGATCGGGACAAGCGGATAACCCCAGGCGCGATACGGGCGGGGCTCGTCTGGGTTCTTTTGGCGCAGCACAATGACAGCCGCCACGAGGAGAACATAAAAGACAAGGTCGGCGGCAACAATGTATTCGAGCAATTGCGTGTAGACATTGCCGTAATGAACCGCGCCGTCCGCTTCGACCCGGACCGTGCGTGGCAGCGTCAGGAGCGCCGCCCACGCGCCCTGCGCCACGAGCGCCGCAGACGGGGCATGTTGAGCGTTGATGCGCGCGATCAGAACGAAAGAAAAGTCCGTCGCGAGCCATCGCATAGTAGACTCGTGCGCCGGCGAGAATGAGGCCGTTGTTGCAACCAAAAGTCGAGATGAGGATCGCGGCCGCCATCGCACTCGCGCCTGCACCGCCAAAGACCGCGCTCATCGAAGCCACACCGACGCGATTCTGCGGCGCGTGCGCGATTTCGCCTAACGACAAGGTTGCGACATAGGCGAGGTTGGTCAGGACATAGAGCGTCACGACCACGCCGCAGCCGATCAGCAGGGCGCGCGGCAAAGTCCGTCCCGGATTGCGAATTTCGCTCCCGGTGAAAGTAACGTTGGTCCAGGCAGTCTGCGCGAATAGCGGGCCGACCATTGCCTTGCCGAAAATGAGGGCGAGCGCGAGTCCACCCACTATCGTTAGGCCCGGCTGCGCGAGCTGCGGCGTCCAACCGTTCGCCCACGGGTTCCACCAGGCGGAAGACCGCGCCGCGCAGCTCACTTTCCAGCCGAAAGAAAGCCCGGCCACAAGCAGGCCGAGCAAAGCCGCGGTCTTGGCGAAAGTGAAGGTGTTCTGCACCATTTTGCCGATGGCCAGACCGCGTGTGTTCACCCAGGTGAGGAGAAGAATTAGGAGAACGGCGACGAGTTGTTCCGTCGAAAGGCTGATCGCATAAGCTCCGAAGAGGTGGATCGGCCTGATGAGATATTGTTCGGTTGCGATTTGCGGCACGAACACCCCGGCAAACTTCGCGAAAGCAATTGCGACTGCGGCGATGGTACCGGTTTGGATGACGAGAAAAAGTGTCCAGCCAAAGAGGAAACCGATCGACGGACCATAGGCCTGGCGCAGGAAAACATACTGCCCGCCCGCGCGCGGCAACATCGCGGCCAACTCGGCGCAACAAAGGGCGCCGCCGATTGTCATCAGTCCAGCCATCACCCAGGCGAGAAGGAGCCAACCAGGTGCGCTGACCAACCGGGTCGATTCAGCCGAGGTGATGAAGATACCCGAGCCAATCATCGAACCCATCACAATCATGGTGGCGTCGAGCGGTCCGAGCCCGCGCACCAGTTTTTCGTCAGGCGTGTTCACTCGTTAGGCGAAAGGAGGGCCGCGACCGTGATGCCGTTGCTGATGAGATGGGCGCGCAGCTTGCGCGCGAAGGCGACCGCGTCCGGTGTATCGCCGTGCACACAAATCGTGTCGGCGTGAATGGCAAGGTCGTTCCCGTCGATCGTGCGAACAACGTTTTCGCGGAGCATGCGCACGACCCGCGCCGCCGCCTCCTCTGCGTCAGACAGCAGTGCACCCGGCTGCGTGCGCGGGACGAGCGCGCCGTCGGATTGATAGTTGCGATCAGCAAAGACCTCTCGCGCGACCCGCAACCCAAGCGCCGATGCTGCTGTGGCCAGAGCGCTTCCACCCGGCGCAAAGAGAATGAGCGTGCGATCGACCGCACGGAGCGCCCGCGATACGGCGTCAGCGAGAGCTGGATCGCGCGCGGCCATGTTGTAAAGCGCGCCGTGTGGCTTGACGTGGTTTGGGCGCATGCCCAGCGACAGGGCAACGGTTTGAAACGCACCGAGCTGATAAGTCATGAGGGCAAAGACTTCTTCAGCGGTCACCGGCCACTCGTGACGCCCAAAGTTCTCCCGATCCGCGAGGCTTGGATGTGCGCCTACTGCCACACCAGCGGCGTGCGCCGCCTGGATTGAGGCGGTCATGCTGATGGGGTTGCCCGCATGAAAGCCGCAAGCGATATTGGCGGAGGTGACTAGTCCGAGCAATTCGATCTCGGTGGCAGCGCCTTCGCCGAGGTCGGCATTCAGGTCGACCGAAGATTTCATCTGGGGCGCAGGGAAAGGCCGACGCGAAACCGTTGCAGATCCCTTTCGCGCTCGATAAAAAGCGCACTTGCCTCGGCCTCGGCCACTTTCTGAAAACGGACGGTGTCGTTAGGGCAAAGCTGAGCGGCCCGCGGTAAATCGACGGTGATCACGTGTGCAATCTTGGGATAACCTCCGATCGTTTGGCAATCCCCGAGCAGCACGATCGGTTGGCCGTCGTTTGCGACTTGCACAGTGCCGGGAGCGACCGCCTCGGAAGCCAACTCCCATTGATTTGTTCGCCTGAGTTCGGTGCCTTCCAACCGCGCTCCCATGCGGTCGGCCTTCGCCGTCACCGTGAAGAGCTGCTTCAAAAAAGCTGTTTGAGCTTCCGGGACAAATTCATCCCACTCACTTCCTTCGACAACCCGCAAGACCGCAGCGCGCATCGCGGTCTGCGCCCAATCCACCGGCGCGCTCCAACTCGCAAGCCGCGCGTCTTCTTTGCCCCGAGCCGTCTTTCCTAATGGTAGGACATCGCCGTCACGCAAGGCTCGTCCTTCAAAGCCGCCGAAAGAAGAGCGAAGGTCTGTCGATCGGCTGCCGAGAACGAGCGGGACATCAATTCCGCCCGCAATTGCAATCCAGGCGCGGCCGCTCCGCTTGCTCGGATTAAATTCCAACCCTTCGCCTCGCTTGACGAGCGCGGGCCGCCCGGCTGGAAATTCCGCCTCGGCGACGCGTGCTGCGAAAGCTCCGCCGCACCAAGCGACGGTCCGCTCATCGTTGAAGCGCAGGCGCAGTCCTCCGAGCGTAATTTCGAGCAGCGCTGTGTCCTCCGTGTTGCCTGCGAGCAGATTGGCGACCCGCGCGGCGAAAGTGTCGAGCGCGCCGCTCACTGAGACTCCCTCTCGGCGCCGGCCGGCACGACCGAGGTCCTGCACCGTTGTCAGAGAAGCGGCGCGCAAGACGGTTACGTTTTCCATCCTTCAAACTCCTCACGCGTGATTGCCACAAAGCGCAGTCGATCTCCCGGCGCGCACAAAGCTGCCTGCTCCCGGGTCACGTCGAAAAGACGAAGCGGGGTTCGGCCAATAACGTTCCATCCTCCGGGTGAGCGAAGAGAATAAATGCCGGCTTGCCTGCCCGCGATTGCGACCGACCCTGCCGGAACGGCGGTGCGGGGAGTCGCTCGACGCGCTGTCACCAAAGTCTCAGGCAAACCGCTAAGATAGGGGAAGCCGGGTGTAAACCCGACGCAACGAACCTGGTAGCGGGCAGCGGCATGACAGGTCACAACTTCGTTAGGCGACAATCCGCAGTGTTGGCCGACCTCCTCGAGATCAAGCGCAAACTCTGGGTCGTAGCAGACGGGCACTTCGAGCAGGCGCGAGACGCGCGATTTTGGCGTGGCGCGGCGCCGCTTGCCCAAGGCGACGGGAATCGCAGCGGCGCAGTTTGCAAGGTGTTCCGGGGAGTCGAGAAAAACCGCCACGCTGGCAAAAGCGGGCGCAATCTCCACGACTCCCGGGAGCCGGGCGGCCTCCAGTTTGTCGACGACGGCGAGAATTTCGCCTAACGAATCGCCAATGCGAAGGATTAGTGCCGAATCGCCGAGCGGTGTCAGGACAAAGGACACGGCCGACTCTGCCGTTGGGCCCGGTCTTTTGCAAAACGCGCAAGCTAGAAATTGAAGGTGATGCCGGTCACCAAATGGTGGGTGAGCGGCGTGACCTCAATCGACCCGCTCGGAATGTCGAGCGAATCACCTCGGAAGGAAACCAGAGCGCGCGAACGCCATAATACGTGGTGTCTCAAAATCGCGCCCTTCGAAAGAGACGTCGTGAAAAGTCAGATCGGTCCCACCGGTTTGATGCATGAAAACACTCGAGGCTGCCGCGACGGAAGAATGAGCAGTCGCTTCTGTCAAATAAGGGGGCTGGATGCCTACCTTGGCAGCGGTTGCTCGAGATTTGCCAAGGCGTATGCGAGGACCGCGTTGATCACTGCATTCTCGGCCAGCTCGTGGGGATCAATCTTGTCCAGAGTGTCGGCCGCCGTGTGATGGTAGTTGAAATAGAACCGGCTATCCTGGATCGGGCTGAAGTTGGGGACGCCGCGTTTTCGCAAGGGGTCGATGTCCGCTCCCACTTCGTTGCGGAATTGCAGGAGTCCCGCGCCGGAGGATTGCAAGATCTTCGCCACCGGATCGAGAAGCGCTTTCAACTCCGGCTTGCCCGCCATGTAAACGCCGAGGGGATGACCGGCGCCGAGATCGGTTTCGATGGCAGCGAAATGGTTCCCGATATCGGCGCTGTGCTCCTCATCGTAGGTCTTGCCGCCCTTTAATCCGTTTTCTTCATTCATCCAGGCGATGATCCGGATCGTGCGGCGAGGATGAAGATCCAGTTGCCTAACGAGATGGGCGGCCTGCATCGCGACGGCCACGCCGGCGCCGTCGTCGATCGCGCCGGTCCCCAGGTCCCATGAGTCAAGATGCCCGGAAACGATCGACGACCTGCTCCGGGTGTTCGGATCCCTTCAAGTCGCCGATCACGTTGTAGCTCAGCACGTCGGGCAATTGCTGCGGGGTGAGCACGAGATGCATTTGCACGGGCCCCTGCAGAACCAGCGCCGCGATCAAATCGGCGTCCTCTTCAGTGATCGCGGCGGCTGGAATCTTGGGCGCGTCCTCGGCGTAGTGTGTCAGGCCGGTATGCGGCAGCCGGTAGGCCGCGCCGCCGACGGAGCGAATCAGAACGGCGACAGCACCGAGCCTGGCGGCTGCGCTCGGAGCATCGCCCCGGTAAGCGACGGCTTCCCCGTAAGCCTCGCCCCCAAATCCCTCGGCGGCCATCTGTTTGTCGAACGCATGATTGAAAACGACTATCTTTCCCTGAACCCTGTCCTTGCCTAACGATTTCAGTTCATCGAAATCGCGCACGACTGCGACCTCGGCCGTGAGGCCTTCCTTCGGCGTTCCAACACTGTCGCCAAGAGCCGTGAGAACAATCTTTTGCGTCGTGTTTTCCGCCTGACCAGGAAATTGGACGAGCGCCGCTGTCTCTTCGCCGCGCACCCAATGGGGTACCATCACCTTCTCAAGTTGGACGGCGAGTCCGATCGCTTTGAGTTCGTCCGCGACATATTCCACCGCCTTCTGCGCCTGCGCCGAGCCGCTCAGGCGCGGGCCGATGTTATTCGAGAGATGTGCGACCTGGCGGTAGGCGTAATCGCTCGCGAGCGCCGCCTCCTGAAGCTTCTTCAATTCCAGGAGGGTCTCCGGTGAGTATAGCCTCGGGGTCGGCGAAGGTGTCGGGGTGGCTGAGGTGGGCGAAGGCGCGGCCCTGCCGGAGGAAAAATTTCCAAGCAGGAGAAAGCCGGCGAGCGCAGCGAGCGCGCAACGTGTGAACATGCCGCACCCTCTCGAAAAGACGCACAACCTCAATTCATTGGCGATCCTGGGCACGGTTCATCTTCCTCGATCTCTGATTGGCGACAAGCGCGCGTTCCTGTTTATGTTCCTGCCGATTCTCACTCCATGGCTCACGAAACTCTCGTCTCGCTCGATCTTCCAGGCGTCGATAAATTGCGCAGCGGCAAGGTGCGCGAAGTCTTTGATCTCGGGGAAACGCTGCTCTTCGTTGCGACCGATCGCCTATCTGCCTTCGACGTCATCCTGCCCGATCCGATTCCCTCCAAGGGGGCGGTCCTGAACCAGATTTCGGCTTTCTGGTTTGAGAGAATTCGGCTGGCGAAAAATCACTTTGTCACGGCGGACTTCGCGAAATTTCCGGCTGAATTGCAACCATTTCGCGCGGCATTGGCTGGGCGTTCGATGATTGTTCGGCGGACCAAACCGCTCCCGATCGAATGTGTCGTGCGTGGTTATCTCGCGGGTTCCGGGTGGAAAGATTATCAGGCGACAGGCGAGGTCTGCGGGCATCAACTGCCAGCCGGTCTCCGCCTGGCTTCGGAGTTGCCTGAGCCGATCTTCACGCCTTCAACCAAAAACGAAGCCGGCCACGATCTGAACATCGATTGGGCGCAATGCTGCGAAACGATCGGAAAATCCCTGGCGCGCAAGGTCCGCGACCTGAGTCTGCGGATTTATCTGGCGGGGAAAGAGCACGCCGCCAAGTGCGGGATCATCGTCGCCGACACCAAATTCGAATTTGGCCTCGCCGGTGAAGAATTGCTCCTGATCGATGAATGTCTCACACCCGATTCTTCGCGTTTCTGGCCGGCCGATAGTTATGTTCCCGGGAAAGAGCCCGCCCAGTTTCGACAAACAATTTGTCCGCGACTATCTCGAGACGCTCGATTGGAACAAGACCGCGCCGGGGCCGTCGTTGCCGGCGGACGTAATCGAGAAAACCTCGGCCAAGTATCGCGAAGCTTTTCGCCGCTTGACTGGACGCTCCCTCGACTAACTGTTTTATTTCACCGCGTGAAATTGCTGGCCTCGGCTCTATGTCCTTTAAGGTCGCCCTTCTTCTCTTCCTTCTAACATTTTCGCTGGTCTACTCGCGCATCCTGTTTCGTGGCGAAGTCATCTTCCCGCATGACAATGCGCGCGAAGCGGGTTGTGAGTCCGTTCGCGCCGACTTGTTTCCATCGAACCGAAAGTTCTCCGATCAAAGCGCGGCTTTTATCCCCGAACTGGCCAACAACCTCGAGCAGAACCGCATGGCCTGGCTTGCCACTTGGAACCCGCATACCGAACTGGGACGGCCAGCCTCGCAGTTGAGCGGCCTGAATCGCTCCTATCTACTAACCAACGGGTTGATGTGCTTTATCACCAACCCCTTTACACTCTATACCGTCCTGGTTCTGATTGTGGTGGCGCTAACGGGAATTTTTTTCCTCCTTTTCCTTCGAGCCCTCGGGTTGCTTCCCGCAGCGTCGCTCGTGGGCGCTATTGGCTTGGCGCTTACGACTGCGATTTCCTACTGGGCGACCTTTGTCATGTTTCTCTTTCCAGTTTGCTGGACGGTATGCCTGCTTTGGCTGATCACCGAGTTTCTGCGCGCGCCGTCCTGGATGACGGCGCTCGGCCTCGCCTTCGCCACTTACTCGCTTCTCCTTACCGCTTATCCTCAGGTAATTATCCTTGATGCCTATCTGGTGGGAGGTTTTGTTCTCTTTCGCTTACAAAAAGAGAACTCCGTTCGCAGTTTCAGCTCATTGGTGCGCTGCTGGCTGCGCAGCTCTTGGAGCGATCGCTTCCCTTTCGGTTTATCTCGATCTTTGGGAACTGGCGCGGGCTTCACTCAGAGGAGCTGGCCTGGGAGATGCCTTCTTCCTGAAAGTCCTGCCCCCATTGTCACAGCCGGCTGAGATAGCAGGTTTCATTGCCTCCGTCGTCGACTGGTCGTGGCTGGGGAATGCGATCGATCCGGCCTATCCCTTACCTTTCAACGGCCTGAGCTTTACCATTGTCTTTGCCAGCCTTATCTCTCTTTCTTTCTTCCTCCGACCGCGATCGGAGCTGCTTTATTGGCAAATCTTTCTCCTCGCCTGCCTGGCCGGAACCATCTTTCCGCAGCTTTACTTGTTTGCTGTCCATCATCTTGGCTTTGGGTTGTCTCGTATTCAACTTCTTTCGGGCGGAATTATCCCGGGGTTTGTCCTGAGCGCCTATACGGTGGACGCGCTCGCTCGTGGAAAGGTCATGAGTGTAAGTCTTTGGGGGGTGGAGGTCTGCCTGCCCTCCGCTCTGCTGGCTCTGGTGGCCACATTTGCCTGGCGGATAATCACCTCGAAATGGCGTCAGTCGCCACCAGCGCGATTCTGATCGCGGCGCTGGTCGCGGCGTTTCAGATGCGCAGGCCAGCAATGATTGTTGGCCTGGCCATCGCCGCGGCATTCCTTTACGGGCGTACGCTCATTCTTTCTCGCCCTTTCCAAACCGTCTGTCTTTCGTCGAAATTAATCGACCAGATACGAGCGCAGTCGAACGGCTTCCGGTTCGCGATCGCTGATCGTTCCATCAGGCAAGAGCTTCCCCCGAATCAAGAGGCATTGTTCGGCCTCAGGAGCGTGAACTCAATACGATTCGCTCTTGTCCGGAAACTATGCACGACTCGTCGACAGTGGTCGAGCAAAGGAACTGATGCGAATGCAAAGAAATTCGATTTCGTAGACATCGAGCTCGCCCTCCGAGATAACGCATTTCCGCTTTCCAATGTCGGTATTTTGCTCTCGGCGCATCCTTTGACTTCCGAACTCTTGGAATTAGTCGCTACCACCGATCGCATTCTGCTTTATCGACCGAAGGCTGCACCTGTCAGCGTTCTCCAGACGAATCGTTTTCGGACAAGTGACGGCGCGCAGATTGCAATTAAGCTGCCGTTGACTGCGACCCAGTTCCCCACTCAGGTTGAGGAAGAGATGTCCGATTATCTGCGAGTTCGAGTCAGCGATTCGGCCGAGGACACATTATTGTTTCTTAGTCAGCAATATTTTCCCAGATGGCGCGCCTTTGCCGGTGACAGATCTTTCGCTACCCGGAGAGTGAATGAGTTTTACCAGGGTGTGATCGTTCCCCACACATTCGAAGTCGAATTGTTTTACCGTCCATTTGCCTGGTGGAGCTGGCTGCCCCAGGTGGTCTTCGGGGTGATCGGGGTATGGCTGGGAGGCAGAATTCTGATCCGTCGATTTGCATTTTCCTCCGGCAGGACGGAAGAGGACGCCTCGCCATCTCCCGCCGGTACGTGGAGCTAAAGCTTTTGTGAACACGAGCAAGACCGTAGCCATAGTGCAGTCCAACTATATTCCGTGGCGCGGCTACTTCGATTTGATAAATTCGGCCGACGAATTCATTCTCTACGACGACGCCCAATACACGATCAGGGATTGGCGCAACCGCAATCTGATCAAGACGGCCGATGGCCCGCGTTGGCTTACAATCCCCGTAAAGGTTAAAGGTAAATATCTTCAGAAAATCAAGGAGACCGTTATCAGCGATCCTTCCTGGGGCCTGCAACATTGGGCCTCTCTCACCCACAGTTACTCGAAGGCGGCGTTTTTTTCCGAATACGAGTCGCTTTGCCGGATTGTTCCTCGAAACGCAGGAAGAATATCTTTCGCAAATCAATTTTCGTTTCCTTGTCGCGATTTGCCGGCTACTGGGCATCACAACGAAAATATCCTGGTCAATGGACCACAAGCTCGCGGGTGACAAAACCGAAAAACTGGTCAGTCTGTGTCAGCAGGCCGGCGCAACCAACTACCTTTCGGGTCCCGCGGCCAGGGCTTACCTCGACAAGGAACGGTTTGCAAAGGAGGGGATTTCCGTCGACTTCATCGACTACTCCGGATATCCGGTCTACCGGCAGCTCTATCCCCCATTCGAACCGGGCAGTGAGCATTCTCGATCTAATTTTCAATGAGGGCGCCGCGGCTGTCCACTATCTGAAGAGCTTTAGGCGATCGAGGATATCGCTGGTCACGACCCTCTATCAGTCGGCGAGCTGTCTTGAGGAATTTTACGCCCGGGCCAGAAGGGCAGCGAGCGCTCTCACCGATGACTTCGAGCTCATTTTTGTCAACGACGGATCACCGGATAATTCGCTTGAGATTGCTCTAATTCTTCTGGACAAAGACCCGAGGGTTTCAGTGATCGATCTTCACGCAACTTCGGCCATCATCGGGCAATGATGACAGGGCTAGCTCATGCCGCCGGGGATCTTGTTTTCCTGATCAATTGCGACCTTGAAGAAGAGCCGGAGTTATTAGGCCGATTTTGGGAGGAACTCCGCCCGGGCGAAAGCTGATGTGGTTTTTGGCGTGCAGGAGCGACGTAAAGGGCGATGGTTCGAGCGCTTCAGCGGCACCTTTTTTTCAAGGTCTTCAACCTTCTCTCGACTGACCCGATTCCGGAAAACCTCATTACGGCAAGGTTGATGACCAGGAGGTACATGTCGCGGCTCTGCTTCAACATCAGGAGCGTGAATTTATTATCGCCGGGCTTTGGGCTTTGACTGGGTTTGAGCAGATGGCGGTTCTGGTCACGAAGCATCATAAGGGGGCGAGTGGCTCTGGATTCCGGCGAGGATTTCAGGCATCTGGTGAATGCGATCACTTCCTTTAGCGCGCGCCCCTCGTTTATCTTTTACCGCTTGGCACCATCCTGGTGGCGCTAGCAGGGCTGGCTGCGTCGGACCTGATCATAAGAAAGCTCGTCTTTGGTCAGCTGCTCGAGGGCTGGGCCTCCCTCATCGTCTCGATCTGGCTCCTGGGTGGAATCACGATCTTTTGCCTGGGAGTTGTCGCGGATATTTTCAAAGATATTCATCGAAGTAAAGCGTCGTCCGTATGCGATTGTGCGAAAGGTCTATCATGGTCAGCAGCGGGTTTCGACGGAGCTGGATCAACGCGCTCCGGAGAGCGAAACGACGGATCGGGCAGACCAGTGAAAGCGACTCACCACATCCTGCGCGAGGTGGCGCACTTCTCGAGACAAAGATTCGGGAACACGGTCCAACGCCCAAGGCGTGGACTGGAATTCGATCGCTTCACAGCGCATGCGATTTACTCGCGCAACTCCTGAAAATTGTGGACCGTCCCGGCCCTCTTACGATCAATGATTATGGATGCGGTTACGGCGCGCTGCTGGATTACTTAAAGGAGAGTTGCGACGCTTTTCAATACTCTGGCTTTGATATCTCGTCGCGGAAATTCTCAACGCGGCGCGCCTATTCAGTCGGGAACCAAGGAGGTTCGTTTGTCTCGCGCGTGGCGGACTTGAGCCCGGCGGACTTCACGATTGCCAGTGGCATCTTTAACGTCCGGCTAAAAGCAGCAACAGCGATGGGAGAACTATTACATTAGTCAGACTTTGGATTCGATTAGCGCTTTAAGCCGCCGCGGGTTTTCCTTCAATCTTCTCACTCCTTTCGGATCCGGAGCGGCGGCGGCCCGACCTGTCCTATGGCAGACCCGCACTTTTACTTCGAGCTCTGCAAGCAAAATTATTCGCGCTTTGTTACGCTCCTGCACGACTATCCACTTTACGAATTTACGATTCTGGTGCGGCAGGAGTAACTAACAGGATATGGCGAAAATTGTGATTTTCGGCGCGGGCGATATCGCTCGACTTATGCATTTTTATTTGACCCGCGACAGCAGGCACGAGGTGGTCGCCTTCACGGTCGATGAAGCCTTCCGACAGGGCGAATCATTCCTTCGCCTGCCGCTGATTGCCTTCGAAGAAGTTGCGCGTGTTTATCCCCCAACAAAATGCAAAATGTTTGTCGCGTTGAGTTACGCGAAGATCAAATAATTGCGGGCGAGTAAGTATTACGAGGCGAAGCAGCTTTGGCTACGAACTAATCAGTTATGTGGTCCCTCGCTGCTCTTTCCTTTCGGATACACCAGTGGGCGAAAATTGCGCGATCCTCGAGGACAACACAATACAGCCATTTGTCCACATCGGGAATAACGTCATTTTATGGAGCGGCAACCATATCGGTCACGATTCTGTCATTGATGACCATTGCTTTCTGGCATCACAGATCGTGGTTTCCGGGCATGTGCATATTCACTCGCACTGCTTTATCGGAGTTAATGCCACGCTGCGAGAATCAATCGAGATCGCGCCCCGAAGCCTTATCGGAGCGGGGGCAATCATTGTGGACGCCGCTGTTGCCGGCGGGGGCGTCTACTTTCCGCAGCGGGCCGAGCTCTTCCGAAAGACGAGCGATGAGATCGATCTTTGATCAGAGAAAAAGACAGGACGCTGAGCTTGGGAAAAGAAGGGACTGATTTGCGCCGCAGCAAAGGCCTCCCTGGCCTTATTCGCATGCCGCTCTTCCGGTCGCAGACCGGGAGGACGATCGGTATCGGATCTATTTCCAGCAGCCGGGACGAGGCGGGCCGTGCCCAAATCGGTTCGTTTACCACCGCTCTTGAAACTGGACGGGAGACGGGAGAGGCAGCAACGGAGCCGGTTTTATCGCTCGGTCCGCTCGGGACCTTCGACGACAGCGGCGTGACGATGTCGTGGCTGACGAACCACGGCGGCAGGAAGCATCTTTATTATTCGGGGTGGAGTCTGGGTGTGACAGTGTACCATATTATTTACATTCGATTGGCCATAAGTTGCGATAACGGAGAAAGCTATGCGCGGGCGTCGGCCGCTCCCATTCTCGGGAGGAACGAGATCGATCCTTACCTGACCGCGTCTCCCTGCGTGCTGGTCGAGGAGGGTAGGTGGCGGATGTGGTATGTCTCAGGCACAGGCTGGGAAATGGTGGAAGGCAAACCGCGCCACAGATCTCATATTAAATACGCGGAGTGGGCCGATGGTGTGGAGTGGCATCGAGAAGGGGTGGTTTGCATTGATTATCGCGCGCGGGAGGAATACGCTATCGCCCGGCCTTGTGTGCTGAGGGACGGACCGCTCTACCGGATGTGGGTCCTCTTATCGGGGCGACCGTTATCGGCTTGGATATGCGGAGTCGGGCGACGGCATTGCATGGACGCGACAGGATCGGACGCGGGCTTGGATGTCTCGGAATCAGGCTTCGACTCCGAAATGATTGCCTATCCTTATGTTTTCAAGGAAAAGGACAGATACTGCATGCTGTATAACGGAAACCAATATGGCCGAACCGGCATCGGCTTAGCTATCGGTCATTGAAGATCGCATGGCATTCTTGCCGGAGAGACCTTTCTAACTCGTCGACATCATGTTGAACCTTCTTTACGTTCTGGCCACGGTCTTATTTACGGTTTACGGGCAGCTGGTGGTGAAATGGCAGGTGGGGCGGGCAGGAGCGGTTCCGGCTGATATTACGGGCAAACTGCTTTTCCTGACCAAGCTTCTCGTAAACCCATGGATTCTGACCGGCATCATGGCTGGCTTCATGGCATTGGTTTGCTGGATGATCGCCATGACAAAATTCGACCTAAGCTATGCCTATCCTTTCATGAGCCTGGCATTCATTCTCGTCCTTTTTTTTAGCTCAGTCTTTTTTGGTGAACCGATGACCATGTCAAAGGTAGTTGGTGTATGCCTGGTCATGGCAGGCATCATTGTGGGGGTTGGCGCGGGGATGATGCAAGCAAGAACGTTTGAAACCGGGGGCAGAGGGCAAGCCGCCATCCCTTTCAATCGCCTATTTTGTTCGGGAAAAAGTTGTGGTTCCATGAAAGCAGCAATCGACAACTGGCAGTTGTAGGGAGATGAGGGAATTCACTAGGAAATGCCACGCCTCCCTGGAGAAGGAGCTGGGTGTCAGGAAGGCCCTCCTTACTCCTTTCATTGCACACATGCGCTCGAAATGGCTGCCCTGCTGCTCGAGTCGACCGGGCGATGAAGTGATCGTGCCGTCGTTCACGTTCGTCTCGACGGCCAACGCATTTGTGCTGCGCGGCGCGCGTCCGGTCTTCGTGGACATCCGGCCGGACACGCTCAATCTGGACGAGGCGGGCTCGAGGCGCTGATCACGCGCGCACCAAGGCGATCGTGCCGGTGCATTACGCCGGCGTGGGTTGCGAGATGGAGGCGATCCTGGCGATCGCGGCGCGCAGGAATCGCGGTGGTGGAGGACAACGCGCACGGTCTATTCGGGCGATACAAGGTCGTAGCTGGGCACGTTCGGCGTGCCTGGCGACGCAGAGTTTTCATGAAACGAAGAACATCACCTGCGGCGAAGGCGGGGCGTTGCTGATCAACGACGCGGCTTTGTCGAGCGCGCCGAAATCATCCGGGAGAAGGGCACGAACCGCAGCCGGTTTTTCCGCGGCCAGGTGGACAAATACACCTGGGTGGATGTCGGGTTCGAGCTACGTGATGAGCGACGTGCTGGCGGCGTTTCTCTACGCACAATTGTCAGTGCGCGACGCGATCCAGGAGAGACGGAGTCGAATCTCGTCTACAGCTATAAGGAGGGGCTGCAGGGAGTTGGGCCGCGAGCTACGGTAGCCGATGCCCTTGTGTGCCCGCGCGGGCGACGCAGCCCTATCATATGTTTTATCTCGTGCTGCCTTCACTTCAGATACGCCAGGCGCTGATTCGTCACCTTGATTCCAAGGGGATAAACAGCGTCTTTAGCTATATCAACCATTGCATCTTTCGAAGATGGGAAAGCGGTTCGGCGGTAAGCCAGGGGATTGTCCGGTGAGTGAAAGCATGAGCGATCAATTATTAGGGCTTCCCTTCTACAATGACCTGACGGAAGAGGACCAGAGACGGGTGATAGACAATATTAAGGGCTTCAGGTGGCCGAAGGCTATAGCGGCTTTGGTCGAAGCGAACAAGAAACTGCCGTTTGTTTCCACGAATATGCGGTCAAGCTGCGAAAGAGCTGATCTGCGGAGCTTGATGAAACGTTGCTTGGAATGCGGAAAAGTTTTTGCCGGCTCAGCCTGGGCATGTCCGAGCTGCGGGTTTGAACCTGCGCGGATGGCTGGTCATCTGGCATTCGCGCAGGAAAAGGCGGAAGCGAGCGAAGGATTTGAGCCTGGCTATTTCTCCCGCTTGAGCGAAATGGAGGCTAATAGCTTCTGGTTTCGGTCGCGGGAATTGGCTTCTGTGCTGGGCACTCCAGCGTTATTTCTCCGGGGCAAAGAGCTTTCTCGAGGTAGGTTGTGGAACAGGCTTTGTTCTCTCGGCAGTCAGGGCAAATTTCCCGTCGCTGAGGTTGCAAGGCAGTGAGAGATCCGCACCAGGCGGCCTGCATTTTGCCGCCCAGCGTCTGCCCGGGACCGAGTTGTCCTTCCAGATCAGACGTCGCGCCGAATTCCGTTTCAGGAAGAGGTCCATGTGATCGGTGCCTTCGATGTGCTGGAACATATCTGCGAGGACGAGCTGGTGCTGGCGCAGCTTTATCGGGCGGTTCAAAGGGAGGTGGCATCCTACTTCACGGTGCCGCAACATCCCTTTCTTTGAGAAGTAACGGCCGATAACTACGCGCCGCATGTTCGCCGTTACCGCCGATCTGACTTGAAGGCCAAAGTGGAGCGGGCCGGCTTCAGCGTCGAAAGGGTCGCTTCGTTTGTTTCCTTCCTTTTTCCGCTCATGCTAATTTCGCGCCTGCGGCTCAAGTACAGGAAGAATTTTGATGCCGTCTCTGAATTCTCGCTTTCTGCGGTTACAGGATCGCATCTTTGAGCAAGTCATGAATCTGGAATGTCTCATGATCAGGGCAGGCGTTTCCTTGCCGGTGGGGCGGCTCTATTCTGTTCGTTGCCCGAAAAGAGTGATGAAAAATCCAGGCTCAGACTTTGCCTTTTACTTGGCGCTCTTGTTTGTGAGAGGTCCAAGATGACTCCGGCGCAGGCAGGCAGCCCCAGGATGAAGCGCAACCTGGTGGCGTGGTTCTTTGCCCATGATCGCCGTGGCCCTTGCGAGTCTCTCCATTCCTGCTCCAAGGGCCGGGTCGGCTTTAACCCGGCTGACGAAGGTTTTCTTTGGTACGGCGTGCAACGAACGGTCGCTGGAGAGGTGCCCTTGCGCGACTTCCAGTCCTATGAACCTGCGAGATATTACTGGTGTGCGGCAGGCGCGCTCTTATTGGGCCAGGGTTTGGTCGCAATGCGCCTTTCCGAGGCTGTTGCCCAGGCTATCGAACTATCTGGCTCGGTCTCATGGCGGCTAGTCGACTCACGCGTAACTGGATCGCGCTTGGTGCGATTCCGGCCTCATGCTGCTGGTTTGGATGTTCCCTTCGCACAAGCTCTTTGATCATGCGTTGTTGCTCGCGGGAATTTGGGTTGCCACGAGATTAATCGAACGGCCGATGCGGGCTGAAGTTATCACGGCCGGTCTCTTTGGTCGGGGCTGTGCGCCTTCGCCGGCAAAAACCACGCCCTCTACCAGGGTACGGACAACTGTCGTGCTCCTCCTCCTCTTCTTCAAACGGCGGAAGGAGATGGCGCGTTACTGGGTTGTCTTTTGGAACCTGGGATTGGCGGCTGGTCTTCTTCCACTCATGGTGATGCTTCTCTGGGCTCCGGGCTTTGCTACCAGTTACCAGTTATCAATCGCGGAAATCTTTCGACACGGTGCGAACCTGACCCTCCCATTTCCATGGCCTTGGCGATCTTTCTTCCGCGGCGAACCGCTCAGCCTCGGACGCAGCTGATTCTGGGTCTGTTCTTGATCTCGATGCCGCTCGTGTATCTCCCGGTCCTCGGCGCCTGCGTCTTGCGTCCGGTTGAGTTCCTGAAGAATAACGCGCTCCTGGCAGCGAGCAGCGCCCTCGGACTTGCTTATTTGCATCACGCTTACGCCAGAGCTGACATCAGCCATCTTGCCCAGGCGGTTTCACCCGTTTCTTTTTTGTTTGTTGGCCGTTCCGCTCCCGCTAGCGAGACGGGGAGCTTATTTGATTTCCACCGCAGGCCTTCTCTTCATGGTCGGCTTTTTTGCCGGGGGCACCACGACTCCGATATTTCGGCGACTGACGTCGCCGGTCGCCTGGGCGAAATATGATCTGGGCGACGAGGTTTTCCTTCCTCCGGGCGAAAGGGAGCTGTTCGACCGACTGCGGAAGTTTGCGGCTGAGAAAATTGATCCGCGCGATGGACTCCTAATCGCTCCCTCGGCTCCGGGACTGTATGCGTTGCTGGGCCGGCCTCGCCACTTTGGAAATTTATTTTATCTTTCCGGCCACGGAAGAACGGCAGGAAAAGATGATTCGTTCCCTAACGAACAAAGAAGTTAACTGGGCGATAGTGTCCAACCAGCCGATGGATGGTCGTGAGGAATTGCGCTTTTCGGCCACCCACCCTTTGCTGTGGAATTACTCTGCAGGAGAAGTTTCGCCCGGTCGGACCGTCGCCGCTTCCCGGCAGGATGGTCATTCTGCACCGGATCGGGGCTGGCCGAGAAGCTCCCGGACGAGCGATTTCTCTTCCTTCAGTTCGTTAAGCGAAGCATCGATTTTCGCGCGGCTGAAATCATTGATTGGAACGCCGGGCACGATCTCCCATTTGCCGCCGCTGGACCGGATCGGGAAGGAACTGATCAGGTCTTTTTCGACCCCGTAGCTGCCGTCGGAACAAACTGCGACGCTGTGCCAGTTGCCCGCGTTCGTTTCGGTCGTTAGGCTGCGGACCGTGTCAACGACTGCATTGGCGGCCGAGGCGGCGGAAGAGGAGCCGCGAGCTTTGATCACGGCGGCGCCGCGCTGTTGCACGGTCGGGATGAAAGTCTCCTTCAGCCATTTCTCGTCGCCGATCACCTGGTCGGCGTTCTTGCCGTCGATCTTCGCGTTGTAGAAATCAGGATACTGGGTGGCGGAGTGGTTACCCCAGATGGTCATGTTCGTGACCGCGTCGATATCGACTCCTGCCTTCTGTGCGAGCTGCGCTTTGGCGCGATTTTCGTCGAGGCGGGTCATGGCAAACCAGCGTTCGCGCGGGATGGATTTCGCGTTGTTCATCGCGATCAGACAATTCGTGTTGCAGGGATTCCCAACCACCAGGACGCGAACATCGGAAGCGGCGTTTTTCTCGATCGCTTTCCCCTGACCGATGAAAATTTTGCCATTGATGCCCAGCAAATCGCCCCGCTCCATCCCAGCTTTGCGTGGAACGCTCCCGACGAGCAGCGCCCAATTGACATCGCGAAAGCCTTCATCGAGATCGGCCGTCGGCGTGATTCCCTTGAGCAGAGGAAAGGCGCAATCATGCAGTTCCATCACCACGCCCTCGAGAGCGCCGAGCGCCGGTGGGATTTCGATCAGCGATAAGTGGACCGGCTGCGTCGGACCAAACATCGATCCCGAGGCGATGCGAAAAAGGAGAGAGTAACCGATCTGGCCGGCTGCGCCGGTGACGGCGACTTTGACAGGTGAATTCATGCTCATCTTTTAGTCGCAGATGTTCGTGTTGTCATCCGGCGCCAAGCGGAAAGATGCATCAAACGCGCCCGCTCTTTTGCAAAAGCCCGCGAATGAGAAGCATCTGGCGCCTGGCCTCCCGGCCTGCAGCCAGTTTGCGGATCGTGCCCGGCAAACGCCTCGACCAGTTCGAGTTCGCTGGCGGTGCCCGGCACATTGAACCGGTCCTTGCGGCCGAGAAGATCCGTAATCATAACGATGGCGATCCACGATTCGCTGCGAAAAAGCGCCTCGAAGATCATCGGGTAAAATTGCGTCAGGTAATTCATCGATTGGTCCGGCGGAGCGAGGCCCGCAAACTCGGCGATTTTCGCGAGGTCGTGGCGCGCCTGCTCGGAATAATGGGACTTTTCAAAAGCCTCTTCCCAAAGGGCGCGGAGCGGTTTGTGATCGTGGGTGGCGAAGGTCGCGACGGAAATTCGTTCGTAGGCGCTTCCTGGAATGGAGCGATGATCGGGATAATTTTCCCATTGCGGAATCTTGAAACCGGCCACGCCTAACGAACGTAAGCTGGGTCGGACATAATCTGGCACCGTCCCGAGATCCTCACCGACGACTCGTGCTGCGCCCGACTCCTCCAGGACGACGCGGAGATATTCCTCGCCCTCGCGCCGATTGGCCTCGCAGTTTTCCCAACTGTTGTCGGGACGCGGCGAGAAATGCGGCTCGTGACCCTGAGTGCGGGCGCGCATTTCCTCCCAACCGAGGGGGAGAAACTCGCGATTTCGCGACGGCCGCCATGGGAAAGCATAGATGCGGTAGAATCCGAGCACGTGATCGATGCGAAAGAGGTGAAAAATCTCGCGCACTCCACGAACCCTTTGCCGCCACCAATCGAAATTATGGCTGCGCATCATATCCCAGTGGTAGAGGGGAATGCCCCAGTTCTGTCCCCACTTCTGGGTAAAAGCATCGTCCTTGAAATACGGCTCCGGAGGCGCGCCGCCTGACCAATCCAGCGCGAATTGCTCAGGATGCGCGAAGACGTCGGCGCTGTAGTAGCTGATCCCAAAAGGAATGTCGCCCATCAGCGCAACGCCCTGCGCCTCGGCGTAAGCCTTGACTTCGTGCCATTGCCGATGCGCGATCCATTGCACGTAGCAGTGAAAATTTCGCCGTTTTTCGAACGATGCGCGTTCCGCTTCGCCTAACGAATCCAGCCAGCGGTGCGCGGTCTTGATCTGCGAATGTTCCGGCCGCCATTCGTCCCAGGTCTCGCGGTCGGCGTTATGTTCCATCAAAACGCGGAAGAGCGTGTAATCCGCGAGCCAGGATCTTTCCTTCTCGCAGAAGGAAAGGAAGGACTCTTGCGTCGAAGGATCGCGTTGTCCGCGCAGGCAGAAGGATGCGAAGGCACGTTCCAGAAGATTTCTCTTCAGTGGCTTGACGGTTTCGTATTTTACCCGGCCGCGGCGCAGCGCCGCGAGGTCAAACCGCGCCGTGACTTCCGCGAAATCTTCCGCCGACAAGTCCTCTGGCGAGCCGGGCGCGAGCTGCAGGGTGGTGGGATCGATCGCGCGCGAGCTGATCGCATTGTAGGGACTGTTGTCGCCGCCGGTCTCATTGATCGGAAGGAGTTGCACGAGTTTGAAACCGATCCGGCGACTCCAATCGATAAACTGGCGCAAGCCGGCGACATCGCCGACGCCAAGGTCTTCCTCTGTGCGCAGGGCGAAGACCGGGGCGAGGACGCCCGCAATGCGTTCGTTAGGTGAAAGATCCATGCGGACAATGACGAATTACGAATGACGCAATCAATGTCGAAGGTCGAATGACAAAGAACGAAGCTTCTGATTTCGTCATTAGGACTTTGTCATTCCTTTCTGACTTCGTCATTCGTGCTTCGCCATTAGTTCCGTCGTATATTCCAGTCCTCGACCAGGGCCGTTGGAATCTCTTTCAGGAAACGCGAGGGACGTTGGAACATGTCGCCGTAGCCGGCGTTAAGGCGCATGTGCGGGTAGGTGAGGTAAAGCTCGTCGCGCGCGCGAGTGATGGCGACGTAAAAGAGGCGACGCTCTTCTTCAATCGCGTCGCGGGTCTCGAGCGAGCGAGTGCTCGGGAACATGCCGTCCGTCAGCCAAATAACGAAGACGCTATGGAACTCAAGCCCCTTGGCCTGGTGAACCGAGGAGAGATTGACCGCCTCGGTGTCGCCGGCCTGGTTTACCGCTGGTTCGGCGTCAACGTTGCTAATGAGGGCGAGCTGAGAGAGGAATTCGTGAACGTCTTTGAACTGGCGCGCGAACCCGGCGAGCTGATTGAGGTCTTCCTTGCGCAGCTCATAATTGGCGAAATTGGCTTTGGCATAGTCATCGTAAATCGCCTCGACGATCGCCATGATCATCTCGGTGGGTTGAGTCGGCTGCCCCTCCGGCGCGATCTCGTCGAGCGTGTAGGCCAGTTGTTCCCACGATTTCTTGGCGCGCGCAGGAACCGTCATGGCAAGAAGCCGCGCGCTGTAGCCGGGATCGGTGATCCCGGCCGGGGTTTCGCTCGCAATGCTGCCGGGATCACCGATCCCGGCTACAACTGTTGCGCCTAACGATTCCTCCCAGGCGCTCCATAAGCTCTCCGCGCTCTTGCCCCCGATCCCGGGAAGAAGCCGCACCATTCGTTTGAAAGCGACTTCATCGCGTGGATTAGCGACGAAACGAATGAAAGCGGTTACGTCCTTGATGTGCGCCTGCTCAAAAAAACGAATGCCGCTCGTGATCTGATAGGGAATGCCGCGGCGCGAAAGCTCGAGTTGCAGCTCGACCGCGTGGTAGTGCGCGCGATAGAGCACCGCGATTTCATTCAGTTCCACCCCTTCGTCGCGCAGCTCCAGGATGCGCTGGGCGACGAATTGGGACTGTTCGCCTCCGTCGTTGAGCGCGACCACCGCCGGCTTGATCGAATTCGTTAGGCGAGTGGCGCTAAGATTTTTTCGAAACTGCTGCACGTTGGCAGAAATCGCGGCATTCGCGACCTGCAGGATTTCCGGCACGCTCCGGTAATTCAGCTCGATCTTGAAGACCTGCGCCTTTGGATAGCGCCTGGGGAAGGCGAGGATGTTTTGAAAGTTTGCGCCGCGCCAGGAGTAGATCGATTGCGCATCGTCGCCCACGACCATGACGTTCTGGTGTTCGGCCGCGAGCAGGTCGATGAAGTCGGCCTGGATCTTGTTCGTGTCCTGGTATTCGTCGACGAGGATGAATTGAAACTGCCGACGGTAAAACGCGGCGATCTCGTCATGTTCCTTTAACATTCGCAATGTCTTCTCGAGCAGATCATCGAAATCGAGCGAGTTGGTTGATTTCTTGCGGCGTTCATAGCGCGCGTGGACGTCTTTGATCTGTTCCAGCAAAGGCAGAAAATAGGGAAACTTTTCCGCGAGCAGTTCCTCAATCGGCCGCTCGGTATTGACGACGAAGCTGAAGATGTCTGCCAGGACATCTCCCTTCGGGAAATCGGATTTCCTTAGGATCAATCCCTGCGCTGGCGACGACGGAATTGAGCAGATCCTTCTGGTCTTCGCGATCCATGATGGTAAACCCGCTCGAATAACCGAGGGCGCTGCCATGCCGTCGAAGCATCCGGTTGCCGATGGAATGAAAGGTCCCGCCCCAGAGCCCACCGGCATCGACTGGCAGAAGGTTGGCCACTCGGTCGAGCATTTGGCGGGCGGCTTTGTTCGTGAAGGTCAGCAGGAGGATGTTGCGCGGATCGACCCCATTCTCCAAAAGGTAAGCGACACGATAAGTAAGGGTGCGCGTCTTTGCCCGAGCCAGCCCCGGCAATGACAAGCAATGGCCCCGGCGGGGCGGTCACGGCGGCGTATTGCTGCTCGTTCAGCTCACCCGCATAATCGATGCTGATTGTAGCGGTCGGGGCGCGCTGAAGCGTGTAGTCGCGGGACATTGGGGCACTACGCTGGAGCGTCGCTCCCGGCTCTTCAACGAAAAGTTTCACGCTCCCTGCGTGACGCTAGCTTCGCCTTCGGCCAAGGGTTGTAGACGCTTCGCTCTGCGAAGCGCGGGCCGCGATTTAGTCTTGGCACTGGTCGATTTTTCTTAGTCTGAGCTTCCCCGGCGCCTCCCAGAGGGAGGCGTCTACAACGTGGTCAGCCTCTTTGGGAACAAGAGAGGGCGGCCTCGACCGACGTGGCAAGGATACTGCTATTATGGTTATAGAAATTATGAAACCAGTGGCGAAGCCGCTTTAACCCCCTATGAAAATCCTTAACCGCGAGTGCGCTGAATTCCTCGTCATTGATGACGATCCGGCGATCACGAAGTTCCTCTCCACTTACTTGAAACAGCATGGCCACACCTGCGCCACCTTGACGGAAGGATTCCAAACTGCTGCCTGGCTCGAAATGCATGACTGCGAGGTGGTCGTGGTAGATCTGAAAATGCCAAAAGTGGACGGGATCTCCCTCATTTCCTACATTCGCGAGATCCAGCCGGGCCTGCCGATCATCGTCTTTACCGGAGTCGGCTACGATGAGGATCGGATGCACGCTGCGTTGCGGGCCGGGGCGAACGGTTACGTGAGCAAGAATTTGCCGATCGAACAACTTTACTGCGTCCTTTCGCGAGTCCTCGCGACGTGCCGGCAACGTGCACGGCGTGAGGTGCTCGCTCGGACGCGGGCTCCGCTTCTCGGCGCCGCCTAACGTTGCTTAACGAGAGCGCCCTTCCCGCAGGAGTTCGCGCAAACCCTCAGGCGAAAGCGTTTCGGCACCGCTCGCGCTCGCGGTTTCCTGCTCGAGATAATCGCCTGTCGCCACCACGAGATGGAACCGATCGGCATATTTGCTCGCCAGCCGTTCGATGATGGAATCCGCTGTCTGCCCGACGCGCGAATAGAAAATTTGGATTTCGCCGGGTTCCGCTTCGTGCGAAACAACCGGGCCGCGGCCATCGAAGACCACCACGACGTTGATCCCGCTCCAATCCTGATAGTCGCGCAACTGCTTGATCAACGCCTCGCGGGCGAGGGAAGTGCGGCGGTCATGGAGCGATCGTAGCTCGGGCCAGGCGAAGATAATGCTGTGGCCATCGACCAAGAGATATTGCGGTCGCACCTTTCACGATAGAATGGCGAACGGCACCCAATCAACCCGGCTTGTCGCCAGCGTGTTACGAAGTGGCCGGAGCTGGTTTTTTGGCGCGGGACTTGGTCGCCGGCCGGCGTGGTGCGTTCGCGGACACTCGCTTGCGTTCGAGATAGGCTTTGCGGCGCTTCCGCTTGACTGTGACTCGGTGTTGTTGACCCATGAGGCAGTTGCTATAGGCCGGAAGGCAGAGTGATGCAATTTGGAATCGCGCCGCGGAAGGACTGCGCAGGAGGGTCGTCTTGGCGCCGGCCGAGAAAATACCTCAATTTTCAGTGTTGCCATTTCCAGGCGGTTCGGCCTAAAAACACTGCCTCAACTTGTGTCCGTCTCCACCTTACCTCAGCCACTAAACGCCATGCCGAAATTATTGATCGGGATCTCAGCTCGTGCTCATGGCGCTTTCGTTGCTTCTCGGTTTTTTGAATACAAGCAAGGTCAAGGGCTTGCGGAACGAGATGGTCACGACGATCTCGGCGCGCGAAACTGCCGAGCGCCTCCGGGCGGCGAGCGAAAAGAAATTAAAAGCGCGCGAGACCGATTTTGCCGCGGCCGCGACCAAGGCAACGACTGCGGAAGCGAAAGCAAGCAGTGCGGAGGCAGAACTGACAAAGGCGCAAAACGAGAAAGCGGAGATCGAGTCGAAGCTCCAGGCGAGTGACGCCCAGGTGGCTGATCTCCAGAAACGAGTGGCGGACGCAACCGCCGGTGGCGCGGTGGGCGGGTCGGAAGGCGTTTCGCCTAACGAAATGAAAGCGCAGCTCGACGATACCAAGAAACAGTTGGAAGCTGCCGAGCAGGAAAAGACCATTTTGGCGGACAAGGTGAAAGAGGCTCAGGATCGCGTGACGGCGATCGAGGCGGAAAAGAAACGGCGTGAATCGGGTGCAAGTGCGCCCGGAGTGCATGGGACGGTCCTCGCGGTCAATCAGGCTTATAACTTTGTCGTGCTGAGCATGGGGGATCGACAAGGGGTCGTTCCCAACTCTGAGATGCTGGTAATGCGCGGCGGTGCTCTCATTGGCAAAATTCGGATCTCCTCAGTTGAACCAACCACTTCGATAGGCGATATCATCACCAACAGCCTGGCGCGGGGCGTCCAGGTGCAGCCGGGAGATACCGTCATTTATGCAGGAACTACCAACTCGTAGTCGGCGGCTGAGGAACTGCCTAACGATTGCTCTTTTGGCCGCCAGCCTGGGGGTCGTTTTTTTCCTCCTGCGCAACAGAAAAGCCGCATACCGCACTGATCAACGATCCCGATGCGCACAACGAATCGAGCATCCCGTGGAACAAGCCGGCGAAATGGGAGAATGGCGCGAACGTTCCCGGCGGAATCGGCGGCGGCGCTGCTGGATTCGGCGATTCGGGTATCAGCAACTAATCGGCACTGCGAAAACGTGTTCTCGTCCCGAACCGGGGTGCAGCGCGGAGAGAGGTGATGGATGCCCGCCACTCGCCACGGCGAGCAGGTTTTGGGTGAACTGAGCAACGGCCGGGCTTTCAAACCTCGCAATCGCGATAGGTGCCTTCGCACCTCGTTCAAATCCAAAAGCCGGCAGGAATCACGGCATCTTTCGGCACGACCACAATCCCGTCACGAATATAATAGTTGGCTGCATCAAGGTTGGCGGCCTTGCCTTCGGGCGTTATGACCACGCCGTCGCCGATCCGCGCGTTCTTGTCGATGATCGCGCGATCGATTACGCAATTGCGTCCGATGCCAATGGGCGGCAGATCCGGCGACTTGGCTGGCGCTGATGCTTCAAAGTGGTCCCCGCCCATGATCACGCTGTTGCGAATGGTCGCGCCGCTCCGAATAATGCTGCGGACCCCGATCACACTGCGCTCGATGTGCGCATCGGAAATGATGCAGCCATCCGAAATAATCGCCTGCCGGAGGGTCGCGCCGTTAATCTTACTCCCGGGAAGAAAGCGCGGGTGGGTATAAATTGGAGCATTCGCTTCGAAAAAGCTGTATTGCGGCTCGACGTTCGTCAGGTCGAGATTCGCCTCGTAAAAGGCGCGGATGGTCCCGATGTCTTCCCAGTAGCCTTTGAAAATAAAAGCGTTCACATGCCGCTCGCTGATGGCCTGCGGGATGACGTGTTTGCCGAAATCGTCCAGGTTGCTTTCGAGGCAATCGATCAGCACCTGGCGATTGAAAACGTAGATGCCCATCGACGCCTGGAACAATTCCTCATCGGGGTTGCTCTCAATCGACTCGAGAAGTTCGCGATTGAGTTTTAGCTCATCGAGAAGCGCGGTTTCCTTTGGCTTTTCCTCGAAGCGAATGATCTTCCGGTCGGGTCCGCTCAACATGATCCCGAAATCCGAAGCCGCCGCACGCTGCACCGGTGTCGTCGCGAGCGTGATTTCGGCTCCGGCACGAATGTGTTGGTGCAAGAGGGTCCGGAAATCCATCCGATAAAGCTGATCGCCGCTCAGGATCAGAAAATAATCATACGGCTGCTCGAGAAAATAGCGGAGGTTTTGGCGAACAGCGTCAGCCGTGCCCTGATACCATTGCGCGCCCTCCGGCGTTTGTTGCGCGGCCAGAATATCGACGAAGCTGCGCGAAAAATTGTCGAACTTATAGCTCGCCTGAATGTGGCGATGAAGCGACATGCTGTTGAACTGCGTCAGCACATAGATCGAGCGCAGCCCGGAGTTCAGGCAATTGCTGATCGGGATATCGACCAGACGATATTTTCCGCCTAACGGTACCGCCGGCTTGGATCGATCTTTGGTCAACGGAAACAACCGCGTCCCCGCGCCGCCGCCCATAATGATGGCGAGAGTGCGCTGGGTAGTGCCAGGTGGAAGAGCAGGAGATTGAGGCATTGCGAGGAGGCCAAGTTAAACGAATCGCACGACATTAGAAAACCCGATATCGCAGGGCAAGAACAACCAGCTTCGCTCCGGCGGCTCTTTTCCGCACTCGTGCTCCTGCTCGTGATCGTAATCGTGCTCGACTCCCCCGATTTTCGATCACGAGCATGATCACGATTACGAGCAGGAGTGGGAGCGATGCCCCCTCCTTGCGTCGAGAGGCCGTCGATGTCACCCTTCCGCCCTAACTTATGTGCGGCATTGTTGGATACGTCGGAAGAGCGGAAGCTGCGCCGATCTTGCTCGATGGTTTGCGCCGGCTCGAGTACCGCGGCTATGATTCTGCCGGCGTGGCGGTCGTGGACGGCGACCATGTCGAAACGCGCAAATGCGCCGGGCGTATCGCCGGGCTCTCCCAGCTCCTCTCCGAATCGCCTGCGCCCGGCACTTACGGCATCAGCCACACTCGTTGGGCGACGCACGGCAAACCGACCGATCAGAATGCTCATCCGCATTTCGACGAGAGCGGCAAACTCGCGCTCGTCCACAACGGCGTGATCGAAAATTACCAGGAGATCAAAGAGGCGCTCCTGCGGGATGGCCCGCACCACTTCGCTTCGGAGACGGACACCGAAGTGCTCGCGCATCTGGTGGGTAAAATTTACGACGATTCCGCAGTGGGCGTGACTGATCCGCGCCGGCATAAAGCTCTTCTCGTCGAAGCGCTCCGGACTGCGCTGCAGCAGGTGATTGGGACTTACGGTATCGCGCTGGTCCACGCCGACATCCCCGATTTCATTGTTGGCGCCCGGCGCGGCAGCCCCCTCGTCCTCGGCGTTGGAAAGGACGAGAATTTTCTCGCGAGCGACGTGAGCGCGATCGTCGCCTACACCCGCGACGCGGTTTACCTGAACGATTTTGATCTGGTCGCGGTCGAACGCGACAAATTTGAGATCAGCTCGTTAGCCGGCGAGCGCGGCGATCGCGCCATCAGCAAGGTGGAGTTCACGGCCGAAGACATCAAAAAGGGCGATTATCCGCACTACATGCTCAAGGAAATCTTTGAGCAACCCGGATCGGTTCGCGACGCGATGCGCGGCCGGCTCAGCATCGATGAGTGCACAGCCAAGCTTGGCGGGTTAAACATGACCCCGGCGCAACTGCGCGACGTCGGCCGGGTGGTGTTAACCGGCTGCGGGACCGCGCTGCATGCCGGGATGGTCGGCGAATACCTGATCGAGCAACTGGCTCACATCCCGGTCGAAGTGGAATACGCCAGCGAGTTTCGCCATCGCAACACGCCGATGACGGGCGACACTTTGGTTTTCGCCATCAGTCAAAGCGGCGAGACGGCGGACACGTTAGGGGCGTTGCGCGAAAGCCAGCGCAAAGGCTTTCCGACGTTGGGCATCTGCAACAACGTCGCGAGCACGATCGCCCGGGAAAGCGATGGCGGCGTTTATATGCACGCTGGGCCGGAGATCGGGGTGGCCGCAACCAAATCGTTCACCTCGCAGGTCGTGATCCTGACACTCATCGGCTTATTGTTAGGCCGAATGCGGCAGCTTTCGACCGCGGAAGGCACCGCCATTATCAATGCGCTCGAGTCTTTGCCGGAAAAAATCGAGCAGATCTTGAAAATGAGCGACCAGATCAGGGAAACGGCGAAGAAATATGTCGACGCCACCGGGATGCTCTTCTTCGGCCGACAACTGAACTTTCCGATCGCTCTGGAGGCTGCGCTCAAGGTCAAGGAAATCACCTACCTTTACGCGGAGGGCCACCCAAGCGCGGAGTTGAAGCATGGCATCATTGCCCTGGTCAAACCGGAATTGCCGTCCGTTTTCATCGCGCCGGATGACGCCGTCTTTTCCAAGAATCTGAACAACATTGAGCAGGTCCGGGCGCGGAAGGGACCGATCATCGCGGTCACGACGGCGAGCGGCGCGGCGAAGCTCAAAGGCATCGCCGATGATATCATCACGGTTCCTGATGCCGATGATGTCGTCATGCCGGTGCTAACCGTCATTCCCTTGCAACTTTTCGCCTACCATCTTGCGGTGGCGCTTGGTCGCGACGTGGATAAGCCGCGCAATCTCGCGAAAAGCGTCACCGTCGAATGATTGTAGACGTTTCGCTCTGCGAAACGCGGCGCTGGGGCAGCCGGCGGATAAAGCTGACGACGCCGATACCCGCGCCTCGCAGAGCGAGGCGTCTACATCAATGCGCTTCGGGGCCTGCGCCTTTGACTCCGACCCGCGCCAGATATTCTTCCACGCTCAGAAGATTGTTGGCGCCGCGGTGCACAATCTTCAAGAGCGTGTCCATCGAGGAAACCTCCTCGAGCTGCTCAGTCAGGAACCATTGGAGGAAATTATTCGTGATAAAGTCATTCTCGGAACGCGCCAATTCTACGAGCGCGTTGATCTGATGGGTCACCTCGACTTCCTGGTCGAGGGACAATTTGATTGCTTCCTCGGCGTTTTTGAAGGTGGGCTGCGGCGCGGCGATCGCCGGAATCACGACGCGACCGCCGGCATCGACGACGTATTTGATGAAGCGCATCGCGTGATCGTTCTCTTCGGCGGCCTGGCGGTAAAAATGTTCAGCCAACTGCGGCAGCGCGTCTCCTGAGAAATAGGCTGCGATCGCGACGTATTGCAGGGATGCGCCAAACTCGTTGCCGATCTGCTTGTTGATCGCCTTGACCACTTTGTTGCTCGTGAGCATAAATCTTTCTCCAGTTAAGGTTCGCTTCAGTGACGCTTTCAGCGCGAAACGTCGCGCTGAGTACGATTTAAGATGGACGAAAAATCTATCGTTGCCAGTCGCTAAGGTGGATTTTTCTATGGCCTCCGAAAGCGCCGTAGTCGCATGGCACGGTCGCTGCTACGAGGGATGGCTGTTACTTGCTTGACTGGGCTGGGCATCGATTATAGAGGGTCGGTGTCCGGCCTTTTCTTTGCACCCGATACTATTTAGACGTTTGCTGGATTGAGTCTGACCGACCAAACTATCATGAAGAACAAGAATGAAATTGTTGCGACCATCCACAGGGAGCTGATTTTCATCAGAGATAATCCAAATATGGCGCATGAACTTAGAGTCGATTCCGTCGATCGCGCTATGGCCCTACTAAATGAGCTGCAAACGCTCATTCAGAATGACTAAGCGAAAGGGCGATGTTGAGCGGTAAGACCTGTTTTCGTCTGCCCCGTAAAACAAAAACCGCGGCGAAGATTGCTCTCCGCCGCGGCTCCTGTCTGGGGTAAAACGAAAGTCTCCTTTGGGGGGAAACTTTGGGGGACTAGACCACCATCATACTCGTGACAGGGCTCCAGCTTGTTTCGCCGGCCGCGCCCACCGCACTTACTTGCACGATATAGGTCTGGCCGGGCGTCAGGTTCTCAAACCTATAGCGGATCGCGGTCGTCTGGGCTTCCTGGAGGAAGTCAGTCGGAGCGGACGCGAGTGCCAACCGCCAGTTATAGCTGTAGGCGCCGTTCAGCTTCGGCGTGCGTGCGGCAATGGAGCCGCTAAGCGGTCCCTGGCGTAGGATTGCCGTAGACGGCGTGGGCAGAGGTCCGATGGGTGTCGAACCTTTCACGGGTACGAAGCCAGAGCTGAGCAGCACGGCCACATCACCGACACTGTGCGACTGCACATAGGCGGAGAGCTGACGCAGAAGCGACAGGACGACCGCTCGAGCGGCATTTCGAGTGGCGATCGCCTGGCGACTCCGGTCCATGGCTGCTTCGGTCGTCGTCCCGAGAGTATCGAGAGCGGTCGTAAGCGAAGCCAGGGTAGGATAGGGCGTGACGAAGGCGGGATTTCCCGTCATCATTGTGACCACATTTCTTCCGAAGACGAGCAGCAGGGCTGCGCGTTCCTTTGCGAAGGCGAGTGAGACTCGCGGTTCTCTATTTGTACTCATATGTAATAACTAACATGCTGCCTCTAGCGGTTGTTTGTTTGTTTTGTTGATTCGCCGTCCCTCTTGGCAGCCAGAGAAGAAGACGAAAGTTTAGTGACGGTCGAAGGAAAGGTGAGACCGCGGGGAAGGGGGCGTTTCTGGAGGGGGAAGGAGTGCTGGGGGTTGCGCCGTTTATTTTAGCGCGGGGGTTAAGTGCATAATTATAGAACTTGATGCGTGCCAGACTAACGAATAAATGTGTTATATCCTTCTGGCTGGAAAGTTCAAATAAATAAGATCGGCTAGAGTCCATACGGCACACTACTGAATAGGAAAGAATGTGTTCTATCTCGGTTGTCGTGCGTTAGACCACCTTGTAATCTTCCGAGTTGGAAGTCGTGAGTTGGTTGACCGGGGACCGGCCGGAATCGCATAGTCATTATTGCGACCCTCTAGGGCATCGGCGAGTTCTCGAATCTGGTATTCGGACGCCGCGCGGATTCGTGAGAACCACACGCGGCGCCCAGTTACCCCAGAACTTTCGCAGGATTTCAGGAGTGGCGGCTAGAATGGCAGCTTAATTTCACAATTCAAGAAGAACATTTCCTCAAGCAGGCGAGACCAGTGCCGTCGAGGCCCCTTTCGTTTGCGTCGGGATCGAGTCCACAACTTAACACGGGTGGGCGGATCCTTCTTCAATGAATCCGCAAATCATGACGTTAGCGCCGTCTCGACAAAACCCGCGCCCGCCAGGCAGGGGGCTAGTGTGTAAAAGCGTGGGCAAAGCCTAAGCGAAAGATCTTGGCGATTAATGAAATGATGTTTATGGTTTGCTGGTCGATTAGAAGAGGCCACAATCGTGCAAGCTTCGCTGATAATATAAAATCCCCGACGCGCCGTCATCCACCTTAAGCTGTGGAACGCGTGCAACGACCGTTAAACATGCCAGAAACCACCATTACTTCCGCCTTCCGCCCTGCAGCGCCGACTATGTCGGTGCAACAACCGGCTGGCAGCATGCACACTGCCGTTCAATTGACTTTTTCCTTGGAGATCGCTTCGATGCGACTCACGCCCACTTTCAAGATGAGCGGCTTGGAGTTGAAGCCGACCTCTAACGTGGTGTCGATGCGATTGGCGCCTTCGCAGGATCCAGAGCCGCCCATGAACCTCCAAGTTACTTTCGAAGTGGCGAAGATCGACCTCGTGGGGGGGACTATTGCCACAGTCCGCCTCGTCCCGTCGGGTCGGGAAAAACCCGCCGTGCTTTCTTCACCCTCCTTCGCCATCTTCGGCTTCCAGCTCGTTTCTGGTGCCGGTACCGCATTTGTGCAGCTCACTCCCTCGCATCAGGAACAGGCTTCCGTGCATCTTTCTGCGCATTTCCAGATTGCCGCGGTCGAGTTCACACCGCTGTTTGAAATTTCGTCGATTGTGCTCAAGGCCACAACCAGGAACGTCTTTGTACAGTTGCCGGGCTCCGCCCCGCCTTCGACCAACGCCCCGGGCTTCGAGATCGAGAGCGTCGAGTTGGTTGCAAACGGCACGCTGGGAATGATCGGGGTCACTTCGCTCGATTCCGGATCGCACGTGAGCACAGGGCGGCCAATGAGCCCGGACTAAGTATGAAGGAGGGGTCGATCCTGTCAGGACTGACCCCGATTGGACCTTCTACTCAGATTTGTGCCAGAGATTCTTCCCCGAGAACCCATTCCACTCGCCCGCACTTTGTGGCGGCATGTGACCTGCTTTTTGAAAGGTAAGCGACTCCCTCTGGCATGATTTGGACGAGACTTTAGATGCGAACATTACTGACCGCGGCCCTTTCTTGCAGCGCCCTCTTGCCGTGCGCGGCGGGGCCGATCGATTTCACCCCAATGAATGGTCAGCGCGTCCTCGAAAAAGTCGCGATCCCGCAGCTCATCTTTCACCAGGATGGACATATCATTACCTACGAACGACCGCGAAATTGGACTTTCGCAGGCAGTGCAGCGCAGCTCAAGCTGACGCCGCCTGATATTTCGCAGGCACAGGCCTCGATCGAACAAATTGCATTGCCCGGGCCGCAATCCTTTGACGAGGCCGCGGTAGCGACGTTGCGCCAGGTGGTGCTCGGATCAGTCCCGGGCGATGCCCAAGACGCGAAGGTCGTGGCCGAAGAACAAAATCCGGTCCCTATCAATCGGCAGCCCAGCTACTCAATCACGGTGAATTACACTTATTACGGTCAGGATTATGCAGTCAGCATGCTCTTTGTCAATTTGGGCGACACGCAACTGCGCGCACACCTGGTGGCGCGGAAGACGGATTTTGAAGCACTTCAACGCGCGTTTCGCGGAAGCCTTTTCAGTCTGCACTGGAAGTAGCCTGACGAAGCCACAGGCCTTCCTCTTCGACGCAAACGCAGGCACGTCTCAGACGCCTCGGGGATCTCATCTTCCCGGGAAACGGCAACCACCTGCTACTGCATGTACCAGCGAGAACGGATGTAGTCGTAAGAGGCCATGAGGCCGGGCGGCGGCTTGGAGAGGAAATTGGTGTCAAAATACCAGGCGCGGTCTGGCGGGTTGTAAACGTTGGCGGCGCCCCAATGCCCGATAGCTTGCTGGCTATTGTAGAGTTCGAGCATCGAGCCGTAGTAGGTAAAAGTTTTGCCCGACCAGTCTTCGAGGAACCGCGGAAAGTTTTCGACCCCCCCGCTGTAATAGCCGCCGCCAGACGGCACAATGCCTGAAATGATGCCAGCATTGACCGTTGTGTTGGTCGCCGCGGGCACGGTTCCGGAAAGAGCGTCAGACCACGAATTGGAGAGGATGTTGACGGCGTCACCGATAATGGCGGCCGGCTGGCGTGCATAACCTGGAACCGTCGGTTGGGTGGGATCGCCCGAGTTGGACATGGGCTGAACGCTAGCCGTAGTGCCAGTGTTGTAATCGCCTTGAACGTAAATCGGGTTGGCGCTGGCGACGGTAAGACCAGCAGCACTTCCAACGCTGGACCCATCTGGCAACTTGGCGCCGTTCTTCAATCGGATTCCGCGCTTGTTGGTGAGACCATTCGCCCCGGCGCTGATGTCCGTAATGTAGACGATTCCGTTAAAGTTGCCGAATTTTCCGGTGTTGATGGCTGTGGTAATCACGCTGACGTCAAGCGTGGCGAGCCGGATGCTGGCATTACCCGTGGTGGCGCCCTCCCTATTGTCGGTGATCGTTTGGTTGGTTGTAATGGCGCTTTTGAAGGCGTTGGAAATGTTTTTGTTCGTCCCGCTCGAAGCATTTGTGATGTCAGTGCCGGCGGAATTGTAGATCTTGATGTTGTTCGAAGCGTCGATCGTGATTACAGCACCCGCTTGGCTTTGGAACCGGTAAGGATCGAGCGGGGTTGGCGACGTCGTATAGTCAATGAGTTGATGATAGTCATCCAGAACCACACCGTAAGGCTGTTGCGCTTGTCCACTGGTCGGCGGCTTACCAGCTGCCCAGTTTGGACTGGTGGGAGTCTCGGGATGCTGGCTGTCTCCGGGCATGAACCCGATCGACCAGAGATCCACATAAGTGGTATTACCGTTCAAGGTAAGGGTATTGTGTCCAGTGTAGAGACTGCCGTTAGTATGGACGTCGCCGTTCACTGTCATGGGCGCTCCCGGGTGGATCTCCATGCCATCGGTGTAAAAGATCGCGTAACGCCAGAGGGAGAGAGTTTGCTTCTGAAAAACCCGGCGGACACGGGCAACGACGTTGTGGGGATCGTTCGGGTCACTTAGATTGGCGGCGCTGGTCGAAATCGTAGGAATCACGACGTCGGCGGTCGCGAGATAATAGTAGCTGAGGTCGCCGCTGGCATGTGCCAGCGATCGGCGCAGGGGTAGCTGTGCCAGCCGTCTTAGTGTTCCATCTGGAATCGAGAGGATATATGGCGTAATTCGTTAGTGTATACTGCGATACACCAGGAAAGTTGCCGGGCGTGGGTGTGGGAATTTCGTTATCGAAATCGCTGCGCTTGAAGACAGTCGTTTGGCTGGTCCGACAAATGGCACGCCAGGCCGAGAAAGCCATCTGGGTACTAGCGTCTCCGATATTGGTAGCCTGCCGCAGGAGCAAGCTGCGACGGACATTGCGTCCGATGGAGTTGGTATACTGCATGGCGAGATCGATGAACACACACATGATCGCCATTGTGATCACTGTGACGATAAGAGTGTTGCCGGCCTGCCGAAGATTCGGATAGTGACTTGTTTTCATTGGGTATTGGTCAGCCTGCAGCGAAATGGAATCTTCGAGCTCAGGAACATGTTGACCGCGCCGTAACCACGCTGGCTCGTGTTCGCGTCGACTGCGGACAGGTCGACTGCCGCAACGTAGCGGTTTTGCGGCGTTGGCGGAGAGCCCGGCGTCAAAGGAATACTAAAAGGTGTGGGAGAAGTAATATTCCTGGTAATGACTTTGTAGCTGTTGAGGTCATTGGTGGGGTAATAGCGGAGGTCGCCTCCGACGACGGCGTAGCTTCGGCGGGTCGTGATGAACGCCGTGATGATGTAAGTAGTTCCGGCCCCGCCTTCGATCCCCGTGCCGACAATATCGATCGCGGTCCCAATGGCCTGGGCGAAGTTAAACCTGAGGTTCGCGCCGGAAACCGTCGTGCTGGCAATGTCGAGCTCGATGCCGAACGCGGGGATGTTGAGCCGCGCTCCTATACCCGGCACGTAGCCAGGACAGTTCAGGGTGACGGACGTGTCGGTGGCAAGCGCGTCCACAACTACCGGAAACGGACCAGCGGCGAAGCTTTGGAACGAGATGCCCGGTGCCTGCACCGGATTGCCTGAGCCGTCGATGATAGTGGTGATGGGCTGAAGGCTGGAATCCACCAACTGAGGAATGGAAACCGAACTGTGGATGTTTTGCAGCATCTGGTCGACGCCAGCGCGCGCCTGCTGATGGGCCGTGTTGACGGCAGTGTTCTTGGCGTAGAGGACCATCCCGGAGTTGAGGACAAGAAAGATCATCAGCCCAACGACGGTCATTATGGCCGTTGAGACCATGACTTCGGGCAGGGTAAACCCGCGCGATTGGCGGGGCGATATCAAAATCATACGTCGGAGGCCCGCATTGCGTTCAACTGCACCCGATAGACCTTGCTCCGGTAAGTGTAGGTGACGACGACGGTAGCGGAGTAGAGATTGAGATTCTGGCCTAGGGTCACGACATTGTTGCTGGTTACAGTGGTGACCATCTGCCCAGTCACCGTGTGTGTCTGGCCACCCGCACCGGCAGGTTCGCTGTAGAGTGTGACAGTCTGAGCTGCGCTGGTCCCAAGCGTTAATGGCTGAGGAATTTGCGGCGGAACGGTTTGCGGGTTGAATGGGGATTCCGTCAGGATGAGGTCGATTTGGTTCTGGGCGGCGGTCTCGGCGCCCGTGTAGAGCCGGGCAATAGAGGCGTAATTGTTGGCTTGCGTTAGGCACCAGATCACGCTTCCCGCGAGCAATCCCAGCAAGGCGGTCGCGACCAGCAATTCTATTAGGGTGAATCCGTCATTCTCCTTGCGTCCCTTGGTCAGGGGACGTCCGTCAGAAGATCGACGCGCAGTAAACATAAAATGAGTAGTCATCTTCGCCGCAGTTACGGGGCAAGGTCGGCGGTCTCCTGTTTTCCGAAGCCGGGTGTATTCTTGAATTTCTTCACTCGCAAGGTCTCTTCTATGAAGCGAATTGTGTGCCGTAGTTGCATAATTTACTTGTTACCACCTCCGCAAAATATGTATTATCACCATAGTAGCGGGTTATGTTCAGCAGGTCCCCGCTCGCGGCTGGATGCCTAAGTCGGCTCCCAGGCGCAGACCACCTTCACGTCGACTGGGACGCCGCCCACCGGCGCGTCTAGCTTGATATCGGCACTTGGATCACTACGTTCTCGGCTCCCGCGCTCGGGGATGGTCGCCTTTACCGGGTCGACGAGTTTACCTCGAAGAGGACTGTGAAACCAGGGAGGTTGCTGGGCAAACCCGGGAGTTTGGCCAGGCAACCCTATAGTGTTGGTGGGCAAGACTCCGAAATTGGTGAGGCAACCCTGAGGGTTAGTGAGCAAAGCTCCGAGGATCGTGAGGCAACGCTGAGGGTTGGCGGGCAGAGCTAGGGGGATCGTGAGGCAACCCTAAGGGTTGGCGGGCAAAGGTCCGAGGTTGGTGAGACAACCCTGAGGGTTGGTGGGCAAAGCTCCGAGGTTGGTGAGGCAACGCTGAGGGTTGGCCGGCAAAGCTAGGGGGATCGTGAGGCAACCCTGAGAGTTGGTGGGCAAGCTCCGAGATTTGGTGAGGCAACACTGCGTTTTGAGTGATATCGCAGCGGTGCCAGATCGAAACCGCCAAGAGGGGAATCAACGGTTTTTTCAAACGTTCCGTTCGAGTCAATTAGAAAATAGAGCCTCTGTGGCATACATGGTGCTTATCCGAGAGACTAGTAGATATTTGGGCCGAGCGCCGCCCAAGCTTCAGTGGCGCTCGGTCTTTCTCTTTCAGCCGCTCGACTGAATTTTGTAACGAATCAGACGCTGCACGATCGCTGGCAAATCGGCTCTCTCCATGAGTGGTCTTTGCGGCGTTGATTGAACGAAAACGATTCGGCGCTGTAACATCCCGCGAGGTGGCTGCGGCAAAGCCGGAAGCGTCGAATTTCGAGAGTTGTGGAACAGCCTCTGCTTAAAAGAAGTAGGCGGAAGCTCCACCGTCGCCCGATGAAAAGCGGCTCCATCCTAACGACTTCCAAAATCAGCGCCAGTACTAACATATCCGCGGATCGGGGTGAACAGTTGTTTCAGCGGCAAAAAGCGGAGGTGTATCGCGAAACCGACCGACTTTTCGTCTGCGTGCTCTTGGCGGAGTGGGCGATGCTGCTGATTATTGCACTACTCGGCGCGTCGGAGATTTGGAGGGGTGATAGCCGAGGTGTCGATCTGCATGTTTGGAATGCGCTCGTTTTCGGCGGAGCGATCACTTTGGTGCCGGCCGCGCTGGCGCGCGTGAGGTCTGGCTGGGCCTTTACGCGCTATACGATCGCGGCCTGTCAGATGTTGCACTCGGGGTTGCTCATCAGTCTAAGCGGCGGCCAATCGGAAGCGTATTTTCACGTCTTTTGTTCGCTCGTTATTCTATCGTTTTATCGGGATTGGCGAGTGCTTGTGCCTGCTACGCTTGCCGTGGCACTCGGTCACTTTGTCCACGGTGCCCATTGGCCGTTTTTGACTTACGGAGAGTACAGCGGCGGTCCCTGGAGATCACTTGAATACTGCATTTGGGTGATTCTTGAAGACATCTTCCTCGGGATCTTGTGCCTGCGCAGTACCCGGGAAATGCACGCCGCGGCCTATCGCAATGCTGCCTTCGAGGCCAGCGAGACTGCTAATCAATTGATCATGGACAACTCACGCGACGTGATCTGCGCGACCGATCCGGCAGGGTGCTTCGTGACAGTAAGCGCGGCATGTGAGGTACTCTGGGGTTACAAGCCGGACGAGTTAATCGGGAAAAATTATGCCGAGATAGTGCATTGCGATGATCGGGAAAACAGCTGGTTAACCAGTCTCGAGATCATGTCGGGCCATTCGGTGACGAACTTTGAAAATCGTTGCATGCGAAAGGACGGGGCCGTGGTTGACGTGCTCTGGTCGGCCTGTTGGTCAGAGAGTGATGGGACGATTCTCCAGGTCGCGCGCGACATCACCGAACGCAAACAGGCTCAAGCCACCTTGCAAAAAATGAATCGGCAACTGGCCTCGGCACTCCAGGCCAATCAGTTGATCATGGATAATTCCCAAGACGTGATTTGTACTCTCGATGCGAAAGGCCAATTCCTCTCGACGAACGCGGCCTGTCAAAGCCTATGGGGCTACAAGGCGGAAGAACTGATCGGTCGCTGTTATTTGGTCCTGGTTCGTCCTGAGGACCGCGTCACTCACAAAGCAAATGGAAGATCGGACGCGCAAAGGAAGCAAGATCACCGATTTCGTGAATCGTTGTGTGCGCAAGGACGGGTCGACTGTCGATGTGCTCTGGTCGGCAAGTTGGTCGGACGAGGATGAAATCCTATTTTGCGTTGCGCACGATGCGACCGAAAGCCAGCGGATTGAGAAAGCGCTGCGCGAAGCGAAAGAAGCTGCCGATCGAGCGAACCGCGCGAAGAGCGAATTTCTCTCGCGAATGAGCCATGAGTTGCGCACCCCGCTCAACGCCATTCTTGGGTTCGGCCAATTGCTCGATCTCCAGAATCCAATGCCAACCCAGCGACCGCATCTCAAGCATATCCTCACAGCGGGCCGTCATCTCCTAAAGTTGATCAACGAAGTTCTCGATATTAGCCGCATCGAATCGGAGAAGATGCATCTTTCGCTGGAAGCGGTCAGCGTGCCTGTGGCCTTGGAAGAAGCGATGGATCTGATCCAGCCTCTTGCGACCGAACGATCCGTTAATCTTTTCAGGCCATCTAAAAACGAGACGGACTTTTTTGTGCTGGCCGATCACCAACGCTTAAAACAGGTCTTACTCAATCTTTTGAGCAACGGGGTGAAATATACGCCTCCTGGGGGGTCTGTCATGGTCTCCTGTAAGGATATCGGTGGCAGGGTGCGTCTTGCTGTGCACGATACCGGCTTCGGCATCCCAGCGGAGAAGTTAGAGCGTGTCTTTACACCTTTCGACCGCCTCGGCGCTGAACAAGCGGGAATCGAGGGAACGGGTCTCGGTTTGGCGCTTTCGAAGCGGTTGGTGGGGGCGATGCGCGGAGTAATCGGAGTCGAAAGCATCGAAGGGCAGGGAAGCACCTTTTGGTTGGAGCTGCTGCGGCAGGAATCGCCGCTCGATGCGATTCCGGCAAAGAGCGGCGCTGTTACGCGCTCGAAAATGGAAAAAGCGATGACACAGCGTTCTGTCCTCTACATCGAAGACAACCTTTCGAATCTCACCCTCATCGAGCATCTACTGCATGAAGACGCCGGCTTTCGTTTGCTTACTGCGATGCAGGGAAGGATCGGGCTCGATCTGGCTCGCCAGCATTCGCCAGATCTAATCCTGCTCGATCTTCATTTGCCCGACATCCAAGGGTGGGACGTGCTCGCCGAATTGCAGAGAAGCGAAGCAACGCGCCACATCCCGACGATTATCGTGAGTGCGGACGCTACCGAAGGGCAGTGCAAGCGGCTCTTGGATGCTGGAGCCAGCGATTATATAACCAAGCCAATCGACGTGACGCAATTTTATCGCGTGATGGAGCGGACCGCACCGGCCGAGATAGAATGCCTCGCAGGCTAACAATGGAGACCGAGCCCAAAGAAATCATTTCGTTCCCGAGCGAGCCGGCACCGTGTTCTCCTAGCGGATCTGGCTGTTTCCGAAAATCGAAGATTTTGGTGATCGACGACGAGCCGGCGAACGCTGAGCTGCTTGAAGCGATCTTGGCGGACAGCGGATACCAAAACGTGAAAGCAATCACTGATTCACGCATCGCTCTGGAGGTCTGCCGGACCTTCGAACCCGATTTGGTTTTGCTCGATCTGATGATGCCCCACGTCGACGGTTTTGCCATTCTTGAGGCGTTGCGTTCCGAACCGCCCGGGGGTTCCCTGCCGGTGATCGTGCTGACCGCGGATGAAAACAAAGAAACCAGACTGCGTGCGCTAAACGCCGGGGCTACCGATTTCATATTGAAGCCTTTCGATCTGAGCTGAGGCTTTGCTCCGGATCGAACGGCTGCTTGCACTGCGAAATCCGCGCGGGCGGCTCGATAGTCACCGTGCACCGACATAGGGGCGTATGCGTGTCCGGTTTTCTCTTGCGCACCCGCGGGCAAGGCATCTAATGCGCTCGGATTGACGCCTAGTCTCTTTTTTAACAGATTAAGCTATCCGCCATACTGCGAAAACACAAGCGCAAAGAGTAGGAACAAGCCGATGATCCATACCAGCAAGCCTTCCGCATCCCACCACACTCCGAAGGTGGAATAGAGTCGGCGACGATAGAAGCTGACAGCGAGAAGCGATCCTGCAAGTATGCCAGATGCAAAGCCCATGAGGAACGTAAGCGGTAGATCCGCAAGAACCATACCCGAGTTTGGCCTAACACTTAACTTTGTTTTGCGATTAGGCGATTAGCCGCGCTTGCCAGCTATCATCCGATAGATCAGCAGGAGCAACATGGCGCCGATGACCGAGGCGATAAAGCCCGCCGGTTGGCCCGGTTGATACCAGCCAAGGGCGCGACCGAGATAGCCGGCCACAAATGCGCCCGCGATACCGATCAGCATGGTAATGATGCAGCCGCCCGGATCCCTTCCCGGCGTGAGAAGCTTGGCGATTGCACCGACAACAAGCCCGATAACAAGTGTCCAAAGAATTTCAATCATGGTGTGATGCTAGGAATCGTGCGCGGGAAGGGCAATCGTTTTATCTGTCGGGCTCACATGCGGCAGGGATGCAGTTCGTAGCACAGCCATCTTGGCTGGTGGGGCGACCGGGCATCTTGCCCGGTCTTCGGATTCACCGGGCGAGACGCCCGGTGGCCACACAGGCTGGAAGCCTGTGCTACGGAGCGCCCGTGATTGGAAAGCCCGGCCATTGCTTCGTTATCCGTTAGAGCCGCGCCTCCCGAGTCACAACTCCACCACTTGCGCGCTATGAATATCATCGCTCGCCGCGATCTCGGCGAGCAATTCGGGTGGCGGGGTGGTGTCGAGATTAAGGACGGTGAGGGCGCGGCCGCCCGCCTGGTTTCGGCTCAGCGACATCGTGGCGATATTAACGCCATGTGCGCCGAGCAGTGTGCCGATGCGTCCGATCATTCCCGGCCGGTCCGTGTTTTCGAGCACGAGGACGACGCCATGTGGTCGCGCTTCCACGGGCCGATTGTTGATGCTGACGATGCGGGGCGTCGCGCCGAAGAACGCGCCCGCGACGGAGAGGGATTTGCCTTCCGCTTCCGCCGAAAGCTCCAGCAGATCGGTGTAATCACCCGGCGCGCTCAGGCGCGATTCGGTCACCTTGATGCCTAACGATTTCCGCAAAAGCCGGAGCGTTCACTTCGTTCACGTCGTCGCCGCCAGCGAGATGGAGGAAGCCTTTCAAGATCGAGCGCGTGATCGCGGTCGTGTCGACTTCGTTTACCTTGCCGCTGTAGTTGATATGCAAAGTTTCGACACGCTTCGGCGAAACCTGCGACAGGAACCGGCCGAGTTTTTCGCCGAAACGCAGGTGCGGCCCCACGATCGCGAGTGTTTTCGCATCGAGGTTCGGCATATTGATCGCGTTGCGGATCGTGCCTTCGAGAAGCGCGGCGCGAATCGCCTGCGCGATTTCAATTCCAACGCTTTCCTGCGCCTCCACCGTCGAAGCGCCGAGATGTGGAGTGAGAATCAGGTTCGGAATTCCGCGCAAGGGTGAATCGGGCGGCAACGGCTCCTTTTCGAAAACATCGAGGGCCGCGCCCGCGACTTGCCCGCTGGCCAGCGCTGCGCCGAGCGCGTTTTCATCGATCAGGCCGCCGCGCGCGCAATTGATCAGGCGCACACCGCGTTTTGTTTTCGTTAGGCGCGCGGCATCAAGCAGATGATGTGTCTCGGAGGTAAGCGGCGTGTGCAGGGTGAGAAAGTCGGCCAGTGGCAAGAGTTCATCGAGTTCCTCGATCAACTCCACCTGGAGCGAGCGCGCGCGGCTTGTGGAAAGGTACGGATCGTAGGCGAGCACGCGCATCCCGAAGGCGATCGCGCGCCGGCTCAGCTCGGAGCCGATCCGACCCATGCCGATAATGCCTAACGTTTTGTTATAGAGTTCGGTGCCTTCAAACTGTTTCCGGTCCCATTGGCCGGATTGCAGATTGGCGTGGGCCTGCGGAATTTTTCGCGCGACCGAGAGGAGCAGCGAGAAGGCATGCTCCGCGGTCGAAATCGTGTTGCCGCCGGGCGTGTTCATGACGATCACACCCCGGCGCGTGGCGGTTTCGATATCGACGTTATCGACCCCCACGCCGGCGCGTCCGACGACACGCAGACGCGCTCCCGCCTGCAAAATCGGCGCTGTAACTTTCGTCTGGCTCCGGACGACGAGAGCGCTGAAGTCGGGAATCAACTCGCGCAATTCTGCCTCGCTCAATCCAGTCCGGACTGTGACTTCGAGTGCCGCGCCGTTTGCGAGTTCATCGAGGCCGCGCTGCGAGATCGAATCTGCAACTAGAACTTTTGGCGGCATGACATGATAGCTTTAAGGATTAAGCTTTAAGTTTTAAGAAAGAGAAGGAAAACGAACGAGCAGTTACTTAAAGCCTGACACTTAAAGCTTGCGATTAGCCGAAGATCAGCAACCGAATCGACTCGGGCAATTGCGCGGCGACTTTCGTCACAACACTTCCGCCTAACAAATGGGCGAGGGTGCTGCGTTGCGAAGTGCCAATGATGAGATAATCAACTCCCATCGTCGCGGCCAGGTCGAGAATAGTTGCGGCGGCGTCTTCACTGACCGCGTAAACCGGCAGAACGCAGAGTTCGCGCTTTTCCCCTTCTTTGATCATGGTCGACATGATGGCGGAGGCCGCCGGGTCGTCCTGCCACTTCATCCGGCCAAGCGTGGCCGGGCCGCCGGCGAAATAAACCGCGATCTCGCGCACGTAGAGGACGCAGAGGACAGCCTTGCGCAACTGCGATTCCTCGAGGGCGAATTTGAGGACCGGGGTGAGGCCACGCGCGGCGACCATGATCTTGGCGCCTTCCTCGAGTCGCGGCGAGAGCGCTGCGATCGAGGCCGGCGAGACCATTTCCGCCACTTCTCTCGTCATCGTCAGCGTCTTTAGTCCCGAGAGTTTGAGGGAATAGGCGCGCAGAGCAAGCCCGACGAGAGGACGCAGATCACGAAGAAGAGCGCGTCAGGCTTGGTGTGCGCGAGAGTCACTTCGACGAAGGCCAGGATGACGAAAAGTGACCCCAACAAGAGGCCCGGACATACCAGGTGAGGCCGGCCGTTCGATTGAATGTGCACGACCCGACATTGACCGTAATCGCGCCGACCACGCCGATCGCGTAGAGCCCGGCCAGCGAAGTGAAGTCTTTGCGTTGTGAGCAGAACCAAAGTGGGCATCCCCACCACGATGAGCAGCGGAAAAATCGGCACGCCGTGCTTGTTCAATTTGGTGAATTGGCGCGGCATCTCGCCGTCTTGCGCCATCATGAAGAGCAAGCCGATCATGGCGACGATGGCCGTATTGGCCGCGCTCACGAGCAGGAAGAAAAAACAATCCCGACGATCAACCGAACAGCACGCCAAACCAGGGCGAGACCGTCGCAGCACCAAACTGCTCGCCGATGAAGCGCAGCATGTCTTCATTGCGCGCTACATGGCGGCGCCGATCTGCGTTTTATCCGCCAGGTGCATGTTCGTTCCGAGCACACTTGGGAGAGAAAGCATGGCCCAGCCGAGCAAAGCCGTCCCGCCAACGACTTCGATCGCTACCGGCAAGATCGCTTTGAGCGATGTTTTTCCCACCGCCGGATGTTCGAAGGTCGAGCCCGGGTCGAGCTTCATCACACCGGTGAGGTTCGCGATCGACTTCAGCGCCGGAGAGGGCGAGGATCACGCCCACAAATTGCACCCAGAGCGATCCGTAATTCTCGTGGCGTGGTTCGAGAAATCGTGTCGTCAGGTGTGGTGCGCTGATCGCGATCAAAACCAGCACGACCAAAACCGTCGGAACGGAAAGCACGACCGCCAGGCTGCCGCTGTGCTTTGGTCCGAAAAAGTTCAGCCCACCCATAAAGATGAGCATGACGATCGTGGCCAGCCCGATGTGCTCGTGCAGGAAGCCAATCCAGGCGACGTCGCCGGCACCGGCGGTAATGTAGCTCAAACCCGCCCAGCCGCTGAGCGCCGCCGTCACCATAAAATCTGCCAGCAGCAGAAGCGCGCCGACGACGGCGAGCAAACGGCCCTGCGTGCGCGCCGCGGAATAGACGCCGCCGCCATCGGGGAAATGGCGGCAAATGATGATGTAATTGATCCCGACCAGCGCCGTCACCGCGCAGACGGCGAGAATGAGTGGGCAACGAAGCGAAACTGGCCGCAACGAAAGGCGAGGCCGATGACGTACGCCTTGCTCGTGCCCCAATCGCCGTAGAGAAGGGCGGCGGCACGCTTCCAATCGACGTTGCGGGGGCGATGCACGCCGCGCGCTTCAATGAACGATTCAGCCATGAAAAAGTGGGAGGGGGATTAACCGACGCATCACCGCGGTGGGCAAGTTATTTCTCGGCGATGCGTGGCTGCGCGATCGGCGTCAGGGACTTGCGCGGCCTCAGGCTCGCATGGCAAGCAGCGGATCATGCCGGCTCTGCCCAAGGTGGGCAAGGGCGAATTTTCAGCTCTAATGAAGATGCGGTGGCTCCCGGTCGATCCACGGCGTGATTCCGGGCGCCACATTCAGCGCGAAAGCGGCGAATTGCTGAACCCCGTCACGCTGGACTTGCACGAATAATCGAAAGAAGCCCGGGATCGGGGCAAAAAGCCGGAAGTGAAGGTCGGGTCCGCCATGGTCGCCCGGCGCAGGCGGCTGCGACACTTCGGGATGAATGTGCAAAACCGTGATGTGGTTCTCGTGAAATCCAACCAGGTGGGCAAAGGCGCCCATGACTGGTTCGAGATGAGTGAATCCTGAGCCATCACTCTGGGTCACGCGGAGAGTTCCCATCGCGACCTCACCTGCCTTGACCGGTTGTTGAAACTGAATCGCGTAATGCAATCCCTCCGCGGTCGTTTCAAGACTATCTCGCGTGACCTTGAGTGGCTCTTCCTGGGTGGCCGCCGGGATGACAGTCATCGCGTATTCCTGGATACCCGTGAAGTAAGGTTGAACGTCAGCCCACGCCAGATAAGTGCCTGGTTTCCTGGGTGTGAAAGCAAAGTCATAATGACCCGGCTGAGCGCTTGGCACAGGATGTTCATGGTGATAATCGGTGAAGCTTCCATCGATGATCAAGAGATGGATTTTCCGGGTATGCACTTCGGACAGGTCGTCCAATGTGACAGGGTCACCCTCCGGCCAACTTAGCGTTAGGTGTGCCTTGGCTTCGACGCCGACCTCGAGCGGATTGTCTATCTGGATTTCGGCCCTGACCATCTTCGGAAAAACCGCGCTCGTTCCCACCAGGTCGCTTGGTGAAAGACGAACCTGAGTCTCCAGCGGCATTCCGCACTTGGGGCAGGTTGCCCCTTTCACCCCCATAACATCCGGATGCATCGGACAACGGTAACGTTGAGCTAACTCGCGCGCCTGAACCAACACGGAAGGTTCATAGAGTTTCTCTAACTGCTCGCAGGTCATTCTAATAGTTCCTAGTGTGACTGTCTGGGGCGGCGCCTGATCGGAATCATCCTGCTGGACGTGGAATGCAGCGATTTTGTCTTTCAACTCCCGCAGAGCATTGCCAATGCGGTCGGTGGCCGGCGAACGTTCCTTGTTGTTCTCATTCTCCAGAGCCTTGACAGCGAAATCGACCAGAGTCAGGTCGCGAAAGGTTGCGCCAAGCGCGTTCGCCGCGATGGGATCGATCAGACGTGGCATGACCTGCAGGAGCATCGCCCATGCACTTGCTTTCGTTGCAGGAGCTGGCGCTTCTATGACGGTCTTTTTCTGCTCGGGAAGCGGCTGACTCGCCGGCGAAGGCTTCTCACCGGCTGCCGATCGACGTTCGGATGTCGTTCTGTTAAATCGCCAAACGGCCAGCAACAAAAGCGCTACGCCAATAGAAAGAACGATACTGGCCTTCCGTCTCATCGATTCCATGCTCTGCTCTTCGAAAGCGGCTCCGTCAAGCCGATCCCCATTAGAAGTCAGCCAGAATCCTCGCTTTGGGACGATTCGCCTCGAAGTGTCCGGCATTCTGTCCGTTCGAGGATTGAGCGAGAATCTTGTTTGACGTCGTCCGCGCGATCGTTTGATCTTCTTCCGGGCTCGTCTTAAACTGAGCGATGATCTGCACGATTGGCCGGGCGGCGACAATTCTCGCGCTTTGCCTTTCGTTAGGCTTCCATTGGCTCGCCCTCCAGTCCATCGCCTGGACGACCATGCTGGTGGAGAACGTCTGGCACACGCCGCTGAGTGAGGCGGTGGCGAAGACTTTCGATGGAGGGCATCCCTGTAATCTCTGTCACGCCGTGGCCGAGGGCAATAAATCGGAGAAGAAATCCGAAGTCCTCCCGATGGTCGCGAAGATTGACCTCATTTGCACGACACGTTCCTTGAGCTGGCTGCCGCCGTGGGTTTCCTATGAATATCCGCGGGTGAACTCCGCGATCGCGGAGCGCTCACAGGCGCCGCCGGTGCCTCCTCCCCGCTCGTTGCCGGGTTGATTCGTTAGGCTGATCTGCGCCGTGCGTGTGCACGGGCCGCAGGATGTTTCTTCGCAACCAGGGTCACGCCGCGCTCGGCGCGCCTGCCCTATCTTTCAAGGAGGATCTCATAAAAACATACTATTCTTTATTCGTCGCATTGCTCGCGCTGGCTGGCCAAGTGGCGGCGTGCGACTTGTGCGGTTGTTATACGCCTCGGTTGGAAACTGTGCCGTCATTGGAAGGAATGACTGCTGGACCTTCTTGGCTGACCGGTGTTTACGGCGCAGTCTCGGAACAGTTTACCCATTTCGGCACCGTGCAGGTGGATGGCGACGAGGTCGGTAACCCGGCCAACCAGTATCTCGACAGCTCTATTACTCAATTGGTCGGTGGTTATAACTTCGGCCGCCGTTTCGCCCTGCAGGTGAACGTGCCGTTGATTTATCGCTCGTTCTCACGGCCGGAGGGTTTCACGATCGATCGCGGAACCGAGTCGGGCCTGGGCGATGTGTCGCTTTCTCGGTCAGTATGTGCTTTTCCAAACAACCTCCGGCTGGCCGGCGCGAGGTGAATTTCGACGATCCCAAATCGCCCCGCATGGTCGTGGAAGAGCCGGATTTCACTTTTTCCGCCGTGCTTCTCGCCGGGGTGAAATTCCCGACCGGCGACAGCAGTCGACTCAAGGAAGAATTCAACGAAGTCGAAGTAGAAGGCGCGCCGGAGAGCGGCATTCACGGGCACGATCTGACGTTAGGCACCGGTTCCTATGACGGGCTTTTTGGCGGGCAGAGTAACACTGCGGTATCGGAACTTCTTTTTTGAGCAGAACATTCAATTCACCCTGCGCGGCGATGGTTTGCACCAATATCATTTTGCGAACGATCTCTCATGGAACGGAGGACCAGGTTACTATTTCGTGCGGAACCCGCACGCGACCGTCGGGCTGCAGGCGATCATTTCAGGCGAACACAAGGATGTGGATCGTTTTCGGGGCAAACCGGCGGAGGATACCGGCATCACGTCGGTCTTTGCCGGTCCGCGCGTCGTCGTATCGTTAGGCAAAATCAGTGCCGAGATCGGAGTGGAGTTGCCGATTTCGATCGACAACACCGCCCTCCAGGTTGTGCCCAATTACCGGATCAGCGCCGCGATCGCGATTCGCTTCTAATGCCGAGGGACTGGCCACCCTTGGCTCCCTTGGCAATGTGCAGATCGAGATCGCCGTCGTTATCATAATCAACCCATGCCGAGCCATGCTTACCCGTTATGGTAGTGATCACAGGACTCGAAAGAATATTCGTAAACGTTCGATCCCCATTATTCTGATAAAGATAAGGCACCGCGTAATAGTGGGTTATCTATAAAGAGAACGATGTCTCCATCGCCGTCAAAATCGCCCCAGAATTGGCATTGCAATGGAAGAAATGCTGAGGACCGCCATTGGGAGCGACGTTCGTAAAGAATCTCTTGCGCGGAGGTCGAAGTAATCTCACAATCCTTTTTGAAATGAGCCGACGCGAAAAGCTCCGCGCAATCGTCGCGAGCGGTTTGCTCTCGGCGTTTTTGTTCGCACTCGGCCTCGCGGCTTCACCGCAACTGCATGCCCGCTTCCACCCCGACGCGGGTACGCCCAATCACGAGTGCGCCGTCACTCTGATCGCGAGCGGCAAGGACGAACAGGCGGACGCACCGCCGGTCTTCGCCGCTCCGCAGCCCGCGGTTCAATTTGAGAAAATTCCGGCGCTCGTTCCCGTCTGGGTGGCGGCGCCTTTCCTTGGCGCGCGCATCTTCGAGCACGCGCCGCCCGCGCTCTCCTAGCGCATAGTCCCGCCGCCTGTTCGCACGGAGCGGTCGTTTTCCGTCTCCCGGCAAAAACAATCGGCGCGATCGCGCACGCATTGGTTCGTTAGGCCGCCACCTGTCGTGGCGCGCCGGGTCATGTCCGTTCCATCCAATTGCCAGGAGAAAAAATTTTGAAAAAATTTATCGCAGTTCTTTGCGCGCTCAGCAGCAGCGCCCAATTCGCGACCGCCCAGGTCGAGGTGACATCCCCCAGTCCCACCGCCACGCCCGCCACCAAGACGGGTGCCACATCGGAGGCCGCTCGCATTATCGTCACGGGGGGTCAGATCGAACAGAGTTCCACCGACACCGCGCAGGCGATCACAGTTTTGAATGACGCTCAACTAAAAGAGCGGGCTGCCGCCAGTCTTGGCGACACCCTCGACACTCAACCGGGCGTGGCAGCGAGTGGTTTCGCGCCGGGCGCGAGCCGGCCGGTCATTCGCGGCTGGCCGACAACCGCGTCCGCGTCCTGAACGATGGGACAGAGGTCTTCGACGTCTCGAACCTGAGCCCGGACCATGCCCCAAGCGTAAGTCCGCTCATCAGTCAGAGTATTGAGATCGTTAGGGGACCGGCCACGATCCTCTACGGCTCCGGCGCGATTGGCGGAGTGGTTAATGTTGTTGATAACCGTATTCCGGCGGAGGTGCCGCCTAACCCTTTCAGCGGGGAATTTGACGCACGCTTTGACAGCGGCGACCTGGAGCGAAGCGTGGCCGGCCAGCTCGATATCGCCCTCACTAGTCACTTTGTGCTTCATCTCGACGGCTCGTTTCTACGCACGGACAGCCGCCGCATTCCAGGGTTCGCTCTCGACGAGCGGATCCGGCGGGAACTGACCCCGGAGCAGCGCGCTCTCGATGACTTCGGCGGCAATCCGCACGGCGAAGTACCAAACACTTACGTGAAGACAAAAGACTGGGCGATCGGCGGCTCCTACGTCTGGGACAAGGGTTACATCGGTGCGTCGTTCAATCAATTCCTCTCCGTCTACGGTATCCCGGATGATCCGGAGGTGGATGAGCCGGGGGTGCCGCCGTCGCGTGTCCGGCTCGATGTAACCAAACGTCAGGCCAACCTGCGTAGCTCGATCGCGGATCCTTTCCCGGGCTTCAGCACGATGAATTTCAAGTTTGTTTACACCGACTACAAACATCTCGAGATCGACGGCAACACCGTCGGCTCGACCTTTAAGACGAGCGGGGTCGATTCACGATTGGAGTTGGTGCACCAGCCGATCGGACTTTTCCAAGGCTCGTTAGGCGGGCAGTTCTTCTACAAGGAACTCTCCATCCTCGGCGCGGACGCCTTCCTTCAGCCCACGACTTCGATCGCTGGAGCGGCCTTTCTTTTCGAGGAGGTGAAACTCGGACCGGTCACGCTGCAATTCGGTGGGCGGGTGGAGCACGATAACGTCAGCATCGACTCGAGCGACCCCGACCTTACCTCGCTTACTTCGCAAGACCAAAAGGACCAGGACTTCACGCCATTGAGCGCCGCCGGCGGAGTGATCTACCATTTCCTGGGTGATTGGGAACTGGCCGTAAATGCGACTTTCTCGCAACGCGCGCCGACCGCGGAGGAGCTTTTCGCCCGCGGTGGGCACGACGCGACGTTCCAATTCATCATCGGTGATCCGAATCTCGGGGTGGAAACCAGCCGCGGCATTGATGTCAGCCTGCGCAAGAAGGCGGGTGTCGTCACCGGGACGCTGAGCGGTTATTACACCTCCTTCAGCGATTATATTGACTTCACACCGACCGGTGAATTCGAAGATGGCCTGCAAGTGTTTGATTACACGCCGAAGAATGCCGAGTTCTACGGGGGCGAAGCGCAGGTCGATTTCCATCTCCTCCCCCTAACGATCACGCGGCCGGCCGACCGGGGCGACGATCCGAAATCGGTCAAGAACGTGATCACCGGTCCAAGCAACGAAAGCGAGCCAAACCCGCATGATCTTTATCTGCGTCTGCAATCGGATTACGTTCATGCTGAGGACAGCGACACGGGCGAGCCGCTCCCGCGGATCACGCCGTTCCGCTACAGTGCGTCGCTCAATTACATCAGTCCCACCTGGAGCGCGAGTATCGAGGGACTGCGGGTAAACCGGCAATATCGCACCGCGCCGTTCGAGACTTCGACGCCGGGCTACACCTTCCTTAACGCCGAGCATCAGCCGGAATCTCCGCATCGGCCCCGCCTACATCGACGCCTACTTGCGCGGCACCGACCTAACGAACGAAGAAGCGCGCGATCACCTCTCGTTTCTCAAGGAGGTGCTGCCCTTGGAAGGCCGCAGCATCATCGTGGGGATCCGGACGACCTTCTAGAAAGGGGCGGTTCAACCGTCATGAAATCTCCGAATGAGGTTGCGAATCATTCAATGGCGCGCCTTCAACGGGAGCTCGTCTTCAGGTTGCGGGCCTGCGGCAGCATGGAAGGAGTGGAGCGAACCTGGGCCATCATCAGACTCAACCGACGTCTGTGAAAGAGGGTTATTACCTATGGACTGGATCGTCCCGATCGCCAAATTGCGCTGAAAAGAATCGCGTTCCCGGGTTGTAACTGGACGGAGGTGGACGCCGCACTCTGGGCCGGCAACACGCTGCCCGGAATTTAATCAGCTGGCCGCCGCTACAATGTGAGGCCTGAAATTGTAAAGCACCGGAGGACAGCGGCGCCGGTCACGCCTAGTGCTCGTTAGGCATGAACCAGCAGGTTGATCTCCTCGGGAGCATATCGGCACTTCCCGGGCGAGGTGCCGCGGAGGAGATTGGTCGTTACGTGGCGGCGCGGGCGCTGAGGATGAGCCGCGAGGCGCCTAACGTTGCTTCGATGGTCAGCCCTGCGAATTGGGCGAAGGGATTAACTGAGGTATCCCCGATAAGCAAGTTACTTTGTCCCCGTCTCCTTTTTGTGTCCCCCTAGAAGGCGATGTTCAAGCGCAGCCCCGAGACAACCGCGGTCGCGGCAGGCTGGGTAGCTCCTGGATTAATAATGACTTGAAGGTCGGGTTGAATGGATACGTGACTCGAGAGAACCGCGTTATAAGTCATTTCGCAGATCGCTTCGTGATGGGCGCGGAGGGGGCGGCCGGACTCATCCCGGAGGTCTGAACTTAGCCGCGCATAACTGAAACCAAGTCCGAGAGTGTCGCTCGGACGACTCGCGACCACCCCGCGGAAGTGGAGCCCCGCATCGCCGTAGAAGGTGACGGTGCTCCTGTCCGGTGGAGCAAAGCCGATCCTGGTAAAGAAAGAGAGCGCGCGCGTCGCCGCGCCGCCCGGGTGCCACAGCTGCTGGTCGGCAATGAAGTAGATCGAGTACTCTCCCTCATGCGGCGATCCGCCACCCGCATCCGCGAAGTCCTTCGAGTCGTAGTAACCACCCAGCTTGTAACTCCCCGAGAGCATCGCTCCTTCGCCTGCCGCTGAATCAGGCGAGTCATTCTTGGCCGGCGGGTGCCAGCGGTATCCGATTTCCGCAAAGATCAGGGCACCGTCTTCGCCTCGAAAGGAGAAGCGAGTGTTATGTTTGTTCATCGTGTCCGGAGCTCCAACATCACCGCTGAAAAAAGCGACCTCGGCGTAGACACGCGTCACTCGGATCGGCGCGCAGGCGTAAGCCGGGCGCGGCGGTTGGAAATATGGGCGGGTTGAGATTCTGACTGACGAGCGGGATCGCTCCAAACGCGCTGTTCAGGAAAAGTGCGCCATAATCGGAGCCAAAGAATTCGGCATCGACCAGGAGCTGCCCGAGGCGAATTGAAAATTTTCCGCCGCCAAACTCCTGTTGGAACCAGGTTTCATAAAGCCGCAGACTGTCGTAGGTGTCGATATTACTCAGGGTATTGAAATCGTGCACCGCGACATTCGTTAGGCCGGAGCCCTGGCCATAGAGGGCGCGGACGATCATACTGCCGCCACTCCAGCCCACGGCCTTTTCCAAATCGATCGCAACCCCTACATTCCAGAGGCTTTCCCAGATGACTGCGCGCGACGTACCGCCTGAGAAATTCCCAAAAACTTCGGCGGAAACGGCCACCGGAAACGAAAAACCGTGGTCCGCGAGAGCACTTAACCCGAGTGGAGGGACCGCGTTCTTGTTAATACTGCGAGCATTCGTAATCGCATCCTGACCGCGAAGTGCTGGCGCGATTGCAAATAGGAGCGCGCACAGCAGGCAGCTTGGCCCCTCATCCCGCAAGAAACCGCATCCTTCCACACGGCCATGCGTTATTGGCTTTTGTTCCCGCTCGGGCAAGATGTTTCCATCATCCCGCGGCGTGTTCCGTAGCGTTGCACCCGGCAGCCCCGAAACCCGCTGGACGTTCCAATCACGTCCGCTCGCCAAGAGCGATCACTGCGAGGGAGAGATTGTAAGGGGCTAGAATTTGGCCTTGTTTTTTCCGGCAACCGTAACAACTCATCGAGATGTTTGAGCATCGAGTGACGTCAAGTGCGCCAGCACTTCGATTTCCGCGGTCTGCGGGAACATGTCGAAAGGTGTCACACTGTTGAGTCGGAACGCCGGCCCGAGATCGGCCAGGTCGCGCGCGAGCGTCGGCGGATTGCAGGAGACATAAAGAAGGGTCGCCGGAGGATGGCGCCGCAGGGCTTCCCGCACATCGGTAGCCGAGACCGGTCGCAGGAGGATCGACGATGACGATTGTGGTATTCGCCTCCGCCTGTCGCAATTGTTCCCTGAGCTGAGCTGCGAGGTCTCCTGCGAGGTAGGTTTCGGTGGCGGTCGCGTTTGCCTCCGCGGCGGCAATGGCGTGGATATCCCAATCGAGGCCGACAACTCGCATGAATTTATGCCGGAGGCGCTTCGCGAAAAAGCCCGCGCCACAATAGGCGTCGATCAGAACCGAAGCGTTAGGCGGAATCAGCGCATCGATCGTGTCTGCGAGATGGGTGGCGACGGCGTCATTGGTCTGGGAGAAGACGCGCGGACCGGTTTGTGCGCGGAGAGTGTAATGGCCGTCCCGCGGGTGCCGGGCGCGGAGCGCGGTGAGCTGCTCATTCGCTTCCGGCGCCGCGATCGCGCAGCGCTCGATGTCGATCAGTCGATGACCGTCATGGCGAAAAAATCCGACGACGCCTTGTTCAACGTGCACGGTGATGCGGTTGCGATATTCGTAGTCGTGCGGCGAGGGGACAATCGGACGGATCGGTGGCTCGCGGAATTTTCCGATTCGTTGCAGGGCTTGCGCGACCTGGCGCGCCTTCCAATGCAGTTGATGCTCGTAGCGCATGTGTTGGTAACTGCATCCGCCGCATCGTCCAAAATAGGGGCACGGCGGCGTCACCCGCTCGGGGGAAGCCTCCAGGACGGTGACCAGCTCCGCCTCCACGTATGATTTTTTTTCTCGCACGAGTCGCGCCGCGACCCGTTCTCGTTCGATCGTGAAGGGGACGAAAACCGCTTTGCCTCCGGTGCGCCCGACGCCCTTGCCTCCAAAGGCGATGTCGTCAATCACCAGTTCCAATTCCCGCTCCATTTCCGAAGCTCGCAGAGCGACCGCGCCTCGTCGACGGAGGAATGTCTTGGAAAAACGGAAGGGATCGGACGTTAGAAATGTTGTTCGTCGATTCACCCCGCGCAGCTGTTGCTCACCACAAGGGCTGCACGCTCTTCAAATCGGGATCATTTTTGGCGAGCTCCCGGAAACTTCCGTCCATTTGGAAACTGGTTTCCAAATGCCGCCGTGCGTCTTGCGCGATAACCAAGGAGCGCTTCGTAGCAACCGAGATTGTAGTAGTAGATCGGCTCGCGGCGGAGCGCGGGCGGACCTTTCAGGAGCATCCCGCGCGCTTCTTTCGTCCGTCCGAGCTGGTTCAAACAAAAACCAGCGTGCAGGAAACCCGCGCCGCACTCAGGCGCGACGCGACAAAGTTTTCGGCTGAGAGCGAGGGCACGGTGCCAGCATTGGCGGATCATCAAGTGATGAAGCCGCAATTGCAGGACTTCCGGGACGATCCTGCAATGCTTTTGGAATGGCATTGAGCTCGGCCATGGATTCGCGATCCATTCCGAGTTCGGCGTAACCGCAGGCGGTGCGTAACTGCCATTCGAGCCTCATTCGCTCCTAAAAAGCAAGTGCCGGGCCTAGGCACAATCCGGGCGCGTTTCTGTAGACGTTTCGCTCTGCGAAACGCGGGTACGAGCTAGCCACGTCAGTCCGGCGTCGCCCAGAGGGCGACGTCTACAGAAGCGCTTCGAGCTCGCTCAGTCGACGATCGAAGAGTCGTAGCGTGCTCTCCACCGGGGCGGGCGTGCGCATATCGACACCTGCCGTTTGCAAGGTCTCGAGCGGAAACTTCGAACCGCCGGATTTCAGGAAACCGAGATAAGCCTCGACCGCTCCGGATGTTCCCGCCAAGACCCGTTCCACGAGAGCGATCGCAGCCGAGACGCCGGTGGCATATTTGTAAACGTAAAATGCGTTGTAGAAATGCGGGATGCGCAGGCATTCCAGATCGAGTTCGGAATCGAGCACGACGCCCGGACCGAAGTAGGCCTCGAGTAACTTGCGATATTCGCTTTTGAAAACATCGAGAGTCAACGCCGCGCCGCTTTCCTCGAGCGCATGAATAATTTTCTCGAACTCGGCGAACATCGTCTGCCGGAAAAGGGTGCCGCGGATGTCATCGATCTCTCGATTGATGATATAGGCACGCATCTTTCGGTCAGTCGTGCGCTCGAGGAGATAATGAGTGAGCAGTTCTTCGTTGAAGGTTGACGCCACCTCCGCGAGGAAAATCGGGTAATCCGCGTCCTGAAAGAGTTGGGTCCGTTGCGCAAACCAGGTGTGCATCGAATGACCGGCCTCATGCGCTAACGTGAAGACGTCCGAGAAAACGTCGTGCTTGTAGTTCATCAGGATAAAGGGCGGCGCGCCGTAGCTGCCGGAGGAAAAAGCGCCGCTCCGCTTTCCTTTCGTTTCGTAGCGGTCGCACCAGCGCCCGCGCAAGCCCGCGCCTAACGCCTCGACATATTCCTCGCCTAACGGCGCCAGCGAAGCCAGCACATCGGTAATGGCTTCGTCGAAGGAGATGTCCGTTTCAATCTCCGCCACCAGCGGGACATAGGTGTCGTAGAGATGAAGCTCGTCCAGCCCGAGCACGCGTCCGCCGCAATTCGTAGTAGCGAAAGAGAGGCGCGAGATTTTGTCGGACCGATCCAATTAAGGCGTCATAAACCGCGACCGGGATATCGTCCTTGAAAAGCGAAGCCTCCAGTGCAGAAGGATAATTTCGTGCCCGCGCCCGGAAAACGTCTGCCTTGACCGAATAGGAAAGCGCGGTCGCGAGAGTAAACTGGTGATCCTGAAACTCGGCATAAAACTGGTGAAAGGCGCGCTTTCGCAGGTTGTGATCACGCTTCACGAGAAACGAGCTGTAAGAGCTTTGCGTCAGCGGCCGCTCTTCGCCTTTGTCATCGACGAGCACGCCGAACTTCATATCGACATCAGTGAGCTGCGAGAACGCATCGTCGTAGCCGTCGAGGGCGGCGCGGCCGAGCGCGAGGAGTCGCTCTTCTTTCTCCGAGAGCACGTGCGGCTTCATTCGCCGGACCTTGTGCAAGGACACGCGCCATTCCTCTAATGCCGGATGATCGAGAAATTGCGCAAAACTCTCATCCGGGATCGCCTGGATTTCCGGCGTGATGAAGGACGCGACTTCGCCGATTTTCGTGAGCAAATTCTGGAGCCGCCCCATCCGCGCGAGATAATCGGGATTCGCGCCGTCCTCAGCCAGCTGGAGCGAGGCGTAGTGATAAAGGCGCTCAATTTTCAGATCGAGCGCTTTCTCGAACTCGAGCAACTCAGCCAGCGTTGTGGCTGATTCGCCGACTCGCCCCTTCCAATTCGTTAGGCGCGGATAGGTCGCTTGAATCGAAGCGAAGTCCTCCCTCCATTTATCGGCGCTGCCAAAAAGCTGCGACAGATCCCATTTGTCCGCCTCGGGAAGATCGTCGCGCGTTGGGATTTTCGATTCGTCCATGAAGGCTTTCTCGTTGCAAAACCGCATTCTGTCATCCCGATCCCTTCCGCGTTGCGCCGCCTTTGTTCGGACGCGCGCTGCGGCAGACTCCGGGGAGCGCACGCGCCTCGCGGGCTCATTTTGGCGCCTCGCCGAAATGTTCTTTGGACCCAGCGCCGAACCCGCTGAAGCGATCGGCGAGGCGCCGATCGCAGCACGCGAGGGCGCATGCGCCCCCCGGAACACTGCTCGCCTCCTTTCCATGCAAGTGATACAGGGCAGTAATCGAAAATGAAGGCACTCTGTTTCGAAAAATTTGGCGGACCAGACGTGCTGGAGTATCGCGACCTTCCTGATCCCGTTCCCTTGCCCGCCACAGCGCTCGTTAGGCTACGCGCCATCGGACTCAATTTTGCTGACATTTACCGGCGGCGCGGCAACTACCACCTGGCGGGCACGCCACCCTATGTGCCTGGCTATGAAGGCGCCGGGGTGATCGAGATGGTTCATTCAGAAGGCGCCGCGCCTAACGAATTTCCGGTGGCCACAGGCCAGCGCGTCGCGTTCGCCGACAGTCCGCACGCCAACGCAGAGTTAGCGGTGGTTTCTCGGGAAAAGTTGATTCCGTTACCGGAAGACATCTCTTTCGAAACGGCCGCGGCGCTCTTGCTCCAGGGTCTCACCGCTCACTACCTGACTCGGGACAGCCACCGGATTGTGCCTAACGAACAAGCAGTCGTGCATGCCGCGGCCGGGGGCGTCGGCTTGCTCCTTGTGCAGATTATCAAACTGCTGGGCGGAAAAGTCATCGCGCTCACTTCGAGTGAGACGAAGGGCGCCGCCGCGCGGGACGCCGGTGCGGATTCAGTTGTCCTCTATGGCGAGGACTGGCCGGACGCGGTCTTGAATTTAACAGGAAATTGCGAGGGCGCCGATGTGGTCTACGACTCCGTCGGCGCGACCCTCGATGCGAGCCTGAGGGTGACGCGCAAGGGCGGACAGGTCGTCTTTTATGGCATGGCCGGCGGAGATCCTGCCCCGGTCGATCCGCGCCGGTTGATGGACGAGTCGAAAACTTTGACCGGCGGCGATCTCTGGAACGTGCTGACGAGTCGCGAAGAACGGATCGCGCGCGCGACGGAATTGTTTGAATGGGTGCGTTCCGGAAAATTGAAGGTGCGAATCTCGGAAAAATTTCCCCTGAGCGAGGGAGCGAAGGCGCATTCGTTTCTCGAGAGTCGTCAAAGTATTGGGAAGGTTCTGCTCATTCCATGATGATCGGTTGCAGCCGGGATCGGTGATCCCGGTGGCGAACGACTAGCCGCGTCAAAAGCGAACCGGGATCACCGATCCCGGCTACAACGCGCGATCGGCGGTCGCGATTCCCGCTTGACTCGCAAGGCTCAACCCCGCTTCATGGTTTCAATTTGTCACGACTCCCCGGCACCTATGCCTGTCATTCTGAGCGAAGCGAAGAATCTCTTACTGTTTCTGCGGATAGGATGGGAGAATGGTGACAGTGTTTTGAAATAACTTCTATCAATGAGACGCACGTTCATTTCTCTTACCAAGTCCCGATGGCTCGTAATCGCCCTCTGTTGCCTTGGGCAACTGCCGGCCAAAGCGCAAACAACCGCGCCGACCGTCACTATCATCAAGGCCGGACGCTTGTTGGATGGACATGGCGGCGCCGCCGTGGCTCCGGCAATGGTGCGAGTGGAAGGTGAAAAAATCGTTGAGGTTGGCAGTCATCTCTCTGTTCCAGACAGCGCGACCGTAATCGATTTGGGTGACGCGACCCTGTTGCCGGGATTGATCGATCTGCACACGCATTTGACCGGCCGGATGGGCGTGCACTGGGAAGATGCGCTCGCGAAAACGACTCCAGGCCATGATGCCCTCTGGGGCGCGCGCAATGCGCTCGTTACTCTGCGCGCCGGGTTCACCACTTGCCGCGACATGGGACCGACCTGGCCTTATGTCGATGTCGATCTGCGCAACGCGATCAACGACGGCGCCGTGCCGGGTCCGCGTCTGCTCGTGGCCGGAAATTATGTTTCCTCAACCGGCGGCGCGGGCGATGCGAAACAATTTTCCATCTATCTCGATGCGCCACTCGTCAAAAATCTCGCGGACGGGCCGGAAGAGATCACGAAGGCGGTCCGGACCAATTTCAAGAACGGCGCGGATTTCATCAAAATCATGGCAACAGGCGCTGTCCTCTCGAAAGGAATCGAGCCTGGCCGGCAACAATATTCGGACGCCGAAATCAAGGCGGCGGTAGACGAGGCGACTCGTTGGGGCGGACAAGTCGCGGCGCACGCGCACGGCGCGGCCGGAATAAAAGCGGCGATTCGTGCCGGTGTGCGGACCGTCGATCACGGATCTGATCTTGATGACGAAGCGATCGCGCTAATCAAAGCGTCGAAGGGCAAAACGTATTACGTGCCCACGCTTGGCGTTGGTGATTCGATCGAGCAGAACGGGATCAAGAACAACGTGCCGGAGTCGGAGCGAGAGCGCAGTCGCAAGATGCAGGGCATCATGTTCGCTGGATTCAAACGCGCGCTCGCCGCCAAACTTCCAGCCGGGTTCGGAACGGACGCGGCCGTCATCGAGCACGGCGAGAACTGGAAAGAGTTCGTCGTCCGTCACAAGCTGGGCGAACCGGCCGCAGCCTCGATCGTGTCGGCGACGAGTTTGAATGCTGAGATTATCGGCTGGCAGGATCGTGTAGGTAGCGTTGAGGCGGGAAAATTCGCCGATCTCATCGCGGTGCCGGGCGATCCCCTGCAAGACATTACCTTGCTCGGGCGCGTTGGTTTCGTGATGAAAGGCGGGGTCGTTTATCGGGATGAACTCGCGCGGCATTAAACGCCGCCTAACGAATCGATCCCGTTGACTCTGCGTCCATTTATTCCTCGCCGCGATGATCTGATCCGCACCTGGCGCCTGGCGGCGCCGGTCGCGTTCGTGCAGGTCGGAGTCATGACGATGGGGGTGGTCGACATCGTCATGGTGGGCCACTACCAGGGCATGGCGTTGGCGGCGGTCGCGCTCGGCAACCTTTATTTCTTCGGAACCGTCATCTTCGGGTGGGGCGTGATCATGGGGCTCGACCCGATCATTGCCCAGGCGGTCGGCGCCGGCGATGACCTCGGTGTTAGCCGCGGACTCCAACGCGGATTGATGCTCGCTGTTATGCTCGCAATTTTAGCAACTGCAATTGTGCTCCCGGTGGAGACTGTCTTGCACTGGCTAGCCCAACCTCCGGACGTCATACCCGTTGCCGCGCTTTTCGCCCGGATCTCCATCCCGGGCATCTTTCCGCTTTTCGCTTTTCTGGTCTTGCGGCAAACGCTGCAGGCGCAGCATCGGATGCGTCCGATCGTGATCACGATCATCGCCGCCAACTTTCTCAATATCGCGTTGGATTGGACGTTGATTTTTGGTCACCTGGGATTTTCTCGCGGAGGAGTCGCGGGTGCGGCTTGGGCGACCACGTGCAGCCGTTGGTTTATGGCGTTCGCCATGCTCGCTGCCGGTTGGCCGAGTCTGCGGCCGCACATTCGTCTCTTCCAATTCCGCGGGCTCGAACTGGGGCCGCTCTGGCGCATGCTCGCTTTGGGAGGGCCGGTCGGTATTCATCTTCAAATTGAGTACAGCGCCTTTGCCGCGGTCGGACTTTTGATGGGCTGGCTTGGGACCGAACAGCTCGCTGGTCATCAGGTTGCGCTCAATCTCGCCTCCCTTTCTTTCACGGTGCCACTTGGGATCGGCGCCGCGGCGGCGGTTCTGGTGGGAAACGCAATTGGGCGCAATGATCCTGACGGCGCCCGGCGTTATGCGGGGGCCGCACTCGCCTGCGGCGGGGCGTTCATGGTCCTGACCGGGCTGACATTCATCGCCATTCCCAAACAGCTGGCGGCTTTCTACACGACTGAGGCCGGGGTTCTTCTCATGGCCGCGCGGCTCATCCCGGTCGCCGGCATTTTTCAGGTCTTCGATGGGTTGCAAGTTGTTGCCGGCGGCGTGCTCCGGGGCGCCGGCGATACCCAGGTGCCGATGCTGATTGGTGTCGTGTCGTTTTGGATTGTGATGATGCCGCTCTGTTATGTGCTGGGTTTCCACACGCCGCTCGGCGCCGTCGGGCTCTGGTATGGTTTGGTCGGCGGGCTCGGAGTGGTGGCCATTCTCCTCATCTTCCGCATCTACCAGCGCTTTGGCAGGGAACTGCGCCGCGTCCATGTAGAGGAGAGGGCCTAGAAGCGATCTTGCAACACGCTTTGTAGCGTGCGCTGTCCTCAGCGCACTTCCCCTTCCGCTGAGACAGCGGACGCTGCAGCGGTTTCAAAGACGCAGACTTTTCAATAAAGCTCGGCAGGTTCTGGTTTCTTATCGTTAGGCCGGCCTCTACCCTAACGAAAATCGCAAGTGCGCGGTTGTCATCCCGAGGCTGGCGAAGCGCGCCGAGGGACCTCGCCTAACGTGTCAACATGTCCAAATCAGAATCTGCATGATTGACAGGGCAGATGTGAGATCCCTCGCCGTCCTGAGGCGGCTCGGGATGACAAGCTAAGAAAGCTTCGAGTCAGCGAAACCCCGCTTCGCCTTCCTTATGCAACCGCGGGCCCTTCGCGACCAGCTTCTCGCGCGCCTCCTCGATCGGGATGTTCGGACACGTGTCGATCCACTTGCGACCTTCCGGCGCGGCCCAGCGAACCGCGTTGCGCAAGACTTGCCTAACGACAGGATGAAAATAGATCGGGTAGGTTTCGTGGCCGGGCCGGAAGTAGAAGATCTTGCCGTTCCCGCGCTTCCAGGTGCAACCGCTGCGAAAGACTTCGCCACCTTCAAACCAGGAGAGAAAAACGATTTCGTCCGGTGTCGGAATGGCAAACGGTTCGCCATACATTTCGGTGTTCTCAATTTCAAAGTAGCGATCAATCCCCGCCGCGATCGGATGGCCGGGGTTGCAGATCCAAAGTCGTTCGCGCTCACCTGCCTCGCGCCAGGTGAGCGAGCAGCTTGTCCCCATCAACCGTTTGAAAACTTTCGAGTAATGCGCGGAGTGGAGAGCAATGAATCCCATTCCCTGCCAAATGCGTTCAACGACGCGTCCAACAATCGCATCCTCCACTTTTCCGTGCGCCGCGTGTCCCCACCAAACGAGCACGTCGGTCTCGGCGAGTCTGCTTTCCGTTAGGCCGTGGTCGGCTTCCTCCAAAGTGGCGGTGTCGACCTCCAAGGCCGCGTCTTCGCGCAGACCTTCCGCGATGCAGGTGTGCATGCCATCAGGGTAGATCCGCGCCACGATCGGATTCTTTCGCTCATGGACGTTCTCGCCCCAGACAGTGACGCGGATCAGGTCAGGCATGGTGGAAGAAAGGATGGATCGCGACGCCGAGGAAAGAAGAGAATTTAGGGAACGGGTGATTGAGTGATTCAATGAATCCGCACTCACGCATTCACTCGCTCTTTAACTCCATAAACGCCTCATGCCTAACGATCAACATGAGCGCCTGCTGCAATAATTCTCGCCCCGGCGAAATGCGATGCCACGGGGAGGCGCCCGAAGGGTGGGGCAGGGGAATCAGGTCGAGGCGGCGGCCGCCGCGACGGATACGAAACGCCCGGCCGATAATTCCGTCGAGTTTTCCGACCGGAATGAATTGAGCAATCGCGAGTTTGCCGACGGGGATGACGAGCCGCGGTCGCAGGATTTCGATCTCGCGATCAAGCCACGATGAACAGTTCGCGATTTCCTCAGGATTCGGCACGCGGTCACTTCCGCCCGCCGCTTTTCCGGGAAAACAGCGAATGACCGCGGCGAAATAAATCCGGGAGCGGACGGCGGCCTCGTCCAGCCCGGAGGATTCCTTAAACCATCGGAAGAGTGTTTTCCCCGCGGTATGCGCGAACGGGCGCTCCAAGACCGGCTCGCGCACTCCCGGCGCCTGACCGATCAACATCACATCACTCACAATCGCGCCACCAGAAACCGGCGGCGGCACGACCCGCGGGCAGCGGCGGCATTGGCGCAATCTTGCGACGTGCCTTTGCAAACGAAGTTCAGCAGGCGATCGGGTCATCGTTTCTTGATCGACAATAGCAATTGGCTCCTCCAAAGCGTTGGGCAATCATGAGCCTGACTGTGACAGAGGAAAGCAAGAGTTTGAGCGCGCCCCGGAGGATCTGGCGGTGGCTGCGACGGCATCGAATCGAACTGCTCCTGTTTATTCTCCTTTGGACCACGTACAGCTACTTCTATCAGGCGACGGGGGACAACGAAGCGGCTCGGCTCGATCAACTCCGCGCCCTGGTCGCGGACCACACCCTGAAGATCGACAAGTATTGGTGGAACACCGCGGACGTGATCCGTTATCCGCTCGAAGGCGGGTCGGTTTATCCTAACAAGGCGCCGGGGACCACATTGCTGCTTGCACCGGCTTATGCGGTTGTGGCCGGCGCGCTTGCGCCCTTGCGTGGACTGGGTGTGCCGGAATGGCTTTACTGGCATCTGCTCATCTATCTGCTGACGATCTTCACGATCAGTTTTTCCTGCGCGCTCGCGGGAGTGTTGATGTATCGGGTCCTGACGCAACTAACGGGCAATCGAAGGGCTGCAGTGCTGGCGGTGATCGCGGTCTGGCTCGGGACGCTGCTGTTCCCTTTTGCCACATTGTTCTTCAGTCATGCCCTAACGGCAGCGCTGCTGGTTTTTGCTTTTTACATTCTCTTTCGACTGCGACAAAGCGACGGAACCCCAAATCTCGCCAGGCTGGGCGGTGCCTGTGCGGCCGGTCTGTTTTTGAGCTGCAGCGTAACGAGTGAGTATCCGGCGGCGCTGGCCGCGGGCGCGATGTCGATCTACGCCGCATGGATTTTTTGGCGATGGAAAATCCCGCTTCGCGCCAGACTGGTTTTTGCCGTGGTCTTTGGGCTGGGACTGGCAGTCGGAGGCGGCCTGCTTGTTGGTTATAACTGCGTCGCGTTCGGCAAGCCTTTCTACATCCCGTATGAATCGTACGCGCACACCGGGGCGTCCTTCTCTGCCACTTACTCGCGCGGCTGGTTGGGAATGCATTGGTCCGGTGCCCGGCATTTTTTGGAAGCACTGGGCGCGATTATATTCTTACCACCGATTGGCCTGCTTCATCTCAAGCTCGATGGCTGGTGGATTTACGCCTGTAACCCGGTGCTGTGGCTTTCGATTCCCGGTCTCGTCTTCATCTTAAGAAAACCTCCGTCGCGACCGGAAGGTCTGCTCGTCCTGGGAATGACCATCGCTTATCTGTTATTTCTCACGAGTTACGGCTCTTCGATCTATGATTGGTCGGGCGCGGACTATCTTGGTCCCCGCCATCTCGTTCCGCTCCTTCCCTTTCTCGCGCTGCCCATCTGCTTCGCTGGGCCCAGATTGTCGTGGTTCTTCTATCCCCTGCTCGGCTTATCGATCTTCTACATGTTACTAGGGACCGCAGTGGAACCGCGCGTGCCGTTTCCATTTGAAAGCCCCGCGCGCGACCTGCTCCTGCCGGATTATCTGCACGGTAAACTGGCGCAGAACGCGCACCATCTTTTCGATTCCGGCGATCATTTGCTGACGCGTGATTCGACTGCTTTCAATCTTGCAAAACTGGCCGGTGTTCCCGGTCGGGCCCAGCTCTTGCCCTTAATGGTCTGGTGGGCCTTGCTCGGCGGCGCACTCATCCGCGCGACCCGCGAGCGCTGCGATGAGGCGTCACGCTTCGCAGTAACGCCGAAGTCATCGCTCATCAGAGCGACGGCCATCCTTATCCTTTTCACAGGCGCAGTTGGATTCGCGCCGATAGTCCATCACGCCCTGGCCGGCCCGAGGGAAACCGGGCGCGGTCTGCTCGGCAAATATTATCGCAATGCGAAATGGAGCGGCGCGCCGATCGATATCCAGGTTGATCCTGCGATTGACTTCGACTGGGCGAAGCATATGCCGCTACCGCCACCCTTCAGCGTTGAATGGACAGGAAAACTTCTGGTGGAACAGCCCGGAGAATACCGCTTCTCCCTTATCGCAGATGATGGTGCAATGCTTGAGATCGACGGCCGCGAAGTGATTGCCGGTGAGCCAGCGTTTCTGGAGGAGAAAAGCGGAACCCTCCAGCTTGAGCCCGGACTTCATCCGATCCGCGTGCGTTACTTCAACATCCATGTTTGGCGGTTCGGTGCGGTTGTGGTGGACGCTGACGAGCCGGCCAAAGCAAATCATTCCAAGCGAAGCGCTCGTTCCGGATAAGCCGCCGCCTAACGACGGAAAAGCGACATCAGCAAAGTGAGAACGATGCTGACGATGATGCAGGTGACGATTGGGAAATAGAAAGCCGAAGTGTCCGCGCTCGATCCGGATATCGCCCGGCAAACGTCCCAGCCATCCGGCGCCGAACCCGGTCCAAAGCGCGAGCCCGAGGAGGACGATGACGGCCCCCAACAACAACCAGCATTTTCCCAATCTCCGGCATGCGATCGTTTAATCTGGCGTTCAGATGCCTGAGCAGCAACCTGCTCTTGCCGCGCCGTGCGAGGGACCGCATCCTGACTTCATGTTGCTCGGTCAACTTAGCGAGGCCGCCATTTACACGAGCGATCTCGAGGCGGCGGAACGATTTTATCATGGCGTCCTCGGTCTCGAGGTCATCTCGCGGATGGATGGCCGCGGCCTGGCGTTTCGTTGCGGCGCAACTGTCCTGCTCGTCTTCGATCCCGCGCGCACTCGCATTCCCGACGCGGGCGTGCCGACGCACGGCGCAACCGGTGAAGGGCACATCGCTTTTGCGATCGACGAATCCGAGCTCGATCCCTGGCGCCACCACTTGAGAGAATCCGGAATCGCCATCGAGGCGGAGGTCAACTGGCCGACCGGCGGACGCTCACTCTATTTTCGCGACCCGGCTGGGAACGTCGTGGAGCTTGCGCCATCGATTCTGTGGAACACGCAACGAAAGGCTTGACCGCGTCCCTTTAAGAAAGAGACCTGGGTTAGATTGTGGGAACCGAATTAGCTTGATCTGGCCTTTCCTCGCTCAATATGCTGCGCAAGGTTCATCCTTCAGCCTGCGCAAGGTAAAGTCCAAACCTCCACCGCACTCTCCACATGAAAGCATTATCGAATCGTTGCTCGACTAACTCCGATCCTTCTTATCTGTTTGCGGCGCTCATTTACTCCTTGGGCATTGGGCTCCTGCTTGTGCAGCCTTCCGCAGCCGCGGAGTGGCAAGTGACCGGTGGCCTCGTCACTCCACGCTACTCACATACGGCGACTTTGCTGAAAAACGGCAAAGTTCTCATCGTTGGCGGAGGGAGCAGCAGTTCTTATAGCCTTGCCAGCGCGGAGCTCTACGATCCGGCAAGGGGCGCGTGGAAGGCTACCGCCAGCATGGCCAATGAACGCGTCGAGCACACCGCGACGCTCTTGCGCAATGGGAAAGTGCTGGTTGTTGGCGGGATCGACTATAGCGTGGACCATGACGTCCCCACGGCCGAGATCTACGATCCGAAGACAAGGAGCTGGGTGCCTACGGGCAGTCTCCTCACATCACGCTTCCTCCATACTGCGACCTTGTTGCGTAACGGAAAGGTGCTCATCGCGGGCGGCCATCACCTTTACGACGAGCTCGCTAGCGCCGAGCTCTATGATCCAGCGACCGGCACCTTCTCGGCCACGGGCAGCCTGATCACTGCACGTGATAATGGTGACACCGCGACTCTGCTGCCCAACGGGAAGGTGCTCGTGGCTGCCGGCTACGCCCGCAATTCTGGCGGCTTTCTTGCGAGCGCGGAACTTTACGACCCGGCCAGCGGAACTTGGAGCAGCACCGGTAGTTTGATCAATGGCGGACGGGAATATCATACGGCAACCTTGTTCCCTAACGGCAAGGTTTTGATAGCTGGAGGCGTCATGGAGGATGGCATCGCTGACAGCGCGGAACTCTACGACCCGGAGACAGGCATCTGGAGTGAGACCGGGAATATGTTTGGCGCACGGTATAGCCACACCGCCACCTTGTTGCTCGATGGCACCGTGCTTGTCGCTGGTGGTGTCACCGAAAGAGTTGCTTATTTCGCAAGCGCGGAACTCTACGATCCGGCGACGGGTATTTGGTCCGATACGGCCAGGCTCAAAACCGGCCGCTTTGGTCACACAGCGACGTTGCTGCGGGATGGGAGTGTGCTCGTGGCAGGTGGCACCAATAATGAGGGCGTCGTTGCCAGTGCGGAGCTCTACGAGTCTACCAACGCGAGGTCATGGAGCGACGCACTTGGAAAATAGTAAGTTAACAACTGGGGTCAGAACCGACTATCGACGGCGCTGAAGCAGTTTGAAACGGAACTGGCGTTGCCGATCTTTGGGTTCATCAGGTGGTCCTCAATGAATGCACTGTTTCATTCGAAGGAATCGGCCCGCGGATCCCAAAAATCCCCTTCTAACCCAATGCCCTCAAAGATACTCCGCATCTCCGCTGCCGCCGGTCGACGGGACACCGCTTCCAGGCGCGTCCCGTACCAGGTCACAGCCAGGTGCCATAGCTGATCCATTCGGACGACAGGTCGCTGAGCGACCCCTCGTGTCCGGCACCACGCAGCGATGAGTTCCTCCGACCGGAAGAAAAGCATGTTGCTTCAGGTGAATACCAGGTTGTCCCACCATTTGGCCGCCGGCACCAGGCAGTGAAAGAGCCACGAGGATGGCTCCGGGCCGTCCAGACCAACAGTAAGGTGAAGAGGTTCGTGGCTCTCCTCACATCGTGAGTGGACCAGACCCGGGCGGTGAAGCGCGGCTGGAATCCCAAGGGCGTCCCAGGCACAATTCGCGAAATATGGGATGCCATCCACCGTGACCAGATGTTGCGTAGGGACACCCGAGAACGGCGGTGCCATCCGGATGTTTACCCCGTCATCCTCGAGGAGAAGCAACCGGTCGGCGCGCAGTGCCCGATAAGCCAACCGGACAGCCTCCAGGTCCGCGCCGGCCTTCTCTGCAACGGTCTCCAGCGAGGGCACCTGGCCAGATTCAGCCGTGGCGCGGTAGACCGCTAGTTTCACACTAGTATTGAAGTCTGTCGGCATTAGTGCGTTAAATTAGCAGTTGGACTAACGACTACAAGACAAGTTATGTCCATATTGGAGCGCGTCCTGTATCAAAACTTGATGTTACACTGCACTAGAATTCATCTTATACATAGCAGTGTCATTCTGAGCGCAGCGAAGAATCTCTGATCCTTGCTTTTGCGGGGCACCAAGCTGGCCGATAGGTCAGAGATCCTTCGCTCTGCTCAGAATGACAATTTTCTTGGATTTATGAGATGGCTGGCTTCTAGTCATGATGAAATGCGAAAGGGATACGAGAAGCCGTCGGCCTTATTGCCCTGCTAGCCCGAGTATTCGGCAATCCGCGTCTTTACAAGCTTCTTCACGAGTCCGGCGGGAAGAGGTTTTTCGGCCTGAAATCGAATCGTGCCTTTAGCGAGATCATATCCGGCAAGCTCGTCTTCCGTGCGCCCTGATGGGGTGGGCCCCGGGATAAAAGGCGCAATGATTCTTCGCAGCGCCGAACGAGACCAATAGCCTCGAGCCAAGGCGGTAGCCCGGGATATCGTAGCTGATGCACTCTTCGGCGTCGGGCGCTGCGGCTTTGATGTCTCGTCGAAGCTTCTCGAGCGCGCCTCGCTGCGTCGCACTCACCCGGGCAAGATACTCATCGATGGTCTTCGATTTGGCAGGCATAATTTGTTAAAGCACCTTATCACAACGGCGAGCCTGCTTGCTCGCGAAAACTCCTTGCTCGCGAAGAATTTCGGAGTTCGGAATTGGCTCCAGCGCTTAGTCGGCGTCGCCAGGTGCTGCCTCCTCCTTGCCGAACAACGCCCGAAGCGAAAGCGCCAGCTTCTCGGCGTCGGATAATTCCGCCCGCTCATGTAACAGCCTGACGGCAACATCGGGATGGTCGGTGATCAGGTTTTGCGCGCCCCTCTCGATCATCAGAAGCATGTCGCCCGTTTCGTTCAACGTCCAGACATGCACTTCCTTGCCCGCAGCGCGCGCCTGTTGAATGAACTGTCGCGTTGCAGCTCGTTTGTTCACGCTCAAAATCTGACCCGGCAGGCGGGTCACGTTCCCCACCGACGCCGTCACGATCTGGCCAACTTTCAGCTCGGGTGCCAGTCGCTGAACTTCCGCCAGCGCAGCCGCATCCAAGGAAGTGATAATGCAGTTCGTCAGGAAATCCTCCCGGCGCAGCAGCTCGACAACCTTCCCCGCGAGAGTCGGATCCGGCCAGTTATACTTCAGCTCAATGTTCAGTTGGATTTTTCCGCGAGAAAGACCGATGACCTCGGCCAGCGTCGGAATCCTCTCGCCCGCAAAATCCGCCTTAAATTTCCTGCCGACGTCCAGCTCCTTCGCCTGCGACAGGGTCAGGTCTCTCAGTCGCCGGCTGTCGCCCGCCATGCGCATCAGATCGCCGTCATGCAGCACCACTAGCTCACCGTCGGCCGTGGTCTGCACATCGATCTCAGCAAAGTCAGCCCCGTCGGTGATCGCTTGCCGCACCGCACTAAGCGTGTTCTCGGGCGCGCGGGCCGAGCTGCCCCGATGGGCCGTAACTTTCACCGATTCCATGATGTGTTTGTGCGCTAACTCGTTCCAATTAGCTACCGCTGAAATGCCGAGGATAACCAGCAACGCGACCAGCGCCAGAGCGGCCGCGATCCGTCTTGCTCCCAACGGGAGCATCCGACCGGCCCTCTTCTGTGTTCGAGGCAGGTGCGGCAGACTCAGGCGCGTCGCCATGAATTGGTGAACACCCAAACCCACCGCTCCGATCGCCGTGCCGACCGTAAATGCTATCACCAGGACCACGGCCACAACAGCCAGGACCCGTCCGGGAAAGTAACCTGCCCAACCAAATAGCGGTTTAGCGAGGAACCAACCTAGAGCGCTGAGGGTCGCGGAGAGGATCGCTACTCCGGCCCACCACAGGCCGAAGATTCGGACTAAACCGATCGAAGTCACCTCGGGTCGCCCGCCACGTCATCCGCAGAGTCTCGAGCGGCCTCAAATTCCCAAGGATTAGCAACGGCATGGCAAACAGCCATCGCGCGGTCAGCCAGAGCAGACCAAGTGCGAACAACGCACCCAGTGCCCCCGCGAGAACGACGGCAATCCACCATTCGCGTGGTTGTTCCTTGAGGTAGTAGTTGATGTCGTGTCCTCCCAGGAGCCCTCCGTGAATTCCAGCGAGGAGCCCGACGAAAATTGCCACGGTCGCCAGCACAGCCGCGGTTTGGAGCAGGCTTAGGAGGAGAAACGCCGGCAGCCGGTGGATGTTGCCACCGACCACATCCCAGAAGCGGGGCCGCCGCCCGGCGGCGACCTCAGCGGCGAGCAGCGTCAACCCCCCAAGCCGTATCCGCAAGAGAACAAGGTGAACCGTGACGACAGCAAACAGGAAAGCAAGACCAGGTAGCGAAAGGGCGAACCCGGTCAGATCCGCATTCGTTATGGCGACGGCCCCGCCGCTGCGGACAATCGCCTCCAGCCCCCACGCGATCACCGGTGAGAGCAACGCCCAGTCAAGCGCGGTAATGAAAAGTAGAAAGCCCGTCGCTGCTTTCCAGGCGGAGCGGAAGTCTTGCCAGCCCTGGCGCAGCGCAACGATGGTGGGTGGGATCGTCGTCATTACTCTTCATCCCCGCCTAACATCCAGAGTATCAATTACAACCAACCGGTGCCACTTGCAGCGTTTTTTGTGCTTGATATTTAGGTGCAGCCCTCGGTAGAAAGAGGCGGTGTCCCTTGCTGCCATTCGCCGGTGTAAGTGTCTCTTGAGATTCACAAATCCAAACCTGAAAGAGTTGAATATGAAAAACAATAATTGCCTGCATTTCATGACCTCAAGATCGGTCGTCGCTTCCTCATACCTGCAATTGTAGTTGGTCTCGGAATCTCGCTTGCGCTGCCACTTGTGGCGCAACAACTGGACGGAATGGGATCTGCCCAGGTTGCCGCCGAGACTACTGATGGACTCACGCTGGTGTTTTCTGACAACTTCTCGACCGATCCGAATACTAATGGCCTCTGGACGATTAACCGTTATGCCGGCAGTCCCAGCACTGAAGCGGCTTGGGACGCTACCCGCCAAATCTGGCACCTCACGCGCCCGTTCACCGACCGCGGGGTGGCGGTCTTTGCCAACTACGACCTTACCGCCGCCGAATGGAAAGCGTCGTTCCGCTACAAGGTGGGCAAACTTGGCGGGGTCAACGGTGGGGGCGACGGGTTTGTCTTCATGTTCTATAAGGATAAGAGCGCTTACGGAAAACCCGAATTCGGCATGTATATGGGCTTTGAAGTGGCGCCCGGCACGCCTGTTTCGGGTTATGGACTGGAGTTTGATCACTAAGACAGTGTCCCATGCGACCCCACACCGAATGATTATATCGGGCTGGTTCAAGATGACATCTGTAATTCTCTGGCTTTCGTTGAGGATGACCGGACGGCCGATTCCAGATCGCACGAGGTTGAAGTTCACTTTAGCAACGGTAGAATCCGTGTTTATATTGACCTCGAGATAATCTTGGACGAGCACCTTCAAAATCCCGACTATACGTTTAGCGGAATAGGGTTCGGGGCCGGCACGGGTTCTGCCTATGCCGACCACCTGATAGATAATTTTAGACTCTGGGTAAAGGAGTGATCCCGAGTAGCGAAGTGTGACTTTCCCCTCGAGCCTTCCGGTTTTCCTCTAGTATTAATCAGAGGTAAAAATTCGACGCGGAGTTATTCCGTCTAGACCGCCTCCTATTTTCGCACCTCGTAACGGAGCCCGACCGTGCCGCTCTGGTAGGCTTTGACCTCCGCCAGATGCAGGGCGACGTCTCTGTCGAGCTTCTCGAAGAATCGGATCCCATCACCAATCAAGATCGGCAGGATCGAATAACGAACCTCGTCGGCTAGCCCGAGACGAAGGCATTCGCCGGAGACCACACCGCCTCCCACAAACCAGATGCTACGGAACGTGGGCCGCAGGCGCTCATTCACGAACTGCGCGAGATCGCCTGAGTGGAACTCGACCGTATCCCGGGTCCGCGGCAGCTCGCGATGAGTGAGGACAAAGGTGGGTTTGTCGCCGTAAGCCCACCCGAACCCTTTCGCCTCAAAATTCAACGCCGTCTCATAGGTTCGCGATCCCATGACGTAGCAGTCGATCGTTTTGAGGAACGCCTCGACGAATCCCGGGTCCAAGGTCTCCCCGCCTGACGAATTCGTCTGAGGTCTCCATCCAGTCGACGCTCCCGTCCTTTCGGGCGATGAAACCGTCGAGGCTCGCCGCCATGTGGATCGTTACGCGACAATCAGTGTTTGCCATCGTTTTGCCCTGATATTGAGCGCGATTGGTTAGGCTTCATTGAAATCGGTGACAATTCGCTTTGCACCATCGTATCGCTCAAAGAGATCGAGATGTCCTCTCAATGACATTGGTCCGTCGCGCTCGTAGTAGTCCGATACCCACCGAAGGAGGAAATTCAATCTCTGATCTTGCTCCTCTTTCGTGGGGTACTTGTGAGCCTCGTGTGGCCTGTTGCGACAGTTTTGGACACAGACCTCGCATCCTGGGTGCAGCAAAACTAGCTCGGGGCGCCAGGGAAAGGAGGTTTCGATAAGGTCGGCATAGCAACCTTCGATAACCCAGTGGTCGTGATCAGAGCAGAAGCGACGTAGGTCAGCCTCGCGATCCGGATTCTCGCGTTCGATCACGACCTGGCCTGGCTCCCAGTAAATCATATCGAGCTCCAGCAATGGAAGCGAAGAAGCGCCCGAGAGTTTCTTTGCCAGGGTGCTTTTGCCGGATCCAGAGTTGCCGAAAATCGCGATTCGCATGACTTGGGTGCCTTGCGAGACAAAGATCAGCCACCGCTGGCGGCGGCGAGCGTTGCTTTGGTCTCGACTATCATCTCGAATACTGGACTTTCTTAATACAACCGCCAGCGGTCAGCTCGATTTGGTTAGGTCGCTCGGGATTGGATCACCGAAGACGCGCACATACTCCAGAATAACTGCTCGAACCAAAGGGTCGCGCACTTCTTGGCGAAAGCCTCCGAATCGTGGTCCCGAATGTGTTTCGGGGATACGTCATGATGATGACCCAATTCGTGCATGAAAACATCCAGAAGCATAAATGCACGAGCCTGCGCCTCGGTGAATTGGAACATCATAGCATTCCTTACCTGCATAGGAGACACCGGGCGTTTGAACTTCGCCAACGTCGGCGGCGCGAAACCCAAACCACTGAAGGCATGCAGGTCATCCGGCCAGGCCGGAAGAAAGATCGCTCCGGTCCTGTCGCTAAGACAAAACACATGCTGACCCCAAAATCTCTGGATCTGGCGTACCAGTAGATTTTATGAATCACCGGTGGATTTTCGACAACTTTCGTTTCCATTTCAAAGCGGCACCACCGGGATTTAACATATTCCGGCGAAAGAAAGGCGGTCATGAAGTGGCTTCGGAGGACACCTCTATAAGGATCGACTCAAGTTCCGCATCTGAATACGGCCGCTGTTCGATTGAAAAGTCGGTCATAAAAGATAATGAACTCCGCGGCTGTTGGCCCAGTTCCACAAATTGCGACAGTAGGCGTCAACAAGGAGCTGGAGTGCTGCTACCTCATTCTCGCGCGACGTATAGCTCAGGAAGACATGGAATCCATCTTCAAATCCGCGGGTCATAAGAGAATGCGCGTAGCGACGCCTAACGAGAAGTAGACGGAATTGTCCCGCAATTAAAGGCGGATAAAGTCCACATAATCCGGCAAGGAACGGGGTGAGCGGAGGAAAAATGTAGAATCGGCGCCCGCGGAGCCGGGCGGGAATGGGCGGGAACGGCATGGACGAGGCCAAGACCTGCGAGGGGGTCGAGTTAATCACGCTCACCTTTTTGGCAGGTTTGCCCGGTGAAGCCAAGCCTTCTTAATTCCTAATTTTTCCTTCTTACTTCAGATCCCCGCCGCCGCCCAGGTCGAAATCCGTTGCCGCGTAAAACAGCCCCGCCTGATTGAGCGGCGCCGCTCGTGGAGCATCCTGTTGGACTAAGGACTGGCCAAGACGCACCAGACCGCCACCTATTTGACCTACTTCCGCCTTCCTGCCGAATCTAGGTCAGTATTGCGTCACCCACTCTGCGTGGTCTTTGCGAGTGCAGGCGGCCATCCGTTCGGTCGCCGTCGGGAAACCACAGTTCGTCGTGATCCAGTCCATTCAGCAGCTTCTCCAGCGCGTCCCGACTGCGGCTGCCGAGATGGATATTGGCCGTCTCCTGGCCCATCAGCCGCAGCAGAGCCGGCGCCAGCGCGAGCCGCTTGTCGCGCTCGTTCTCGGGCATTTCGATTTTCGCGATGTCCGGCGCGAGCTGGCGGACCAGCCACTTGTCATGCACCTGGAAGTGTGGGTCGGGAACGCGGATCGCGTGCTGGAGCAGTGTCGCCGTCTGCGAGGGCATGTGGTCCTGCCCCGCATACCAATACAGGGCGGAGGGCACGAGCGCTTTGGCCTCGCGTGCGTTGCGCACGCCGTTCTTCGCCTTCTCCACGGCGGTGAAACGCCGCCGGCCGAGACTGCCCAAGCCGCCCGGCGACTTCTGTTCGCGGAACACCAGGTCTGCGCCGGGTCGAAACGAGGCGCGGAACATGTCCTCGAGCCCCTTGGGAAGCTCGCCAGCGTCGATCTCGGGGTTGTCGTTCGGGTCGAGCTTCTTCTTCCAGAACGCTTTCGGGTCTTCCTGCGTGCCCCTCGTCAGCTTGACCAGTGCCGGGTGTCGGCCGTCGGAGAGCAGGATCGGCTTGCCCTCGGCACGGAGTCCGGCCCGGTATCCTTCGAGCAGCAGCGCGCACACCTGATTCGCCGACACGTCCACATTCGCCGCCTCCGCCGCCAGCAGGACGCTGGTGGCAAGCCGCACGAGATCGCTCGTAAAGGGAAGCTCGCAGGCTTCGTCGAAGTCGTTGATCCCCCAGACCAGCCTCTTTCGCGAGTCCCGCCAGACACCGAAGTTCTCCACGTGCAGATCGCCCACCGCCAGCAGCACGTCCTCGTCTCGCTCGGCAAGCCGTGGGCAAACCTCCGGCCATCGCTCAACCCAGCGGTAGAATGTCGCCCGCAGAAACGGGAACGCCCCCGCACCCATCTTGCGGTGCTTGCTTTTTGAGCAGCCTCCCGGAGACGTCCGTCCGCTTTCGCATCCACGCCTCGAAGGCGCGGGTGGATTTGAAGATGCTGCGCATTTCAGTTCGGTTCCTTTGGCCAGGCCCTCGACTGGCTAGCACAGCCGATTCTCCCACACTCTCACGAAACCGAAACCTGTCGTTCACAAAAGCGTCGATCGGTCCGAGATCAGGCGGTGCCTTACCGACTCAGAACTGAGTTGACGTTTCGCATGCTGTTTCCTTGACAGTGCGCCGGATGTTCGGATTTATTTGACTGCCGTTCGATAAATAGGAAAAATCGATGAGATTTCTTTCCAAGTAGTCTTGTAACCTTTGAGACGGATATTCTGCCCAAAGGAAGATAGAAAAATTAACTCGTCCCTCAGACGCCAACCAGTCTGGGGTCGATTGTTTTTGACGGGCCTGGATCGTTTTAACGTTTGCCCTGCGCGAGTCCGGGCGGCACAATTGCCCGCATGACAACGTTCGAGAGTCGCGCCAACCGCGAAAGCGCCGTGCCTCCTCCAAAGGCAATAGACGAAATGTTTTCGTCTACTTCTCGTTAGGCCTTACTTCATGAACTCGACCGCTTCAATTCAGTTTGGCGGGATTTACTCCCCCGCTACCGACGGAGGGCACCAGGGTCTCGCAAAACTTCTGGCGCACGAAGACGGAGATTGCCATGTGCGCCTCTACCCGATCTTGCCTATGGAAAAGCCCTATTCGCTCTCCCGCCGGGCGCTCGTTTCCCGGGCCGTTGCGAGCTTTGTATTGCTCCTTCTCGGGATGGCCCTTCCTTTGCCGGCGCCGGCGATCCTACCTGGCCTAAGACCGGCTCGTTGCACAACGCGCGCTGGGGTCACGCCGCGATCTTACTTGAAAGCGGACAGGTGCTGGCTCCTGGAGGCGGCAGTCCTGTGAACTTGCGGGGGCTAAACTCCTGTGAGCTTTACGATCCCGCCAGCGGCCGGTGGTCCTTCACTGGTTCGCTGATCCGGGCACGATATGATTACTCGGCGGCGCAACTGCTCGACGGACGGGTGCTGGTGGCAGTAGGGATAATCTGGATTTTCTCGACTCCGCGGAGATCTATGATCCAGTACCGCGGGTGGACTGTCACGGGCAGCTTTCTAGGCGTCACGGAAGGCGGCGCTCAGAATTTACGGGATCCGGTAACTGGAGTCCGTGGAGTTTTACCGGCAGCCTGCATGATGCGCGGGAGGGCGCGCCAATGGTGTTACTACCCAATGGCCAGGCGCTGATCGCGGGCGGATATGACGCCACGCATACGAAAGACCTGCGAAGCGCCGAACTCTACGATCCAGTCAGCGGCAGCTGGATTCGCACAGGAACGATGAACAAAGAGCGTGTCGCTTTTACGATGAATCTGCTGTCGACCGGTCACGTGCTGGTGGCCGGAGGGCAAGGTGACAGCGGTGTGATCGCCGAGGCGGAGCTGGTACAACCCTGCGACCAGAAAGTGGAGCGCCACCGGATCGATGTTGAATGCCCGACTAGGACATACCGCGACCACGTTGCCAGACGGGCGGGTGGTGGCGGTGGGCGGACAGAGCGTGACTCAGGACGTAGGACAGGTGGAAATCTACAACCCAGTGTTAGGGAGCTGGTCCAGTGGCGGGTTGCTTAATCACGCCCCAGTGTGGCACGGCGCTACCTTGCTCCTGACAGGGAGGTATTAATCTCTGGGGGGAAAAACGGCGTCGTAGGGCAGGTTGTTCGTTCCTGCGAGCTGGGCAGTGGTTTCTAAAAGGCGTCTCCTTCACTGTCGGAATCAGTCAATGAGACGTTCCTTAGCATTCCGACGATCGGTGATCCCTAATAGCCCTGGAGGCCAGGGCGCGCTGCACCAGAGCCATCAGCGGCGATAACCGAGGCAAGAGAAAGGATGCTCGCGATTGAGCGGAATTATCAATGAGAGCTAACAACGGATGGAGCCGGTGTTGTATCTGGTTTTGTGATGAGTATCCCGCAGCCACGCGCGTCACAGTTTAGCCGCCGCGGTGGGCTCGCGACAGCTCATCTTGGTCGCGTTAGGCTTTAGCATTAGTCATCGCGAAGATGCAAACAACGAGATGTCGTAAATGGAGATGAAGCGAATGAGCAAAGAGCGACTTATGCAGTGGATCGCCTTGGCGGCGAATGGCGGGACAATTGTTGGCCTGCTGATGGTGATAATGCAATTGCAACAGAATCGCACATTAATGCGTGCGCAGGTCCGACACGAACTCGCCACGACGATTGTCGATCTGCTCAAGCTCATCCGCGAGCAATAGCCAACTCGCGGGTGTGTTGCGTCGTGCCGGACGAGGCGAACAGTTGACCGACGACGAGCATCTGCAATTCCAGCTTCGTTCTAATGCTTTGCTGCGCTACTGGGAAGACGTGCATTACCAGTATCGCCTTGGTTTGTATGACGAAGTAGAATATGAGAGGCAGAAAGCTGCTTTGGAAGGCAACATTTGCCCACTCGGTTGGATTCGTGCACTACTGGTCTGAAGTGCGAACGTTGTATTCGCCCCGCTTCGCAGCGGAGATCGACGGACTGCAACCGCCTGAGCCTGTCAACCAGCCGTCTCCGACCCATCCATGAAGAAGCATAACCATTCATCTGAGGTAGTCCGTCAAGGATTTGACGAAAAGATATTGGCCGGCACCGTAGGCAGTTCTTGGGAACGAGGGGCCGAGTTTGTGAGGGACGGTGCGGCTTGGCGAGGCGAACCGCACACGTCAAGAGCGGATTTCTTTGACAAGCCTGGGTCGCTTAAACACTTGCCCTGATCAAGCCCGGGCAGCACAATTGCATGCATGACAGCGATCGACGGGCGCGGCAGCCTGGAAAGCGCCGCGCTTCCTCAAACCGAAAACAGACGAAACTGTTTTCGTCTATTTCTCGTTGGGCGCCATAAGCTATGGTCACTCCCAGGCATGTTTGGGCTCTATAGTCGAAGACATGCTTGCGTTCCGTCACGCATCAACTACAAGGAGACATCATGACAGACAAGAAAAGTGTACTCGTGGTTGGTCTGGACCCAACACTGATTGATTTCTCACAACCCGGCTACCCGCCGGGCATGAACACAGCGAAGGTACTGGCTGGTATCAAGTCCTCGGAAGACGAATTAACTCGTCTCGGGTACAGTGTGCAAACATGTTTAACCGACTTTGGCGAAACTGCCGAGGCAGTTGTTCAAAGCCAACTCAAGCAGAAGCGGTTCGATTGCGTCATGATCGGGGCAGGTGTAAGAACGGTCCCAAGCAACTTCATGCTGTTTGAGAAGTTAATCAACGTGGTGCATGAACACGCGCCTCAAGCCAAACTGTGCTTCAATCAGTTGCCGCACGATATCGCCGAGGCGGTAAAGCGTTGGCTTTGATTACTGGTTCACCAAAGTGTTGCAATTTCGGTCTTACGGCGAACGTCATGCCGTGCCAACCATGTGCTGCCGCGAACCGACATGAGTGGCGTGGTTGCAATTCCAGCGTCCTGTCCGCCGGGTAGCTGATCTTGGTCTCGTTAGGCCGTACAAGTGATAGTGATTGTAAGAATCCAAGAAATTAGCGAGATCCTTAACACCCGAGTGTGAACCCATGATCCGGCGGCGCGTCATCGACCAGCTCAAGAACCAGCAATGGGTCGCCGTGGGCATTGAATTGGTCATCGTCGTGTTGGGTGTCTTCATCGGCCTCCAGGCGTCAAACTGGAACCAGCAACGCAGCCTCGATCAGCAGGCGGCGAACTTCGCAGAGCGCCTGAAAGCCGACCTGCGTGAGGAAGATTGGGGATACCAGCTACAGATCGCTTACAGCGGCGAAGTGCTCGCGAACGCGGATCGCGCGGTAAGCGCATTGGAGGGCAAGACGCAAATGTCGGACGAGGCCCTCTTGGTCAGCGCCTACCGCGCCACTCAGTATAAGCAGCGGCTACGCCGCCGTTCGACCTACGATGAGTTGATTTCGACCGGCACCATCGGTCTGATCCGGGACGGCACGCTGCGCGACACGGCCATGCGGTTATACAACAGCCCCACCATCGATAGTATGGCGCGCGAGGGCAAGGAGTCGCGCTACCGCGAGGCCTTCCGTATGACTGTAGCGAACGAGGTGCAACGCGCCGTGGCCAAGAACTGCGGCGACCGTTATATCGAAACCGGAGATTATGCAGCCATCACCGGTGTCCTCGATTATCCTTGCACGACCGGACTGTCCGAGCAGGCCATCGGCGAGACTGCGAATGCGCTTCGATCCAACCCCAACCTGGTGCCACTGCTGCGCCTGCGTATCGCCGACATCGAAACTCGCCTGGTCGATCTGACGAGTAACAATCGAACCATTTTGGAAAAGCTTCGCGCCATCGCCTCGGAGAAGCCCTGAACAATAAAAATACGCCGGATAATTAGCCATGACACTCTTCGTGAGACACGAAGTGCCTAACGTTCCCCCCGACCTGCGCCCAGAGTTTCATCAGTTGTATGGCGAGGATTTTCCTTTAGATCGGCTTGTGTTCGACATTCTAGAGACAGACGATGCGCGGAGTTTCCAGCCAGGACCTAACCCGGTGATGCAGCCAGCTGCTGGACGGCGCTCGGCTTCACTTTTTTGATGATTAGTATATGTTCATTGCAAGCAACCTTCGCACTGCCATTTAATCTATGAACCTGGAACTAACTGACAAGACAGCCCTCGTCTCGGGCTCCAGCAAAGGAATTGGATTTGCCATTGCCACCGGGCTGGCACGCGAAGGCGCACGAGTCATCGTGAACGGTCGTTCGGAGAAAGCAGTCGCGGAGGCGAAGCAGCAAATTGGCCAGACCGTGCCGGATGCCAGGATCGAAAGCTTCGCGGGCGATCTCTCCACGGCGGCGGCGACAGAGACGCTCCTCCAGCGGTTCCCGCTCGTGGATATTCTCGTGAACAACCTCGGCATTTTCGAGCCAAAGCCGTTTGAGGATATTTCCGATGAGGATTGGCGGCGGTTCTTCGAGGTCAACGTGCTCAGCGGCGTGCGCCTGAGCCGTGCGTATCTGCCCGGCATGAAGCAGCGGAACTGGGGGCGCATCGTTTTCATCAGCAGCGAGAGCGCGATCAATACCCCCGCCGAGATGATCCATTACGGCATGACGAAGACCGCGCAGCTTGCCGTTTCGCGCGGCCTTGCCCAATCGTGTGCCGGCACAGCAGTCACGGTGAATGCGGTGTTGCCCGGTCCAACCCATTCCGCCGGCGTGGAGGAATTTGCGGGACAGCTTAGCGGCGGAAAACCTTTTGCAGAATTTGAGGCGGAGTTTTTCAAGACCATCCGTCCGTCTTCACTCCTGAAGCGGTTCGCGACGACTGAAGAGGTGGCCAATCTGGTGACTTACGTGTGCAGCCCGCTGTCCGCCGCGACCAACGGTGCTGCCCTCCGCGTGGATGGTGGAGTGGTTCAAGCGTGCTTCTGATTGTGACCGCACGCCTGACCCATTTAGGTCACTGAAACTGGATGCGCCCGCAACCTCTTATCTGTGTGCGTGATGTCGAGGCGAGTAGCCGCTGGTATCAACGACTACTTGGTTGTCAGAGCGCCCACGGCGGCGCTAACTATGAGCGTCTTACGTCAGCGAGCGGCCTGATCCTTCAGCTCCATCGTTGGGATCTTGAGCATCACCACGGCCGGATCGGCGATCCAAATGTCGCGGTTGGAAATGGAGCCCTCCTATGGTTCGAAGTAGATGATTTTGACGCGGCTGCCGTCCGGGCCGCCGAGCTCCAGGCGCAAGTCGTCCTGGCGCGGCATCGCAACCCGCCGGACTCAGACGGCGGCCCGAATCATTGGGAGCTATGGCTGCGCGATCCGGACGGTTATACGGTCGTGCTTGCCAGTCCGGACGGATCAGCAGACGGAAACTGGCAACCTGGCTGAAATATGCGCGAAATTTAGTGTCATGAGATAGGTAAGGGCTAAAGGAGGCCGTTAATGGAAGAACAGAACATTCGGATGGCCATCGATCGGCATTGGGCAGCGTCTGCTACGGGTGATCAGGTTGTCGAACATGAAATCTACCACGATGACGTTGTGTGCGAGTATCCACAATCAGGTGAGATAATTCGCGGGCGGAGTAATCTGCAGGCGCTTCGCAGTCATCATCCTGGCAGGCCATCGGGGTTTTCAGTCCGCCGGATCGTGGGAAAGGGCAATCTCTGGATCAGCGAGTATGTGATTATCTACGAAGGCAAGCGCGCCTACACCGTCAGCATTATGGAGTTTCGTGATGGAAAAGTGTCGCATGAAACCCAATACTTTGCCGACCCATTCAACGCCCCTGCCTGGCGCGCACAGTGGGTCGAGACGGTGGCGGTCGACAACGTGTAGCCATGCCTGCTGCGATGCGCCTTGTATCCGCGCGACAGTTTACCCAAAGCCTGCTCGCCCTGGCGAGCGGCAGGCCACCTTGGCCTCGTTAGATCGCGAAGCCAATCGCGAGATTCACGCCGGTCATTGGCCGGCGGTCACACTCCGATCAATCAAGTCCCAGGATTTTGACTGTGGCCGTCGGCTTATCACCGAGGATCTTGTACTGGATCTTGACTGATTTGAGCCGCCCCTTGCGTCCCGGAGCATCCTTCGGAGCCGTCTGTCCGCCTGCCTTTACGGTTCCGAGGTCGGTGAGCGTGTCGTCGCGGCGATTGTCCCAGCCAAGGATGAGCTGTGTGATCTCTACATCAGCGCCCTCGACAGCCAACCTTACCTGCTTGACGTCTTTCTTAAATCGACCCCCTTCGGTCTTGATCTCTGCGCTGGGATCGGCGGACTTGAGTGTCTGCTCGCCCATCACAAACCACTCGTCACCGGCTCGGGTGTTGCCCACAGCCCCCAGGAGGACGGCGGACGCGGCGACAGCGACAAGCGCTGCCATATTGTGGATCTTTATCTTCATATTACTTTACTCCTTTTCCCCGTGACTCTAAGCGCCTGCCAGTCGGCACGATATGGGACCTTGGTCTTACCCCTAACGATCGCCTAAAAAGGAACGCGAAAATGATGCTGACCTGGGCGTTTCACGGCCTACCCTGGCGAGTTCGTCGGAGAGTGCCCGCTCTGCGGGATATGCTTGAGACTTGGGATACTCCTGTCACCCATGGCTCCCGGCCTCCTCGCACTTGTCAGGATTGGCGTGGGACTGAATTGAGAATTATGAAAGAAAAGACGCTTGCTCTCGCCAGCGATCGCTAAGTTTGGGTCTCGTTTGCCTAATTCACGGAGGGTGAAAGCCAAGACTCATATAAGTCGTTCAATCACAGATTCATCACTCGCCGTTCCGCCGCAGTTCTGGCGCGATGGAGGTCGTTCGCAGCAGGAATAGGTGGCACTACCGAGAGGTTTTGCATTAACCGCGGAAACATTATTGCCGGTGCTACGATGTCGAATACAAGCTTGGACGGCTACTGACCGAGAAGCGTGGACTGGTCGCGTCGCCTGAGCACTGACGCTACTCGTTGGCGCATGAATAGTTGTTGGGAGACTCACTGGTGTTATATGAGAATGCCTGACGATGGTGTGGCGGATGGGCACGTGGCGAAACGGAGTTTCGTGAGCAAGAGCGTTCCCAAAGCGGACTTTGGGAACGAGGTGTACACCACCTTTCCTGCGAACGAAGCGTCTACAGCGCGCGCCACAAATTCGCCGCCGCAAACTTCACCTCGTTCCGGCGGAAAGGGACGCGTTGCCTTGCTTTTTTCACCGCCAGATTTTTTTTTGAAAACTTCAACCGTTCTTTGCCGTAGTAATTGGTGTATGACCACGAAAAACACTAAACACATCATTCTAATAGCACTCACTGCCGCGGCTAGCCTTGGCCTCGGCCTCTCCCACGCTCGCGGGGAACTGCTGTTCTCCGATAGTTTCGAATATCCAGTTGGTCCGCTCGCCGGGCAGGGGCCACCGGCCGGTGCGCCTCCCGGGCAGACTGGCTGGAGCCTGCTCGCGGGTAACCCGCAGGTCGTGGGCCCAGGGCTGCATTTTCTGCACGTGTTCTCGGTCGACGGCTCGGCCCGATTGAATCCGGGGCATGCGCAAACCGTTTTGGCCAATCTGTCGCCGGTGAACAGCGGGGTTGTTTGGCTCGGCTTCCTCATCCGGCTAACGAACGGCCCGAATGCCGGTTACTCTGTCATTAACCTCACCGCCGGCACAGGCACGAATAACTTTCCCGGTTACGGCGTGCTTGCCTTTTTTCCAAACGTGTTCGGCATGGATAATGACGGTCCAGGCTTCGTAGAGACGACGATTGCTCCCAGCAACGAAACGACCTGGATCGTGGTAAGGATAGACTTCGATCGCGGCAAGCAGGACATGTATATTAACCCGACCGGGGCTCGGCGCCATGCCCGACGCGCAATTGCGCATGAGTGCCGAGTTCCAGGCCGCCGGCTTCAGCGATCTGCGGCTCAATTCCGACACCAGCGGCGTCTATCAATTCGACGAGGTGCGGATCGGCACCGCATTCGACGACATTCGCACTGGCCACTAGACCTGCAGGGGCCGATCAGCGGCCAGGCGTCGCCCTCCGCCGGTTAGATCTGCTGCCGTTTCCGAATGGGAGACGGCAGCAGCGTTGCGACACTCGTCTTGTGCGTTAGGCGTTGCGACGCGCTTCGTGTGATTGAAAGGTGTCTCGCCATCATGAGTTCGATCGTTTATCGCCAGATTCACCCGTCGGAGACCGCTGCGGTGTCCTCTCTTGCGCGCGAGGTGTTCGACGAGTTTGTCGCACCGCATTACCAGATCGAGGGCGTTGCGGAGTTTCACCGCTACGCTTCTGTCGAGGCCTTTTCGCAGCGTCACGAGTCAGGTCACATCACCTTGGTTGCCGAGGACTCAGGCGAGTTGGTCGGCATGCTCCATTTGCGGGAGCCTTGCCACGTCTCGATGCTCTTTGTTCAGTCTTCCCGCCAGCGCGGCGGCATCGGTCGCGGGCTGCTCGCTGCTGCGGGTGCTCTGGTTGGCGATACGGATTGCGAGTTCACTGTCAGTTCTTCACCGAATGCTGTTTCTGCCTATGAGCGTTTGGGTTTTCGTGTCACTGGCTCGGAGCAGTGCGTGCACGGCATTCGCTTTGTGCCCATGCAACGTCTCTCGCAAAATGACCGCAACGTTTAACCAAGCGCCCGGGCGAATTCCGAAAGCCTTCGCGAGCAGGCCGGCCGCATTGCGATCTAAATTTAGCGTGTTTGCCACGACACCCTGTCGCGGCTTATTGGTGTCTCGTTAGGCGGATGGCGTTGTCGTGTTGCGGACGCGAGGGAGTTGGACGTCGGAGGGTCCGTCGTTGGATGGACAGAGGTAAGACAAGCCCACAGTGGTGGATTTTTCCGGTTGTTCCCGCGAGAATGATGGCCACGATATCGATGAAAGAATGAGCATGAGCAATCCCGCAGCACCATTCGTCTACGACCCTAACACGCGACGATTCTACCATGGCACCCGGGCGGACCTGAAGCCCGGGGACCTGCTTCAACCCGGCTATTCCTCCAACTACACCGAGCGGAGGTCGCCCTGGATCTACTTCAGCGAGACCTTGCACGCGGCTACTTGGGGAGCCGAGCTGGCAAAGGGCGAGGGTCCAGGCCGAATCTACCTGGTGGAACCGATCGGCTCGTTTATGGATGACCCCAATTTGACGGACAAGAAGTATCCAGGTAATCCCACGAGGTCCTATCGCTCCCGGGAGCCGCTTCGGGTCGTCAGCGAACACCTCGATTGGCAGGGACACTCCCGAGAGGAGATCCAGGCAATGAAAGTCGCGATCGCAGGTAAGGAACCCATCGACGACTGAGCCGCTTGCTGCTATGAACGGCAAACAGACCCGCCTTTGCAATCCAATGTTCGCCCGTTCACACCCCGCCCACGGCCATAAAGTTTAGATGATAAAGCGCACTTTGTTACTCATCGTCGTTCCGGTCGCGCTGCTGTGTGCGCAGACACAGAGTCAAATGAACGCACAAGCTCGTGCCGAGTTCGAGCGAGCTGACGCAGAACTCAACAAGACCTACAAAACGCTTCTCGCCCGACTTCCCGACGCCGAGAGCAAGCAAAAGCTTCAAAACAGTCAGCGGGCGTGGATCGCATTTCGCGACGCAGAGGCTTCATTCGCAACCGATCAAATTCGCGGTGGTTCAGCTTCGCCAGTCGTGCGTTATACGAGCATGACGGAATCCACAGAGCAGCGTATAAAGCAGTTGAAGAGCGACTTCCCGCCATAAACAGCAATCGCATCTAACCATCCAGCTGAGGTGGTCCGTCAGGGATTTTGAGTGAAGGATCGCGTTCGGCGCGGGTAGCCTCGTGGGTAGGTGTCGCGCTCGTTGTCCTCATCCCATTCCTGCGGAAGCTGATCACCGACAAGCCCAACACGCCTCCCATCGAAGCGACTACCCTGCGCGTTGGGCCAGGCCGGCTAGTCCCGAATGCGTCGTTTCAGTTCCCACACTCGCAGCGCAGCCAGAATCAATCGCCGGGCCCGCTCCAGCCTGCCGACGAAATAGGGAGGCGATGGTTCGCTTTGGACGATCCTCGATTCCTGCGACGCGCCACGCTTGCCCTGGCTGTTAACACGGCGCTTCGATGCCGGTTTGGCAGACTTCTTCTTTGCCCGTGGCCGCTTCCGGCTAGGGCTTGATGGCATGGCCTCTAGTGCCCGTCTGCGCTTCGCAATCAACTTCTGCAGGCATTCCTCGGTCAAGACATACGTTGTGCTGGTTCTCAACGGTCGCGGCCAATATCTTCAAGTCAGCGGTGATTAAGAAAAAGATCGGCGTGAAGCAGCTAGGTGCACAGACCTAGCCGCTGCCGTGCCACGCAGTTATGGAACGTCGGAAAAGCCAACCACTTGGCCGAGATTGTTAATCCCGCGGGCGTAGCTATTGGTGCCGCCGGGCAACGTCCCGAGATCCTGCGGCGCGCTGGTATTGGTGGCCCAGGTGGTAGCGTGGAAGGCCCCGGCCGCATTGGTTGTGTAACCTGCGAACTCTCCGCTTTGGTTAATACCAAAGCCGGCGCTCTGTGTCCCGCCCAGGGTCTGGAGAAGTGTCATTCCAGTGGCCTGGCTCCAGTAGAAACCAGTATCCTCGTTGGAAAAGCTGACCGCGACTCCGACGACTTCGTCGTTATCATTAATCGCTTCGCCTGCCGTGTATCTGCCCCCACCGATGATCGCAATCTTGCGCAGCCCGACGCCCTTTTTCCAGATGATGGCGACATAGACATCCGTATCCAGGTTCGCCGTTCCAGTGATATGGCGGTGATTGTTGATGGCGTTGCCAACGCTGTTGAGACCGGACAAATCGCCGATCTCGCGCAGAGCACCTGAAGTGGGAGACCAGTGGAACCCCTGGACCCTGTCGTCGCTATCGTAGAATTGCCCCGTTACGTCACTATTATCGTTAATGCCAAAGCCAAAGTTATAGTTCGGATTATGACCTAGCAGAACAAAACCGCCTTCAGGCGACCAATAGAACGGTAACAGGGTTCCGCTATCACCAGTCAGGTCGCCGGCCGAATTAATCGCCCATGCTCGGGTCGAATGTCCATCCGCGGTCCCGAGATCGACCATCCCACCGGCTGCCGTCCAGGTGAAGGCGTGGTAAGTCGTATTATCGGCGAGATAGGAGTAACCGCAGACCTCGCCGCTGTCATTAACGCCAAGCGCGAAGCTCGAATCGCCGCCGAGCGTGCCGAGATCCGTCATGCCGGTGCCGGTATTCCAGATAAAGGCGTGTTGTTTCTGCGCGTGAACGACTGATGCTAGCATCAGCGTGAGGCACGTGATGATGAGTAGTTGCATTGTTTTCATAGTTTGTAGTTTTCCTTGTCTTTGATGCCGCAGTGCCCAAAGCCGCCGAGTTGTTTCGCGGGCGTTTCGCGTTGCGGTAAAATTCATGGTGTTCTAAATAGCAATACGGGATTTGCTCACAGAAGTTTTAAAATAAGTGATAATTTCTCGAAATATTTGGCGCAAAACGGAGCCAATCCGGCGCCAGGTGCTGCCCAGCACGCTCAGATGGGTCCGAATTTCAGGCGAGTGGCGGATCGTCTCCGCTTCGATGATTTCAATCTTAGGCATTCACACGAGGGAAAAACCGCTTTGGTTTCGTTTCCTTAATGCTCCAAAATTGTTCTAATTATTTTGGGCAGTGGATAAAGGCGTCGGGTTCCCGTCCTCTTCCTCGCCTCCCCTCTTTTCTCTTGGGGTATCCGGGGCGGTTTCGGGGGTGGGATAACGGACGTTCGCGTTCCGGGGTCCTGCGTTTCGACAGCAAGTGGCCCGGAGCCGCTGCGAAGGCTGCATGGCAGCGCCCTGGACACGTCAGAGGAGCACCCAAAGGTCGGGCTAACGGCTCCCGGGTGCGTCAAAGGCTGCCAGGGAGCGTGATGGCAGCCCTGGATTGAACGAGATAGCTTTTATTCGGGTTCTCTCTCCCGCTCCATGGGTTGCCGTGGCCCGTAAGCGTCTCAGCGAACTAAATCGATATAGTCAAAGACCAGCTGATGACCGCTGCTATTTGCATTTTTTCCTACAACCAAAAATTGGAAAGTAATGTTGCCTGCTTCCGAGAACGTGGCTGTCCCAAGGTCTAATACCTTATAATCGCCATCGGCGGAGTACTCATCTTGAGGAGATCCCTGATTTACTCCGTCAATCGCAAGCTGAAAAATCCCGCTTTTGTTGCCTGTCCTGGCCCCCAGTTTTATATCGTAGGTCCCCGCGACCGGGATCGCGACAATATAAGTGACAAGCTGGCCCGTTGCTTTGGCGTTGAGAAGAATGCCGGACTGGCCACTCATATTTGCATCCGTGATGCGCAGGAGCGGCGCTGTTGCACTCGCGCGTAGCCCCTCCGCTTCGAATTGAGTAGTTAAAGTTAAATCAATATGATCGAAGACCAATTCATAACCGCGGCTCTTTGGATCGTCTCCGGTGACGAGGAACTGAAAAGTCTTGTCTCCGGCGTTCGCAAACACGACTGTTCCGAGATCAAGGGTGCCGTAAGTAACCGGGCCGTACTCATTCTGAGCATAACCTTGGTTGACGCCATCGATTAACAGTTGAAAAATACCTGCGTTTCTGCCCGTCCTTGTTCGCACGGTCACATTATAGGCGCCGGCGACGGCTACCGGGACGGTATAGGAAAGGTAGTCACCCACTTGGGTAGCCTGGAAGAGTGTGCCAGAACCGCCACTCAGGTTTGGGTCGTGAATGGTCCGGTAGGGTGCTGAATTTGCCTGCACCGATAATGATTCAGCTTCGAAGTAAGGAACCAGATCGAGATAATCAAGAACGAGCTTGTAATCGACGCTGGCGGGATTTTTCCCTGTGACCAAGAACTTGAACGTCTTGTTTCCGAGGCTGGTGAATGTAACCGGTCCCAGGTCCCGGACGCCGTAGCCCACCGTGGGGGAGTATTCATCCTGGGGAGATCCCTGATTTACGCCGTCGATCGCAAGCTGAAAAATACCGTCGTCCGTGTTTGTTCTAATCCCGACCTTGACATCATAGGTCCCGATCGCACTTACAGGCACCGTATAGCTGACGTAGTCGCCCACCTTGGCAGACTCGAGCAGGCCGGCTGCGCCTCCGCTTGTCATCGGATCATCGGTGAAGATCGTGTAATCTGTCCCTTCTGATGTTTCATCGGTTAACGTCTCAATTTCAAAGTCGTGCAGGCCGATGATAAAATTGAGCGGGGCGGTCCCGGTGCCACCGATGTTGTCTGCCACGAGAAGCTGGATACGCGGGGGAGGTTCCTTTTTAATAGTGTCAATCCCGTTCGACGCGGTCTTCGACCGGGGGGCCACTCGTGGTATGCCCCGTGCGCGGATTCTTGCCCGAGCCGTCAGGGACAGTCCCAGGATTGAATAAACCCGAGATGGTCCCTGTTGCCCCATCGAAACTCAAACCAGGCGGCAGCGATCCATCTAAATTGCCGTCCAGACCGATGTAATCCAGGAAGCTGGCAGGCGCGTCCGCAGTAATTGTATAAGAAAAAAACTCATTCAGAACGAGAGCGGCGCTTGAACTGCTGGTTATTACCGGCAACGAAGGGTCGGAAACAAATGTTAGTTCCAGATATGATTGATCAGTGGTCGACCCATCGGCCAAGCCTAATTGAATCCCAAAGCTTTGGGCAGAGCCGTCAAGCGTTGGCGGGACTATGCCGGAGATAATGCCCGTCCCGGGGTCGATAGTCAATTCGGGTCCTACGCCTGCTTCGTAAGGCAAGCCAGTGGCAGCGAGCTGCGCTGTTGAACTGGCATTGTTTGTCAGGACCTGGAATGTGAATGGCTCGCCTGCTTTGGCTCTGGCGGTCACGCAGGTGCCGCTGACGATACCAGGAGTTCCCGGCGCAGAAGAAGCAGCAGGTCCAATGTAAAAGCTGACATCTTTCGAACCCGTGCCACTCCCATTGGTTGCGCTGAATGTCACGATAAAGTTTTGAACAATAGCTGTCGGGATACCGGAAATTATGCCTCGCGCGTGATCAACGCTAAGGCCGTCTGGCAGAGGTGAAGCGTCATAACTGGTGGGATTATTTGTGGCCGTGATTTGATAAGTAAACTGTTCGTCTACCTTTCCTATCGGTGCTTCGCCGCCTACCGCGTAAAGGGTATCATTTACCGCCGCGGCGCCCAGGACGCGCCGGGCTGTCAGCATGGAGGGTTCTACCGTCCACGTATCAGTCGTCGGATCATAAACGTCAATGGTCGAGAGAGGTCCGCCGGCACTTTTGGCCTTCTCCCCGCCAAAGACATAGACTTTACCATCTAAGAGAGCGGTACCTGGGTCCAAACGTTGCGGCGGTGGCTCCTTCGATGCCTTTGTGGTCCACGTGTCAGCGATAGGATCGTACTCTTCGACCGTGTCGATCACTCCCCGGTGTCCCGTTTGTCCACCAACCGCATAAATCTTGCCGTTCACTGCGGCAACAGCCGGAAGCCCTCGCGCTGTGTTCAGGTGTTGCTTGGTTGTCCAAGAACCTGCGCCACCGTTACCCGTCGGATCGAATACCTCCACCGTATCGAGAGCCGTGAAATCGGGAGCGGCGGAGAGTCCTCCGATCGCATAAAGGAGATTATTCGCCGTATCGACGCCTATACCGACCTGAAGCCGTGGCGTCGACATGAGTGGCTTCTCTGACCAAGTGTCCGTGGCGGGGTCATAGGCCTGAACTGTGGCGAGGGCCTCTCCAGCGCATCCATTTCTGTTGATGCTCCGCCGACTACATAAATGATGTTGCCGAGAGCGCCGCCGGACGGCCGCCAGCGAGATGGCGGTGGGAGCGGAGCCAGGCCAGTATCCCAGAGGTCCAAAGAGGGGTTGTAGGCCTCAACCGTTGAGACCGTGGTACAGTCATTTAAGACTGCCCCTGCAATAACGTAAATCTTCTCGCTCGTGGCCGCAATCGCAAAACCAGCGCGCGCCGTGGGCATCGGTGCCATCGATTTCCAGAGCAGGGTTGGGATCGCCCGGGTCAAAAGCCGTGTTTACATCCAGATAATGCAAATCGCCCGGATTTGTGATGACCGGAGCCTGTGCATTAACTGTCACGGCACGAACGAAGAACCAACCCACCGTGGCAAGGCCGAGCGAAAATCGAACCCCACTGTGGCGGCGATGTATTGGAGAACTCATGAAGGTCTTCCTAGCCCTGTGTATCCAAGTCGGGCTGAGCCGTCAAGAATATTTATCGACAGGAACAAATCGCTGTCGATTGACAATTTACAGACCCTGCAAAAGGCTTTCATATTTTCGCGTGAGGGGATGGTCCGGGCCGAAGGCCTTGCGAGCGCTTTCCTCGGCTCGCTGGGCAATTTCGATGGCCTGCTGATTCTTGTGTTGATGCGCCAAGCCCGTGACAAATTTAACCGTAAAAGTCACCGTGTCGGGATAATCGAGGCCGAGTGCCTTTGTTCCATTAATTTCATAACGTCCTCGATCTGGGTCTGTGCTTCTTCGATTTTCCCTGGCCGATAAGCGCGACGAGCAGGTTGCCGCGAGTATTCAGCGTTAAACGGTGTTCCGGGCCGACCACCTTCTTCTCGATGTCAACAATGTGACGGCATTCTGCTTCTGCCTCCGCATATTTTCCTTCATCATCCAGCACCTCGGCAAGATTATTGCGAGTGTTAAGCGTATATGCGTGTTCCGGGCCAATCACTTTTTCCTGCAGCTTGATTACCTGTCTGTACTCGGTTTCTGCCTCCGGGTAATTACCATTGGCTTGCAAAGCAGTGGCCAAATCCATTCGATCATTCAGCGTCACGGGATGCTCCGGCCCATAAACTTTATCGTCGAGTCTGATGACGTCGTGATAAGATGTTATGGCCTCGGCATACTTGCCCTGGTCATTAAGTGCATTGGCCAGGCCAATGCGCGCTGCTAATGTCCGCGGGTGCTCTGGGCCAATCACTTTCTCGTCCAACTTGAGCACTTGGCGGTAGGTCCGTTCCGCCTCGGCATATTTACCCTCATGGTAGATAACGTTGGCAAGGTTATAGCGGCTGAGAAGAGTATCCGGATGTTCGAAACCGAGAATCTTTTCCCGCAGCGTCACTACCTGGCGAGCTTCCGCTTCGGCCTCTGAATGCTTCTCTTCTTCGTTCAGCGCATAGATGAGCCGATGGCGACTGGCCAGCGTGTCGGGATGCTCTGGGCCTAAAACACGAGAACGCATCTCGATGACACCGCGAAACAGTTTCTCCGCGCCGCTGTAATCCCCCTGCGCGAATAACAGATCGGCAATGGCATCCTGCAAATTGGCCCATTCTTCCGAATTGCGGTTGATGTCGGCAACCTTTTCGGCCTCTCGAAAATGCTGCATTGCCCGCGCGATATTGAATCCGAGCTTGAGCTGAAAGACCTGCTAACTCCAAAGCCTGAACGACGGCCTTTGTATTGGCCGGCTTGGCTTCGCCGGGCCTCGTTAGCGGCTTGCATGGCCAAAGTTCTCAGCGTCGGCGTAGTCCTTCGCCACATAGGCGGCGTTCGCCCGCTCGTAGGTTGATGCGTTGGGTGATTGCTTCAGGTAGGCCGCGAACGGCGGCAGCTTTTCGCGCAATAATTTGACGTCGATCCCGAGTTGGTTAGCAAGTTCGGCGTAAACGTCTTCCTGCATTTTCTTCTCACCGGGTTGACATATTTGCGCCTCCATCTGCGCGAACTCCATGACGCCCTCCCGAAGCTTCGCGATCTCCGCCTTCGTCTGGGCTCGACTGCGCAATTGCCAGGTAAACAAAACTCCCAATGAGCACGAGCAGCCCGAGCAGGGCCACCGCACCCCCGGCAAATACCGGATTGCGCCGCGACCAACGCCACAATTGTACCGGCGGCAAAACCGGGCGGGCGATGATCGGCCGGCCTTCCAGCCATCGCTCCAGGTCTTCGGCGAGATCGCCGGCGGATTGGTAGCGCGCTGCCGGATCGCGTTCCAAACAGCGGGCGCAGATTGTGTCCAGGTCACGATCGACCTCTTTGACTAACGAACGTAGCTTTGGCGCAGGCCTCTCCGCCGCCTGGCGGATAACTGCAAGGGCGTGCTCGCCCAAAAACGGTGGCCGGGCCGCCAAAAGATCAAACAAAATTGCGCCGAGGCTGTAAACATCGGCTGCGGGGGTCAGGTTTGCGGCGGGGCCTTCCGCCTGTTCCGGCGCGATGTAGCCGGGCGTGCCGAAAACGGTCAGTGTTCTTGTCAGGTCGGTGGAAGTGTCGAGCCATTTCGCCAGACCGAAGTCGCTCACCAGCGGTTCGCCCCGACCGTCCAGGAGAATGTTGCCGGGTTTCAAGTCGCGATGGAGAATTCCCTGGCGATGCGCGTATTGCACGGCACGGGCGACCTTGGCGAGGAGTCGCACGCTTTCGCGCGGCTCGCGACGCATGGCCGGCGATCCTTCCTGCAAGCTCCCGCCGGGCGCGTACTTCATGCTGAAGTAGGGTATGCCTTCGTCGGTCTCGCCCACTTCGTAGATTGGCAGGATGTTGGGATGATCGAGACTCGCCGCCGCTTCAGCTTCGCGACGGAAACGCGCCAGCGTTTCGGGCGAGTCAGCCTGATAACTTAGGACTCGTTTCAGCGCCACGATCCGTCGGGAGTGCCGTTGCCGCGCGCGATAGATAACGCCCATCCCGCCGCGCCCGATCTCTTCCAGGATTTCGTAGTTCCCGAGCTGCCATCGCGTATCTGGAACTCCTATTGCTTCAAGCGCCTCAGCGAAACTCGTCGCGTCAGGAGTTTCCTCGGTCATGCCAGTTTGTAAGAGGCAGCCGAGGCAAAGGCCGTGGGAAATGTGAGACATGTTATGACAGGCAGGACATTCCCTGGGCGAGGAAGAGATCGCCGCTAACGAGTCCGTCAGACCGCAGATGTTCATCGGGCAAGCGTGAGGGTTAGGGACTGTTGGATTGACATGATTGGTGCAAAGTGAAACAAAAATTAACTCTCCCTTCCAGCGGCGAGCGCGGAGCAGAGATAGCGCAGTTCGTCATCGACATCGGCGGGATTCTCGATCGTTTCAGCAACTTCCTCGCGGAGCAGCTGGCGGTAGCGCTGACGCATCTGATGCAGCAGCCGCTTGATTGCCATCGTCTCGACGCCGAGCCCGCGCGCGAGCGCCTCGTAGGAGACATCTTCCCTCTCGGCCGCGAGTGAACCGCTGAGCGCATCGAAGACTCGGCGGCGTCCATGACTTTCACATTCCTCGCCCAAACGGTGTAGCGCCCTTTCCGCCACGGTCGCGGCCCAGCGCACATCAAAAATCCTCTCCGCCGGCCATCGCTCAACCGCGGCTGCCGGGATCGAAAGACGCGAGGGGGCCTCCGCCATCCAGTCGTCCCAGGAAACTATTTGCACGTCGCCGCCGCGCTTTTTGGCGGATTGTTTGGCGTGCGCATCGAGCAAAAAATTCTGCAGCGCCGTGAGGAGAAGCGAACGAAAACGGCCGCGGTTGCGATCAGCCTGCCGGATCAGATTACCCTGGAGTACCATCACGAAAAAATCCTGGGTCAAGTCCTCGGCGTCGGGCACGGAATGACCTTTGCGGCTGATAAAGGCAAAGATCGGCCGCCAATAAAGCCGGCAGAGTTGGGCAAGCGCCTCGCGCGCTTTCTCTTTGTCGGATTCCCCGTCGAGCGACGAAAGAATAAGGCTCCAGCGCGTCGTCACGAAGGGGCGACCGGCGCCATCTCCCTCCGCCGGGGCGTCGGATGTCATTCCGTGATATCCTGTGAAGGTCCGTAGAATCACGCAAGTTCAAATTTGGTTTAGACGCTGGGCCGGACCTCCCCCGCCCGGCGAGGAGGGGGTTCCCTCCTTGTTGAATTCACCGCGGGACCGACCGAACGCTCTGTCCACTCCATCGGATGATATTCTCGCAAGATCCCGCGAAAAGCGCGCGGCAGCGCTTGGTAGCGCCATCTTGGCCAAAGCATGTTCTTTAACCTGATTAACATTCGAGTTGGTGGAGGGGGTTTGAGAGCCCGCCGTTGCTGCGCGCCCGTTACGACGCGGGCTACTGAGATTCTTCTTGAGTTCGGTTTGTTGGTTGTTCTGGAGGGAAGGGCCGAACCGCAGACCTGGGGGGATCTGCGGCGCGGCGGTTCGGGGAGGGATGCTCTGGGTGTACTGCCAAGGGGGGCAACCGCCATAAAGCTGAACGATTTTCATCTCCACCATCCTTCTACGGATTCTGAACCCCAAAGTTTTGAATCCAGTAGCGTTTTTCAACTTTTGAGGCTGCGCGGGGTTGTTGTTTTCCTCAAACGCCTCTCTGTTTGTGTTTGCCGCTCGGGTTCGCACCCGACGTTATAGGCTGCTCTGTTCTTCCGCCTTTCTGTGGTCCAACCCGGAAGGTTCGGGCAAAGTTTCGCACTCACTCCGCCGGCACGCCGATGCGGATGTGGCTGGGAGGGAAGGACATCACATCGGCCACATAAATGTTGGCTGAGCTATCAACCGCAATCCCATCCACGATCGCGAAACGCGCGGCAGGGCCAATGCCATCCACAAGACCGTATGCGCCCGGAGAGCCCGCCAGGGTAGTCACGTTCCGTGCCGGGGTCATTTTCCGAACGGTAAAGTTAATGTCGTCGGCAATGTAAAGATTATTGTTTTGGTCGATGGCCAAACCGAGAGGAAGAGCAAATCGAGCATCGCTGCCGGTGCCGTCGGCACTGCCCGCTACGCCCGCCAGACCAGCGACGGTGGTGACCACGCCCGCGGGCGTGACCTGGCGGATGGTGTGGTTATTGGCGTCGGCAACGTAAACGTAACCACCGCGACCCACGGCCACGCTGGCAGGCCGATCGAAGCGAGCATCGCTGCCGGTGCCGTCGGCGCTGCCGGACGCGCCCGCTAAGCCGGCAATCGTAGTCACGACATTGCCGGTAGAAATCATCCGAATGGTGTCATAATCATCCGCTACATATATGTTTCCGGCCCTGTCTAAAGCCACACTCTCGGCACCACCGAAGCGAGCATCGCTGCCGGTGCCGTCAGTGCTGCCAAATTCGGTCGGCGACCCAGCCAGCGTAGTAACCACTCCTCCGCGGTTGATCTTTCGGACGGTGGCGCCGAGGCCGTTGCCGTCGCCAAAGTAGAGATTACCCTGGCGATCAAACGCCATCTGCGATGGCCCCGCGAGCCGTGCGGCACCGCCCTTGCCATCCACACTGCCTGGCACTCCTTTCTTGCCGACAAAGACAGTTTGCTGACCATCGGGAGTGATCCTGTAGATGACATATTTTAAGAGGTCGCTGACATAAAGGTTGCCGGCGGAATCCACGGCCACACCTTTGGGAAAAATCAATGACGTGCTCGTCGTCAAGGTGGTGATGGCGTAGTTTTCGTAGGTCGTCTGGGCCTGAGCCGTGCCGATGGCAGAGAGAGCCGCGAGCAGGATAGAAGGCAGGATGAGTTTTTTCATTGTTTGGAGTTCTTGTTTTTAACCTTGAGTTGTTGAGGGCTGCGAGGTTGTCGCGCAGGCCATCGCGAACTGAGTTGGAGTCTTCACTGACATACTACGGCATTCGCCGGCAGAAGTTTCGAAGAATCTTGTTTATTGCGATTTCGGAGGTGAGGGAATTGGGGTCAAGCGTAGAGATCATGATTGATTCGCCACCTTCTCAGAGCTTTCGGCAAGGCGGGGGTTCCAGATTTCATGGCCCAGCGTCGCAATGCTGCCTGACGTTGGCCGCGCTCTCATCGCTAACTTTTCCGCGAGCCAGGCCATCTTTGAAGAAAATTGCTGTCCGGCGATCGCCAACACGCGAAACTCGGGATCTTGGCCAGCATCCATTTCCGCGATTTCCGCTGCGGGCTACGCCAGGCAGGAAAAGGTTCGGACAAATTCGGAGATCCGAACGGCGCAAAGCCTAGGGATCGGAAGAGACTACTTCTTTACCGTAGTCCGCCGAAACAGCCGAAGACGTCCAATGCTCTTAATCACCGGTGATCTGCGGATATCGGCCGCGACCGTCAATGACGATGCTGCGCTCGATGATGGCAGCGTCGTCGCTGAATACACACGCACTTCGCCTGCACAAGTAGGCGCAATTTTTCCGAAACTTCGGGCCGCGATTGCCGTATACATAGATAATGAAGAACTTAAACTTGCCTTCGATCCTGTTTGCGACCGGAAAATCAGTCAGCATCCTCGCAGCTCTTTGCAGCGGCTGCTTGTTTGCCAGCTCTACCGTAGCCCGGAGCTGGGTGGAAGTGCCGGCGCCTATCCCATCCCCGGGCAACATCACTGGCATCGCTGCCGTGACCGATACGGATGTCTGGGGGGTTGGCTATGGATTCCAGGACGGCTCTAACGTGATACAGACGCAGCACTGGGATGGCAGCGGCCTGGAATACAGTACCAGCCCAGATGCCGTTGGATCCCTACAGTTTCTTCTATGGTGTGATCGCGCCAGGCTCTCGGAATGTCTGGGCCGCGGGCACTTCGCTTGACAGCGATGGTGTCAACTTCTCAAATCTGATCGAACATTGGGACGGCACCAGTTGGCAGATAGTCCCGACCCCAAATGTAGACTTGAGGAATAACTCGCTCTACGCGATCTCCGCCGTGTCTCCTAACGACATATGGGCGGTGGGCGCTACGGATACGACCGGGGGGGCCTCGGTCGCAAGCTCCCTCTGTCTCTGCACTGGGATGGTACGGCCTGGACGATCGTGCCCACTCCGGGAACGGCAGGCGGCTTGCTCATGGCCGTAAAGGCGTTCGCCTCTAACGATGTTTGGGCGGTAGGTGACGTTCAAGCGCCCGGTCATGTCCTGGAGACAGTGACCTATACTCTGCATTGGGACGGAACGGCTTGGAGTGTTGTCCGGAGCCCAAATACCGCGGCGATGGTCAACTCGCTCACCGGGGTGTCGGGGCTCGCTTCGAACGATCTCTGGGCCGTCGGTTATACCGGCGCCTCGTTCCCGGATAGTGGCGCGCTCGCGCTGCATTGGGATGGCGCGGCCTGGACCATCGTGCCGACGGCGGTGACCTCTGGAGGGGACCCTCTTTTCGCGGTCATCGCGGTGACGTCGCACAATGTCTGGGCCGTGGGCAGCATCGCTGGCGCGCCCCTGACGGAGCGGTGGAATGGAACTGCCTGGTCGGTCATTCCGACTCCAGTAGTGGAGCCGGGAGCGGGCTTGGGGGCGATTTCCCTCAGCCGAAGCAGATCCCTTTGGACTTCCGGCTATCAAGGGTCAGATCAGTTATTCCTAAAATTCGCGCGATAAGCGGATCGCGCCACAGGGCAAAGCATCTGGCAGGCGGAGGATGGGTAGGTGTGGCTGACGTGTAACGGCCATCATTGTTTACCCGGTCCATATCACTGAGAGGATAGAAAACGAACGCGCGACAGCCGCGAAGAAGGCCAAATCGACAGGGAGGCGCAAGTTTTCCGAAACTTTGGGGCGCGATTCCCGTAGTACTTAGAGAATGAAGAACCTGCCGTCCATACTGTTTCCAACCAGAGTCGCCGCCGATCGGAGTCGCTTGGCAAATAACAAAGAGAATAAACTTATGAGAACAAAATCTGTCAGAATCCTCGCAGCTCTTTGCAGCTGCTGCTTGTTTGCCAGCTCTACCGTAGCCCGGACTTGGGAGCAAGTGCCTCCGCCGATCCCTTCCCCGGGCTTCGCCTATGCCATCGCTGTCGTTGCGATACGGATGTCTGGTCGGTTGGCTTTCAGCCCCAGAACGGCGCTAACGTGGTACTGACGCAGCACTGGGATGGCACAGCCTGGAATACAGTACCAGCCCAGATGCCGTTGGATTATTACAGTTTCTTCACTGGCGTCATCGCGTTAACCTCTCGGAACGTGTGGGCCGCGGGCTATTCGGTCGACGACAATGGAATCGTCTTCTCGAACCTGATCGAACATTGGGACGGCACGAGTTGGCAGATAGTCCCGAGCCCGAATGTGGAATTCAGCGATAACGAGCTCTTCTCGATCTCGGCGGTATCTCCTGGCGATATTTGGGCGGTTGGCTATACGGATACGATCGCGGGGGAGCCCCACTACAGCCCGCTCGCGCTGCACTGGGATGGTACGGCCTGGAGGATCGCGTCCATTTCCCGGAGGCCAGGTGCGAAACTCGTGGCCGTAAAGGCGTTCGCGTCTGACGACGTTTGGGCGGTGGGCAACGATCAAGTTAAAGTTGGTCTAACCATCCATTCAAAAACCTATATCATGCACTGGGACGGAACGACCTGGAACGTTGTCCCGAGCCCGAATAACCCGGTGACGGTTAACGCGCTCTTCGGGGTGTCGGGGAGCGCTTCGAACGATGTCTGGGCCGTCGGTTATACTGGCGCCTCGTACGACGAGGCCGGCGCGCTCGCTTTGCATTGGGATGGCGCGGCCTGGACCATCGTGCCGACTGCGGTCACCTCTGGAGGAGACCCCCTTTTCGGGGTAACGGCGCTGACGTCGAGCAATGTTTGGGCGGTGGGCAGGATCGCTGGCGCGCCCCTGACGGAGCGGTGGGATGGAACTGCCTGGTCGGTCGTTCCGACGCCAGCAGCAGAGCCGGGAGCGGGCTTGGGGTCGATTTCCTTCGGCCGAAGTAGATCACTTTGGACTTGCGGCTATCAAGGGTCAGATGAGTTATTCCTAAGACTAGCGCAATAAGCGAACCGCGCCGGGAGCAGGGGACCTGGCAGGAGGCGGATGGGAATGCAGGCGCAATTTTTCCGAAACTTCGGCGGGCGATTACCGTAGTATATAGAGAATGAAGAAATTGACGTCATCTTCCATCCTGTTTTTGACCGGGATCACCGATGATCGAAGTCGTTCATCAAACGACGGCGGAGCATAAACCTATGAAAACAAAATCAGTCAGCATCTTCGCAGCTCTTTGCAGCTGCTGCTTGTTTGCCAGCTTAACCGTGGCTCGGAACGCGGCGGAAGCCTCGGGCCCGACCAATGACGCCGGTACGCGCTGCCGGCTCCATTTCCACTTCGCTTACATGGGAACAGACAATCGCCAGGAGGAAACCTTCGAGGTAGCCGTGGCCGATTTTGATGGCGACGGACACGCCGACTTCGCGGCCCCGCTCGTCTTGTCGGGGACTCTTTACATTTATCACGGCCACGGGGACGGGAAGTTTGATCCGCCAGTTATTTATCCGGCGGGCGGATATGTGGAGTCGATCGTCACAGCAGATTTTAATAACGATGGGAAACCCGACCTCGCGGAGGCTATTCCCAGTTGTTGTGGCGGCACTGGTGTGCACATTTTCCTGAACGATGGGAGCGGCGGTTTTCTGCCCTCGACTTTGATTTACGCCGGCGCCGACCCATCCCAGGTTGTGGTGGCGGATTTTAACCAGGACGGTAACCTCGATCTCGCGGTGCCGGAGTTTGAGACCGGGAGTAACCTCGTGTTGCTCGGGGATGGACACGGTGGTTTCGGAGCCCCGATCTCATCGCCAGGAGGCGGGGGTTGGGTCGTGGCTGGTGATTTCAACGGCGATGGCTTTCCCGATCTCGCGGAGGCCGATTCTCAGCTAAACATTCTGCTCGGGAATGGCGCGGGCGGATTCACGGTGGCGCACAGTTATTCCTTCGGACCCGGCAACCCGACTCGTCTCGCGACGGCCGACTTCGATCACAACGGCACTTTGGATATAGCGTTCGGGGCGATTAACGACAGTCCGCAGGTCCACACCTACCTCGGCGATGGAACGGGAGCTTTCGTTCCCTCGGTGAGCATCGGACAAACCGACGCGTGGGGAGTCATAGCCATCGATGTCGACGGCGACGGCAACATCGATATTGTGACCGCGGATTATTCCCACGACTCGATCGCTGTGACGCGAGGCAATGGCCATGGACACTTCGCTCCGATGAAGGAGTATGCTTTGCCCTACAACCCGAATGCGTTGCCCATCAACATCGGGACGGGCGACTTTAACGAGGACGGTATGCCAGATTTTGTGACATCCGACTTCGGGGTGGGTGGTGCCACGGTGGCGATAAGCCATTGCGGTAATCCCCCGTAAACGCAGGCCCAAAGGGCGAGGCCGGGCCTGGCTGTAAGGGATGGCTTTTGGTTAACTGAGTCTCGGAAACCGTCAGATTCAGGGCCGATTTACCTGGCGAGTCTGTTGCGTTTAAGCGCTTGCCCTGCGCGATTCCGGGCGGCACAATCGTCCCCATGACAGCGTTCGATAGGCACGGCAACCTTCCGAGCGGCCGGGTAAGGCAAAGTTTGGGATCGAATTCTCGTCAGATGATTGAGACATTCATGTGATGTTTGCCGTGATCATCTTTGTTGGTGGGGCAATCCTTGTTGTCGCCTACTCGTTATGGGAGGTGCGCTTTGTTTCGAGCATCACTTTCGGTCAGGCGGCAGGCGTCGGTACTGCGGCGCTCATTGTATTGCTCGCGCTGTTGTTTATACTTTCGCGAAGCGTGCACTGACGTGGATATCGCCATCTAGCCGGACGCTGCCAGCTAACGGCCACTCGGAATGCGATGACCTTTCACTATGGCTGGATTATGTGCGAGTTCCACTTCAGTCTCAGTTCCGGTAGCCGTAGCTCGGGAGCCAAGGGTCCGCTCAATTTACGTTCCCGCGTGACAACCTTACTACCGACAATAGACTACGAGCGACATTCCTCGCGGTCAGCGGTGGCTCAGCTCCGTTTCGGTAGGCCTGCGAATAAATGAACAGGCAAACCATTTCTGTAGCGGTCTCTTTCTTCGGCATGTTGGCGTGCACCATAAGTGCTCGCGCCGACGATAATAAAATAGCCGGAGCTGTTGATGCATACATTCGGCCGTATGTCGAAACCAACAATTTCTCGGGTAATGTTTTGGTGCGAAAGAGCGGCGAAACGCTCTTCGAGAGGAGCTACGGCCTGCGTGATCGGGAGCAGAAGACACCCAACACTAACGCGACCCAGTTTCATATTGCTTCACTGTCGATGCAATTTACTGCGGCAGCGGTTCTGCGGCTCGTGGATGACGGAAAAATCACCCTCGATTCGAGCGTAGGAGCGTTTCTCCCCAAAACTCCGGGAGCGCATAAGATTACCATTCGCGATCTTCTTGTCGAACGCTCTGGCTTGCCCGATATCAACGAGCTGCCTGACTACGACAAACTCCTGCAACAGCATCAGACTCCAGGCAGTCTGGTGGCAAGCATTAGTGAGCGGCCATTGCTTTTTGAACCCGGCTCAAAATTCCTTCATGAAGAGCATTCCGCCTATAATCTTCTCGCACTTATCGTTGAAAGGAAGACTGGACTCTCTTTCGCAGAGGCGATCAAGAAGCTCGTCTTCGAGCCGATGCACTTGGAGAACTCGTTCGTGGATGATGACTCCACAGTTGCAGCAAAGGAGTTGGCGCGCGGCTATCAGCCGCTTGGACTGAGCGATCTAGAGCCAGCCACGGCGCTCCATTGGTCTGCCAAGACTGGCAATGGTTCCGTGTGCACGACGGTCGAGGACGAAAGCCGTTGGGTGGAGGGTTTGTTTCGCAAACATGCGTTAAGCGATTCTTCGCTCGATGCCCTTTCGAACGCGCCCGGTGGCATCGGCTATGGATGGTTCAACCGGCCAAACAAGCGATTTAGCGGGACTGTCTATTACATGAATGGCAGGGCTCCCGGTTTTGCCTCTTTTGTGCTTTATCTGCCAAAGGAAGAACTCACCGTTATCGCGATGAGCAATATCTATTCATCGGTTACGACCGATATCGGATATGATATTGCCGCCATCGCTCTGGATTTGCCACATGCTGTTTTTCAGTCGGCCAAAGCCCTTTCTCCTGACGAACTCAAGGGATACGCCGGCTCGTTCCAGTTCGGTCCGGACTTCTATCAGAAAAATGCAAAGATAGAGCTAACCGCGACTGGGAACGGCTTGTCATTACGTTGGCCTTCGGGCGATCTTTCGCCCTTGATCCCGACGAGCCACGATCATTTCATCGACCGAGCCTACTGGGAACCGGTTGGAATCGAACGCGACAGTTCTGGTCAGCCGAGCGCTCTTGTTTATGATCGATTTCGCGGATCGCTGCAAAAATAGGGGTAACTAGCGAGCTCAGTAAATCGGATCGGTGTACCACCCGCCTGCCCTTGCGCCGCCGACGCGAATGGCTCGCGTCGGCGTCGATTTCTTTGGCAAGCCTGGGTCATCTAAACGCTTGCCCTGGCCGAGCCCGGTCGGCAAAGTCGCCCGCATGACAGCGTTCGAAAAAACGCGGCAAACGTCAGGAACAGGCGGACTAGACAGACCTATCCGCCCTTAATTGCAGATTTTGGGAGCCGAATACTCGTTAGGCCTATGGACCCTAAATACGGATTATTCTTTGTCGTAAACGGAAGTGTTCGTAAACTTCTTTCCCTTTGCGGTGGTTCCGTTTAGCGTCACGACCCGGCTCTTGCCATCGGCAGACACGACGATCCGGCCCTGGGCCACAACCTTGCCGCCCTTTTTGACCATCATATCGAGGGTTTGATCATTTACCTTCGTGTATGAACGCATATCGGAAGTGGGATCGCCGCTTACCTCGTAATCTTTGCCATTGAATTTTCCTTTCCACTCGGCATGGATCGGCTTTCCGTCTCCATCGACGCCGTCGGACGTGACCGTCACCTTGTTTCGGATCAGACGACTGTCATAGACGACCTTCGTATTCTTGGTGGTGCCGCGTGTCAGCTTCGATTTCGATTCGTTTAGCTTCCACGTGCCCATCATTGGATCCGCCGCGTATAACGCGCCGGCGACTAAGATTAATCCCAAGCTCACTGCAATTGTTTTTGTTTTCATTTCCGCATCGAGCAAGGATTTCAGGAAAAGGTCAATGCTTTTCTTTTGGCCCTGCGTTCTACATTGTAGCCATGTCGTAACCGGGGACCGCCTCTTGGATCATCCTGGTTGGGAGCGATGAGGTCTAAAGCATACGATGCAGGCCTCTCCGCACTACCGTCAGCGTTTTTTGCTCGGCCTTCTTCCAGGGGAGGGATGGAGGGGTCAGTGGCCTGTGCGAACGTCGTCGAAGGTGGTGCCGACGCGAACTTCATCCATCTGAAAGCCGCCGTTGTTATAGCCAACGTGCAGATATACCGTATCGAAGCCGACCGCCTGGAATTGTGGTGTCATGGGTAAGTGCGCCTCGCCATCAGCAGTGTTTGGCTCACCGCCGCCTTGGGACGGATTAACGAAAAGGGCTTCTGTACCGGCGTTGAAATCAAGTTTTATAACGAGCCACGCTGGCACAGAACTCGGGGCGACGGTCGTGACTGCCTGACTGTGCTGTTCGCCAGTGTCGTTATCGATTCCATAGAGACGGTGTTCGAAAATCAGACCAATGCCAGGAGATGGAGACCCATCGGGAGGAAGAAGATTGATCGTGGCATAACCGAAGGAATTGCCGCTCTTCTCGCGGATCAAATAACTAATCCAGACGATGCCGCTGTTAACCGGCGTGATACTCGCATAGGAGCTGTCGCCATTAGATCCGTCATCGGTAAAATTGGCCGCAGCACCGGCGGAGAAAACGTGAAGAAAACCCAGGCCGTAGGAACCGACTGCTGTGCTTCCGCGATCCGTTGTCCATCCGCTTTGTCCCGGGCGGGCTGTCTGGCGGCGGACCATCGCCGTTGAGTGGTCCAGGAGGATATTCGAAGCTCTCGGAAAAGAGCAGATCAGCGCGAGCTTGGGAGAGGCCGAGACCAAGGCTGGCCGCGGCAGTGAGTGCTATTAGAATGATGTGTTTTGTGTTCATACTAATTTACTACGGGAAAGAGCGGTTGAAGTTTTCAGGAAAAATCTGGTGGTGAAAAACTGGGATAGCGCGTGCGTTTTCCCGCCGCGAACGAGGGGAGTTGGGGTTGGCGAATTTGTGGCCGCGCTGTAGGCGCTTCGCTCGAGGAGAGGATTTTCTGACAATGACACGCATACCCGCGTCGCCCAGAGGGCGACGTCCACACGGGCAGGTGATGACCTCTCAGTCTTTAAACTCTGTTATGACGAGGGTCGCGTTGTGGCCGCCGAAGCCGAAGGAATTGTTCACGGCCACCCGCACCTTCTTTTCTCGTGCGACGTGCGGCGTGTAGTCGAGGTCGCACTCTGGGTCGGGATTATCGAGATTGATCGTGGGCGGGATTTTGCCATCGCGCAGGGCCAGCGCGCAGATCGCCAACTCAACCGCGCCCGCTCCGCCTAACAAATGGCCGGTCATCGATTTGGTCGAGCTAATCGAAAGGCCGTTTCTTGCATGGTCGCCGAAGACTGATCTTGATCGCGTGGGTCTCGCAGATGTCGCCGAGTCCGGTCGAGGTGGCGTGCGCATTGACGTAGTCGACGTCGGTTGGATTGAGGCCGGCGTGATTGAGCGCCATCTTCATGGCGCGCCCGGCGCCTTCGCCATCGGGGGGCGGCGCAGTCATGTGATAGGCGTCGCCGGAAAGACCGTAGCCGGAGAGTTCGCACCAGATTTTGGCGCCGCGCGCTTTGGCGTGTTCGAGTTCTTCGACGACAACGACGCCGCCGCCTTCGCCCATGACGAAGCCGTCGCGATCGCGGTCGAACGGGCGCGAGGCGCGTTGCGGATCATCGTTGCGGGTGCTGAGCGCTTTCATCGCGGAAAATCCGGCGAGACCGACCGGGATGATGGAAGCTTCTGAACCGCCAGCGAGGAAGATATCGGCGTCACCAAATTTGATGATGCGCCAGGCCTCGCCGATCGCGTTGTTGGAGGTCGCGCAGGCGGTGACGATGCACATGTTCGGTCCGCGCAGGCCGAATTCCATCGAGATAAGACCGCTCGCCATGTTGCTGATGAGCATCGGGATGGTGAAGGCGGAGACACGCCCCGGGCCTTTGTTGACCAGCGCCGAGTGTTGATCCTCGAGTGTCTTCAATCCGCCGATGCCACTGCTGACGAGGACGCCGAAGCGGTCGCGGTTGACCTTTTCGAGATCGATCCCGGAATCCCGCATCGCGCTCTTCGTCGCAGCCATCGCGAGGTGCGCGAAGCGATCGGTCCGCTTGTGTTCCTTGGGATTATTGAAAACCGATTTCGGATCGAGATCGCGAATCTCGCCGGCGATGCGGCAGTCGTAGCCGGTGGTGTCGAAGCGGGTGATCTCAACGATGCCGCTGCGGCCTTCGAGCAAGTTTTGCCACATGACTTCGAGCTCGTTGCCTAACGGCGTGGCAACGCCCATTCCGGTGATGACGACTCTGCGATTCATTGTGGGAAGTGATGAGTGACGAGTGACTAATGACGAGTGGGACGGACGGGGCGATTTCCGGTTACTTGTCACTCATCACTCGTCACTTGTCACTTTCCTTCACCGCGTGCCCATCCCGACGCTTTGCACCGTCTGGAAGAGCTTGCCCTCGGTCTTGATCGAAGGTGCAATGATGATCTCGGTTTGTTGGAACTCGGTCAGGCGGCTGGCGCCGACGTTGCCCATGCAGGTAGTGATAGCGCCAACCAGATTCTGGCTCCCATCATCCACTTCTGCGGGCCCGAACAGGATCTGTTTGAGTGAGCCGGTCGCGCCGACTTTGATGCGGGTGCCACGGGGAAGATTGGCGTGCGGCGTGGCCATTCCCCAATGGTAGCCGCGCCCGGGCGCTTCATGTGCTTTGGCAAACGCGCTTCCGACCATGACGGCGTCCGCCCCGCAGGCGAGCGCTTTGCAAACGTCGCCGCCCTTGCTCATTCCACCGTCGGTGATGATGGGGACGTAACGGGCGGTTTTCTTGAAATAAGCGTCCCGCGCGGCGGCGCAGTCGACCGTCGCTGTGACTTGCGGCACTCCCAGGCCGAGCACCCCCCGCGATGTGCAAGCCGCGCCGGGGCCAACGCCGATCAGGACCGCCGCCGGCCCGCATTCCATGATCTCAAATGTCGCGTCGAAACCGACGGTGTTCCCGACGATGATCGGGATCCGAAGATCCTGGCAGAATTTTTGGAGGTCGAGCGATTTATATTCCGAGGAAATATGGCGCACGGTCGAGACGGTGCTCTGCACGACAAAAACGTCGGCGCCCGCCTCCTGCGCGATCGCCCCGAACCGTTCCGCGCGTTGCGGAATGGAACTGACGGCGGCCGGCACGCCCGCGTCTTTTATTTCGCGAATGCGCGCGGCGATCAAATCTTCCTGGACCGGTTCCTGGTAAATTTTTTGGAGGAGCGCGGTAATCTCGGATTTGTCCGCCTCGACAATTTTTTGCAGGACTTCGTCGGGATTTTTGTAGCGGGTCTGCACGCCCTCGAGATTAAGGACAGCGAGGCCGCCGAGCTTGCCCATCTCGATTGCGAAACGGACATCGACCACGCCGTCCATCGCGCTCGCGAGAATGGGAATCTTGAATTCAAGCGGTTCCGCCTTCCGGCGCGACAATTTCCAAGTGATGTCGACTTCGTTCGGGTTAATCGTGACGCGACCCGGGACGAGCGCGATCTCGTCGAAGCCATAGGTCACGCGCGCTTTTCGATTCCGGCCAATCCACATTCCCATGATTTAAATTCGATCCAGTTTGAAACGTTCGTTCAAGCTGCCGCAGCGCGGACAGCGTGGCAGAAGCGCCGGGGTTCGGTCCTCAAACTCGAACGCGCAAATTACGCACCGCAGCCGGTAGCGCAGCGCCCGCTGCTCGCGGCGTCGACGATTCCACTCCCCAAATATCCAGAGGAGAAAAACCACCGCAAGAAAAAGCAGCAGATAAATCGTGACCAGCGCTCCGAGGCTGACGCGGATCACGGCGCGCGCCCCGCCGGTGGCGGCGGCAGTTCGAGGTCGATCCCGAATTGGAAAGTGGCGGTCGCCCAGACAAGGTCCTCAGTCGGGCGCGAGCCCATATGGAACCGGCTCAGGGCAAGATGTTGCCGCGCCTGGGAATCGAGGGCGGAGTCGCCGGACGATTCTTCGAGAAAAGTGTAGCGAACCACGCCTAACGAATCGACCGCGAGACGAAAGCGCGCACTCTGCGGCGCCTCGCGCGAAGAGGCGCGGAACTTCAGGTCGGGCTGGGTGACGGTTAGACTCCGCAACGGTTCAGAAAAAGAGACGACAGTGGGCGCGATCACCGGTGGGCTCGAGGCGGCGGCGACGGTTTCGGGGACCGGCCCGGGCGGCATGGCGGCGGGAGTGAGGGGAATAACCCGCCGCGGTGGCAATTCTTTCAACGTCGGCGGAACGGCGAGATATGATGGGATGTGCGCGACCTTCGGGAGTTGGGAGGCGCGCGCCTCCGCGGGCCGCTGCGTCTGGGAGGCGAGGGCCGGGTCCTCCGCATTCAGCCAGGTCAGGAAAGTCCGCGCCTCGTTCGAGGTTGGCGCGATGACGCTCACTTGTGCGGGAGGAGGGAGGAGTGAGATCACCGGCGGATAAACGACTTGGAAAATGTAAAAACACAGAGCGTGAAGACCGGCGGAGGCAAAGAGAAAACCGGCGATCGCGTAGCGGCGCGGGCGCGGGCGGTCCCAACGGAAAAGGAGACCGCCGGGCGATTGCGCGAGGCTCGGCGTGCTCACGGTTGGGGAGTGGTGGCCAGGGCGACTGAGGTAATGCCACGTTCCAGCGCAGCGTTTGTCACGGCCATGACCAGATCATACGAAGCCAGCCGGTCGGCCTTGATCACGATCGCGCGGCCCTCTTTTTTCGTCAGGTCAAGCGCTGGTCCCAGTTCGTCGAGGGATACCTTTTGATCCCGCAGATAGATGGTGGGGTTCGGTCCGCCGGTGATGCTGATGATTTGCTGGTTCGGTTGGGGGCCGAGGGTAAAGCGCGAGAAAGGCACCGAGACCGAGATGCCGGGTTGAAGAACGAAGTTCGAGCTGAGAAGGAAAAAGAAGATAAGAAGAAAGACAACGTCGAGGAGAGGGAAGACATAGAGCCAGCCGAAGTTAATCTGGCTGGTACGTGAGAGCTTCATCTCTCGTTAGGCGCGAGAACGAAGGGCCGCGCCCCTCAACGTTCGAAGCGACGTTCGGCGCTCTTCTCCTGGGCCTGTTGAAAGCTGATGATCTCCGCGGAAGGCGCGTGATCGGTCAACATGTGGACGACTTCGATCCCGGCGCGTTCCATGTCGTGGAGGAGGGTATTAACCCGTGACGAAAGATAACTGTAACCGACAAAGGTGGGCGTGGCTACGACCAGCCCGGCGGCAGTGGTTAGGAGGCTTTTGTAAACCCCGGTCGATAATTCCGTCACCGTCGCGTAACCGCCATTGGAAGAAACCAGGCCGAACGCTTCGATCATTCCGGCGACTGTGCCTAACAATCCAATGAGAGGCGCGAGATAGGCGAGGGTCGCAAGCACTCCGAGAAAACGCTCCAGCTTGGGCACTTCGAGTTGACCGGCTTCCTGCACGATTTCGCGCAGTTCCGCGCGGGGCGACTCATGGCGGATAATCGCCGCGTGGATGACGCGGGCGACCGGTCCGGGGGTCCCGGCACATTCATGCAGGGCCTCGGCGAAGTTGCGCCGCTGCACAAGATTTGAAAGACCCTGGAGGAATTCACCGACGTGAATCGTCGCTCGGTGAAAGTAGAAAAGCCGCTCTGCAAAAACGGCAATCGCAATGATGCTGCAGAACAGAATGGGCCACATGAGCAGACCACCCTTCTGGATGTAATCGATCATGCGAAGACCTGATAACTCTCTTTCTGGTCGCTGGCAAGTGGGGAAAGAATTTGGCCTAACGAGTGAAGAAAAAACGAACGAATTGAGGTGTAGGTCGGCACGCCCCCGTAATTTGTCATCCCGATTCGGCGAAGCGCGGAGAGGGACCTCACAATTGCAACCGAGAACGCTCGCGGCGAAGGGAACGCGGTTTGCAGTTGAGGGGTCCTTCGCCGTCTGCGCGGCTCAGGATGACAATTGGGGTAGACGGACCCTAACGCGGTGAGCGCAGCGCGACGTTTCAGCGCGGTTTCTTGCCCGGTGTTTGAGTTGCCTCTGCGCCTGGCTTCTTTGTGCTTGTCCGTCCGAGCAGCTTGCCGTCGCCATCATAAATAGCGTAACCGGTCGCACGCCCCGCCGAGTCGTAGTCATAAACGATCTTGCTCCGCACCGAATTATCTTTCGCCAATTGCGTCTCCTGCACGAGGCGTCCGGCCGAGTTGTATTGATAGCGAGTCACGAAGCGTAAGGCGCCGTTGGCCGCGAAAACCTGGCCACTCTCATAGCGTCCTTCGCTGTCGAGTTTGTAAATAATCTTGCCGGCCGGCTTGCCGTCCGCGCCGGTTGTCGTCGCGGTTGCCTGATGGCCGCTGCCATCTTTTTGATAAACGGTTTTGGAGCCGTCAGGATTAATCGCCACGGTCACCCGGGCCGCCTCATCTCCGCTTTGGGCGAAAGCGTGGAGCGCGCTCGCGGCGAGGAGCGAGGCAGCTGGCCAGGCAGAGAATTTTTCGGAACATGGGTCGCGCCGGGAAATTAGGGGGCGGAAGAAAAGGGTGCAAACGGGCATTTATTTTATTGACCGGCCAAATTTGGAGTGGTTTAAAGTGGGGGGAAGTGGATTAATCTGGATTAATTCTCCTGCGCATGGAAGCGACCTCTTCATCTCTCAATTTTTATGCGGGAGAATTTAGTCATCAACTCGATGACAAACATCGGGTCACCATCCCCTCGCGCTGGCGGCGCAATGGCAAGAGCGAGGAATTCCTCATCGTCCCGGAACCGAGCGGACAATTCCTCCTCGTTATGCCGCCGCACGAGTTCGCCCGGATCAGTGCCGCCGCCGAAAACTTCTCGGGCGTTTCGCCGCGCGATCTGCGCATTTTTCTGCGTCAACTCCACGCCCGCGCCCAACACGGCTCGGCCGACAAGCAGGGTCGCCTCCTTTTGTCCGATGAGTTTTGCAAACTGCTCGACCTCAAGGGCGAGGTCACGCTCGTGGGCGGACGCGGTCGTTTTGAAATTTGGAATCCGCAGCGCCGGAAGCGCGCGCACACGGAGGAACATCCGACTTATCAGCATGTGGCCGACATGGTCGGACTCTGAGGCGACACCAAGCGATGAACGCACTGTTATTCGAGCGACCAATCCGGTTCGCAACCGGGCCGTTGCTGAACATTGAGGAGGCGCAGGGTATGGAGGATTTCACCTATCACCGTCCGGTTCTCGTGACGGAAGCGATCGAATTGCTTTCGCCCCGTCCCGGTTCGCTCATTCTTGACGCGCACCTGCGGAGGTGGCGGCCACACCGAAGCGATCCTGCGCACTGGCGCGGATGTCCTCGCCCTCGATCAAGATCCGGACGCGATCGAGTTTGCGCGCCAGCGCCTGGCGGAGTTCGGCAGCCGGGTGACTTTGCGTCACACCAATTTCCGGGAGGCGGCCCGTGTCCTCGACGAGCTTGGGATTGCTCAGATCGGCGGCGCCCTGCTCGATCTCGGCGTTTCCTCGCGTCAGCTGGAAAACGCCGATCGCGGTTTCAGTTTGATGCGGAATGGTCCGCTCGACATGCGGATGGATCCGCGTCGGGAACTGACCGCCGACGAGGTGGTCAACACTTACACGGAAGAGGAGTTGACCCGAATTTTTCGAGAGCTGGGCGAAGAGCCGGCGGCCCGCCGCATCGCCAGCCAGATCGTGAAGCTGCGCAAAGAATCATCTTTTCGAGACACGCTCACCCTGGCGAAAGCGCTGGAAAAGATCGTCGGCCGCCACGGCCGGCGCCATCCGGCAACGCAGGTTTTCCAAGCCTTGCGGATGGAAGTGAACGATGAGCTCGGGGCGCTCGAGGAAGGGCTTGTCGCCCTAACGAGCCGGCTCGAAGCCGGGCAGTCGCATCGCCGTCATTACTTTCCATTCCCTCGAGGATCGGATCGTGAAGAACTTTTTCCGGGATCGCAGCCGCGAATGGCTCGATCGCCCCGAGTGGCCCGAGCCGCGGCCTAATCCGGAGTTCGAGCTCCACCTTGTCAACGCCAAGCCGATCGAGCCGGACGCGGTCGAGCAACGCGCCAACCCGCGTTCGCGCAGCGCGAAATTGCGGGTGGCGGAAAGGATTGGATGAAGCAACACCGCCGCAAGAATTTCAATCCGATCGATGCCCCCTCGCTCGCGCGTTGGATTGTGCTGGCGACTTTCGCGGCTGTGACCGGCCTGAGCTACGTCTACCTCACCGTCCAACTCCATCACCAGGGGGTGCAAAAGAAACAGCTCGAACAGGAGTTGGTCGCCCTCCGGACCCAGAATGACGACGCCAGGGTGCAGATCGCCGCCCTCACTTCCCGCACTGCGCTCCAGCGACGTTTGCAGGAAGGCTATTTGAAAATGATCCCGATCACGGAGCACAGCATCGTTAGGCTGAATTCTTCCGCGCGTGCCCCGGGCGAGGACGAAGTGCAGCCGGTCGTAAACGAGCGAGGCGACCAATGAAATGGAATAGCCGGATCCGTTGCGCGCTCGTCTGCGCGTTCTTCGCGCTCCTCTTCAGCGTTTTCTCCTATCGGCTGATTTATCTCCAGATGGTGAAACACGACTACTACGCCAAAATTGCGGCGGAGAAGAACGTGGGGCGCAACGTCATCCAGGCGGAGCGCGGAGCCATCTTCGACACGCACGATGAGATCCTCGCGCAAAATGTGCCGGTCGCGACGGTCGTGGCCGATGGCACCCTCATCAATCATCCGGACGTCCTCGTCCCGTTTCTGGCCAAGGCGTTGCATCTTTCGCCTAACGAGATCTCGGAAAAAATCAGCAGCAAGCGTCCCTATGTCGTGTTGAAAAGAGAAGTGCCGGAAGCGGAAGCCCGTGCGCTCGAGCAAAATCTGGAAAAGGAAAAACTGCGCGGGATTCGCTGCGAACGCGGCACGGTCCGGGTTTATCCAAATGGCGCGCTGCTCTGTCACGTCGTCGGTTTCACCGACTTCAACCAGCGCGGCATTCAAGGGGTGGAGGCCTCGATGGATCAGTATCTGCGCGGCGAAGACGGTTATCGCTACATCGAGCATGATGCGCAGGGCCGCGAGATCGTGCTCTATCGCGGCACGGAACATCCGCCCCGCAACGGTTGCCAGGTTCACCTGACGATCGACCTGCACTTGCAAACCATCGTCGAAGACGAGCTCGACGCGGCGATGCGCGAGTACCGGCCGGAGAAAGCCACCATCATCCTGATGCGGCCTCAGACGGGCGAGATCCTCGCGATGGCGAACCGGCCTAACTTTGATCTCAATCTTCGCGCCGCGGCGAAACCGGAGCAGATGAAAAACCGCGCCATCATCGACATGATGGAGCCGGGTTCCACCTTCAAGATCGTGACCGCGGCGTCCGCCCTGAACGAGCGCAAAGTGCGGCTCGATTCGGTGATCTTTTGCGAGAACGGCATTTGGAATATTGGCGGGCGTCCGCTGCACGATCACAAGAGCTACGGCGAGTTGAGCGTGCAGGACGTCCTCGTCCACTCGAGCAACATCGGCGCCGCGAAAATGGCGATCATGCTCGGGGAGGAAAAGTTTTACGAATACATTCGCCGTTTTGGTTTCGGCGATCGCACCGGGATTGAGCTGCCGGGCGAAATCGGCGGCATGATCCATTCGCCGAAGAGTTGGAGCAAAATCTCGATCACTCGCATTCCGATGGGGCAGGAAGTTGCCGTCACTCCGCTGCAAATGATCATGGCGATGGCGACGATCGCGAACGGCGGCAAACTCGTCCAGCCGCGGATCGTAAGAACGATCATCGGCGACGAGCGCAAAGCGATCAGCGAGCTGAAACCGACTGTCGTTAGGCAAGTGGTTTCGCCAGACACCGCGGCGCAGATCGCGCGCGCTTTGCGCGGGGTGGTGAGCGAGCGCGGGACGGCCGCAGAAGCTGCCGTTCCCGGTTTCACGATTTCGGGAAAAACCGGCACGGCGCAAAAGGCTGCGCCCGGCGGCGGCTACGAGAAGAACAAGTATGTCGTTTCTTTCAGTGGCTTTCTTCCCTCGGAAAATCCGGCCTTCGTCGGCCTCGTCGTGCTCGACGATGCCCACACCCAAAACCCCGCTCTTAACTTCGGCGGGACCGTGGCCGGTCCCATTTTTTCCCGCGTCGCAGAAAAGGCGGCGCGGTATCTCGATCTTGAGCCGCATGAGGAACTTGGAACGAAAGCCACGGCTGGCCGAGTCGCCTTAACTAATGCCCATCGCTAAGTCGCCGCGTCACGCGTGTCCTCACCTCATGCAGCTCAAAATTCTCGCCGAAGCCATCCCGGTGCGCGAAGTCCTCGGGCCGCTCGATCGCGAAGTGGATGGTATTTTTTACGATTCGCGTCGCGTGCAAAAGAACGGCCTCTATGTCGCGGTGCGCGGCGCGCATTTTGATGGCCACCAATTCGTCGAACAGGCGATCGAGAGAGGCGCGTCGGCGATCGTGGTGGAACGCCCGGAGTCGCATGCCCGCGCCACCTCGCTCGTCGTCGCCGATAGTCGCGTGGCGATGGCGGATCTCGCGTTCACTTTCTTCAAAAAACCGGCGTTACGGTTGAAGATGGCCGGGGTCACGGGGACGAACGGGAAGACGACCACCACTTTTCTCCTCAAGCACATCTGCGACGCGGCCGGCCTTCGCAGCGGCTTGATCGGCACGGTGCGTTATGAGATCGGCGAGCGCGTCCTGCCCGCGACGCGCACCACTCCCGAATCGCTCGACTTGCAGGAACTGCTCGCGCAAATGACGGATGCCGGTTGCAAAGCCGCGGTCATGGAAGTGTCGTCGCACGCGCTCGCGCAGGAGCGTACCCGTGGCCTGGAATGGGACGTTGCCATCTTTACCAACCTGACGCAGGACCACCTCGATTTTCACGCGACGATGGAAGATTACTTCGAGGCCAAGGCGAGCCTCTTCACTGGTCTCAGGAATCAGCCTAACAAGAAGGGGGCGGTCGCGGTCATCAATCTCGACGATCGTTACGGCGAACAAATCGTCAGCCGGCTGAAGGAGACAACGCCTGTCATCACCTACGGGATGAGTGCGCGGGCCGATTTTCGCGCTTCCAATTATCGCGCGGAATTTAGCGGCACCTCTTTTCAGCTCGATGCGCGCGGCAAAATTTATCTCGTGCGTGTGCCGCTCATCGGCCGCTTCAATGTTTCCAACGCCATGGCCGCGCTCGCTGCGGCGACGTCGTTAGGCGTGTCCCTGCGCGAGGCTGTCCTCAGCCTGGCCAAAGCGCCCCAGGTGCCCGGCCGGCTCGAAGCCGTTCCGGCGAAGCGTCAGTTCCAGGTCTTCGTCGATTATGCGCACACCGACGACGCGCTTCTCAATGTCCTCAAGACCCTGCGCGAGCTGAATCCCAATCGCCTTATCGTTGTCTTTGGCGCGGGCGGCGATCGCGACAAGCGCAAGCGCCCGCTGATGGGCCGGGTCGCCGATCAAAACGCGGATTACAGCATCATCACTTCCGATAACCCGCGAAAGGAAGATCCACTCGCGATTATCGCTGATGTTCAGAAAGGATTTCGCTCCGGCAATTTCGAAACCGTCCCCGACCGCACGGAAGCGATCGCGCGCGCCGTCGCCCTGGCCCAGCCGCGCGACATCGTCCTGATCGCGGGCAAAGGCCATGAGAGCTACCAGGAATTCGCCGATCACACGATTCCCTTTGACGACCGGCAGACGGCCCTGCGCGCGCTCGACAATCGACCGCTGGAGTTTTGAGACCGATCGAACGACCTTCCAATCGCCCACGCATGTCGGCGTCGCCGAGCAAGATCCTGGTAGCGCCACCGAACGCTCTCGCGCGGCTGGTCTCGGCGACTCGCCGAGACGAAATTTTCCTCCGCGCATCAATTTTCCTCGCAGCTCTCGTTCTTGTCGGAGGCTCTCGAGCAAAGGTCGCGATGGCGGGATCGCCGATCGCTCCCGCCGCGCGCCGCACAGGCAGATGCCTGTGAGCCACGGCGCCGCCCGGCGTCCGGAGGAGGATATCCACCGGCAAGATGCCTGTGCTACGAGAATGAATCCGCTCTCGCTCGATCAAATCACTCAATTCGCCGGCGCCGTCAGGGAAAACGGCGAGGGCGAGCGACTCGTCACGCGTCTCAGCACCGATTCACGTACCCTGGAGTCGGGCGATCTTTTCGTAGCGTTGCGCGGCGTTAACTTCGACGGCCATAAGTTTATTGAGCAGGCCGAAGCAAGCGGCGCGGTCGGGGCCGTGGTCGAAAACGATTGGACCGGCCGGGCCTCACCTCAATTTGCGCTTCTTCGGGTGGCGGACTCGCTCATCGCCTACCAGCAAATTGCCGCGCACTATCGTCGTTCGTTAGGCATAAAAGTCGTGGCCATCACCGGCAGCAACGGCAAAACGAGCACGAAAGATTTTACCGCCTCGGTCCTGGCGCGGCGTTTTCGGGTGACGAAAACGGAAGGAAACTTCAACAACCACGTCGGGCTGCCGCGCACCATCCTCGAGGCGACAGCCGAGGACGAAGTGGGTGTCTGGGAAATCGGGATGAATCATCCCGGCGAGATCGCGCCGCTCGCGCAACTCGCCCAACCGGATGTGGCGATCATCACCAATGTTGGCGTCGCGCATCTCGAGTTCATGGGCTCGCGCGAAGCGATCGCGCGCGAGAAAGGCGATCTCGCGGCGTCGTTAGGCCCGGACGGAACCTTGATTCTGAACGCCGGCGACGAATTTGCGGAAGTAGTCGCGCAACGCACGACCGCCCGCACCGTTCTGGCGGGTCTGGAGCGCGGTGATCTTCAGGCTCGTGACATCGTGCAGACGGCGAGCGGGGCGGAGTTTTCCATCGTGGAAGGCGCGCATTTCTGCCGCGCGGCCTTGCCCGTGCCGGGCTTGCACATGGTGCAGAACGCACTCCTGGCCGTGGCCGCCGGCCGTATTTTTGGCCTTTCTCTCGAGGAATGCGCCGCTGGTCTGGCCGCGGCTCCGCTCGCCCGGGCGCGTTTGCAGATCAAGAAAATTGGCGGCGTCCAATTCATCGATGACAGCTACAACGCCAATCCCGACTCAACCAAGGCTGCCCTGCGCACCCTTGCGGAGCTCGAAACGGACGGCCGGCGCATCGCGGTCCTTGGCCAAATGTCGGAGCTCGGAGCGGAATCGATTCGCGGCCATGAGGAAGTCGGTCGGACGGCAGCGTCGTTAGGCATTGATCAACTTGTGGCTCTCGGCGAAGGCTCCGCTGCGATCGCCGCGGCCGCCCAAGCCGCCGGCCTAACGAATTCCAAGATGGTCGAATCTGCCGAGGAAGCGGCCGAATTGCTCGGCGCGGTGACCCAGGCGGGCGATCTCGTTCTCGTTAAAGGGAGCCGGGCGGCGCGGACCGAGCAGGTGCTGGAGGAATTCGCGAAACGCCACATGGAGACAGGCTGCCCGTCATGATGTTCTTTCTCCATCGCCTGACGGAGCAGTTCAAAGGCTTCAATGTTTTTTACTATGTCACTTTCCGGGCGGTCCTGGCGGCGATCACCGCCTTCGCGCTCTCGCTTCTCTTCGGCAATTATGTCATCCGAAAACTGATCTCGCTGAAGATCGGTCAGCCGATCCGAACCGCGGCGGAAGTGCGACACCTCGCCGAATTGCACGGCGGTAAACAGGGCACTCCAACGATGGGCGGCGTCCTGATCATCGGCTCAGTCGTGATCACTTCGGTCTTCTGGGCTCGCGCCGATAATCCATTCGTCTGGCTGGTCCTGTTCTGCATGGTCTATCTCGGCGCGCTCGGTTTCGTCGACGATTACCTGAAGGTGACGAAGAAGAGATCCGACGGCATCAGCGGACGGTTGAAATTGGTTTTCCAAATCGGTCTCGCCGGAATCGTGACCGCTTTTTTTCTCCTCAATCCATTGATCGAGGTGCAGGCGCGTTCGCTTTATCTGCCCTTCTTCAAAGTGCCGGTGATCGTGAACATGGGAGTATTCACGTTTTTCTTTTTCGCACTCGTCATCGTCGGCGCCTCGAACGCGGTCAATCTCACCGATGGGCTCGATGGCCTTGCGATCGGTTGCACGATCACGGTCGCGATGGCTTATGCGCTGCTCTCGTATGCCGCCGGGAATTTTCGGATCGCGCAATATCTGCAGGTTCCGTTTTATCCCTTTACCGGTGAATTGGCGGTGGTCTCCGCGGCTCTCGTCGGGGCCGGGCTCGGCTTTCTTTGGTTCAATTGTCACCCGGCCAAAGTCTTTATGGGCGACACCGGCTCGCTTGCGATCGGGGGCACCATCGGGGTCGTCGCGATTTGCTGTAAACAGGAGTTGCTCCTCGCCGTCGTCGGCGGGGTTTTCGTGATCGAAGCGGTCTCCGTCATCGTCCAGGTCTTGAGTTTTAAACTGACCGGCAGACGGCTCCTCGCGATGTCGCCGATTCATCATCACTTCGAGCTGAGCGGCTGGAAGGAAAACACTGTGATCGTCAGGTTTTGGATTCTTTCCTTCGTCTTCGCGCTCCTCGGGTTGGCCACTTTGAAACTGCGATGATCCTTCGTTTTTCAACTTCGGCGGTCGGCGGGCTCTCTGTAGACGTTTCGCTCTGCGAAACGCGGGTGCGACCTCCCTGGCTCTCTACGCAGCGAACCCTCGAGCCGCGTTTCGCAGAGCGAAACGTCCACAAGGCGCCACCAGAACCATGACGCCGAGTTACAAAAACAAAAACGTCGCGGTGCTCGGCGCGGGCCGGAGCGGCAAGGCCGCCGCGCTTTTGCTCGCGGAAGAAGGCGCGAAAGTCACGCTCCTCGACAGCGCGCCCGAAGAAAAATTGTCCGGGCTCGAGCCCCTGCGGGCGCGTGGTATCTACCTGCTTTGCGGTCCGCTCGCGGAAGAAGATCCGACGGTCTACGACCTCGGTGTTTACAGCCCGGGGATCGATCCTGAACTCGCTCTGGCGAGGAATTTCTCGCGCAAAAACATCCCGACAATTGGCGAATTGGAACTCGGGTTTCAATTTGCGCGGGTGCCGGTCATCGGCATCACCGGCACGAACGGCAAGACGACGACAACGGAATTGATCGCGCAAATGCTGAACGCCTGCGGCCAGCGCACCGTCGCCTGCGGCAACATCGGCAAACCGCTCGTCGAGGCGGCGCGCGAGAATGGCGATCTCGCCGTCCTGACCGTGGAGGTGAGCTCGTTTCAGCTCGAGACCATTCGCGAGTTTCACCCCGAGATTAGCGTCTGGCTCAATTTCGCGCCTGATCATCTCGATCGTTATCCTTCGGTGCGCGAATACCGCGAGGCGAAGCTGCGCATTTTTGAAAATCAGACCGCGGAAGACACGGCGGTCGTGAATGTGGCCGAGAATCTGCCGGCGCTGAAGCCGCGCGTCGTGACCTTCAGCGCCTGGACAAACGACGGCGACTTTTCGTTAGGGGACGGCTGGATCCTGTTCCGTCAGCAACAAGTCCTGCAACTTTCCCAGGCGCAGCTGCGCGGCCCGCACAACGCCGAGAACATGATGGCCGCGCTGGCGGTCGGACGCGCGCGCGGGCCTTTCCTTTGCCGAGATGGTTCCGCCGCTTTGCGCCTACCGCGCCCAGTTGCATCGGCTCGAATTCATTCGCGCGATCGGCGGCGTCGAATATGTGAACGACTCGAAGGCGACGAATCTCGATGCCCTGGAAAAAGCGCTGCTCAGTGCGACCAGGCCGATCGTTCTCATCGCCGGCGGGAAGGACAAGGGTTTTGCTTTTGATTCGATCGCGCCGCTCGTCGCCCAAAAAGTGCGGCGCGCCATTCTGATTGGCGAGATTGCCCAACGCGTCGCGCAGGACTGGCGCGAGGCGACGGAATGCGAGCTCGCGGCGTCGTTAGGCGGAGCGATCGAGCGGGCTCAGGCGATCGCGCGCGACGGCGAGACGGTCCTCTTTTCTCCCGGCACTTCCTCTTTCGACATGTTCAAAAGTTACGCCGACCGCGGCGATCAGTTCCGCGCCTTTGTGCGCGGTTTACCCGACCCACCACCATGAAAATGCCATCGATCCTCAAGCGCAAAAAACTCAACGCCACCGCCACGCGAAGATCACGCACCCTCGGGCTGCCCGAAGGAATGGATTACGAGGAAATGGCGGAGCCGAACATGAAATTGTCGCGTGCTCTGCTCATCGTCCTGCTCCTCCACATCGTCGCGGTCGCGGGTATTATCGCGTTCAACACGATCAAAACTCGGGAAGCGGCCGCGACCGGTTCTCTCGAAACGACCGCGCCTGCCACCGAGACAGGGGCGACTCCAGCGACCGCAACGGACTCGGCCACCGCGGCGCCTAACGAAATCACGAAGGTGGCTGCGAAAACGGATTCGAAAGCAACCGACAAAATCGCAGAGCATCCGAAACCCGCGATCAAAACGTCGGGCGTAACGGATTCGGGCAAAACCTACGTGGTCGTGAAGGGCGACAACCCGGTCACGATCGCGCGGCGTTTGCACGTCAATTACGACGCGCTGCTCGAGCTGAACCAGATCGACGATCCGCGCAAGCTCCAGATCGGACAGAAGCTGCACATCCCCGCGGGAACAACCACCACGAAACACAACAAAACAGACTAACTAGGTAAGACCGACTTCATGCAACGGAAGAGCGCCTACATCCTGTTTCTCGCCGTCCTCGGACTGCTCGCGATCGGGATTGTGATCCTTTTCAGTACCGGCGCTTATGCCCGTGACAGCCAGGGCGATGTTTATTTTTACGTGCGCAAACACGCCATCTGGCTCGGGATCGGTTTGGTCGTTTGCGTGGCCGGAGGATTGATCGATTACCATTTCTGGCAGCGCACCTGGTGGGTTTGGTTCGCAGTCGCGCTCGTGGGCCTCGCTCTCTGCTTTCTCCCGCCGCTGCGGCATAAGATCAATGGTTCCTGGCGTTGGCTGGCCTTTCACAACATCACCTGCCAGCCATCCGAGTTTGCCAAGATCGCCGCCGTCTTTTTTCTCGCCTTCTGGTTTTCGCGCTACGAGCCCCAGAGCAAACAAATCTGGCGTGGTTTCATTCTCCCAATGGCGATGATCAGCCTGTTGCTTTCGCTCATCATCACGGAAGTCGATCTCGGCACCACCGTCCTGATCAGCGCCACCGCTTTCGTCATGATGTTTATCGCCGGCACCAATCTCGCGCTCCTTGCTTCGCTGTCGTTAGGCGGAATCGGTGCGATCCTTTTTCTCGCCACTCACATCGCGGAACGTAACAGCCGGATCATGGCTTTCCTCCATCCGGAAGAACACAAGCTTGGGGCGGGGTTGCAACAGATGCAGGCCCTGATCGCCTTCGGCAGCGGGGGGATCGACGGCCTCGGGCTCGGCAATGGCCGGCAAAAAATGTCCTACCTGCCCTATGCGCATACCGATTTCATTTTTCCGATCGTGGGCGAGGAACTGGGTCTGCGTTTTAGTCTCCTCGTCATCTTTCTTTTCCTCCTTATCGTCATCTGCGGAATGACAATTGCGCTGCATGCGCGCGACCGATTCGGACTTCTCCTCGCGAGCGGGATCGTCTCGCTGATCGCTTTCCAGGCGGCAATCAACATCGGAGTGGTGACCTCGCTCCTGCCGAACAAAGGCTTGCCGCTTCCCCTCGTCAGTTACGGCGGATCAAATCTCGTGGTGGCACTTTTTTCAATTGGGCTTCTTTTAAATATCTACCGGCAAGGCGTGCTCGAGCCGGCGCCGCGCAAGGAGATGGCGATGCGAGTGCGGGTCACGCCGAGAATCTAATGAATGCCGTGATTGCATGTGGAGGAACAGGTGGACATCTCTTCCCCGGGCTCGCTGTGGCGGAGGCGCTGCGCGCCCGCGGACACGAGGTGCTCCTCTTCATTTCGGAAAAGGAGGTCGACACCCTCGCGCTCGAGGGGCGGACGGAGTTTCGCTTCGAGAAACTGCCAACCGTCGCCCTGCCTTCACCTTTTTCGCCGGCGATTCTGGCGTTCGTTAGGCGGTTCAATGACAGCCTGTCCGTCTGCCGCGGCATTTTCCGAAAATTTGATCCGCAGATCGTCCTCGGCATGGGTGGCTTCACTTCGACCGCGCCGATCCTCGCGGGACGGCTGCGCCGGATCCCGACCTTTATCCATGAGTCGAACGCGTTTCCCGGGAAGGCGAACCGCTACACCGCGCGCTTTGTCCGCGCTGTTCTCCTCGGTTTCAAGGAATGCGCCGCTTTTTTCCCGAAGGCCCACACAGAATTCACGGGCACGCCGATTCGCTCCACTTTGCAGTTGGTCAATCGCGCGGAGGCGCGCGAGAAGCTGGGGCTGCGCCCGGGAATTCCGACTCTTCTCGTCATGGGTGGCAGCCAGGGTGCGAGCGGAATCAACCAGGCTTTGATCAAGGCGATGCCGTCGTTGCAGGGCGGCGGGCTCCAGGTGATTCATCTTTCCGGCAGCCGCGATGAGCGGTTGTTGGCGGATAATTACCGGCGGGAAAACATTCCTGCCTACGTGGCCGCTTTTCATCATCGGATGGAAGAAGTTTACAGCGCGGCTGATTTTGCCATCACCCGCGCGGGAGCGGCCAGCCTGGCCGAGTTGGCAGCGTTCCGGCTGCCCGCGCTTCTCGTGCCGTATCCGTACGCCGCCGATGATCATCAAACCCGCAACGCCGAGATTTTCGTGAAGGCGAATGCCGCCGTCATGGTCGAGGAAATCGAATTAGCTGGTGACCTGCTTGCGCAAAAGATTCGCGACCTCCTCGGTAAACCCGAAACGCTTCGCGCCATGTCGGCTAATATCGCGGCGCTCGCGCCTCAGAACGCGGCCGGTTTGATTGCCGAAACTCTGGAAAAATACTCTCACTCCAATGACGCCGTCGCTGCCTGAGATCGACCTCCAGAAATTCCTGACCGGGGAGCGGCATGCGATCCATTTGATTGGTGTCGCCGGCAGCGGGATGAGCGGGATCGCCGCTCTTCTCCTCGAGCTCGGACACGACGTCCGCGGTTCCGATAAGGCGCGCTCCCTCGAGACGGACCGGCTCCAGCTCCTTGGTTTGCGTTTTTCTTCTCCGCACCGGGCTGAAGACGCGGCGGATGCGGAACTGATTATCTTTTCGTCGGCGATAAAAGAGAACAACCCGATTCTGGTCGGGGCGCGGGCCGGCAAGATTCCCGCGATCCGCCGCGCCGAAGCGCTCGCCGCGATCATGCAGGGGAAACGCGGCATCATCATCGCGGGGATGCACGGCAAGACGACGACCTCCGCCATGACCGCGCATGTCCTGCGCGGCGGCCAACTGCATCCGTCGCACTACGTCGGAGCGGAGATTCCGATTCTTGGGAGCAACGCGCATTGGGATCCGCGCGGCGAATATTTCGTCGCGGAAGGGGACGAGAGCGACGGCACGTTGCAGCTCTTTCATCCCGAGCACGCGCTCATTCTCAACATCGAAGAAGAGCACCTCGATTTCTACCGGGACCTTGAAGAGATCGAGAAAGTCTTTGCGAAACTCGCTCGCTCAAACCAGCGGCACGGTTTTTTACTGCGCGGACGATCCGCACGCCGCCCGAATTTGCTGCACTCGTCCCGCGGCCATTTCCTATGGCTTCGTCGAGCACGCGCGTTATCGCGCCACCGGAATCGAGTTGCAGGACTTCGCCGCGACTTTCTGCGTCCAGCGCGGTGAAGAAAAGCTGGGCGACGCAACCTTGAACGTCCCGGGAAAGCACAATGTCAGCAATGCGCTCGGCGTCATCGCGCTGGCGAGCGAACTCGGCATTCCATTTGAGAAGATCGCGAAGTCGTTAGGCACTTTTCGTCATGCCCGCCGCCGCTTCGAGATCAAGTATCAGAGCGATCGTTTTCTCCTCGTGGACGATTATGCCCACCATCCGACCGAGATCCGGGCGACGCTCGCGACCGCGAAAACGGCTGGTCGCAGACGCGTCCTGACGATGTTCCAACCGCATCGCTACTCGCGCACCAAGGCGCTGCACCGTGAATTTGGCGCTGCCTTTGACGATGCGGATCACGTTTTCGTGACTGACGTCTATGCCGCGAGCGAAACCGCTTTGCCGGGGGTGACCGGGCAAACGGTGGCCGACGCGATTTCATCCCATGGACATCGCGGAGTTTCCTATCAGCCGCGCCTCGACCGGTTGCACACTGATATGGGGCGAATGCTCGCGGAAGGCGACCTCGTTCTTAGTCTCGGCGCCGGCAACGTGCACGAGCAGTTAGCCACGCTCGCCGCCCAACTGGTGGTCGCGGAGAGACTGAAGGAAATCGTGGGCGCGGAAGGTGACGTCAGGCTTTTCGAACCGCTCGCCAAGCACACCACGCTCCGGGTGGGTGGGCCGGCACAGTTTTGGGTCGAGCCGCGGACCGAGGATGCTTTTGCGAAGCTGATTCGTTTTTGCCACCGGGAAAATCTGCCGCTCTTCGTCATTGGACGCGGGTCGAATCTGCTCGTCCGGGAAGGGGGAATTCCCGGGGTGGTGGTGCATCCAAGTGGTGGGGAGTTCGATCGGGTCGAAGTGGACGGACTGGAGATCACAGCGGGCGTCGGTGCGAAATTGAAGGAAATCGCCTACGCGGGCAAAGCCGCGGGGATCGGGGGCTTTGAATGGATGGAGGGAATTCCGGGCGTGGTCGGCGGCGCCTTGCGCATGAACGCCGGCGCGATGGGTGGACAAACTTTCGATCGGGTTGTGCGGGTGCGTTATCTCGACCGGGAAGGCATCGCGCACGAAAAAACGCCCGCTGAACTCGAGGTGCATTACCGGCACGTGCCCGCGCTCGAGAAGAACTTTGCTGTCTCCGCCGTTTTCCGCGGAGAGAAATCATCCAATGAAGAGATCGTTAGGCGACTGGAGGCGTCGCAGGAGAAGCGACGCACCACGCAACCAAGCGCGAAAAGCGCCGGGTGCATTTTCAAGAACCCTGCGGCCTGTCCGGCGGGGAAACTGGTCGATGAGCTGGGTTTAAAAGGTGCGCGGGTGGGCGATGCGCGGGTCTCGGAAGTGCACGGCAATTTTATTGTCAACGAAGGCGCGGCGACGGCGGACGAAGTTCTGGAATTGATCGGGCAAATTCAGGCCATCGCGCGCAAAGAGCGCGGGATCGAATTGGAGACCGAAGTGCAAATCGTGGGGGAGGAAGCATGAGCGCCTCCCACATTTGTCATCCCGAGCCGGCGCAGCGCGGCGAGGGACCTCTCCGATGGAATGGGCGTGCTCTCGTCAAAGGAGTGCGTGGATTGCAGGGGCGAGGTTCCTCGCCGTCTGCGCAGCTCGGGATGACAATCGGGCTCCACGCCATGGGGGGCAAAGTTAAATGGATCTGCGCGGCAAACACATCGCAGTCCTCAAAGGCGGCCCCAGCTCCGAACGCGCCGTCTCCCTCGCGACCGGCGCCGGTGTCGCCAAAGCGCTCCGCTCGTTAGGGGCAAAGGTCACGGAAGTTGACGTCGAAGATGCCAGCTTTCGCTTTGCCTAACGACACCGAGATCGCTTTCATCTGCCTCCACGGCACCTTCGGGGAGGACGGACAGCTGCAACAAATTCTGGAGGATCGCGGCGTCTCGTACACCGGCGAAGGAGTGGCGGAGAGCCGCCTGGCTTTCGACAAGATTGCGTCGAAACAGAAGTTCAGCCAACACGGCGTCGTCACGCCGCATTGGGAAGTCATTCGCGCCGGCCAGCAGCCGAACCTTCCGTTGCCCTACGTCATCAAGGCGCCGCGTCAGGGATCGACCGTCGGGATTTACATCGTAAAAGAGGAGAGTCAGGCCGCTCCGGCGCTGCGCGAGGCCGCGCAATACGACAATGAATTCTTAATCGAGCAATTCATTCCGGGTCGTGAGCTGACCGTCGGCGTCCTCGGCGAGCTCGCTCTGCCGATTATCGAGATCATTCCCAAGAGCGGCTTCTACGACTTCAACAACAAGTATCCGTTCCTCAATCCGCAGGGCGGCGGCGGCGCCGAGCATGTTTGCCCGGCTGCAATTTCGGCCGACCTGACAAAGAAAATTCAAGACCTCGCTTTGCTCGCGACGCGTTCGTTAGGCGCGAGAGTTTACTCGCGCGTTGACGTCATGCTCTCGGCGCGGGACGAGCCGTTTGTTCTCGAGATCAACACCATTCCGGGCATGACGGAGGCGAGCCTTCTTCCCGAGGCGGCGGGCGTCGCCGGCATCACTTATCCGCAACTCTGCACGCGGATCATCGAACTTTCCCTGGCGGCGCGGCCGCCGAAAAAATGAAAGCGCAAGCGAACACGAATCGAGCCCATCCGGGCAATCGCAGCCTCTCGACCTCGCGCCAACGCCGCCAGCAACACCTGCTCGACGTCAACGTCCGCGCGCGCCGAGCGTCGCGTCATCGCAATCGCCGGATTCTCGTTGTCCTCTCGAAGGTCGCGCTCGTGCTCGCGATTTGCGCCGGCCTCTACTACGGCGTGCGCACCGGCTTGAGCCGCTTTTTCTTTGATAATCCCGAGTACCGCCTGACCACGATCGACGTGCAAACAGATGGGACCCTGCAACGCGATCAGGTCCTGAAAATGGCTGGTCTGCGAGAGGGAGTGAATATTTTTTCGATCAATCTCGCCCAAGTTCACAACCGGCTGCAGCGGCTTCCGCAAGTCGATGAGGTGCAGGTGGAGCGGAACATGCCTAACGAAATTGATATCCAGGTGACGGAGCGCAAGCCGATTGCCTGGATCACGAGCGAGAAGACGGTCGCAAATCCTTTCGCCTCTGACGCGGCTTTCCTGATCGATGCGCGCGGCATTTTGATGAAGGAAAAAAAATTGCTCACGGAATATCTCGCCCTGCCCATGATTACTGGCTGTTCGAGCGAGGCGCTCGTTCCCGGCAAAGTGATTGAATCCTTCGAGGCGAAAGCGGCCCTCGAGCTTCTTCGCCTCACGACCACGAGTTTCATGCAGACGCGCTTCCAGATCCGGGAGGTGGATGTTTCGAAGGGTTATTGCCTGCTCGTGACGGATAAGAATCACACCGAGGTGATGTTTGGTTTCGAGCATCTCGACACCCAGATGCAGCGGCTCGAGCAGTTCCTTGTCTACAGCGACGATTCGCATCGCCAAATCGAGACCGTCAACCTGCTCGTGGCGCGCAATATCCCGGTGACTTTTGCGCAGCCGGTCTCAGCCGTGCTCTCGGAATTGGAACCCGACCCTGGAACCCGCCGCGGCGATCGCACCTCACAAAACCCGCGCCGAAGGAGACCAAACCGGCGGGCGCCGAACCGGAAATCCGAAAAGCAACCCCGGTCTATCCGGCCGCGAAGAAGGCGCTGCCCTACAGCCCTGGCGTCAAAAAATATCACTCCAGTCCTACGCCTCTGCCGGTGCGGAAGGCGATCCCGCTTCAGCGTTTTAACCAGGAAAATAACGGTAATGGCTAGCAGTAACTTGATGGTCGGTCTCGAAATCGGAACCTCGAAAATTTGCGTCGTCGTCGGCGAAGGAAGGCCCGACGGAACGATCAAGCTTCTCGGGGTCGGTCAGGCGCCCTCGCGCGGAGTGCGCAAGGGCGAGATCGTGGATTTCGAGACGGCGATGAAGTGTGTGCACGAGGCGGTCGTGGATGCCGAAGAGAAGAGCGACATCATGATTCGCAGTGTCTATATCGGCATTACCGGCGCGCACATTCAGAGTTTCAACAACCGCGGGTGCGTCGCTCTGCCGGATGAGCGCGACGAGATCGATGAGCAGGATGTCGAAGACGTTAAGATCAACGCCCGCGAGGTCAGCATTCCGGCGCAGAACGCATTTCTGCACTCGATCATCCAGCATTATCACGTCGACGGGCAGAACGGCGTGCTTAATCCCGTCGGAATGTTAGGCCAGAAATTGGAAGCCGATTTTCACATCATCCACGGCGTGCGGACGCGCATCCAAAACACGATCCGTTGCGTCAAGGAACTGCCGCTCGATGTCGAAGACGTCGTCTTCACGCCGTTCGCGGCGGCGCAGGTCGTCCTCAGCCAGCATCAGAAAAATCTGGGCGCGCTCGTCATCGACATCGGGGGCGGGACGACCGATTACGTGCTTTATGTCGACGGCGCGGTGAAGCAAAGCGGCGTCCTCGCGGTCGGCGGCGATCACATCACGAACGACATTTCGATGGGTTTGCGCATCCCGATGACGCGGGCGGAGAAGCTCAAGATCGAGGAAGGCAGCACCGTCCTCGGCAATTGCCTCCCGGGCGAGACGGTTTTGTTGAAAGACGATTCCGGTTTCGCCGGCAAAGAAGTGGAGCGCGAAACGCTCAACACGATTATTCACATGCGTTTGCGCGAGACTTTTGAACTCCTCAAGCGCGCGCTCGAAGAGGAGCCATTCCTGAACTATCTCGGTGAAGGCATCTTCATCACCGGCGGATGCAGTTTGCTGAACGGGATCGATAATCTGGCGGAAGAAGTCTTCGACATCCCGGCTCGCGTCTCGCATGCGCAAACCATGTCCGGCCTAACGAGCGCGTTTGAAAATCCACAGTTCTCCGCCGCGATCGGATTGATCAAATATGCGCAGGCCGTGCAGGGCGATCGCCAGCCGCGCGGCCCGTGGGGAAGGTTCGTGAAAATCTTCAGCCGATGCGATGAAGCAGAAGAACTGACAATCCCAAATGCATCCAAATCCCAAGCTCTGCAGGGACTCTTCAAATCCCAGATCCGCGAAGCGTCGCCACGCCACGCCCTGTTTGGGAATTGGAGCCTGGGCGTTTGCTTGCGGATTCTGGGATTCTGGGATCTTGGGACTGTTTGCCTCAGACCTTCTCTACCTAACGAAACCTAAAGAAATGATACAACTCAGCCGCAACTACAGCCTGCCGGAAAAGAAAGAAGAGGACTTCGGGATCAAAATCATCGGCGTCGGAGGCGCCGGGGCCAATGCGCTCGACCGCATTGTGCTCGACGGGATGGAGCACGCCGAAATGATTGCGGTCAACACCGACGTGCAATCGCTCGCCAGTTCCGTCGCGACGCAGAAAGTGCAGATCGGCCGCGCCGCCACGCGCGGACTCGGCGCCGGCGGCGATCCCGAGCTGGGTTACAACGCGGCGCACGAATCGGCGGACGAACTGCGCGAAGCCTTGCAGGGCGGGCGGATGGTTTTCATTTGTGCCGGGCTGGGCGGTGGAACCGGGTCGGGGGCGGCACCCGTGGTTGCGCAGATGGCGCGAGAAAGCGGAGCGCTCGTCCTTGCCTTTGCCACTCTACCCTTTGCCTTCGAAGGCAAACGTCGCGGGGCGCAGGCGGCTGAAGCGTTACAGGAATTGCAGCGGCTCGCCGACGCGGTCATCTGCTTCGAGAACGATCGTCTCGGCGACATCGTCCTGCCGAAGGCCGGGATTCATCAGGCTTTTGCGGTCGCCGACACCACCATCAGCCAGAGTGTTCGCGCGATTGTCAATGTGGTCCGGCGCCCGGGCCTGATCCAAATCGGTTTTGACGAACTGCTCTCCGCTTTGCGCAGCGAAAACAGCCGTTGCCTTTTTGGTTTCGGTGAATCCGACAGCGACAACCGCGCCCACGAAGCGCTCGCCCTGGCCTTGAAAAATCCGCTCATGAACAAGGGCAAGATGTTGAGCGACGCGCATTGCATCCTGGTGCAGATCTCGGGCGGTCCCGGCATGACCCTGACTGAAGTGGAGATCGTGATGCAGGAACTCAACCGGCACGTCGAGGATCACACCCAGATTCTTTTCGGCACTTCCGTGGATGGCAAGATGGGCAACCGGATGAGTGTGACTTTGATTAGTTCACTCACCGCCGAGGGCTCAGTGCCAACTATCTCCCCGATGCACACGGTTCCGCCGATCGTCGCCCCGCAGCCCGTGGTCGAAGCGCCACCGCCGAGCGTTCCAATCGTCCCGGAAGTGGTTGCAACAATATTGCCGGAGCCCGCTCCCGAAGCTGTCCCTAACGAATATAACAACGCAGAGGAGGAAGTCGCTCAACCGGTTGCCGAGATCATTCCGCTTCCTGCGCCGGTGCGTCCGCCACGCAAACCAGCTCCAACGCGAGAGCCCGAACTGACACCCGAGCCGGCCGCCGCGCAGCCGCCACCGGCAAAAAAAGGCAAGATTGTCCAGGCCCGCCAGGAAGTGATGCAATTCGAACCAGTCACCCGCGGTCGTTTTGAAAAAAGCGAACCGACGATCGTGGAAGGCCAGGACCTCGACGTGCCGACTTATCTGCGCAAAAACGTGCGGGTAAAGTAGCTTGGCTCCCTGCGAGTTAGACAGGATTTACAGGATGGACAGGATTGGGAAGTTCCCTGCAATCCTGAAAATCCTGTGCTCCGCTTACTTCTTCATCAGGTCGAGCACTGCGCTCGTCATTGCGATCATGCCGGTGCGAATGGTCGGCTCGGGCACGGGCGCGAATTTGCTCGAATGCAGACTTGGCAACGGCGGCGCGCCCGGTTTTTTCGAGGCGGCCATTTTTTCCGGGGCGACTCCGCCGACGTGAAAATCGACTGCTGGAATGGAATGATCCGATAGACTGAACTCGGCGAAATCCTCGCCGCCCATCGTCGCGTCGACCATTTCGACGTTCTTGCTCGCCTAACGACGTTTTCCAGACATCGACGAGTCGCTTGGTCAGTTCGGGATTATTGTAGGTCGCGGGAACGAATTCGTTCCGGCGCACGCTGACCTGCGGCATTTTGTCTTCCGGCCAGCCGGCCGCGATCGCACAACCTTTGGCGATCTGCGCGATCGCGCCGAGGACGCGTTCGCGCACCTCGTCTTTATAGGTGCGAACGGTGAGCTGCATTTTCACTTCGTTAGGGATGATGTTGTGCTTCGTCCCGCCGTGGATCGAGCCGACGGTGACGACGATGGGATCGAGCGGATTGTTTTCGCGGCTGGCGATGGTTTGCCAGGCGTTAATGATTTGCGCGGAAAGGACGACCGGGTCCTTCGTCCTGTGCGGATAGGCGCCGTGGCCGCCCACTCCCGGCACGGTCACGTCGACCGAATCGACATTGGCGTAGGTGTAACCGGAGGTGACGCCGATGTGGTTGATCTCCAGTTGCGCGTTGTCGTGAAACCCAAGCGCGAAATTCGGTTTGGGAAACCGCGTGTAAAGGCCATCCTTCAGCAGCGCCTTGGCCCCGCCGACGGCTTCTTCAGCCGGTTGTCCGACAAAAACGATCGTGCCGTGCCATTGGTCTTTTAGCTGGGCCAGCGCCCGCGCGACGCCAATGAAGGTCGCGATATGCACGTCGTGACCGCAGGCGTGCATGACGTGCACTTCTTCGCCCGCATTATTCTTTGCCACTACCTTGCTCGCGTAGGGCAGCCCGGTTTCTTCCTCGACCGGCAACGCATCCATGTCGGTGCGGACGAGCACGACCGGTCCGTCGCCATTTTTCATCAGGCCGACGACGCCATAACCGGTGAGTCCCGGCTGATCGTATTTGCCGATGTGATCCGTGACCTCGCAACCGGCGGCCTTCAATTCCTTCGCGACCAGCTCCGAAGTGCGTTTCTCCTGGGTCGATAACTCCGGATGCGTGTGGACATCCTTATATATTGCGAGCAACGACGGCAGTTCCTTGTCAGCGAGTTGCGCGGGTGTCTGGTCGGCCGCGCGAAGCAAAGGCGCGGCGGCGAGGGCGAAGAGGAGCGAAATGTTCGGCAGAAATTTCATGCCTGCATCGTAGAGCGAAAATCCTAACGAGCAATGAGCAGTGCGGGAGCCGGAAGGAGAACCACGGATTACGCGGATGACACGGATGAAACAAGGACTGACAATTGCTGACGGGTAGTGTTCGCTCCTTTTGCTATCCGTGGCATCCGTGAAATCCGTGGTGAAAGAATCTTCGCCCGTCTGACGCGCGCGAAGCTGTCTGCGCCCGCGATTCCGTGGTAGAAGTCTGCCGCGGCGGATCTGACAATGAACCAACAAATGCTTCGTGATCTGTCTCCGGGAGTCGAAGTGCGTGGCGAAATGACGCCGCAATTCGCTGAAATTCTGACTCCAGATGCGCTCGCTTTCGTCGCGAAATTGCAGCGCAATTTCAACGCCCGACGATTGGAATGTCTGCAACGGCGGCAGGAGCGACAGGCCGCGCTTGATCGAGGGGGCACGCTCGATTTTTTGCCGGAAACAAAATCCATCCGCGAGGGCGATTGGACGTGCGCGCCGATTCCGGCGGATCTGCGTGATCGCCGCGTTGAGATCACCGGACCGACCGATCGCAAGATGGTGATCAACGCGCTCAACTCCGGCGCGAAAATGTTCATGGCCGATTTCGAGGACGCCAACTCGCCGACCTGGGCCAACATGATCGAGGGCCAGATCAACCTGCGCGACGCGATCCGACGGACGATTACCTTCACCAGCCCGGAAGGGAAAAAATACCAGCTCAACGACAAGGTCGCGGTCCTGCTCGTTAGGCCACGCGGCTGGCATTTGGTCGAGAAGCATCTGCTGGTCGATGGCGCGCCGGTCTCGGGCGGTCTCTTCGATTTCGGGCTCTACTTTTTTCACAACGCGAAGGAGCTGATCGCGCGCGGCAGCGGTCCGTATTTTTACCTGCCGAAAATGGAGAGCCACCTCGAGGCGCGGATCTGGAACGACGTCTTCAAGCTCGCGCAGGACGAGCTGGGCATTCCGCGAGGAACGATCCGCGCGACAGTCTTGATCGAGACGATCCCGGCCGCGTTTGAGATGGAGGAGATCCTTTACGAGCTGCGCGAACATTCCGCCGGACTTAACTGCGGTCGCTGGGATTACATTTTTTCCTGCATCAAACGTTTTCGGAACAAGCCCGATTTTCTCCTCGCCGATCGCGCGCTGATCACGATGACGACGCATTTCATGCGTTCCTATTCGCTCCTTTGCATCAAAACGTGTCACCGCCGCAACATCTTCGCGATGGGCGGGATGGCGGCGCAGATTCCGGTGAAGGGTAACCCGCAGGCGAACGAGGAGGCGTTCGCCAAAGTGCGCGCGGACAAGGAACGCGAAGCGCGCGATGGTCACGACGGCACCTGGGTGGCGCATCCCGGGATGGTGCAGCTCGCGCTCGATGCTTTTAATTCTGCGATGCCGCAGGCGAATCAGATCGATCGCAAGCGCGACGACGTGAATGTCTCCGCCGGAGACCTGCTCGATTTCGGGCCGAGTGGGCCCATCACAGAGGCGGGTTTGCGCCAGAACATCAGCGTCGGCGTGCAGTATTTGGAAGCCTGGTTGCGCGGCCACGGCGCGGTCCCTTTGTTCAATCTGATGGAAGACGCCGCGACCGCGGAAATCTCGCGCGCGCAGGTCTGGCAATGGATTCGCCATCCGCGCGGCGCGCTGGAGGATGGGCGCAAAGTGACGAAAGAATTGGTTCGTAATGTGCTCGACGAAGAACTCGCGAAAGTGAAACGCTTCGACGGGGACAAGTTCGACATCGCGGGCCAGCTGTTTGACGAGATCACCACCAGCGACGAGTTCGCCGAATTCCTAACGTTACCTGGCTATGAGCGGCTCGATTAGAGCTCCGGGGAGCGCACGCGACTCGCGTGCTGGCGATGGCGACCTCGCCATCGCGAACTTTTCCTTTGACCGGTTTGTCGCCAGACAAAGCCTGCTTCGACGAGTCGCCGAAACCAGCACGCGAGTCGCGTGCGCTCCCCGGGCTATCACAAGAAGGAATTACACGTGAACAAATCGACGCATGACTGGAGCAACAATCCACGGTGGACCGGCATCACGCGCACCTACTCGTTAGACGATGTGCAGCGTTTGCAAGGCTCTCTCGTGCCGGAGCAAACCCTGGCGCGGCGCGGGGCGGAAAAGATTTGGAACCTCCTGCAGAGCGAGCCATTCGTGGCCGCGCTCGGCGCGCTCACGGGCAACCAGGCGGTGCAGCAGGTGAAGGCCGGGCTCAAGGCGATTTACCTCAGCGGCTGGCAGGTGGCGGCGGACGCAAACCTCGCCGGCCAGATGTATCCCGACCAGAGCCTGTATCCTGCGAACAGCGTTCCGGCAGTCGTTAGGCGAATCAACCAGGCGCTGCAACGCGCGGACCAGATTGCGCACGCGGAAGGCCGGAACGACATCGATTGGTTCGCACCCATCGTGGCCGATGCTGAAGCCGGTTTTGGCGGTCCGCTCAACGTTTTCGAGTTGATCAAGGCGATGATCGAGGCCGGCGCGGCTGGCGTCCATCTCGAGGACCAGCTTGCGAGCGAGAAAAAATGCGGCCACATGGGCGGAAAGGTTCTCATTCCGACGCGGACCGCGATCGCCAATCTGACCGCGGCCCGGCTGGCGGCCGACGTGTGCAATGTGCCGACGATTCTGATCGCGCGCACTGACGCGGGGGGCGCTGCGCTTCTGACGAGCGATGTCGACGAACGCGATCGCGCCTTTCTCACCGGCGAACGAACGGTGGAAGGTTTCTTCCGGGTCAACGCTGGGATCGACCAGGCGATCGCACGCGCACTCAGTTACGCGCCTTACGTGGACCTGCTCTGGTTTGAAACTTCCACGCCGGATATCAGTGAAGCGAAGAAGTTCGCGGAAACGATTCGCGAAAAATTCCCCGGCAAACTACTCGCCTATAACTGTTCGCCCTCCTTCAACTGGAAAGCGAAACTCGACACCGCCACGATCGCGAAATTCCAGCGCGAGCTTGGCGCGATGGGTTACAAATTCCAGTTCGTCACCCTCGCCGGATTCCACGCGCTCAATTTCAGCATGTTCAAGCTCGCGCGCGGTTATCGCGAACGGGGCATGGCCGCCTATTCCGAATTGCAGGAGGAGGAATTTGCCGCCGAAGCTGATGGCTACACCGCGACGAAACATCAGCACGAAGTCGGCACGGGATATTTCGACGACGTCGCCCGGGTGATCGCCGGCGGTGAAAGCTCAACTGCGGCGTTGCGCGGCTCAACCGAGGAAGAGCAATTCGGATGAAAATGACGAAATCCGAATGAAGGCGGATGAGAATGACGAATTCCGAATGACGAAGGTCGAATCAATGACGAAGTCCCAAATGACGAACCAAGATGGTTGCTCGTGGTCGTTCGAACTTCGTCATTGGTCATTCCTTCGACATTCGACATTCGAGCTTCGTCATTTCCCCGATGTCCCGCATATCGATTCCAGCGCTAACCGATAGCCGGCTGGCGTCTCTTTGCGCGAAAGAAACGCGCGAAGCGCTCGACGAGTACGAGGCGCGTTTCGGCGAGATCACGCGGCGGGCGCGCGATCGATTCCTGGCGCGGGACTGGCGTGGCAGCTACCAGGACGCTGCCGAGCGGCTCCGGCTTTACTCCGTCGTGCTCGATAGCCTAACGAGTCGAGTGACGGCTTTGATGGGACCGCGGCTCCGGACGCGCGCGGTGTGGAGCGCGACCAAGGCGGTCTATTCGTCGCTGATTGCGCAATCGATCCGCTGGGAAGTGGCCGAGAGCTTTTTCAATTCGCTGACCCGCCGCGTTTTTGCGACCGAGGGCGTCGATCAGGCGATCGAGTTTGTCGATACTGATTTCGATGCGCCGCCCAACGCGCACGGCGCTGAACTGTGCCGGACTTATGCGGGCGCGCCGCTGGCCTATTTGCTGAGAGAGGCGCTGACCGATCCAAACGGCGCCGGTTTTGCGCTGGATGAGTGGAGCGATCTGAACGAGGTGTGCAGGGCCGCGGCGGGCCGCATTCTGGTCGCTTTACCGTCGCGCGATTTCGAACGAATCGAGATTCTGCGCCACGTTTTTTACCGCGGGCGAGGCGCATACCTGGTCGGTCGGATCGTCGTCCATGATAAAGCGACGCCGCTCGCTTTGTGCCTGCGGCATCCCGATGAGAGCGGATTTATCCTCGACGCGGTTTTGATTGGCGAAAGCGACCTGGCGATTCTTTTTTCTTACACGCGAGCTTACTTCCGGGTCGATGCGCCGGCGACTTACGCGCTGGTGCAATGGCTACGCGAGCTGATGCCGGACAAGCACGTGGCTGATCTTTACAACGCGATTGGCTACAACCGGCATGCCAAGACGGAGTTTTATCGTGATTTCGTCAGGCATCTCACGGTGTCAAACGATCACTTCGTCGCGGCGGAAGGCGCCCGCGGCATGGTCATGCTCGTCTTCACTCTGCCGAGCTACGACGTGGTTTTTAAACTGATCCGGGACCGGTTCGACGCGCCGAAAGAAAGCGATCGGCGTGATGTGATGAGCCGCTACCGGATGGTATTCGAACACGATCGCGCCGGGCGGCTGGTTGAGGCGCATGAGTTTGAGCATCTGCGAGTCGCGCGGGATCGATTCGAGCCGTCTCTCCTGGAAGACTTGTTGGGAAACGCCGGACGCACAGTGCGGATCGAGGGCGATGATGTCTTGATCGCGCACGCCTATGTCGAGCGACGGGTGCGACCGCTCAATCTTCTTTTCCGCGAATGCGATGAGGCGACGGCAATCGCGGCGGCTTGCGATTACGCGCAGTCGATCAAGGACCTGGCCGCCTCGAATATTTTCGCGGGCGATCTGCTCACGAAAAATTTCGGACTCACCCGGCGCGGGCGGGTGGTCTTCTACGATTACGACGAGCTTTGTTTGTTGACCGATTGCAATTTCCGCAAGCTGCCGCAGTCGCAGAGCTACGACGAGGAAATGTCGGCTGAGCCGTGGTTCTCCGTGCGCGAAGGCGATATTTTTCCCGAGGAATTCCCGCGCTTCCTCTCCTTTCCGGATGGGGCGTGGGCGGCGTTGATGGAACGACACGGCGATTTGTTTCGCCCGGAATATTGGCGCGGCGTGCAGGAAGAACTGCGCGCGGGTCATCTGCCGGAGATTTTGCCCTACGCGGAGGAACGCCGGCTATGTGGGCAAGAAGGCGGACCGGTCCCAACCTGAAATTTAGGATCTCAACGCCCTCGTCCGCATTGTCATCCCGATCCGGCGAAGCACGGAGAGGGACCTCTCAGTTGGTCAGGCGTGTTCTAGTAATGTGAGGATCTCAACGCCCGCGCGGCTCGGAATGACAGCGAAGATGTGCCATCGTTCGAGCGATGGCTTTTGAGGACAACCAACTGCTGTTCGGCTCGGATCCCACGCCGCGGATCGTCGCGATCGAGATGGGCGACACCGGCACGGTGCGCGTTTATCGGCGCGAAAAAGACGGCACGACCAGTTGCGAGACGGAAGCATTTCATCCCTTTGTCTGGGCCGACGGCGACGTGGCCGATCTCGGCCTAACGAACGCCGAAAAACTGGCGGGCGACGCGAAATACAACTGGCTGGTGACAACCGACAGCTGGAAGGAGTTAATCGCGCTTCGCAACGGACTGAAGAAAGCCGGCCGCAACTTTTTCGCGCTGAGCGATCCGGTGCAGCATTATCTGACCCAGACCGGCCGCACGCTCTTCAAGCAACTGCCGTTCGAAGAGCTGAAGCGGATGCAGATCGAGGTGCTCTCCGCTGTAGCCGGGATCGGTGATCCCGGCGAGGGCGACGTTGCTGCCGGGAAGACCGGGATCACCGATCCCAGCCACAACGATCATCTCACCAGCATTGCCGTTTCCGACAACACCGGCTGGGAGGAATTAATCGAGGTCGATCCGCGCGCGATCGAGGAATCGGAGCACGCCGCGATCAAGCGCCTAACGAGTCTGATCAAGGAGCGCGACCCGGACGTAATCGAAGGCCACAACCTGTTTAGGTTCGATCTGCCGTTTCTCGTCGCCCGCGCCCGCAAGGCGAAGACGAAGCTGGATTGGGGACGAAGCGGTGGCTTCCTGCGCTCGCGGCCGTCCCGGCTCCAGATTGCGGAGAAGACGATCGATTATCCGAAGTTCACGGTCGATGGCCGGCATTTCGTCGACACATTTTTGCTCGCGCAATTTTACGACGTCGGGATGCGTTCGCTGACCGGTTTCGAGCGGAGCGATGTTGCGCAGCACTTTGGCCTAACGACAGCGGCCGACATTTCGCAACTGGCGGGCAAGGAATTGCAGCGCGCCTGGGAGGATGATCCGAAGCGTTATCGCGAACGCGCTCTCTGTGCGGTGCGCGAGACACGAGCGGTCGCCGATCTCCTCAGTCCGAGCTACTTCATCCAGGCGCAAATTTTCCCCTACAACTACCAGGACGTGATTGTGCGCGGCAACGCCACCCGGATCAACGCGCTCTTTCTCCGCGAATATTTCCGGCAGCGCCATGGCATTCCGGAGATGCCGATGGTGCGCGGCTTTGAGGGCGGTTACACCGACATTTTCTTTACCGGCGTGGCGCGCAACGTCTGGCATTGCGACGTCGCCTCGCTTTACCCGTCGATCATGCTCCAGTTCGATTGCTTCCCGGTAAACGATCAACTCCAGATCTTTCGCCATCTGCTGACCGACCTGCGCACTTTTCGGCTCCAGGCGAAGAGCGACATGCGCGACGCGCCGGACGCGCCGCAACGGCGCTACTTTCACGCCCTGCAAAACACCTTCAAGATTCTGATCAACAGCTTCTACGGTTACCTCGGTTTCGCGCAGGGAAATTTTGCCGATTTCGAAGCTGCCGCTCGCGTCACTCAGATTGGGCGCGACCTTCTCAAGCAGATGATCGAGTGGCTCAAAGCGCAGGGCGCGCAGGTCATCGAAGTCGACACCGACGGCATCTATTTCGTTCCGCCCGCTGTAGCCGGGATCGATGATCCCGGCGGGGGAAATCCAGCCATGCGCCAGACCAGCCGGGATCACCGATCCCAGCTACAATTGAAGCGCTGCAGCGCCGGCCTTGCCAAAGAACTTCCGCCCGGCATCGAAGTCGAGTTCGACGAGCAATTCGACGCGATGTTCAGCTACAAGGCGAAAAACTACGCCCTCCTCACGCGCGATGGCGAAGTTGTGATCAAGGGCGGGGCGCTCAAGTCGCGCGGACTCGAAAAATTCCAGCGCGTTTTCCTCGAGGAAATGATCAAGCTTTTGATGGAGGGAAAGCCGGAAGGGATCCCGCGATTGCGGGACGAGTTCGCGCAAAAGATTCGCGACCGCGAGTGGCCGATCGAGATGCTGATGAAAACCGATACCCTTCAGGATTCACTCGAGAAATACCGGGCTAAGATTGGCGCTGGCGGCCGGAATCGCGCCGCTGCCTACGAGCTTGCCCTAACGAGCGGCCGCAATTACAAGCCGGGCGACCAGATCAGTTATTACGTCAAAGCGACGCCAAAAAAGGTCGCGGCCTACGAAGCGGCCAAACTCGCGACTGATTTCGATCCGCAAAATCGCGATGAGAACGTGGACTACTACATCGCGAAGCTGGATGATTTGATGAAGAAGTTCGCCGGAGTCACTGCTCCTGCGACTGCGCCGAAGCAGGAGAGCCTGGCGCTTTAATCCGGAAGTCAGGAACTCCTGGCGACTGCAATTGTCTCATCGTGTGTATCCGGCGCCACCTCCGAACGTCTAGCCGGCACGACACTTGCGACAAGAGTGCGCTTCATGATAGTATCTCCTAACGAATGAGCGCTTGCTTCGATACCACAGACATTTTGGAATTGTCACGTGCTACGCTAGACGAAACGAATCGGCGTCTTGATGCGATTCCCGCTGAGCTATGCGCGCCATTCAATGCCGAAGCTGGGAATCTCGAGCAACAGTTGCTCGGTGTTTATCGAACTGTGGTCCTCTGCGTCCGGAAAGAAGACGACACCGCGAAGGTCTCCGCATGGTGGGAAGCGATGACGAGCATCTGCGACGAATTTGGCCGGCGGCTCGCGAGACTTTGCGAAGAGCATCCGCAGTGCGGCTCAGAATTCTTTTACAATCGTGTCCTGGACCTGCGTAACAAATGCCAGAGACTCCAGGAAATGCACCGCTAGGGGAATTCCTGCGAGACGAGATCCCGCGTCTGGCGGTTCTCTACGACCGCTTCGCCCACGCTCTCGATCCATTCGCTCCGGCGCGCGATGTGGCGGAGCAGACGTTCAACAGCGAAGTTGCGAACTGGTTCGACCTGCTCGCGGCACCGAAGCCGACCTTCCGTGATTTTCGACGGCATGTGATCGTGCTCTGCCGCCAATATCTGCGCGCGAGCGAGAAACCACCGTCGATCTAATTTGGCTTCGGCGCATTCCGACGTTGCGCTTGTCTCTATCCTGACGATGGGCGCCGCCAAGACGGATCACTCGATGACTTGAAGATCCTGGAGTTGGCGGAAAAGCTCCTTCTGATCGGAGGCGTAGTACTCTTCCCACTTTCGACGCGCTTCCGGCGTGAGCGCCTCGTATTTCTGGGCCTTGCTGTTGAGGCGGTGATAGACGTCTTGCAGCGTTTTGGCGACAGCGGGTGATTTCAGGAGGGTGCCTACGCCCGGAAGTGAGGAAATGCCGCCGTAGAGACTCTGGGCGGTGGATTGCAAAAGCGGAAAACGAGGTGCTCGCGCCGCGTTCTTTCCCTCTTGTGCAAGCGGCGGCTTGAAGTCTGTGGCGACGTTCAGAAACGCATAAGTTTGCTGGCGGACGCGGTCAGGATCGCGCCGGATCGCATCGAATTGAATGACGAGAAAATTCTCGGCCGGAAAACGGTCGAGGTAGGGTTTGAGGTGGCGGGCGAAGCATCCAAGGTCGCGAAGGAACAGATTTTTCATCGTCTCTTCAAACGAGTCCGGCAAAGACGCTACGACCGCATTTCGGTTGTACCAGTACCACGAGTAAATCATCTCAACCGGCGGCCGCAGACACAGGAGCAATTTAATGTCGGGCCGGTAGGCGGCGATCCTGTTCGCTGCTTCCTCCGAGTAAAGGTAGGCGGGACAAAATTCTCCGCGGGAAGAAATCGCTCCGCCAGCGGGCGGAAATTGTTCGTGATACCAAGCCTCACCTCGCTCGAAACAGCGCAGCTCCTGGCCGGCGATTCGTCGCAGGATCGTGTCCGCGAAGTAGTAGACCTCTTTCTCCGGGGCGAACCCGATTTGCGGATGCGCTTCAAGCTGGGCGGAAAGCCAGGTGGTCCCGCATTTGGGTGCGCCAATGCCAATAAAATCGATTTGGGACATATTCGGCAGACCGAAAAGCAGCTCTTGCACCTCCTTCGCGCAGCTTCAACTGCCGGCGATTCGTTTCAAGGCGTTTTGCTTCGTTCTTTTCCTCGTTTTAAAAAGGCGCCACTAAAGCTCCGGGGTTGTCTTCAACTCCTCGTTCGGCACCCGCACTTTTCCTGAAGGCAACACACCCACTGGCGGCAGGATGTCTTTGAAGGTCGCGCCGTAAATATCCCAGACGGTGAGGAACAATCCGCAAACAAGCGGTCCCACGATGAACCCGATGGGCCCGAAGAGAAACAATCCGCCGAGCGTGCCGATGAGAATGAGAAGGTCGGGCATTTTCGCATCTTTCCCGACCAGACGCGTCCGCAGCAGATTGTCGACTGTGCCGACGACCGCGGCGCACCAGATGAAGAGCAGGATGGCGCTCCAGGTTCTCCCGACGATGAATAGATAGATTACTGCCGGCGCCCAGACAAGCGCCGAGCCAATGCCCGGCACAACCGACAACACGGCCATGACCGTTCCCCAAAAAGCGGCGCCGTCTAATTTCGTAGCCCAAAAGCCAATTCCAGCGAGCGTGCCTTGGATCATTCCGATGACAAGCGTGCCTTTGATTGTCGCGCGCGTGACAGATGCGAGCCTTTCCAGAACCCGAAGCTCGTCTCCGTGACTGAGCGGAGTGTAATAAAGAATCTTCTCGAGAATCGACCGGCCATCACGCAGGAAGAAAAACATCGAGTAAAGCATACGAACAGATTGAGCAGGAAAGCTGCAGTGCTTGCGGTGATTTGCGTTGCGCCCGTGACCAAATAGGCGCCGGTGGCTTTGGCGACATTGGCGGCACCGTCGGCAATCTGCTCCTGCTTCGGCACGTAATCGGAGAGTGACGGGAAACGGCGCACGAGCCAGTCATGCGCATTGAAAGCGGTGGCCGGACCGAGATGCTGCGGACCCAGGGCAAGGCGTCGTTGCTCACAGTGATCGCCTGCTGCACGACTACGCCGATGAAAGCGCTCAGGGGTCCGACGACAACGACGAAAAGAATCAGCAGGGTGAGCCCGGCTGCGGCCGATTTGTGTCCGCGCAGGAGTCCCGACAGCGAGCGATAGAGCGGATCGCACAAACCAGCGAGGAGTGCGCCGATGAGGAGTGGTTTGAGAAAAGGCCACGCGACCGCGAGAAAAAGCAGCGAGACCGCCAACACCAGGAAGAGAACAAAGGCGTTACGAAACCTTGTCTGATTAACGTTGCTGCTCGCCATCGCGGACAGTATGAGCCGAGGGGCGGGTTTGTTCCACCTTCGTCGGATAGTTAATCCGAAAGCAGTTTGTCGGGAGCGAAAACTTCGCCGCCGTGATCGCCTGGAGGTCGCTGCGGATGGTTTAGGTTTTCAAAGGTCATCCAATGGGCCGCTGAACCGCATTTCATTGGTTTGGACAAAGCCCATCTGATCGTAGAGCGCACGGCCTTGCTTGGAGGCATGAAGAACAAGGCGATCAAGGTGTTCGCGCCGCGCCCAGGCGATGATTTCATTCATGAGCAATTTCGCGACACCGCGTCGGCGCCATTCGGGTTCGGTAAAGACGTTGATAATGATGGCGTGGCGGCCTTCGGCGACGGTCATTTCGCCACCGGGTTCGCCGGCTGGATGCGGCAGGGTGCGACGAAGTTGAACACCGGTGCCAGCGATGATCTGATCGGGTGAATCGTTAGGGAAGGCAAGCCATCCGATGTATTCGCCAGTTTCGAGCATCCCGCGGATGCCCGTTTCGCACTTTGCCCGGTAAGTCTCAAAAAGCGGTTCTGGCACGAGCCCCATTTCCTGGAACATACGAGCGCGATGTGATGCGATTCGAGCCGCATCGGAAACGCCAGCGAGGCGAATGTCGAAGCGCGGTCTCATGAAGCAGACCTTCTTTCGTTAATGCGGGGGCGCAACCGCTGTCGGATCGACGCTACTTCCGAGGGCGGCGCGCAGGTGCGGGACGAGACGTTTCGTGAACTCGACGGAATCACCAGCGGAAAGGTGCGACCACTCGGGACAAGTGAAGCTGGCCAACTCTGGAAAATCCTCGAAGTAAATGCCGGGCACGCCCGTTTCTTTAAGAAGGCGATCCCAAATCACGGGGCGCGGAGTGATCTTGTCTTCGAAGGCTTTGAGGTCGCCATTCATTGGGAAGCGGACGAAGACAATCTTGCCACCTCGCGCGCGCAATTTATCAACGAGAGCTTTCGTGTCGGTGAATCGCTTTTCGAACGCGGTCTTCATCATCATCCCAAATTTTTCTTTCGGGATGAAGCTTGGTGGGGGCGGGGGAGTGAAGAGCGGTAGCCAGCCGAACTTGACCCGGTCCTGCAATTTTCCAGGCAGCGCGCAACGCTCGATCATGCGGGCGCGGCGCTCGCGATCGAGCGAGGCAAAATACGGTGGAAAGCTGGGTGGCACCTGGGCGTTGGGTCGATTCGCGATCGGCAATTCACCGAGAAGCACTCCGAGTGTCAGGTCGTCCTGATTGATGAAGGCAAAACTTTCGTCAAGATAGATGCCGAGATCATGACTCGCGCGTTGCGCGAGCGTTTGAGTGTGGCTCCGGCGCACCGCTTTTTCGGATTCCTTCATCGGGAACGCATCCGGCGGAGCAAAAAAGAGTGCGGGCACGATGCTGCACAGAATGGTGCCATGAAAGGTTTGATCATTGATCAGGTCATTCAGGACCGGGAAAGCGCAGCTGCCAGGTTGAGCGAGTTGGAGAGGACGCTTACCCAGTCCCTTTTCGAGCTCGTCCAGGTCGAGGTCGAACAGGGGCCGTGAATCGCCCGCGATAACAAGCGATTCGGGCTCGACCTGACGACGAACTTCCGCCCAGAGATCGCCGGAGTCGTCGATGCTCGGAAGGTAACCGAGCGAGCGGCAATAGATTTCCCACGCCGCCGTCGCGACAGCCAGCGTCATCACCACGCTGACCGTGATTCCGCGCCACGGACGCGTCGGAATTACCCGCTCAAAATTGGAAGTAGATGAATGCATTGCCGTTCCTTTGAGTAAGGAGGCTCGGGTCTGCCATGAATGTCCAGACGCAGGCGTTCGCGCTCTCTTACAATCCGACCGCGCTGCGCAAATGCGGGACGAGACGTTTCGTGAACTCGACCGAATCACCGGCGGAAAGATGCGACCACTCGGGACAAGTGAAGCTGGCCAACTCCGGAAAATCTTCGAAGTAGATGCCGGGCACCGCTGTTTCCTTAAGGAGACGATCCCAGGTTGGTGCGCGTGGCGTCGTTCGGTCTTCGAATGCTTTAAGATCGCCGCTCATTGGAAAGCGGACGAAGACGATTTTGCCGCCGCGCGAGCGCAGTTTTTCGACGAGGGCCTTGGTGTCAGCGAAGCGGCCTTCGAAGGCGTCGTGCATTTTCTTTGCGAAAACTTCCTGCGGAATAAAACTCGGAGGTGGCGGCGGCGTAAAGAGCCGAGCCCAGCGATGTTTCACCCGTTCCTGCAGTTTTCCTGGCCGCGCGCATTGTTCGACCATGCGGGCACGGCGCTCGCGATCGAGCGAGGCAAAATAGGGCGGCAACGGGGGTGGCACATGGGCGTAGGCCCGGTTCGGAATCGGCAATTGCTCAACCAGTGCGCCAAGCGTGAGGTCGTCCTGCTTCATGCAGGCGAACCATTTCTCGAGATAAATCCCGAGATCGTGGCTCGCGCGTTGGGCATACGTCTGTGTGTGAGAGCGGCGGACCGATTTTTCCGAACGATTCATCGGCGGCGACCCCGGCGGCGCAAAAAACAATCTCGGGACAACGCTGCAAATGATGGTGCCGTGAAAGCGCGTGTCGTTGATCAAATCGGCCAGCACCGGGTAGACACTGCTCCCCGGCTGCGCCAATTGCACCGGACGTTTGCCCAAACCTTTTTCGAGTTCGTCCAAGTCGGAGTCGAAAAGCGCGCGCGAATCGCCCGCGATGACGAGCGACTCCGGTTCGACGCGGCGGCGCGCTTCGGCCCAGAGATCACCGGTATCGTTCAGGCTGGGCCCGTAGCCGAGCGAGCGGCAATAGATTTCCCACGCCGCCGTCGCGACAGCCAGCGTCATCACCACGCTGACCGTGATTCCGCGCCACGGTCGCGTCGGAATGATCCGCTCAAAACTGGAAGTAGATGAATGCATTGCTGTTTCCCTGTGTGAGGAGGATGGCGGCCGCCATGAATGTCCAGATACCGGCCACGACCCAGGCCGGCATGCGATTAACTGCGTGCTCCATCGTCGTGTCGCGCAACGACCAATGCACGGCCATCATGAAGAAGGTCACTATTCCGATTTGGAGAAGCTCGCGGGTTGAGAGGAGAGCGTCGCCGTGCGGATGTCCGCCGAACATTCCGCCCAACATCCGCGCCGCGACAGTAAAATCCGAGGCGCGAAAGAAAACCCACGCAACGCAGACGCAGAAATAAGTGCCGAGACCGAGAAGCAAGTTGACGGGCAGATTATTCGCCCAGGTTTGTTCGCCGACGGACATCTTCAAAAGGCGTTCGATCGCCAGGTAAGCGCCGTGCAGTAATCCCCAGACGACAAATGTCCAGGCCGCGCCGTGCCAGAGGCCGCCGATAAACATCACGATCATGAGATTGATCATGGCGCGGGCGGCGCCGCCGCGATTGCCGCCGATCGGGATGTAAAGGTAATCGCGCAGGAAGGTGGAGAGCGAGATATGCCAGCGGCGCCAGAAATCGGAGAAGCCGATCGCAGCGTAGGGGAAGCGAAAGTTGTCTTTCAGGTGGAAGCCAAGACATAAAGCCGCGCCGATCGCGCAAATCGAGTAACCCGCAAAATCGAAAAAGATCTGGCCGGCGAAAGCGATCACGCCCGCCCACGAATCGAGCGCGATCAATGGTCCGCCATATCCGAAGATGGTATCGGCCGAGCCGGCGAGGAGCGTATCGGCGAGCACTACTTTCTCGAAAAGCCCCAGCGTCATCAGCAAGAGGCCCCAAAGAAAGCGGCCTTGCTGCGGTTTCGGGGGCGCTTCGAGTTGCGGGAGGAAATCACCCGCGCGCACGATCGGGCCAGCCACAAGCTGGGGAAAGAAGGAAACCGCGAGCACAAAGTCGCGCAGTGAGCGCGTCGGTTTCAGGACTCCACGATAAATATCGAGGGTGTAGGAGAGCGAATGAAAGGTGTAGAACGAGATTCCGATCGGAAGGAAGAGATCGAGATGAGGCGGTTGGTAGGCGATGCCGCCGCGGGCCAAAACCCACTGGAAATTCTCGAGGAGAAAATTCCCGTATTTGAAAAAGCCGAGCATGCTCAGGTTGACCGCGACACTGATGACGAGCCAGATCCTGCGCGCTTCGGGCGCGGTTTGTTTCCCCATGATTCGACCGAGATAGAAATCCATCGCAGTCGTGCCGAAGAGGAGCGCTGCGAAAGGCGGGTTCCACGCGCCGTAAAAAATGTAGCTCGCGACCACGAGAAGATTCTTCCGCGCCTCCCACGAGCGCATCATCCAGTACGCGCTCACCACCACGACGAAGAAGACGACAAACGTCAGCGAGTTAAAGAGCACGCGCAGCTTTTAGCGGGGCGTCGAAGGTGACCTCAAGCAGATTCGGCAGTTTGTTGCCGGGATCATGCTTCGAAGCCTGGAAAAATCGATCTGCTATTCCGCTCGCAGCGCAATCATCGGATCGACCCGCGCCGCGCGATGTGCGGGCAACCAGCACGCCAGCAGCGTTACCAATCCAAGGAGAAGCGTGACGGCCGCGAAGGTCATCGGGTCGACTGCGCTTACTCCGTAGAGCAACGATTTCAACAGTTGCGTGCTGCCAAGACCGATGGCGAGTCCGAGGATTGCACCGATCGCGGCCAGGAGCATTCCCTGACGCAAGATCAGACGGAGAACATCGGCGGATTGGGCCCCGAGCGCCATGCGCAACCCAATTTCACGAGTCCTTCCCGCGACCACGTAAGACATCACTCCGTAAATGCCGACCGCGGCGAGAAGGAGCGCAAGCACGCCGAAGCTGGTCAGAATTCCCGCCGCCATTTTCGCCGGGAATAGAGGAATGTTCATGTGTTCAGTCAGGGTCTTGGCGTCGTAGATCGGGAGCGTCGAGTCGACTTCCTGGACGACGCGCCGCAACGCCGCCAGCACAGTCTGCGGATCACCTTCCGTCCGGGCGACGAGGGTCATGCTGGAGTCGAAATAGCGCAACGGCCGGTAAACGACCGCTTTCGGTTCCTCCCCCAGGGTATTGTATTTGCCATCGGGCACGACCCCGATGATTTCCCAGAAGGGATCGTTAGGCCCGGTGTGATTGTAGCGTTTGCCAATCGGGTCCTGGCCGGGGAGGAAGCGCTTGGCGAAGGTTTCATTCACGATCGCGATCCGCGTGTCCTTCTTGTTTTCGTTAGGCCGAAAATCCCGGCCGCGCAATGTCATTCCCATCGTGTCAAAGAAACCCGGGCTGACCGAATAGGGAATCGCCAGCGGCAGATCGCTCCGGCTCACCACCGCCTGGCCTTCGATGTAAATGGTGTTCGAGCTGTAATCGAGGGCGAGCGGCAGGACATCCGTGGCCGCGACTGAGCGCACGCCCGGAACGGCGGCCGCGCCATCCATGACGCGCCGATAAAGGATGCGGCCTTTGGCGTCATCGTAACCTTGCAGGCCGACATCGAAGGAAAGCGCGACGGCGTTTTGCGGATTGAATCCGGGCCGCATCCGTTGGGCGGCTTGCAGGCTGCGCACAATCAAGCCGGCGCTGAGGAGGAGAATGAGCGAGAGCGCGACCTGGGCGATGACCAGCGTATTCCGCAGGCGCGAACGGCGAAATCCCGCCAGCGCACTTTCGTCTTTGAGCGCGGGCACCAGTTCCGGCCGGGAGGCTTGAAGCGCTGGGAATCAGGCTGAAGACAATGCCAGTGAGGAGCGAGAGGGAGAGTGTGAAAAGAAGGACGCGCCAATCGATGCGCAGATCGAAGAGGAGCGCGATATCGGTCGGCAGTTTGATCGACGCGATGGTCTGATTCGTCCAGGTCGCGAGAAGCAGACCGACCGCGCCGCCGAGGGCGGAGAGCATGACGCTTTCGGTGAGCAATTGCCTAACGAGTCGGGCGCGGCTGGCGCCGACCGCGAGACGGATCCCGATTTCCTTGCGACGTTCCGTGATGCGAGCGAGGAGCAGGTTGGCCAGGTTGACGCAAGCGAGGAGCAGAACCAGCGCGCCGACCGCCGCGAGCAAACCGGAGAGAGCGAAGATCGAATTCCGGATATTCGGAATGAATAATCCCGGCGGCATCAGAAGCACCCGGCGTCCGGCGTTTTCTTTCGGATGCTCCTTCGCCATCTCGGCGGTGACGAGATCCAGTTGTGCTTTCGCCTGTGCGACCGTGATCGCCGGGCTTGAGGCGGCCGATAACAAAAAGATTGTCGGACTCGCGCTGCTCGAGCCAGGTGTTGCCGGGTTCGATTTCTTTCGCCATCATCAGCGGCACCCAGAACTCCGGCGCGTAGGCCACTTCCGTTCCGACAAATCCCGGCGGGGCGACTCCGACGATGGTGAAGCGATGGGTGTTGAGCAGGATCGTCTGGCCGATAATGGAGGGATCCGCCGCGAAACGTTTTTGCCAGCAGGCATGACTCAGAATCGCAACCGGATGTGACCCGGGCGTCTGGTCTTCTTCCGCCAAAAAGCCGCGCCCGAGAGCCGGTTTTACTCCGAGAACATCGAAGTAATTTCCCGAAACATCGAAACCCCAGACGCGCTCGTTCACGCCGTTGTGGCTCAGGCTGGCGACGACGAAGCGGTAGGCGAGCATGCCGGAGAAGACCGTGTTGCGGTCGCGATAATCCTTGTAGTTCAGATACGACTGGAGAGTGAAATCGACGCCGTTGCGCAGCTGTCCATCGACCGCGATCAACTGCGATGGCTCGCGCACTGGCAATGGGCGCAAGAGGACGGTATCGATCAGGCTGAAGATCGCGGTGTTCGCGCCAATCCCGAGCGCCATGGAAAGAACAGCCAGCGCGGTAAAGCCGGGATGCTTCAGCAGCTGCCGCCAGCCATAGCGAATGTCCTGCCCGAGTGCTCCCATCTTTCCATGGGATGCGGATCGGCGGAAATTGGATTCAACTTTTGTGAATCGGATTCTGATCGCGTTGTGGCCTGGGATCGGTGATCCCGGTTCTACCAATCTATCCCTGACAGCAACGCTACCTGCTCGCGACCGGGATCACCGATCCCGGCTACAACAACGGTTGCCCCGCCGTCATCTCAAGCGATGGCATTGGATGAATTTTTTCAGACGCACTCATCTGCTTCTCGATCGCTCTCGCCATTTCGCTCTCAGTCGTCCCGTGCCTACTCGGCCGAGAATGATCTCACCGGCGTCAAAGCGCAGATCACCAACAGCACGATGAAGCGGTCAAGCGGCTGCACGATTGGATCGCTCAGATCTCGATCGCCGCCGAAAATCGCGGTTATCCCGAAGGCGCGGATTACATGATCAAGCTCTTGCAGGACGCGGGCTTTCAGCGCGCGGAGCGGGTTGAGACCGAGGGCAAACCCGGCGTTTTCGCGACGCTCGACGCGGGTGCGCCGAAAACGGTCGGACTCTATTTCATGTATGACGTGAAGCAGTTCGATCCCAAGGAATGGTCATCGTCGCCGACTGACGCCGCCATCGTTGACAAGCCCGGGCTGGGAAAAATCATGATCGGCCGTGGAGCGGTCAACCAGAAGGGACCGGAGGCGGCCTTCCTCGCCGCGCTCCACGCGATGAAAGCTGCGGGCCAAAAAATGCCGGTCAATTTTGTCCTGGTCGCAGAAGGCGAAGAGGAAATCGGGTCGCCGCATTTCGGGCAGGTCGTGCACAAGCCCGAGATCGAGAAAGCGCTCTCGACATGCACGGGGATTTTCATGCCGTTCGCCAGCCAGGACCTGGATGGGATGGTGACGGTAAATCTAGGCGCGAAGGGCGTAATCGAAGTGGAACTGACGTCCAACGGCGAAAAGTGGGGGCGCGGTCCGTTGAAGGATATTCATTCGTCGAACAAAGCGCGGGTCGATAGTCCGGTCTGGCATCTTGTCCAGGCGCTGAACACGCTGGTGACGCCGGACGGCGATCCGGCGATCGCTGGCCTAACGAATAACGTGCAGCCGCTTTCGGCGGGTGACAAAGCGATGATCGCAGACGGCGGCGAAACGGCTGAGCGAAGACGAAGCGAAGAAACTGATGGGCGTGAAGCGTTGGGTGAAGGATGTGAGCTGGACGGAAGCGCTCGAGCGTCTGGCGGGAACGCCGACCGTGAACATCGAGGGAATCATCGGTGGCTACACCGGCCCCGGCGGGAAGACGATCCTCCCGCATCAGGCGATTGCGAAACTCGATCTGCGTCTCGTTCCCAACCAGACAGCGAGCGCCGCGCTCGCGGCGTTGAAGGCGCACCTGGCGAAAGGCGGTTATGGCGACATCGACGTTAACATGACGGGCGGTTACGACCCGACGACGACGCCGGCGGACGCGCCGATGATCAAGGCGGAGGAAGCCGTTTACAAGAATCACGGGATCGATCCAGTCTTGTTCCCGCGACTCGGCGGCTCGTGGCCAGGCTATGTTTTCACCAATCCTCCGCTCAGTCTCGGGGCCGGCCACTTTGGTCTCGGTCACGGCAGCGGGGCGCACGCTCCGGATGAATATTACGTGATCGAATCCACCAACCCGAAGGTGCAGGGATGGGACGGCGGGGTCATGTCGTATGTCGAGTTCCTCTACGAACTCGCGAAATAGTTCGAGACCGAAGGGGCTCGCTGCGGGGAAGCGTCACCAGGCCGTCATCGCGCTCCACTAAACGAGCTTCGCGGTTAGGTTGATCTGGGTCCCGGCGAGCGCAACCGAAACCGGGCAACCTTTCTTTGTCTTTTCGGCCTGCTCCTGAAAGGCTCGGTCGTCCATCCCCGGGACGCTCGCTTCTACCTGGAGATCGATCGTGGTGATCTTTGGTCCGCCGTCGACCATTTCGAGTTTCACGTTCGCAGTCGTGCTGATGCGTTTGGCGGGATGGCCGGCCTTTTCGAGATTGGACGAGAGAGCCATCGAAAAGCAGCCCGCTTCCGCCGCGCCGATGAGCTCCTCGGGATTGGTGCCGCTCGCGCTTTCGAAACGGGATTGAAAAGAATACGGCCCTTCATAAGCGCCGCTCCCGAGTTTCATCGTTCCCTTGCCCTCTTTTAAGGTGCCTTCCCAAACTGCTGATCCAATTCTTGCTGGCATAACTGATAGTTCACGTGGCTTGAGTTCAGTGTCTACTTTTTTCCGCACCGCCGAAAAGCTTTCGCCTGTTGTCTTTCGGGATTGACATTGCACGGCCGCCCAATCTCCCTCTCCCCATGTTCAAGCGCCTGCTCAAATGGCTTCTCGGGATCAGCGCCGTCATCGTCGTCGCGCTGTCCATTTTTCTCATTAACCTGATCTACTTCCGTCCCTGGAGCCTCAATCTCTTCTACGAGAAAGTTTTTGCGGAAGTCATCTTCGCCGAGCCGGAGTTACTTTCATCGCTCGGGTCTGGTCGAGCAGTTCGGTATCACCAGTCATAATGGAAAGCTCAGCGACGAGTCACCGGCCCATCAGGAAAAAGTGGCGGCCCGCTGGCGAAAAAATTTGGCGCAGTTGCGCGCCTACCCGCTCTCGCGGCAGACGGAGTCGCAGCGCCTTTCAACTCGCGTCCTGGATTGGTTTCTGGCGCGGCAAGTCGAGGGCGAGCACTTTCAGTTTCACAACTATCCCGTCAACCAGCTCGCCGGTGTGCAAAACGAGTTCCCCACCTTCATGGCCAACACCCACCGGCTGCTTGCGCCCCGCGATTGCGATTACTACCTGCAACGGCTCGGCGCGTTGCCTGCGAAGTTCGATCAGACCCTCGAAGGTCTGAAGCTGCGCGAGGCGAAGGGCATCATTCCGCCCCGATTCGTGGTCGAGGAGGTGTTAAAGGAAATGCGCGCCTTTGTCGCGGAGCCGGCTTCCGCCAACATTCTCGCCAGTTCTTTCAAAACGCGGGCGGCGAAAATCTCCGCTCTGAGCGAGTCCCAGCGGGCGGATTATCAGGCGCGGGTCGAAAACGCCATTACCACCCAGGTTTATCCCGCCTACCAAAAGCTCATCGACTATTTCCAGGCCCTCCTCCCGAAGACCACGACCGATGACGGCGTCTGGAAGCTTCCCGAGGGCAAAGCTTATTACACCTATCTCTTGCACCTCAACACCACCACGACGATGTCGCCGGAAGAGATCCACGAGCTTGGTTTGCGTGAAGTGGCCCGGATCGAAGGCGAAATGCGAGTGATTCTCGACGCGAACGGGTTTGCTGGCCAGCCCATCGAGCAAGCCATGATGTCGTTAGGCAAGGAAACGCGTTTCCTTTACCCTGACAATGAGTCCGGCCGCGCTACGGCCCTCGTTGATTACCAGCGATTGATTGACAACGCTATTCAGCGTTGTCCGCAATTATTTCTCACCCAGGCGCGAGCCGTCTGTCAGGTCCAGCGCGTGCCGGTGTTCAAGGAAGCGACTGCGCCCGGCGCTTACTACGACGGGGCGTCAATGGATGGGACGCGCCCCGGCGTTTTCTACGCCAACCTGCGCAACATGAACGAAGTCCCGAAGTGGTCGATGCCTACGCTTGCCTATCACGAAGGCGTGCCGGGTCATCACTGGCAAATCTCGATCGCGCGGGAACTGAAAGGACTGCCCCAGTTTCGAAAGGTAGTTCCGTTCACTGCCTATATGGAAGGCTGGGCGCTCTATGCCGAGTGGCTCGCGAAAGAGGCGGGTTGGTACGCGAATGATCCCTTCGGCGATCTTGGGCGTTTGCAGGCCGAGCTTTTCCGCGCGGTCCGTCTTGTGGTTGACACCGGGATTCACGAGAAACGTTGGACACGCGAGCAGGCGATCGCCTACATGCGGGAAAAAACCGGCATGGCCGAAGGCGAAGTCACCTCTGAGATCGAACGTTATATCGTCGCTCCCGGCCAGGCCTGCGCCTACAAAGTCGGCATGCTAAAGATCCAGGAACTGCGGGCACGCGCCCGGCAGCAACTGGGGGAAAAATTCGACCAGCGCGAATTCCACGATGTCGTCCTTCGGAACGGCGCCCTGCCGCTCGAAATCCTGGAAGAACAGGTCAACGCCTACCTGCAAGGGAAAAAAGGCTGAGTCGAACACCGGCGGGCGCCCGATTCGGTTAACTTCGCGCCTAACGAGCCTAAGACACTCCGTCGAATGACGGTAACGCAGCTCCGTTCGCTGTCACTTCCTCACGGACAGAAAATCAAGAGGAGGAAGACCGTGAAGAGCAAGAGGTGAATGCAACCTTGCAGTATGCTGGTCCTGCCGCTGGCAAACGTAACGACGCTGACGCCCAGAGTGAGAAGAAGAAGAGGAAAATTTCCACCCTCCACCCCGAGTGAGACTTGGCGATTGGTGACCAAACCGATGACGAGCACCGCGGGAATGGTAAGTCCAATCGAGGCGAGGACCGACCCATGCAAGATGTTAACTGAACGTTGCAACTGATTCTTCATTGCGGCCTGGATGGCGCTTAACGCTTCCGGGGCGAGGACGAGCGCGGCCACAATTGCGCCGCCGAAGGCCTGTGGCATTCCGAAGCGTTCGATGCTGTTATCAAGGGGGATGGCGAACTTCTCTGCCAGAAGAATAACTACGACGAGATAAATGATGAGAAAAGCTGCATGATAGAGACCGGAGCGCATTTCCGGCGCCTCATGAACAGGATGGGTCGCAGCTGCCGCCTCGCCGGATTCCACGAAGTATTGGCTGTGCCGCATCGTCTGGATAAGGAGAAAAATGCCGTAGAGTCCCAAACATGAGATTGCGAGAAAGATCTCCTGCACTTTGGAAAGGTTCGGTCCAGACATGGATGTAGTGAAGTTGGGCAAAATCAAGCCGAGGACCGAGAGCGTCATGATGGCGTTGAGGTAGGCGTTGGCGCCTTGGAGATTATAGGTCTGTTCGCGATGCCGCAGCCCGCCCAGGAGCAGAGATAGCCCGACGAGGCCATTGAGGGCGATCATCAGGACCGCAAACATCATATCGCGCGCCAGGGTAGGATTATTTGCGCCGTGTAGTATCGTGGCGGAAATCATCATCACCTCAATTGTAATCGCTGCCAGGGTGAGGATGAGAGTCTCCGTAAGGCTCGCCGCACTTGATCGCGAGATAGTCCGCATGACGGACGACAGAGATGGCGGACCAAAGAACGGTGCCGAATAACCAAACGAAGATCACCCCAAGAAGAGCTGGATTAACGACGTCTTCCGTGAGCGCGTTTCCGGTGCCAAAGAAAATGGCGGCCGTGGCTAGGCCGATAAAGAGCGGATACTCTGAGCGAATGAAGCGGATAAATCCGCCTCTTCTCGGCATAATGGGCTCGGCCGGCGGCGGAGTGGACATCGGCTCGAGGCTATCGGGTCTGAGGACCCGACGCAATCGCCAGATGTGAGGCAGGGCGGTTTAGGTTGTTGCCCGCGGGGTTGTTGCCAAAGCCGGCGCTTTGCCGACCTTCGAGGCTCTGGAGAAGGGTTCGGGTGCGGTAGCGATTTGCCAGAGAATTTTGCCCCGTGATGGTCGTTTAACGAGTCGCGCCCCATCCGTGTCCCGGATTTGGCCGTCGGACTCGAAAGCATGATGGGGCGGGTCGGTGGGCTTGCTCTGTAGGCGCCGGTTGTCACCGGGCCATCAAATCATGGACCCACCG
>CAVYVJ010000033.1:0-28337 GCA_963771865.1 uncultured Verrucomicrobiae bacterium
GCCTCAGCCCTGAACGGGATTGCAGCGCCGCTCGGCGCGATTACTTTGCCTCGCACGGCGCCCATAGCTCAGCCGGATAGAGCATCGGATTTCTAATCCGACGGTCGGAGGTTCGAGTCCTCCTGGGCGCGGAAACATTAAGCGATGTAGTGATTGAGTGATTCAGCGCATTAAGCGGCCCACTCGTCACTCCTCACATGTCACTCGTCGCTTTTCTTTCGTGCTCGAGCAGCCACTTCTTTCGCCAGAGTCCGCCGCCGTAGCCGCAGAGGGTGCCGTCCGCGCGGATGACGCGATGACACGGAATGATGATGCAGAGCATGTTTTCGCCGTTGGCGCGTCCGACCGCGCGACGCATCTCCTTGTCGCCGAGCTGCTCTGCCATCCACGAATAGGAGCGCGTTTCCCCTAACGGAATGGTTTGAAGCAATTTCCAGTCGCGCAGTTGAAAGGGCGAACCGACGGGTGCGAGCGGAACGGTGAACTCAAGATTCTTTCCAGAGAAATAATCGGCCAGCTGCTTTCGCGCGGCAGTGAGGTGCCGATGTTCGCCTGGCACAATGCTAGTCCGCAAACGCGTGCGCAGAATGGAGAGTTCGCGCTCCAACGCGCGACGATCGACAAACTCGAGCAGGCGAAGCCCAGCGTCGTCAGCGATGGCGAGCATGGATCCTAACGGGGTTTCGATGCGCTCGGCGAAAAGGCCGCCTTGTTTTTTCGCTACGGTGGGCGGCTCGCCGAAAATCTTCTCGAAGGCATCGCGAAAGCCACTTTGCGATTCGAACCCGCTGCCGTTGCGCGCTTCGTCGACCCGGCTGCCACTCTTCACCTCGCGCAACGCTCGCCCGAGACGCCGCGCGCGGTGATAAGCCTGGAAGGTCATCCCATAGTGGCGCTTGAACTGACGGCGCGCCGTCGACGGGTCGATCGAAAGGCCCGCGAGTTCCTTGTCGGTCAGCCGGCCATCGGGCGCTTTTTCCACCTCAGCGCGGAGACGTTCAATGAGTGCCGGCGCCCGCTGCACCGGATCCATCGGCTGGCAGCGGAGACAGGGACGATAGCCCCCGAGCAATGCCTCGTTAGGCGAAGGAAAAAATTCCACATTCTCCCGGGCCGGTTTTTTCGCGCTGCAGGTCGGCCGGCAGAAGATCCCGGTCGTCCGCACCCCGACGAAAAAGATGCCCTCGAAGCTCGAGTCGCGGTCGACCAGCGCCTGATACATGGTGTCGTTAGGCGGAAGTAATTCCAAAGTCTTCATTGGCGTTCGATTTTGAAGGTGTAACAGCCGCGGGACACCGAGCGAGCCTGCAAAAATGCCGTGTCCGGATTCTGGAGGAGCTTCTCAATCACAGGCTCAGGTTGATCATCGGCGACCACGATTGCGTCGATCATGTCGTTCTCTGAATTATACGCCCGGATCACCCGGTGACTCCGGAAATCTTCCGGGTAGCGATCTGTCGCCTCGTAACGCGGACAGGCGTTCGCGTGAACGAAGATGGGGCCACTCTCCGAATATGGCCGGCCCGGCGGAACGGATGCATAGGGAAAAAGCACGACGCGCTCTCCCGGTTGCGCCCATTGCAGACAATGCCGGCAGGGATAACCGGTCGGCGAATCGACCTCGACAAAGGCGTGATCCGGAGCTCCGGCTTGCGCCTTGCGGCGCGCCGCCTCGGCAATCTCGGATGGCAACGGAACCACTCGATAACTGGATGTTTTCATGTTCATAGCCTAAACGCGGACCAATCATTCGCGCATCGACGGAATTCGGGCAGTGAATTCTGCGAATGTGGGAGCCGCCTTTGGACGCGGCGAGCCCGAGTCGGCGGCGGAGCACAAGGCCCCTCCCACATTGTGCTTTGCCTACCAGCGATGGAACGCGGGATGGCCTTCTTTCACCGCGACAAACGTGCCGCGGCAGGTCGCGCAGACTTTTCCATCGGCACTCAATGTCCCTTCGATCGTGGCACGATCGGAACGGGACTCGACCACCTTGGCCGAGAGATGAACCGAATCTTTCGTGGGCGTCGGGCGGAGCAACTTGATCGCGTAATCCGCCGTCACGGTGCAGGGAACGCGATCTTCGCCGGCCTGTTTCATGAGATGATACGCGGCCGTCCAGTTGCAGTGGCAATCGAGCAGCGTGCCGATGATTCCTCCATTGAGGACGCCGGGAAACGCTTCGTATTTCTGTTCCGGTTTCCACTCCGCCACGACCGCGTCAGCCTTCCGGAAAACTGCGGATGCGCAGTCCTTCGGCGTTGGCCGGTCCGCAGCCCCAACAGGCATTGTTAGGCGCGTAGCGTTCCTGGAGTGATGATTCGTTAGGCATTGGTAGCGGCGCTCTTTGAGCGCCGAAGGTTTGGTGACGCGGACACGGCGGTCACAGACCGCCGCTACAGCCGTCAGTTTCTCATTTCTTCGCGCCGTTAGGCGAAATGCCCGTGTAAGGACGGGCCTCCGGCCCGGTGTAAAGCGAGCGCGGACGAATGAGTCGATTGTGGTCGTGCTGCTCGACGACATGCGCGCACCAGCCCGCGACGCGTGACGCGGCGAAGATCGGGGTGTTCAAAGCCGGATCAAAATCGAACATGGTAAAGACCGGCGCAGCGTAGAGATCGACATTGGCGCAAAGCTGTTTCTCACGCTCCATCGTCGCTTCGAGATTTCTCGCAAATCGGAATCCACTGCTCCTTGCCAACCCGTTTACCCAGATCCCGCCCGATCTCGCGCATGATCGGCACGCGCGAATCGCCCTTTTTGTAAACGCGATGGCCGAAGCCCATGATCTTGGCCTTCTTCGCCAGCGCATCCATCATCCATTCTTCCGCGCGATCAGGTGTCTTGATCTCGTCGAGCATCTTCATCGACTCTTCGTTGGCGCCGCCGTGGAGCGGCCCCTTCAATGTCCCGCAGGCGCTCGTGACCGCCGCATACATGTCGGCCAGAGTCGACGCGGTGACCCGCGCGGCAAAGGTCGAGGCGTTGTATTCGTGATCGGCGTAGAGAATGAAGATCGTGTCCATCATTCGGATCTTCCAATCCTGCGGAACATCGCCATTGAGCTTGTAGAAAATATTGCCCGCCAGGGTCAGATCCGGCCTCTCCGGAAGCGGATCCAGTCCCTTCTGAATGCGGTAGCCATCGGTGATCAGCGTCGAAACCTTGGCAATCAATCGAATCGCCTTGCGGATGTTGGCGCCGTGCGAGTTGTCGTTCAACTCCGGGTCGAAGGGCGCGAGCATGGAAACGCCGGTCCGCAGCATATCCATGGGGTGAGTATTTTTCGGCATCAGGCGCAGCACCTCGAGCACTTCTTTGGGCAAGGGCCGCGCCTTGGCGATCTCTGCTTTGAACTGCTGGAACTCGCCCATGGTCGGCAGTTCACCCTGGAGCAGGAGGTAGGCGACCTCCTCGAAACTGGCCTTCTCCGCCATCTCGTGAATGTCGTAACCGCGATACATCAGGCCGGCATTCGGATCGACCCAACAGATCTCTGTTTCGCCGGCAATAACCCCGGCAAGCCCAGGGCTGTAGGCTGGTTTGTTTTCAGTGCTCATTAATTATTTTCTTTCTTTAGGCGTGGCGGGAACCGCTTCGGCAGCCTGTCATCCCTGGCCAGAAAGCCTTCGGGGCTAGGAACCTCTCACCTGCCAGCGACGCTTTCTCGCTACCAGGAACCGCGGATTGCAACTGCGAGGTCCCTCTCCGCGCTTCGCCGGATCGGGATGACAGATTTGTCTACCGAAAAACGATCCGGCGCAAACAAATCAATCGGCGCGATAACCCGGCCAGCTTTCCGCCGCCGGGTCGTAATCGATCGTTTCGTAAAGTTCTTTGCGAGTTTGCATCCGATCGAGCCAGTCGCTCGGCGTTCCGGCCTTTTTCAGCGCTTGGAAAAATTCGCCCGTGGTTTTCATTGAAACCCGGAAAGCGCTCTGCGGGAAAATAACCATCCGATAGCCGAGCTCGCCCAGCTCTTTCACATTGAGCAGCGGGCTCTTGCCGAACTCAGTCATGTTCGCGAGCAGCGGCACCTTCACTTCCTTGGCGAAATCCCGAAACTCCTCCTTCGTCTGCAATGCCTCGGGGAAAATCGCGTCCGCGCCCGCCGCGACATAGGCGTTCGCGCGCTCGACAGCGCCAGCGAAATTTTCCAGCGCGCGTGAATCGGTCCGCGCAATCACAAGAAAATCAGGGTCGCGTTTCGCCGCCACCGCCGCGCGAATTTTTGCCGACATCTCCTCCGTTTCGACCAAGCGTTTGCCCGCCAGATGCCCGCAGCGCTTGGGAAATTCCTGGTCCTCGAGATGGCAACCGGCCAATCCCGCGCGTTCCAGTTCGTAAATCGTGCGTCCGACATTTTCGGCGCCGCCAAAACCGGTGTCCGCATCCACGATCGCGGGAATCCTGACCGCCTTGGCGATGAACCCGGCGAGCGTCGCCACTTCGTTCAGCGTCAACAAGCCAACATCCGGCAAACCGGCGGTGCAATTCGCCAGCCCCGCGCCGCTGATATAAACGGCCTCGAACCCGGCGCGCTCCACTTGGCGCGCCATCGAGGCGTTCGGCACCCCCGGCATCGCCACGATGCCTTGCGCAATCAACCCTCGTAACGTTGCGCTCGGATTCATTGCCGCGCTCTCCGGAAGTCAGGCTTCCAGCCTGACTTGGCCGACGGGCTTCCAGCCTGTCGGCTCCTACTGCGGCCTGGAAGCCCGCAGGCAAAAACAGGCAGGATGCCTGTCTTCCGTCGCGCACCCGGGCTCATCATTTCGGCATCTCCAGCGTCTGCATCAGCTTGGCAATGTCCGTCGCTTCCTCCAATTTCCAACCGGCCGCCAAAATTTTCCGCGCACCCTCTTCGCCAAGTTCCGGCACAACAAGCGCGTTGAACTTTCCTTCAAGCTGCTGGTCGCTCACCGGGTTGAGCGCGTTACCGAGCGGATAATCAACCCGCTTCGTCAAAACGCGCCCGTCCTGCAAAGTCACGTGGACAATGTTCGCCACCGCCCTCGCGTAGAGCGAGCTCAGCTCGTCGTTCCGCTGCACCGTCACGTTTTCGAGAAATTTCCAAATCGTTGGGTCGGTGAAACGTTCCGGTTGAAATTGTTTCTCCGTCACCTCGCCGTCGATCAACGCGATCGCTGTGATGTAAGGCAGACTGTGATCGGCTGTTTCGCGCGTCTCCGGTTTCCATTTTTCCGGCTCGCTCCCGATGATATCGACGGAAGCGTCGTGGCTCTCGATCCGGACCGACTGAATCTTCGCCGGATCGCCGATTTCCTTGCGCAGAAACAACGCCGCTTCGATCGCGCTCTGGCTGTGATACTCCGCCGGCCAATACTTGATGCTGGTGTTGAGGATCATCGACGCCGGACCTCCTCCAGACATCGCTTCCTTCGATTTGTCGAAAACCTCGCCCACCGTGCCTAACGACACGCCAAGCTCTTTTTCGAAACCCATGGCACCTTCAAATATTGGCGCCGGACCGGTCATGCCCGCGCGGGCGAGCAGCGCCGCGTAAACGCCATGCCGGGCGGCATTGGCAAACGCGACACCTTTCCAATGCGACAGCTCCCCTACCCGCGCCTGGCGAAACGCAGCGCAGTTGACGCCCGCAATGTTAACGGCATGCCTCGTTTTTTCCGGATCGAGCTTCATCAGGCGCGCCGCAGCCAGCGCCGTCGAAAAAGCGCCGTAGGTCGGATGATCCCAACCGCGCGCGCGAATGCTGGCGGCGTCGCAAAAGCGGCATTGCACTTCATAGGCAAGAGCGATCGCGGTGATCAGCTCCCGACCGCTCGCACCAACGCTTTCGCCGACCGCGAGCGCCGCAGCAATGTTGTCGCTCGGGTGCGCCGGTTCCTTCGAAAGGTAAGTGTCGTTGTAGTCGAAATAGCGGATGCAACAGCCGGTCGCGAAAGCAGCCCAATCCGGCGGCGCCTGATGATCGGTGCCAATGATAGTGCCGCCATTTTTTGCCGAAAAATCCGACGCGACTTTGCGCGCAATCACGCATGGCTCTTCGTGCCAGGCCCCAAGGGCGCAACCAAACGAGTCGATCACGCGGCGTTTTACCTCGTGCACCACCTCGGGCGAGAGATCTTCAAAGTTGAGCGAGCAGGAGAATTCCGCGAGGCGATGAGCGAGCGATTTGGACATAAGAGAGCCTGCAATCTGGCGATGAAATGCGCGTCGGCAAGAGTCGCTATTCCGACCGTCGCGCAGTCAGTCGTTGCACAGGCATCTTGTCCGCCGATTCGGACGGACTCGTCCCGTGGCGAGCCTGTGGGGCCAGCGGGCGTCTCGCCCGGTGTTTCATCAACTACAGGAATATTCGCCGGGCAAGATGCCTGTGCTACGCCGGAAATTCATCCGTGCCCATCCGTGAAATCCGTGGTTAAATTTCCCTCCACATGAGCAAAGTTTACCCTGACGCCACGGCTGCGCTGGCCGGCCTTCTCCACGACAACATGACCATCGCTGCCGGCGGGTTCGGCCTTTGCGGCATCCCGGAAAATCTTATTGCCGCTCTGCACAACAGCGGTGTGAAAGGCCTCACCATCGTCGGCAACAACGCGGGCGTGGATGGCTTTGGCATGGGCGTCTTGCTACCCGCGCGGCAGGTGAAAAAGGTGATGGCCTCATACGTGGGCGAGAACAAAGAGTTCGAGCGTCAGGTGCTGGCCGGCGAACTCGAACTCGAACTTATCCCGCAGGGCACCCTCGCCGAACGATTGCGTGCCGGCGGCGCGGGCATCCCAGGTTTTTATACGCGCACGGGCTTCGGAACGAAATTAACCGAGAACAAGGAGACGAAGAAATTCGACGGCAAGGATTATGTGCTCGAACCGGGAATTACCGCGGAAGTTTCACTGGTGAAGGCATGGAAAGGCGACAAATCCGGCAACCTCATTTTTCGAAAAACGTCGCGGAATTTCAATCCGATGATCGCGACCTGCGGCAAAGTTTGCGTCGCCGAAGTCGAACAACTCGTCGAAGTCGGCCAACTCGATCCCGATCAGATTCACACGCCGGGGATTTACGTCGATCGCATTATTCAAGGAGCGAAATACGAAAAGCGCATCGAGTTCCGCACCGTGCAGGGCGGCGCTGCGGTCGCGAAGGCCGGATCAACCGTGCGCGATCTGCTCGCAAAGCGTGCCGCCCAGGAACTGCGGGACGGTTACTACGTCAATCTCGGCATCGGCATTCCAACGCTCGTGGCCAATTACATTCCCGAAGGCATGCACGTCACGCTGCAATCCGAGAATGGCTTGTTAGGCATCGGTCCATTTCCCAAATCCGGTGAAGAAGACCCCGATCTGGTTAACGCCGGCAAACAAACCATCACCACCATGCCCGGCTCCGCGTTTTTCTCGAGCGCCGATTCCTTCGCGCAGATTCGCGGCGGCCACATCGATCTCGCAATCCTTGGCGCATTCGAAGTGACGGACAGTGGCGACATCGCAAACTGGATGATTCCCGGCAAGATGATCAAAGGACCCGGCGGCGCGATGGATCTGGTCGCCGGCGTAAAACGCGTCGTCGCGGTCATGGAACACACTTCGAAGGATGGCAGCCCGAAGATTTTGAAAGAATGCACGCTGCCGATCACGGGTTTGAAAGTTGTGAGCCTCATCATCACAGACCTCTGCGTGTTCGAAGTAAAAAAGGGTGGCGGGCTCGTCCTCACCGAGCTGCATCCCGGTAGCGCCGTCACGGTGGATGAAATCCGCGCCAAGACCGGCGCACCCTTCGAGGTGGCCCTCGCGCGGTGACATCGCAGGGCTTCGCCTTCCACTGCGCGCCAAGGTAAATGATTGTAAGTAGCCGCCGATGCGCACATAATCGGCGAGCAGATGGATGAGTAATCGCATCTTCTTCAACGGATTAAAGGTGCGCAATCTTTACCAGATCATCGCGATCACGGGGCGTCTTCGCGGCGGGCCAGTTGATCCATGAGCAACCGGCCCTCCTTCTTTGATGAACTAAAGCGCCGCAACGTCGTCCGCATGGCGGGCTTGTACCTGGTCGGCGCCTGGCTCCTCGTGCAGGTAGCGGGCACGGTGCTGCCGATGTTCGGCGCGCCCGATTGGTTGCCGCGCAGTATCGTTATTCTGCTTGCCATCGGTTTTGTTCCGGCCCTGATCTTTAGCTGGGTCTTCGAGCTGACGCCGGAAGGCTTGAAGCGCGATGCCGAAGTCCCGGCCGGGCAATCCATCGCGCCACAAACTGCACGGCGAATGGATCGCATGATCATCGCCGTCCTGCTCCTCGCGCTCGGATATTTTGCGATCGACAAATTCGTCCTTGCGCCACGCCGATCAGCTCCGCCTAACGGTTCGTCATCCGCTCCCAATGACAAATCGATCGCCGTCCTGCCCTTCGAAAACCTGAGCGAGGAAAAAGCCAACGCTTTCTTCGCTTCCGGGATCCAGGATGAAATCCTCACCCGGCTGGCCAAGATTGCCGATCTTAAGGTTATCTCGCGCACTTCGACCGCGCAGTATCAGAGCAAACCCGAAAGCTTAACCCAGATCGCGCAGCAACTGGGGGTGGCGAATATCCTCGAGGGAAGCGTGCAGAAAGCCGGCGATGCCGTCCACATCAATGTGCAGCTAATCAAGGCCGCCACTGATGCACACTTATGGGCGGAGAGTTATGACCGAGAGCTAAAGAATATCTTCGGCGTGGAAGGGGAAGTGGCGGGGGCGATCGCGGATGCGCTCAAAGCAAAGCTGACTGGGTCGGAAAAGAAAGCAATCGCGGAGAAGCCAACAGAAAACATGGCTGCTTACGACGCCTATCTCCGCGGACTCTCGATCGAGCAGAGCCATTGGAGTTATCCAGCCTGGCAGGAAGCGAGCGCAGCTTACGCACAAGCCGTCCAGTCTGACCCGAAATTTGCCCTGGCCTGGGCACATATGGCGACAGCCCGAAGTCTCCTTTTTCTTAATGGGGTGGATCCCACTGGCAGTTCTGCGGCAAAGGTAAAAGAGGCGGCCGATCAGGCCATCACGCTTCAGCCAGATTTGGGCGAGGCCTGGGTCGCGCAGGGCGATTATCGTTATCGCGTCTTACGCGATTTCACCAGCGCGCTGCAAGCCTACGACGAGGCGCGGAACCGGTTGCCGAATAGCTCTCTTGTCTCCCTCAGCACGGCGAACGTCGAGCGGCGGCTCGGACGCTGGCCGGAGGCGGAGGCACACTATCGCCAGGCGGCCGAGCTCGACCCAAGGAACCTGCAAATCTTCGAAGCAATGGGGGCATTCTTCGATCTTCTGCGCCGTTATGACGACGCCCAGGCCACCTTCGATCGGGCCCTGGCAATCGCGCCTAACGAAGAAGACATTCGGGCGAGAAAGGCCATCGTCTTCCAAAACGCAGGACGGCTCAAAGAGGCCGGCGAAGAGCTCGCGCGGGTATCGGCGGATTCGACCAACGCCGTGGTGAGAGGCGTTCGGATTGGGCTGGCGACCTATGAACGCCGATTCAACGACGCCATCACACTAATCACTAAGGTTCTAAGTGAGATCAAACCAGGCGAGCTGCCGGATGCGGAGGCCAAAGTGCTAATGGTCCAGCTAGGCTATTTGCAGGAGTGGACGGACCAGCCTGACGAAGCGCGGATCTCTTTTACCCGAGCCCTCGAGGCGATCAAGCCCACCTCGGAATCGATCGTTCCCGCTGACGGTAGGGGGCTGCCCGGTTTCCTGGCGCAGACCTATGCCGGGCTCGGGAATAAGGAGGAAGCGTTAGCGCAGGCCCGTCACGCCGTCGAGCAATATAAGGACGACGCCCTCGGTGCACCGAGAGCCGAAACAACACTTGCGCAAATTCAAGCGCGTTTCGGCAACCTGGACTCCGCTCTCGCTGCCCTGCCGCATCTGCTCACCGTGCCGGCAGGCCTTAATGCTGCCGATCTGCGTTACGACCCACTGTTTGATCCGCTGCGCAAGGATCCGCGCTTCCAGAAGCTGTTAGAGTCGCCGGCTGCGAACCAGAAAACCGCCACGCGATGACCGAATTCCTGCAACGCCTGAAACAGCGCAAGCTGGTGCAATGGGCCGTGGCTTATGTCGCGGCAGCCTTCGCGCTTCTTCAGGGAATCGACATTGTCGCGCAACAATTTGGTTGGCCGGAAGGCGTGCGTCGCGGAATTACCCTGGCGTTAGTTGTCGGCTTCTTTGTGACTCTGGTCCTGGCCTGGTATCATGGTGAGCGCGGCGCGCAACGAGTTACCGGGGCGGAGCTTCTCATCATTGGCCTGGTCCTGGCTTTGGGTGGTGGATTCCTTTGGCGTTTCGCCGCTGCGCGTTCCGCAGAAGATAAGACTTCCTCTGCGCCTAACGACCACAACACTGAGTTGGCTGTTCCTATCCCGGAGAAATCGATCGCCGTCCTTCCCTTTGAAAATCTGAGCGCCGATAAGGAAAATGCTTTCTTCACCGATGGCGTGCAGGATGAGATCCTGACCGATCTGGCGCGGGTGGCCGACTTGAAAGTGATCAGCCGGACCAGCGTGATGCAGTATCGGGAAACGACGGCGCGTAACCTGCGCAAGATCGGCCAGGAACTGGGCGTGGCGCACGTGCTCGAGGGGAGCGTGCAGCGGGCGAGCGGCAAGGTGCGGGTGAACGCGCAGCTCATCGACGCACGGACCGACGCGCATCTTTGGGCCCAGACCTACGATCGCGACCTCGCCGATGTCTTCGCCATCCAGAGCGAGATTGCGCAGACGATTGCCGGACAGTTGCAGGCAACACTCTCGCCTAACGAGCAAAAGGCGATCGCACAACCACCCACGACTGACCTGGCGGCGCACGACATGTATTTGCGAGCGCGGACCCTTGACGAACTCTCGAACGATCCCAATGGTCGCGAATACCTTCTCCAGGCGGCGCAGTTACTGGACGAAGCCACCCGGCGCGATCCGAATTTCCTCCTCGCCTACTGCTTGCTGGTGGAGGTGCATACCGACCTGTATTGGGGCGCTTTCGATCATACTCCCGCACGACTCGAACTGGCCCGCGTGGCGCTGGAAAAAGCCGGGCATATTCGTCCGGATGCGGGCGAAGTGCATATGGCCAAAGGTACTTTTGCCTACCACGGTTATCGCGATTATGCCGGCGCCCGCGCCGAGTTTGCCCTCGCTCGCCGCACTTTGCCCAATTCTTCTCACCTCTTCATGATGACCGCGGCGGTCGACCGGCGAGAGGGACATTGGGAGGACGCTTTAGGGAATTTCACTCGCGCGGTCGAGTTGGATCCGCTCGATCCCAGCACCCTGCAGGAAACTGGTTTTACCTACAGTCGTTTGCGGCGACGGGTGGAGGCCCGCGCTTATCTGGAGCGAGCAGTGGCGGCTAACCCGGATGATATCTACGGCCGATCAATCCTATGGGGTATGCCTTATTTCGAGCGCGGCGAGACGGCTTCTTTGCGGGCGCAGCTCGATGACCTTTTGCGCACCAACCCAAAGGACGCCCGCCGACTGGCCGAGTTCTACGTCGAAATCTCGCTGGCGGAACGCAACCGCGCTGGCCGCCGAGCAGGCTCTGCAATTGGTTCCCGCGGAAGGCGCGGTCGACACGACGCTGAATGCTCTCTGGCCGCACGACTGGTTCGTCGGACTGGTCGCGAGGAGCTTTGGTGACACAAGCGGCGCCGAGAAAGCCTTTGCCGCTGCGCGACCTGCCGTGCTGCGCACGACGCAGGAACAACCGGACTATGCGCCGGGTTGGATTATCCTTGGGTTACTCGACGCCGGCCTGGGTCATAAGTCCGACGCAATCGCCGAGGGCCGGCATGCGAGAGAGTTACTCCCGATCTCAAAGGATGCATTTGACGGCCCGATCTACGCCACCAATCTCGCCATCATTTATGCGTGGCTCGGCGAAAAGGACCTGGCGTTTGAACAACTAAAAGAGTCAGCCAGCGCCCCCGCCGGCATCCAATACGGCGCCCTGAAACTCTCGCCCGCGTTCGACCCGCTGCGCGATGATCCGCGCTTCGACCAGATCCTCGCCTCCTTGGCGCCGAAAGCATCTTCGCCACCCGCAAAATGAACCTGGTCAAATTCTTTGCCGAGTTAAAGCGGCGCAACGTTTACAAGGTCGCGGTCGCCTACGCGGTTGTGGGCTGGCTCGTCATCCAAATCAGCTCGACTGTTTTGCCGACGTTTCACGCGCCGGAATGGGTCCTGCAAACGCTGCTCGTTTTGGTCGCGCTCGGCTTTCCCATCGCGCTCATCATCGCCTGGGCCTTTGAATTGACGCCGGAGGGATTGAAACGAACCGAGGCAGCTGACACGGCCGGCCAACACTCGAAGAGTCGCACCTGGATGTATGTGGTCATGCTTGGCGCGGCTATCTCGTTAGGCGTATTCTTTCTTGGTCGCTACGCCATTTCGCATTCGACTAGGTCAACCGAGCCGACCCGCGGCCCTCTCGCGTCTTCGCAGATTCCCGAAAAATCGATCGCCGTCCTGCCCTTCGATAATCTGAGCCGGGACCCGGATAACGCCTTTTTCGCGGAAGGTGTGCAGGACGAGATCCTGACCCGGCTATCAAAGGTTGCGGACCTGAAAGTCATCTCGCGCACCTCGACACAACGCTTCAAAAGCGCACCGGAGAATCTACCTGAGATTGCGAAGCAACTCGGCGTGGCCAACATCCTTGAGGGCAGCGTGCAGAAAGCCAAGGACAAGGTGCGCGTGAATGTGCAGCTCATCAATGCGCCTAACGATGCCCATCTTTGGGCGGATATTTACGACCGCAAGTTGACTGACCTTTTCGCCGTCGAGAGTGATATCGCGAAAACAATCGCTGATACCTTGCAAGCCAAGTTGACCGGCTCGGAGAAGACGGCGCTGGCAGCACGCCCGACCGAGGACCAGGAGGCCTACCAGCTTTACCTGAAGGGTCGCTTCTTGTGGAATAAGCGCACCGCGGCGGATTTGCGGAAGTCAATCGATTATTTTAAGCAGGCAATCGAAAAGGATCCTAAATACGCGCGAGGCTTATGCCGGCTCTAGCCCAATCCTGGCTCCTACTGCCGGGTTTTAGCGGCGGCACCTCAATGGAATGCTTTCCTGAGGCCGAGACTGCCGCGAAAAAGGCGCTCTCCCTGGATGATAAGGTCGGCCGGCGCTCATGCTGCGCTCGGCATGGTCAAGCAGCTCTTCAACTTCGATGCCCCGGGCGCAATCGCGGAATTTCAGCGGGCACATTGAGTTAGACCCGAATGACGCGACGGCTCATCACTGGTTCGCCAATCATTCCCTCTCCGCGACAGGTCAGATCGAGCGTGAGATTACCGAGATCAAACGAGCGTTGGAGCTCGATCCTCTCTCACTCATCATCAACACAAATGTCGGGCAGGCTTACATCTATGCCAATCGCTTTGATGAAGCCATCGCGCAACTGCGCAAGACAGTCGAGATGGATGAGAGCTTTTACTTTGCCCATTGGCATCCTGGGCTGAAGCCCTGGAACTTAAGGGACAGAATCCGGAAGCCATTGCTGAGTATAAAAAGGCAATGGCCTTGAATGATGATCCATTTCCGAAGGCATTACTCGGTCATCTCTATGGCAAGTTGGGGCGAAAGGATGAAGCATTGCAAATTGAGCAGGATCTGATTGAGGCAAGAAAGCACCGCTACTTCGAGGCCTTCGGGCTCACACTCGTTTACCTGGGACTGGGCGACAACGAAGAAGCGCTCAAATGGCTCGAACAAGGTTATCGCGATCGCGATGGCTTTGACATGGGTGTCATAAGAGTGGACCAATTCCTCAGAACCGTTGCACGGCGATCCACGCTTCGAAGCGCTGGCCGAGAAGATTGTGCCGGCGCGCGAGTTCGGCAAAGCCGCGGTTCCTCGGCCATGAACTCAGGCAGTTTCTTCGCCGAACTGAAGCGTCGCAATGTCCTGCGCGCCGCCGCCTTTTACGCGGCGAGTGCGTGGCTGCTTGTCCAGATAGCAACGCAGGTGTTTCCATTCTTCCACATCGCGGAATGGGTCGTGCGCTGGATCGTAGTCGCGGCCTGCATCGGGTTTCCCTTCGCGATGCTGCTCTCCTGGTTCTACGAATGGACGCCGCAAGGTTTCCAACTCGAGAGCGAGATCTTGCCGCATCAACCGGAGAATCGTCGGCACGGGCAAGAAGCTCGATCGCTGGATCATCGCGATCCTGGCGCTGGCCGTCGTCCTCCTCCTGACCAATCAATTCGTCTGGCACAAGGAGGCAACGGAAGGAAATGCGGTTCCCGATAAATCGATCGCCGTCCTTCCTCTGGTAAATGAGAGCGGCGCAAAAGACGAGCAGTATTTCTCCGACGGCCTCTCCGAAGATTTCATTACCGCGCTCTCCCAGTTCGCCGGATTGAAGGTCATCGGACGCAACTCTTCTTTTCAGTTCCGCGAGAGCAAGGATGACAGCAGAACGATCGGCGCGAAACTCGGCGTTGCGCATCTACTCGAAGGGAGCGTGCGCCGCGCGGGCGATGCGGTGCGCGATCAGCGCTGAGTTAGTCAATGCGGCCGATGGCAGCGACGCTTTGGTCGCAACACTACGACCGGCCTTATAAGGATCCTTTTTAAGTTGCAGGACGATATCACGACGGCGGTCGCCAATGCGCTCAAGACAAGGCTGCTGCAACTCGCCAGCGCGCTACCGCGCAAGGCGACCGTCCGCCGGGCGGCAATCTGGCGGCCTACAGCGCTTTTCTGCAAGGTCAATTCTACTCCCAGTGCAACACTGAAGCTGGTTATCGTAGAGCCGATCGATTATTATCACAGCTGCGATTGAATTCGACCCGAAGTATGCGCGGGCCTATGCGGGTCGCTGGCGAAAGGCTGAGACGTTCCTAGGCGATTACTCCGCGCGCAGCGGCCGAGCAAGCTTTTACGACGGCACGCGCGGCACGCCGAATAAGGCATTGTCCTTGGATCCGAATCTTGCCGCGTCGCACCAACGCACGGCCTTGGCTCTTACTCTTTGGCTGATATCGACATCGCAGGCACAAAAGCGGAATTCGAGCGGGCTGTGCAGAATTGGCGCCAAACGATCCGATCGTTATGGCTTCTCTGGCTGAAGTGCATGCGTCCCTCGGAAATCCGGAGGGTGCAATCGAGCCTCTCCGGCAGGCATTTGCAGCCGATCCGCGGAACGCTGGCTGGTATGGCCTGTTGGTCAGCGACCTGATGGCGCTTGGCCGTCTCGACGAGGCCGAACAAGTCGTTCACCAGCAACTCGTCATCCAATCGAGCGAAGGCGCCGAGGCGCGACTCTCTGCGATCGATACGCTGCGAGGGAATGCGGCTGCAGCCATTCAGAAAGCCGAGCAGGTTCCGGCGGGAAAGTCGCATGATTTCGCTCTGACTAATGCGCGGCAGATCGGTCCCGACTGGGCGGCCGCTGATGCCGCGCTAAAGGCATTGATGGATCGCTACGCCGATACCGACCCCTATCTTATCTCCCGGACTTATGCCTTGCGAAAGGAACCGGACAAGGTGTTCGAGTGGCTCGACCGCGCCTGGGCCAACCGGGACAACAACATCACCATCCTCTATTACGACCCCTACTTGTTGCGCTACAAAGATGACCCGCGCTTCGCTGCCCTTTGCAAGAAGATGGGATTGCCAACTCCTGTCGAAGTCGCAGCCGCGCCTCGAGTATGAGCAGCAAACCTTCTTTCTTCGCCGAGCTCAAGCGCCGCAATGTCATCCGGATGGCGGGACTCTATCTGGTCGGCGCCTGGTTACTCACTCAGGTAGCAACCACTCGTACTCCCCCTGTTCGGAGCGCCCGAGTGGCTGCTGCGTAGCATTGTCATTCTGCTCGCGATCGGTTTCATCCCGGCGCTGATCTTTAGCTGGGTCTTTGAGCTGACGCCGGAAGGACTCAAGCGTGATGACGAGGTCCCACCGGAGCAGTCGATCGCGCCACAAACCGCGCGCCGAATGGATCGCATGATCATCGCCGTCCTGCTCCTCGCGCTTGGATATTTTGCGATCGACAAGTTTGTCCTGGCGCCGCGGCGTGCCGCCGCACCTGGCGAACTGTCATCCGCTCGCCAGCTCCAAATCGATCGCGGTCCTGCCTTTCGAGAATCTGAGCAGTGACAAGGAGAACGCTTACTTCGCTGAGGGGATGCAGGATGAAATTCTGACCCGACTGGCCAAGATCGGCGCTTTGAAAGTGATCTCCCGCTCATCCACCCGGCAATATGAAAGCAAGCCGGGGAATTTGCGTGAGATCGCCCAGCAACTCGGAGTGAACAATATTTTGGAAGGCAGCGTGCAAAGGGCTGGCGATGCGGTGCACGTGAACGCGCAATTGATTCGCGCACTAACAGACGACCATCTCTGGGCTGAGAGCTATGACTGCAAACTGAGCGAAGGCGTTTTTGCGGTCGAAATGGAGGTAGCCCAAAAGGTCGCCTCGGCGTTGAACGCCACGCTGACCGGAGCCGAACAACAGGTGTTAACGCAAAAGCCGACAAACAACCCGGCCGCCTACGACGCCTACCTGCGCGGTAAGGCCCAATACTGGCAGGTGTCCGATGCGTCGCAAAAGGCGGCGTTGCATTCCTTCGAGGAAGCGGTCCAGCTGGACCCGCAGTTTGCAGGAGCGTGGGCCGCGCTTTCCCAAGCGCAATCCCGAGCCTTCTTTGGTGATGAGATGACGCCGGCGCGACGAGCCGCCGCCGATAAATCGCTGGCCGAAGCGACGCGCCTGCAACCCGATCTTGCGGAAACGCGATTAGCTCGGGCTTATTTTCAATACTGGGTCCTGCGCGATTACAAGGGCGCCCTCGAAATGATGCGCCAGTTACGCACGACCTTGGCCAAACAATGCCGAGTTACTCCAGGCCATGGCATTTATTTCCGCACGCCTTGGACAGTGGCAGGAAGCTCTTAACTATATCCAACAATCTGTTTCCCTGAACCCGAACGAAATTTACACCCGCCTCCAGGCCATTCACCTCGCTTTGGCCATGCGCGACCTTGCCGCCGTTCTCGAAATGACGGACAACGCACTGCAAATCTGGCCTAACGATACTAATCTGATCGGAACGAAAGCATTTGTTTTCCAGGCGCGCGGACAACTGGATGAAGCTCAAACGGTCCTCAACCGCCTGCCGAGCCAGGCACGGGAGTTTGATACCGGCGCGGTGGCGCTCTTCTATCAAGCCTGGCTGCGGCACGATCCTTCCATCGCTCTCAAGTTACTCGATTCTGAGGCAAGCAAGCCGGGATCGAACGATCCTTCCTTCCTTCTTTATTGGGCGACTTTACTGGACATGGCCGGTAGGAAAGCTGAAGCAAACGCCGCCTTCATCCGCGCGCGCGATCGTTTTCAGACGATCGTGAACGAGCAGCCGCAAAACGCCTCAGCCATGGGGCCGTTAGTCGTTGCCCTGGCCGCCACAGGTCAACGCGACGACGCGCTCAAGATGCTCGAGCGATTTGATGCTGCCTGCGGCGACGATGCGCGCGCTCGTGGAACGGGTGAGGAATTGAAAGCCCGTATCTTCGCGCGCCTGGGCGACAAAGAACGCTCGATTGCCAGTCTGGAACGTCTTCTCTCCGCGCCATCGGACCCAATCTACGGTCCTCCCGTAACTCCGGTATTGCTTCGTCTCGATCCGGACTTCGTTCCGTTGCACGGCGATCCGCGGTTCGAGAAACTCTGCCAGGAGAAACAGAAGTGAATCCGCGCAATTTCTTTGCCGAACTGAAACGTCGCAACGTCATCCGGATGGCGGGACTCTATCTGGTCGGGGCCTGGTTACTAACTCAGGTAGCAACCACACTACTCCCCCTGTTTGGAGCGCCCGAGTGGCTGCTGCGTAGCATTGTATTCTGCTCGCGATCGGTTTCATCCCGGCGCTGATTTTTAGCTGGGTCTTTGAGCTGACGCAGGAAGGCTTGAAGCGTGACGAAGATGTTCCACTCGAGCACTCGATCGCGCCGCAAACCGCGCGACGGATGGATCGCATGATCATTGTCGTCCTGGTCGTTGCGCTCGGATATTTTGCTTTCGATAAATTCGCCCTCGCACCGCGTCGGGAGCATGCGTTGATTGCTGCGGCATCTCAACCTAACGAACACAAGTCGACGGCCAACGCCAAATCCGTCGCCGTGCTGGCGTTCGCCAATCTCAGCGACGACAAGGGGAGCGAATATTTTTCCGACGGAATCAGTGAGGAGTTGCTCACCGTCCTGCAAAAAATTCCCGGACTTCATGTCGCCGCCCGGACCTCTGCCTTTTCCTTCAAAGGCAAGAATGCAACCGCCCAGGAGATCGGGGAGAAACTCGGTGTGGCACGTCTGGTCGAGGGGAGCGTGCGCAAGGCTGGCGAAATGGTGCGGATTGCGGCCCGGCTCACTCGGGCCGACACGGGCGAGCAAGTCTGGTCGGAAAACTATACGCGCGATTTGAAGGACGTGTTCGCGGTGCAAACCGAGCTCGCCCAAACCATCGTCGGACAATTGAGCGGGCAACTGACGGATGGTGCCGCGGATTCCGCAGCCAAAGCGGCAATTCAAGCGCAGGTGCAGGCGGCGGAAAAAGGGGGGACGAAAAACGTCGAGGCGCACCAGTATTATCTCCAGGGCCGGTTCTATACGAGTCGTGATTCGGAAAAAAGCGCGGAGGAAGCGTTGGCTGCCTATCAACGGGCAGTGGATCTCGATCCTTCCTTTGCACTTGCCTGGGCGGCCCTGGCCCGAACACACGTGTGGTACTGCCAGTTCTCCTCCGAGAACGGGCGGACCGGTTTCGATTCTCACCTGGCCAAGGCGCGAGAGAGTGCGGCCCGCGCGCTGGCACTCGAACCCAACCTGCCGGAAGGATTGCGCGTCCGCGCCGATATCGAACTCATTTTCGATTTCGACTGGAAACAGGCGGGTGAAACGTTGCGGACCGCTCTTGCGTTGGCTCCCGCGGACCCGGCGATTCTCACCGCCGCGGGTAACCTTGCATTGACCAAAGGAGAGACGGAGCGAGGGATCGCGCTCTTTCGCCAGGCAGTCGCGGTGGATCCAGTCGACCCGCTCGCACGGTCGTTCCTCGCCTACAATCTCGCCATCACTGGGCAGTTTGCCGAAGCACAGAGCGAATATTCACGGGTGGTGGAATTAAATCCGGCAGCGCCCTGGGCACACGCAGGCCTCGGTGTTTCCTATCTTTTGCAAGGCAAGTTTCAGGAGGCCGCTTTCGAGGCCAAGGATGATGCGGCCGAGTGGGCTCGTCTCCTGGTTGTGGCCATGGCCCGCTGGGGTCAGAAACGGGTCCCGGAATCAGACGCCGCGCTCGCCCGTTTGATCGAGATCTCCGCCGATACGGCCGCCTACCAGATTGCCGAAGTCTACGCGTATCGCGGGGAGAAAGACCGGGCGTTCGAGTGGCTGGACCGAGCGCGCCGCCAACGCGACGCGGGTTTGGGCAGCGTGCGGTTCGATCCGTTCTTCGCAAATCTTCGTGGAGATTCACGCTGGGAGGTGTTTTTGCGCGCGATGGGCCTGGCTGACGATCAATTGAAATGAAGGCTCGAGAGCGCGGGTTCCAAGCTGGCAACTGCACGATCGATCGCTCTGTCGTCATAATGCAAAAACTCCGCGAAGATCCCCGCTTCCCAAAGCATTGCCAGGATCCACCTAAGTGAGTGAAAAGCCTTCGTTCTTCGCCGAACTGAAGCGACGGAACGTTTACAAGGTCGCAGTAGCTTATGCGGTCGTTAGCTGGCTACTGATCCAGATTGCGACCCAGGTATTTCCGTTCTTCGGGATTCCGAATTGGGCGGTGCGCCTGGTCGTGCTCCTCCTTATCCTGGGCTTTCCGGCCGCGCTCATTCTTTCCTGGGCATTTGAGATCACACCAGAAGGAATCAAACGCGCCGAAGATGTCGAACCTAGTCAGGCGCGCCAGACTGGCCGCAAGCTTGTTGGGATTACGATGGCGCTGGCAGTTGTCGCCGCCGGATTGTTCGCCTTCCAGGTTCTTCGGCCCAGGCTGATGAAAGAGGCGGCAGCAAGTCGCCCGCATTTGCTGCCGGCTCCTGTTATTCCTAACAAATCGATCGCCGTCATGCCCTTCGAAAACTTGAGCGAAGAGAAGGCGAACGCCTATTTTGCCGAGGGCATCCAGGACGAGATTCTAACGCGTCTCTCGAAGATCACGGATCTGAAGGTAATCTCGCGCACTTCCACCCAGAACTACCAAACTAACCCGGGAAACCTGCCTGAGATTGCGCGCCAACTGGGTGTCGCCCATATCCTGGAAGGAAGCGTGCAGAAGAGCGGCAACACCGTCCGCATCAACGTGCAACTGATCGTGGCCGCGAGTGACGCTCATCTTTGGGCGGAGACTTTCGATCGAAAACTAACCGATATCTTTTCGGTCGAGAGTGAAGTAGCCAAAGCTATCGCCGATCAATTGCGCGCCAAGCTTACGGGACCCGAAGAGTTGCTCCTCGCCGCTCGACCGACCGAAGATCCAAAGGCCTACGATGCTTACCTCCGAGGGTTGAGTTACAATCTCAAGTCGGCTAACTCAGCCGCTAACTCTCGCGGTGCGCAGCAATACCTCAGGGAAGCAGTCCGATTAGATCCGAAATTTGCCCTTGCCTGGACGCTGCTCTCCTTTGTCGATGCGCGTGGTTATCTCACCCAGACCCTGCAGCCGACCGTCGCTCTTCGTGAAGAGGCGCAGCACGCAGCCGAAACCGCGCTGGCTCTCCAGCCCAATCTTGGCGAAGCGCTCCACGCCGTCGGTTACTATCATTATGCCTGCTTCAAGGATTACAACACCGCGGTGACTTACTTCGAACGCGCTCGCCCGCTCCTTCCCAACAGCAGCCGGATTCCTGAATCGCTCGCCTACGTCAAGCGCCGGCAGGGCAAGTGGGATGAGAGTGACTCTAACTTCAAAGAAGCCGAGCGGCTCGATCCGCGGAACGTTTACGTCCTCGGGCAGCATGGCCAATCGTGCATCGCGCGCCGGCGCTTTGCCGAGGCGCGGGGATTGTTTGATAAAATCCTGACGATCACGCCCGACGATATGGATACGCTGGCGGTGGAGGCGGCCATTGCCCAGGCCGAGGGCGACCTTCCGCGTGCCGCCGCGCTCCTCGCGCCGCTCCACCCGCCGCCCGACGATTCGAATGTCTTATACACCCAGGTTTACCAGGCGATCCTTGAGCGCCGGCCGGCGCCGGTTATCCCTCGATTGCAGGAGTTACTCGCGCGGCCTGACCCCACCTGGGGCTACTTCACCGGAGAGCTTCGCTTTTGGTTAGGATGGGCGCAGGAGGTTGCCGGGGACCACGCCGCTGCCCAGGAAAGCTGGCGCACGGCCCGCGGCGAACTGGAGCCTTTCATCGAGGAACAGCCGGCGAATTACAATCTCCTCTATGACCTCGCTCTGACTGAGATGGGTCTCCGAAACAAAGCCGCCGCTTTCAATTTCTCGCAACGCGCGATGTCCGCGATGCCGATCGAGAATGATGCTTTCGATGGGCCCGCTCCAATCGAAATCCTGGCCCGGGTCGCAGCGCAACTCGCAGAGCCGGACCAGGCGATTCCCGCTTTGCAAAAACTTCTCTCGCTTCCGTACGAAGGTCCTCTTGGTGGCGGGCAGGTGCCGCTCACTCCTGCGCTCCTTCGGCTCGATCCAATGTTTGATCCACTCCGCAACGACTCGCGCTTCCAAAAACTCAGCGAAGATAAATCGAAGTGAAGATCGACAATCTCACGACAATTTGCCTAACTCTTCCTATGAAAAAGTTGATCCTGCTCATTCTTCCGGTTCTGACTTTTGTCCTGCCATGCGGCGCGCAATGGAACTATCCGGCAACCAGGACGGTCGATTCCGAGGATATTTATTTCGGCAAGACATACAAAGATCCCTACCGCTGGCTGGAAAATCTCAAGGACAAAGAGGTCGAAACCTGGTTCAAATCCCAGGCAGAATTGACCGATGCATTGCTGGCGAAGATTCCGGGTCGAGACGCCCTGGTGGATGAATGGACGGCGCTGGACAAGCTAAACCCGGCGTCGTACTCGGCGATCTCGTATGAAAACGGGCGCGTTTTCTACAAGAAAACTTTGGGCGGCGAAAACGTCGGCAAGCTTTACTGCCGTGAAGGGTGGAACGGCGCGGAAAAACTGTTGTTTGATCCGGGAACATACAAACCCGGGGTCGTGATGACGATCGAAAGCATTGTGCCCTCGTGGGATGGCAAGCATGTCGCGATGGGCTTTTCCTCGGGCGGTGCCGAGTATTCGGAGATTCGGATTTTAGACGTCGATCGCGGAGTCTTGCTGCCGGAAAAATTCTATCCGTCGTATGGCCCGATCGGGTGGACCAAAGATAATCAGACGCTCTTTTACGACGCAGGTAAAGTCGCAGACATCAAGAACCCGGAGATCGAATTGAACCGCAAAACGCGGCTGCACAAGCTGGGGAGCGATTTCGCCGGCGACGTTGATTTCTTCAGCAACGAAAGCTATCCGGACCTCGGCATTGCGCCGAAGGAATTTCCCAATGCTTCGATTGATGAATCGTACCCGGATTATCTGATCGGGTATGTGGGCACGGTGCAAAACGAGCTGCGGATTTTTTATGCGCCCACGGCCGAAATGAAGGACCCGAAAATCAAATGGAACGTGCTCTGCCAGCAGTCGGATAACCTCGTCCGAGGCGTGGCTTTCGACGGCGACTATGTGTATGCGATCACGCACGCTGGCGCGCCGAAGTACAAGGTGGTGCGCACGAGTGTCAAACATCCGGATTGGGCGCATGCCGAGACGGTTATTCCCGAAGCGGCGGACTCCGTTCAGTCCCTCACCAAAAGCCGGCATTACCTGATGGTCACTTATTCGAATGGGGTCGTGGGCAGGCTCGTGAAATACGATCTGGCGACCGGCAAAACGCAGGAAATCAAGTTGCCGCTGTCCGGCACTCTCAATTGCAGTTGCCCGGATTGGCGGTCGGACCGTTGCCTGGTGCACATCACGTCGTGGACCTCGCCGGTGACGATCTACGATTTTGACGCGGAAAAGAACACCTTCGCTAAGAGCACATTCAATAGCGACGTCGTGTATCCCGGATTTGACAGCCTGGTTGCAGAAGAGGTCGAGGCGCCAGGCCACGATGGCACCATGATTCCGCTCTCGATCATTCACAAAAAAGGAATTCCGATGGACGGATCGAATTGCTGCATCCTGAACGGCTACGGCGCGTATGGAATCAGCGCATCGCCATACTTCAGCATTCGTTATTCGGTAGCCAAGCGAGGGGTCGTGCTGGCCTTCGCGCATCCGCGCGGCGGCAGCGAGAAAGGCGAAGCATGGTATAAGGCCGGTTACAAAACGACCAAGCCAAACACGTGGAAGGATTTTATTTCGTGCGCCGAGTATCTCGTCAAGAAGGGCTACACCAGTCCTGAGAAACTGGCTGGCACCGGCACCAGTGCTGGCGGGATTTTGATCAGCCGCGCGATTACCGAACGGCCGGATTTGTTCCGGGCGGCCATTTGCAATGTAGGTTGCGCGAACGCCATGCGGATGGAGTTCTCGCCCAACGGCCCAGTGAACACTCCGGAATTTGGAACCGTGAAAGACGAGACCGAGTGCAAGGCCTTGTATGAAATGGATGGCGTTGCGCACGTTCAAAAGGGAGTGAAATATCCGGCCTTGATGGGTGTGGGCGGTTGGAACGATCCGCGCGTGGCGGCCTGGGAACCTGGCAAGTTTGTGGCCGCGATCCAATCCGCAAGCACCTCAGGCAATCCCGCGCTGATGAAAGTGAATTACGACAATGGCCATTTCACCGAAGAGAAGGTCGTCACCTTCAGAAACTTTGCCGGCCAAACTGCCTTCCTCCTTTGGCAGACCGGACATAAAGATTTTCAACCGGTCAAAGAAACCAGCAAAGTGGATTGAGGCTTCAATCTGCAACTTAAGCTGAAACTGCGCAGCGTCGGAAACGTCCCGGATTTGTCGAGCCACCGGGAATATGAATTATCATAACTTCTTTGCCGAACTGAAGCGACGCAACGTCTACAAGGTCGCGGTCGCTTATGCGGTGGTGGCGTGGCTCCTGATCCAGGTCGCAACACAGGTTTTTCCATTCTTCGAAATTCCCAACTGGGCCGTCGAGATGGTCGTGGTCGCCATGGTGATCGGGTTCCCCATCGCCCTGGCCCTGGCCTGGGCGTTTGAGTTGACGCCGGAGGGAATCAAGCGGGAAAAGGAGATTGATCGCAGAGTCAGCCGGAAGACAGGCCGCATGCTAACCGTTCTGATCGTCGTGGCCGCGGCCGGGGCGGCTGGGCTAATGGCGTTTCGATTATTGCATTCGCAACAAGCCACGGAACAAGGGAGACAGCCTGCGCCCACCGCCGAGATCGATCGCAAGTCGATCGCCGTCCTTCCCTTTGAAAACCTCAGCGAAGAAAAGGCGAATGCTTATTTCACCGATGGGATCCAGGACGAGATTCTGACGCGCCTGGCCAAGATCGCCGACCTGAAAGTCATCTCGCGCACTTCGACGCAGCACTATAAGAGCGCGCCGGAAAATTTGCCGGAGATCGCCCGGCAACTTGGCGTCGCCCACATTTTGGAAGGCAGTGTGCAAAAGAGCGGCGATGCCGTCCGGGTAAACGTGCAGTTAATCAAAGCGGCGACCGATTCGCATCTCTGGGCCGATAGCTTTGATCGCAAATTGACCGACATTTTTGCCGTCGAGAGCGACATCGCCAAAGCTATCGCCGATCAGTTGCGCGTTCATCTCACCGGCCGGGAAGAGCAAGTCATGGCCGCCAAACCCACGGATAACGCCGCCGCTTACGATGCCTACCTGCGCGGCCTGGCTTATACCTTAAGAACGCAAAACACACCTGCTAACTATCTGGGGGCACAGAAGTATCTGAGAGAAGCGGTGCGCCTGGATCCTAAGTTCGCCCTTGCCTGGGCACTGCTCTCCTATGTCGATGCGCGTGGCTACCACACGACGAACATTCAGCCGACTATTGCCCTGCGCAACGAGGCCGAGCAGGCGATGGAAACTGCGCTGACGCTGGATCCAAATCTCGGCGAAGGATGGATAGCCAAGGGCTACTATCAGTATGGCTGCGTGGAAGATTTCGAAAGCGCGGCACGTTGTTATGAACAGGCCTGGCAGTTTCTGCCTAATAGCAGCCAGGTTCGTTTGTCGCTCGCGCTCCTCGCACGAGATCAAGGGCAATGGGAACGAGCCGAATGGTACTTTGCAGAAGCCGAAAAGCTCGACCCGCGCAATCTGAACCTGCTCACTCGCCACGCGCAATTCTATATCACGCTTCGTCATTTCCCCGAAGCGCTCCGCAAGCTCGACCAAATTCTGGAGATTGTGCCAGACGACATTGATGCCCTGGTAGAAAAGGGCGCGATTGCGCAAGCGCAGGGCGATCTGCCGCAGGCCGCGAGTCTTCTCGCGTCCCTCTGGCCTGCAGCCGGCGATCCCACGGGATGGGAACAAGTAAGTTATCAAGCTATCCTCGAACGTCATCCCGCCAAAGTTATCTCGCGGTTAAAGGAGTTACTAACCAAGCCCGATCCAAATATAGGTTATCTGAATGGCGAACTCCGCTTCTGGTTAGGTTGGGCGCAGGAAGTCGGCGGTGATAACGACGCCGCCAAAGAAACGTGGCGACAAGCGCGCGCCGAGCTCGAAGCCCTCCTTAACGATCAACCTGAAAATTGGGCGCTTCTCGATGATCTCGCGCTGACTACCGCGAGCCTCGGTGACAAGGCCACTGCTTTCGCCCTGGTCGAGCGGGCAATGGTCCTAAATCCGATCGAGAAACAGGCCGCGAATGGGATGCAAGCGCTCGAGACCCTGGCCCGAGTAGCAACGCGCGTGGGTGAACCCGATCGCGCCATCGCCATTTTGGAAAAAATACTTTCCCGGCCGGGCAATGGCGGCCTGGCCACAGGGATGCCGCTCACACCGGCTCTCCTCCGCCTCGATCCGATGTTCGATCCGCTCCGGACTGACCCGCGTTTCCAAAAGCTCGCTGATTTGTCCAACCCGAAATAGCCACAGTGGTAAAGTGGGGCTTCCGGAAGCCAACCGGAATAAACTTCCGAAGTGCTGCGCAAGCTGCTATGGCGTGAGGCGCAGCAGGGACGTTCTAATGCATGAAATCTTTCTTCGACGAACTAAAGCGCCGCAATGTATTCAAGGTCGGGGCCGCTTATCTGGTCGTGGCCTGGCTCGCGGTGCAGGCGGCTTCGATCGGGTTTCCCGCATTTGATGCGCCGCCGTGGGCGCTCCGCATTTTTATTCTGATCGCACTGCTGGGATTTCCCATCGCCGTAGTGTTGGCGTGGGCGTTTGATATCACCCGCGATGGGGTGAGGCTTGATGCCAACACTTCCGGGGGCAAGCGTATTTTCGCCGCGGCCGCGTTGCTCATCGTGCTGGCATTAGGTTGGTATTTTTACGGTCAGCCATCGTTCCGGAAAGGCGACATGGCGACGCCAACAGCCGCCAGTCCAAATTCGATCGCCGTCCTCCCGTTCGCCAACATGAGCGGCAAAGCCGACGAGGACTATTTCTCGGACGGCATGACCGAGGAGCTGCTTAACGTTTTGGCGAAAATTCCGAAGCTGAGCGTGGTGGCGCGCACTTCAGTCTTCGAGTTCAAGGGCAAAGGCGGCGATGTGCGCGAGATTGGGCGGAAGCTCGGCGTGAGCCACATTGTCGAAGGCAGCGTGCGCCGTGATGGCCCGGAGGTGCGAATCACCGCGCAGTTGGTCCGAGTCGCTGATGGCTTTCATATCTGGTCCGAAAGCTACGATCGCAAACTGGAAAGCGTATTCGCGCTCCAGGATGAAATCGCGCAACGGATCGGCGCTGCGCTCAAGGTCTCGTTAGGCGTGGCCGCTCCAGTGGCGGCGCGCGCGCCAATCGACCCGAAGCCTACGACGAGTATCTTAAGGGCCGCGCGCTGCTCCGCCAGCGCAGCGATCTTCCCACTGCGATCGCGCATTTGAAAACCGCCGTCGCGAAAGCGCCGGATTTCGCGGCGGGTTGGTCTTCGCTCTCGCTCACCTATGAGGTGAGCTTCTGGTACACCGCACACATGACCCCCGCTCTCGCCGCTGATCTTCTTGCCGGGGAGGCCGCCGCGGCGGAGCGCGCCGCCGCCCTCGAACCCGACGCAGCTCTACCCAACACGCGATTGGCAACGTGGCACGCGCACAGTTCAAGTTCGCTCTCGCCGAAAGTCATTACCTGCGCTCGATGCAGATCGATCCAGGCTACCCGGATGTGCGGGAAGATTACGCGGAACTCCTTTACGAAGTCGGGCGCCTCGAAGATCGGCACTGGCGGCGCGCCAGCTGGTGAAACTTGATCCCTATTTTATTGTCGGCTGGGTGCGCCTGCGGGATGCCGCCGTGCGCGCTCGACCGCCGAAACGAAGTCGAAGAGGCGGTGCGACAGCAGCGCGCGATCAATCCAAACTACGGCTCCGGCCGGTTCGGACTCTTCGGGACGCGATCGCTTACGGCCGAAAAGATGAGGCCCGCGCCGCACTCGCAGACATCGCCTCCCGTTGGCCAAATGATGCCGCATTCGCGCAAACTTTGTTGGCATGGACGCTCGGCGAGCCCGGGACTGACCCAACCAAGCTGCGTGCAGCTCTCGCGGATGCGCCGGAGAACGAAGCGAGCCTCTTCCTGATCGCGAACCAGGACATTGACGGCTACAACGCAGATATCCAAAGTCGCGGCGCGGCCCTCGAGGCTTACTACTTCTGCAATCTTTATAGCAGCAGGCCGGCAGGTCAGGCGATGCTGCGCGATCCGCGCGTCAAGGCAAAGCTGAAACGCAACTGTTTCCCGGCCTATTGGCGCGAGAAAGGCTGGCCCGCCGGATGCCGGCCACTCGGCGAAAACGATTTCGAATGCGGATCAGATACGACGAGCGGCAAATAGATGAACTTCTTTGCCAGCTGAAGCGGCGCAACGTTTACAAGGTCGCGGTCGCCTATGCTGTTGTCGGTTGGCTCGTTATTCAGATTTGCTCGACCGTTTTGCCGACCTTCCACGCTCCGGAATGGGTGAACCAGACGCTGATCGTCCTAGTCGCAGTCGGATTTCCGATCGCGTTGGTTCTGGCCTGGGCCTTTGAACTGACGCCGGAAGGAATCAAGCCGACAGAAGATCTGCCTGGGCACATTTCTACCGCGGCGCAGCGGGTCGAAAAAGCGGACCTGGATTTACGTCACAGTGCTCGGCGCGGCTTTGTCGGTCGGATTGTTTTTTGTCGGTC
>CAVYVJ010000034.1:0-9844 GCA_963771865.1 uncultured Verrucomicrobiae bacterium
ATTGAGCAGGCGCTATATTGAGACCGTTCGAAGTCACCTCGTTCGTTTCGCCGCCGCTTTTCAAACGGATATCAATCGCATCACCGCGCCCCAGATCGATGCGTGGCTCCGCGAGCAAAACATCGGGCCGCGGGCTCGAAATAATATTCGTGGCTCCATCATAACGCTTTTTCATTTCGCCCGGAAGCACGGTCATCTGCCCAAAGGGCAGCCGACCGAAGCGGACGATATCGCCAAGGCCAAAGATCGCGGCGGCCAGATCGGCATTCTCCGTCCGGCTGAACTTGCGTTACTGCTGCGTCAAGCTCCCGAACGGGTCAGATTGTTTCTTGCCCTTGGCGCGTTTACCGGCATGCGCTCGAGCGAGATTCTGCGGCTTGATTGGAAGGACGTAAATTTCAAACGCTCCTTCATCACCGTCTCTCCGGAAAAGGCGAAGACCGCGACCAGGCGCCTGGTGCCAATTCAGGCAAATTTAATGCGCTGGCTCGCTCCTTATCGCAAACACAATGGAACAGTGTTCACAACGCCCCGGGACGCCGGGCGAGCAATCGCTTTTGCCAAGAACTGCCAGGTGGAATGGCCCAACAATGCCCTGCGTCACAGCTACGCCACGTATCGGTTGGCGGTGACGGCGGATGCAGCCCGGGTCGCACTGGAGATGGGAAACAGTCCGCAGAAGCTGATGACCAACTACCGGGAGCTCGCTGACGAGAAAGAGGGACAGGAATGGTTTGGAATTTCTCCCGATCAACCGCCGAAAGCGGTCCCGGTATCGTGCAGATAAATCTCAGCTGACCCGTCACGGCCTGGCATTTTTCGTAATTTTTCGGCCAGAAAATGTGTCAACCAACTACGGGTGTGGCTACGGGTTGCGACTACGGGTTTGTCTACGGGTATTGGGCAATTGCCTACGGGTCGCGGCCCCGGAAATTTTATTTTCCTCGAAAATAACGTGCTGCAACGTCGGTCGGTGAATTCGGAAGTGAGTTCGTAAAATGCTGAAGATCAAACGACTACGACTGCACGAAAATTTGGCCCCCACTTATTTATCTAAATCGCGTGCAATGGCAGCGCGTACGGGGATCGAACCCGTGCACCAGCCTTGAGAGGGCTGTGTCCTAACCACTAGACGAACGCGCCGTTTTTCCGGTTCATTTTAGTCGCAGTCTCTGAGCGCAGCAACCGTCCCGCATCACCGGTTCGGGTTGGACGGAGAACTCGACCGCTTATTGATTGGGGAGCACGCCACCCGTACGCGCTTGGAACGGAGTCGGGAGCGCGCTCGCGGCGGCTGCCTGGCCGGCGATTTTCGCGAGTGTCGGCAGCCTGCGCCTCGTCCGGGTTGTGCCGGACACGTGGCTGGAGAAGCGTCCTTTCATGCGCCGCTTGCTGGGCGCGCAGGTAAGCCTGCAATTCCGGCGTCGAGGCGAGCGCGATCAGCTTCTTGAAATAGAGTTCGAAGTAGGCCCTGAACCAACGCCGCCTTTCGAGATCCGTGTGCGCTTTGTTCGCCGACGCGTGCAATTCATGCAGATCGGGCTCATTGCGAATGCGCGTCTCCAGCGCGGCCATTTGTAAATGCAGCCGATATTCATCGGCGACCTTGCCTAACGAGCTTTGCTTGAAAAGCGCATTCAGCATTTGTAAGTCCGGTCCGGCCGGAATCTGGGGAAGTGCGTCGCTTCCGGGACCGGGAAGACTGTTTGGCGGGATCAACGATGGCGGCTCGACCGAAACGGTTGGGGAAGGCGATGGGGTTGCCTCCAGGGAAGTCGTTTGGCTGCTGGTCGCGGGGGCCGGGGTTTTGGCGGTATCGGGGCTGGGGGATTGCGCGCCGGCCGAAGTCGCCGCGACGAGCCCAATGACGATAACAAGTTCTCGTAAAATTTTCATCTTCTTCGCGAATTGGGGTCTGAACTTCGGTGGGGCAGGATTTGAACCTGCGAACTGTTTCCGCGGCGACCGCTCTTACTAGGAAGGGAGCCTATCAAGTTCATCGCGTCCACGGCCGGTCTTAAAATAGCGTTCCCGGGCGGTTGCTGCCGCGCGGGTAGGAGATCCTTCGTGAATTAGAGTCCAGGGCAGCCCATGCTTTGTCGCGGGCGATTCTCCGGCATTGTGCCTTCGCAGTCGATCAGAAAGGTCGGCGCAGGAACCGACATATCGCCGACCGGTCTTGCTGCTTCTCAGGACGTAAACCGAAAACATCTGCTTGCTCAAGCATCGGGGTGACAGGATTTGAACCTGCGACCTCGTGGTCCCAAACCACGCGCTCTACCAAGCTAAGCTACACCCCGGAATTGTGCAGCCCTCATAGCACGGGAGGAAGCGGGGTGCACGAATACTTTTGAGGTCGACCTGTCGCCGCGGCGACCGCTCTACGCCTCGGAGGGACGTGCTTCTGCACGTCCAAATCTTCCTAACGTCGCCGCAAAATGGACGTGCGGAAGCACGTCCCTCCGGGGTCCGCTCGAGCTGCCTACCGAATGTGAACCTCATTGTTTTTGTTCGTTAGGGTGAGAGCTGCGCGAATACTCGGGGAAAAAGGGCTTGCCCTTGAGGCCCTTGGCATCGACACTGCGACTTCCTTTCCCGGCGGCCGGCAATCTGCTTCAGCCCTTGTTATGTTCAAAAACGAAAAGTTCAATATCGCCATTTTCTCGATCCTCGTCACGCTCCAACTCCTCGGCGTGGCCGCGGTTTGGACTCGTTTTCACCTGACCTACTTGCCAGTCATGGCCGGCATCTATCTCTGGATAGGGCTCGGCACGACCCTCTACCTGCATCGCTATCTCACTCATCGCGGATTTGAAATGCCGGGTTGGCTGAAATTTATCTTCGCCACCGGCTCAGCCGTCGGTCTGTCGGGTGACCCGGTGACTTGGGTCGGCGATCATCGTTTCCATCATCTGAAATCCGATACCGAAGAGGACATCCATAGTCCGCGGCACGGATTCCCCTACGCCCACATGATGTGGCTGATTCGCAAACCGCCCTCTTTCCGGGAACGCTCCCTGCGTTATGCGGCCGACGTGCGCAAGATCTGGTACTGCAAGCTGTGGGAAAATTCCGCCCTTTATGTGCTTCCGCATCTCGCGGTCGCCGGCCTCCTTTTTGCCACCCTCGGGTTCGCCGGAATGCTTTGGTGCCTTTATGTGCCGATCCTGATCATTTACAACTGCACCTGGGCGGTTAACTCGATCTGTCACATGAAGCAGTTTGGCTATCGCAGCTTCGAAACGTCGGATGAGAGCAAGAACAATTTCTGGGTGGGTTTGGGCGCGCTGGGTGAAGGTTATCACAACAACCATCACGCCAAGCCGCGTTGCGCAGCGCACGGGTTGAAATGGTGGGAGTTCGATCTTACCCGCTACACCATTTGGACGCTGGAGAAGCTGCATCTCGCCTGGAACGTCGTTTGGCCGGAGCCGGGCGCGCCGGAGAAGGAGAGCGAAGAGATTTCCGCCGACGAAGCCGGCACAATGCTGATCACGAGCGCGGACCCGAATTCCGTGCTGTAGACGCTTCGCTCTGCGAAGCGCGGGGGTTTGACGCCGGTGGGAACGCGGCTCGGAGGTTCGTGCCGCAATCGGCTTAACCGGTTGGACTTGGGACGGCCGATCGCCGAACCCGTTGACAGATAACGACCGGTCTGTCCTTCAGAATGGTAATTATAGTAATTATATAGAAGGGCGCATTTTTTGCTCTTTAGGAGCGTATGCGAAATCCTCGATTGCGTATCCCGACGGAGGCTTTACCCTCACCGAAACGGTCGTCGCCGCTGCAATCTCGGCCGTTTTTCTCTCCTCATTATTTACCATGAACCTGTCCTCGATGGAGACGATTCGATCCGCCAAGGAATCGACCGGGGCCAGCCAGGTATTGCAGCAACGGATGGAGTCGATGCGGATCGCCAACTGGCACGAGATTACCGATGCGGCCTGGATCCGCGACAATCTCCTGAATGCCGATGCGCCGGGTGGCACGCAACTCAAGAACCTTGTCGAAACGGTGACGCTGGTCCCCTACGGGAGCGGTAGCGTCGGTAACACGCAGGTCCAACGCTCCGGCGGGGTGGCGACGATCGTGAATCAAAATTCAAACTTGCTCTTGGAGAACGCGGTCAAAGTTATCTGGACGGTCAATTATACAGGCGCCCCTAACGACCACGCCTCAACTCACCAGATTGTGGCCATCCTGGCCAAGGGAGGTGTGGCCAAATGAAAACGCCGCGCGCCAATCGGAGCGCGTTTCGTGCTGGCGGAGATGATGATCTCCGTTGTGATCTTCACCACCATTTGCATGGGACTGTTGATGGGCATGGTCAGTCTGGAGCGGAACTTCGTGGCCACGACCGACTTCGCCACCAATCACGCGGACGCCATCCGGATTTCCGACTATCTGGCGCTCGATCTCCGCCGAGCCCTCACGGTGCAGGCAGCCCAGAACAACACGACCATCACGGTGCCATCATATTACGATGCGAACGGCGCCCCACAGATGCCTACCCTCGATGGAAGTGGCGGCGTCTTCTATGGCAGCGCGACCAGTTCGATTAGCATTCATTACTACCTGTTTGGTGGAACCATCTACCGGCAGGAAGGTACTCTGCCGACGGTGGCGATTGCCGAGAATGTGAGTGACTTCATTTTCGATGTCACCGATGCCGGGAAAGTGGTGACGACCCGCATCACATTTAACTCGACCTACACCCGGAGCCGGCGCATCGCCGCGGATCTCGGGACGCCAGCGACCAACACGGCCACCGCCGTTTACAACACGACCCTGCTGCGCAACAGCCGATCCGATATCGCGAGCGGCGTTTACTAATGAAGAATCCTTCTCGGTCCGCGGCGGGTGGCGGGGCGCTCCTCTGGACCGTCTGCATCATGGCGATCCTCTCGCTCCTCGCGACTGAAGTGCTGCGCGCGGTTTCGGGACGTTTCCAGTTAGGGTTGCAAGTCGCAAAATGGCAGGAGTCGTTGATCGCCGCGGAGTCGGGGATCGATCTCGCGGTCATCGAATTGCGAAAGTCGCTCTACCCTTCTCCGAATGGCGCCTGGGATGGCTGGGACAATACGCCCGGCGCCGGCGTTATCAGCCATGGCCTAACGACTATCCCAAACGCCGGACTTGCCGGCACGCCGATGACGATCGAAGTCGACGTCGATGCGCCGGCGCAATTGGTCGATCCCACCAACGGCTGGCAATATTATAGGGTGCGAACTCTGGGTTGGCTGCCCCTGACCGGGCCGCCGCGTGTCGGGTACAACAAGCAGGATAATCGCCTGCGCAAACTCACTCTGCACTGGCAGCGCTACATCGATTCACTTTTTACGAGTGAAACAAGTGCTCCCCATGCAGCGCGCCGGCTCGAAGCCATCGTCGCGCCCGTTTCGTCTTTTGGGCAGGCGATCCTTTCCATCGGGACACTCAATTTGAACAATCAAAACATCGTGATCGACAGCTACGATTCGCGTGATCCAGCAAAATCCACCAATGGTCTCTACGACGTGGCCAAGCGTCAGGAGAACGGCGACATCGCGACCGACGGGAACCTGATTCAGGCCGGCAATGCTCACGTTTACGGCGATGTCGAGACCAACGCCGGAACCGTGACCGGGGTGGCCAACATCACGGGCGTGCAACGGACCGATTTTTATCAGGCGCCCATACCCGATCGGCGCGCCGAGCTGGCCGTCGATCAATCCCACACCTTCGGTGGTCAATGGCACCGCCACGCTCAACGCAAGTTCCAGCCAGGGCGCGGCATCTTCACGCTATCTCTTGAACGGCATTTCGATCAGCGGCGGGCAAACGCTCACGTTTGCCGGCAACGCGGACGGCAGTCCCAGCTATATCGAAATTTATGTCAGCGGCGATATTAGTGTGGGCGGAAATTCACAAATCATTTTGGGGAACGGCGTTCGTGCGACGATCTATTTTTCCGGAAACGTGAACATCGGCGGCAAGGGCATGCTCAATCCAAACGACCAGCCGTCGGACCTTCTGCTCTACGGGATCCAACCAACCGACGGTTCCCCCCGGCAGGTAACTCTCGGGGGGAACGGTCAGATTACCGCCGCCCTTTATGCCCCGGATTACGACGTCACGGTCAACGGCGGGGGAAGCAGCGGTCATGTCTTCGGTTCGGTCGTTGGCAAGACGACCACCATGACGGGCGTGACCAATTTGCATTACGACGAAGCGCTGGCCGGGAGCGGCTTGATCAACAATTACAGGATTGTCAGCTGGGTCGAAGACACTCGTTAGGCAAGTTCGTCCAGGGCATTCGCGCCGAATTTGTAGACGCTTCGCTCTGCGAAGCGCGGGCCTGTGGGTTGTTCGACGGACAATGCCATCGGATCCGAGGGTTTGATCCGGGAACCTCACAGGGTCGCGCTTCGCAGAGCGAAGCGTCTACAGGGGCTCGTAATTCAAATTCGGGGAGAGCCATTTCTCGATTTCGCCTAACGATTCGTCCTTGCGCGCCGCGTACTCGATCGCCTGGTCGCGCTCAATTTTTCCGACCGCAAAATAGCGCGATTCGGGATGCGAAAAATAGAGCCCGCTCACGCTCGCCCCGGGATGCATGGCAAACGACTCCGTCAGATGGATGCCCGTTTGTTCCTCTGCCGATAACAAATCGAAGAGTGTCCGCTTTTCCACGTGATCGGGCGAGGCAGGATAACCGGGAGCGGGCCGGATGCCGCGGTAGCGTTCCCGAATCAGGTCTTCCTTCGTGAGGCGTTCGCCTGCGCCAAAACCCCACGCCTGCCGCGCTTCGTAATGCAGATATTCGGCAAACGCTTCCGCCAACCGATCTGCCAGCGCCTTGGTCAGGATCGCGTTGTAATCGTCGTGCTCGGCCTGGAATTGCTTCGCCAGCTCGTCCGCGCCGATCCCCGCAGTGACGGCAAAAGCGCCGAGATAATCGCGTCGTCCCGAGCTCTCCGGCGCGACAAAATCCGCCAGACAATAATTCGGTTGGCCGGCAGGTTTTTGCATTTGCTGCCGCAAAAAATGAAAACGCGCGACGACGTCCGTGCGCGACTCATCTCGATAAATCTCGACGTCATCGCCTAACGAGTTGGCAGGCCAGAAGCCGTAAACGCCGCGGGCGGTGAGCAATTTTTCCTCGACGATCCTGGTGAGAAGCTTTTGCGCGTCGGCAAAAAGTTCGCGCGCCTGCTTCCCGACAACGGCATCGTCAAGAATCGCCGGATAACGTCCCCGCAACTCCCAGGTATGAAAAAACGGCGACCAATCGATATATTCGACCAGCGTCTCGAGCGAGATTTCGACTAACGAATCAGGCTGCGGGTCGCGCGGAGTTGTCGCCAGAACGCGAGCTCCGAGGAACTCGGGCACGGGCGGCTCGTAGCTCTTCCAGTCGATCGTTAGGCGATTCGCTCTCGCCTGCTCGAGGGTCAGCATCTTTTTCTCGCGCGCCCGGCCGGCGTGTTCCGTCCGCAAGCGCTCGTAATCCGCCCGCGTCGTGGCGTCGAATTTCACTTTCGCATCCGGGTTGAGAAGCGCGCTGACCACGCCGACGGCGCGCGAGGCGTCGAGCACGTGCGCGACGGTAGCGTGGTAGTGTTGCGCGATTTTCACCGCGGTATGGGCGCGGCTCGTGGTCGCGCCGCCGATCAAGAGCGGCAATTGAAATTGCTGCCGCTCCATTTCCTGCGCGACGTGCACCATTTCATCGAGCGACGGCGTAATCAGACCGCTCAACCCGATGATGTCTGCCTGGCGATCGCGAGCGGTCTCAAGAATTTTCGCGGCCGGCACCATCACGCCGAGATCGATCACCTCATAGTTGTTACATTGCAGGACCACGCCCACGATGTTCTTGCCGATGTCGTGCACGTCGCCTTTGACGGTGGCCATGATTATCCTCGCCTGCGCTTTGGCATCGGCCGCTTTCTCCGCTTCCATGTAGGGCAAAAGATAGGCGACCGCCTTTTTCATCACGCGCGCCGATTTCACCACCTGCGGCAGAAACATTTTGCCGGCCCCGAAAAGATCGCCGACCACGCTCATCCCGGCCATGAGCGGTCCTTCGATGACTTCGAGCGGCCGCGCAAAATGCTGGCGCGCTTCCTCCGTGTCCTGCTCGATGTAATCGGTGATGCCCTGCACCAGCGCATGCTCGAGACGCTTCGCGACCGGATCTGCCCGCCAGGCTTTTTCTTCCACCGGCGCGCGACCCTTTGCTTTCACATTTGCGGCGAAATCGACCATGCGCTCGGTTGCGTCGGCGCGTCGATTGAGAAGGACGTCTTCAACGCGCTCGCGTAGTTCGGGCTCGATTTCTTCGTAAACGGCGAGCTGGCCCGCATTCACGATCGCCATGTCGAGTCCGGCACGGATGGCGTGATAAAGAAAAGCCGCGTGCATCGCTTCGCGGACGGCGTTGTTGCCGCGGAAGGAAAAGGAAACATTGCTGATGCCGCCGCTGACGCGCGCGCCCGGGAGATTCGCCTTAATCCACCGAGTCGCCTCAATGAAGTCGATCGCGTAATTGCGATGCTCATCGAGTCCGGTGGCAACAGTCAGAACATTCGGATCGAAAATGATGTCGCTCGCGGGGAAGTCGGCGCGTTGCGTCAGGAGATCGTAAGCGCGCCGGCAAATTTCGGTCCGGCGCGGCAAGGTGTCGGCCTGTCCGCTCTCATCGAAGGCCATGACGATGGCGGCGGCTCCATATTGCCTAACGAGTCGCGCCTGGCGGAGAAATTCTTCCTCCCCCGCCTTGAGTGAGATGGAATTCACGACGCATTTGCCCTGGGCGCATTTCAGCCCGGCCTCGAGGACCGTCCACTTCGAGCTGTCGATCATGAGCGGGACGCGCGCGATTTCCGGTTCGCTCCCGATCAGGTTGAGAAAGCGCACCATCGCGGCTTCGGAATCGAGCATGCCCTCGTCGAGGTTGACGTCGATGAGGTTGGCGCCGTTCGCGACCTGCTGACGCGCGACCGCGACCGCACCATCAAAATCGCCGCCGAGGATCAGTTTCGAAAATCTGGGCGAGCCGGTGACGTTGGTGCGTTCGCCCACGATGACGAAACCGAAGTCCGGCGTGACGTTCAACGGCTCCAGTCCGGACAAGCGCAATGTGGAAGTGGCCTTGGTGCCGTGATCTCCAGTCTGGCGACCATCGGGGCGCAAGGCCCCTCCTACATTGGAATTTTTCGCGGCGGCAAATCGCGGACCACCTCTGCAAATTTCGCGATGTGCGCCGGCGTGGTTCCGCAACAGCCGCCGACCAAATTGAGCCAGCCATTGCGCGCCCAGGCGATGACTTTGGGCGCGAACGAATCCGGCGTCTCCGGAAAACCGGTTTCGGAAAGCGGATCGGGCAGGCCGGCATTCGGATAAGCGCTCACATAAGTGGAAGCGTTGTGCGCCAGTTCCTCGAGGAACGGCGCCATCTCGTCCGGTCCGAGGGCGCAATTCAATCCGACGACGAGCGGGCGCGCGTGCGCGGTGGAGGTGAGAAATGCTTCGACCGTCTGTCCGCTCAATGTTCGACCGGAGCGATCCGTCACGGTGCCCGAGACGATCAGCGGCACCCTGCGCCCGCGTTCCTCGAAAGCGTCCGCGATCGCGAAGAGAGCGGCCTTTGCATTCAAGGTATCGAAGACGGTTTCGACGAGCAGAAGATCGACCCCGCCCTCGAGTAATCCGTCGATCTGGTCGCGATAGGTTTGTTTGATTTGGTCGAAGGTGACGGCGCGAAAGCCGGGATCGTTGACGTCCGGCGAGAGCGAGGCGGTGACGGGGAGGGGACCGAGCGCGCCCGCGACGAAGCGCGGCGTCGCCGGAGCCGACCCGC
>CAVYVJ010000035.1:0-310288 GCA_963771865.1 uncultured Verrucomicrobiae bacterium
CTCGACGGCGGCGACCATACCTATAGATTGTGAGCATGGTTTTCCGAAATTTCCTTCTGATCGTTTGTACGGCGTCATTTGCGACGTCCGGTTTGGTCCCGCGGCAGGTCGACTTTTCAGGTTATGATCTGCCGCTCTACACTCAGGTGGTAAATCGCATCAAGGCCAAAATCCTGGCGCGTCTTGGTGAGGGCATCAACACCCGCGACCGCTACTTCATCATTCCGTTTGCTTATCAAAACAGGGCCAACGACCCGAAATTTTCGCACTCGTTTATCTCTGTCATTCGCGTTTTTCCGGACAACAAACAAACTGAACTGACCCCGGGCCTCGAAACACGAAGCTACAAGAATCGCGAATTTGAAGCTTTTACCATTAGCTGGTTGCCGAGCGATTTCGCGACCAACCCGAATCTGTGCGTCTTTGACGGCGTCGGCGCCAAGCTTATCCCGCAAAAAAACGAGTGTCCTCTGCTGCCGGGCAGGAACTTTAATCTCGCCGAGACACTCCAACTCGCTTCCAAAGATAAGCTTGCCGTGGCCATGTGGGGACCGTACGAGATTGCCAAACCAGGTTTTGATCTGGGAGTGAGGCGGAAGCGTTTGCTCGACGGAGGCACGATCAAGTATCGGGCCGATGACCGCCTTTACCGAAAAGATCATATTGCGATCAATTGCTTTCATGCCATGGCTGGCTTGGAAGAGCTTTTCCCCAACGGCGGGCTCTTCGGGACCGGCTTCAAGATGTGGGGGTTTAACGGAACCGCGCGAGTGTTGATCGAATACTCTAAGCAGGCCCGTTACAAGGGATTGCTCCTGGAGCCGGTCGATGAGAAAAACGACCGTTATGGCTTTGTCTATGCGACCAGCCGCAACGGGCGCGTGCCCTATGATCCGATCAGAAACGCATCCGCGTATCAGAAATAGCGGCGGATTAGAACATCATTTTGCCGGCGGACAGTAGGCGTTGTGTTTTCGGGGCCAGCTTCCGCTGACACGCGTCGGTTGATTGAGCGTGGTTGAGCGAGTTTAACATTGACAAACGCTCGCGCGCGCTGTGGAATTTCTTCACGATCTGGAACCGGCGGAGACGCTTTTCGCCTGGGGAGCATCCCCACCTCTTTCAGACCTGGAACCGACAGGTTAAAACCATGCCAGGCCAGAGGAGCATCTCATATGAAAATCAGATTCAGACTTATCATCGCCGGCGCCGTCTTCGGCCTTTCGCAGTTCACCTGGGCGCAGTGTCCGGAGATTTGCGACAATAACGAAAACACGGCTCTGGGCCAAAGCGCCCTCGTGAACAACGCCACCGGGATGAATAACACAGCGGTTGGGTTTCAGGCGCTGCGGAATAGCAACGCCGATGGCAACACAGCCACCGGTTACCAAGCGCTTTTGAGCAATAGCTCCGGCACGTTTAACACCGCGTATGGGCAGCAGGCGCTCTCGAGCAGCACCACGGCGTCGGAACACACGGCGCTTGGCGCTTTTGCCCTCGCCGGTTTCACCGTCGGTACTGGCAACACCGCCGTCGGCTACCAGGCGCTCTCGCGCAGCACAACCATCTTTAACAACACGGCGATCGGTTGGGATGCCCTCGCGAACAATACCACCGGCTCCAGTGACGTGGCCGTTGGCAGTGGGGCCCTCACGGCTAACACCATCGGCGGGGAGAATGTCGGTGTCGGCCACATTGCGCTCACTGCTAATACGGTTGGCGCCGCCAACACCGCCACCGGCTACGCCGCGCTCGCCGATACTACGGACGGCGGCAGTAATACCGCGGTTGGCAACCGATCCCTCGTGCGAAATACGAGGGGTAGTAACAACATCGCTTTGGGCAGCTCTGCCGGTTTTTTTCTCACCACCGGGAATAACAACATCGACATCGGCAACGGAGGGAATGCGGGCGAGTCCAATACCATTCGGATCGGCGACAGAACGCTCCAGAAAAATACTTACATTGCCGGAATCAGCGGCAGGACTGTGGCCGGCGGCGTTGGCGTGCTGATCGACAGCCAGGGTCACCTTGGGACAAACACTTCCTCGGCGCGTTTCAAGGAGAAGATCCAGCCGATGGAGAAGGCGAGCGAAGCGATTCTGTCGCTGGAGCCGGTTACCTTCCGTTACAAAAAGGAGCTCGACCCTAAGGGCATTCCTCAGTTCGGTCTGGTCGCCGAGCAGGTAGAGAAGGTAAATCCCGATCTGGTAGCTCGTGACGATGACGGTAAGCCCTACACCGTGCGCTACGAGGCGGTGAATGCGATGCTACTCAATGAGTTTATCAAAGAGCATCGCAAGGTTGAGGAACAACGCAGTCGAGATAGCCGAGCAGGATTGCAAGGTCCAGAGGCTAGAAGCTACTGTCGCGCAGCTACAGTCGGCGCTCAAAGAGCAGGCCGCGCAAATCCAGAAGGTGAGCGACCAGGTTAGAACACAGGCTCCTCCTCCTCGTGTGGTAGCGAATGATTGAGCTTTTGTCCATCATCTGACGCAACTGGTTCAAGCCAACTACTACAGGTTTGCTACATCGTTTGGTCAGGGGATTTGCTTGCCCGCTGTCGGGAGCATTTCTCTTGACCTGCGGCGGCTCGGCCCGTCAGACTACGCGTCTAAAGAGCAACCCTATGAAAAATCCATATTCACGGACAAAACTCACCAGCCTTCTCGCAGCCGCGGGCCTCGCGCTCATGCCAGCCGCTCTCGCCCTCGATCCTCCGCCGGACGGAGGCTATTTTAACTTCAACACCGCTGAGGGCACTGACGCGCTCTTTAGCGTGACAGCCGGCTCCGACAACACCGCCGCCGGTTTCAGCGCCCTAATGAGCAATACAATCGGCAACTTTAACACGGCAATTGGTTATGAGACGCTCATAAGCAACGCTACCGCCCACGACAACACGGCGATTGGCGCCAATGCGCTTATTGGCAATACAATGGGCAGCGGCAACACGGCCCTGGGATCAAGTGCCGGCGCAAATCTCACCACCGGCGGCAACAACATTGATATTGGAAGTCCCGGGGTAGCTGGTGACTCCAACAAGATTCGAATTGGCATAAAAGGAACTCAAAAGGCCACATTTGTCGCTGGGATCAGCGGCGTGACCGTGGCGAACGGCGTTGGAGTGATTGTCAACCCGCAAGGTCAACTCGGCACGGTTGTTTCTTCGGCGCGGTTCAAGGACAGCATCAAGCCTATGGACAAGGCGAGCGAAGCCATCCTTTCACTTCAGCCGGTCACTTTCCGCTACAAACACGAGCTTGATCCAGATGGCATCCCACAGTTCGGCCTCGTCGCGGAGCAGGTGGAAAAGGTGAATCCCAATCTTGTCGCTCGTGACGAGGAAGGCAAGCCCTACACCGTGCGCTACGAAGCAGTCAACGCGATGTTACTTAATGAGTTCCTGAAAGAACACCGCAAAGTGGAATCGCTGGAGAAAGCCATGGCCGAACAGCAGGCGGAAAATGCAGCCATGCGGACCATGCTCAATGAGCAAGCTGCGCAAATCCAAAAGGTGAGCGATCAACTTGGCCGTACTCCAACCTCCCATGCGCGTGGTCAAGGACCGAAAAGAGCGCCTATACACTCAAGCTTACTGACATGCGGGCTGCGTTCCGCCGACGCTGGACCGTTTCATTATTTAGCTATCACATACGAACAGCCTCAAAATTCCGGCAATGTTCGCTCCTACCCGATGCAGCTCATCTTGATTTCGATAGAGATGTAGATACGAAACATCATCCATGAATCTTACGGACCTCGCATCACTTGCCAGCCTTGCCAGCAGCGCTGCCGTCCTGGTTTCGCTCCTCTTTATCGGCCTGCAGATACGGCAATCCAATCGCAATCAAAGATCGTTGATGCAGCAGGGAAGAAGCACTCGCAACGTCGATCTCCTGTCGCGCCTGAGTGATCCTAAGCTAAGTGAAATTTTCGTTCGCATCGCCGGGGGCGAAAGCTTGAAGGATTCGGATTACTTCGCGCTCTACGGTTACATGGCGTCGGTTTTCTGGAGTTATGAAGACTGTTTCTTGCAGTTTCGCGCAGGCATGCTCGACCCGAAGAGCTGGGCGTCCGACGTTACTGCTTTGCGGCGCTTGCTCGGCCAACCTGCATACCGAGCCGTTTGGCGGGTCGCGCGGGGTGCCATCGGCGACGAGTACAGGTCGTTTCTCGATGGAATTGCCGCCGAATCCAGACCCAACGCGCCTGTTAATCTTGTGAACACTCTCAAGCAATACATCGCCGAGGAGAGAGAAGCGCTCCAATCCTCGCAAAATGTTAAGCCCTGATTTTCGCCAGACAAGGCAGCTTGCCAGGCGATGATTAATGCGCTTTGGAAGCCGGCTTTTGCGGAAAGATCAGGATCAGGGCGAGAATCACCGCCGACAGGACCAATGAGGCACTGTAACGACTTAGATCCAATCCTCCTTTTGCGATCGGCTTATCGAGAAAATCGCCGACGACGGCTCCGAGCGGGCGAGTCAGAATGAAGGCGGCCCAAAACAAACCGACGCGCGAAAGGCCCGTGAAGTAGTAAAGAAGAGCGGTCAACAACAGTAAACCACCGAAGACCGCGGCCGCCCCGACATAGCCCATTTCATTCGTATCCGCGACCCAGTCGCCGAGTGCCGTCCCCAGCGTCTGCGAGAACATGATTGTGACCCAATAAAAGACCTCGACCTTCGGCGTATTCACCGTCGTGATCGATATGCTCCCGGTCGACCAGCGCCAGGTCAGAAGCGACGCAATCACGAGAATCAGCAGGATGGTCGAACCGCCCGTGTAGCCGATTCCGAGCGACCGGGTGCAATAATCGGCCAGCGTGGTCCCGACCGTCGTCGTCGCGACGATCGTCAACCAGTAGAGGAACGGGTGAAATTTCTTCGCCTTGATCTGCACGAGAACCGCGGCGACGAAGATAACGCCGAAGATTGCCGTGCCGATAAGATAGCCGCTGCCCGGGGCTTCGGAACTCGTTTCGCCCAACCACGACATAGTGACGGCATCGCCGCCCGTCTCACCCAGGGTCGTCGCCAGGATCTTAATGATCCAGAAGAGAAGCGTTACGTGTGGGACCTTCGCAACCAGTTCCGACTTTCCTTCGCCCATCTTACCCTCCGAAAGTCATCGTTAGCTGCCTGACGGCAAGGTGAGCTGCGGGACGTTCTTGTTCATGCCGCGACATCGTTTCGGAACTGTGGCCACGCTGACGTTGCGCGCAAGCGCAACTAACGAAAAGAAACGCCCAGCCGACCCGAACTGGACTGCGATTAGTGTTCCTGCCGATCGGCGGCTGCTTCTTTTTCCGTCGTGATTTGCACCAGTTCGTCTCTTTCTCCTGAGACTTGATCGACGGTGAGAACGTTACCTACACCGGGAGCATAAAACTTATCCTCAAGAGCGTCGGGTTCCAATGGTGTGGTCTCTTCCGACTTGAGACAGTGATCGAACGTGCCGAAAGGGACGGTAACCGTTGCATTGAGGCCAATCGTCCGCGCGTTATCCTCCGCGTTCCCGAGAGAAAACTCCTGGCGATAGAAATCGCCAATCGCCGGATGGGCTTTCATAATAATTCCCGGCTTATCGTGATTCACTCCAGCCATAAAGCTGCCGGCGATTGTCGCGAGCAAGCCATCCTCTAACTCCGCCGTGTTTTCGCCGAAGTACCAAACGTTACCGTCCTTGTCCTGGGCAAACCAGTCGAGCGTATCTTCTGTCAATGCGCCGTTGGTGTAAACGGAGTCGCGGACTTCCACACAGGTCACACCACCGATCACACGCGTGTTATGAGTTATGGCGAAATGGTCGACAATGACGTCACCCTCACTGCGGCCTTTGTAGATCAGCGTCGTCCCCGGGACGAGCGGAAAGTATGGGTTATCGACCTTGCTGACGAAGTTCGCCGGATTAATCGGCGGATCGTACGGAGCCGGGCCGAACTTTTCGCAGGCGCCCTGCCGCACCTCGAATCCACCCTGGCACGTATCGAGCGCATCCTTTACGCTCCGCCTCAGCCTGCTTCTCGCAGGTCTGCCGCGCGGTTGGATCAGTAATATTGATACATTTACCCAAAGCAACTTCGTAACCACTTTGTGCCGCCGCCTTACAAGAAGTAAGTGCAGCGGCCGCTGTTTGCTGGCAGGCATTGCCGGTTGCGGCGGGAATCGGCCCGGCCGCGAGATTAGGGGCGAGCAAGGTCGTGAGCGCGAGGAGCCCGACGACCAGCCATTGCCATGATCTGTTCCAATTTTCTTTCGTCATCATCCATGTCTGTTTTCATTTCCTTTCCTCCATTTAGGATCGTCAACCCTTGCAGGGTAAGTATGACAGGGAGGTGATGATCTGACAAAACCTTTCTCGCTTCTGCGGCCGCATCGCACGGAGGGTCAGTATCGAATCTAACAATGCGATGGAGCGTCGTCGGACCTGCGCTTTATTTGCGTTGCCATCGTTCGAGTCGTCCGACAAACTCGCACTCGTGAATCTGTATTTTTCTGCCAGTTGTCCCGCAGCAAGCGGAATATGCGAAAATGCGCCGCCTCACATTACAGAGTAATTCCGTCTACTTCTCGTTAGACCCCTTCCTTATGAAGAAGCAACTTGCGATTGTCTGGCTAATCTCATTGGCAACGTTTGCGGCCGCTGACCCAACACCCAATTCGGTCAAACGAGCGTGTGATGCATTTGAGGGTCAGTATAAACTAGCCCATCTATTTACCCCGCTTGGTTTTTCTTCCGAGAACAAATTTGCCTATTTCATCGGCTATAACTGTTCGGAAAGTGATGCCACATTCGAAGGTCGGCTGGAGGCCGTTGATCTTACTGACGATCGCGTTCTGTTTGAAAAGGATTATGAAGACAATTTTCGGGAAGATGAATTTCATTCAATTCTCGATAAACTGGGCATCAAATCCCAGGCCTTCGTGTTGAGACGTTTTCCGTTTCAAAAAGATGGAGACACATACTCGATTAGCGTCACAAGCATCACTTTAGAAATGGATAAAGAGAACCAGGAACAGAAACGGGAATACCAGATATATTTGGTTTCTGAAAAGAAAGGAAAAAAGCTTGTGGCCAAGATCGAAGCGGACGAGTTTTATGGAAACGCTCAAGTGCAGTCTGTGGTTGGATTTTTTCGAAGTCCCTTTGAGGACAGGATCGTCATTCTGACTGAAGGTCTCGGCGGCTCACTTGAAGGGTGCACATCGATCATTCATAAAGTGTATGGCGCGCACCTCGGCATTGGCTTCAAGAAGTCATGAAGTGGCCAGGCATCAATTAACCCTGTGTCGATACAAGCGATGGAGGGCCCGGAAACCCCAGAGTTTATTATCTTGCCTCTGCCCAAGCGGCCCGACAGAGTGGCGGTCGTGAATTTGTCTACTTCCCGTTAGGTCTCATGCGCGCTCGGGTTTTCGTAGCCATTCTCGTTGCGCTTGCGTGTGAGCCGAGCGCAGGTGTGGCCGACCCAGATACCACATTTCTGCTGGAATTTCTCGCCGGCGAGTATCGGCTCATCGGCCAGGAGCCGGATTCCGGGGCTTCATATGTCGGGCAGGTCAGCTTTTGCGAGCGCGACGGTCAGTTCGATGTCGTTCGCACCGTCGGGGGCGTCACAACGCATGGCAGCGGCAGCATTGAGACGGCTGGCGAGGACACGGCAGTTCTCAGATGTCGGTTTACCGTTGCGGGTGTTGCGCACGAGGTCACTTACCTCTGGAAGTCAGATCTCGACAACTACCCACGGCTGACCGGATATGTATACCGGGCACAGGGCGAGACAAAGTCACCTGGACTTGAAGCCCTCTTTCACATACCACCCACACCCGAAAAATGAGCGAAGATGCCATTGCTAAATTCAAAGAAGCGCAGCGAGAGGGCTGGAAACATTTCGCGCCCCTGGAGGCGTTAACGACGCCGGCAGCGGCGCGGTTGGTGAAATTCGCGAAAGTTCGCGCCGGAGACGAGGTCCTCGATGTGGCCTGCGGCACCGGCGTGGTCGCGATCACCGCCGCGCGGCTCGGCGCTGCCGCTTTTCCCCGATCCCTGAAAATCCTTTTGTTTATATCCTGGCCCGTGGTTTCACGTTTTTCCCGCACCCAACCGCGCTCTCGGCGGCATGGCCCATCTTGTTGTCGCTAGGTCTACGCAGCGTTAAAGCCTATGTCTTTCGAACAAATCTCCTATCTCGCACAAATTGTCGCGTCACTTGGCGTGGTTGTGTCTTTGATCTTTGTCGGGTTACAGATCAAACAAAATACGGGCGTGCTTCAGCGTAGCGAGCATAATTCCACGATGGCACAGTGGACGGTGATCCGGATGGCGATTGCCCAAAACCGCGACATTGCCGAGCTCATGACGGCTGGCCTGCAAGGAGAGAGCGCCATCGATGCGGCCGATCAGCTTCGATTGGAGCAGATGTTGCAGGAAAACGCCTGGGCGGCTTTTCACATTTGGGACAGAACGCAGCGCGGCATCTTTCCGAAGGGCACTTTCGAAGCGACAGGTGGGGCACTGCTCGACGGCCTGCTCAGAACAGCGCGTGGCCGGCCTTGGTGGGCGAGTGCTAAACACATTGGCTTCCCTCCTGGGTTCGTCATGGACGTCGACGCGATGCTGGCCAAGGACGGTGGAGCGTCGTAGCCATTAATAGTGGCGCGCAGTTTTCTCTTGCGGATCTGGGCTCGACCACTCTGAGCGCGGGAACTTCCTTTACCATCATTAGTAACACTGCCGTCACGCCGATCGCCGGCACGTTTGCCAATCTCACCGATGGCGGAACCATTACCGTAGGCAGCAATATCTTCCAGGCGGACTACGAGGGCGGCGATGGCAATGATTTGGTTCTAACGGTGCAGTAATCTGCACCGCCAGCGCTCTCTGAATGCCCAAACCGGATGGGCGACCGACTCGAGCCTGCCTGCAGAGGGCGACAAGGCGGTCGCGTGCGTCCCCTGCCCTTTCGTTGCGAGCCGCTTGACCAATTCGGTGGGATTATCTTGCCGGGCGTATCCGGAATCGCCATGCTCGGGCTGACCGACACATTCTGGAAATTGCGCTAGATGAATGTCACACTACGACCCGGCAACGTCGCAGATGCTCAGCATTGCGGTGAAATCTGTTACAATGCCTTTACGGCAATCGCCAAGCAGCACGGTTTTCCCCCTGATTTTCCGTCGCCCGAAGTAGCGATTGCTCTGCTCGCCAACTTGCTGGCACATCCTGGTTTCTATTCTGTAGTCGCGGAGATCGAGGGCAGAATCGTGGGCAGCAATTTCCTTGACGAGCGTTCGACGGTGGCCGGCCTTGGCCCGATTACGGTCGATCCCACGGTGCAGAATCGCGCGATTGGCCGTCAACTCATGGAGGATACTCTCAATCGTGCGAAGGAGCGCAGCTTTCCCGGGATCCGGTTGCTTCAGGCGGCCTATCACAACCGTTCGCTCGCTCTATATACAAGGCTGGGATTTGTGGCGCGAGAGCCAGTCTCGACCATGCAAGGGACGCCACTCACCCTGCAAGTTCCGGGTTGCCTTGTGCGTCCCGCGACTGAGAGTGACCTTGAGGCCTGCAACCGGATTTGTGTGAAAGTGCACGGCCACGAACGCGCGGGCGAACTGCTCGATGCGATTAAACAGCAGACGGCGACGGTCGTTGAGCACGCTGGCCATATCACCGGTTACGCTAGCTCGATCGCTTTTTTCGGTCACGCGGCGGCCGAAGACAACGAGGCACTGAAAGCGCTCATTGGCGCAGCCCCTTCCTTCGGAGGACCCGGTTTCCTTGTGCCAACGCGCAATACCGAGCTGTTTCGCTGGTGTCTGGAACATGGCCTGCGAGTAATCCAACCAATGACTCTCATGAGCACAGGTCTTTACAACGAGCCGGCCGGAGCTTTTCTGCCTTCGATCCTTTATTGATGACTGGTCCGGACTAAACACAGCTGAGACCTGAGAGTTGATAGCAAGAAAGGGTGCAACAGCTCCGCCCGGCATCGTTTGACTTTGTTCTAGTTAGAAAATGAATACTTAGTAAATGAACAGGGAGGAAAAATGAATCTCGCAGACGCGACTATAACGCAGCTTCTCATTCCGATTGACGACTTTGAACGAGGCGTGGGATTTTATCGCGACGTTCTCGGGCTGCGTCTGCTTTTCTCTGCGCCTCCGCAGATGGCGTTCTTCCAGTGCGGCGCCGTTCGTTTGCTCGTGGGGGTTACGCCCGCCGGGCAGAAAGCGCAAAGAGGCTCGGCCATTTATTTTGGGGTGAACGACATTCAAGCTGTTTACGCCTCGCTGGCTGGTCAGGGAGTCCAATTCAAGGCCGCGCCGCACGTCGTGAATCGATCGGCCAAATCGGAAGTATGGCTGGCGGAATTTGTTGATCCCGACGGAAATCAGCTGGCACTGATGAGCGAATTACCGCTAAGTGAGGTGTAACCCTGCCACCACGAATTATCTGAACACGACAGCCAAACCAACGAAAGACACCAAACCGATGAATCATCTACTTCTCCGCCACAAGGTCTCCGACTTCGCCACCTGGAAACCCGCCTATGATGCCCACGCCGCCTCGCGCGCCTCAGCCGGACTCACCGAACTCCATTTACTCAGGAGCATCGACAACCCAAACGAGGTAATCATTCTCTTCGCCGTTGCCGACATCAACAAGGCAAAAGCTTTTGCGGCTTCCGATGATTTGCGCGCGACAATGCAGAAGGCCGGGGTTATCGACAAGCCAGATCTCTACTTTCTTAACTGAGTTTCGAGATCTACTTTCGTCACCACGATTCGATGAAGCTCAAGTTTTATGGGACACGGGGATCCATCCCCGTTTGCGATACCGGTTTTCAAAAATTCGGCGGCAACACCACGTGCCTGCAAATTACGGCCACCGATATGAACCGATTCGTCATCATTGACGCGGGCACGGGGCTGCGAAACCTGGGCAGAGACCTTCGCGCCATCGGCCACAAGCAGGAAGAAATCATGATCGTGTTTACGCACTTTCACTGGGACCACATCCAAGGCTTTCCTTTCTTTGCTCCAGCTTATGATCCCAAACAGAAAATCACGCTCCTGACACTGGGACGGGATCAGACCGTGACCAATTTGCGGGAGATATTCGAAGTCCAGATGCAGGCGGAATATTTCCCAGTGCAACTGGACCACATGGGCGCGAATTTCGAGTTCCTGCAAATAGCTGATGCCAGCAAGCACTTCACCATCTACAGCAATGTGCCAACCATTGCTACCGCGCAAAGGCACAACCATCCCGGCGGAGCGTATAGTTTCCGGATCGAGCGAAACGGGAAAGTCCTTGTCATTTGCACGGATGTCGAGCATGGCGAGGAGATCGATCCGCGGCTGGTGGAGCTGGCGCGCGGCGCGGATTTGTTGGTCCATGACGCGCAGTACACCGCCGAAGAACTACAGAATCGGCGCGGATGGGGACACAGTAGCTTCGATCAAGCCATGCAAGTTGCGGAAATGGCCGGCGTGAAACGCCTCGCCCTCACCCATCATGATCCTGAGCATGATGACGATTTTCTCGAGCGCATCGAAAAATTGTGTCAAGAACGGTTCTCGAACACGGTCCTTGCCCGCGAAAGAATGGAAATCGCGATCTAGAATACCTGGGACGTCGTCTTTCAACCTTTGATCTTGCGGTGAAGCAAAGTGGAACTTGTCTTGTTAGGAATCGATTAACATACTCGCAATGAAAAATATCCTTCTCTTATCATTGCTCTCGATTGTCGGTGTAACGGCATTGGCGCAGGATCCGTACGACGTCGCCGCAATATTACAAAGTGCTGCTGGAAAATGATAAGGTGCGCGTGCTCGAATACCACTTGAACCTGGTGAAAGGGAGGCGACGCATTCCCCTCCGGCCGGCGTCGTCTATGTCCTAAACGGCGCCAAAACTGAAATTTAGTTATCCGGACGGCAGAAGCGAAATGAAGGAGGCCGCAACCGGGGAGACCATTTGGCGCGAGCCGGTGACGCAGGCGGTAGAGAATATCGGCACGCCCGAGGCCCATGCCATAGCGATCGACCTGAAGGCGTCGGCGCAACATTAAGGAAAGATCTGCTACTCCGGAGTGAGTCGCGTCAAGCGAGCCTCCGCCGAGCGACGATCGGGATCACTCCAAAACGTGCTTCTCACGGCACTTCCAGCGTGTTACAGGTAATGCCGATACAGCCTTCTCGTGAACCGGAACGATCACGCTGGGGTGGCTAGTCTCCGGAGATTGGAGACGCCGCCGGCGAGTGCTGCCATGGGCGCGGCAGTAAAGCCGCCGCCGTATGCTGTGTTACGATTGTGTGACATCTGGAGACTGCGGCGCGCTCACTTCGTTCTGTTCGTCGCGATGGCTATCGCAATCCAGTTACCGACGACAATCAACGCCGGCGGCGGCGGAGTTGAAGCGGGTTCTCCTTGTTCATTCCTTTGGCAGTGCCGCGCCGCCATTCACGGTCGAGTCCATGGCATTCGAGACTGAGTTGGTGGAAAAGATGGGCGAGCGCGTCGATCTCGACGAGGTCTCACTCGACATGGCGCGCTATGCCGACCCGGACATGCAGGAGGCGATTGTTGATTATTTGCAAAAGCGGCAGCGCAAATGGCAACCGGACCTGGTGGTGCCGATCGGAGCGCCAGCAGCCATCTTCGTCGCAAAGTATCGCGACCGGCTTTTTCCGGAAACGCCCATCGTTTACGCCTCAGCCGATCGAAGGTTATTGCCGGCGGGCGCGTTGGAGAAGAACGCAGCCTACGTCGGGCAGGTATATGACATTTCCGGTTTGCTGGAAGACATGCTGCAAGTTGCACCGGCGACAAAAAATATCGTGGTCGTAGTGGGCGCGACACCGCTCGAACACATCTGGCGAGAGGTCTTTCAAAAGGCAGCCGAGCCACTCGCCAACCGGATTAGCTTCACCTACTACAGCGATCTCTCCTTTGACCAAATGTTGCAGGCGGTCGCCAAGCTGCCACCAAACTCCTTCATTTTCGTTCTTCTGTTACTGCGTGATGCTTCTGGTGTAACACACAATGCCGACGAAGCGCTGCAACATCTTCATCGGGTCGCAAACGCTCCAATCAACGGCATCTTTGATCATCAACTCGGCTTGGGCATTGTGGGTGGGCGCCTCTATCAGAGCGAGCGTAGTCGGGAAGGAAGCTGCTGACATTGCTGTCCGCATATTGCGTGGTGAACCAGCATCCAGCATTTCTCCAATACTCCTCGAGCGTCTCGCTCCGCGTTATGATTCGCGCGAGCTAGAACGATGGAAGATCAATGAGAAACTCTTGCCGAGAGAGAAGCACAATACTTTTTCGCGCACCAACTCTTTGGGAACAGCATCGCACCTTGATCCTAGGCTGTCGTTACCGTTTGTCTGCTGCAAGCATTGCTTATCAGCCGGTTTGGTGGCCAATCTCGTGAAACGGCGCCGGGCGGAGCGTTCCTTAAGGCGGGCCGAAGAGGAGGCACGCCGTCATCGTGAACAAATCAATCTGCTCGGCCGCGTTAGCCTGCTCGGCGAGATGGCTGCGTCACTCGCTCATGAACTTACTCAGCCGCTCTCAGCCATCGTCAGCAATGCGAATGCTGGAATGCGGTTTATTGAGGGGGGACAGGGAGACCCTGCGACCTTGCACGAGATCCTGGCCGACGTCGTTGCAGACGGACACCGCGCCCACGAAATCATCCAGAACGTGCGCAATACAATTAAGAAAGGCGATTCTACCCGACGCCCGATCGATCTGAATGAACTGGTCACAAAGGTAGCGCATGTCGTGAGACCGGATGCGGTGGGGCATTCCTGCGAGGTAGAAACATTGCTGGCCGAAAACCTGCCACCAATCGAAGGAGATCCGGTCCAGATTCAGCAGGTCTTGGTTAACCTGGTCAGCAATGCGTTTGATGCCATGCGGCAGACACCTCCCGATCAACGCAAGGTCGAGATTAGCACCGCTGGCAACGGGGACGGCGAAGTGCGCCTGAGCGTGCGCGATCATGGCACCGGCATTCACACGGAAGTGCACGAGCACTTGTTCGAGCAGTTTTTTACGACCAAGGAACACGGGCTTGGGAATGGGATTGGCAATTGTGCGCTCGATTGTCGAAGCTCATGGCGGGAAAATCGACGCCGAGAACGTGGCCGATGGCGGGGCCCGCTTCTATTTTACTTTACCGGCGACGCAACCGGTAGAGAATGTCGGCTCGAGCGAAGATCGATCTCAACGAAGTGTCTTTGGACATGACGCGGTATTCGACCGCGAGATGCAGGACGGCAACGAGGCATAAGGTTGAATGAGCACGGAGAAGAAAAAGGCTGGATCGCCCGGTTGGATCGCACTCCAGGTTTTCCTAACTGGCGTCGCCTATTATGCGGCGACCGAGATTGCCTGGGCCCTATGCTTTCCGAATAGCAAAGTTTCTCTCCTTTTTCCGCCGCACGCTGTTCTTATCGTTATTCTGCTGTTGGTGCCCGTGCGGCACTGGTGGGCCTACACTCTCGCCACCATCCTGGCGCATTTCTTCGCCACCCAGCAGGCGCACTGGCCGATTCTTTACGCTTTGCACTGCGAGGCCTTCGATGCCGCGCAAAATGTGTTGGCCGCGGCCGGGATTCGCCTCTTCATCAAGTCGCCCTTGGAGAGGATTACCCTGCGCGACGCGATCGTTTTCGTTTTGATTGCCGTGATCGTCGTTCCCTTTGGCACGGCGTTCTGGGGCGCCGCTTTTACGATCTCCAACGGATTCGGAACTCGTTACTGGGTTGAATGGCGTAACCTGGGAATTTCCAACGGTGTCACCGCCGTCGTCCTGGTCCCGGCACTTTTGCTGGTCGCCAATCGTTTGGCGGGTCGCGGCGGCAAAGTAACGCCGGCGCGCATTCATCGAGGGAAGTTTGCTGGCGTTGGGGATCGTGCTGGTCGGCACCTATGTTTTTGCAATTGTGCCGGCCGGGCCGAAGACCTCGCCGGCTTTACTCTACGCGCCGATCCCGCTGCTCATTTGGGCAGCGTTGCGCTTCGGACTAAGCGGCATCAGCGCGGCCATGCTCCTGGTCACGTTTGAAGCGATTTGGGGAGCGATGCATGGACGCGGTCCGTTTCTACTCCAGAGTCCGGCGGAAAATGCACTCGCCTTACAGATGTTTCTCATCGTCACGGGCACTCCGCTCATGTTTCTCAGCGTGTTGTTGGAGGATGACAAGCGGTCACAGAAAGCGCTCCATGAAGTTGAAGAGGAGGCCCGCCGTCATCGCGAGCAAATCAACCTGCTGAGCCGCGTTAGCCTGCTCGGTGAGATGACTGCCTCACTCGCCCATGAGCTGAATCAGCCGCTCTCAGCCATCGTTAGCAATGCCAATGCTGGAATGCGATTTATCGATAACGCTCGGGCGGACCCGACGACCCTGCACGAACTCCTGGTCGACGTCGCGGCAGACGGACGCCGCGCTTACGACATCATCCAGAATGTGCGCAACACAATTAAGAAAGGCGATTCTACCCGGCGCCCGATTGATCTGAATGAGCTAGTCACGAAGGTAGCGCATGTCGTGAGGCCGGATGCGGTGGGCCATTCCTGCGAGGTTGAAACATTGCTGGACGAAAACCTGCCGCCAATCGAAGGAGATCCGGTTCAAATTCAGCAGGTCCTGGTTAACCTTGTCAGTAATGCCTTTGACGCCATGCGGCAGGCACCTCCGGACCAACGCAAGGTCGAAATTAGCACGGCTGGCAATGGCGACGGCGAAGTGCGCTTGAGCGTGCGCGATCATGGCACGGGTCTTGGCGCGGAGGTGCAGGAACACTTGTTCGACCAGTTTTTTACAACCAAGGAGCAGGGGCTGGGAATGGGATTGGCGATTGTCCGCTCCATTGTCGAAGCTCATGGTGGGAAAATCGGCGCCGAGAACGCGCCCGATGGCGGAGCCCGCTTCTATTTTACTTTGCCCGTAACAAAGAAACCATGATCCGAAGAGCATAAGACCAAGGTCTCATTTCCACTTGCCTGACCGACGCTGTTTAATTGCGACAGCGTTCTTCAAACACATGAGCCAGACAACTGGAACAAGACCGGCGCGTGACTCTTCTTCAACTCCTGTCGGGGAGACATGCTATCTCGTAGACGACGATCCTTCAGTGCGCAAATCCATCAGTCGCCTGCTCGAATCGGAAGGGTTCAAGGTTTGTGCCTTTGAGGATCCACAGGCTTTTCTCACTCATTTGGCGACAAATCAGGTCCGACTTGTGGTTCTGGATATCTGGATGGAAAAAATGTCTGGAATGGAATTACTCGCACATCTCTGCGCGAGATCGCCCGGGACTCGTGTGATTTTTATTACCGGTCATGAAGATCGCGCGGCCGAAGCCACCGTGATGCGGGCCGGTGCCTCTGCTTTTCTCATCAAGCCTTTAGATACCGACAAATTCTTCGCGGCTATTCGAAACGCGCTTAAGCAACTTTCGAGTTAGAAGAAGGAGATGGCCCCGCGCTCACCGAAACGTTATGCCTGTCAATCCAACTGATGATTCGAAACCTTTGCCGTCCTCGGTGATAGTCCCGGGCCCGGCTCGGTCTGCGGCACTATTCCGCTCTATGACCTGATCGCCTGGCAACCACAAGGTGTGCTGGACGACCTTCTCCTGGAGGAAATTGGTGAATGGATTTGTACCGTTGATCAAACGTCAGCGCCGGTCAGAAGATTCGTTGATCTCAGTCGACTAACGAGCATCGCAGTTCGGACCAGTCATGTTTTTGAATTTGCGCGGAAGCGGAAAGAGCAATTCGCCGGGGGCACGCCAGTAAGATCGGCCGTATTTTGCGAAGATTGGATTGGTTTTGGTGTTGCCCTTCTCTATGAGAATTTGATGGCGGGAACGCCGATCGAGGTGCGCGCATTTCACGATCGCGCAAAAGCAGCCGTCTGGCTCGGTGTGCCAACGGATATTTTGAAGCTCGAAGATGCACCAGCGCCTCCCCATTAGGCGTAATTTCGATCACCTATCGGGCGCGGCGCTGATAACACCTGGAGGGACGACCTCGGCGATGTCGTCCGCGTTTCTTTCACAGAAAGGGGGTCGAATCGCGTGTTTGAGCGAGCCGCTGGTTCCGCATTAACACAAGTTGAGAGTTTTTGGATGAGAGTTCAAAGTCCGACAAAGTTGAGTCCCGGCGGCAGCGGCTGATCTTGTATTCGTTAGGCATCAGAAACACACTCCTATGCTTCGCACCGGTGCAATCCTCTTATCGCTCTGGACGGGCTTCAATCTCTCCCTGGCTCTCGCGATCCTTTTCATCCTTCTGGTCATGGGCCAGAACGCGCCCTGCCTGCTCATCCTTTATGGCGACACTCGAGCGACAGGGATGGATCCACGCGCCCTGGCAACTATCAATGCCCTTGCGGTGTTGTTGAACGCCTGTGCCGCGGCGATTTGTGCCTTGTCACTTTCGGTCATTTGGCTGGCACTTGTCCGCCGGGCAGCCTGGGCATTTTGGTCGCTGGCGGGCTCGCTCTTATTCCTCCAAGCCTCTGGATTCGCCAGCGATTGGTTCCTGGGTAACAAGGATCTGCTGGCGAACGCAACTTCCTCTTTGCTTTTGCTTCTGGGCCTGTATTTCGCGGCCATTGGTATGTTTCGCCAGGCCAGTGGCCGTTAATCAGATCCAGGAATCTGCCCCTCATCGACTACGCGTACCGACGAAACGGTTGCAGGAGACGATCCGTGAAAGCCAGCTATGTTTAAGCCATGCGCGTGCTCATCGCTGATGGTCAAAAGGACGTCGGGATCAGCCTGGCTGCGCTGGTTGAGAAATGCGGCCATGAGGTTCTCCTCGTCGTGGGCTCCGGCCTGGAAGCGATCCAAGCCTACGCCCGGATCAAGCCCGATGTCGTTCTGATGGATTACTCCCTGCCGCGTCTGAATGGTGTTTCGGCGTCGCGGATGATTCTCGCGAGAGATCCAAATGCGAGAATCGTGATCGTCTCGTCCGGGTCCCCCGCTCCGCCGCCGGCCGATTCTAGTCAGTGGGCAATCCTATCGAAGCCAGTCGAGCTGGACAAACTTTACGCCGCGCTTTATGACGCCGCACCGCACCGGATCGAGCCCCCGAATTCGACTCCTTGATTGATTCGCCAAATAACCGACAACCACTAAGTGGACAACTGCGTCCGTTCCCGGACGCACTTTCTCCTTCGCAGCACGCTCAATAAAAAAACGGCACCAGCCTTTTTGTGCGTCCCATATACTCCGTGTAGGTCGATCCCAACGCGCGTGAAAGCGCCTGCTCCTCCACATTCATCCGATGAATAAAAGCCGCGAAGATCGGCAGGAGGATGACGAAAAACGCGGCCCAGTTCAGCAAGGATAAGGCAAACCCAACGAACGCCAGGAGCACGCCAGCATAAGAAGGATGTCGCAAGACGCGAAACGGTCCGCGCTCGACCAACTCGTGGTCCTTCTCGATCGTCACATCCACGGTAAAAAAGCGCCCGAGGACGATGATGGCCCACCAGCGCAAGAACAGTCCCGCGACAAACAGCACCACGCCGGCGAACGCAAAGGTCCGCCTGGCCGGCAGCGTCGCCGCCGGGCAATATCCCGCCACGAAAACTCCCGCGGCAACACTCGCAATGATCACCAGCCACAGGACGCCCAAGGTGCTCTGGTCCTGTCGGGTGCCTGTGCGACTCCGCGAGCGGCGCGTCGCTGTCAGAAGCAATTCCGATATCAGGTAAAAGAGCCCGAGCTGGAGCGAGAGCCGCATTGGATGTGGATGCCTGATCTCCTCGATATGTCAACCCGGATGGCCTGGTGACCGAGGGACGCGCTGCCGCGCCTTCCGGACTCAGCCGCGGCGCGGTGCGACCATTGGGGAGCGCGATGCTCCGTCATCGCATCTTTGAGCATCGCGCCGACAGAGCGGCGCGTTCCAGTCTTGTGGCGGGCGCGGACTTCATCTGAGTCGACGCTTAACTCTATGTTATTCTTCTACTATGCGTTCGCTAACTGTCTTAAAGTTCGCAAGTCGAGATTGCGACGTTTCGGAACGAATGTTCTTGACGCTGCCAAGCCGGGAGCCCGCGGAAATAACCTTACTTTTGACTCGCAGTCCAAGCGGAACCATCAAGATCGGCAACAACACCTTCCAAGCGAACTACGAAGGTCGCGATGAAAATGATCTCACCCTTACCGTGGCGCAGTAGTACTGAGAACAGATAGAGCGCCGGGCTTAACCGGAGTTTTTTGCTCGCCTTCACGCCATTTTTCCGCTTCAACTGAGGAAATGAAATTCCGAAGATTTGTCCCAGGGACTCTGCTCATTGCCGTGGTCTCTCTGCTCATAACGCAAATCGCTCACGCCGGGAGCGCAACGTGGAACCTTAATCCTGCGGACGACGATTGGATTAACCCCAATAACTGGACGCCGGCGACGGTCCCGAACGGCCCGACTGACACGGCGACTTTCGGCGTCTCCAACATGAGCATCATCTCGCTGACGATATCGATCGAGCTGGCTGAGATGATTTTCCAGCCCGGTGCGAGCGCTTATGTCATTGGCACGGCCCCGAATGGCGCGGTGCTCACGATGAGCGGCACCGGTGTCACGAATAACTCTGGAATCTCGCAAATAATTGCCACACTTCCGACGTTTGCTGGGCCCGGCGGAATTATCTTCGCCAACAGCGCGAGCGCCGGAAGCCAGATGACCTACACCAATAACGGCGTGTCGTTTGGTGATCCGCCGGAGATCGATTTCCTGGATAGCTCCAGCGCGGGCAGCGGCACATTCACAAACAGCGGAAGTTTCGCGGCCGGCGTGGGCGGCTCGCTCGTCATATTCGCCGACAGCTCTGCCGCCGGCCAGGCAAACTTCATCAATAATGGTTCCACGGTCGCTGGCGCGGAAGGCGGCATCACTCTATTCACTGGCACGAGCGATGCCGGCACCGCCACTTTGATCGCCAATGGGGGGACCGACGGCGGGAGCAGGTGGTAGAATTGAGTTTCGGGAGTTTGCTGAAGGTAGCGGGGCACGAGTGGAAGTCTTCGGCAATGGAACGCTCGACGTAAGCAGCGCGTTCGCTCTCTGTGACGGTCGGTTCGCTCGAAGGAAGCGGCGACGTGATGCTTGGAAGCAACAATCTTTCCGTCGGCATCAACAATCTTAACACTACCTTTTCCGGAGTAATTCAAGACGACGGTACTGGCGGACAGCTTACCAAATTCGGCACCGGAACGCTTACGCTCTCGGGCAAGAACACCTATCTAGGCCCTACCAACATTAACGCGGGGTCACTTCTTCTGACGAGCAGGTTAGGTTCTGGCAACAGTCATGGAGTAAAGGTCAACATAGGAACCTTCGGCGGCACTGGGACAGTCGGCGGCAGTGTGACCGTGGGAAAAAGAAGCGGTAGCGGGGCAGTTTTGTCGCCGGGTATCAATGGCCCCGGCACTCTGACCATCAAGAGGACGCTGACCTTCAACCCCGACGGGAGCTACAAATTCGAATTGAACAGTGACACTGCCAGGGCAGATAAGGTGGTCGCCGGAGGTGTGGCCATACCAATGGGGGGTCGATTTTCTTTCATCGATCTTGGTCGCGGCATCCTTACGGTTGGCACAACTTTTATCGTGATTGAGAATAAGGCGAGCACACCTATCTCAGGTACCTTTCGTAATCTCGAAGATGGTTCTACCTTTACCGTCGGCAGCAACACTTTCCAAGCCAACTACGAAGGTGGCGACGGAAACGATCTTACGCTCACTGTGCAGTAGGGAGTCAGCGACTCTTTCTAGAACTGGAAGTAGATGAAGTCGGAGGTCGCGACGCTCCGAATCGTGACTATCCCAAGAAGAAGCACGACGGCGATGGCAGTTTCCAGTGCAAACTGGCCGCGATCGGATAGTCGCAAGTCAAGGCGCCAGCGCGGCAGGCCCGTCGCCAGCATATGGATGACCAGCGGCAGGGCATAGATCAAGCACGAGCGCGACGAAGTAAGATCGCGATTCGCCATTGGTCCGCCGAGGCGGCGAAGGGTGACTGCGCGAGGTCGTGCGCGATTTGTCCAAGGTTTCGCTCGCGGAAAAGGAGCCAGCCCGCGCAGGTCACGCCGAAAGTGATCACGACCTTCGCGGACCAGGGGATTCTTTGGGTTAGTCCGAGCCAACCCAGAAACCGCTGCAGCAGAATGAGCGCGCCCCAGTAGATGCCCCAGATCACGTAGTTCCACGAAGCCCCGTGCCAGAGTCCGCTAATGGCGAATGTGGCCATGAGATTGAAGGAAGCGCGGGCGGTCGAGCAGCGGCTGCCACCAAGGGGAATGTAAATGAAATCGCGCAACCAGGTAGAGAGCGAGATATGCCAGCGCCGCCAGAAATCAGCCGGCGAAGTCGCGAGATAGGGATGATTGAAGTTCACCATCAGATCGATCCCGAGAAGCCGCGCCGTGCCCCGCGCGATGTCGGTGTAGCCGGAAAAATCGGCATAGATCTGGACCGCGAAGGCAAACACTCCCGCCCAGACGATTGGGAACGAGACGCCTTGAACGGCAAAGATCTTGTTCACGACGATGGCGGCGTTGTCGGCGATCACCACTTTCTTGAAGAAACCCCACAACATCAGGCTGAGCGCGAGCCGCCAGGTCTCGGCATCGCATTTTCGCGAGCGGAGATATTGCGGCAGCATATGCGCGGCGCGCTCGATCGGTCCCGCCACGAGCTGCGGGAAAAAGGTCACATAAAGCGCGTAATCGGGAAGATCGCGCACGGCTTTGACCTTGCCGCGGTAGACATCGACGACATAGCCGATGGATTGAAAGGTGTAGAAAGACAGACCGGCCGGCAGCGCCAGGCGAAGGGCGTTGCGAATCGGTTCCGCCCCGAAGTTCAGCGAGGAGCGCATTGATATTTTCGAGAGCGAATCCGTAATACTTGAAGGTCGCGAGCAGGGCGATGCTCGCGACGATGCTGGTGATGAGAAAGACCCGGCGCCGACTCGGAAAGCGTTCCATCCCGAGCGCGCAACTGTAATCGACCAGGGTCGAGGCCCAGAGCGGGAGGAGAAACCAGGGATGTTCCCAGCCGTAAAAAATGTAACTGGCGATGATGAGCAGGAAATTCTGGCCGCGCCGCGGGAGCGACCAGTAGAGCGCGAGGACAAGCGCGAGAAAAACGAGGTAGGTGAGCGAATGAAAAATCATGGCTGACGCAAGAGCGGGCGCAGCTTCTCGGCGTAAATCTTCGTCGCCTGCTCTTTCGCTCCTTTCCGGATGTGATCGTCGCCGGGCTTCGTGTACATCGTCTGGTCCGGTTTCGGGTTATTCGTTAGGTCAAAAAATAAGCAGCCGTTGCTTTCGACCCAACGGCGCAGATCTGCGGTGTAACGCTGGATGTCCTCGCTTTGCGGCGTTGTGCCGTCGGGCAGCGGGTAGCGTTTCTCGCGCACAAAACAGAGCGGAATTCCGGCCTCCTTTGCCGTCGCGACGATGTGGGGGAGAAAGTTGAGCTTCGGATCCGGATTAAACTCCTCCGGCTTTTCGCCGCTGATCTCAGCCGATTCGTTCATGATCTCGTCGCGCAGTCTGGCGACATCGAAAGTCTCGTTCACCCGCCGCCGCAAACGTCCGATCCTGGCGCTCCCACCCGACGCGACGCGAAAAGCCAGCCGGCTGATTTTTTCCGCCTGGACGTGGCGCCGGCTGTTGAGCGGGTAAAGCCAGTCGACCACGCGACCAAGCACGCTTTGCTCTTCGGTGTCGCCTTGCAGGATGGCGCGATAGACCGGCTCCTTCTCGTGCGAGATCGATTCCAGAAAATGCCGGTAAGTCGGCGTGGTGCGAAAGGTCGCATCGGTCAGCATCCGCTCGCGAAAAAAGATGCAGACGAGCCGGGGATGAATCCCGGAAGCAACGACGTAGTTTTTCAGGAGCAGATACCAGGCAGCCGAGGCGGCGCCTCCATTCCAAAGCAATTCGACGTCGCGCAGACCGGTCTCACGGGCAAAGAGCGCGGGATCGATCGCGCCGCCGAGAACCGAGTCGCCGATCATGACAACCTCAGGTTGCTTGTGGCCCAGACGCGCGATCGGCTTCGGATCAAATTCGCGCCGCGCCGGGATGAGATGGCAGACGAGCGCGGGCAACAGCAGGACCACGGCGACGAAGATCGCCAGGCGCCAGCGTCCTCGCGTCACGCCTTCGGCCGCGTCTGATGAAACCATTCGATGAAACGCGGGAGGCCGATGCGCAAGGGCGTGGTCGGCTGATAACCGAGCAGGCGACGGGCTTTGGAGATATCGGCGCAGGTCAGGGGAACGTCGCCCGGTTGCTCGGGAAGGAGATTGATCTGCGCCTTGCGGCCAAGCGCGTCCTCGATCGCAATGATCAAATCCTTCAACTGGATGGTCTCGCTTTCCCCGAGGTTAAAGACTTCGAAGAGCGGCCCGTCGTAGCCTAACGATGCCACCACCCCTTGAATAATGTCGTCAATGTAAGTGTAATCACGCCGCGTCGTGCCGTCGCCAAATTGATTGATGAATTCTCCTTTCCAGATGCGCCGAGTGAACTGGTGAATCGCCAAATCCGGCCGCTGGCGCGGTCCATAAACCGTGAAAAATCGCAGTGCGACGATGCGCATGCGGTAGAGATGCGAATAGGTGGAACAAAGAAATTCGCCGGCCATCTTGGTCGCGGCGTATGGGCTAATGGTTTGGGTCAGGGGAAGATCTTCCGAGAATGGCACCGTCTTGGCCAAACCGTAAACCGAGGAGCTTGAGGCAAAGATGAAACGATCGATCCCGAGCGCGCGCGCCGCCTCGAGTAAATGCAAAGTGCCGTCAACATTCGTATCGTAGTAGAGCTGCGGTTGATTGATCGAAGGCCGCACCCCGGCCCGCGCCGCGAGGTGAACGACGGTATCAAATTGCCCGTGATGGAAAACTTCGTTGACCGCCCGTGCATCGCGCAGATCGGCCTGGTGCACGGTGATTTTGTCCGCGATCGAAGCAATGTTCCCACGTTTGATCTCCGGATCGTAGAAATCATTGAAGTCATCCAGGATCGCGACCTCGTGATTGTCGGCGAGAAGCTTCTCGACAAGGTGCGAGCCGATAAATCCGGCGCCGCCTGTCACGAGAATTTTCATTGCGCGAGGGTAAGGAGGAAGCGATTGGCGGGCAAGAAGAGAAGGCACGGTTCGTCGCTTCCTGTGTCATTTCGTTTAGGGCGGAGGCGCCGGCTGCCCTCGAGGCCAAATCATGGCGTGGCAAGCGACGCGCCCGCACACGGCGGGCAGGCTTTGCCCTACAATTGGCAAATCCCCTCTACCGTCCGTTACTCGTCGCTATGGATCGTAACGGTGGCGCTGTTCGGTGAACCGACGGTGTAATTCGCGTTAGCCGACAACGTGAGGATGGCTGTTTCGTCCGGTTCAACGATGGTGTCGTCGATCGGTCGGAGAGCGATCATCACGTTGGGCTTGCCAGCCGCAATGTTGGCGCGACCGAGAAGCCTCTGGTAATCCGTCCCATTAGTCGCCGTGCCGGTAATCGTGTAAAATACGGTCAGAGCACTGGTCGTAGATCCCGTGCGAGCAACGCGGAATTTGCCAATGTCAGTCGCCGGGACTTCGGACGCGCTGGGATCAGGGGCGGTGATAGTGACAGTCGGCAGGGTGGCCCCATTAAGGGTGAAGCTGGCGCCGGCATTGTTAACAAAGACGAGCGTGCCAGTGGTAAGAAGGTAATCGGCCGCGTTATTGGTGCTCTTGGCGGTGGCACTGCCTTGGAATTGCAACGCGCTGACGCCGCTCGAAGGAAGTGCGCTGCCAAATGGCGGGCCGAAATTTCCGTCCGTATCATTGGACCTGGCACCTGTATTAGGGCCCGTGTAGGCGGCGCCGCCCCAACTCAGGCGCCAATAAAGTATTCCGGCATCGCTTTGAAAGAGGAGGCTGCCTGCTGCGAAATAGCTGGCCGGGATCAGATTGGCGATCGTAAAGTCGGGGACCGTCGTTGGGATGGTGTGGCTGGGAAAGTTCGCGCTGGCAATCAGAACATGGGAGCCGGCCGAGCCGTTGGCGACATCGGTTGGTATGTCGAGAACGGTAATTGGGTTTTGTCCCGCGGCATCCAAGACAACGAGTCTGGCGTTGCTGACAAAATTTTGATCTTCCGTGAGCGAGCGCATGCGCAACTGGATGGCCTGCGCGGTCGGGTCGCCATCAACGCTCACGATGACCTGTTCGATCTGCATGAGGTGGAATGTGGCGTAGGCGGCGGGTTGTAGAGCGAGAACGCCCAGGAGGACGATCAGACACCGAGCGAGTTTGTTATTCATAATGGATCTCCTTTTCCAATGGTCTCAGACTAGCAAGACAATTCGGAGCGGTGCAAGAAAACAATCGCCATCTTAAAAACCGTATCCGGCGCACCTCCACTTCGAGATGCGCAGGTTCCTCATTGTCATAATGCCCTGTCATTCTGAGCCGAGCGAAGCCGTAACGCAGCCGCAGGCGAGGCCGGGCTTTCCATCTCTGAATATTTCCGCACGGCGCAGGCTAAAGAAACAGCCAGAGATCCTTCTCCCGCGACAGCGGGCTCAGGATGACAAACTTTGGTTTATGAGATCGCTTGGAAAAGCATGCCAGCATGCGTTGTAGTGTGCGCTGTCCTCAGCGCATCCTCTCCCGGCCCCGCTGAGACAGCCCCGAAAGCATTCGGGGCTACAGCCCTGGTGAATGCATGCTTTCCACGAAGCTGGATCGCTTCTACGCGCGGCCGGCCGGAGCATCGAGAGCGCGCCAGAAATACCATGCAGCGACGGAGCGATAAGGCCGCCATTTTTCACCGATCGCGTGCAGCTCCTTCGGTTTCGGCAATTCCTTTTTGCGGAAAGTTTTCGCGTATCCTTTCCGCACCCCATAGTCATCCACCGGCCAGACGTCGAGACGGCCGAGGTCGAAGAGGAGCAGCATCTCAACCGTCCACCGACCGATACCGCGCACCTGTGTCAGGCGGGCGATAATTTCTTCGTCACTCATGCGGTCGAGAGCGGCCCGCGTCGGCACCGTGCCGTCGAGCGTCTTGGCGGCAAGATCCTTGATCGCCGCCGTCTTGCTGCCGGAGAGGCCGGCCGCCCGAAATGTTTCGTCCGGAGTCGCGATAACCAACTTCGGCGAAAACCATTTCCGTCGCGGATAGAGCGCTCTAACCCGGCCGAAAATTGTCGCCGCCGCTTTCCCGCTCAGTTGTTGGTAGGCGATGGATTCCGCGAGCGCATCGAACGGCCTGACGAGTTCGCCAGGCTTGACCGTGAACGGTCCAACTTTTGCAATCAAGGCCGCGAGCCTTGGATCGCGCGCCGCCAGTTCCTGTTCCGGTCTTAGGGTTTTGGATTTCATCGAGGAGTATCCGGTTCTTCGAGAGCCTTTAGATGATCCATCTTCCGATGGCCGATCATCGTCGCTCAATCTCCTGCGCAATCCACAACTTTTCCAAGGACCCGCGCCAACTTCCCCTGACCAATCGAAGAGCTATCTAACCAACCTCTGGTTTCACCTTCTCCCAACGATCGGTTTCATCGTGCCCGACGACGCCCGCCATTGCGCCCGGCGGCGCGAAATCCACGGCGCTGCGGCCGGCTCTCGCGCCACTGTTCGTTAGGCGGATTCGGCCGGGGCCGCCTTTGAGCTGAGGCGGGCGGTTCATTTCTTCCCCTCGCTTCGTGTGGCGCTGCTGCAGCGTTGTAGTCAAAACCTTCCGCGCGCTTCCGCACAATCCCGCGGCCGATAAACCGCTCCAGAGAACGCAACGGACCGTGATCCTCCGGCGTCACAAAACTAATCGCGTCGCCGACCGCATGCGCCCGGCCGGTTCGTCCGATGCGGTGCACGTAATCCTCGGAGTGCATCGGAAAATCGTAGTTCACGACGTGCGAAATCCCGTCTACGTCGATGCCGCGCGCAGCGACATCGGTCGCCACCAGGACGCGCACCGCACCCGACTTAAAATCCTTCAAGGCGCGCAGTCGCTGATTTTGCGAGCGATTGGAGTGGATCGTGCCCGTTTTGATGCCGCCGCTCTCGAGCCGCTTGGCGACGCGGTCGGCCCCGCGTTTCGTCCGGGTAAAGACGAGGACGGTGTCGAGCTGCGGATCCGCCAGCAGGTGTTGCAGCAGGGCCGGCTTGAGGTGGGAATTCACCTCGTAAACCAATTGCGTTACCGTCTCGGCGGGGTTGGCGCGCCGGCCGATCTCGATGACTTTTGGGGAATGCTGAAACTCGTGAGTCAACGCTTCGATTTCGCGCGAGAGCGAGGCTGAGAACATGAGCGTCTGGCGCTTTAAGGGCAGTGCCCTAACGATCTTTCGAATCGGCGGGAGGAACCCCATGTCCAGCATGCGATCCGCCTCGTCGAGGACAAGAAACTCAACGCCAGAGAAATTTGTGTGGCGTTGTTCCATCAGATCAATCAGCCGGCCGGGCGTCGCCACGACGATTTCGGCGCCTGCGCGAAGCGCTGCGATTTGCGGGCGTTCACTCACCCCGCCAAAAACGGTCGCCATCCGGATCGGGAGGTGCTTCCCGTAAGTGCGCGCGTTTTCTTCGATCTGCACGACGAGTTCGCGGGTCGGGGCGACGATCAGCGCCCGGATACCCCGGTGTTTCCCCGTGGGAATCGATTGCGCCAGTTGCGTGAGGATCGGCAAAACAAAGGCAGCAGTTTTACCGGTGCCGGTCTGCGCGATACCGATCACGTCGCGACCAGCCAGGATCTCAGGGATGGCGGCCGACTGAATCGGGGTAGGCTCAGTATAACCAGCTTCCCGAATGGCTTTGAAAATACGGTCGTCTAGACCCAGTGAACGAAATGGCACAGTCGCGGACTATCACTCAAGCGCCAGGAATGACACGCGATCTTTTCGCGCCAGGGTTCGGCCACGCGTTAGAAGAGTGTGGAGGGACGACCTCTGTGTCGTCCGTGTCTCTTCCAAACCCCGCCAACTCTAGCCGCAAGTCACCTTGCGGCAATAAAACGCTTCCGCATAGCGCGAGGCGCATTCCACTCCACGCAAGCGCATCAGAGCGAGAAACGTGTCCTCCGAGAACCAATGCTTACTCTTCTGGCTACGGAAAATCCGGCACAAGTGCTGAACTTTGCGGCGGCAGACTGCTTCGTCCAAAGGGACAAATAGATTTGGGCTCCCAAGGTCTCCATCATATTTCGGAATTTCGTATTCCAGGATGAAGTGATCGCGAAACGTGTTCCAGGTCAGATCGGAGAGGAGCCGATGATCCTGGTGACGGTCTTCGCGATAATGAGTGAAGACGATATCCGGTTTGAAGGAACGCTTCAGGGTTTCGAAATATTTCTTAATCAACTCTTCCTGAGTCGGGAAGAAACTGGTCCGGAAACGCTTCAGGACGACCTTTGAAAGACCCGCGTCCTTGAGAAAGAGCTGCGCGCTCGCGCGCGCCTCACGCGCGCGGTTGCCGTCGGCGCTAAAAACAACCCAACCAATTTCCAGCTCCGGATTGCTCTTTGTCAGACTTAAGATGGTTCCTCCGCAGCCGATCTCGATGTCATCGGAATGGGCACCAAGCAAGAGAAGCCTCTTCGCCTTCTCGAGGCTAAGTTTCAGCATGGCTCCTATCTCCCGCCCAGAACACTGACTCCCGGATCCCAGACCTGCCAGGGAGCATGCCCGGTCGCATGAAGATCATCCAGGTGCTGCTTCTCTTTAAACGTATCCATACAGGCCCAAAAGCCCTTGTAGGGATAGGCAATGAGCTGTCTCTCGGAGATCAACCGGTGGAACGGTTCCTCAACCAAATCTTCACCTTCCTTGATGTAATCGAAGATCTCGCGGCGGAAGGCAAAAAAACCGCCGTTAATCACATTGCCCGAGCGGGCAATGTGCTCGATTTTCGTCACGACACCATCGGCTTCGAGCGCAACCCGATGGAAGCTCGCGGTGGGAGTGACTCCCGCGAAGCAGGCGACCTTGCCGCTCGCCATGAAGTAGTCGACCAACTTGGGCAGAGGCAGGTCGCTCAGACCATCGGCATAGTTGGCGAGAAAAACTTCGTCATCGCCGATAAACTTGCGCACGCTACGGAGCCGCTGGCCGACATTTGCGTTCTGACCCGTGTCGACAAAAGTGATCCGCCAATCCTCGATGTCCTTGCGCAGGAGCTCGATCTTCTTCCCGCCACGAGACAGGACAAAATCATTCGAGACACACTCGTTGTAGTTGAGAAAGGCTTCCTTGATAACATCTCCCCCGTATCCAAGGCAAAGGATGAAGTCATGGTGACCGTAGTGCGAGTAATACTTCATCAAGTGCCAGAGAAGCGGGCGGTATCCGATCACCGCCATCGGCTTCGGCACCGGTTGGGGCATCTCGCGCATTCGCATGCCCTGTCCGCCACAAAACAGCACAACTTTCATATCATGCCGATCCGGTTCGTCCGTTATTGTCAGAAGGCAGGTTCATGTCTCTCGTAGTCACCCGGCTTAACGCTCCCTCAATGCCTATCGCTGAAAGGACAATGAAACAAGTTGTTTTAGCTGGATTCATGCCTCTCCGCGCCGCCGCTTCATCGCCGCCCTTCGCGCCATCAGTAAATTTCTACCTCCGGGATGGGGACGACGAACTTCCCGCCCCAGTCCCGGATAAATTCATTTTGACTGATAATTTCGTTTTTCAGATTCCAAGGAAGGATGAAGAGAAAGTCCGGTCGGGTCTTCTTGATCTGCTCCGGCGGATAAATCGGAATCCGGGTGCCGGGAGTATACTTGCCTTGTTTATAAGGATTCAGGTCGACCGTGTAATCGAGAAAGTCACAGCGAATTCCACAATAGTTTAGCAAAGTATTCCCCTTCCCCGGAGCGCCATATCCCGCCACGGATTTGCCCATTTCCTTCGTCTCGATCAAGAAACGTAGAATGTTTCGCTTGGTTGCCTCCACTGCCTTGGAAAAGTTTCGATAACGATCTATCCGCGAAACACCCCACTCTTCTTCTCTTGTTTTGAGAGCGCCGACACTGGGCGAGATGGACTTGGATCTGTCATTCATGTGGCAGGCATAGATACGGAGAGATCCGCCATGGGTGGGCAACTCGTCCACGTCAAAGAGCGCCAGTTCATGGGCAGCGAAAATCTGTGCGACGGTTGTAAACGACAGGTAGGAAAAATGTTCGTGATAGATAGTATCGAACTGGTTCTCCTCAACCAGCCGAATCAGATGCGGAAATTCCATCGTGATAACACCATTATCCGCGAGCAAGATTTTCATCCCGGCAACGAAGTCGTTTATGTCGGGAACGTGCGCCAAAACATTGTTTCCCAAAAGCAAATCGGCCTTGCGACCTTCGGCGACAAGCCGATGCGCCAGGTCTTGTCCAAAGAACTCCACGACACAGGGTATGCCTTTCTCGGTCGCCGCCCGCGCCACGTTCCTGGCCGGTTCGATCCCAAGCACGGGAACTCCATCCGCCAGAAAATACTGGAGGAGGTAGCCATCATTGCTGGCCAATTCTATCACGAGCGAATGCGCGCCAAGATCCAGCCGGGCCGAAATTGAGGTAACATAATTTCTCACATGCTCCAGCCACGACTTCGAATACGACGAGAAATACGCGTACTCTTCAAAGATCTCACTGGCTCCGACGTGCTCCGGTAATTGCACCAGGAAACACTTGTCACACACGAAACTGTGAAGTGGATAAAGACGCTCAGCCTTTCCCAGATCCTCAGCCTTAACGTAGCTTTCGCAGAGCGGCGATAATCCCAAGTCAACGAACGTTTCCAGTAGCAATTGGCCACAGAATCGACATCGATAGGCTGAGCTGGCCCCTGGGTGCACTACCTCCCCCGCCCCTGCGTTTTCGTCGCGTTTTCTCATCGAAGGGTAAGAAGGTCGGTAGCTGATAAAGCGTCCGCCGCCTGCTTGACTGCGACGAATGGAAGGTTGGCTCGTTCCGCGATATCCAATAACGAGTGCTTGCCATCCGATAGATTCAAAACCCAGAGATAGGCGCGTTGCCGGTCCTCTCCCCCGGATTGCACGCCACCATAAAGACCACGTCTGCCAAGCTGCGGCTCGCCCTTTGGCTTCTGGTTCACGTAGACACGGTTGCCTTCCAGGATTTCGAGGACGGCGAGGCATTTTGAGAAGGAATTTTCGAGAGCGGCGGACTTTACAAAATCGAGGTTATCAGCCGAAGTATGATATTCCGGAAACTCCCCGTGCCGCGCGCGCATCAGGCAACCGACTGGAAGATTAATCCCAGGCGAGCAATACTGTCGCTCGTCATACCCATAGGGAGCGAAATCGATTACAGAATGCGGTTCGCCAGAATGCTTGAGGACATGGACAAACGCCCGGTCAATCTCAGCATCGCCCCGCCGGCTCCGTTTATAAGTGGTATCACTGGCGTCACCAAGGCAGGTTAAAACCACCCCATGTTGAATGCGCGAGAGCATTTGTTCATTCCGCGCCAGCCATGTAATCGAGCCAATCGTTCCGGGAATGAATAGGAAACGATAAGTGTAACGACGAGGCAGCGTGGCCAGTGAGTGCGCCAGCCTGACCGCCACCGCCATTCCCGAGAGGTTATCGTTTGCCAGGGCGGGGTGACAAACATGGCAGGAAATCAGCACTTCCTTCTCTTCTTCGCCTTGCAAAACATATTCACCGTAAGTCAGGTGACCGTCCTCCAGCGATGAATCGATCAACACGTCATATTCCTGACGATCGTCGAACTGCGCGAGCTGTTCCTCGCTCAAACAAAATCCCCACCGCTCTTCGTAATACGATGTTCTATAAGGAACCCACGCAGGGTGCTCAGGAACCGTAAAAAGATGTTCCCGCAACTCGGCCAGACGCATTCGCCGGCGGACTGGAGAGCTATAACTGACAACGTGGAGGTTGAGCGTCCGAAAATCGATGAGCGTTTGACCCTGCGAATCTTTGATCCAGGCCTCCCGAATGTTCCACTCCTTCGGGACGGTCCAATCGAAGACCATCGTGCCAGTCGCTACCTCATGGACTTTCAGCGGAATCCACTCGCTCAGGATGCGCAACGTCTGGCGGACCCCGTCTCCGGTAATACTTCGGCAGATCGGATAGAGTCGCGCGATGAGCGCGTGCATATCTAGGTCAGAATTCTGCATTAGATAAACGGCGGCCAATTGAGGTCCTGTTGGGAAATCACGGAAATCGGCAACGGCCAGCGAATGGCAAACGCAGGGTCATCGTAGCGAAATCCCCGCGCCGTCTCCGGCGCATAGGCTTCGCTCATCTGATATTCGACTTCAGTGTCGTCAGTTAAAGTCTGGAAACCGTGGGCGAAAAGAGCCGGAACAAAGAGCGCGCGCCGATTCTGCATGCTCAGTTCAACCGTAAACTGACCACGATAAGTCGTTGATTGCGGACGCAGGTCGACCACGACGTCATGAATCGCTCCGCGGACACAGCGGACAAGCTTTGCCTCACTCCCCGGTGGTTGTTGAAAATGCATCCCCCGCAACGTCCCAGCCTTCAAGTTGGATGACAAGTTGCATTGCACGACTGCAGAGTTAAGCCCGTGCTTCGCAAACTCGCGGGCACAAAAGGTCCGCGCAAAAAAACCGCGCTCGTCCTGGTGTGGCTCGAGATCGATGATGAATGCGCCCAGGAGCGGAGTCTCAGTGAATTTCACGATGTTACACTCGAGCGATGACCCAGCCGACGAGCCATTTCATAAATCCAAAAGCCTGCCATCCTTCTCCCGCAGTGGTGGCAGAAGGAGCTCTGACTGTTTCTTTAGCCTGTGACACACGGAAATATTCAGAGATGGAAAGCCCGGCCTCGCCCGCGTCCGCGGGGCTGCGTTACGGCTTCACTCCGCTCAGAATGACAGAACATGCTGAGGTGGTCCTTAGTCTTTTCCATTTTTCCAGAAAAACTTCTGATCAATCTGTTGAGTACGCAAGAGATACTCAAGTTGTTTTAATCGAGTGAAGGATCGGTCGTTAAACATGCTTGGAGTCATCTCCACCTGTTGGAAGATATCGTGTAATTGTTCGGCGCCTTTCCGGGCAGTCCAGTCGCATTTGAAGTCCGGGAGTTTGTTTCGGATCTTATCAAAGGAGACACGGTAGCTGCGATTGTCGGCGCCTTGTTGCCCAAAGGTCAGACGACAGCCAGGGAAAACATCCGCCACAACCTCAGCGATCTCCTTGATGGTATAGTTATGGGCGGTATCTCCAACATTAAAGACCTCGTTGTGAATCGCCTCGCGCGGGGCCGCTAACACACAGCAAATTGCCTTCGCAATATCGAGCGCATGAACGAGAGGCCGCCAGGGCGTTCCGTCACTCACCATTTTGATTTCTTGCGTCGTCCAGGCGAGGCCGGCCAGGTTATTCAATACAATATCAAATCGCATCCGCGGCGACGCCCCGTAGGCGGTCGCATTGCGCAGATAAGTGGGAGAGAAATGGCGATCTGCCATCGGTTTGAGATCGCGTTCAACCAGGGTCTTACAGGTCGCATAAGCCGTCTGCGGATTGACCGGCGATTCCTCCGTCATATATCCCTCCGCAGCCAAACCATAGACGCTGCAGGACGACATATAGACAAAACGCTCCACCCCGAGTCGCCGCGCCATCTCCGCGAGACGGACCGACCCTTGGTGGTTGATTTCATAAGTGATGTCGGGAGCGAGAGCCCCGGTGGGATCGTTCGAGAGCTCAGCCATATGCACGACCGCCTGCACGCCCTCAAGATCGTTTGCTTCGATCTGTCGAATGTCTTTGTTGAGTGTGCGCGGAGTGACAGTTAGTCCATGATAGAGCCAGCCGGACTTATAAAAACCGGTGTCCACGGCGAGGATCTCGTGATCCTGCTCGGCGAGGATCGGAGCGAGGAGCGATCCGAGGTAACCTTCCGTTCCAGTGATAAGGATTTTCACAGCTAATAATCTACCGACTCGTTTAAGACCGAGCTGGCTTATGATAAATCAACATCTGTGCCCGCTGCCGCGTGGCGAGCGCGGCGCGCGGCGCGATAGATGGGTGCGCCCAACGCGGCGGGGAGATGCGCACAAAGGCCTTGGAGTAAGCCACCGAGAGAATCTCGGAGCGCGAGATTGGGACCAGCCGGCCCCTCCGACTTCGACAACGATGGATCCGCCGTGTTGCTCTCCTTAGCCCAACCCCTGACAGTGATGCGGTGAGGATAATACTTGTTGCGCAGCAGGGCGCGCGCCCTTTCCATTTCGCCCCGCTGTAAACAGCGGCTGACCGCATTCACGACCATCGGCGCGAGGAACTGACGTTTGTAAACTTCCACTTCAGGTCTGACCTCATAGGGACCGAGGCACTCCACCAATTGCTCGGTCCAGAGGCCCCCCGCTGTCTCAGCAGCAGTATGCACCCGGTATTCCATGAGGTAGTCGGGCACAAAGCAGAAGCCCGCGCCCTCCTGCGCGAGCCGAATGAAAAAGTCGACATCCGGCGTGTTGAGCTCCTCGCGAAAGCGGAGCCGGCGGAGGTCGGTCGTGCGCAACAAGCTGGCGGACATTGGAATCGATAACTGCCAGGCTGCCACATCAGCTTTTTCGATGACCCCAGCGGGGAGCTTGTCTCGACCATAGCGCCGCAAGTGCGCTTTCGTTCGCTCTTCGAGTCGATTGCCGCTCGCGTCGATGAGATATTGGTTTGAGAAAGCGACGCGCACCGATGGTTCCATCATGGGGACAAGCCGCTCAAGAAATTCCGGCAACAAGCGATCGTCATCTCCGATCGCAACCGCGAATTCGCCCTGGGCCGCATCCGCCAACGCGTTAAAATTCGCCGACATGCCGAGGTTGCTTTCATTCCGCTGGAATCTGACGCGGTCATCGCGCTGCCTCGCGTCCTGGGCGACGGCGACAGTTTCGGCCATCGTGCCGTTGTCGAAAACAAGGACTTCGAGATTGCGATAAGTTTGCGCCAACGCCGCATCAAGCGCCTCCCTCAGATACTGAGGCCGATTGAGAGTCGGGATGAGGATACTGACGAGCGCGTTCATGCAGTTTGAATCAACAAGAATTTAGCATTTTGAAAACCTAATCGACCGCATTCTTGACTGCCTGGCGCCTTCAAGGGTCTGGTAGAGCCAATCAATTTCGTTATAACTTCAAAACATGAATGCTTTCCAACACTCCGCCATCGCCACCTTCCACAGACTTCACGCGGCGGGTTGCTTTGTCCTGCCCAACCCATGGGACGTGGGCACAGCCATCTACCTGAACCGCCTTGGATTCCAGGCTCTCGCCACGACCTCCGCAGGATACGCCTTTAGCTGCGGGAAATCGGACGGCGCAATCTCCCGGGATGAAATGCTCGAGCACATTCGAAAGATTGTCGCCGCCACCTCGCTGCCCGTAAATGCTGATTTTTTGGCAGGGTTTGCCGATGCGCCCGAGAAGGTCGCGGCCAACGTCGCGCTCTGCGTGGCGACCGGGGTAGCTGGACTCTCGATCGAGGATTCGACCGGAACGGATGAGCCGGGACTTTACGATGAAAAACTTGCCGTCGCCCGCCTGCAATCCGCTCGACGGGCGATTGACGAATCGGGCAGCGCGGTCGTCCTGACCGGAAGGTGCGAAGCGTTTCTGGTCGGAAGCCCCGAGCCATTCCGCACTTCGCTCGCGCGCCTCGTCGCCTACGCTGAGGCGGGGGCCGATTGTCTTTATGCTCCGGGTGTCAGCGATCCCGCGGAAATTGCCGCCATCGTCAAAGCCGTCGCACCGAAACCGGTCAATGTCCTGGTGTCTGGTTTCAATTCGCAGCTGTCCGTCTCGACGCTCGCTGCCTTGGGAGTTCGTCGTATTTCTGTCGGTTCGGGTCTCGCGTTTGTCAGCGTGGGGCGCGTTCGCCCGCGCCGCTCGGGACATCGCCCTCAACGGAAGCTTCGAAACGCTCGCCGATGGTCTTTCATTCGCCGAGCTGAATCAACTTTTTGCTTCATCCGGCAAGAACGCTGACACGGTAGACCGGACATAATGGACATTTTCTCTGGTCGCGGCTGATTATCTGCAACGCGCCATCAGCCTCCCCTCGACAATTCTTGTAACTCGGGGAACGATACGATCAAAATCTCGAAAAATGTTTGCTCCGGCCGATTACCTCCTGCGCCCGCTGACTGCTCAAGATGAAGCGATCTTGTGGGACATGCTCTACCTCGCACTCAGCCCGGAGAGCGGCGAGGTGCCGCCCCCGGAAATCGTGCACCGACCGGAATATGAGCGCTTTGTTGAGGGCTGGGGCCGTCCCGGTGATTGCGGTTTTGTTGCGCTGGAGAAGGCGGGACGAGCGTTGCTCGGGGCCGTCTGGTTACGGGCGCAATTGGAAAAGGATCCCGTGAAAGCGACCCCCGAGCTGGCTTTCGTCGTTAAACCGGGACACCGCCAACGCGGCATTGGCGCTTCCCTTCTCACCCAATTCGTCCGGGCTAATCCGAGCTTGGATTCGATCGCCCTGCGGGTTGGAGCCAACAGTCCGGCGGTCCGGCTCATGGAGCGATTCGGATTTGAAATTGCCACCCAGAGCGACAAAAGCCGTCGTGATGCACCGCCAGGTTTAACGCCGGGCCGGTTGTTTGCACAATGACTCAACTTTCTGATCGTGCCCTAACGATTCTGCATGAATGGGTGCAATCGGAGAGTTTGCGCAAACACTGCTACGCGGTGGCCGCGGCGATGCGACACTTCGCGCGACGGACGGGAGCGGACGCCGACACCTGGGAAGCGGTCGGGTTGTTGCACGACATGGATTACGAGCGGCATCCCAACGCCGAACAAAGTGCGACCGAGGGTCACCCTTTCGTGGCCGTGGCCTGGCTGCGCGCACAAGGCTGGAGCGAAGAAATCTGTCGCGCCATTCTTTCCCACGCGGATTATGCCGGCGTGGCGCGCGTCACGCCTCTCGAACACACCCTCTATGCGGTCGATGAGCTGAGCGGATTCGTCACCGCGGTGGCTCGGGTTCGTCCGGGAAAAAGCATTCACGAAGTCGACGTCACCGCGGTGAAGAAAAAAATGAAGGACAAAGCGTTCGCCCGCGCTGTCAATCGCGAAGACATCGTGCGGGGCGCAGCGGAGTTGGACCTGCCCTTGGAAGAGGTGATCGCGGAGGTCATCAGCGCGCTGACGTCCGATGCCGAGCGGCTTGGCCTCGGCGGAACAGCGCCTTGAGACAAAAACCCGGCAATTTAGCCTAACGATGGCGATCGAAGTCATTCCCGCGCATGACGTCCCCTTGAACGATCAGGCACGGCTCTTTACTGACGCTTTCAAGGGCTATGTCGCCGGCTCTTTCGCAATGGATGCGGGTGCGCTCGCCCGATTCATTTGCACGCAGGGCGCCGACCTTTGCCATAGCCGCTTCGCACGAAATGCCGATGGCCTTTGCGGCTTCGCTTACATCACGCGCGACGGGAAGAATCGCGCGACTTGCTGGTATGGGTGTCCTGCTCGCGGCGCGCCGAGCCGGTGTGGCGCGGCAGCTTCTGCGGCATTTGCTGGAGGAAGCCAGGCGACGCGGGGATTGCATGATGGTCCTGGAAGTGATTGAGCAAAACCCGGCTGCCCATGCTTTATATCGCAGCGAAAACTTCCGCGAAATCGCCCGCCTCTTCAGTTGGCGGCGCCCGGCGAATACGCAGCCGCCATTAATGCCGGAACCGGCCACAAACCCCGAAGAAGTTTCGCTCCTGACTGTCAGCCAGGAGCCCAACGCGCTTGAGTTCCCCGAATTGCCCTGGCAGATCTCGCGGCACGCCGTCGCTAAACTCATGAACGCCCGGGCCTATTCCTATGGTCGCGCTTCGGTCGTGATTGATGACCCTGACGGCACGGGACCGATTCGAATCCACGCTTTCTTTTCTCGCGAGGTTGAGAGACCAAATTGGGCAGAGATGCGAGCAGCTTTCTCCGCCGTCATCCGGGCGGACGCCAGCCGCGAATTTTTTGCTCCCGCCGTTTTTCCGGAAGCGTTTGGCCAGGAAATTTTTGCGCCCCTCGGATTTCAGCCAGATCCGCTTCGCCAATTCCTAATGCGACGCGACTTGTGATCCGGTTGAATAAAAACCTGGACTCGATTGTTCGTTAGGCGCGGACGCCAGACTAAGCCGCCACTCGGTCGAGCGTTTGGCGAAGGACTTTGATGCTAAACGGCTTGTCGATCATCGCATCCACTTCCATCGCCTCATACGCGGCCCGCACCTCGGCAGAAAGATGAGCGGATAAAACCATGATCTTGCCCGCGAAACCACGTTCGCGGAGTTGGCGCACGAACTGAATTCCCGAAACCCCCGGCATGTTGTTGTCGGTAATAATCACGTCGAACAAATTTGGATCGGTCGTCAAGCGGGCCAAAGCGGCCTCTGCGTCCTGTGCGCTGGCAAGTTCATAAAGGGGGCGCTCAAAGATGAAGCGCATTGATTGAGCGATGCGAGGGCTCATCATCAACGGCCAGGATTTTAAGCGGCGCTCCCATAATTTTAGCTGTCCACTGGAAGGAAGCAGGCGGCATGCCGGCCCCGCAAACCTCCATCCAGCTTGGGCCGTGGCTCTTGTGACCGCTCGATTTATTCCGTAACCACCGAAACTTCCAAGAGAGCGTCAACTTTCTTGCGCAGCTCATTCACGTCAAAAGGCTTCGATAACATCAAGTCCACGTTCAATGCCGTGTAAGCCTGGACGTTTTCCTGGGTTAGGTGTGCGGAAAGAACCACGATCTTGCCGCCAAATTCGCGCTCGCGAAGTTTTCGAACCAGTTCCAGTCCCGTCATTCGCGGCATATTGTGATCGGTGATCACGATGTCAAAAGGCTGCGAATCGGCCGCGATTTTCGCGAGCGCCTCTTCGCCATTGCAAACGTTCGTTACTTTGGACGTCGGGCCACCCAGGACCAATGCCAGCAATTGCGCCACGGCGGCTTCGTCCTCAACCGCCAGGATGCGCAGATGGTTGCTCATATCGCTTTGTACGAGGTAGCAAGAGTCAGGCCGCCTTTTCACTCCCAACCCCCGTCTCGAACGCGGCTGGAAGTGCCGTTTTGCGCGCGGCTCGGTCTTGAAGCAACTCCCCGGGTTATGGCGTGAGAAAGATTTTTCCCGTGAAAGGGTCGAGCACTTCGGTGGAACTCGGAAAGGCGCGCACGTCGACCAACCCTTGTGTTGGCGCATAAGGGCTGGTGACAAATCCGGGTTTGTTTGGCACCGCCAGTCCGTAAGGCACGTCGCGCCGACCTTTTGGATCGGGGGCCGCGACGGCCGCCGGCCGAATTTCGACCGGCGTTGGAGCGGGGGTTGCGGCAGCCGTGGTCGATTCTCCGTCTGGCGGCTTTTCCGCTCCCTTTTTTGCAGAATCATTCGTCTTTCGTGGTTCTTATGAGTAGTCCGCGGCGGCGGCGTACTTCGCCCGAGATGCGAAATGGAGTGGCCGATTTTCTTGAAAAAATCGCCTACCGGATTCGCAACCACATCGGGCAGCGACCGGCATCATCCATATCATCAGAATCAGGACAAATCTCGTCAGTCGCATCATCGAAAACCACTCTTTAAGCAATCACTTTGGGCCCAACGAGAAAGCCCTCGTTAGGCCCTGGAAAGCCAGGCGTTTGGAACTCTCAGGCGTAAAACAGCCCGTTTAGCTTGTCGGCAAAACGTGTGCCAGCCTGCGGCGGCGCAATTCCATCGCGATTAAAGCAGCAATCGTTAATACGTCACTCGTCAGGTGAGTGGCCTTTACACCCTGCCAGGTCGAGGGGGTCAAAGTCGGCTCGAGCCGCTCGCGCACAGCCGTGGGGTCGGTCCTTGCCCCGCCATTGGCGTCGAAGTGTTTGATTGACTTCCAGCATCGCAAAACGCTGGGCCGTGCAATCCTTCATCGCCCCCAAATTTTCATAAGCGAAAAGCGCGAAGAGAATGCAGACGAGAAGAGTTGTGACCGCGGCGGGCTGTTTGCGCAGGGAAGAAAAGGCCAGGATTCCTCCCACCGCCAAAACGTAAATATTCCAAAAATTCTGCAGCGCGTTCGAGCGATCGAAATAAAGCTGGAGCAGTTCGTTGTAGTTCATATCTCTCGCATCATCATCCGGTTCGTTGGTCTAAAGCGAGGGCAAATTTTGGCCGAATAAAGTAAAAGCACGCCGCCGCCAGAACAAAGCCGCCAATGATGTCGATAACGTGATGTTGGTGTGTCAGGAGAGGCGAAAGACCGATCAGGACGAACCAGATCATTACGGCCACTCGCGCCGCGCCACGCAGAAATCGCATGTAAACGTCGATCAGGAAAAGCATCAACGCAGCGTGCAGCGAGGGGAAAAGATTACAGGGCGCATCCAATCCGCGGAACCAGTCAAAAAGAGCGCCGAGCCATCCGTCCGCGCGGCCTTCGGAAAAGGCAAAACGGAGTGGAAACGCCAGGAAACAAATTCCAGCCACGACAATCGCGGTTCCCACTCGCAGCGCGAATACCTTCAGGTCGCGTTCGGAGGAAATAAGAAAGGGCGCCGCGACAAAGAAGAGATCGATCGACATGTAGGGAAGAATCATGAAGGGGACGAACGGAATCGCGCGTTCCCAGGCAAAGTAAAAGACACCGACATCATGGCGCCGCGAGGTGATCCAAATGCAACCGCCGTAAACAACCAGGAAGAGGAGCGACAATCCAACCGAAGCGCTCAGCGCTTTGGCTCGCGGAACTGAGGCGTTTGTTTTCAGGAGCCGTTCCGTTGCGCAACCGAAACGCTGAACATTCCCCACCGATCAATTTCCATCGCGCATTTCTTGAATCCCGCCGCGCCCACCAGTTCATCAATCTCCGCGGTGCTGCGCCGGCGCATGATCCATCTTTTTCCTTCACGATTACGAAGAACCCGGGCGATGAACTCGAGCTGAGGATGCCATGGCTGATTGGTATAAATCAAATATCCACCCGGTTCGATCGCGCTGGCCAAACCGCCTAACGACTCTGTGACGGCGTTATTTGACGGAAACAATTCGTAGAGTCCGGAGACGATGCCAATCGTTGCCTGCGGAGCAAATAAAGCGAGGGCGGAGCGGTCGAACGCGTCTCCAGCCTCGACACTTACGTTCGTTAGGCCAAATTCCTGCGCCAGCGCTCGCGCGGCCTCGACATTTTCTTCTCGGTTGTCCTGGAGAACCACGCTGATTGGAATGTCCGAGAGTGCCCGCATCGCTTCGAGAACGTAACGACCCGCGCCCGCCGCGATGTCGAGGATTCGGACCGGCCGTCCTTCGGCATGAAGCGTCTTGATCGATTCGCGGAGCGTTTTTTCGAGGTTCGCTTTGCGCTGGCGAATGCCGCGCCAGCCGATGCTATTGAGATATGTGGCGTCGACGAAACGCCCAAGCCGCGACGAACCCTGCGGCCGATTTTCGTAGACATAATCAAGCGATCGCCCCGAGTCGAAGCCGCTTTCCCAACCAAGATCGATCCCCTTGCTCAAACGGCCGCCGATTCGCAGCGCCGTTCTGGCGGCCACAAATTGCGGACCGCCACGCAATTTGAGCCGCTCATACTCCTCCCACGTGTGACCGTATTGGTCGGCCTCACGAAGCGAGACGACGGGCAGCGGCTCCCGAAAACGTTCCAGGATAAATGCCCGTGTTCGTTCGATCACCTGCGCGCGGTCTTTTTCGTGAAAGATGGCGTGATACATCGCGGGAAAAACGTGCATGCGTTTTACCGGCGAGGAGAGCCGATCAAAGAACTGCCGCTGCGCTTTCAGAGTGACAACCCAGTCTCGCCCCGCCGCCAGCATGAGCGTCGGCACCTGAATTGCCCCGGCGTCGGCAATCAACCGCTGCGCCGTGTCGTGGAGGTCGAGCAAAAGATTGATCGCGATCTTCCGAAAGATAAGCGGATCGTCCTCATAGCGGGCGGCTTCAACTTTGTCCTGGGTTAACATCGTTCCCCGGACATAACTCGTCACCTTGCCAGACTTGACGAACTTCTGCAGGACGCGGAGTCCTGGAACGGCCAGCGGCACGTACAACTTCACCTTGAAAGCCGCCGTCGCCAGGATCTGGGCGCGAATTGGCGGCGCGTAATCGTGAACCCACGCGCTCACCGTGACCGCAGCCAGGCTGTGCGCCAGCACGATCATATTCTCGACCGGGATGTCATAATTTTTCGAAACGTGCCTAACGAATACATCAACGTCCTTGATCACATCGGACAAATCCCGGCCGGCACCGCGCTCGCCCGGCGAGCGGCCGTGCCCGCGCGCGTCCCAGGCAAAAATGGCGACATCTTCCAAGCCTAACGATTCGACCGTTTCCTGCCATCGACCCGAATGCTCGTGACCACGATGGAATAAGAGTAACGCCGTTTTTGCGTATTCTTTTTCTGAGGTATCCAGGCGCGGTAAAACAATTCCGCCCCGTCCCAGCTCGTCATCTTCTGCTCAACGGGATCCATCGATCTGTCCCAATTGATTGACTGCGTCGTGTAAGTCTGCGGCGATTGCGCACAGGTCGCTCTTCTCCGCGCCGCGCGCTGCATAATTTCGCGGCGTCCCGATGATCAGCCGCACTTTCCCCGGTCGAGGCAGCCGTTGGCCCTTCGGCCAGGCTCGAAAGGCGCCTTGCACATTACAGGGCAGCACGCTCACGTCGCGTCCCGCCAGCAATGCGCCGATGCCCGATTTGAACGCCTGCATTTCGCCCGTCTGCGACCGCGTTCCCTCTGGAAAAATGATGAGCACGTTGCCGGGCTGCGCCAGCAGCTGCGCGCAAACGGAAAGACTCTCGCGCACCCGCATCCGCCGCGCGAAAGGGAGCGCGTTCATCACGACAGTGGCAAACCAGGTCCGCGGCAGACTTCGAAAAAAATAATCCTCGGCTGCTACTGGAAACGCCTGATGTAAACGACCCAGGGGAAGCGCCGCCAGCAGGCAGAGGGTGTCGAGATGGCTGGCATGATTCGCCACCAACACAAAGGACTTGTCGTTAGGCAAATTTTCCCCACCAATAATTTCGAAGCGTTCATAAAATCGCAGCAACCCGCGGATGATAAGCGAGATCGCGGAACGAAAACGGTAGACGACTACGTCCGGCTCGCGCGGGAAACGACGCCATCGCTCCACCGTCCTGCCTTCGAGGGGGAGCGCAACGCCGTTGGCCATTTTGTTCATTGGCCCGGATAATAGTATTCAGTCATCTGCATGAAAAGCGGAACGACGAAGATCAAACTGTCGATCCGATCGAGAACGCCGCCATGACCGGGAAGGGCCGCGCCCCAGTCCTTGGCCCCGAGCTCTCGTTTGATCATGCTCAACGACAAATCGCCTAGAGGAGCACCGACACCCACGATCAATCCAGCCAAGATCAACTGCCACGTTCCAAAAAACGGAAATGAAAAGCGCAGCAGCCAGGGCAAAGCCAGCGCCACCGCAAGCGCGCCGAGCGCACCTTCCCAGGTCTTGCCCGGACTGATCTCGCTCCGCAGCGGATGACGGCCGAATATTTTTCCAAAGGTGAAGGCAGCCACATCGGTCGTCTCCGTCGCGAAGATCACAAAACAGAGATAGCCATAGGGATGATGCGAGTTCGCGAGCAGACCGAGATGTCCCCACATCCACCCGAGGAGGACAAAAGCGAGCATGCCTAACGAAATTCCTCGCAGCTCGTTGTAGCCGGGATCGGTGATCCCGGTTGATCTGCCAGGTTGCCACGTTTCACTCCGGCCGGGGTCACCGACCCCGGCTACAACGGAGGCCTTGCGATTGCGCAAAACGGGAACGAGAAGGATGAACCCTAGCGGGAAAAGCGGCCCGGACCGAAAGCAAAAACCAGAATTCCGGCGTAGATTGCACCAGTCATCCAGCGATCCCGACCCAGGCCGGAGACCTGCGCGAACTCTTTGCAAGCCAGGAGTGAAACAACCGTTACGCCAATGATAAACGGCACGCGCCCGGCGAAAATCGCAAGCGCGGCGAGCGGCGCCATCCACAACCACGAGCGGTAGGTCTTCCAGACGCTGCCGAGTTCAATCCGCAAGACAAATTGCAAGAACACGAGCAAAATTCCTGCGCTCACAAGCACACCGAGCACTATGCCGACGTAAGCGCGAAAAATCGGATCGTGCAGGGCCGCGGAGGGAGACATCAGGCGCTCTTCCTTTTTAATGCCCGCATGATGCGGCTAAGGCGCTTCACGATTGTCTGAACACAGCCGGTGATCACCACGACACAACTCCACTCGAGCGCAGTCAGTCCGGCGATAACGATGTCGCCGTTTCGCCAGCGCAGCAGTCCATACGTGAGCCACGCGCCAATCCCGAGCGCCACCATCCGCCACGGTTTCGACATCAGCCCGCAGAATTCACGCTGCGCGCCTACCGCCTGCCCAAGCATCCCGACATAGGCCGCGCCTAACGACATCATCGCCGCCCAATAACCGAAGAGCGGATGCATCCATCCACTGTGAGCGGCACCGACAAAAATCAGGACATCGGAAATGCGATCGGGAAGATCGTTCAGCACTTCTCCGCGCCAGCTCGCCTTCCCCGACGCCAAAGCGACCATTCCGTCGAGCATGTTGCACCAGAGGCGCAAGAGGCAAAACAACGGCGCCACGATCAGCAGCGCGGGATGTCGCGATGATTGCCAAAAAGAAAGTGCGGCGAGCGCCGCCGCCACAATCGAGAAATACGAAATTGCGTCCGCATGAATACCTGCGCGCAGACAAAGCTCGGTCGCGCCGCGGGCGGTCCGGCGAAATCCATCCGCGATCGGCCGGCGTGCCGCCGGTTGGTACTCTGGCATGCGCCTAGGCTTGCCGAATTTAGGGACGAATGTCCACGTGGATCAGCCCGGTCGTGCCCGCTCGCGTCATAAAACCGCTCGCCCAATCTTCGTAAAAATATTGTTCGTAGCGCCAGACCATCTCGAGCCGGTGCCACCAGCGGATTTCTCCCAGACGAGCCGGTAATAAAGATGCCGCTTCCACGAAGGAGAATGTCCGCTCATGAAGTTGATATCGAGAGGCGTCGGCCAGCTCAGCATGCTGCGCTCGATCTGCAGCCGGGCCTTGTCGCCCGCTGGCGGCTTCACAATGAACAAACCGTCCGCTCGTCCAAGTCCAATCGTTCGGCCCGCCATCTGGACAATAAACTGTCGCTCCCCATCCATTGTCATCTTCATTGGGTACGCGCTGTAGTCCGGCGACGCCGTGTTCATCGGCATGTCGTTGACCAACAGCATCCCGTGATCCGCGTCTGCCACGCCGAGTTGCGTAATCGGACGCGATTCAATTTCCACGGTGTGAATCCGATCAAGAAAAAGGGAAAGCGGCCGAGCTCCCGCTATCCAGATGACGAGAAGCGCGACGAGGCAAAAAATCCCAATCGCGCTGCGAAACAAGAGTCGGCGCACAGCCGAGGTATAAGTCCTCTGCCGCGCCCCGTCCACGCCGGGGGCTTGGCCTGAGCCCCTCCACATACCTGTCATCCCGAGCCGCGTAGACGGCGAGGGACCTCACAAAACTCGAAACCATTTCCTCTTCTCGCGACCACTCCACGCGCAGGGCGCAGGTGTTTGGCGTCAGCCCAGGAACGCTTGCGAGGTCCTTCGGCGCGCTTCGCCGCCTCAGGATGACAACGGTTAGAGCTTGACTCGGTTCGTTAGGCGTTAGGCATCGTCGCCTGTCCCCTCACCCTTCGTCGCCTTCTGTCCGCGCAATTTCGCCTGGATGAACAAATCGATGTCGCCGTCCATCACCGCCTGCACGTTGCTCGTCTCCGCGCCGGTCCGGTGATCTTTCACCATTTGGTAGGGCTGAAAAACATAGGACCTGAATCTGGCTGCCCCAGGCGACGTCACCCTTCTCTCCATATTGGCGATCGATCTCCGCGCGCTTCTTGTCCTGCTCGATCTCATAGAGCTTTGCCTTCAGCATCTTCATCGCCAGCTCGCGGTTGCGACCCTGACTGCGCTCGGCCTGGCAGGCGACCACGATTCCGGTCGGCTTATGCACGATGCGGACCGCCGTCTCGACCTTGTTCACGTTTTGCCCGCCTTTCCCTCCGGCGCGGAAAGTGTCGACTTCAATGTCTGCCGGGTTCACTTCGATCGGCGCTTCGTCCGTGATTTCCGGCACGACATCAACGCTCGCAAACGAGGTGTGCCGCCGCTTGTTCGCATCGAACGGCGAGATGCGCACCAGCCGATGCACTCCGCGCTCCGTGTTTAGATATCCGTAAGCGTATTCGCCGCTCACCAGAAGTGTGACCGATTTGATCCCGACTTCTTCGCCTTGCTGAATGTCGATGGTTTGCGCGCTGAAACCGCTCCGCTCGATCCAACGCTGATACATTCGCAGGAGCATGTCCGCCCAATCACACGACTCTGTCCCACCCGCGCCGGAGTGAATCGTGACGAACGCGTTCGACCGATCGTTTTCGCCGGAAAGAAACTGGCGCAGCTCAAATTCCTCGAGCTTCTTCAGAAGTCGCCCGTGCTCGGTGATGATCTCCTTTTCCGCCGTGGCGCGCGCCGCCGGGTCCGCTTCTTCCGCGGTCAATTCCTGAAGCGCGACGAAATCGTCCATCTCGCGTTCCAGTTCGATCATCGGGTTGATCAGCCCGCGGAGCCGGGAGACCTCTTCGACTTCGCCCTGGGCGCGCTCGCGATTCGACCAGAAATCCGCGGCCGCCATCCGCGTTTCGAGTTCCGTCAGACGGGATTGCAGCTTCGGCAGGTCAAAGAAACCTCCGCAGTTCGCCGACGCGCGCGCGCAATTCTTCTGCGTTGATTGCTTCCACTTCCGTTGCCATGGTCGAAAGATAATCGGGTCGGCTCCGCTGCCAAATCGGGTTGCCGCGGGGAAGCGTCTCCCTGGAGGGCGGCGAGCATCACTGCTCGATTCCAGTCCGACGTCGGCACGGTACGTCTTGTAGACGCTTCGCTCTGCGAAGCGCGGGGGAGAATGTCGCCATCTACAAATACGATTCATCCGCAGACCCGCGTTTCGCAGAGCGAAACGTCTACACCTGCCGACGCTAAACAGTTACGGTTCACCGGGCGCCGTCCGCGATGGCGCAGACAAAAATTCGCGGCTCGCGCCCAGAGTGTTGCGTGATAGGCCCGCGCCACTTCTTCTGCGATCCGTGCTGCGAGGGCGCGTTCGCACAGAGTCACGGTCGCGCCCCCAAAGCCGCCTCCGGTCAGGCGCGCGCCGTAAACGCCCGGAAGACGGCGCGCGATCTCGACCAGCAGATCGAGTTCCGCGGTGCTGTTCTCGAAATTTTGGCGCGAGCTTTCATGCGATTCATTCAGGAGCGCGCCGAAACCGCGCCCGTCGTTCTGCGCGAGCAGCGGCAGGGCGCGTCGGACTCGCTCGTTTTCGCCGACGATGTGCGCGGCGCGGCGGCGCAAGAGCGGCGGCAGATCGCGCTTCGCCAGTTCGTTAGGCGAGATATCGCGCAAGGCGACCAGTCCGAGCGCTTCCGCGGCGGCGCGCGTTTCTTCGCGTCGCTGGTTGTAGAGGCCATCGGCCAGCTCGCGCTTTGTCCCGGATTCGGCGATGACCAAAGCAAGCTCCGGCGGAAATGGAATCGTCCGCACTTCCTCACTCCGCGCATCAAAGAAAACGGCGTGTTGGGCGCGGCCAAAAATGGACGTGACCTGATCGAGCAAACCGGACTGCACGCCGACGAACCGATGGTCGGCGCGCTGGCAGAGCTTCGCGATCTCAAGCGGCGGCAAGTTCGCTGCGCAGAGTTTGAGCAAGAAAGAAAGCCGTCGCGACTTCGAGCGCGGCGGAGCTGGAGAGTCCGCAATTGGACGGCAAGTCTCCGTCGATCTCGGCCGAAAACCCGTCAATCGAAATACCGGCATCGATCAACTCCCGGACGACGCCAAGGACGTAGTTCACCCAGCGCGGCTCTTTTTGCGGTTGAAGATTCTCGCGAACTAATCGCGAACTCGCCTAACGATGAAGAGCGGAGCGTGATGAGTCCGTCGCCTCGTCGTTCGCCGCTCACTTTCAGTCCGCGATCGATCGCGGCCGCCAGCACGACACCCTCGTTGTAATCGGTGTGGTTCCCGAGCAGCTCCACCCGGCCCGGCGCATAGGCTTCAGCTCGCATCAACGAAGCGAATCCACGAAACGCGCGATGGCTTCCAGAATCCGCCGATCGACATCCTCCTGCGTTTCGCCGTCTGCCTGGAGCTGGCGTTTGCCTACGCCTAACGAGTGATCGCCCCCTTCCACCACGTGCAAAATGTTGGGAGCCTTCATTTCCGCGCGCACTTGCTCGAGCAGATCGAGCGGACAAAGCGCGTCGCGCGTCCCCTGCACAAAAAGAATCGGCGTGCCTAACGAACGCAAAACCTGGTCGCGCAACTTGGCCCGATCGCCCATCGCGCAGAGCGGATAGCCAAGACAAATCACGCCGTTAACCTTTTCCTCGAGCGCCAAATGACAACCAATCCGGCCGCCCATGCTTTTGCCGATCAAAAACGTCGGCGCGTCAGTGCCAGGCGTTGCGCGAGCTTCCGCCAACGCCGCGCGATGCGCCGCGATCAGTTGCGGCAATCGATCCGGACGTTTCCCGCCTTCGCGCATGTAGTCGTAGTCGAAAGTCTTTACGTCTCCCAATTCCTGTAGCCGCGTCTTCCACCGCTGCATCCAGGGGTGCGACGAAGGTGCCCCGGCACCGGGAGCAAAAAGAAAGAGCGGCTTTGGCATAAATCGAGAATCTCAAAAATACGGACGCGGCCTCATTCCGGCCACAGCATAGATATCAACCAACGCGATTCACCGACGCCTCAAGGGCTTCCTCAGCAACAGCTGCGTGGGTAAGTAATTTGCCCAGGAGACGGAAATGCAAGGCAAACAACCGGTCCACATGGGCCTCGCTTTCAAGGAAAATCCGCTCCGGTTCGCTCCCGCCACGTTTTTCGGAATGTGCGTATTCCGCTACGGTCAATTGTCCGCGGGGATGAGGGAACGGATATGGGAATTCCATTAACCGGGCTTGAATTCCGCCAATCTGAGGTTCGATTTCGCCCCCAAGCTCTGAGATCACTTTGTCCACTTGGGTTGCGTCCGGATGATTGCCACGGTTTTGCGCGAGTAATGCGAGCGCCCGCATTTTGGCACCGATTTCGTGGAGGAGCGGCATTTCCACGCCGATGGAGACAAGGAGCGAAACCAGATCGTCGATCTCATTGGACGTGTCCGCGCCAGCAGTCGTTTGCGCGAAGCGCAGGGCCAGAGTTACCCGCTGACGCAGTGCCACCATAAATGGCTCCAAGTCCGCGAGCTGAGCCGAGATGGCGGTTTGTGTCTGATTCAACAGGGACCGGGCGGTGACCTCCTGACGAGCAATAGAGTTCGCGTACTCCGGCAATCCAAATTCCGCGGGATCGATTTTGAAACGGGCTTTCGTCAGGTAATGCGCTGCCGTGGCGTCGAGGAATCGCCTTCGCTGTTCACTATAGGCGTTGGAGGTCCGTTCGGCCGGCCCGCGCAGTTCTTCGGAGACTTTCCGATGTTCGTCCCACGCGGCGACGCCGCCTGCTTGATCCACCGGAGGCGGCCAATCGCCACCCGCAAAAAGCGCTCTCAGACTGATATTGACCCTACCGTAAAACTTGCGCACAGCCGCTTCCGCTTCGGCATTGGCCGTGCTTTCCCGCAGGATTTCTTCAGCCGGCATCAGATTCTCGTCGGCGAACTGAAGACCGAATTGCTTCTCGTACTGGTGCCGCGTCACGATCTTGCTGAGCGCATCGAAATCGGCGAAGAGGTCGGCCGCTGGCTTGGCCATGCGAAACGCTCCCGGCTCATTGAGACGCCGGGCGGCGCGAATGCGGTCGGCATCGCAGGGATGCGTGTCGAACCATCCGGTCCGGGCCGATGCGCTGGCGGTTGACAGTGCTCGCTCAACTTCGGCCGGCAACGTAGTGGCTTTGTGATCGATTAACAGCGGCAGGTTTTCCGGCAAACGGTCATTGCTCCAACTGAGGCGGACGTCTTCGTAGGCGAATTGCATCGCGGCGTTCAAGACCGGAAAGCGCGCCGCGGTCGAGGCAAAAGTCTCGCTCGCCCGCGAGCTTCGCTTCGTAACTGTCCGCGTCGTATTCCATCTGCCGCAGCATGAAACAACTGATGGCGTGTCCGGCATGCATCAACGCCCAGAGGATGCGCCGCGTAAGCCAGACACAGCCCCGCGCGGTGTGAAGCACAATGCCGATCCGGAAGCCCGCGCTTTCCGCCGCTTTATCCAACTGCACGTCCCACCGATCCCGCTCATAGACAACGCGGGCAAACCAGAAATTAATTTTGCGAATGACATAGGTGAGCCTCATGCCCGCGCCTTGTGCAAAGTGTCCGAACTCATGCGCCAGCACTCCGGCGAATTGCTGCATGTCGAGGCCGGACGCGAGTGGCATCCCGATGGTGAGCACCAGGTCCCGGCTCCACAAACCGTGGCGGAGACTGGCGGATGCGTTGACCTGACAATCGACGTCGATCCGACTCGGCATTGGTGCTCGAACCAAGGCGCAAATCTTTTCCACGAATCCGAAGAGCAACGGCTCCTGCATGGGGTCGAGTGTGAGTGGTTCGACGGCTCTCTGCTGGCGAGCGAAGAGCGGCTTCACCATAAAAAACACGAGGATGGCGCCCGCAGCCGCGGGCCCGAGATAGCCGATGAGTCGAAAAAGGATGGCACCAGAACCGTTGTTAATTATCCAAGTGTCATTCGTGAGGTGATAAAAAACGCCCCACGCCGCAAGCACAATCAAGCCCACATAGATCGCGGGCAGCAGCACCATGGCGAACGCGACCGCCGTTAGGCCCGCCTTGTAGAGCAATCCAGTTTTGACCGGCACAATACCGTCGCTAAAGGCTGCCAATGGAGATAGTCCACGCTCGTCACCAACGTCTTCGGAAGGATTTATCATGACGAAACGTGGCTTTGAGATGCCACCAGTGGAGATTCGCTCAGAGGTGTAGCAGTTTGCTCAGGACTGATTCAAGCGAAACAGATGGCTCTGCCAAAGGAAGACAGCTCACCCAACTGACCGGATCGAAGACTTTATCCTCGTCTGGTTTGGCGGATGATTTCGTCTACAATGAAGTCGTTATGTCCACGACCTTGCGGCCGATCCGTCCGATTGAGTTGTCCGAAATCCGCGCGGCGCGCGAACGAATCGCCTCCACCATCGTCCGCACTCCACTCGTTAGGCTGGAGCTCGGTCAGGATTTTCCGGAGGTCAGGCTGAAGTTGGAAAACTTGCAGCCGATCAATGCCTACAAATTGCGCGGCGCCGCCAATGCGGTTGCAATGTTGCCGGAGTCGGAGCGGCAGCGCGGCGTGTGGACAATCAGCGCCGGTAACGCCGGACAAGGCGTGGCCTACGCCGCGCGCCAGGCCGGCGTGCCCTGCAGTGTGGTCGTGATCGAGACCGCGCCAACCGCAAAGGTTGAGCGAATGCGCGCGCTCGGGGCCAAGTTGGTTGCGGTCCCCTACGAGGTAGCGTGGCAGGCGCTCGATGACCGGGCTTTTCCAGGAATCGAAGGGACTTTCATTCATCCATTTGACGATGATCATTTCATCGCCGGTCACGGCACGATGGGGCTCGAAATTTTCGAAGACGCGCCCGAGACAGCGACCGTGGTCGCAGCAATTGGCGGCGGCGGACTCATTACCGGCGTCGGGAGTGCGCTCAAAGCTTTGCGCCCGGACGTCCGGGTAATTGGAGTTGAACCGGAGACGGCCGCGCCGACCGCCCTTTCGCTCGCCGCGGGGTCGCCACAGAAATTTCCGAATTGGACCGCGTCCTTTGTCGATGGCGCCGGCGGACAAAGCGTTTTCCCGCGGATGTGGGAACGAATGAAACCGATTCTCGACGATTCGTTAGTCGTTAGTCTGGAAGAGACGCGAAGAGCGATGCGGGTGATGGCGGAGAAGGCGCGGGTCATTGCCGAAGGTGCGGGCGCGCTCCCCCTCGCCGCAGTCCTGAGTGGGAAAGTCAGCCAAGGCCCGATTGTCTGCATTGTTTCCGGCGGCAACGTTGACCTGAAGAAATTCTGCGAACTGATCGATCTGTAGCGGTGCTCTGTCGCGAGTTTCGTTAGCGTAAAGCGCTCTTTCGCCGTTGCCACCGGCGCGCGCTCCGCGTTTTGCTTGTCATCCCGAGCCTGCAAAGACGGCGAGGGACCTCACCCAAGCTCTGCCGGAAACGAACTTCAGCGGCGATGAGCCCATAGGAGAAATCTCTCGGCGCTTTACGTCAACTTCGGATGACAGCCGAGGAAGCTTTGCGAGATCGTCCCGAGCGCGACAAGTGTTGCAGGCTAGGAGATAACAGGAGCGCCTAAGACCCATTCCCGATTGCGCGCTTTCGGCGGTCACAGACCGCCGCTACAATGACGCTATGTTTCTCGATGAAGAAAAAGTGCGCTCGCTTCTTCGCATGGAGGAGCTCATCCCCGCCATGGCGGAGGCGATGCGCGATCTCTCCGCCGGGAAAGTGCAGCAGCCCGTGCGGCAAATTCTCCCGGTTCCGGAACACGAGGGGTTTTTCGGCGTCATGCCCGCTTACGGCGGAGCGCTCGGCGCGAAACTGGTCACCTTTTTCCCTAACAATCAGGGATTGCCAACCCACCACGCCGTTATCGTTCTCTTTCGCCCCGAAACCGGTGAACCGCTCATCATCATGGATGGTCGATTGATCACCGAGATGCGGACCGCCGCCGTCTCCGCCGTCGCGACCGACTTGCTCGCGCGTCGTGAGGTCGGGGTGCTCGCGATCCTCGGTTCCGGGGTGCAGGCGCGGAGCCATCTCGAGGCGCTTCGGATCGTTAGGCAATTTCGCGAAGTGCGCGTCTGGAGTCCGCGCCACGCGGCGAAATTTGCGGAAGAACATAAACTGGTCGCGAGTTCGTCCGCAGAAGAAGCGGTCCGCGGCGCGGACGTGATCGTGGTCGCGACTTCGGCCACCGTGCCGCTTCTCAAAGGCGAATGGCTCTCGCCCGGCGCACACATCAATGCGGTCGGCGCGACGCGTCCAAACTGGCGCGAACTGGATGACGAAGTGCTCGCCAGGGCAAAGCTCTTCGTCGAATCACGCGAACCCGCCAGCAAGGAATCGGGCGATGTGATCGCGGCTGGAAAAATTTCCGCCGAGCTCGGCGAAGTCATCGCCGGCTCGAAACCGGGACGCCAATCAGACGAGGAAATCACCCTCTACAAATCTGTTGGCGTCGCAATCGAGGATGTCGCCGCGGCTAATCTGGTTTATCAACGCGCGATCGTCCGGGACGCAGGCAACCAGGCATAGCGGTTTCGTTAGGCGTGAGCCACGACTGAAACAAAGCCCGTCCTAGTCCCGGTGCGCTGTAGCTTTGAAATTGAGACACCTGCCGTCCTGATTTCGTATCCATTTTTGAATTGACATTTCAAACACTATTCCCTCACGCTCAGGGATATGGCAACGCCTCGCATTATTACAATAACTCTTCTCGCGATCTCCAGCATCGCGATCTCATCGGCCCGCGCGCAACTAATCACCAACGGAGGTTTCGAGACGCCGGATGCCCTGACTTATCTGACGGTCTTCGCCGGACAAACAACCATCGCTCCCTGGATGGTCGGCCTCGCGAGCGTCGATGTGGTCGACATTGATAATGGCTTCACCGTCGGGGATGCCTTTGAGGGCCTCCAGTATCTTGATCTGGATGGCGCCGGAGCTGGTCAACTCACCCAAACCTTTAGGACCAGGCCGGGAGTCCGTTACATGATCTCGTTTGCTTACGGGAATAACTACGTCAATCAGCCTTCTGCCTCGGCTACGGTTCGACTTTACGATACTCAGGGAGACATACTCACTCGGACCATCAGCCACAGCACTTCTGTCCCAGGCGACCTGCACTGGACCCCCTTCCGGGGACAATTCACAGCCCGCAAGACCACGACGAGCTTCGAGCTCACATCACTGAGCGCAGTTGACAGCTTTGGCGGCATTTTGGTCGATGCCGTCTCTGTGCGCCAAGGCCGCTAATGAAAGCCAGACGGGACAGGCGAAATTTAGTTGGGAAAGCCCAGGAATTAGCCCCCAAGTATCGGACGGAGATTCTGCAGACCTGACAAATCTCACGCGGACAGAAGACTCGAGCGCCAGCAAAGCCGGCAACATGCACGGACCGCCTCTCAGCCCTCAAGATCGATCTCCTTTCGCTATAATAAATTCAGGGGGAATGGTCACAGCGCGCACCTTCGCCTTATCCTTGCAATAATTCCCCTTGCGATTTCTCGTCTTCTAGCGGGACAGCGGAATTGTCGGATGGTTGCAAATCCCGAAACTTTGGGTGACGGCAAAGAGCCATGACAGAAGCGTGTGTTCATATCGAAGCGATTGAGTCGGTCAAACAACCCGCTCGACGGGAGTGCGAAGAATGCGTCAAGACCGGTGACACGTGGGTCCATCTGCGCACTTGTCAGGAATGCGGAGCGACCCTGTGCTGCGATAGCTCCCCCAACCAACACGCCAGCAAGCATGCCCACGCCAGCGGCCATCCGGTCATCGCCTCTGCCCAACCAGGCGAACGTTGGCTCTATTGTTATCCGGACGAGGCGTTCGTGGAATACTAGGTCCACGGCCAGATGCCCGAAACAAATATGCCAACTAATCCAACCGAAGAAACAAGAGAGGAACCAGCCAATGTCATCGTCCGCGGCACGGCGGACGGGTTCCTCCAGGAAATCAACAGCGGCAGACATCATTTGCAGGCGGATGAACCGATGGAGGCGGGCGGTCACGATGCCGCCCCAGGTCCGTACGACTATTTGTTAATCGCGCTGGGAGCCTGCACCTCCATGACCGTCGGACTGTATGCGCGCCGCAAGCAATTCCCGTTGCAGAACATTACTGTCTTGCTCTCGCACGCGCGCATTCATGCGGAGGATTGCGAAGCATGCGAGACCAAACAAGGCTTGCTTGATCGCATTGACCTCAGGATCGAATTGACCGGTCCATTAACGCCGGACCAACACGCCAAGCTGATGGAGGTTGCCGGCAAATGTCCGGTCCATCGCACCCTCAAGTCAGAAATCGATATCCGACTGCGTCCGGCCTGATCGCCTCGACTCAAAAAGTTCGCCGAACTATTCGAGACCATGAAGCGAGCCGTCGGCCGCCAATCGCTCACTTAAACGTGCTCAAAGCCGCAGGAATATCGAAGAAATGGTCGAGCCAAACATCGGGAGCAAGGGTGTCGGCCGACACCCTCAGATAGCCATACCGCATGAGGATAACGCGAACGCCAGCCCCGCGTGCAGCCCCATAATCGTTCTCGTTATCGCCGACCATGACTGATTCGTTAGGCGCGACGCCGAGCCGCTCGAGCGCGGCGAGAAGATGGCGCGGGTCAGGTTTCCTGAAACGGCACCGCGTCACCAGCTACGATCGCATCGAATCTGTCTGAGATTCCCAGCCCTTCGAGCACCCCCAATGTCATTGCCTGTGGTTTGTTGGTGCAAATGGCGAGACGCATTCCTGAAGCGCGCAACGAATCGAGCGTTGCTTCAACGCCGGGATAGAGACGACTCAGTTTGGCCAGCGCGGCCTCATAACATTCGAGGAAACGCTGATGTGCTGCCTCAAAGTCGGTAACCGAGCCGGTTGCGGCCAGGGCGCGTTGGACGAGCGCGCGCATTCCATCGCCAATCATGCCGCGGACCTCATCGGGCGTCAGGTCGCGGCGGCCCATTCCGCTGAGCATCTTATTTAGCGCCGCCCGCAAATCGGGCAAGCTGTCGACGAGCGTGCCGTCGAGGTCAAAAATCAATGCGGCACATTTCATTCAAGAGGAGACGAAGGCGGTCGCAATCATCAAAGAGTTCCTGGTAAGTTTTCTCTGCCTTGCTCAGGAGACCGTCCGCCAACGAACATTCAGTTGTCACCAATACATCTGGGAGAACTGCGACAGACAGGCGTCTTGATCTCCGGCCCGGCAGCGACGGAAAAGCTCTCGCTCAATGGTATGTTCCTCGTCGACCAGTTCTCGAAGATGGCCGAGAACTGCCCGATCACTCTCGCCCGTGTGATACCTGGCTAATTCCCGCTCGACTTCGGCAAGGCGCCCTTTGAGCTCCGCGTCGGTTTTGCCTCGCACCTCGAGTGAGGCGCACCCGACAGAGAGGATTGCAAGCCCAGCCACGATCAAGTTTCTCATTTCCGCAATGAAGCGCCTTGAATTCTTCCCGGCAAGATCATTCGCGATCCCTCCGACCTCTGAGGTAGTGCTCATCGATTGTCAATTGATCGGTTCACTCGCATCACGAGCGTAGTTGTAGCCGGGATCGGCGATCCCGGCGGGGCGAGCGTCCACACCCGCGTGCGACCGGGGTCACCGACCCCAGCTACAACTCGCGATCTCTGACCTCGGACCTCCGGCTCAACCGTCGGCGTTCCAGAGACGTTTGCGGAAGTAATCCCTCCAACTCTCCGGAAGCGCAGGCAGTTCGGTCGCGCGGCGCAGGAGCTCCTGACTTTGAGAATCCAGCACGTAAAGATTTGTGATATCAACAATCGTGACGCCGCTCTTCGATCGCTCGATGAACTCGATAACGTCACCAGCCCCGACTTCTCCCTCGCGCTGCACGGCGAGATAAAAACCAGTCTTCTTACTTTGCAGAAATCGCTTCACCAGGTCCGGACGTTCGAAAGCGAATACCGAGTTTGAAACAGGGCATGCGCGGCTGGGTCACGATAAACTCGGCCGTGCCGATGCGCAGCCGATCTCCAATCTGGACCTGATCTTCAAACAGACCTTCGCTCGTAAAATTCTCGCCGAAAGCTCCGAGGGAGAGATCCGCTCCCGGAAGCTCACTCTGCCAAAATGGGTAGTGCTCGCTGGGGTAAACATAGACCGCCTTATCGACTCCGCCATGCACCGAAAGATCGGATTGTTGATCACCGTCCAGATTAAGCGTCGCCACATGAACGCGGCCTTGGACAGGATTCTTCCAAATCGAGGTCTTCACAGCCCGGCCGTGCCAGGTGACTTCTCGCGGAAGACCTACGTTGACGGAAATCAACTTCATAACCATCGATCGCTCGATTGTCGCACAAGGCGAAGATCATCTGCGTCAAGCCTGGAGCAAGCACCAGACTTCCCCCTTTTGCTCCTGCCGTTCGATTCAACGCGACGAACGGGGTGCCGTCTTTTCCGTTCACCACGAACAAAAAACCACCAGCCAAAGCGCATCCGCGCTTTTCCCTTGCCTCCAATACGCGAACCTGCCAAAACGCCTATCGTGATCGACTCGGCCCGCCCGGATCCCGGCCCCGGCCGCGGTGCCAACCCCCCATGTGGCACGGCCCCCACTGGCTCGAATTCCGCATTTGCCCGCCACTTCCCCGTTCCTCGCCGGATTATACGGAAATTATCCGCCTTTAATTGCGCAATAATTCCGTCTACTTCTCGTTAGGCCTCTGGGATTACTCCACTAGGCGCGCCCATGCCCAGAAAAACAGATCAAACCAACACCAAGGGGGACGCGGCTTCAGCATCGTCCTGTCGGGAGCACGACGATAGCCCCGGGGTGACTGCGCACGTTGCCAGGATGACGCATCCACTGAAGCCGACACTCGAGGCCGTGCGCCGAGCGATTTTGGCGGCCGACCCTGCCGTCACGGAGGGGATCAAGTGGAATTCTCCCAGCTTTTATTGCCACGGCTGGTTTGCCACCATCAGCAGCCACAAGCCTGCACAATTGGATGTAGTCTTTTTCTGCGGCGCGAAGGTGCGCTCTAATTGCACCGTCAGAGAGGCCATTAATGATCCCGATGGCCTGCTTGCGTGGCCCTCGAAGGACAGGGCGCTTCTATCTTTCAAGGCTGATGTTGATTTCCATGCGAGACTGAAGTCCTTCCAGCGCATTGCTAAGCAATGGACCGAATACCAGAGGAGAAATGCCGTAAAGGCCTAACTAGGCAATGCAGCGAACCGCGGACCGTCCTTATGCCTACCTTTAAAAGCATGCGAACGTCATTCGTAACACTCGCGATCGCTGATCTTTGTCTCGTTAGACCAATGATAGTGACGCGCTTGCAAACACGTTTGATCCTGTTTTCGCTCCTTCTGATTTGCTCCCATCCGGTGTGCGGAGAACAACAGGAAAAAGGAAGCAAACAGGCCATCGAAGCACTTTCGCCCGACGGAAAATTTGCGTTTCGCTATACCAAGGATTCGAAATCGAATCCGGACTCAGATTCAGAATCAGACTTAGGGAAGCAAACGTATGACCTTATCGACAAGAAATCCGGAAAAGTCGTAACTAGCGTCGCCGAGTCCGACCCCGATCTTGGCCCGAGCGCACGGTTCAACATGACGGTGCTCTGGAGACCGGACTCAAAGGCGTTTGCGCTTACGGCCTTGCTGTGGAAACGGGGAACCTCTCTTTCAGTGTTTCGCCAGGCGGGCTCTACCTTTCGCGAAATCAAAGTGCCCGAGCTGGTGGCGGAGGTCCCAGAGAAGGTCAAGCGAGGGAAAGATTTCTCGCATGTGGCCGGGCTCGATTCGCAGAAGGCGACGCAATGGCAAAAGGACGGCTCGCTCGTCGTAGAAATCGAAACCATGGTGGATGGCGAGGGCGGATCAATCACTGCCACTCGCACGGTCGTCCTCGGCTTTGATCGATCGGAAAAAGCCAGAATCCTGAAATCGACGATAAAGTACGAGACCGAAGAGCCTGAAGGGGAGGAGCTCAGTCCGAGTGCTACTTTTCTCGAAGCGGATCGTCACCTTAATGAAGTTTATAACGCGCTGCGCACCCGCCTTTCCCCCACAGAGCGCGACAACTTAAAGAAAGAACAGCTCGGGTGGATCAATCGGCGGGACGCGGCGGTTCAAGCCGCCAAGGAAAATGCCCAGGAGAACCCAACCGATGCCGCCGATCGTGAAGTGACAAAAATGACTCAAGCTCGGGCGGCCGAGTTGGAAAAACGTCTGAAGAAAGAGAAGTAGAATCGATGGCGCAGGAAATTAGGGATCAGACATCAAAATCTTGACAGAACCGGCGTGCTCCAGCGGCGAATTCCGGAAATTCTTCCGGGTGCAAAATTCCCGCCAGGATTTCGAGGCTGTCGACGATTCGTGGGCCGGGGCGGGCAAAGTAGGCACTGGCGTTGACGACATAGATCTCGCCGCTCTGCGCGGCGGGGAGGATTTCGAAGCCGGGAAAGTTTCGTAGGAGTTCGTAGTCCCGCCGCGCGAGATCGATGTCGTAGCCGCAGAGTGCGAGGACGATGATCTCCGGAGCGGCATCGAGGACCTGTTGCCATTCGATTTGCGCCGAGGGCTGATGTTTCCGGCCGAGCGGATCGTGTCCGCCGGCGATCTCGACCAGTTCCGGTCCCCAATGGCCGGAGCAGAATGGCGGGTCGACCCATTCCATGAGGAAACAACGCGGACGATGCGTGATCGTGGCGGCGCGCTCGCGAACCGCTTCGACTCGGGCCGACAGGCTTGCCAGGACTTTCTCGGCGCGCTCCGACACACCGCACGCTTCGCCGACGCGCCGGATATCGTTGAAAATATCGGCGAGACTGGATGGCTCCAGGCTCACAACTCCGGGCGGACCGGGCAGAGTCGCGGCCAATCGCGCCACCGTCCCGTAGCCGACGGCGCAAACGTCGCAGAGCTTTTGGGTCAGAATCACATCCGGCCGAAGTTCGCGCAGAAGCGGCTCATCGATTGTGTAGATGGTGCCGTTCTCGCGCAGGGCGCGCTTGACCCATTCGTCCACTTCCTTGCTCGTTAGGCCGGCATTATGGACCGGACAGTGAGTTACGCGGGGACGGCTGTTGGCTTCGCTCGGAAAATCGCACTCATGCGAAACGCCAACCACATCGTCCATCAATCCGAGCGCGGCTGCGATCTCAGTCGCCGCCGGCAGCAGTGAAACGATCCGTCGAGTCATAAACATTAATTAGAAGCCATCCGGCTTTATTGAAAGGCATGCATTCACCGGCACTGTAGCCCCGAATGCTTTCGGGGCTGTCTCAGCGGACCGGGGGAGAGGAATGCGCTGAGGACAGCGCACACTACAACGCATGCTGGCATGCTTCTCAACAGAGCTAACCCATCGCAAAGCCCTTTCGAGAATTGTCATGTTGAGCGAAGCGCCGTAACGAAATTCGTAGAATGAGGCCGGACTTTCCAACATCTCTGACTATTTTCCCTGGGCAAGGTGTTGCCGAAATAGGCAGAGATTCTTCTCCCGCGACTGCGGGATCAGAATGACAAGTTTGGGATAGGCCGGCGCCAGCCAGCCCGCGCACGCAACCGAACGTTCCCAACCCGAGCGAAATGCTACTCTGACCCGCTGCTCGCCTACGTGGCCTGGCGCAGGAAGAATCGCGAAGTAGCGGTATTTTCTTCACCGGAGCGCGCACCTTCCTCAACATTCAAGGATCGACCGGTTTCACTCCTCTCCCTTCGACTGCGCAAACGGCTATCGAACGTTCGGGATTTTTACGATGCTGCCCTTCGCTTGCGGATCCTTTGGATCTTTCACGACCGTGACGTATAACTCTTTTTCTCCCTCGCCAAAGGCGACGTTGGTTGTGCCATCGCCCGCCGTGATGTTGAAGACATGTAGTAGCTTGCCGGTTGGTGAAATCTTCAGAACCTTGCCACCGGACCACTGCGCGACATAGATATTACCATTGGAGTCGATCTTCATGCTATCCGGGCCGATCCACCAGGAGTCGACCTTGTTCTTGGTCAGAAGGTTTAAGAGTGCAAAGTTAGACCTGCTGCTGAGAGAGCCATCAGGGTTAATGGCAAATCTCAGAATACAATTACCGACCGTTTCACTGACATAGAGAGTCTTCTGATCGGGAGAGACCCCAATCCCATTGGCGTAATTGAGGTCGTTCGCGACCTCGGTCCAATTCTGGGCGCCGGGCGCCAGATAGAAAATCTTTCCCATCACTGTCGTCGGCGGATCAACAAAGTGTCCGAAAAGCGTGGCGTAGGCGCCGCCATTTGCAGTCACGACGACATCATTGATTCCGCCGTCGAACTTATTGCCTTTGTCATCTGCGTCCCAGCGGCGCAGCTCCTTTCCGGTCAGATCGAGTTCGAGAATGGCTCCCTTCTCCTCCGTGCAGGCGAGGAGAAACGTCTTTTGTTTGGTGAACGCCAACCCGTTGTGGCCGCAGCCTTGCGTGTTGTTCAGGACCTTGGTCGTCTTGCCATCCCATCTCGACAACGTGTTGGAAACCCAGCCAACAAAGTAAAGATTGCCGTCGATATAAAGTGGACCCTCTGGCCCAAGGACATCCTTTACCACGACGGTTTCCTGGCCGTTGGTCGTCGATCCTGCGAACACGATCGCTGCAACAAGCAGCAAGAGGGCTTTCCAAAGGTTCATTTGTTTCTCTCTTCAAAAAGTTACGCACTTTGCGATTTTGCAAGTTGCTCTGTCAAGGCGCGTGCGCGGTCCTGGCGAAAGAGGTGGCTGGGGAGGGAATTGAACCCCCGACACGAGGATTTTCAGTCCTCTGCTCTACCAACTGAGCTACCCAGCCGCGCTGCGGAAAATTCGAAATTCGATCCTGCCTCAGGCAGACCGAAAATCGAGACGGATTTTGACCGCCGGGTTGTCACTATGGCGGATTCCTCCCGACAGGCAAGCGCACTGTAGAAGCTTCGCTCTGCGAAGCGCGGAGCGAACACTTGCGTTCGCAGGAATACCGCCGATCACCCTCGCGTTTCGCAGAGCGAAACGTCTACAATCAAAGCGCGCGCTCAGTCGTCCACGAAAGTGCGCGGCAGATCGATCGCCGCATTTAAGCAGATGCAGGTAAAGTTGCCGCGGGATTTCGCGCGCGCCGAATTGTTTCAGGTGGGGCGTAAGCCATTGGGTGTCGAGCAGGGCAAAGCGGCGCTCGCGCAAACGGTCGACCAGCGCCCAGAGCGCGATCTTCGATGCCCCGGTCGTGCGATGAAACATCGACTCGCCAAAAAAGGCGCCGCCGATCGCGACGCCGTAAAGGCCGCCGACGAGTTCGTTAGCCGACCAGGCCTCGACCGAATGAGCGTGACCAAACTCATGCAGACGAGTGTAGCTCTCGACGATCTCGTCGTTGATCCAGGTGTCGGCGCGCGCCGCGCAGCTGCGGATCACATCAACGAAGCGAGGTGTTGATTCGAATTTCGATCGCTTGCGCGCGTCGTTCACGTTTCAGGCCATGCGGAACATGGAAGGCGTCGAGCGGCAAAATCGTGCGCGGCTCGGGTGAAAACCACCTGATCTCGCCATCGTCCATCGCCATCGGAAAAACGCCGAGCCGATAGGCTTCCAAGAGGAGGTCGGAATCGATCATTCGGAGCGTTCGCATCGTCGTGATTCGGAACGGAGTCATCTGCCACGCTCCTCATTCTCTTGCAAAGCGACCGCGACCTCATAACATTTCCAGATGAAACCCCTGTCGGCCCTTGTCGTCGCGCTTTTCCTGACCGGTTGCGCGGTAGATACGCCCTCCGCGCTCGAGGTTCACGACCAATTTCAGAGCGATTTTCCGGCCGACCGCAACCAATTCGTCCCAGCCGGTCAACCGGAAAATCCGAACAGCGATTCGCGAATCGGAGGGTCGACTCCGCGATAACTTGTGAAGACCTCAACGCATTCCCGCATTCTCATTCTCGATTTCGGTTCGCAGTACACCCAGGTGATCGCGCGCCGGGTGCGCGAGTGCCAGGTTTATTCCGAGATCGTTCGTTACGATATCCTTGCGCAGGAAATCGCGGAGGCCCAGCCAAAGGGAATTATTCTTTCCGGGGGGCCGGCGAGCGTTTATGAGAAGGACGCGCCGCAAATCGATCCGAAGATCTTTTCGTTAGGCATTCCCGTTCTCGGCATTTGTTACGGGATGCAATTGATGGCCCGCCATCTCGGAGGCGAAGTGGAGTTCAGCCCCCATCGCGAGTACGGCGCCGGAGTCCTGCACATCGACGAACGCACTCCCGCTTTTCGACGGGCTCGGCGAGCAGATGGACATCTGGAACAGCCATGGCGACAAGCTCGCTGCTCTCCCTGACGGCTTCCGCGTCGTCGCGCACACGGAGAATTCCATGTTCGCGGCGATCGAAAACACCGCGCAACAACTCTACGCGCTTCAGTTTCATCCCGAAGTGGCGCACACCCCGCGCGGCTACGAGATCATCGAGAATTTCCTCTTCCGCATCTGCCATTGCGCGATGGATTGGACGATGGGCTCGTTCATTGACGAAGCCTGTGAGCGCATCCGCCAGCAGGTGGGCGACGAGAAAGTCGTGCTCGGGTTGAGCGGCGGCGTCGATTCTTCGGTGGCGGCGGCGCTTTTGCACAAGGCGATTGGCGATCAGCTCACCTGCATCTTCGTTAACAACGGACTGCTGCGCGAAAACGAGGCCGAGACGGTGCAGCGAATCTTCGTCGAGAATTTTCAGATCAAACTCAAATACGTCGATGCGTCGGAAAGTTTTCTCCAGTTGCTCGCCGGCGTGACTGATCCCGAGACGAAACGGAAGGTGATCGGGGCCGAGTTCGTTAGGGTGTTCGAGCGGGCAACAGAGGAATTGTTGGCGCAGGATCACGCCGACCAGCGTCCGCACGCCGGCTACCGTTTCCTCGCCCAGGGCACGCTTTATCCCGGATGTAATCGAGAGCGTGGCGATCGACGGCAACCCGGCCTCGTTGATCAAGAGCCATCACAATGTCGGTGGGCTCCCGGAAAAAATGAATTTCCAGCTGGTCGAGCCGCTGCGAGAGCTTTTCAAAGACGAAGTGCGCCAGGCCGGTTTGCAGCTCGGCTTGCCTAACGAAATCGTGCATCGCCAGCCTTTTCCCGGTCCCGGGCTCGCGGTCCGGATTCTCGGCGAAGTGACGCCCGAGCGACTCCGGATCCTGCGTGATGCCGACACCGTCGTGGTGAGCGAAATGAAGGCGTGTGAGTGGTATTACCGCGTCTGGCAATCCTTCGCCGTTCTCCTCCCGGTTCGCTCCGTCGGTGTGATGGGCGACCAGCGCACCTACGAAAACACGATCGCGCTCCGGATCGTCGAGAGTCAGGACGGGATGACGGCCGATTGGGTGCGAATGCCCTATGAAATCCTGGCGCGCATCTCGAGCCGGATCGTCAACGAAGTGAAAGGCGTCAATCGCGTTTGCTTCGACATCTCGACCAAACCGCCGAGCACGATCGAGTGGGAGTGAGTCGCAATGCGGAGTTGGGAATGCGCATTGCGGAATGAAGTGGATGCCGGGTTCTTCGACATGCGAAAAGCCCTCTTCCATTCCGCGCTCCGAATTCCGCATTCCGCATTTCATCCCATGATCCACATCCTCGACACCAAACATCTTGGCCGCCCCGGGATCATCGCCGCAACTGCTCTCGAGACCGACGACGGCATCGCGCTTTTTGACACGGGCGCGGCGGCGACCTTCGACAATATTTCCGGCCGCGATGCGCGCCGCGGGTTTCGCGCCTAACGACGTTCGCCACGTTTTTCTCAGTCACATTCATCTCGATCATGCGGGCGCGGCCTGGCGTTTCGCCGAGCGGGGCGCGACGGTCCACGTCCATCCGCGGGGCGCGCGTCATCTCGTTGATCCTTCGAAATTGATGGAATCGGCGACGCGCATTTTTGGCGATGAAATGGGAAAACTCTGGGGAGAGATGCGGCCGATCCCCGAGGACAAAGTCAAAGCCACCGATGATCGCGCTCCGATCCGGGTCGGCCAGTTTGAGGTGCGCTCTCTCGACACACCCGGACACGCTTCGCATCACAATATTTACCATTGGGATGACAACATCTTTGGGGGCGATGTCGCCGGAGTTCGACTCGATGACGGCCCGCCTGTGCCGCCGTTTGTTCCGCCGGAGCTGCACATCGAATCATGGCTGGAGTCGATCGAACGGATGCGCGCGCTACGACCGACGCGACTTTACCTGCCCCATTTCGGCATGGTCGAGGGCGACCTTGGGGCGCACTTCGACGCGCTCGCAGAACGAGTGCAACGCTGGGCGACATGGTTTCGCGACGAACTGCGCAAAGGGCGCGAGGAGTCCGAACTGATCTCCGGATTTCGCGCAATACGAAGCGCGTGACATTCTCGAGTCGGGCGCAGCGGAGGAACGCGTGGCGATTACGAAACTGCGGACCCAAGTTTTATGGCCGTGACCGCTTCGATTCGTTATTGGCAGAAATATCATCCGGAAATGTTGTTGCCGGGCGTCAGGCTTCCAGCGTGACCGGCCGGCTTCAGGCGGTGGCGCGGCAGGCTCGAAGCTGCCGGCGAGTCAGCAGATCACTGACTTCCAGCAGTTTTTGGAAGCGCGGATCGTCCCGCAGCGGATCCCATTGCGGTTCCACCCGCAGCGTGCCGGGCGTCGGGCCGGCGGTTTGCGAAGCCGCGTTTTTCAACGTCTCCAATGCCTCGTCGCGGTGCCCGAGTTGGGCGTAAATCGCGGCGAGGTTGGTCGCGATCAACGGTCCATCGAGAGCGTCGGCGGAAATCGGCAGGAGTTGCGCCGCGCGCTCGCCCGCGGCGATCGCTTCATCGGCCCGGCCAAGCATGGCATCGATCAAGCCGCGCATGACGAGAATTTTCGCGTCGTTAGGCGACTCAACCGCTTCGACAAGAATCGCCTCCCGTGCGGCGGTGAAGGCGCGCTTCGCTTCTTCCTCTTTCCCGTGGCCGCGCGCAATCAGTCCGACATACCACTCCCGTGGCACCGTATAATCGTCGAGCGCGCCCACCAGTCCGCACAAGCCGATGTCGTTATATTTGCATTCACGGCACGTCCCGAGGGTGCGTTCCGCTTCGTCATAATCGCGCTCCATCAGCGCCACCCGCACCGCGATTGTCGTGACCGCGCCGCCCGGATCGAACCCTTTCGGAACCCGCCGCAACGCCTCGCGCAGCGGCTTGGTTTCCCCGCGTTCGCGCAACGCCAGGTCAGCGCGCGCGATCGGAATCATGTGCGCTTGCGGCGCCATCCTCGCCGCTTCCACCAAGAGCCGATCTGCCTCCGCGTAACGCCGCAGGAAGCCGAGCGTCTCGAAGAGATTCCAGAGCGCGGAAATATTTCGCGGATCGAGCTGGCGCGCGCGCTCCAGATGCAGGATCGATTCCTCCCAGCGTCCGCGCCGGCGTTCGATCACTCCGAGCGCGCTCGCCACATCCGATTCGTTAGGCAAAGCCCGTTGCGCGAGGGTCAGCTCGCGGATCGCCGCCTCGTAATCGCGCGCCGAGTAGTAGTGATAAAAGGCGAGCGCGAGGTGTCCTTCGCCCAGATCGGGTCGGAGGCGCAACGCCGTCTCCGCCGCTTCTTTCGCTTTCGCGATTCGCGCCGCGCTCTTGTCGTAACCAAACCAGAAGAGCTCGCCGTGAATCCGCGAGGCGAGATAATGCGCGAGGGCAAACGAAGGGTCGCGCGCAAGGGCCTGCTCGAGCAAGGGCAGCGCTTTCTCGCCGTTCTCATGCGGATCGCCCATCCCGCTCCAGCGGAAAAGCTCGCGTGCCTGGATATAAAGATCATAGGCCTGCAAGATCCCGCGTCGGCGGCACCTGCAGGACCGGCCATCTCGCTCGGCGAGAGATTGGCCCGCAACGCCCTAACGATACTTTCGGCCAACTCGGTCTGGATCGCGAAAAGATCGGTCAATTCGCGATCGAATGTCTCCGCCCAGACATGGGCGTCAGTCCGCGCATTAATGAGCTGGGCATTGACCCGAACGCGATTACCGGAGCGTCGCACCGTGCCTTCGAGGACATGCGCGACACCGAGCGCTTCGCCGATCTCGCGCAGGTTGCGCGCGCCAGTGCGATATTGCTGCACTGAAGTACGGCTGATCACTTTCAGGTCGGCGATTCGCGCCAGACTCGAAAGAATGTCGTCGTGCACGCCTTCGGCGAAGAAAGTGTTCTCGCGATCGTCGCTCAGATTTTCAAAAGGAAGAACGGCGATACTTTTTTCCGGCACCGCCGGCGGAGGAGCGACGTCCTCGGTTCGCTTGATCCCGAGGGCGTGATGTCGAAGACCCAGGCCAGAACGACCGCGATCGGAAATCCAAGGACAAGCGCAAGGATGACGAGCCGGACGTCCAGTTCGGCACTTCGAAAAATGGGAAGACCTGAGTCGCGACCTGCACCAAAACCCATGCGACGACGATGTAAGCGACCGCGACGCGATAAACTTTGCGTCGCTTGAGCTCGACAAAAAAATTCTTCATCGCAGCGTCGGTCAGAGGCGCGTTCGGAATCGGAGGGCCACGCGATGGTTATGCCGCGAGTTGGCGGGAGCGGCAAGAGATACCGCATCCAGCAATCCAGCCCAGCAGGCAAAATGTCTTTCTTCCGCTGCACTTTCTTTGCAATTCCGAACGCTTTTCCCTTTTGGAGTGAGTGAAGACAACCCGGTCATTCCGGACCACGAAACCCAGGTGGCTGCTTCAAGGCGCCATCGGCTCAACAATAGAAAGAAAAGGAATCAACCAAATGAAAACAACAACCAAACTCGTATCTAAACATTGTCGGAATCTCTCGTTCACTCGCGCTTCTGCTTGCGACGGTCAGTCTGTTAGCCTTCGCGCCTCAGTCAGCGCGCGCCAGTAGCGAAAAACCGTTTCACGCCAATTTCATCACCCGATTCGAAAGCGTGGTGGAGTACCCGCTTCTCCACGTGACGGTTAATAGCAAGGGGCAGGCAACTTACATGGATAAAACCACAGCATTCACAGACGATCAGTTCATTAGTCTGATCGACGGCAGCGGGACTGCAACTTACACGCTAACTGGCAAGAACGGAGATACACTTGTCCTGAGCCTCGTCTTTCCGGTTGGGGGCACGATCAATGTGGAAGGAGGAGTTATTTTCTCCGGCACTTATACAATCACCGGAGGCACTGGCCGATTCAATGGCGCCACTGGCAGCGGTAATTTTGCCGGATTCGGCTCTCTTTCTTACTGAGACCGATGGCGTCGGTGCGTTTGCCGTCGTTGGCACCGTCTCGTTACCCTAAGCGCCGCGGGTGGCTGAAGTTATCGCAGCGTTTGCTCTCGGGGCAGAGCGCATTGAGTAGCACCAGCAAGTTCCGCAAGATCTTCGGTCGTTAGGCCGGTCATCAGCGGTTCTTCGGTCTCGAGCATCGCGCTGGCCAGTTCACGCTTTCGTTTTTGCAGGTTGAGGATCTTTTCCTCGACCGTGTCGCGCGCGATCAGCTTGTAGGAAGTGACGACCCGCTTCTGACCGATGCGGTGGGCGCGATCTGTCGCCTGCGCTTCCACGGCCGCATTCCACCACGGATCGAAATGGATCACGGTGTCGGCCGCCGAAAGATTGAGCCCGACGCCGCCGGCTTTCAGGCTGATGAGAAAGACCGGGATCGTTTCGTCGTTCTGAAACCGGTCGACCTGCTCCTGGCGATCTTTCGTCAGACCGGCGAGATAGCAATGCGCGGTGCCGCTCGCCTCGAGTCGCTCCCGAATCAGGTCGAGCATCTTGACGAACTGGCTGAAGACGAGCACGCGATGGCCGCCATCGATGATCTCTTCCAGGAGCTCATCGAGCAGATCCAGCTTGGCGGACGCTTCCTCGCCCTCGTTAGGCGGAAGACCGAGCAGGCGCAGATCGCAACAGGTCTGGCGGAGCCGAAGCAGGCCCGTCAACATTTTCATCCGCTGAGCGCCGTCGTTTGCGCGATTCGCGCCGAGACCCTGCTGAATTTCGCGCAGGAGAGCGTTGTAGGTCGGCGCGCTGGTTCGGTCCGAGATCGCACGGCACGACCTGCTCGATTTTCTCCGGCAGCTCGCGCGCGACGTCGGCTTTGCGGCGGCGAAGGAGAAACGGGCGCAGGCGGCGAGCGAGGCGACGCTGCAAGGCGAGATCCGGACGTGCGGACTCGCCACGACGTAGCCCGTCCACGGCGGAGGCGGGAGCACGTCCCTCCGTGAGCGGTTTCTCGTAACGCTCGCGAAAATCGGCCCGGCTCCCGAGATAGCCGGGCGCGACAAAATTCATCAGCGACCAGAGATCGCGAACCGAGTTTTCCATCGGCGTCCCGGTGAGAACGAAACGCTGACGCGCATTGAGCCCGAAGGCAGCCTGCGCGTTTTGCGTCTCGGGGTTCTTGATGTGCTGCGCTTCGTCCAGCACGACCGTGCGCAAACTGAGGCCGGCGTAGAGGTCGACATCGCGCCGGAGCAATCCGTAACTCGTTAGGCCAAGATCGTGTTCCGGGAGACGCGCGATTTTCTCCGCTCGATTTGCTCCGTCGATTCTCAGCACTTTCAACTCCGGCGTAAAATGCGCCGCCTCGCGCTGCCAATTGGAGAGAAGCGACGTCGGGCAAACGATCAGAGCCGGACCGTGACCACGATCGAGGAGGAGAAGCCCGAGCGTTTGAACCGTTTTGCCGAGACCCATCTCGTCGGCCAGGATGCCGCCCAAATTTTGCGCCGCGAGCGCGGCGAGCCAGCGGACGCCGGTGCGCTGATAATCGCGCAACTGCGATTCGAGCGGCCCGAGGGAGTCGAGCTCGCGGTCGGCGCGCAGGATCTCGGAAGCCCCAATCAGGCTGGCGCCAATTTCCTCGGCCGTGTTCGTCAGGTAGGCGGCCTGAATTTTTTTCAAGCGATAAACCCCCGGCTGACTTTGGCGCGGATCGGCGTCGCGCAGCACTTGCTCGAAATCCTCAAACGCATCGGGATCGAGCACCGCCATTTTGCCATTCGTTAGGCGAGTCTGGCTTTGGCCGGAGCGCAGAAGACGTTGCACCTCGGCGAGCGGAATCCCCTCGCCCGCGGCGGTCGCGACCGAGTATTTCATCTCGAACCAATCCTCACCCGAGCGCACGATCTCGATCGCCGGCGCGACCGGTTCCAAATCGCTTTTCGCTTTCTCCAGACGCGGCGTAACAGAAATTTCCCAGTCTGATGGCAAAGCCGGGAAGTCGAAGGCAAAGAAGCGAGCGATGCGGCCGGCATCGCGCATCTCGAAGTCGGCCGCCACTTGCGCAAAGCCAGCCTGCTCGAGACGCGCGACGGCCGCCTTTTCGGCGGCAAAATTTCGGACAAAAAGGCGATCGCGGTTCGCCGGATCACGCAAAGACAAAACGGTTTTCCGGTTCGGACATCGGGACAAAGGCCGGGCGCTCGCCGTAGCGGCAACGGAGCGTTGCGCGCAAATGTTGCAGCGAACCTTCAAGCTTCAGACTAAAGACCGGCTGCGCCTCCTCGACCGCTGGGCAGCTCGATTCCGGCGGGCAGTTCGACCTCGGCAATTTCCCGCCAGATCGGAAGTTCGAGGGCAAGAAATTCATCGGCGCGCTCGCCCGTCAGGCGAAGCGGCTCGCGCCAGACGCTCGTTAGGCGAGATGGAAGGTTATGGCCAATCTCGAGAAAATCTTCTCCGCGCAAGAGCCAGGCATCGGCCCCGGCAAGCAATGGCAGTTTCATTCTCGTCGAACTGCGCCGACACAACCAGGCCGTCCGCGGCTCTCCGAAGAAGGATTTTCGGCCGATAAACTTCCGCCAGAACGCATGCCGGCGTCGATTTGCCGAAACTAATTCGCGGATGACCGCGCAATGCCGGCAGCCAGCGCAGAAACGCTTCGGCGGAAAGCGTGTTAACGCTCGCGACCTCCGCGCCTAACGAATTGATGGCCGCCAGGTCGGAATCATCGCAGCCAAATTGTTCACCGCGCGGGAGAGCATCGAGCATCATTCTGCGGCCATCGAGTTCCGCTTCCACGCAAACCATCACCTGCTCCCTTGCCCAGGCGGCGCGAAAATGAGGCGGGAGAATGAAATGAAGCCGGAGCGCTCGTGCCGCGTTTTCCCCTAACGAAACGAAGCGGGCCATCCGGCACTCGGCGTCGTTAGGCGCAACCGGGACAGCGGCGGGCGCCGGGGCAAGCCAAGCCAGACCGACGGCGAGCGAATGCGCGCAGACCTTCCCCCACTCCCGCGATTCGCGGCAAGTGCAGATGTTCTCGAGGTCAGACGCACTCCGAATGCGCAGCCCGGCGCGATACCGTCTTCTGTCCTTCTCGCACTTCTCCCGTGAGAAGCGGCGGCTCGTAGCTCGCCGCCATGACGCGACCGCCCTTGAACAACTCGCGGGCCGCTTTCATCGCCTCCCAGCCGCCCGCGCCGGAAAGCAGTTTTTCGGTGATCGGAACCACCGCGCAGACTCCATGCGCGGGCCTGCTCGCGCAATCCGGCAGCTCGTTTGCCCTCGACGGCAATCCGGTGAAATAAGATCGCGCGATGAGATCGAGCGGCGCGCCTAACGACACTTCCGGTCTGGTGGCCGGGATTGCGGCCTTCGTCACCTGGGGGATCGTGCCGATCTATTGGAAGCTGCTCCGCTTCATCCCGGCGGGCGAGATTCTGGCCCATCGCTTTGTCTGGACCTGCGTCTTCATGGTCCTGCTCCTGAGCTGGCAGGCGCGCTGGGGCGAAGTCTTCGCCAATCTGCGCTCGCGCCGGACGGCGCTCTTTTGCGCGGCGAGCGGAGATCGCGATCGCGATCAACTGGTTCGTTTTTATTTGGGCGGTGAATGCGGGACGCGTGCTCGAGACCAGCCTTGGATATTTCATGACGCCGCTCGTGAACGTGCTTTTCGGCGCGATCCTTTTACGCGAACGACTGAGCCGCGCCCAAGTCGTTTCCGTCCTGCTCGCGACCAGCGCCGTCCTGTATCTGACCCTGGGTTTCGGAAAATTGCCGTGGGTGACGCTGACGCTCTGTTTTTCCTTTGGGTTCTACGGGTTCCTGCGCAAGGTCTCGGGCGCGGCGTCGATTCCGGGGCTTTTTCTGGAAACGACGGTTATCGTGCCGGTCGCGGTGGGCTGGCTCCTGCACATCGCCGGTTCGGGCGGGGCACATTTCGGCAGCACAACCCCGGCCCTCTCCCTCCTCCTCGTCAGCACCGGAATCGTCACCGGCGTGCCGCTGCTTTGGTTTGCGCACGCGGCGCGGCATTTGCGCCTAACGACACTTGGATTTCTCCAGTACCTGGCGCCGAGCTGTTCTTTTTTTCTCGGGATTTTTGTTTTTCACGAACCGTTCCGACGCGCCCAGATGACGACTTTTGCGCTGATCTGGATTGCGCTCGTGATTTTCACTGTCGACGCAGTGACGCGCTGGCGCGGGGCGCAGCCCTCTGCCCTCGAGCCGGTCGAGATGTAGCACTCGTGCGCATGATCTGCTCGTGCGGCATGCGCGATCGGTTTCGATTCAGCGAGCACGAGTAAAGAGCCGGCGCCACACGGATTGAATCGGTGAACTGTGCTATGCTCCGCCGGCAATGTGGAGCGAAGATGACTTTCAATACGCAATCGAGAACACCGAGGTGATCCTCGCCCCGGAAGGCAGGATCGCGACCTTCGGCCACACCAGTTTTCGCTTCTATCTCATCAGCGAGTTGATGGATCAGGTGAACGAAGTGCGGGTGCGCGACGGGCGAATCCACGCCGAGCGTCCGCAAATCCTCACCCCGGACCATTACGCGCGGCTCCTGCTCGAAGGCTTTGGTGAAAAGGCGGCGCGCTATGCCGAGCAATTGCGGGAGCGAGCGCAGCAGTTTGCCGTGCTTCGCTACGGATTTCAGTTTCGCAAAACCGACGTCGTGGAAAAAACAGTGCGCGCTTCGATTGCTTCAGTCATCGAGCAAACAAAGGCGCAAGTGGCGCAGGCGAACGAACCGCTCAGCGCCGTCATCCAAGGCATTGACGACGCCTGGGAAGTTTGCCTGCTCAAGTTTACGGTCGACCTGATCGAGCGCTCATCGGAGGGCAACCTCGGCGACTTCCGACGTCGTGGATTAGTGTAGGGCGGCATAGACTTTCGCGCCGCGAGCGCGACGATCAGGAATCAGCGAAGAGCTGGGTGGCGTGATGTTAATTGCCCCGCCCGCTCGGAGTCGATGCTGCCACCTTCTTCGAATGCTCAAACTGCGACAGTGACGCGCAAAAAGGTAGCCGGGATGGAAGTGGCGTCCGCGCGGCCGCTCTTGTTTTGGCTGTTGAACAAATCTTCCAATTCCTTCTGCAGCTCGTCGCGCGCCCGTTCTTTTCTGCGGCTTCGAACGCATTCATGGTTGGGCCGTAGTATTTCCTGAATTCATCGAGGAGCGCTGAGGGCGCCTTGGGATAGTTGAAAGTAAATGTGTCGCGCTCGAAGGAGATCTTCTCGGCGGGCACTCCTGCGCTGGTAAATCGCTCGATCACGTTGCTCTCGATCCCCCACGTCATCGGACTGACAAATCCTTCTGGCGGTGGCGGCGTGTAACTGGAACAGATCTTCAAAATCTGCGCTACCAACGTCGGGTCATTGGGAATCCAATTGCCCATCACAATCCGCCCTCCCGGCCGGGTAACGCGCACCATCTCCTTCGCCACGTCGAATGGCTTGGGCGCAAACATCGCTCCAAAGATACTTACAACGAGGTCAAACGACTGATCCGGCAACGGATGGAGATTGGTCGCATCGCCTTCCTGAAACGTGCAGTTGGTGAGGCCAGCTCTCCCGGGCACGCTTGTTCCCGGCCTCGACCAGATTCCTCGCGATATCGACCCCCAGGACGTCCGCCCCGAGTCTTGCCGCCGGTAATGCCGTCGTGCCATCACCGCATCCCAGATCGAGAATCTTGAGCCCCTTGCTGATTCCGATTCGCTGCACGAGTGACTCTCCGCTTTCCCGCATGCTCTCGGCGATGCGGGTAAAATCGCCTTTTTCCCAAAGTGCCTGGTTTGGATTCTTAGGTGCGTTCATCATGAGACTTAGTCACGGAGTTGGTGCTTGTAAAAAGGAAATACGGGCGATATCGCCAAACCAAACTCATTGTTCCGATATCAATCAGCCTAACGAATATGACAATCTCCTCCGGATCTCTTCATTGCCGAAAGGCGCTCAGGAAATCGGAAATAATCAGAGATTCTTCGCTGCGCTCAGAATGACAGTTGTACTTATGAGATGGCTTGTAACGTTGCGCTGAAGAAACAATCGGAGATTCCTTCTCCCGCGACTGCGGGATCAGGATGACAAGTTCTGTAGATTTATGAGATGGCTTGTAGTCGTTTCCGCACCGGTCCGGCCCGCGAGGTTGGCAACGGCGGCGATTAGCTCCTGTGGGCTGGACTGGTTTCGCAAGGTGCACTTGATAGCCGGCGAGCATGGCGCGGGTGCGATCCTCGGAACGGGCAAAGGCGGTCAGGGCGATGGCCGGAATTTTCGCGTTTTGCGCCGATTGGGCGCGCAGTTCACGCATCATTTCGAGTCCGTCCTTATCGGGCATGCCAATGTCGCTCACGATAACATCGGGGGGTTCTTCCTCGATCAGCCGTAAGCCGTCCGCCGCGGAAGAGGCCGTCGACACATTGGCTTTGCATTCCTTCAGGAGGCGCCGCACAAATTCGAGCGAATCGCGTTCATCGTCCACCACCAGAACGCGCACGCCTTCGAGCTCCACGTCAACCGGGCAAACCTCGCTTCTCTCAGCTCCCGGATGCACCCGAGCGGTCGCACCCTGCCGCACCGGGACCAGGGGCAACGAAACCGTGAAAGTCGCGCCTTTGCCGAGACCTTCGCTTTCCGCCCGGACATTGCCCCCATGCAATTCGACGAGATTTTTCACAATCGACAGGCCGAGACCAAGGCCGCTGTGACGTCGCGTTTGGGACGCGTCCTGCTGTCGAAAGCGATCGAAGACGTAAGGAAGAAATTCCGGCGAAATCCCCTCCCCGTTGTCGCTCACGCTGACTTCGACATGAGAATTGACCCGCTCCAGGACGACATCCACCCGTCCTCCTTTGGACGTAAACTTGATCGCGTTAGCGAGGAGATTCCAAAGCACCTGCTGCAACCGCGCCGGATCGCCGGTCATCGTCTGAACCGGGTCCAACATCTTGACGATCCGCACTTGTTTGGCGGCGGCCGTGGGAGCAAGCGTGCCGACGGCCGACTCGACGATGGCGGCGAGATCGATCGGTTGAACATCGAGTCTGGTCTTACCGGACACAATTCGGCTCATTTCGAGCAGGTCCTCGATGATGCGAGTTTGGGCACGAGCGTTGCGCTCGATTGTCGCGAGGCCCTCCTCTAACGAAGCCTCGTCCCTGTCGCCGGTTCGAAGCAATTGGGTCCAGCCGAAAATGGCATTGAGCGGCGTGCGCAATTCGTGGGAAAGAGTGGCAAGAAACTCGTCCTTGAGAAGACTGGCGCGCTCGGCGTTAGAACGAGCGGCGCGCTCGCTCTCCAAAATGCGATGGCGTTCCTCGGCGTGTTCGCGTTGCTCGGTGATATCGGTATTCGAGCCAAACCAATAGAGAACCTCCCCTCCGGCATCGCGCAGCGGCATGGCCCGGGAGAGAAACCAGCGGAAGACGCCGTCGTGCCGTCGTAGGGGGAAGGTGTGCTCCCACGGCTCGCGCGTTTCCAGCGCGTGTCGCCAGGTTTCGATTACCTCGGGCAGAATGGCAGGGTCATGCAGTTGCTGCCAACCCCAGCCGTCCACCTCGGCCAGTTGCATGCCGGTGTATTCAAACCAGCGGCGGTTGTACCAAAAGATGTCACCATTGGGCCGCGCCATCCAGGCAAGCTGCGGAATGTTGTCAGCCAGATGGCGGAAGCGCGCTTCGGTTTCGGCAAGCTTGGCGCTCAGTTCGATCGATTTTATCCGGGACCAATGAGCATGGCGGATCGCCCAAACAATCAGGACGCAGGTAATGGCAAAGAGGAAGAGATTCAACCAGGCGTGCCGATCGAGCGCGTCGAACCTGGGCGACATCCAGACCGGCGCGAGAAGAAGCGACAAGAGCGAGGCCGTTACTCCAGCGCGCGTCCCACCCCAAAGCGTAGCCAGGATTATCGCCGGGAAAAAAGTGAGGAAGGGAATTGCGGTCCCGACAAAGCGGTAAAGCACGGCCCGGACGAGCGCGGCCGCCAAGGCGGCGAGGAGCCCAATGGAAAAAACGTGAATCCGCTCCTTCGTTAGGTCAGTCACCGGCGTGCAATGTCCTCGCAATTGCAGCGCAGGCAAACGGAGTCGAGCGCCCTGCGCGATTTCGGTTCTGATGACTTAAATTCGGATCATGACTGAGGCGCGGCGAGAGATGGCGGGAATCACGAGGCGCGGCGATCCAAATCGCGCTCATTATTCACCATGCCGGAACTGGAGTCCGTTTTGATTACTGACCCTCGGTCACAGTGATTTCTTGATCTGCTGAGACACTGCTTAAAGTCTGGCTTACGCCACTCGGCCACTTGACCGTAATCTGATCAACCACTGTCGTCTGCCCCAATCCAAAATGGATCGGCCCGGCCCCCTGGGAAAGGTAATGGTTCATGGCTCCGTTTGCTTCCCGGTATTGCAATGTCGAACCAATGTGGATCGTGACCTTAACGCCCAAGCCTTGCCGATTGCTCGTTGTCCCCACCAGTTTGATCTTTAGCCAGTGGTTGCCGTTCGTTCCATTATGAAACAAAAATTGCGGACCCATTATGAAGTCAGTGTTATCCTCTCCGTTGGTGACGAATAGATCCAAAAATCCGTCGTTATCATAGTCTCCCCAGGCAGCTCCCCGCCCACGGCTCACCACTAAGTCAGCAACCCCTACGCTGCTCGCCACATCGGTAAAAGTCCCATCCTGATTATTTCGGTAAAGCTGATTTGCCCCTTTCCCTCCCGGATCACTCCCGGAATTCACTATATACAGGTCCAGGTAACCGTCGTTATTAAAGTCTCCCCAAGCCGCCGCGCGGTTGTCGCTAATGCTCCCTAAGCCCGCCTGATCGGTCACATCCGTAAACGTTCCGTTTCCGTTATTCTTATACAAGCTTTGCTTAAGAGCCCCGTTGTCCGTACCTCTCGAAATAAACAGATCAAGGAACCCGTCATTATTATAGTCGCCCCAGGCAATGGATCGGCCTTGGGTCAGACCAGCAATACCAGCCTGATGAGACACGTTTGTAAATGTTCCGTTCCCATTATTCTTGAAGAGGATATCTTTAGGGCCCTGGCCCGATTCAGCGCAGGTGCAGAAGATATCCGGGAACCCATCGTTATTATAATCGGCAAAGGCACATTCGATATACTGAAGGTGGGCAAGACCAGCTTGCGCCGTTACATCGGTGAAGGTTGCGTTTCCGTTGTTTTTTAGAAGAACCAAATCGGTTCGCAGGTTCCCGAGCAAAAGGTCATTGTATCCATCATTGTTATAGTCGCCCCAGGCTACGCTTCTACCTCGCCCAAACGTATTCGTAACACCAGCCGAGTCGGAGATATTCGTGAATTGCCCGCCTCCCAGATCTTGATACAATTCATCCCTCTTTTTGCCGAGTGATCCGCCTAGCCGCGCTCCGTGTGTAATAGACAGATCGAGGTCGCCGTCATTGTCAAAGTCGACCCAGGCCGAGCCATGCTTGTCTCCCTTCGCCGCAATCCCGGAGGTTGAAAAAATATTCGTAAACGTTCCATTCCCGTTGTTCTGATACAAGTAGGCCGGCGCGTAATAGTGGTTATCAACGAAAAGGTCGATGTCCCCATCGTTATCAAAATCGCCCCAGATAACATTTCCGAAAGGATATCCCGTCGTATTCAGTCCTGCCGAGACCGTAACGTCAGTAAAGGTTGGATCATCCGAAGGCCGATTGGGAACGATCGAATGGTTACTTGCTGAATTAAGCTTCCAAACGGCAGCATCCGAGAAGACACCGCTGTGAGCTGAAAGCGGGAGCATCAGAGTGGCGACGAGGAATAGAAAAATTCTGGCGTTTGTGGAAGCGGAGTTGGGCTGCAGCTCTAGTGATTTCATAGGGGTGATTCCCTTCGGTTTAGATCGTTCAAGAATTTAGGGGCTCCGAGTTGATTGTGCGCTCATTATCTCCGTCACGGCGATGGAGTACGGAGTCGGAGTTGGCGTTGGAGGCGCTGGTTTGACAATCAGCGTCGCATTATCGCTCGTGACGCTGCCGACGCGATTAGTCACGGTGACGGCGAAGAGAGCACCGTTGTCGAGCGTCGTGGCGGGCGGCGTAATGTAGGTCGCCTTGGTTGCCCCATCTATGGTCGTCCCATTCTTTGTCCACTGGTAGCGCAAGGGCGTAGCGCCTGTCGCGGTCACGTTGAACTTGGCAGTCTGCCCAACTCTGACAGTCCGATCGGCGGGCTGTTGGGTAATACTGGGAGGCGCCGGAGTTGGTGTGGGAGTGGCTGTTGGAGTCGGTGTCGGTGTCGGTGTTGGTGTTGGAGTTGGTGTGGGAGTGGGTGTTGGTGTTGGAGTTGGTGTCGGAGTGTGGGTGTTGGTGTTGGTGTTGGTGTTGGTGTCGGTGTTGGTGTTGGAGTCGGTGTTGGTGTTGGTGTTGGAGTCGGTGTTGGTGTCGGAGTTGGTGTTGGAGTCGGTGTTGGAGTCGGTGTTGGTGTTGGTGTTGGTGTTGGTGTCGGGTGGAGTCGGTGTCGGTGTCGGAGTCGGTGTCGGTGTCGGTGTCGGTGTTGGAGTCGGTGATCCGGACCCTTCCACCACCGTCAAAGTCGAATTGGCTGCAACCGAAGAGAGGGTATCGACGACTCCGCTCGGCCAGTTGACCACTACGGTTGCCTCCGTGGCCGTTCCAATTCCGAAATGCAATGGTTCGCTTCTCTGCGAAGCATACTCGCCGCCTCCGCCTCCGTTATTCTCGCGGAAGCTCATTCCTCCAGTGTAGGTCGCGGTAACACGCGCTCCGATCCCGTGAAGATTCGATTGCACGCCCGTGAGGTTTAGTTTGATAAAATGGTTGCTATTCCCGTTGTTCCTAAAGAGCCGGTGCAACCCAATTGAACTGGGGCCGATGCTGTCTTCATCACCGAGCCCGTCCTTTATGATGAGATCAAGAAATCCGTCGTTGTCATAATCTCCCCAAATCGCGGTTTTGTGGCAGGAGGTGTTATCCTGCAGTGCCACACCCTCCGCGGCGGCCACGTTGGTAAAGGTTCCGTCACCGTTGTTGTGGTAGAGAAGGTTGGCATTCCCCGGGCCCACCGCCGAGGCGCCCGCACAGGTCACAAACAAGTCGAGAAATCCATCGTTGTCGTAATCCCCCCAAACCGCAGACCAGTTGTTTGAGGTAGTGGCAACACCGGCCGCCGTCGTGACGTCTGTAAAAGTGCCATCCCCATTATTGCGGTAGAGCGTCCCTCCAATCGTCCCGTGAGCGTTCATTTCTCCTCTGGGAACGTAGAGGTCGAGAAACCCATCGTTGTCGTAATCGCCCCAAGCCAGGCCTTTGCCATTGATGAGATGTTTGAAACGTGCGGCGGCTGTTACATCGACAAATGTGCCGTCGCCCTGATTCCTGTACAATATGTCTGTGGTGGTATCGCCAGAGAAGGCAACATCCATGTGACCATCGTTGTCGTAATCGGCAAACGAAAAGATGCTTCCATAATTTTGCCCGAGCGTGGCGTCGGCCAACCCCGCAGCGTTGTCGACCAGTGTCAGGGTGCCATCGCCGTTGTTTTTGTAGAGGCGATTCACGCCTCCGTAATTCTTTACGAACAGGTCCAGCTTGCCGTCATTGTCATAATCAAGCCAAAAACCGGCGCGCCCTCGATTGATGGTAGTTTCAATTCCTGCGACGTCACTGACATATTGAAAGGTGCCATCACCCATGCCCCGAAAGAGCAGGTCGCGTTTTATCTCAAGTCCGTGCTTGGCGCCCTCGGAAATATAGAGATCGAGGTTCCCGTCCCCATCGTAATCACCGAAGGAAAAACCGTGCCAATCCGTGCTGTCCAGTTCGGGAGCCATCTGGATACCCGACGTTGTGCGGATGTCAGTGAACGTAGTGCCGCCATTGTTTAGATAGACCCAGGGCCCTTTAGACATTGTTAGGCCGTGGCACGGCACGATCAGGTCGAGGAAGCCATCGTTGTTTATGTCGCCCCAGACTGGATTGCCCCAGGATTTCTTAGCCTCATTGATCAAACCGACGGATGACGTGACTTCGGTGAATTGTTGAGCGGGCGCATTTGACCCGATAAGGACTGAGCAAGCTGCTGCGACCAGCAGCGGCAATCTGAGAGATCGCTGAAGACAGCTCTGCACAAAAATGTTCACTAACGATTGCGCCGCGAATATTAAATGACGCCTTTGAGGGGCGGGGTTGTCTTCCACTATTGGAAGCGAAAAGTGCGCAAAATGTCAATCCTTTAAATTCGTAAAGCGATTAGCAGCTGGAGTGCGCCGGAGGCCAGAGCTGAACGCGTCGCGCTGCGCTCCCTCGTTGAATTTCGCCCCGGCCCGCCGGCGTTCAAGCGGCCCTACGTTAATGCCACGCACAAATCGCGCAGGTTGAGTCTGTTCCCGCTAATTCCTGCTGTCCCGTTCTCCGCTTACTCACCGCCGCCGCGGCTTCTGATCGTTCCGGTACAAGCTGGAGCAAAATCAGCTCCTTTCGGGCTGTTTCGGCATGATTGGTCCTCCCGATTCGTTTGCTCCCGTTGAAAGTAGAAAAACCTTGTGCAACCAATCGACTCTGGCAAAGTCTTTGGTGCCATGAGCTGCCGCGAGAAACTGCGCACCCTCGTTGCGGGCGGATTACTCGCGGCTTTCCTACTTGCGCTCGGACTGGCGGCGTCGCCGCAATTGCACGCCCGCTTCCATCCTGACGCCGGCACACCAAATCACGAGTGTGCTGTCACCCTGATCGCATCCGGTAAGTGCGAGCAGGCGGATGGGCCACCAGTCCTGGTCGCTCCGCAGCCGGTGGTTGTCTTTGAGAAAAACGCGGCGCTTACTCCCGTTTGGGTCGCGGCGCCGTTCCTCGGCGCGCGTATCTTCGAGCACGCGCCGCCCGCGCTCTCCTAGCGCCTCTTCTTCGCCGCCTGTTTCGTACGGAGCGGTCATCTCGTCTCCGGCAAAGCAATCGGCGCGATCGGCGCACGCATTGGTTCGTTAGGCTGCCACCTGTCGTGGCCGTCTTGTCATGTCCGCTTTCCCAATTGCAACCAGGAGAAAAATCATTTTGAAAAGATTTATTGCCGTTCTTTGCGCGCTCAGCAGCAGCAGCGCGCACTTCGCGACCGCCCAGGTCGCTGTAACTTCCCCCAGTCCAACCGCCACGCCCGCCAAGACGGGCGCCACATCGGAAACCGCCCGCATCATCGTGACGGGTGGTGAGATCGAACAGAGTTCCACCGACACCGCCCAGGCGGTCACGGTCTTGAATGACGCTCAATTAAAAGAGCGGGCCGCCGCAAGTCTTGGCGACACCCTCGCCACTCAACCGGGCGTGGCCGCGAGCGGTTTCGCGCCGGGCGCGAGCCGGCCGGTTATTCGCGGCCTGGCCGACAACCGGATTCGCGTCCTGAACGATGGCACAGAAGTCTTTGACGTCTCGAATCTAAGCCCGGACCATGCCCCGAGCGTCAGTCCGCTCATCAGCCAGAGCATCGAGGTCGTTAGGGGACCCGCCACCATTCTCTATGGCTCGGGGGCGATCGGCGGCGTCGTCAATGTCGTCGATAACCGAATTCCGGTCGAGCTGCCACCCAACCCGTTCAGCGGCGAATTCGACGGCCGTTTCGATAGTGGTGATCTCGAGCGCAGTGCTGCCGGTCAACTCGACATTGCCCTAACGAGTCACTTTGTCCTTCATCTCGACGGCTCCTTTCTGCGCACCGATAGTCGCCGCATCCCCGGCTTCGCCCTCGATGAGCGAATTCAGAAAGAGCTGCCTCCGGAGCAGGCCGCGCTCGATGACTTCGGCGGCAACCCGCATGGCGAAGTTCCCAACACCTACGTGAAAACCAAAGACTGGGCGATCGGCGGATCCTATGTCTGGGACAAGGGTTACATCGGCGCATCATTTAACCAGTTCCTTTCTGTCTACGGCATTCCGGACGACCCCGAAGTAGACGAGCCAGGCGTGATTCCGCCGCGAGTCCGGCTTGATGTGACGAAACGCCAGGGTAATCTGCGCAGCTCGATCGCCGATCCGCTCCCCGGTTTCAGCACGCTGAATTTCAAATTCGTTTACACCGATTACAAGCATCTCGAGATCGACGGCGAGCAAGTCGGTTCAACCTTTAAGACGAATGGAGTCGATTCACGTATCGAGCTGGTTCACCAGCCGATTGGGTTATTTCAGGGGTCGTTAGGCGGGCAATTCTTTTACAAGGAGCTTTCGATTCTTGGCGCCGATGCGTTCCTTCAGCCAACCACGACCGTCGCCGGGGCGGCCTTTCTTTTCGAAGAGGTGAAACTCGGTGCCATTCACGATTCAATTCGGCGGCCGTGTCGAGCACGACAATGTCAGTATTGACTCAAGCGACCCTGAGCTGACCTCGCTTACTTCACCGGACCAAAAGGACCGGGATTTTACGCCGCTCAGCGCGGCCGGCGGCGTGATTTATCACTTCCTCGACGATTGGGAGTTAGCAGTAAACGCCACCTTCTCCCAGCGCGCCCCGACCGCGGAGGAACTTTTCGCGCGCGGCGGTCATGATGCCACCTTTCAGTTCATCATCGGCGATCCAAATCTCGGCGTCGAAACGAGCCGCGGGATCGACGTGAGTCTGCGCAAGAAAGCGGGTGTCGTGACCGGTTATATCAGTGGTTACTACACTTCCTTCTCTGACTTTATCGACTTCACACCGACGGGTGACTTTGAGGACGGCCTGCGCGTCTTCGATTACACGCCGAAGAACGCCGAATTCTACGGCGGTGAGGCGCAGGTTGATTTCCATCTTTTGCCCCTAACGATCACACGGATGGCCGACCAAAGCGCCAACGACGCAAAGTCAGTCAAGAATGTTATCACCGGCGCGGGCAATGAGAGCGAGGTGAATCCGAACGATCTCTTTTTGCGTTTGCAATCCGATTACGTCCACGCCGACGACACCGACTCAGGCGAACCGTTGCCGCGGATCACGCCCTTCCGTTACAGCGCTTCGCTCAACTACGTCAGCCCGACCTGGAGCGCGAGCATCGAAGGTCAGCGCGTCAATCGCCAGTACCGCACCGCGCCGTTCGAAACCGAGACGCCGGGTTACACCTTCCTCAACGCCAGCATCAGTCGGCGCTTTCGCTGGGGCCCAACCTACATCGATGCCTACCTGCGCGGCACTAACCTAACGAACGAAGAAGCGCGCGATCATCTTTCCTTCCTTAAGGAAGTGCTGCCGTTGGAAGGGCGGAGCGTGGTCGTCGGAATCCGAACCACATTCTAACGCCTGCAGGTCGTGTTGCCGCGCAGGATTACCGAAATCGCGCAATTTCGCGGATTGCTCAAAATGGGTTCGAGCATCGGATGGCTCGGCACCGCATCAGCAAGTCGAGTGAAACAATCCGCCCACCAATTCGGTCTCGCTCAGCTGGTTGTAGAGTTCGACCGCAGCCTTGGTTTCCTCGATGTGCACCTGGATTCCTTTCTCCCGCAGATACTGCAAAGCGTTCGGAGACGTCTGCAGGGCTAACTGCATTCCCCGGCTGAGAACAACCGTCCGGCTGCCATGCTCGAGCAGCTCTTCCAGATCCGCGATTTGAATGCCGGGGACATGGTGCGTTCCAGTCTCAGACCAATCCCATTCGCGTCCACCACCGGGATAAAGCTTGAAGTCACGGCCACTGCCCAGGCCTTCGATCTCCATCCGACCCCACGAGATATGTGTGATGCGGGGAGAACGTCCGCTTGGCTCTTTCTCGTTGTTCATCGGTTAGTAATATGACAACCAGTATTAAAGTCGTTAGGCAGGTCAGAGGCGCGTGCCCTGAAACTAGAGGTTAAGTCATCTCACAAATAGCAGTGTCATTCTGAGCGCAGCGAAGAATCTCTTATATCATCCGCCTTTACGGTGCACCAAACTGGCCAACATGGTCAGAGATCCTTCACTCCGCTCAGGATGACAATCTTTTTGGATTAATGAAATGCCTTGGCTTCAAACAAGATCGCAATCGAACAAACGCCTTACCGATTCGCTTTGAAGATCGCTTCCGCCCACGACATTGCCACATCGGAGAGCGAAGGCGGAACTTCATGACCGCCACTAAATTCGCGGTAGACGACCGTATAACCGGCCTTCTGCAGAAGCGCGACATAGCTTCGGCTGCCCTCGATCGGTAACATCGTGTCCTGCAATCCATGCGAGATAAAGAACGATGGATGACCGCGACCTTGCCGGGCGTTGAGGTAACCGGGCGAAAACGCAATCGCCCCGCGGATCCGATCGCCGTTGAACAAGCCCAACGAGAGCGCATAAGAAGCGCCGTCGGAAAAACCGCCGACGATGATGCGGCTTCGGATCGATCGCATAGCGGCTGAAAACGAACGCGAGCGCGCCGTTGATTCTCGCTACGTCCGGTCCGTAGTCGCCGGTTGAACCCCAGGTTCGACCAAACGAATCGGGCGCAACAACAATGAACCGTCCCTTATCGGCCCGCCGGGAATACGAGCCAAACCAGTCCGACGCATGGTGTCCGCCACCGTGCAGTAGAATGAGCAAAGGAAGCGCCTCGTTTGGATGGTAACTGCGCGGAACATAAAACAAGCCGCGCAGTCCCTTCTCCTCGAAATGCTGCAATCCAGTTGCGGCATCGCTCTTCACCCCGTGAGTGGTCGGAATTTCGATCCGGCCCGGATCCGTCGCAGTCGTCGAAAGCAGGCTGATAGTTGCCAACACCAAACCGAAAGAGCCGTTCACGCTAATCATGATGTGGCCAATGCCTCTGGCATCGCTACCACGCTCTTGTCGAGCGCGACAGAAAAATCTGGCTCAGTAAAGGCGCACGCCCTACAATCGGCGGATTGCAACACAAAGATTGTAGGGCGAGGGCTCCCCTTGCCTGGGGTGCGCCGACACTAGAGCGGTTTCAAAAAAACTCGTAGCCGGCACATTGTGGTTGCCCAACCGCCGCGAAACCGGCGCAGTGGGTAGGGCGAGACTCCGTCGAGCTTGGGGTGGGCGGTGTTTGGGTCAAATCGACCCCTTCCCTCCGGCTCGACGGAGTCTCGCCCCACCAGCCAAGCATCCGGCTACGTTATTTCTTAACGTGCGCTACTGCTCGGGCCTCGCGACGACCAGATACTTCGCCCTGCTCGGAATGCCGTTGGTAAAGATGGTCACCAGGGCCGGGCCGAAAGGAAAATGGTGCACGGGCAGAGAAGTGAAGCTTGTGTCCGACCAGCCATTGGCCGGATCGACCGGGAGAAAGACAACCTGACTGTTGTCGATACTGCGCAACTGCACGATCGGGTAGTTAGTCGATGAATCCTGAGTGTTGCCGCCGGAGGCTTGCGAGATGCCTTGGAAAAGGGAGCCGGTGAGGAAGAGGCGTTTGCGGTCGAGTTTCAGGTCGCTGATCTTCGGCTGCCAGTCGTTGCTGAATCGAAGACCAACATCGTAGAGTTCCGCGCTCGCGAGATAGCTGGGGTAATCTCCGCCTGCGACGAGCACTTTGCCGTTGGGCAGCAATGTTGCCGTGTGACCAGAGCGTCTGGTGAGGCTGGCGGTTTCCGACCAGGTCCCGCTCGCCTCATCGTAGAGTTCCGCGCTCGTCGTATCGCCGATGCCAACACCGCTTGCGATGAGGACTTTGCCATTAGGCAACAAGGTCGCCTTGTGATCAGTGCGTGCGTTGGCGAGGCTACCGGTGGCCTTCCAGGTGCCGTGCGCCGGATCGTAGAGTTCCGCGCTAAAGAGAGCGACGCCGCTCGTGCCCCAACCGCCTGCGACGAGCACCTTGCCGTTGGGCAGCAACGTCGCCGTGTGACTATAGCGTGCGGTGGCGAGGCTGCCAGTGGCCGTCCAGGTGCCGCTCGCCGGGTCGTAGAGTTCCGCGCTCGTGAGATTGCCACTGTTACCAAAACCAGCTGCAACGAGCACCTTGCCGTTGGGTAGCAATGTCGCCGTGTGACTATCGCGTGCGGTGGTGAGACTGCCGGTCTCCGTCCAAGTGCCAGTCGCCGGATCGTAGAGTTCCGCAGTCGCGACATCACCATCATTGTTATAACCGCCCGCAACCAGCACCTTGCCGGTGGGCAGCAATGTCGCCGTATGAGAACTGTGTGCGGTGCCGAGGCTGCCAGTGGCGGTCCAAGTGCCAGTCGCCGGATCGTAGAGTTCCGCGCTCGTGAGAGCGTTGAACTCGCTATCAAGACCTCCTGTGACGAGCACCTTGCCGTTGGGCAGCAATGTCTCAGTGTGAGCCCACCGGCCGTTGCCTAGACTGCCGGTCTCCGTCCAGGTCCCGCTCACCGGGTCGAAGAGTTCCGCGCTCGCAAGAGAGACGACGCCGTCATAACCGCCTGCGACGAGCACCTTGGCGTTGGGCAGCAACGTCGCCGTCTGATAAGCGCGCCCGATGGCGAGGCTGCCGGTGTCTGCCCATCTTCCGTCCGCCGGGTCGAAGAGTTCCGCGCTCGCGACAGGGCGGCCGTCGCTGGAGTAACCGCCTGCGACAAGCACCCTGCCATGAGGCAGCAAGGTAACCGTCTGAGCATAGCGTGCGGTGGCAAGGCTGCCAGTGGCCGTCCAGGTTCCGGTTGCTGTATCGTAGAGTTCCGCGCTCGCGAGATCGGTTCTGTTGTAACCGCCTGCGACGAGCACCTCGCCATTGGGCAGCAACGTCGCCGTGTGATCAACGCGTGCGGTGGCGAGGCTGCCGGTGGCCGTCCAGGTGCCACTCGCCGCATCATAGAGTTCCGCGCTCGCGAGAGTGCGGTTGCTGTTGCCACCTGCGACGAGCACCTTGCCGTTGGGTAGCAATGTCGCCGTGTGACTATCGCGAGCGGTGGCAAGGCTGCCAGTCGCGGTCCAAATCCCAGTCGCCGGATCGTAGAGTTCCGCGCTCGCGAGAGGGCGGCTGTTGAAACCGCCTGCGACGAGCACCTTGCCGTTGGGCAGCAACGTCGCGGTGTGATAACGGCGTCCAGTGGCGAGGCTGCCGGTGGCCGTCCAAGTCCCAGTCGCCGGATCGTATAGTTCCGCGCTCGCGAGATAGGTGCTGCCGTTGATACCGCCCGCGACAAGCACCTTGCCGTTAGGCAGTAACGTCGCCGTGTGATATCCGCGTGCGGTGGCGAGGCTGCCGGTGGCCGTCCAAGTCCCGCTCGCCGGATCGTATAGTTCCGTGCTCGCGCTAGAGCTGTAGCTACTATCCTCTCCGCCTGTGACGAGCACCTTGCCGTTGGGCAGCAACGTCGCCGTGTGAAAACGGCGTGCGGTGGCGAGGCTGCCGGTGACCGTCCAAGTGCCCGTCGCTGGATCATAGAGTTCCGCGCTCGCGAGGGCACCGCCGTCGTAACCGCCTGCGACGAGCACCTTGCCGTTGGGCAGTAACGTCGCCGTGTGTTCAAAGCGTGCATTGACGAGGCTGCCGGTCTCCTCAAACTCAAAGGGAGCACCCGCGCAAGGTCGCACGAGCATCAGCCCCACACCCAGAAACAGGAGCGAAAACGCGATCTGTCGCGCCAGCATGAATTTGCTGATTCGGAACTGGGCGTTTAACAAGTTGTCGCGAGAAGATTTCACGATCGCGGGTTGGACGGGTGAGTGCATGGGGTTTTCCTTTTCACATGGGAATCTGTTTTGGGCTGCGGGTCTGAAGACAGAATTCGAATAAGGCAAAGTATGGCAGGACGATGACCAAAGCGCGAGAACAGAAATTGAGGATGGTTGATGTCTTCATGGGGTGATAACGAGTTATTCAGGGTCTGGTTGAAGCGAAGAACTCGACCGACTCTCGATCAGTCCAACCTATTAAGATGCAGGCTCGCCGAACCTTACTGCAAATTTATCCACGCGTGCTCGAGCAACGCCGGGCTGTCCTTTCCGTGGCTGCGGCACCGTTTCTTTCTCGTGCTCCTGATCGTAATCCTGCAAGGGAATACCTGGCTTACGCCGGCTATCAAACGCTCTGCGGGAGAAGTCTTGACTCTCTTGCCATTTTCCGTTCATGCTCGCTGCATGAAAGCCCTTAAGCGTAAATCCGCATCCATTCCAAACTCCCGATGGTTGACTTATGCGACCGCAGGAGCGGCGAGTGCATTGGCCTGCGGGCACCCGGACTCAGCCGAAGCAACGATTCATTACAGCGGACCGATCAACCAGTGGATTGGCGAATCCAATCACAGGGAGTTCCCGCTTGATCAGCGGGGCGACTCTATTCGTTTACGTCACGACCAAGTATTTTCGGAACAAGGCTATGGCGGAACTGCTTGGTTCGGCATTGCCGGTCTGGCGGGCGCCGCTTTTGCTGGCTTTTATCATCCCTGTACTGTCTTTCCCTTCTTCGTGTCTAATTTGAAACGCGGCCAGGTGATATCGAATCAACAATTTCTGGCACGACCAGCTGCTGGTCTGTTATACGGCAGCCGGTCGATTGCTTGTAGCAGTTACCACGGTCAGTTCAATGGGGCCCCCGGTTACGTCGGCTTTAAGTTCAACAATGGGCATGGCGATCAATATGGCTGGGCCCGCCTGGCGATAAGGGGGCACGATCACGCGATCGCATTAATAGACTATGCCTATGGCGACGTGGGCGACACTATCGGCGCCGGCCAGAGATCGGGTCACGACCTGCCCGAGCTAGAGTCTCTCGCCGGACTTGCTGTGGGAGCCGTGGGGCTCCTGGCATGGCGTAGGAAACGGTCCCCAGCCGCACGTTAGATCAGGCCATTTGCTGGTGGCCCTAGGGGCAAAATCAGAGCGATTTTTGGATTGACACCGTAGCAGGCACATCATCAAGATGCCTTGATCTGAATCAGGCGTGGGCGCTTGACCTTGGGGCTTCCTCCCTTTTTCAGATCCCTAATTGCAGGCAAACCACCAAGGGAAAAAGGAGAATTGAAATGAAAATTAGATTCGGTCGTATCGTTGTTGGAATCGCCTTTTTTGGCGTGTCGCGGCTCATGTTGGCGCAATGTCCTGAGATTTGTGATTCAAGAGCAAACACAGGTCTCGGCGACAGTGCCTTAAGATCCGCATTCGGAACCGATAACACGGGGGTTGGGTCTTTTGCGCTCGCCACTAACACCGGGGGATTTCAAAACACTGCCACCGGATCAAATGCTCTTGTCGGCAACGACAGCGGGACGAATAACACGGCGACCGGTTTTAAGTCACTCGCCAACAACAACAATGCTTCCGATAATACAGCCATCGGTTCGATGGCGTTACGTTTTAATATGAACGGCGGGGACAACACCGCAGTGGGCTTTAACGCACTGCTTAATGCGACTGGCAGCGGAAATATAGCCCTCGGTTCGGCTGCCGGGAGTAATCTTGTTAACGGTAGTAATAACATCGAGATAGGTAACAGCGGAGCAAATAGCGACTCTAACCGCATCCGAATCGGGACGCGAGGAACTCATCAAAGTACTTTCATTGCCGGAATCAGCGGTGTTACGGTTGGCAATGGCGTCGGGGTTGTTGTAAACTCGCAGGGCCAATTGGGCACGTTTACGTCCTCCGCCCACTTCAAGGAGGCAATCAAGCCGATGGACAAGGCAAGCGAGGCTATTCTCTCGCTTCAACCTGTCACCTTCCGCTACAAGCACGACCTTGACCCTGAAGGCATCCCTCAGTTCGGCCTTGTGGCAGAACAGGTCGAGAAGGTGAATCCTGATTTGGTGGCAAGGGACGAAGCAGGCAAACCCTACAGTGTCCGTTATGAAGCCGTGAACGCGATGCTGCTCAATGAATTCCTGAAGGAACACCGGAAGGTTGAAGAGCAGAGCAGCCAGATCGCCAAACAGGAGGGCAAGGTTCAGGAACAGGAAGCAACGATCAACCAGCTAAAGTTTGCCGTGGCGCAGCAACAATCGTCCAACACTGAACAGCAGAAAGCGATTAAGGCACTCACGGAAGCCCTCAAGGCTCAGGCAATGCAAATCCAGAAGGTGAGCGATCAGCTTAAAGCTCAAGTGATCCCACGGGTAGTGGTCAACAACTGACGCTACGAGCAATTTAGGGTTCGCCGAGTCCTTTAGGCATGAAGGAGGCGATGGGGCGGGGTCGTGTTCTTGCTCGACCCGCCCCTTTTCCCTTGAGGAGTAGTGGGGCGCAAGGCAAAATTGTTTAACGGTATGGGCCGGTCTCGGAGGTGCAAAAAGTCTTGACTCTCTTGCCATTTTCCATTCATGCTCGCTGCATGAAAGCCCTCAAGCGTAATTCCGCATCCATTCCAAACTCCCGTTGGCTGGCTTATGCGACGGCAGGTGTGGCCAGTGCATTCGCCGCCGCAAATTCAGCCGAAGGCACGATCCATTACAGCGGACCGATCAACCGAATCTTTAAGGGCTGCGCCGGGACTGTCAATTTCCGGTTGGATCGGCCGGGCGATTTCATTCGTCTGAAGCATTCGTCACTCGGTTGTTTTTCGAGCTATAGCGGAAGCGCCTTCTTTAATGTTGGCGCTGTTGCCGGGGCCTCTATTGCGGGCTTTTATAATGACTGTGGCCAAAGCCGTGGCGGTGTTTCCGCGTCCAACTTGAAACGGGGTCAATTGATATCGAGCAGACCCTTTGTTCCGGCCCAATCTGAATCAGCGACAATAGCCAGGGATAACCATTCCTGTCCTGGCCAGTTCCCTAAAGGCCTTGGTTTCATCGGCTTTAAGTTCAATAACGGAAGTGGCGATCAGTATGGCTGGGTCAGGATCCAGACCCAAGCAGACAGTTTTCACCATTTCAAACTACTAGATTATGCGTATGGCGACGTGGGTGATTCCATCGCAGCCGGGCAGAGGTCGGGTCACGATGCGCCAGAGCTAGAGTCACTCGGCGGACTTGCGTTAGGAGCCGTGTGGACTTCTGGCATGGCGTAAGAGTCGGGCCCGAACCGCACATTAGATCAGGCCCTGTGCTCGTGACCTCAGTGGCAGGGACGGAGCGATTTTAAAATTGACATCGCAGCAGGCCCATCCCCAAGATGCGCCTTGATCTGAATCAGGCTGGATGCTTGACCTTGGGGCTTCCTCTCCTTCATTCGGATCTGTAGTTGTAGGCAAACCACCAAGGTAGAGAAACAATCATATGTATTCGACGACTAAAACCATCAGAACTATCAGCCTTTTCGGTGCATTCGTTCTCGCTGCTTCGACAACTCTAGCAGTGTCCCCTCCACCGGACGGTGGCTATCCGGCCCAGAACACTGCTGAGGGCCAAGCTGCGCTTTTCAGCCTTAGCACGGGCGATCAAAACACCGCAGTTGGCTATCACGCGCTTTCTAGCAACACCGAGGGAAGCATTAACACCGCGGTTGGATCAGAGGCATTGACAGGTAATACCACCGGCTACCAAAACTCAGCCGTTGGCTGGTGGGCATTGAAAAGTAACACTACGGGCAACTTAAACACGGCGTTGGGCGATTCTGCCCTCAAGACTAATACAACCGGCACGGATAACACCGCCCTCGGCGTAGCGGCCCTCGCTGCCAACACAACCGGCAGCTTCAATATCGCGATCGGCTCCAGTGTTCTTGGAAACACGACTGGCGGCGAAAACATCGCCATGGGTATAAACGCAATGATCGCTACCAACACTGGCAACGAGAATATCGCTCTTGGCAGCTTTGCCCTGAACACGAACTCAACCGGCTCTAATAACATTGCCATCGGCACGAATGCATCTGGAAACAACGATGTAGGAAGTAATAACGTCGGCATTGGTTACCAATCCCTTTTCGGCGTTGCTGGTAAAGCCAGCAGAAATATCGCTCTGGGATATCAGGCGGGAATGAGTCTCGGGAGGGGTTCCAACAACATCTGCATCGGCGACGTCGGTGTGTCCGAGGACGAGAACACTACCCGCATTGGCAACGTGAGAACCGCTAACACGTATATCGCAGGCATCAACGGAGTGACAGTAGCCGGAGGCGTCGGCGTGGTAATAGACCAGAGTGGCCACCTCGGGACCGTTACTTCGTCGGTTCGCTATAAGGAAGAGGTCAAGCCGATGGACAAAGCTAGCGAAGCCATTCTATCACTTCAGCCGGTAACCTTCCGCTACAAGCACGACCTTGACCCGGACGGCATTCCTCAGTTTGGCCTTGTCGCTGAACAGGTGGAGAAGGTGAACCCCGACTTGGTGGCTCGTGACAAGGAAGGGAAAGCCTATACGGTCCGTTACGAAGCCGTGAATGCGATGCTGCTCAATGAATTCATAAAGGAGCACCGCAAGGTTGAGGAACAGGCGGCAATTAATCAGCGGCAGGAAGCTACCATTGCGCGGCTTGAAGCAGCCCTCAAGGCCCAGGCAGCCGAAATCCAAAAAGTGAGCGACGAGCTTAAGGCACAGCCCGTAGTGGTGGCTAAGAATTAAGGTGGGTTCGCTGCATTAAGGCCGGTCCTTTAGCCTTAGAGAGTCCTTTAGCTTAAAGACACGGAGACGGGAATATCGGGGTCCCCGACCCCGAATGGCTCCCCTTTGCTGCGAATCGGATTGACAAGCGAATGCCAGACCGGGTAAACGCTGAGGCATGAAGTCGACCAGAACAATTCTCCTCTGCGGTGTCGCAACGCTCGCATTCAATCTCCCCCTGCTGGTCGCCCCGTCACAGGCCGCGGAGAAGGCCGACGCTCCCGAATCGATCGAGACGTTTCCGGTAGGCAATGGCCCTTTCGGACTCGCCTTCGACGGAGCGAACATGTGGACCGCGGATTTTTACGGGAACACGGTTACCAAACTGCGGGCCGGCGACGGGACGCTCCTCGGCACGTTCCCTGTGGGAGATGAGCCCGCCTATATCGCGTTCGACGGCGCCAACATATGGGTTTCGAACTATGCCGGTGCCAGTGTCACGGAACTGCGAGCCAGTGATGGCGCGCTCCTCGGCACCTTCCGCGTGGGCAATTACCCCGTCGGCATCCTCTTTGACGGGGAGAATATCTGGGTAGCCAACAGCGAGGACGACACTGTGAGCAAGCTCCAGGGGAGCGACGGCACTCGTTTGGGCACGTTTCGGGTCGGCGACCGGCCGTATGGAATTGCCTTTGATGGGAACAATATCTGGGTGTCAAACGAGGACGAGGGCAGCGTGACCAAGCTGCGGGCGAGCGACGGCACGCGTCGCGGCACGTTCGCCGTCGGTGGCCTGCCCCTCGGCCTGCTTTTCGACGGCCGCAAAATCTGGGTGGCAAATTCCTATGATTACACCGTGAGCAAAATAGAGCCGAGCACTGGCGAGGTCGAGCTTACGGCGCCCGTGGGCAGCTTCCCGCACGACCTTGCCTTCGATGGTATGCACGTGTGGCTGACAAATGGCGCTTTTAGCACGGCCATGAGGTTGCGGCGCGCCACCGGTGCCGTGCAGCACGTTTACCGGCCCGGATCCGACGTTATAGGAGTTGTTTTCGATGGCGCGAGTATCTGGGTTGCTAATAACTTTGACAACACTGTAAGCAAGATTACTCCATCTCGCTGACGTTCCGTCGACGACCGAGGGGTCGTCCTTCCAGCGTCAAAAACAAGAACGCCCGGCGGAAAGGAACACTGTGCGCTCTCACCTGCCGTAGCGGTGGTCTGCGCCTTAACCGCCACCGCAAATACGCTTCGGTCATTTCCACGGCGGTTCTTGGGGGGTCAGCGCGTGAATCGTGCAAACTCTTACGATTAACACGACTGAAGAGGGCGAAGCGGTGATGCTCTTTAGCTCGGACGCGCGCGCGAAGGAGGGTCTCAAGGTGCCGCAACGTCGCTGCGGCCGACACTCCGAAGGTTTCGCGCGCAGGGAGGCTGCCCCGCACACTCGGCCGGGATCAGCGATCCCGGCTATAATTGCTTTTCGTAGCGCCGGATTAGTTGGAAGAAACGGAGGGTATCGCGAACCGGGTGGATGCTGCTCACCTCATCCGAATAGATCGTGCTGATCGGCACCGAGACGATGCGAAAACCGGCGCGGCTGGCCACAATCAGCATCTCGGTTTCATAATCAAAGCGGCTCGTGCCCGCGAGCAGATGCGGGACGAGGGCGCGATGAATCATCCGGTAACCGCACTGTGTGTCGGGCACTTCCTGGCCACAGAGCCGGCTGATCCGGCGGCTCATGTAACGATTAACCGTCCGCCTAACGAAAGGCATAGTGCTGACATCGTTCATGCGCGTGCCGATGAAAAGGCCGGCCTCGGCCGCGGTCGCGGCCGCGAAAAACCGTTCCATTTCCTCCGGCAGATGCTGGCCGTCGGAGTCGAGCAGGACGATGAATTCAATCTCAGGGCGCTCCAGCCAATAGCGCAAACCGGCCTTGATCGCCTCGCCTTTGCCGAGATTCTGCGGATGGACAATAACTTCCGCGCCGCCTTCACGGGCGCGCGCCGCAGTCGCGTCGCCGGAGCCGTCGTCAATGACAAGGACGTGATCGAGCTGGGCGCGAACGCGCTCCGCCACCGCGCGGACGTGCGCCTCCTCGTGGTAAGCGGGAATAGCCGCGGCGACGTTGGTGCGATTCAGCGGCCGACCTGTGCTCGGGCCTCCGCTTTCCATCGCTAGCGAGCGGCACCGAGGCCGGGATCACCGATCCCGGCTACAACGGACGCGACGACATCGCGGCCGGAATCGCCGATCCCGGCTACAACGGGCTCAACGGACTTGCGGACGACCGGATGAAAATCCGCCGCGTGATAGGAGCTGCGGACGAGCGGACCGGAAGCGACATGGGCAAAACCTTTGCTGCGGGCAATGTCGCCGTAGAGATCAAATTGCCCGGGCGTGATGTACTCGATCACAGGCAAATGGTTAGGCGTCGGGACGGAGGTATTGCCCCATCGTCAGCACCTCGCAGCCGGCTTCGCGGAGATCGTCCATCGCCTGAAAAATCTCCGGTTCCGTTTCGCCGAGGCCGAGCATCAGGCCGCTCTTGGTCGCGGTATCAGGCGAGAGCTCCTTTGCGCGCCGCAGAACTTGCAATGACGTCTGGTATTTCGCGCGCGACCTAACGACAGGAGTGAGCCGCTCGACGGTCTCGAGGTTGTGATTAAAAATCTCCGGCCCGGCGTCGAGCACGAGCTGGATGCACCAATCCTGCGCATGAAAATCCGGGACGAGCACTTCGATGACGACGGAGGGATCCATCGCTCGAATGGCGCGAATGGTCCGGGCGAAATGCCCGGCTCCGCCGTCCTTCAGGTCATCGCGCGCGACCGCCGTAATGACGACGTGCTTGAGATTCAGGCGACGCACCGCCTCGGCCACTCGTTGCGGCTCGTCCTCCTCGAGCGCGAACGGCTTTGCGGTCGTGACCGCGCAAAATCCACAGGCCCGGGTGCAGCGTTCGCCGGCGATCATCATCGTCGCGGTGCCCTGGCTCCAGCATTCCCAGCGATTAGGGCATTGCGCGCTTTCGCAAACGGTATGGAGACGGAGATCGGAGATGAGCGCCTTGGTCGAAAAGAAGACGGGGTTCGAGGGCAGACGGACTTTGATCCAAGGCGGCTTCTGCGCCTGATGGAGAGCAGGATCGATTTTGGCGCAGGACATGACGGACAGTTTTAAGTTTTAAGCTTTAAGTTCTAAGCGGCGGGGTCGCAAATATTTCTTAAAACTTAACACTTAAAACCTAAAACTCGCGCCGGATAAGAATGTTTGCGTTCGACGCCGAAATCTGACTACGATGCGCTCGCGGGTTTCCCCAACGTAATTTAAACAAACAGCAGGAGTAACACTATGGAGAACAACAACCAGATGACCCCCGACCGGGAGAACGGCGCAATCGATGAGAGCGGCAATGTCGATCGTATCCGCAACATCCTGTTCGGGTCGCAGATGCGGGATTATGACGGCCGATTCCAGAAGTTGGAGGAGCGGCTAACACGCGAAGCGGGCGAATTGCGGGGGGACCTGCAGCGCCAACTTCAGGCGCTGGAGGGTTTCATGAAGGGCGAGGCGGAATCGATGACCAACCGCGTGAAAGCTGAGCAGGCCGAGCGCGGACAGGCCTTCGAGCATCTCGCGCGTCAGATGGGGGAGACGGCTCGCGGGCTGGAGTTGAAGATCAGCAATCTCGACAGCCAGGCCGCGCGCGACATTCGCGATCTGCGCGAGAAATTGCTCGAGCAGTCGAAGGCCTTGAGCGCGGAGATGAAGGAGAAACACGATCAACTCAAGGGACAGCTCGATCACGAGTCGGGCCAGATTCGCGATGCCATGACCGGCCGCGAAGCGCTCGCCGAGATGCTGACCGAGGTTGCACTCCGGCTCAAAGGAGAATTTCGCGTCCCCGGCGCGTCGTAGCCGATGCGCCCTCGGACGCGCAATTCATCTCCGCTAAAGCCGCAGGACGATCTGGCGGAACTGCGCCGGCTTCTCGTTAGGCCGGAACAGGAGGAATTGCGTGAACTGCAGGAGCGGCTCGACGACAAGGAGCAACGGGCGCATGAGATTGCCGCCGTCCTCCCGGAAGCGGTCACCCTCTCGGGCGATCGCTCCGAGGCGCTAACCCGGGCGCTCCGGCCGGCGGTCGAGGGATCCGTCCGGGAGTCAGTCGAAAAGCGCCCGCAATACCTGATCGACGCGCTCAGCCCGATCATCGGTTCGATCGTTAGGCGCTCGATCGCCGAAGGTCTGCGCAATCTCCTCCAAACACTCAATCAATCGCTCGAGCGAGGTTTCTCCTGGCAGGGATTGAAGTGGCGTTGGGAGGCTTTTCGCACGGGACGCAGCTTCTCCGAGGTCGTCATGCTGCGCAGCCTCGTCTACCGGGTGGAGCATATTTTTCTTTTCCATCGCGAGACCGGGCTCTCCCTTTTGCGAGTCAGCGCGGAGGCCGGCGAAGGACCAGACGCCCAGATGGTGGCGGGACTGGCGACGGCAATCCAGGATTTCGCGCGGGATTCGTTCAGCGCGGGGCGCGACGAATCCCTGGAGGAATTTAAGGTAGGCGAATTGTCTGTCTGGATCGCAGCTGGAGCGCAGGCTTACCTCGCGGCCGTCATTCGTGGCACTCCGCCGCGCGAGCTGCGCACCTCTCTTGATGATGCGATCGATCGCATCCACATCCTGCGCGGTTCGGAGTTGTCGGAATTCGAGGGCGATCCCGCTCCTTTCGAATCGCTTCGTCCGGAAGTGGAGCCGTGTCTCCGTTCGCAAGTTCAACCGAAGAAAACGACCGGGACCCATTATCGCGCCTGGTCGGCAATCGCGATCGGAGCCGCTCTGATTGTCGCCGCGCTCATCGTCGGCACCTGGAAGGAACGGCGCTGGCAGGATTTCGTTAGGCGAATGAATGCCTCGCCCGGCATTGCCGTCACGGAAAGCAACCTGCATTGGTTCACCCGCTCACGCGTCGCTGGTCTGCGCGATCCGGCGGTGGCCGACCCGGCCGCTCTCGCCCGGGCCGCGGGGGTCAATCCGGACCGGCTGAATTTCGAATGGAAGGATTATCTTGCGCTGGACGACCCGAGCATTCTTCACCGCTTCGAGCGGCGCTTCGGCAAACCGCCCGCGACTCATCTTGGCCTAACGAGCGGCATGCTGACGATCCGGGGCGAGGCGCCTTACGAATGGATCACGCGCGTGCGGGAGCAAGGCATGCAAACGCCCGGCATCACCTCGATCAACGAAGAGAAGCTTAACGTCACCTACGATCCGGCGCTGGCGTTGGCGAGATTTCGCAGAGCCTTTCCGCTCCCCGAAGGTGTGACAGCTCGAGTTGAGAATGGAACTCTTCAGCTTTCCGGCACCGCGCCCTACGAATGGCTCGAACCGGTCCGGGCGGGCGCGGCCAAGCTGCCCGGGATCAGCAAAGTTTCCGAAGAAAATTTGCAAGTAAGTTACGACGACAAACTGGTCCTGCAGCGTTTCGTCGACCGATTTAATCTGCCGGACTCGGTCAACGCCCGCGTGGAAAAAGCCGTGCTCTTTCTGGCCGGCGAAGCACCGCATGCCTGGCTGATGCGAGTGCGTCCCGGCGCGCCGACCGTGCCTGGCATCCGCACAATCGACGAGCATAATCTGACCGATCTCGACCAGCGCACTTTCCAGCAGTCGAAGTCGGTCATCGAGAGTGCGTTTGTTTATTTTCTCGTCAACAAGGACAACTTCGCGACTGAAGGTTTCGCCGCCCTCTCGCGTTTGCCGGATGAAATCCGCCGCTGCCTGAGTGCGGCCACCCGGCTCGGGCTCGAGGTTCAGATCGAGATCCAAGGTTACGCCGACTCCGTTGGGACGGAGACCAAGAACAAGGAGCTGAGTCAGCGCCGGGCGGATGCGGTGAAGGATTTCCTCGTCAAGTGCGGTTTCGAGCCGTCCCTCTTCCGGGCCATGGGTCTGGGAGCGCCCCCGGTGACGGATAAGCCGAAGGCCGAGCAATCAGACCGCCGGGTCGCGCTCAAAGTGGTGCCGAAGTCATGATTCAGAAAAAAGTTTGTCTTCTCGGAACCTCCGGGGTCGGTAAAACCAGCCTCATCCGGCGTTTCGTCGACGAGGCTTTTTCCGACAATTACCTAACGACCGTTGGGGTAGCGATCAAAAAGAAATCGGTGCAGTTGGGCGACACCGAAGTCTCGCTCACAATCTGGGACCTGGCGGGCGATGATAAGCTCCAACCTTTGCGACCAGAGTATCTGCGCGGGATGAGCGGCTACATGATGGTGGCCGATGGGACCCGGAGCGCGACGCTCAACGATGTGCTCGATTTGCGGACTCGCCACGCCAACATATTGGCCAATGTGCCCTCCGCCCTCCTCCTCCTGAACAAAGCTGATCTCGACCCGCAATGGCAAATCGATGAAGCGCGCATGAACGCGCTCGCCGCCGCCGGATTCCCGATAATTAAGACGAGCGCCAAAGAAGGCACCGGGGTGGAGGAAGCGTTCCTGCAACTCGCGCAGCGCATGGTCTCGCTGGCCTAACGACATGCCCGACGCCGCTTCGCCCGCAGAATCCATCCTCAAGGCGCTCGGCTTCGTTCTTTTCGTCCGGGAAAACTCAGGTGCGTTGCGATTGTTAGGCGAGGCGCCCGCCTGGCTCGGCGCGCTTTGGCCCGCCCTCGCGAAGAACAATCACACGCTTCCGATCGCCGACGCTTCCCCTTTCCTGGAGAATTTTCTCATCGATGCCGAGGAATGCTGGAAGAAAGGCGCCGAGGAGCAGGCTGAGTCCGGCCCGTGGGTCGAGGAGGACAAAAATGGAGCGCAGGTCGAGCTGGAGGCGACCGCCCTGACCGCGGCGGGGCAGCCAATCCTTCTCCTGGAGCATCTCGGCCAGGCATTCGCGGAAAAAAAGGCGGCGCTGCAACACGCCCGGGAAACCGCCATCGCTTATCAGCGGTTGAATTCAGAGATCCAGAAAAAGGAAATCCTGCTGCACTGCGTGGCGGATGAAATGACCGCCGCGCTCGCCAATGTCATCACTTCCTTGCGGCTGATCGAACTGGAAGACAATGGGCCGCGCACCAAGGTCCTTCTCGGCCTCGCGACCCGCGCAACAGAGGAACAGCAGACTCTCATTCACCGCATTCTGGGCGTCTTTGAGGACGAGCTACGAAGTGCCTACGGCTCATCCAGCCTAACGAACACCCAGGCGAATTGGACATCAGTCCTCCGGCAGGCGTTGGAAACGGCGGCCCCGCTTTTTGTCGAAAAAGAGGTCAGTCTTCACGACGACCAAGCCGCCCCGGGCGCCATCCAACTTTCCGTCGATCCCGCGCAGCTAGAGCGCATAGTCGGGAATCTGCTCGAGAACGCGCTCGAGCGCACCCCGGCTGGAGGCACCGTTACCGTTCGCGCGGACAATGAGCCGGAGGCGTTATACCTGCGGGTGGAGGATACAGGGAAACCGATCGCACCAGAGATGTGCGACAACCTATTTACCAAATGGGACTCGGCGAGTGCGGCCGCGCTTCGTCTGCGTTTCTGTTGTATTGTGGTCCAGAATTGCGGCGGCGAAATCGGTTGCGCTCAGCTCCCTGCTGGCGGCAATCAGTTTTGGATTCGCCTCCCGAAAACGACCACGACATGAAGTCCCTCGTGCTGATCGACAGCGACGCCCTTTCCCGCGCGCTCCTTTCCCAATGCCTCGTCGGTCAGGGCTGGCGCGTGATCGAGGCGGAAGACGGCGACACCGGGTGGGAACTTATCCTGAAGCATCAGCCGGAAGCGGTTGTCTGCGACCTGCGCACGCCGAAACGAAACGGTTTCAAAGTTTGCCGGATGATTCGGGAACAGGCACCGCTGAACTCGACCAATGTTGTCCTCACGGGGGTAAGCCGGTTCGCCAATGACCGCGAGACGGCCTTGGAGACCGGCGCGGATAATTATCTCGTAAAACCGATTGCACCGGCGGATTTGCTCGCCTCGCTCGCGCACTGCCGGGATGGGGCGGAAAAAGCGAAACCGGTGCCCGCTGGCCCGACCATAATCCGTTTCTGGGGTGTGCGCGGCTCGATTCCGACGCCCGGAATCCAGACTGCGGCCTTCGGCGGAAACACTTCCTGCGTCGAAGTGCGCATCGGCGAACAGATCATCATTCTTGACGCCGGCTCTGGCATCCGCGCGCTCGGTCAGTCGCTCATGCGCGAATTTCACGACAAGCCGTTGAACCTCACGATGCTCGTCAGCCACACCCACTGGGACCACATCCAGGGATTTCCGTTTTTCATCCCCGCCTACAATCCGAAAGTCAATGTGCGCATCGTGGGCTTCGAGGGCGCGGTGCACGGGTTGCGCGGCGCGCTTTTTGAGCAAATGCAGAGCGCGTTTTTCCCGGTCGGACTTAATCAAATGGCGAGCCACGTCACTTTTGAAGAAGTGCGTGGAATGGAATTCGATCTCGATGGGATCAAAGTGCACACGATCTTCGCCAACCATCCTGGCATTTGCCTCGGATATCGACTGAGCACGCCGAGTGGAGATATCGTCTACATGCCCGATCACGAGGCCTATGAGCGACACGAAATCGAACGACAAAAACTTGCCGGTGAAGTCTCTCAGCCGAGTCTCGATTACGCGCGCGCGCAGGATGAAAAAGTGATCGATTTTATTCGGAAAGCGGACGTAGTGATCGGCGACACGCAATACGACGCGGCCGAATACCCGAGCCGCCTGGGTTGGGGACACACTTGCGTTAACGAAGCCGTCAGCCTGGCGCTCCGTGCCGGGGTAAAACAATTATTCCTCTTCCATCACGATCCGGATCATTACGACGATAAAATGACAGCTTTGATCGCCGAAGCAGAAGCACAGGTGGCCGCGGCTGGTTCATCCATGGCCGTGAGCGCCGCGCGCGAGGGCGAAGAATACGTGCTGGAATGGGCGCTTCCTCCGGTGTGATGAGGGGCGCGCGAGTCGCTGATTAATTTCGAAGCGAAAGAAAGCGCACACTGGAGGGACGGGCTCTGTCCCGTCCGCGAATAGCAACGGACGACACCCGTGCCCTGGCGAAGCTGCCCCCGCGCTTCGCAGAGCGAAGCGTCTACAACTTCGTCCGGCCGGAGAGGGCGCGGGAAAGGGTGAGCTCATCAGCCGATTCGAGGCCGCCGCCGGCGGGCAAACCGTGGGCGATGCGGGTGAGGGTGGCCGGGAATTTTTTCAGGAGTTCAACGAGGTAATTGGTCGTGGCCTCCCCCTCTACATCGGCCGCGAGCGCGAAAATGATTTCGTTAGGCACTTCTTTCTCGACCCGCTCGACGAGCGCGGCGATGCGCAGATCTTCCGGCGCAACGCGATCGAGTGGCGAGATCCGGCCGCCTAACGAGTGATAACGCCCGCGAAAAGCGCTCGTTTTTTCCAGAGGCAGAATATCGGTCGGCTGCTCCACCACGCAGAGCAATTCCCTGGCGCGCGAGTCATCCGCACAGATCTCGCACAACTCGTCAGTCGCAAAAAAACCGCAGAGCACGCAGGGATGAATTGCGCTCCGGGTCGTCGCGATGGCGTTCGCGATGCCCTCCGGTTGCTGATTGCGCGCCTGCACCATCCAGAGCGCGATGCGCTCCGCCGAGCGGGGACCGACGCCGGGCATTTGGCGCAACTGCCCGATCAAGTCGCGGATCGCGCCAGGATATTCCGTGCGTCTCACAGGAAGGCGCGCGGCTCCATGATCTGCGCAGGCTCGGTCGTCATATTCAGGCAGACTGGCTCAAGACGGCGCAGATACCATTGCAGGGGCTGGTCCAGTTCCCCATTGTCCCCGCGGGCCCGATTAAACTCCGCCAGAGCTTCGTTCCAGCGACGTTCGCGAAAAAATACAATCGCCGTCCAAAAGCGATCGCGGCGGATAATTTCCTCCGCGGTCGCGTTCTCGGTCAGGGCGAGCAGTTCGTAAACTTCGAGCCGCTCATGCGCCGCCGCGCTGCGAAGAAAATCAATCGGCCGCGCCACGATGTCTTTGCGCGCCTCGCTGAAGGTGCGCGGCCCGAGAAGAATTTGCGAACCATAGATTTGGTTGACGCGGGCGAGCCGGCGCGCCACCTCAAAAGGCTCGCCGGAAACAACGATATCGCTCTGCGAGGAATCGTCTCGCCGCGTCGCCATTACCACTCCCGAACTCACGCCGATCCGGAGATCGATTTTGCCTAACGATTCCGGCTTGGTCGCGGCGGCCTGGCGAAAGCTTGTCCGAAAAGCGAGCGCGGCGCGCGCGGCCTCGAACGCATGCTTTTCGCTGGCATTGGGAAAACCAAAGAAGACCCGCACCCCCTCGCCATCCGCCCCGTGCAAATAGCCGCCTTCCTGCAAAAAACGTTCGCTCGCGAAGTCGGTGAACTCGCGGGTCAATTGCGCACAGACGGCGGCCGGAAGCTCGTCGATCAAGTCGGCCTGATTGGCGATTTCGCAAAAAATGAAACTCGCCTCGCGCGTCGCGGGCTCCGACAAATTGAGCCCTTTATTTTCCGTCAGGCGATCGAGGCCGGACTGCGCCAGACGTCCGATGAAGAGACTCGCGGTTTCCTGGCGCTGCCGACTGGACCGGGTCAGCTCGAGGACGACGACGAGGAGGGCGGCTACAATCGTGGCCACGATCGCGGGCGAAGGCGGAAAGGTTTTCCCAAACTTTGCCAGGACCCACGCCGCCCCCAACAGGTCCGCCACAAGGAAGACAACAAGTCCCGCGCGCCGGATCGCGTCCGGCACCTGCAAGAGCGTCCAGGCGACAGCAAAACTGAGGACAATAGCGAAGAAGAAATTACCAAAGAAGACCGGCTCGTTAGGCGAGAGACCGATGAGCTGATGGAGCCGGGAAGCCGGCCGCGCGAGGAGGCCGCTTATTTGCAGCGCAACGGTAAGACTGGCCGCGACCGAGCCAATCCAGAGTGTGGCGAGAAACGCGCGCTTCATTCCGCCGGGCGCTCACCCGGGCCATACGATTGCAGGACTAATTCACTCAGGAATTTGTCCGGCGCGTCGATCGCAGCGGCATCCAGGACAAATTTGGCCTTGTGCGTGTTCTTCTTGATCAAGCTCAGACCAAATTGGAAATCCTTGAAAAGATGCGCACAAAGGTCGTTCATTTTCATCCGCTCGGTCTCGGCACGCTCGACCAGGCGTTGTAGCGCCGAGGAATCGAACCGCAACTCGACCCCGTGTTCACCGGAGAAACGATCGGCGAACATTAGCGCCTCCTGCATCAGCGCCTCCTTTTCGTGCTGTTGCCCTTCCGCCATCAAACGCTCAAGGACGCGGCCCGGCTCGCGCACGAGCTCTTCGGTCACGCGCAACTGCGACAAGCCGGAGCCCGCGAGATAGTATTTGTAATCACGAAATAATTTTTCCCAGACGGTGAGCAGGCCACGCGCACCGGTTTTTTCCAGGGCGGCCTGGGTCGCAATGAGAAGAAGCGCTTCATCCTCGAAACTGATCTCGATGCCATAGGCGCGGAAAGCCCGCTCATACTGGCGCAGGATGCTTCCCTCGGAATACTTCATGATCTTGTAGAGATCGTCCGCAGTCAGCTCTTCGCAGACGACCCGGACCGGCAGTCGCCCGATGAATTCCGGCTCGAAACCGTATTCGACAAAATCCTGGGTGCCGACGTGCTGAAAGATTTCATTGTCGAGGACCTTGAGCGGTTCCGCCTTAAACCCGATCTGGCCTTGCGCGAGACGGCGTGAGACCTGCGTTTTCAGGCGCTCAAACGCGCCGCTCACGACAAACAGGATGTGGCGGGTGCTGATCGTTTCGCGCTTGGTTTTGCCGCGCCGCTGGAATTCGAAGGCCGCCTGGAGTTGGCCCTGGATGTCATTCGCGCTCCGCAAAGGCACCTCGGTGTCTTCCATTAACTTCAGAAGAGTCGTCTGCACGCCGCGTCCGCTGACATCGCGCCCGACCAGGTTCGAGGCCGAGGCGAGTTTGTCGACTTCGTCGATGTAGATGATCCCAAACTGCGCGAGCGCGACATTCCCATCGGCTTTTTGCACAAGCTCCCTCACCAGATCCTCCACGTCGCCGCCGACGTAGCCGGTTTCGCTGAACTTGGTCGCGTCGGCTTTGACGAACGGCACCTTGATCAGATCCGCGATATGTTTGATCAGGTACGTTTTCCCGACACCCGTCGGTCCGACGAGAATGACGTTCTGCTTCGCATACTCGGTTTCTTCGGCGCGGACCGCGTCCTCGGATTCGAGTTTCCGGATGTAATTGACGTGGTTGTAGTGATCGCAGACGGCGATGGAGAGGACTTTTTTCGCTTCGTCCTGCTTGATGACGAAACGATCGAGATGCGCCTTGATATCGCGCGGGAGAAAATCAAAGACGAACTCTTCGCCGTCCGGCTTGGCTGGTTTCTCCTCGTCGCCGGCCTCGTCGCGTTCGGGCTGGGCGAAGGTCGCGAAGGAAACCTTGTCGCCAAAGTTCGATTTCATGAACTCGGAGAGCTTGGCTTGCAGTTCTTCAGGTGTGGGGAAAGGCGGGTTTTGGTTCAATAGCCGAACTTAACATCGCGGTTCGGCATGTAAAATTGGCGCGGATAGCCTATGTAGACGTTTCGCTCTGCGAAACGCGGGTATTGGTTTCCAGTGGAGAATCAGCCCCGCGTTTCGCAGAGCGAAACGTCTACATCTTGCATTTCGAGCGTTCCTGTGCTCAGTGGAATGCCGCTTCGGCAGGCCGCTGCGCTCGATGCGCATCCGCCGCTGCGCCAGGTCATCCATCATGCTCCATTTCTTTTTTGCTCAGGCTCCCAGCGCTCCCTCCCCCGGCAGCCCATTCAGTGGCGCCACCACCTTCATCTGGATGGGGGCGATGATCGTGATCATGTATTACGTCATGATCCGGCCTCAATCGAAGCGCCAAAAAGAACATCAGCGCCTGATTTCTTCACTCAAAACCGGCGACCGCGTCGTTACCAGCTCCGGGATTCACGGCATGATCACCAATGTGAAGGACAACACCGTGACGGTAAAAGTTGCGGACAATGTGAAGATCGAGATGGAGAAATCCGCCGTCGCAAATGTGGCGGCCAAAGCAGTTGAGGGTTGAAAGATGAGAGTTCATAGAAAAACCCTGGAAACTCGTGCCGCTGCCAGTTGTCTCTCAACACTCAGTCCGCCTCAGGCGGATCAACTCTCAACTTCCTGTCATGACTCCTGCGCTGACTTTCTTTATCGGGCTCGTCCTGCTCATTCTTTTCGGTTGGTATTTCGCAACCGATTTCGGGCCGAGGAAGCGTTTGCTCGCGACTTTGCTCATGCTCCTCCTGATTGCTTTCAGCGTCGTCACGATTTGGCCGCCGAGTAAAAAAATTCAGCTCGGCCTCGATATTCAAGGCGGCACTTCCTTTCTGATCCGACTGATCCAGCAGAAAGGCGATCGCGCCCTGACGAAGAACAATCTCGATCAGGCGGTCGAAGTCATTCGGAAAAGGGTCGACTACTTTGGCGGCGGCGAACCAGTCATCAGCCCGGTGGGCTCAGACCGAATCCTGGTGCAGATTCCTGGCCTCGATCCAGCGAAGATCATCGAGGCGCGTCAGCAACTCTCGCGCGTCGCGAAACTCGAATTCCGTCTTGTTTACCCGGATGATGGTCAACGCCTGCGCGCGATTGACGCGGGCACTGAAGTAATTCCGCCGGAATATCGGATCGAGAACTACCACATTCAGCAAGCCGAGGGTCAGAAACCGATCGAAGAGCGCTTGCTCGTCAAAAAGAAGGCTGACCTTGGCGGCGATCGGGTGACAAATTCAGCCGCCTATTACGGCAACGACGGGTGGACGGTGCAGCTCCGTTTCGACAGCGCCGGCGCCAAGACCTTTGGCAAGATCACCGAGGCGAATGTGGGACACCGTTTTGCCATCGTGCTTGACGGCGTGATTCAATCAGCCCCCAGCATTCGAACTGCGATCTACGGGGGCGACGCGATTATTACAGGGCGCTTCACCGAACAGGAGGCGCGCGGTCTCGCCAGCGTGCTTGAGAACCCGCTCCAAACCCCGGTCAGCGTCGAAGAAGAGCGCAGCGTTTCCCCGACGCTCGGGCTCGATTCAATCCGCAGCAGTATTTTTGCTGGTCTTCTCGGCCTCGCGGTCACGCTCGTCCTTGTGGTGGTTTACTACAAATTCGCCGGCGTGATCGCCAATCTCGCGCTGATCGTGAACATCATCCTGCTGATCGGCGCGCTCACGATGTTCAACTTCGTGCTCACGCTTCCGGGTATCGCGGGCATCATCCTGACAATCGGCCTGGCGGTCGATGCGAGCGTCTTGATTTACGAACGTCTCCGGGAGGAGCTCGCGCTCGGCAAATCGCTCAAAGTCGCTCTCCAGCATGCGTATGACAAAGCGTTCTCGTCCATCCTCGATGCCAATGTCACCACGCTCATCACCGCGGCGATCCTGTTTTGGAAGGCGAGCGGGCCAATCAAGGGTTTCGCGATTTCGTTGACCCTGGGCATTCTCGCCTCGCTCTTTACCGCGTTGATCGTTGGGCGAAATCTTTTCAGTTGGTTCGTTGATACCGAGAAGGTGAAGCGCATCTCGATGCTCCACCTTATTTCATCGAAAAATATCAACTTCCTCGGCCAAGGCTTCATCGCGACGATGTGCTCGCTGGCCTTGTTGATCGCGGGAGGAACTGCCTTCGTCGTGCGCGGCGATCGGAATTACGGCGTTGATTTCAAGGGCGGCGATCTGCTCTCACTGAGCGCGGCCAAAACCGTGCAGGTCGCGCAGGTCCGTGAAGCGCTCAAGCCAATTCATCTCGATAACGAGCCGATCCAGCAATCTGTCCAGGGCGATCGAAACTTCATCACCATCCGCAGTCCGATTAACACGAGCGACGCGGTGGCAAAGGCGATCAAGGAACACATCCCGAACGGTCAGTTCAAAGTCGAGCGCGAAGAGCGTGTTGGCGCACTCGTCGGAGGCGAGCTGGCGAAGAATTCCCTTTGGGCGCTCGGCTTGGGCATTTTCGGGATCCTGATCTATGTCACCTTCCGCTTCGAGCTTTCCTTCGCGGTCGGCGCCATCGTCGCCCTGCTCCATGACGTCCTCATGACGGTCGGCGTCTTCTCGCTTCTCGGGAAGGAACTCACTCTGACGATGGTGGGCGCTGTCCTGACGATCGCCGGTTATTCGATCAACGATACAATCGTCGTTTACGATCGAATCCGCGAGGGTCTGGCGAGCGGGCGGCGCGGCTCGATCGAGCAGATCATGAACGAGAGCATCAACCAGACGCTCAGTCGCACTATTCTCACGAGCACAGTGACGCTCATCCCGATCTTGTGTTTGTTCTTTCTCGGCGGCGCGGTCCTGCGCGATTTCTCGCTTGCGATCATCGTTGGCGTGGTGGTCGGAACTTATTCATCGATCTTCATCGCTTCGCCGATTGTCCTTTGGTGGACTCGTGCGCGGGGCGGCAGCACAAGCAGTTTGCGCCGGGAAGTGACCCAGAAAGCGAGTGTCACGACCCCTTCTTCGGCTGCCTAAACCCAGAGTTGACGCTGGGGGAAGCGGGCCGTAGGATCGCTCGCCAGCCAGCAGGGAACTTTATAAATTCAATAGGATCGGGAGAAATAATCGCATGCCAGAAGTGATCGTTCGCAAAGGAGAGCCGGTGGACCGGGCCTTGAAGCGGCTCAAAAACAAACTGGACGCGGAAGGGATTTTGGAAGAGGTGCGCCGTCTGCGCGCCTTCGAAACGCCTTCACAAAAGGTCCGTCGCAAGGCGAAAGCCAACGCCAAACGGGGTCGCGCCAAGTTTCGTTTCAATCCGTCGTAACCCATTCGCTAGTAGTCTTGTAGACGCTTCGCTCTGCGAAGCGCGAGTGAGGTTTTTTCGCTTTGCTTCTTCCCCAGCTTGGACGGCATTTCCCTGCCAGGTCCATGAATGATCGGTTGCTGCGCCCCGATCGACGATTCTCCCCGCGTTTCGCAGAGCGAAACGTCTACACGTCGCACTCGCAGACGATGCGGAATCCCAGATCGTTACAAGCGTAGTTTGGGATGTTTCCCCCGCGGGTCGTCGCCCGCAGACTGTGGAAGCGCGATTTCCAGCTGCCTCCACGATAAACTCGCTTGGCACCCGCAACCGGACCGCGTGGGTTGGTCTTGGGAGTTCCGCGATAGGCTTCCATGTAATCCACGCACCATTCCCAGACGTTGCCCGCCATGTCTTCCACGCCAAAGGGACTCGCGCCCAAGGGGAAAGGCTCCGACCGGGGAACTCTCGGCGAAGCCATCATCGATTTTGCGATCGCTCCACGCGAAATCCGTATTGCGATCAGCAAAATTGGCCAGGTCGGGACGTCCGTCCTGATTGCCCCAGGGATATTTGCGATTGTCGTTCCCGCGGGCGGCATATTCCCATTCGGCCTCGGTCGGCAGCCGATAACGGCGACGTTCGCGCGAGCCGAGCCACTGGCAAAATTTTGCCGCCTCGTTGCTACTCACATAAACCACCGGATGCCTGTCGCCTGCCCCCGGGGCGCGCTTCCGAGAGTGGCTTGGGTCAAACATCTCATACTGCACGTTCGTGATTGGATGCCGCGATATATAGTAGTGGCTGAGAGTAACCTCCGTGATTGGTCGTTCGTTCGGGGGAGCATCGGGCGCTTCGCTTCCCATGCGAAAAACCCCGGCCGGCACGATGATCATTTCCACCCCGATCTGGTTGGTGAAATTCTTTTCCGGAGCCGGCTCCGTCGCAATGTCTTGCGGAGCAGTTGCGGTTACCGCCGCGGCGCCGATGGATGTCGCAGGTTTTGAAGGTGGCGCTACTTTCGCGACAGCCTTCGGCGGAGGAGAAGCCACCTTCTGTTCAATCTCTTCCAAGTAGAGATCTACTAAATCCTCTGCGTCACCCGGATCGATCCCAAGGTTTTCTGCCATGTTTACAAAGGCATCGCGTTGGTCATCCGTCATCCCGTCACTATCGAGACCGCTCAAACGCAACATGCGCATGAAATCTTCTTTTGGATCCAACGCCGTTCCATCCGTCCCCGCCGGGACTCGGAGCAGATTCCGTCACCCTGACCGCGCCGGAGCTGAGCAATTCGACTTCGATTAACTCGAGCATGCGCTCGTTCGACAGGCCCTGGTTCCGGCCGAACTCCAGAAGAGCCTCTTCCTCCGGTGGCCGGAGCGTTTTGTCGTTCAGGGCGAAAGCGAGATACTTGTTGAACTCGACGATGGCTTCTTCTTCCGCTTGCGCCGCAAGCTCCTGGTCGAGTTGCTGCCGACGCTCTGGATTCAGCAGCTCGACGCGCGCCTCGCTGAGGAAACGTGAAGATTCGTCGAGGCCCGCGCGCAGCATCTGGGCGAGCGGATTGCTCGGCTGATTTTTTAGCGGCAGCTTCTTCTGCCACCACAGGACGAGCTCGCGAAAGCGCTCTTCTATCTCCTCATTGGTTGGCTTGGCCCGCGGATCGAGGCCGAGCCGCTCATAGAGATCAGGAGAATCATATCGGCTCCAGCCGTCCCATTTTCGCGGGTCATCCGGCAGCGGGACCGGAAAGCTGACCATGGTCCCAGCCACCTTAAACGACGTCCACTTGTCCCAGGGCGACCGTTGCTCGCCCTAGTTCGGCTTCGGAAAGACCGGTCTTTCGTTCGATTGAAACGGAGGCACAGGCGCCACAAGCTTCGACCGCGACTTCGAGCACTTGATTCTCGTTATATTCGTAGGTCAATTCTACGGGAGAGCCTTTCGGCAGGAAGGGCGGCAACTCCACATCACAGATTCCCAGGGGCGTGCACTCCGCCGGCAACGTGCTTTCGCCTTCAACGATCCTGACGATCGCCCGCTGCATGTTGGCGGTGGCGGTGCCAAAAGAATTCTTCGCGCTAGCTGGCATCGCGCTCATTTTTTTGATCATCGGAAACACATATTCCTCAAGTTGCGACTCGTCCCAGAGCACCACACCCAGGGTATGCGAAGTGATGTTGCGGACTTGAATGAGGCCGCCTTCGCGCGAAGAAAACTGCTGACGCGTATCAGCCGGCAGTGTTTTCTCCCCAGTCTTATCCTCTTCATTAAGCAAAGACAGGACGGCTTGAATGGACGCACCGACTGCGACGGCTTCATCCGGATTGACGTCCTCGGCGAGCGGAACGGAGGTGAGCTCCTTGATCATCGCGCGCACCATCGGCATTCGGGTCATGCCGCCGACGAGCAGGATTTTGGTCACCTGCGACCAATCCAACTTCGCTTCGCGCATCACGATTTCGCAGATCGCCTTGCACTTCTCGACGAGGTGCTTGGTCATTTTCTCAAAGTCCTCACGGCTCAGCTCGACCTTGACGCTCTTGCCATTGTGGCTTTGGACGATCGTCGTGCGCTCGCGGCTGGAGAGCTGGATCTTGGCGGCGAGAGCCCGGCTTTGCAGATCCTGATAACTCTGCAGATCGAGCAACGGATTTTCGCCATGCGCGCGATCAAATTCCTCGGCGACATGATTGACGATCACATCGTCCCAATCCTTGCCGCCGAGCCGGTGGTCGCCATTGGTGGCGACCATCTCAAGCCGGTGCCCGTCAATCCGCATGAGGGTGACGTCAAAGGTGCCGCCGCCGAGGTCGAAGACAAAGACGGTTTGGTTCTCATCCAGCTTGTCCAGGCCGTAGGCGAGCGCCGCGGCCGTCGGCTCGTTAATGATTTGCAGAACGTTCAGGCCGGCGAGACGCCCGGCGGTGATGGTCGCGGTGCGTTCCGAATCGTTGAAATACGCCGGGACAGTAATGACTGCGTCGGTCACGGGTACCTTGAGGTACTTCTCAGCGTCCAATTTCAGCTTGCGCAAAATGAGGGCGGAAAGCTCCTCCGCCGAATAGCTCTTGCCATCGAAGTCACGATGAAACTGCTCCTTCGATTTGCCAATTTCGCGCTTCACAAAATCGACGATTTTCTCGGGTTCCGCGACGGTATTGTTCTTTGCCACTGTGCCGACGATGGCCTTGGCTCCGTCGAACAGGATCACTGAGGGCGTGATGCGCTCGCTTTCGGAGTTTGGGATAATTTGCGGTTTTCCGTAGGCGTCGATATGCGCGACAGCTGAGAAGGTCGTGCCGAGATCGATTCCGACTGCTTTGCGATTGCTCATGTTTTAGAAAGGACTCTTTGGATTCCGTTGCCTGGACAGGTCGGGCCTCTAAATGCAGTTTTCATGCCTCCCGCGTTGCAATCGCGAACGAATATTTTTGGCCTTGCCGCGCTGGCTGCGGCAGCAAAAAACTTATCCGAAGCGCTGGGCGATCACTTCCTCGGGTCGCAGGATCTTCCCGTGCCACTTGAAGCCCTGTTTCACCCGCTTGACGATGCGGCCGTCTTCTTCGGCGGTTTCGGCCGCAACGTAGCCGATTACCCGGTGGACGCCGAAGTCGACCATCGCGAGCTGTTCGACTTCCGTCACCTCAAGGCGATGCAAAATTTCGAGCAGGAAATGGAGCATATTGTTGAGGTTCTCGCGCGCCTGTATCTTATCGGGCCGATTCTCTTCCTCGGACGACGCAGCCTGTTCAAATTGCCAGGTGATTGCGCTCAAATCGTCGAACAAGATGAGAAGGTCGCGAATGAACGGTTTTTGAAGTGAATCACGCACGAAGTTGTCGCGATAGCTGATCAATTCCTCGTGCAGCGTATCGAACAATTTCTGATTCACTTTTTCCGTGTCCCGGATCGCCGCGAGCTGCTCCTCCAGCTTCTGGAATTGCAGGCCCTCGAATTTTCGCATGACGGATTCTTCGAGTGTTTCGACCCGCTGTCCGAGCGAATGGACCGCGCTGATAAGCGAGGAAATCCCGAGCGTGGAACTGGGCTCTTCAGCCTTCTTCGGCACCGAAGCCACGACTGCCGATGCCTCGGCACTCAGCTCCTGCATGACCAGGGCAAAGTCTGTTTCGATGTCAGGTCCCCGGCTCATGATCGATCAATTTCTGGCAAAAAAGTGCCGGATTGCTTCGACCAAACCCGAAATATCGTGCTGCTCAGCCTCGACTCCGATTTTCAGCCCCCGATCGCGGGCGGTCTGGCTCGTAATCGGACCGATCGAGGCGACCAGCATCCCCGGCGGCCAGGGCAATCTCAGAGCAAGGTAATTTTCGACGGTCGAGGAGCTGGTAAATGTGATCATATCCGCGCCTTCGGCCGCCAAGCGCGATCTCGCTTCTGTTCGATCACTCGGCTCCGCGACCGTTTTATAGGAAAAAGCAACATCCACAATGGCGCCCAAGGCTTCGAGCCCCTTCGGTAGCAGGTCTCGCGCCTCTTCCGCCCGGGCGATGAGAATGCGCAGGTTTTCCAAGTCGCCTTGCTTCTTAAATTCCCGCAAGACCGCCTCGGCGACGAACTCTTCCGGCTGCAAATCCACCTTGAGGTGGAAATCGCGCACCCGCTGCGCGGTGGCTGGTCCAATCGCGGCAATCCGGACTCCGCCAATTTCGCGGGCGTCATCGTAAAGTTTGTAAAACATTTCGAAAAAGGCGGTTACGCCGTTGGGACTGGTAAAAACGATCCAGTCATAGGTGTGCGCATCCTGGACCAACTCGGCAAAGGCGCGGAGATCGGTTGGCGGCTCAATCTTTATCGTTGGCAACTCGATCACCTCGGCCCCAAGGTCCCGTAACTGACTGCTCAGCGCGCCCGCCTGCTTGCGGGTGCGGGTCACAACAATGCGTTTGCCTGCCAGCGGCCGCGCCTCCTGCCAGCGAAGTTCCCCACCTAATGACACAACCTCGCCGAAAACCGCGACCGCCGGCGGCGCGAAATTCTCTTCCAAAACCCGCTGCGCAATATTCCCCAATGTTCCTCGGATAATTTGCTGCCGGCTGGTCGTTCCCCAGCGAATGAGTGCGACCGGCAGATCCGAACGGACGCCATGCTCCATCATTTGGCGGACGATGGTATCAATCCGCTCCACTCCCATGAGCATTACCTGCGTCCCACCGAGCCGGGCCAGCGCCTCGAAGTCGATCGAGCTCGCGGTTTTCTCGGGATCTTCATGACCCGTAAAAAAGGTCACATGCGAGGTGATGCCGCGGTGCGTCACCGGGATGCCCGCGTAGGCCGGTGCTGCGATCGCCGAAGTGACTCCCGGTACCACCTCGAACGGAAGAGAGGCAGCGACGAGGGCCTGGGCCTCTTCACCGCCGCGGCCGAACACGAACGGATCGCCTCCTTTTAACCTAACGACTTGGTAACCTGCGCGGGTCTTTTCAACCAGGAGGGTGTTGATCTCCTCCTGCTTGAGAGTATGCGCATCCGCCTTTTTCCCGGCATAAATGATCTCTGCGCCTTCCGGCGCCCACTGCAGCATTTCCGGGTTGCAGAGGTAATCGTAAATCACGACTTCGGCCCGCTCGATCAATTGCTTCGCGCGCAAGGTCACCAATCCGAGATCGCCCGGACCCGCGCCGACCAGATAGCACCGGCCTGTCTTTTTCTTATCCGCCATAGAGTTGTTCCATCAATTTCGCGGCGACCGCTTCCGGATCGCTGGAGGAACCCACAACCATCCCGACGCGCGGCGCCACCGTGGACGCTTCGAAAACCTGCGCCTGCAAGCGCAACTCTTCCGTTTCCAACTTCGCTTGCACGCCAACGGGCGAATCGCAATCGCCATTGAGCAAACGCAGAAATTCTCGCTCTGCTCGCAAGCAAACAGCTGTCGCATGATGGTTGATCGCATCAATCAGCTTCTGCACGCGTGCATCGGCGCTTCGCACTTGCAGCGCGATCACACCCTGCCCGCCCGCCGGAACGAAATCTTCCGGTGAAAGAACTTCCCCTTCCACCTTCAGCCCGAGTCGCGTCAGCCCGGCCAGCGCCAGGATAATTCCGCTCCAGTCCTCGTTTTCGCTTAACTTGCGCAGGCGAGTTGGGACGTTTCCGCGCAGGTCGACTATTTGCAGGTCGGGCCGGACCCAACCGAGCTGTCGCTGTCGCCGGACGCTCCCGGTCGCGATCACGCTCCCCCGGGCAAGACTCGTTAGGCCAGCGCCCGATCTGGTGATCAGAATGTCCTCAGTTGCGGCCCGCGGCAGGGTCGCCCGCACTTCCAAGGCATCGCGTCTTTCGCTCGGGAGATCTTTCGCGCTGTGCACTGCGACATCGATTCGCCTAACGAGAAGGTCCTTTTCAATCTCGCGGGTAAAAAGACCCTTGCGCCCGGCCTTGCGGTCCGGGATCGCCCCGACCTGGGCGCTTTCATCGCCACTCGTCCGAATGAGTTCGACCGCCACTTCCAGTTCCGGCCAGGCCTTGCGCAACGCCTCCTCGACCAGTCGCACCTGCGCCCGGGCAAGATCGCTGCCGCGCGATCCGAGAATGATCCTTTCCGGCACGACCACTCAGCTCTCGGAAGGGCGGAGCGACGGTTCGTTCAGTCCGAGCCCGCGCATTCTGCGTTCCCGCGCCGCAATAAACCAGCCGCTAAAATCATCCACGTGCCGTGCGATAATTTCCTCCCCGGCGATAATCTGCTCCCGCCGTTGCGCGAGCGATTGCTGCGCAATCGATTGCAGGGAATCGATGTCGTAAAGAAACACACCCTCCATCTCATTGACGTCCGGTGCGACGTCGCGCGGGACAGCAATGTCGATGATGAAAAGGGGCCGATTGAGCCGGTCATGCAGGAGCGGAGCCAAGTTCGCTCGGGTCACGAATGGCTCTGGCGCTGCGGTGGATGAAATCAGGATATCCACCTCGCGACACTGATTTTCCCATTCCTCGATCGGCACCGCGCGACCACCGACGAGCGCCGCCAGCGCCTCCGCACGTTCCGCGGACCGGTTTGTCACGCGAATGTCGCGCACACCACGCTTGGCCAAAGCGCGCGCCGTGCGTTCGCTCGCTTCTCCAGCGCCCAACAGGAGCACCTTGCGGCTCTCAAAGTTACCGAAAATGTGTTCCGCCAAATCCACCGCCACCGAACCGATCGAGACTGCACCGCGCGTGATTTCAGTTCGAGTGCGCACCTGTTTCGCGACTCGGAAGGCGCGTTGGAAAAGTCGATGCAGAAAAGGGCCGGCAGCGCCGGTCTCGCGGGCCGCGGCGTAGGCCTTTTTCGCCTGCCCAAGGATCTCGGTCTCGCCGATCACCATTGAATCGAGACCGGAAGTCACCCGAAAGAGATGCTGCACGCATTGCAAGGCCTCGTGCCGGTAAAAAACTTCGAACTCGTCCTCCCGCGGAGTCATCCCATTCGCGAGGAGGCAATGCGCAATCCGCTCAGTCGGCACCGGTTTTTCGGACGCGGCGTAGATTTCAACGCGATTGCAAGTGGTGAGAAGAAGGGCTTCGGCACAACCGACTTCTTCCCTCAGTCGGCAGTCAACCGCGGCGTGGCCGGCGAATCGCTCGCGTGTCTCCACGTTGGCAGTGTGATGACTGATCCCGACGCAGAAAAGATTCATTAAGCCGTGTGACTCTGTGACAAAAACGTGATTCCCCAGAGCAATGTTAACGCCGCACTGAAGGCGATAACGCAAAGCGCCGCGATCCGGCGCGGAGCGGTCCTCCCAAGATGGCGCGCGAGCAGGATGGCGGCGTAAAGAATCCAAACGCCGATCGACCAGGCGATCTTAATATAAGGAAGCGGCTGGCCGATGAGGAACCCAGCCGCAATTCCCACCGTCAAAAGCGCAAAGCCCAGCCAAAGCAGGCGGGTGATCGCCGCAAAGAGATCCGTCAGCGGGGGAAAATGGTAAAACATCGAATTGAGCTCACGGCTCTTGAGTCGGTGCTCCTGCACCAGGTACATGAGGCCGGCGACGCAAGCGAGCGCGAACGCCCCATATGCAATGAGTGAGACCGATGCGTGCATTTCCAGCCAGGGGGATGGAGCGATGGTTAGTGTTTGCCGGCGATCGATGGGCGCGGCGAGCGCAAAAGTCTGCAAGCCAAAGACAAGGGGGGCTGTGAAAGCACCCATCAGCGATAACCGATAGGCGGGTCCGATGAGCAGGTAAATGAGCGACACGGACCAGGCGAGGAAGATGAATACCTCGAAGAGATTGGTCAGCGGGCACCTGCCCAGTGCGCGGCCGCGAATCGTCAAGAAGGCCGTTTGAAAAGCGAAGCCAAGCGCAATCGAGTAAAAGTTAAAGCCGGCCGCGCGGTAAGTGCGGGCCTTGACCGCAATCGCGGTCCGCACCATTCCGAGGAAAAACCAAAGAGTCGAAATGATCAGAAGCTCACGGTCCATTTGCGCAGAGGATAAAAGACGGGGAGGTGCTTGGCAATGAACCTTCTCCGGAAGACTCTCGGGCTCAGTTCCTGCTATTTCGATCGGCGCGATGAAAACGTTGGCCCGCCGAGGGAATGAAAGCCGGACTGGAGCAGACGAAGTTCAGAAGTTGCGCGAGATACTCGACAAGAGCTACGCGCGATTGCGCGAGCGAGCCAAGCTGGAATGGCGACGCCGCTGCTCCGAACCCGACCCGAGTGATGCCTGTGTTCACGTCCGCGTCAGGTGCGGCTAGCAACACACGCTCCGAACTTAGAAAGGTTTTCGCGCGCTCGCCCGCGTTGACGATTTCCGCCGACCCGCTAGCCTGCCGCCATGGTTACTGCTTCGATTGAGCGTCTGCGCGCGGGCATTCGGGATGTCCCAAATTTTCCCAAGCACGGGATCGTTTTTAAGGATATCACGCCAATCCTGGTCAACCCGCAACTCTTCCGCGAATCCGTCGATGTTTTCCTGGAGCGCTGCCGAGTATTGCCGATCGACAAAGTGGTCGGTATCGATGCTCGTGGGTTTCTCTTTGGGGCAGCCGTCGCCTATGCGCTCGGCGTGGGCTTTGTTCCCATCCGCAAGAAAGGCAAGCTGCCCTTCAAGACCGCGAGTGCGGCCTATTCACTCGAGTACGGTGACGCCGAAATGGAGATGCATGTCGATAGCATCGAACCCGGCGAGAAAATCGTCTTGATCGATGATCTGCTCGCAACCGGTGGCACCTCGGCTGCGGCCGCGGCTTTGATCCAGAAAGTCGGCGGGGAATTACTCGAAGCGCAGTTCTTGATCGAACTGGAGTTCCTCCACGGCCGCGAAAAGCTCGATCCCACACCGGTGGTGACGTTTCTCAAGTTTTAACCACGGATTGCACGGATTCGGATGGGGACGGGCTTCCGCACGTCCAGCCTGGCTGCGAGTAACTCTCCTCCATCCGTGAAATCCGTGTAATCCGTGGTTAAACCAAATCAGTGGCAGGCACACCCCTCGCCACAACTGCCGCTGCGATCCTCCACGATCACTTCCACGCGAATCTCCTGGAGCGCGAGCTGATCGTGAATCGCGTTAAGCAAATCGAGCGCGCGACCTTTCGGCATGTCTGCGCAGCGCAATTCGATCCGCGCATCTTTGCCCGCCAATTCCGGATGCGCTTCCGCCAGTTCGCCATCGAGGAGAAATGAAACGTAGGCGTTAAACTTCTCCTGGACCTGGAAAAGCTGAAGTTCGGAATCATCCCACGGGCGTGACTCGAACATGACCAGCAGCACCTCATCGGTTTTGGTGTCGTGCGCGAAAAAATCGATCACCCCAGCCTGTTCGACTCCGCCCGGCGGCGGGGGGTTGGCGGGTCGGGCGCTCTCAGGTTCGTTCGGCATCGGGAAGCGCGAGCTTAAGGAAAGATTGTCGGATTCGCAACGGGCGCTACCTTAAGGGCGCGCCATGCAAAAGCCGCTTCTTGCTTTGGTCGCCTTTGCGATTTTTCGGGCCCTGCCCGCGTTCGGGCAGTTCGCTCCCGCCTTTGTCCAGAACGCGAGTTATTGGAACGATGGCAAAGCCGAGTTCGACATCTACGACGCCCAAATCATGCGCTACGGTCAGGCGCGTCAGACTGAAGTCCTCCACATCCTCGTGCGCGAGCCGTTCGACTACCGGCAATTCGTTAAGCCCGACAATTGGCAGCGGCCCGGCGTCATCCAGGTGCTGAAGATGAATCAGATTCTGCACATCCCGACCGGCCTCTACGTCTATCAGCAAATGCATTCGAACTTCTGGCGGGCCGATAACGCGCGGCTGGCAAAGTTTTCTTTCACGAGCAACGACAGTTGCGGCAATACCTACAAGGAAGCGCGCCGCGGCGGAGAAGTTTTTGCCTACCAATGGCACACCTACTGGGATGGAATGGCCGAGGGCAGGCAAAAGGTAACGCTCCCGCCTAACGGATTTTTTTACGACGAACTTCCGCTTCGGGTGCGGACAATTGATTTTACAAAGCCGAGCGGCGATTTCCAGATCCAGCTCGCCCCGACGATCATCAACTCAAAAAAAGAAAATCTGGTCTGGAAACCGGCCTATATACATTACGAAACAGAGGAGCATGCGATTTACGTCACGGTGCAGCATGACGCCGGCACCGATCGCTTTATGCTCGATCGCGATTTCCCTTACCTCCTCCGCAAATGGGAAGGAGCCGATGGCAGCAAGATCCAAATGAAGCGCAGCTTGAAAATCGATTATTGGAATTACCACGGACTCGGCGATCGTCAGCGCGCCTTGCTCAATCCAATGGCGCAGCATCCTGACTAACGAATCGATGGCGTTTCGAAACACGGACGGGACAGAGCCCGTCCCTCCAACTTCGGATTGAAGCACGGCTAACGAATCGTAAGTTCCAAAGTGGCGAAGAATAAAGACGGCAAACCGTTCCGGCTCCTCGGGCGCAGCGAAACGCGCCTCCCAACGAAGCCCTCCGCCGACATCCTGGAGACGTTCCCCAACCCGGCCCGCCGGCCTTACTGGATCCGCTTCGAATCGGCTGACTTTACCTCGCTCTGTCCGATTACCGGCCAGGCGGACTTCGCGGAAATCACAATCGAATATTTGCCGGGAAAACGCTGCCTCGAAACGAAGTCACTCAAGTTTTACCTCTCGTCCTATCGCAATGAAGAGGCCTTCAACGAAGAGGTCACTAATCACATTCTCGACGATCTGGTGGAGGCGTGCGCTCCACGGAAAATGATTGTGCATGCCGAATTCGCTTCCCGCGGAGGGATCAGCCTAACCATTACTGCAACCCACCCGGACGAACCGGATCGCGCTGCGCGATGAAGCGCGCGGTCGTGCTCCTGAGCGGCGGACTCGATTCCGCCACCGTCCTCGCCCTCAGCCAGGCCCAGGGTTTCGAGGCTTACGCGCTATCTTTTCGCTACGGTCAGCGCCATGAACGCGAGATCGCGGCCGCGGAGAAGGTCGCCCATTCGTTAGGCGCGCGCGAGCATCGAATTGCAGAGATCGATCTCCGCGTCTTCGGCGGCTCCGCTTTGACCGCTCCTGGGGAAATCCCAACGGGCCGCTCCGCTGCCGAAATGGCGCGCGAGATTCCGGTGACGTATGTCCCGGCGCGGAACACGATTTTTCTTTCCTACGCACTCGCCTGGGCGGAGGTGCTTCCGGCATCCGACATTTTTATCGGCGCCAATGCGGTTGATTACAGCGGTTATCCTGATTGCCGTCCCGAATTCATCCAGGCGTTTGAGAAACTGGCAAACCTGGCGACGCGTGCCGGAGTCGAGGGAAATGGTTTCACGATTCACGCCCCGCTCATTGCCTTGAGCAAGGCCGAGATCATCCGGCAGGGACTCTCGTTAGGGATAGACTATTCAGTGACTCACAGCTGCTATGATCCGAAGGCTGGCGGGCTGGCCTGCGGGGTCTGCGATGCCTGCCAGTTGCGCTTGAAAGGCTTCCACGAGGCAGGCCTCGCCGACCCCATTCCCTACGCCCCATGAGCCTGCGCGCCCGGCTCGGAATGTTTGTTCTGACGCGACAGGAGCAGCGCACGATTGCGTTCATCGTGCTCGCATTGATCCTCGGCCTGGCGACGCAGCATTATCGCCGCGCCCATTCCAAGCCGTCGCGCGCGCCTGAAGAAGTTCCGACCAGCGCTGCGGTCTCGCCCTCGCCTGCGCGAACCGCGAGAACTTCAAATACTCGTTAGGCCGAAACGCTCCGCACACTTTTGTCATCCCGAGCCGCGCAGACGGCGAGGGACCCCACAATTGCAACAGGCGCTTTGTTCTCGAAGGGACCCGCGGATTGCAACTGCGAGGTCCCTCGCCGCGCTTCGCCGGGCTCGGGATGACAAGAGCGTGGGACGCTAACGTCACCTCACGGTTTAAGCTCCCCTAACCCTGGAATCTTCCCGTAACCGACAAAACGCGGATGAGCTTCTGTGGCGCCGGCGTCTTTGGCCGGCGCGGTCTTGAAATCAAACACACTGACCCCAAACCGCTGGACTCCTTCGTAGGTGCGCCCGTCGCTCGAGCCAACCATGATCGGCCGGCCCGATTTCTTTGTTTTTCCGAGGTAAATCATGGTGTGGGTAACCGGCGGATCGCGCTCGACCCGGTAGGTTCCGGTCCAAAAAAGCAGGTCGCCCAGGTTTCAGTTCATCGAGCTCGAAGGAAGCGATGTCGCGGCTCAAGACCGCGCGGAAATTTCCTGCTTTGCGAACCCAGACATATTGCCCGCTCGCGTCCCGCGGCACATCCGGGACGCCGTTCTTGCGCAGGACATGATAGATGAAGCCGGAACAATCCATCCCGCCGCTCTCCGGATCAGCCGAGCCGTAAACGTAATCGAGATTTCGGCGGGTTAATTCGAGCGCGTCATCGAGAAGCTGGCGGACTGCCGCCGGGTTCTTGTCGTAGCCCTCGATCTCGTCGGACGAGATTGTTGCCACTTTCGCTTTGGTCGTCGGACTCGGCGTCTCAGTAGGCGACGGCGACTCTGCGTTTTCGGGCGTCGGCGTGGGTGTCTCGGACGGGGTTGGTGTGGGAGAATGTTTCTTTCGCTTGGGCGTTGGCGTCGGGGTTTCCTCTTCCTCCGGCGCTGGGGTCGGCGAAGCCTTGTGTTTTGCTTTCGGAGAGGGGCTCGGGCTCGGTGACGGACTACTCTTCTTGTGTTTCGACCGCCGATGGCTGGGAGTCGGCGTGGGGGTGGCGAAGAATTTCGTGATCTTCTCGCCTAACGACGGGTCTTCTGCAGACGCCGAGGGCGCGGGTTGGAGGAGGAGAACGACCAGACCAGCCACCAACCATCTCGTTAGGCAAGGCGCCGGCATCCTGAACTGATTCGGAGCCCAGCCTCTTACTGGCTGGCTGCGCCCAGTTCCTGCAGGACAGCTTTGTTCATCTTGATCCCGGCCTCCAGATTCTCGAGCGGGAAATTCTCGTTAGGCGAATGAGCCCGGCAATCGGACAGGGCGAGACCGAGGAGCAACGTTTCCACTCCCAGGATTTCGCGGAACTGTGAAACGATCGGGATGCTGCCGCCTTCCCGAATGAGCGCGGCCTGCTTTTGGAAAGCTTTCTGCAACGCGCTCTGCGCAATTTTGCCAACACTGGAATGCGGATCGGTCAAATACCAGGGACCGCTGTGTCCCTCGATGATCTCCATCGTCACGCCAGGCGGCAGATGTTTTTCGAGATGCTTCTTCACCAACTTCAAAATCGTGGCGCCATCCTGGTTCGGCACCATTCGAAACGTCAGTTTCGCCATCGCATGACTCGCGATGACCGTCTTGGTCCCCTTTCCCTGGTAACCGCCGCCGATGCCGTTGATCTCGGCGGTTGGCCGCGCCCAGAGTCGCTCCAGCGTGCTGAAATCTTTTTCCCCGAAGAGCGCTGGCGAACCCGTTTCATCAAGAATCTCCTTGTCCGCTTCGATCGGCAGCTTGCGCCAGGCTTCGCGCTCCCAATCCTCCAGCGGCTTGACCTGATCGTAAAATCCTTCGATCGCGACGTGCCCATTTTCGTCGTGCAACGTCGCGAGCAATCGCGCCAGGGCCGTAACGGAATTTGCCACCGCGCCGCCAAAAACGCCCGAGTGCAAATCCATCTTCGAGCCGGTTATCCTCACCTCACAAGCGGTCACTCCGCGCAATCCGTAACTCAATGTCGGCACGCCGCGCGCGATCATGCCCGTATCGGAAACGAGCGCCACATCGCTGCGCAGCGCCTCGCGATTCTCCTTCAAGAAAATCGGCAGATTATCGCTCCCAACTTCCTCTTCGCCCTCGATAATGAGATGCAGATTGACCGGCAAATCGCCATTCTCCGCGATCATCTCCTGGATGCCGAAAATGTGTGAGATGATCTGGCCTTTGTTGTCGGTCGCCCCACGAGCGAAGACGACACCATTCTTCAAAACCGGTTCGAAAGGCGGTGACTCCCAGAGATCAAGCGGATCGGGCGGTTGCACATCGTAGTGCCCGTAAAGCAGGACGGTCTTTCGGCCCGGTTGATGTTTGTTTTTTGCCCAAACCACCGGGTGTCCCGCGGTGGGAACGAGCTGCGCTTCCAGGCCAATCCCGTTCAGTTTATCCACCAGCCAATGCGCGCATTCGCCTAGTTTTTCGGCGTAGGCAGGGTCCGTCGAGACGCTGGGAAATCGCAGAAAAGTAAAATACTCTTGGAGATAGGAATCGCGCATTGGGAAGAGTAGGCGAGCTTCGCTCGACCTCAACTAACGACTTGCCGCAGGACGCTGCCTCGCGCAGCCTGCGACCCGTGAGTGCGCCGATCGAGTCTAACGAGGACAGACAGTTGATCCGCGCGCTCGGTGTCCCAAGCCTGACGGCCAACATCGTGAACGCAACTATCGGTGCGGGGATCTTCGCCCTCCCGGCCGTCGTCGCAACGCAGCTCGGCACAGCGGCGCCGTTCGCTTTTCTCGCGTGCGCCTTGTTCATGGTGATTTTTGTCACCTCCTTCGCGCTGGCCGGAAGTCGCGTCTCCCTGACGGGCGGCATGTATGCTTACGTCGAAACCGCCTTTGGGCGCTTCAGCGGGTTTATCGCCGGGGTGCTTTATTTTCTCACCGCAATTCTTGCCACCTCCGGCATCGTTAGTCTTTTCGCCGACACGATCGGCGCGATGTCTCCATTTTTCGCCGGCAAGGTCACCCATTTTCTGGTCGTCCTGCTCGTCCTCGGATCGCTGGCCTGGACCAATATCCGCGGCGTCCGGTCCGGCGCGTGGGCCGTCTGGATCATCACGATCCTGAAACTCATTCCGCTCCTGATTTTTGTCTGTGCCGGAATATTTTTCGTTAGGCGAAGCGACGCCCTGACGATGGTTTGGCCGGGAGTCCCGGCCCTCGGACGCAGTGTGCTGATCCTGCTCTTCGCTTTTGTCGGAATCGAGGTTGCGCTGATTCCGAGCGGTGAGGTAAAGGATCCCGCCCGCACCGTTCCGCGCGCCATCTATCTCGCGCTCGCCATCACCACCGCGCTCTATCTGTTAATCCAATTTGTCGCTCAGGGAATTCTGGGCGGCAGCCTCGGGCAATATTCCGCTGCACCGCTGGCGGAAGCGGCTTCACGTTTTCTCGACGGGCCGGGCCGCACTCTATTGCTCGCCGGCGCGAGCATTTCAGCTTTCGGTTTCATCACCAGCGATATCCTCAGTTCTCCGCGCATCGTCTTCGCCTTTGGGCGGGATCGTTTTCTTCCCAAGGCTTTTGCGCACGTTCATCCGCGCTTTCACACGCCGGACATCGCGATTCTCGCCTATTGCGGGGTCTGCGCCCTTCTTTCCCTTAGCTCGACCTTCCAGCAGCTCGCCATTCTATCGAATGTCGCCGTGCTCGTGCTCTATTTTCTCTGCTGCGGCGCCGCGATTGAACTGATGCGGCGCGATGTCCGCACCGCCGGGCAGCCGTTCCATTTTGCCGGGGCATGGATTTTTCCCCTGATCGGGATCGCGATCAGCCTTTGGATTCTGGCGCAGGCGACCCGGCAGGAACTTACCGTGACGGGCGCGGTGGTAGTCGTCGCTTCGATCGTCTTTTTCGTGCAGCGAACGCTGCGGCGCGCCGCCTGAGAGCGACACTTTCCAGCGAATCTTGCCGGGTTAAGTTAGGCGATGAAATTCCGCACGCCGCTCTTCGTCGTTGCCCTCCTCTTCAGCTTCGTCTTTTCCACGAGTCCATTCGCGCGGGCGCAGATCGATCGCATCACAGGCAAAACGTGGGCGACGCGTTCTCCGGTCCTGGCGCGACACGGGATGGTTTGCACGAGCGTGCCGGCGGCGACGCAGGTCGGGCTCGATGTTTTGAAGCGCGGCGGGAGCGCAGTCGATGCCGCGATCGCGGCCAACGCCACTCTTGGCCTGATGGAGCCAGTCTCGAACGGAGTCGGCGGCGATCTTTTCGCGATCGTCTACAGCGCGAAGGAACACAAACTTTACGGACTCAACGGGAGCGGACGTTCGCCGCGCGGTCTCAGCTACGAGCAGATGAAAGCCGAGCTGGCCAAGATCCAGCGCGAATTCATCCCCCCACCGGGATGCTCCCGATCAGCGTCCCGGGAACGGTCGATGCCTGGGCGGAGCTGCACAAAAAATTCGGCAAACTCTCGTTAGGCGATGATCTCTCCGGCGCGATTCATTATGCCGAGGAGGGATTTCCGGTGACACAGTTGATCGCCTTTTACTGGCAACACAGCATCTCAGCCTACAAGGGTCTGCCGGGAGCCTTTCTCGAGACCTATACCCTCGACGGTAAAGGCCGCGCGCCTAACGAAGGCGACATCTTCAAAAATCCGGGCCTCGCCCACACTCTGCGCCTGATCGGCGAGAAAGGTCGCGACGTTTTCTACAAAGGCGAAATCGCAGACAAGATCGACGCCTTCATGCAGGCCAATGGCGGTTACCTGCGCAAGACCGATTTCGAGCAACACACCTCCACCTGGGTCGAGCCGGTCTCGACCAACTACCGCGGCTACGACGTCTTCGAGCTCCCGCCTAACGGACAAGGAATCGCCACTCTTGAGATGTTGAATCTGCTCGAAGGCTACGATCTCAAAAAGATGGGCTTCAATTCCCCCGAAACCCTCCACGCGATGGTGGAAGCGAAGAAACTTGCCTTCGCCGATCGCGCGAAATATTACGCCGACCCCGATTTCGCGAAGATTCCGGTCGCTGCTCTGATCTCAAAAAGTTACGCGAACGAGCGGCGCAAGCTGATCGATCCCGAGCATGCCGCCAAAAGCGTCGCGCCCGGCAACCCGTCGTTAGGCCAGAGCGACACCATTTATATGTGCACGGCGGACGATGAGGGCAACATGGTTAGCCTGATCCAGAGTAATTTCCGCGGGATGGGCAGCGGCATTGTCGTGCCAGGCCTCGGCTTCATGTTCCAGGACCGCGGTCAGCTTTTCACGATGGAGCCCGGTCACGCCAACGTTTATGCGCCGGGCAAGCGACCGTTTCACACCATCATCCCTGGCTTTGTGATGAAGGACAAAAAGCCCTGGCTCGCTTTCGGCGTCATGGGCGGCGACATGCAACCGCAGGGCCACGTCCAGGTCCTGACGAACATGATCGATTTCGGCATGAGTCTGCAGGAGGCGGGCGACGCCGCGCGCTGGCAGCACGAAGGCGACAACGAGCCGACCGGCGAAAAAATGACGCCCGGCGGCGGCTATATGGAAGTCGAGAGTGCCGTTCCCGCTGAGACGGTGCGAGCGTTAAAAATGAAGGGGCACGACGTGCGTTACGACGTTGGCGGCTACGGCGGTTATCAGGCGATCAAAGTGGAAGAACACGATGGCCAACGGATTTACGTCGGAGCAAGCGAAAGCCGCAAAGACGGACAGGCGGCCGGCTACTGACCGACCCCACATCTTGTGGAGGGATTTCTGCCCGCCCCAAGATAGCGTTTATTTTGCTTGTCATCGCCAATTGTGGGTTGTATGCACTTTTTCAGTTTCCTTAACGCATGCATCTCCAATCACTCGAGCTTTTTGGGTTCAAATCCTTCGCCGACAAAACCGTCTTTAATTTCCACGAAGGCTTCACCGCAATCGTCGGGCCTAACGGGTGCGGAAAATCAAACGTGCTCGACGCTGTCCGTTGGGTGCTCGGCGAACAGTCCGCCAAATCTCTCCGCGGCGGCGAGATGGCCGACGTTATTTTCAATGGGACTGATTCGCGCAAGCCGGTCGGTTATGCCGAAGTCTCCCTGACCTTCACCGATTGCGCGAGCGAGCTCGGGGTCGACTGGCACGACGTCCGGGTCACTCGCCGGGTCTATCGCGACGGACTTTCCGAGTACCTGCTCAACAAAACGGTTTGCCGGTTGAAGGACATCCAAAGCCTCTTCGCCGATACCGGCATCGGGCGCACCGCCTACTCGATGATGGAACAGGGGAGAATCGACCAGATTCTCAGCTCGCGTCCGGAAGATCGGCGCACGGTTTTCGAAGAAGCTGCCGGGATCACAAAATACAAAACGCAGAAGCGCGAAGCGATGCGCAAGCTCGAGGCGACGGAAGCGAACTTGTTGCGGTTGGGCGACATCATCAAGGAAGTCAAACGCCAGATCGGCTCGCTCCAGCGACAGGCCGGCAAAGCGCGCCGCTACCAGACGTTACTCACCGATCTCCAGGTGCTCGACACGCATCATTCGCGTGCTCAACTCGATTCTCTCCAGGCTGAGCTCGAGCAATCGCGCGAGTCTGCCGGTCGCTTCGACCAGGAGCAAAAGGCCGTCGAACGCCAGATCGAAGAACACGAAAACGAAGTCGCGGCCGAGCGGGGCAAACTTGAAGAAGTCGACACAAAGATCAACGAAGCGCGCGCTGAAGTGCAGCGGCTGCAAAACCAGATTGCGTCGCATCGGAACCGGATCGAATTCAACCGGGAGCGGGCGCAGGAACTGACGACTTTAATCGAGCGCTACGAGCTCGATGTTCAGACAGCGGAAGCGAAGCGGGCCCAGCAGGAAACGGAAATCCACGACACGGATGCCCTCCTCTCAGAAACCGAACGCCTCCTCGCCGCGAAACAAGACGAGCTGGCCAAACTGACGGAGCGCGCGGCCGAAGTGCGGCGCGACAGAGAAAAATGTGAACGCGAGCTGCAAGCGCTCGAGCTGGCCATCTCCAAGGCGGAAAGTCGGCTGGACGATCTGGAAGCGGAAATCGCCGGCACAACCGAACGGCGGACCGCGACGCAACCGCGTTTGGAAGAACTTGCGAAGTCGTTAGGCAAAGCCACGTCCGCGGCGGCTTCGAGTCGCGTCGCAGCTCGCCGCTACGCGCGCAAAAGCAGAAGAGCATCAGGCGGCGCTCCAGGATTTGGCGACACAAATTCCATCGGCTGAAGAAGAGCTGAGCCGCCAACAACAGGAATTGCGCACCGCAGAGACGACGCTGATGACGAGCGAGCGAGCTCTCGCCGAACGGCAATCTCGCCTCGAGATTTTGCAACAGCTTAACGCGGAAGGTGCAGGTCTCACCGAAGGTTCGCAGGCTGTGCTGCGCGGACTCGATGACCCGGAGCGTATCCTGCCCGCGCTGAAGGGCGCGCTCGCGTCGCTCATCGAGGTGGACGAGGATTTCATTCCTACGATCGAAGCGGCTTTGGGCCGCAATTTGCACGCGATCGTCCTCCGCAACGACGCGCTCGCCGGCGAAATCATTGCCACTCTCACGACGCGCAAGCTCGGCCAAACCGCGCTCATCACGCCCGAGTTGACCGCAAGCGCCGAGGTTGTCGCTCAGGAACTGCCGCCCGGCGCGCTCGGTTGGGCGACGGAAAAGGTGCATGCGCCGGCCGAACTCGAACCGCTCGTCAGACATTTGTTAGGCGAGGTTGCGCTCGTTTCGGATCTGAAGCAGGCGCAGAAACTCAGGAAGAAATTCCCGCGTCTCACCTTCGCCACGCCGGGCGGCGATTTCGTTTCTGCGAAAGGCGTCATCTTTGGTGGCTCCGTCAACGAAGAGAGTACCTCGCTTTTCGCGCGGAAAGCACAGATGACCGCCCTCGCCGCCGAGCACAGCGCGCTCCTCGAGGAACGAGAAAATCTGCGCAAAAAGCGCGACGAAATTCATCGGCAGGTTGAGGCCGCAGTCGATCACCTGGAAGAGGTCCGCGAACATTATCAGGCGGCGCGCGGCGATCATTCCGCCATCACCCTGCAAGCGACCGCGCTCGACCGCGAGCTGCATGAGGCGAATCGAAAAGTGGACGCGCTGGAATGGGAAAGAACGACCCTCGCTCAACAAATGGACAGCTCCGCGGAACGAATCGCGCAGCTGGAAAGCGATGCGGCAGCCCAGCGTTCGTTTCTCGTGGACGGGCGCGAACGCCAGGTGGCCCTGCAAACCGCGGTGGAGACGGCGCGTTTGCGCGACGAGGAGTTGGCCGAACAGTTGAGTGAATTGCGACTCGCGGTCGCGACCGAGCGCCAGCGGCACGAGGGTCTCCGCAGCCAACGCCAGCCAATGACCGCGCGCCAGACGGAACTGGCGGAATTGATTGCAACTCGCCGAGCGGATATCGCGAATTACCAAACCCGCCGCGAACGCCAGAGCGTCGAGACGGTTGCCGCGGAAGGCTCGATCGAAGAAGACAGCACAGCGCTTTCTCGCGCAGAATCCGCCGTGGCGGAAGTCGCGGCGACGCGCGCTGCTCGCCTTGCTGAGGTTAACAACATGGAGAGCGATCTGCGCGGCCGTCGCAAAGCGCTCAGCGATCTGCACGAGGCGCGAGGCAAGGAGGAAGTCCGCCAAACGCAAATGCAGCTCAAGATTGAAAGCCTCGCCGAGCATGTGATGCGACGCTATCAGGTCGATTTGCGCGAGTTTGCGCCTGATCGTTATGCGTTTGCCAAGACCTTCCGGGCCCAGATCAAGCAGCGCGGCAACGCCGAAATCGAAGCGACCGGGGATGACTCCGCGGGTTTCGACGAAGCGCGGCTGCGTGAAATCGTCGAACAGATGACCCGCCAGCTCGACGCGATGGGGCCAGTGAACCTGGACGCCGTCCAGGAATACGACGAACTCGAAGAGCGCCACACTTTCCTCGAAACACAAATGGCCGACCTGACGAATTCGCGCCGCGAGCTGCTCGACGTGATTACCCGGATCAATCAAACGACCGAAAAGCTTTTCGCCGAGACGTTCGCCCAGGTGCGGATCAACTTTCGCGAAATGTTCGCCGAGCTTTTTGGCGGCGGGCGCGCCGACCTCGTCCTGCTCGACGAAAATGACGCGCTCAATTGTGGCATCGACATCATCGCGAAACCGCCGGGCAAGCAATTGCAAAGCATCTCGCTCCTTTCCGGCGGCGAGCGCACGATGACGGCAGTGGCACTCCTCTTTGCCATCTACATGGTGCGCCCGAGTCCGTTCTGCATCCTCGACGAAATGGATGCGCCGCTCGACGAATCGAACATCAATCGTTTCATCCGTGTCCTTGAACGCTTCGTCGCTCAAAGCCAGTTCGTCATCATTACCCATAACAAACGCACGATCGCGAAGGCGGATATCCTTTACGGAGTGACGATGGAGGAACGTGGCATCAGCAAGCTGGTCGGCATGCGCCTGACGGAAGCGGCACCGGAAGGAGCCACTTTGCCCACGCGGGAGGAAGCTCCCGCGAAGCAGCGGCGACTTGCGCTCGACGAGACGACAACGACAGAAAACCTTGCGCTCAGTCGTTAGGCAACGCCCTCTCCTATCCCAAAGAGTTTGAAAATTTGTCATCCCGAGCCGCGCAGACGGCGAGGGACCTCTCAAGCGCAGTCCGCGGTGACGCCCGACAGAGGCCGCTCATTGCCATGGCGGGGTCCCTCTCCGCGCTACGCCGGATCGGGGGATGACAAATCTAGTTGGCGTCGCCATCCAGTTCCTCAAATCGCTCATTATCTGCTATCGTTAGGCCGGATTTCATGACAAAGTTGTTCGTCTTCTCGCTCCTCTTGGAGCTCGTCCTGGCGTGCTCGGCCCAAGCCTACGGTCCGGACGGCCACAAGATCATCGGCGCAATCGCGGACCAACGGCTCGCGAAGACACCGACCGGCGCGCGGGTTTCCGAACTCCTCGACGGCTACAGCCTGCAAGAAGCCTCGATCATCGCGGACACGATCAAACAATGGGACAAGCCGGGGATCGATGATCCCAAGGTGCAAAAGTATTTTTCCTCGCACCCGAAGATTGCCGAGCAGTTGCGCGCATACTGGAAAGCGAACCCGCCCGCAACCGACGCGAAATCAGCTATCCCTTCGCATCATTGGTTTCATTACACCGACGTGCCGCTCGAGGGCGCGGAAAAATACGGCGACGGCAAAGCGGGACGCACCCAGTGGGACATCGTCCACATGATGGGTTACTGCATCGAGGTTCTGCGTGGCGAAAAGCCGGAGAACAACGAGCGCAAAATTACCAAGCCGATCGCGGTCATCCTGCTGGCGCATTTCGTCGGCGATATTCATCAGCCCCTGCACGTCGGCGCGCAGTATTTTGACGCCGAGGGCCACCCGGTCAATCCGGAGCGGGTGGCAGAGAGTTTCCCGATGAGGGTGGTAATTCGCTGCGTCTGAAACTTGCCGACGCCGCGCCCCGAAAACACGCACCCAAGCTGCATGGCTTCTGGGATGGTGATGCGGTCCTGGCCAATCTGCCGCAATTCCCCGACACCATGCCCAAAGAGGAGCGGCAGGTGCAAATGGATGCCGCAGATAAAGCCCTAACGGATCGTCTCTCCAAGGACGAACCGAAAAATTGGCGAATGCCAGCGGAGTTAGCGGTCGAGAAATATCCGGAGGCATGGGCGAACGAAATTCTCCCGGTGGCGCGGGAGGCATATGGCCGCCTCACCTACGAGAAGGTTAAGCCAAAATTGGATGACCAAACCATGGTCGCGGACGGCGACGTTGTGGAGCACGCGTCGCCCGGCGATATTTCCTACCGCAAATGGTCGGCTGGTGTCGTTCTGGAAGAAATACATAAGGCGGGCTGGCGTCTCGCTGCTCTGCTCGAAAAAGCGCTGGCGCAACCACGGTCGCCGGTGACGCCGACGACTTCGCCTAACGAATCAGCAGCGGCGTCACCTCGGTAGGGCGAGACTCCGTCGAGCCGGGGATGGCGCGCGGCCACGGAACTGATCTGGTGACCCGCCAATCCCGGCTCGACGGAGTCTCGCCCTACCGAGCCCTAACGAGAAACTGCCATTCCCGCGTCGCCTGCCGGTAGATTTGCTGCTTTCCAATCCATCGCCATTCTGATGCGAGCCCGGCCACTCGGGTGATCGAAGAAAATGAATTCTTCGATCGGGCCCGGATCGAGTTTGCGGTAGACGCCGAGTTTCAGGGCAACCTTCGCGAATCCGTCGGCCTCACGAGCGGTGTTGATTCCGAAGGCATCGGCCTCGCGCTCCGTCACTCGCACGGCCGTGTTCACAAGGGGGGTGATAAGGAAAAAGAAGGTTGAGAAAAGCAGGGTGAGCAAGGGAAAGCCGGCAGGATCTGCAATGCCACGAACGCCCCATTTCTCGCCCCAACGACGCACCGATTCGTTCAAAGAACACGCGCGAAAAAGCGAAGCCAGCGAAAGATGAAAAGGCCAAAATACAGAATCAATTTAAGCCCGTGGTTTAAGACGTAATGCCCCATCTCATGCGCCATGACCATGCGGATCTCAGGCAGCGTGCATTGCTTGAGCAGATTATCGTTTAACGAGATTCGCGCCGTTCCAAAAAGGCCGGAAACGTTCGCGCTCACCCGGTTGCTTTGCCGCGACGCGTCCACCTCGAAGACCTGCTGCACCGGGATTTCGTTAGCGGCAGCCATGGCGAGGATTGATTGACTGATTTTGGGGTCGGCGAGCGGTTTGTAGGTGTTGAACAAGGGCGCGACAAAGACCGGCGCGACCAACATCGCCACGACCTGGAACAAGATTCCAAGGGCCGATCCCCAGAGCCACCACGTTCTTGGAGCGCGCCGAAAGAAAGCGTAAAGAACGATTAGGCCCAACGTAGCCGCAACCATCAGCACGGCCAGATTGATGAGCTGTTCCCGGAACCAGGGGCCAAAACTTTGCGTGGCCAATCCGTAGGTATGCTCCCGAACGTAATCTGAATAGACGCCTAACGGAAAGGAAAGAGCGGAGACGATCAACACGTAAGCGATGGTGTAGAGCGCGACCTGGAGCGCCTTAAAGCGAGTCGTCTTTTCCGCGAAAGCGCGGAGGCGGGCAGAGAGACCGCTGGCGAGAAGGAAAAGAGAGATCGCCGCACCGAGGAGAAAATTCCAGAGAATGAGCCAATAGCCTCCTTCGAAATAGGCATCGGATTTGGCGCGTTTCTCCGCCGGGACGGTCTCGAGCCAGGCGCGCGTAGCGGACGCGGGATCAAAAGAGCCTGATGTTGCCGTCGCCTTCGTTAGGGCGGCCGAGCGGCGGCGTGGCCGCGTGCAGTGGTGCCCCGCTCAGGACAAAAACGGCGAGCAGCAAATTGAATTATTCTCATCAAGGTGACGATTAGCCCGGGCGGCCGAAAAACAGAAGCGTCTTTCTCACCACCTCGACTTCGGAAATTCCGTAACTAGAACCTAACCTAATCCAAAACCTTTCGAGAACTGTCATGTTGAGCGAAGCGAAACATCTCTGACTATTTCCCCCTAAGGAAGCGCTTCCGAAACAGTCAGAGATGGAAAGCCCGGCCTCGTGCGCTCCGCGCCCTGCGTTACGGCTTCTCCCGCGATTGCGGGATCAGAATGACAAGTTTCGGGATAAGTTCTATTGTGGTTGCGTGAAAGCTCCCGTGGCAATCCTAGCTTTGCTCGCGTTCCTTCCGATTGCCGGTCTGGCGCAAACCGTGTCTCCGTTTTCCACGAGCTATGGCGCCTATCCGGCCAATTACCAGGAGATCGTCACGACCTGGCTCAATACCAATCTGGTTGATCCCAGGAGCGTGGTGATCAAGTGGCTAAGCGAGCCGAAACCCGGCGAACTCACCGTCGGCAAAGACAAGAAAGTCTCGGGCTTCCTGGTCGATTTTTCGGTCAACGCGCGCAACCTCTTTGGGAGCTACACCGGCCCCCAAAAGCACACCGCGCTCATTCGCGACGGGCAGGTTGTGACCGCCACCGGCTTTGTCTTTCACTAATCCCAGCCTAACGAAACACCGACTCCACCCTGGCTGCGCCTAACGGGGGAGGAGACGAGCGCTCCGGAGAGATGAGGCGAAGGAGCAGGGAATTCGCCGAGGGCAGCTGCGGAGAAAGAAAGTAGGTCGCCTGGGAGGGCGCGGATTGATCCAACTCCGAGAAAATCGTCAGGCTGGCCGATCCGGAACCGATTTCTCCCCTAACAAAAGCCTCTCGCAAGCGCGGTTCACCGCCGTTCGTTCCTTCCCCGAATATCCGAACGCCGGCGAGATTTGCGCCGATCGGGGGTGGATCCAGCAAAGCGATGGCAGGTTCAACGGGCGTCAGGGTCAGAGAAAAAGTCGACGAACTGGCAGTGAAGCGACCACGCAGGCTGACTGGCGTGGAGTTGATTTGAAACTGGAGTGGATCAACGAGTGCTTCCGTGTTGGCAAACCGAATCCCCGCTTCGAGGTTATCTAGCTCCGGCCAGGGCGGCGTCGGCTTGAATTTGGCGTTCAAGACCTGAACGGCTCCGCTGATCGTCGGCGCCTGCACCGTATTGGAAAATGCAACGCCGCCGCTGACCAATCCACGATCAGCTTTCCATCGCCACTCGTTAGGCAAAGCCTCCAGAAAAAGCGCCGGGCAGTCAATCTTGAGGAGGAATTGTTCCGCCGGGTTGAGAACGGTGCCGGCAGCAATGCGGTCTTTTTCCAACATCAACGGCAGCCACGCGCGCAAGGTCAGCGGCTCGGAGACGCCAAAAATCGCCTTCACATCCAGATCCGCCCGCCCATCCGCATAATGGCTTTGAAAATTGATCGCGTTTTTTGCCGCAGTCGGGCCGAGATTTTCGAGTTGTCCGTTCACGGTCAACTGGAGAGAGCGAAGGGGACCGAAGGCGGCCACCTTGCCATAGAGTATCCCGGTCACGGTTGCCGGTTCGCCAAACGCGCTCGCGAATTGTTCCAAATCGAGGCCGTCGACCGCCAGATCGACATCGAACTTTTGTCCTTCATCCAACGCAGTGAGGAAGCTGTGGCCCGCTCGCCAGCGCGCGAAGCTGAAGGGCAAAAAAAGCGTTCCGCTGATTCGAGGAACGCCATCAAGGCTCATCGTCAGCGCCTGCAGTTCCGTGAAATTGTCGCCGAGCAGGAGAAAACCGCCTAACGAAACGCGATCGCTCGCCAGTTTGAAAGTGCGGAAAAAAACATCTTGCGGCGAGTAGGTGCCCTCCAGAGTCACATCGAGCGGCGAACGCAGGGGCGCGACCGGTAGCTGTAATCCGTGGGCAAAAAACTGCATTGTTCCAGAATGCGCCGCCAGCGTGCCATCGCCGCTCCAGTCGAAAGTCACGCCCCCGCCGATTTTCGACGAGTGCAGCGCGGTCGGGAGCAGCGCCGCGTAGGCGCCCAGGTCCTCGATCGCGCCCGTTAGGCGCCCGGCGAATCGGTGGCTCGCGGCAAGATCAAAACTACCCTCCGCGCGCATGAAATCCTGAGCGTGACGGACCTCCAGCTTTTCCACCGTCATCTCTGTTCCTTTGAGGAGGAGGGACGCGCCTAACGAATCCAACGCCACGCCGCGGTATTTTACAGCCTCGCCGCGCAAGGCCAGCTTCCCGTGCGCTTCTCGAGCCAGCGAATCGAGGTTTCCTTCCGCAAAGACCGCCCCGCTGAAGTCCCCGGTGGTAGCGCCAAGGAACTGCGCAAACCCGTTGAGGTCGGGAATGGATGCGTTCAATTGCCCGCGAAAAGGGGGCCGCGTCCAACCGCCTGGTTCTTTTGGCCAGGCCAGCTCGCCATTCACCGTCAGCTCGTTCTGCCGCTGCCGCACATAAAGCTGATCGACTTCCAGTCGTCGATTGTAGTAAGTCGCACCGAGCATCACATTGTCGGCCCGCCGCGCTCTCCAGGCGAAGTCGGTCAACTCGATCCAGAGGGAAGCCGTCCCATCGAGGAATTCCCCGGGATTTCCTCGGAAGGTAAATTTCGAGGCGCGCACTGCCCCCGTAATCGGCTCGCGAAATCCCAGCGCCAGACAAAATTGCGCGAGCGAGATATTGGAGGCCGAGCCCGCTATATCGATCGCGAATTTCTCTCCCGCCCGTCCTTGGAAACTGGCCCGCAGCGTCCCTCCATAGGTATCGAGATGAAGATCGACTCCGAGACGCCGCCGGGCCAGATGCGAGAAATCGATCGTGAGCGCCTCGAGGTCAAGTCGGGCGACGAGCGGGATGCCGGCGATCGTTAGGCGCCCAGCCTCCCAGGAGGTCGCCCCGCGAAGATTGGAAAATGTTTGACGAAGGAGCGGAGAGTTAACCGAGATCTGGTGGGCGAGAAACTTTCCCGACTCGATCGCGCTCGCGGTCAGAGCGACGTCGCGACAATGAACCGTCGTTGTCGTGGTCGTGACATCGAAATCGGCATGATCGCAATGAAAATTGTCCGGGACCAGTTGCGCCAGAAGCCGCCAGTCCAATTTGCGAGTCGACGTTGTCTGGGGCGAGACTTGGATCTTGCCCACGAGGTTCCCGGCATCGACCGAGCGGAGCAAGTGCGCCCGCTTGGCCAGGAGCCAACCGCGAAGATTAAGATCGACGGCCAGCCTGTTAACGTTGAATTCAACCTTGGTCGCCGCGTTGGTCGAGGTCAGGCGCAGATTGCGGATCGTTACTTCGCGCAGAAAGGGCGCCTCCACTTCGCCGATCTGGGCATCAAAATGGTGCTTTTTTGCCGCCCAAAGGATCCAGAGGCGAACTCCGTGCGCGACAACGAAGGGGGCGCAAATGGCGTCGAGCCCGCCAAGCACCAGCACAACCAGGAGGAAAATGACGAGACGCTTGCGAAACGACATCGGACTGAAAACCGAACGATACCTACCCGCCCGTCGAGAGCGCGGGAAAAATCGCCCGGACCGGCTGCGGCGGGTGAAACTTTTCCTTCAACTCGCGCGTGAAAGTCTGCTCCGCCTCCGCGGGCAGTGGGACCGCGCGGGCGCGCGCGAGCTGGGGCAGGACGGCTAGCTCTGCCTGAATATCATCGGGTGAAATCCGGTTCCAAAATCCGTTCTCGAAGGCCAGAACGTCGACCTGCTGCTGCTCAACGGAGAGAATCTGGGCATGAGGCAATTCGATCACGATTTCGTTAGGCTGAATGTTCACGGCAAATTTTTTTCGCAGATCGAACCCTGCTTTGACGAGATAGGTGCCATGGAGCTTGATCCGCTTGGTGCTGCCGGCCCAAGAATGCATCATTTCATGCTCGACCGCCATCTGTCGGGCAACCACCGACAGTTCGGCAACGGTTGTGGTTTGTTCGAGGTAGACACGGTTGTTTACCGTCACCCGCGGCTGGAGATGCGCGAGTTGCACGAAAGCCTCGCGCGCTTCTCTCCCGAGACGTTCCAACTCGGTCACACTCTGCCGCGCGCTGCGGGCCGGCCAGCTTTCCAACCGGGAAAAAATGAAGGCCGCAAGCAAAGCGAGAATCAGGACGACAAGGGGAATGACGGCCGGCCATCCCAGCCGCCGCGGGATTCTTTCAGTGGTGGAGCGCTTTTGTTGTAACTCCATCAGCCCAAAAAAGTACCGCCCCCCACGCCCGAAGGACATGAAGGGCGGCTGTTCCCCCCAGAACAATCTTCAAATCTGAATCCGAAATAGTTGACCTAACCGCGTCGCGCAAGAAAAAAATAATCTTCCACCGGTGGGAAATAGTTACAGCCTGCCCTAACTTTGGTCCGTGCAACTCGGCGTCCGCTACGAAACGACCTATCGCTACGACGCGCCAGTCCATTTTTCGACGCATAAAATCCGGCTTTTCCCGCGCGGCGACGTCCATACCCAGATTCTCCGGGTGAAGTTCGAGACGAACGACGGGGCAAGCGTCCGCTTCGGCCGCGATGTCTTCGACAATTGCGTCGCCTCCTGCACGTTTTCCGACTCGGCCAAGGAATTGCGTTTTCATCTCGAGTTGGATTTGGCCTTAAGAAAAAGGAATCCGTTCGATTTCCTGCTTGTAGGCGAGGCCACTTCCCTCCCCTTCTCCTACTCACCGGAGCTGGAGCGCGCGCTCGCACCTTTCCGGAACATCAACCCAGACCCGCTGCTGGAGATTCCGTGTTGGACACAGCCGCGGCCCGACGCGCCTCGGCCAACCGTCGCAACCCTGGTGGAATTGAATGAACGGCTCCACGAATGCGTGGGCTACGAGAGGCGGGAAGAGGGCCCGCCGCGTCCGCCGGCAGAGACACTTCGCCTTCGGCGCGGCGCCTGCCGCGACGTCGCACTGCTCCTCGCTGCCATCCTCCGGCAATGCGGCCTGGCCGCCCGCCTAACGAGTGGCTACCTGCGCGAAGCCGAAGCGGAGTCGCGACGCGCCGAAGGCTCGTTGCACGCCTGGACCGAAGTGTTTCTGCCGGGGGCCGGCTGGGTGGGAATGGATGCGACCAACGCTGTTTTTTCCAATCACAATTTCGTCGCCGCCGCGGTCGGGATTGAACCGGCCGACGTCACGCCGATCGACGGCAGCTTCTATCCGCGGCAGGCAACCGCTGCCCAGATGACGAGCCGGTTGGAACTCGTTAGTCTGAAGCGCGCGTGATGCTTCGCGATCTGCAATTGCGCAATCTCCGGTGCTTCGAGTCGATCGCGGTCGAATTTTCTCCGGGTTTCAATTTTATCGTCGGCGGGAACGGCCTGGGAAAAACGACTCTTCTTGAGGCCGCCTGCATTCTGCTGCGTTTGCAATCACAACGCTCCTCCAGTCTTGCGCCTGCGGTCCGCGTAGGGCAGCGGTCGTTTGTCGTTTCCGGCCATGTTGACGACCATCTGCTGCAATTTTATTACAGCCCACTCCGGCGCAAGGTGGCCTTCGATGGAATCGAACAGCATGATCAGGCGGAATACTTGCGCCTCGCCCGGGTCGTTTCTTTTGCTAACCACGACCTCGAACTTATTCGCGGCCCGGCCGAGCTGCGACGACGCTATCTGGACTTTATTGGAAGCCAGGTGGACGTCCGCTATCGGCCGGCTTTGCGCGCTTACGAGCGCGCGCTTCGCTCGCGCAACGCGCTTCTGAAATCGCCCCGGCCAAGGCCTCGGGAATTGGCGGCCTACACGGAGCCTCTGGTTCGCGCCGGCAGCTTGTTGCGAGAAATGCGGGCCGCTCTCGTGGATCGATTGAGGCCAGTTGCGGTCGCGAGTCAGAAGGCAATCAGCTGCAAAAAGGAAGTTCTTGCCCTCGAGTATGCACCGGGATGCGAGGAGGATTTCGCCGCGCACCTCGCCCGGACACGCGCCGAGGAGGAGCGTCTACGTTTGACGACGGTCGGTCCTCACCGGGACGACTTAATCTTCCAAGTCCAGGCGATGTCCGCTGCCCAGTTCGCTTCCGAGGGCCAACAACGCACGATCGCGCTTGCCCTGAAGCTGGCCCAAGCCCAGGTGCTCACCGAAAATTTCCCGAGCGCCCCTCTCCTCTTGATCGACGACATCTTTGGCGAGCTCGATATCGCGCGACGGCATGCCCTTCTGGCCCACTTGCCTAACGAGTCGCAAAAGCTTGTCACCGCGACCTCGCTGGCTTGGCGCGAAGGAGAATTCGAGGGACCAATCTTGCGGCTTGCCGATCTGTAGACGCTTCGCTCTGCGAAGCGCGAGAGCGATATGATCGCGGACAACACCAGGCCCGCGCCTCCCAGAGGGAGGCGTCTACAATCTCGCTCGCGAACCGCGAGACCCCATCCTGCCGAACACGCTTGCAGACTCGCAGCCCGCGTCTTCTATTTTGTCATGCGCCAACCGGTGGAAAGGCCGCAGAACTTCACGGGACAGTTGCTCGTCGCTCATCCCAACATGCTCGACCCAAATTTTCGCCGCAGCGTGCTCTTCATTTCCTCGCACGAAGCGGACGAGGGAGCGATGGGGGTAATCATTAACCGCCCTTTGGACAAACACGTTTCGGAATTACTGGTTGAGCCAGCGCCGGGGGCACTAGCGAATGTGCCTGTTTTCCTTGGCGGGCCGGTGGCGACAAATCAGCTCATGTTCGCGGCTTTCGATTGGGAGGGGCGCCATTCGCTTAGCTTGAATCAAAACGTTGCTTTGGAAGAGGCGAATGAACTGGCGGAGCGCGATCAAAATGCGATTCGGGCTTTTGTTGGCTACGCCGGTTGGACGGCCGGACAGCTCGAGAATGAATTGCGACAGAACGCCTGGGTTCTGCAAAAACCCAATCGAGAGGCGTTCAAGCCGGAAAGGTTGCCCAGGCTATGGTTCGAAATCATGCGCGGACTTGGACCATGGTTCAAGATGCTCTCCGCCGCGCCGGATGATCCGTCTTTAAACTAGCCTCGCGCGGCTTTCAGTGCGAAGCAGTGAAAATATGATCATCGGCATCCCGAAAGAGATTAAGCAGCAGGAGAATCGCGTCAGCCTTCTGCCCTCCGCGGCGTATCAACTGACCAAGCGCGGCCACAGTGTGCTCGTCGAGAAAAGCGCGGGCGTGGGCACCGGTTATCCCGATTCCGATTATGTCGCGGCTGGCGCCGAGATCGTTGACAATGCGCCCGACCTTTTCCGTCGCGCGGAAATGATCGTCAAAGTGAAGGAACCACTCCCGGCGGAATACGAGCTGATGCGCAAGGGGCAGATTCTTTTCACTTATCTTCATCTCGCCGCAAGCCGTCCGCTCACCGAAGCCCTTTTGAAATGCGGCGTGACCGGCGTGGCCTACGAAACGATTCAGATCGGCAACCGCCTCCCGTTGCTCGAGCCAATGAGCGAGATAGCGGGCCGAATGTCCGTCGTGATGGGCGCCTATTTTCTTGCCAAACATAACGGCGGCAATGGTGTTTTGCTCGGCGGTGTTCCCGGTGTCTTGCCGGGACGAGTGGTGGTGCTGGGTGGCGGCACGTCAGGCGTAAACGCGGCGCGGATGGCGACCGGGCTCGGCGCCGACGTGACCATTCTCGAGGTGGATCTGGAGCGGATGCGCTTCCTCGATATCACGATGCACAGTGCGCACACCCTTTATTCAAGCGAAGCGCACTTGCAGGAATTGATGCCGGGCGTTGACCTCCTCATCGGGGCGGTGCTTGTGCCGGGAGCCAAAGCTCCAAAGTTAATCACGCGCGAAATGTTGCGTGAAATGCGACCGGGCAGCGTGGTCGTCGATATCGCCATCGATCAAGGCGGCTGCGTTGAGACCTCTCGCCCGACGACGCATCTCGATCCGGTCTTCGTTGAGGAAGGCGTTATTCACTATTGCGTGGCCAACATGCCAGCGGCCTACGCCCGCACCGCTACTCAGGCTCTGACTAATATCACTTATCGCTACGTCGAACTGCTTGCGGATCTGGGTTTGAAGGAAGCCTGCGAGCGTCAGCCCGCCCTGCTCGGCGGAATTAATACGATGGATGGCCGTCTCACCCATCGCGCGGTCGCGGAAGCGCACGGTATGTCGTACGAGCCTCCTTTCCAGCTCGCGGCGGGCGGCACATTTCCTTCCTAGATGAATTTTTCGCGGATCGTGGCCGAAAACAAAAATACCGCAGGGCCGAAAACTTCGCTTGCTCCGAACCAATAGTTAACCCAACATGCCGGTCATCCACAACCTATGAAGAAATATATCTGCATCCTGGCCAGCGCTGCGCTCCTCGTGGCGTGCGAACAAAAAACCGAAACCGTTACACCGGCTGCCTCACCCGCCGAAACCACTGAAAACAACACGACCGTCGTGAATCCTCCGGCTTCCACCACGGAGACCACGACCGCGACGGCTCCCGCGGAATCCACGCCGATGGCGACGATGACGCCGGCGACTTCCGAGAGCAGCACGACCGAGACCAGCACGACTACCGAGGCTTCACCGACTCCCTAGTCCCCGCTCAACTTTAAACCGCAAAATCTTCCCCGACGCTGTCCAGGGGAAGATTTTTGCTGTACTCGAGACACGCTTCTCCGCCAATTTGCAGGGTCGTGGAAGATCGCCCCGCCATTGCGAGGCGTGATCAAAATTTTGGCTCACGCAGGAAAGGTCCGATTCGTTTGCAATCGTCGATCCTCATTCGCGATGAGATGCGCGTTCAACCTGCCGGAAGATTTCACGAGCCCGCTTTCTCCACGGGCGCAAGAACCCTAAGCAGTTTCGGCATGACCCGGAACCGCATTGGACTTTCTATTTTCACCAACTCACCATCGACGGTCGCCCGGAAATGGTGACCGCGAAGAGTTTCGATCGTCACATCCGACGCGCAGATTACTTCGTAATCCTGACCCGGACGCAAATGTCGAAAGAGGGCCCGCAGACCGAGGTGAAGGATTGTCTTTCGACCGGACATTCGCGCCACATAGAGTGCAAATTGGCCAGCCGCCAGACATTCAGTCCCGGCGAGTTGGAACGCCTCCATTTGAAAAGCGTTCGAGCAGATTAGGACCAAAGGCGTTTCCCGCACTGCTTCACCGGCGCCGGTAGCGAGCCGCAGCCGCATACGAGGCGCTCGCCGAAAGACGGTCAAAAGGACCGAGAGATAAGCGTTAAACTGATTTCTTCCCCAGCGCCGGTAAAGTCGCCGTCGCTGCAAAAGCACGGTCGGGTAGATTCCGATGCTCACGTTGTTGAGCACGAGACGGCCGTCCAAATCGAAAACCGGAGAGTGGACCAAGGAACCGTTAAGAATGACGCGTGCCGCCGCCTCCAACTCAAGGGGGATGCCAAGACTCCGGACGAAATAATTAAATGTGCCTAACGGCAGCACACCCAAAGTCTTGCCTCCTTGCAGGGCAGCTTCCGCCACCCGGCTAATCGTTCCGTCACCGCCGCCGGCTACCAGCACCTCACAATCGCTCGCCGCCTTTTCCTGGGCGACCAGCGCCAGGGCTTCGCCTGAGACCACTGTAATTTGAAATGACCGTTTCGATTCCCCCAAGACCCGCTCGAGAATCTGCCGCGTTTTCTCTGCCCGTTGCGAGCCGGAACGCGCATTCAGAATCACTTCGATCGAGTTCGCCATCGTGCCCAAATCATCTCACAAATAGCGTTGTCATTCTGAGCCGCTCAGACGGCGAAGGACCTCGCAAGCTACGCACGACGTCATTTCTTCTACCCGAAAATTTCCCCAAGCGCCTCTTAGACTCCAGTCGCGAGCTGACCAATTCCGTCGCTTGTCAGGCGAAAAATGGTCCACTCCTCATTGGGTCGCGCACCCAGCTTGCGGTAAAATTGGATGGCGGGCTCATTCCAATCGAGGACAGCCCACTCCATTCGACCGCAGTCGCGCTCCTGCGCGATTTGCGCCAGCCGGACGAGAAGCGCGCGACCGTATCCTTTCCCGCGCACCTCCGGCCTGACAAAAAGATCCTCGAGATAAAGTCCCTTCCGGCCCAGCCAGGTGGAGAAGTTGTGGAAGAAAAGCGCGAAGCAAACCGCCGCACCATTTTCCTCCCCCAATAAGACCTCTGCCGCCGGATGCGCGCCAAAGAGAACTTTCCGCAGCTGGTCCTCTGTCGCTACGACGTCGTTAGGGGCGCGTTCATATTCCGCCAGGTCGCGGATCAGCGAAAGAATCGTCGGAACGTCTGCCATCTCGGCCATGCGGATGACAAATTGCGATTTATTAATCTCGGACACGCCTAACCACTTAGCTCTCCGGTCTCGATCGCGCAACCTTTCCCGCTCTCCCCAATCATCTCTTGTTTGCTAGTTTCTCACGCAAAAATGCCAGAACCGCTGCTTCTTCGGAACGCAGGTTGCCTAACGAATGCTCGAGCATTTTCTCCGTCCGCTGCTTCAAGCCCTCGATTAGATTCCCATCCAGATAGCTCTCCAGGACGGCAGGGTGAACATAACATTTTCGGCAAACGGCCGGAGTGTTGCCCAGCATCTTGGCGACCGCACTTATCGCCGCTTTCACGTTCTTCTTTGCCTGAGACTTGTTCTCAAACACGTCCTGCGCCTGCAGCGCCATTGCCGCCATGACCGTCCCTGCCCAGGTGCGAAAATCTTTGGCGGTAAAGTCTTCCCCGGCAATTTCGCGCAGGTATTGGTTCACGTCGTCGGAGGTAACCTGATGACGCTCGCCCTTCTCATCGAGATATTGGAAAATTTCCTGTCCGGGTAGCTCCTGCAATTTCTTGATGATCCGCGCCACCCGCCGGTCTTCGGTATCAATATCGTGTTCCTGGCCGCTCTTGCCCCGAAAACGAAAGCGCAATTTCGACCCGTTCACCTCGACATGACGATTGCGCAGGGTCGTTAGGCCAAATGACTGGTTCTCTTTGGCGTATTCTTCATTCCCGACGCGAATGAATGTTTTTTCGAGAAGTTGGACGACGGTGGCGAGGACCTTTTCCCGCGGGAGACCGCGCCGTTTAAGATCGCGGTTAATCCGGCGCCGGATCTTGGGAAGAGACTGGGCGAACACAACCATCCTCTCGTACTTGTTCTCGTCGCGCACTTCCCGCCAACGCTCATGATAACGGTATTGCTTGCGACCACGATCATCGCGCCCCGTGGCCTGGAGATGACCGTTCGGGGAGGGACAAATCCAGACATTGGTGTAGGCCGGAGGGATCGCGAGCCGGTTCAGGCGCAAAACGCGAGCTTCGTCCCGGATCTCTTTCCCCTCCGTATTGAAATAAATGAATTTCTCGCCGCGACGCTGCCGCGTGTAGCCCGGGCTCTCGTCGCTGACATAACGCAAGCCGGCCTCCTCCGCGGATTCCTCGGGATCGGTCACAATCTCGATTTCAGAGATCTTCTTTTTTTCCTGACGAAGCTTGCGGGCGGTAATCTGCACGCTAGCAATACGAGCGATGAGCCCTCTGAGGACGCCTCGCACTGTCGATGAAAATTCTTGAGACTGAGAGATTGACCCTTTCCAACCTGACGCTGGCCGACGCATCGTTCATGCTCGAGCTCATGAATGAACCGGACTTCATCGAATATGTCGCCGACCGAGGTCTGCGAACCGAAGCAGACGCCGCGCTTTACCTTGCAGAGAAGATTCTGCCTTCGTACGAGAAGTTCGGTTTCGGGCTTTATCGCGTGGATTTAAAAGAGTCCGAAAGCGCCATCGGGATCTGCGGCCTGTTGAAACGCGATACGCTGGACGATCCGGATGTCGGTTTTTCCATTCTTAAACGCTTTTGCGGGAATGGTTATGCCTATGAGGCAGCGACGGCGGTGCTGGACTTCGGGCGCACGGTTCTCGGCTTATCGCAGATTTGCGGTGTGACAGCGCCGGGCAACCGAACCTCGATTCACTTGCTGAAGAAACTCGGGCTAAAGCTTCAACGGCGGATTCACCTTCCGGGTTACGGAGACGAGAGCCTTTTGTTCTCATAGCAACGGCGAGAGCGTGAAGACCGCGCTCTGCTTCGGCGACTGACACTGGCGTGATGCGCGGAGCCAGCGGTTCTACCGGGATCGGGCTTTTCGAACTTTACGATCTCGATCCAACCGACTCGAAGGACGGAGTCTGACTAGGAACCGTACGATTTGGTGAACTTCTTCTTCGACTCCGAGGGAGATGACGTGGAAGGCGAGTCCTCAGCCGGCTTCGTGGCGTTCTCCGCTGGAGCGACCGGGGAGGATTCGCGGCTTGCTTCCATCGGCGGAGACGACGCAACTCTTGCTCCACCGCCCTGAGAAGCTTCGACAAAGGCCATCTGCAAACTGGAAAGCGCATTCCGCAGAACGGTCGCCTCCTCAGTGGTAAGATTGCCGCGAGTCTTTTCTTGAATCATCCCGAGCTGGTCGATGAACATCCGGGCGACATCCAGGTTCACCTCTGCCTGGCCGGTTTGCGGATTAGGAATCTGGCCAAGAAACAGAGCGGCATTCTGCGCCTGCATCATGACGAACTCAATAAAGTGCTGGGTTAATTCCCCGGACTGTTTGGTGGTTTGAACTTCGGCCATAGGATTGAAGCGGGTGAGGAGTTTCGGTGATGGGTTATTAAGTTCCTGGCGAGGGGCGGACCGTCGCGAGGATATAGGGCTGCTGGAAATATTTGGCCGCCACTCTCCTGATATCCTCAGGAGTGATCAATTTAATTTCGTCTTCCAGCTTCAGATGGTGATCGAAGCCGAGCCCATAGAGCTCATCGAGCGCGGACATGTAGCCAAAAGAATCATTGCTTTGGTTGGCGATGCGCTGTTGCCCGATCAGCTTTTTTTTCGCCCTGGTCAATTCGTCGCTCGTTAGGCCAGAGGCGGCCAGTTTCTCAATCTCATCGAGGAGCGCCGCCTTGACCGGTCCCAACTTTTCCGGGTCGGTCCCGAGATAGAAAGCGAAGAGGCCGGGGACGAGGCCCTGCATCTGGCTCGTCCCGACAAAATAAGCCAGGCCCATTTCCTCGCGAATGCGCACGAAAAAGCGCGAACCCAAATCACTGCTCGCCTCGTCAATCAGTTCGAGCGCATAGCGATCCGCGCTAAAAACATCCGCGCCACGATAGCCGACCATCAAAACCCCCTGGGTCTTTTCCTTCGTCTCTTCGATCGCCCTCGTCGCGGTGAGCGTTGGAGGTGGTGCCGTCTGGGTCAAGGCCAACTTGCCCGGCGGCATCGCGGACAGCATTTGCTCGAACATTTCTTTCACCTCGGTGGCGTAAACATTTCCGAAAACGGAGAGGACGCCGTTCTTCGCCACGAGATAACGATCGCGGAAAGCGAGCAAGTCCTTCTGCGTGAGACGCGCGACGGACTCGGGTGTCCCCTTCACCCGAAGCGCATAAGGATGGGGACCGAAAAGAGCGGCGCGCAGGATATTGCGCGCGACCGTCGTCAATTGCTCTTCCTCCTCGCGGATGCCAGCGAGCTGCACTTCCTTTTCTCGCGCGATGGCCTTTTCCGGCATGGTCGCGTTTAACAGGACGTCGCAAAGCAACTCCGCCCCGAGACGCAAGTCCGGTTGGGTTACTTCGAGTGAAATGCTGAAACTGTTGTTGCCCGCATCGCTGCCGAGATGGCCGCCAACCGCTTCGATCGTGTCGGCAATCTGCTCCGCAGTCCGAGTCTTCGTCCCTTTCACCAGCACCTTCGACATGAGGCGGGTAACGCCGCTCGTCTCCGGCACTTCCGCGAGTAAGCCGCCGCGAAAAACCGCCACCATCGAAACGAGCGGGAGCCGCGAATCCTCTCTCACCAAAAGCCGCAGTCCATTGGAGAGTTCGAACTTTACGACCTTCCCCGCGCTGAGAGCGTTGCCTTCGGTTGTCTCGGCGGCGAGCGCGCCCCGCGGGTTGAGCGAGACCACCGTCAGATTTTCCTCCACCAAATAGCGACGGGCGACGCGTTGGATGTCGTCGAGCGACACTTTCTGCACCGCCGCAAGGTAGTCGCGGGTAAAATTCAGGTTCCGCGTCACGAACCAACTCGAGCCGAGATCGGAAGCCTGCCCGCGCATGGTGGCGAGCGAGCCTAACGAGTGGCTGAGCGAGATCTTTTTCGCTTTCGCCAACTCTTCGGCAGTTGCCCCGTTCTGCTGAAACTCGGCCACAACCTGCAGGATCGATCGCTCCGCTTCCCGGCGATGCTCCGGAGCAAGGGTCGCGTCGACTCCCAGCACGCCGGGATCACCCGGCGTATAGGAAAAGGCTGATATCCCAAAAACAAGGCCCGCTTCTTCGCGTATTTTCCGATAGAGACGGGAACTGCGCCCGTCACCGAGGATTGTTGAAAGCAAATCGAGCGCAGGCACGTCGGGGTGAGTCAACTCCGGGACGTGCCAGGCGAGCGCCAGCCGCGTCAATTCCGTGGGGAACTCTTCATTCACCTCCCGCCGTCCCTGCTGCGGGGGCTCCTGCGGAATGTAAACCGGCTCGAGCGAACGCGCGGGATAGTTCGCAAAATATTGCGCGAATTGCGCGTGAATCTGGTTGGCGTCAACATCGCCCACGACGATGAACGTGAGGTTGTTTGGCACGTAACGCGTCCGATAATATTCCAGCACGTCCTCCTGCGTGAGCTGATCGAAAATTTGGATCTCGCCGATGACCGGCAGGCGGTAGGGATGACGTTGGTAGGCCGTCTTGAACATGAGTTGGCCCATCATCCGATCGGGATCGTCATTGCCCATCGCGAACTCGCGCCGGATGACCTCCTGCTCTTTGCGATATTCTTCCGGCGGGAGAGTGGAGTTCATCATCGCATCGGCCAAAACATCGAGCGCGCTCGCCACGCCCTCTTTCGGCACATCGATCCAGTAGACCGTCCGATCAAAGGAAGTGTAGGCGTTGATGTAGCCGCCCTGATCCTGCACGCTCCGCGCAATCTCGTTCGTCGTGCGCGTCTTGGTGCCCTTAAAAAGCATGTGCTCGAGGATATGGGAAAGACCGGCACCGAGGTGGCGCCCTTCGTCGATGCTGCCGGTGCCGCACCAAGCCTGCACACTCGCGACCGGTGCACTTCGGTCAGTTTGCACGATGATGGTTAGGCCATTGGGCAAGGTCCACTTCTGCGCCGTCACCGGCGGAAACGTGATCGCCGGGGAACTTCCCGGAGCAACCGCGTTAAGTTCGGTTGCGGTACATGCCTGGAAATCGAACGGAGAAGGCGGGGCTTCAATCATGAAACTTTCGGCGCGGGCAAGGCCGGCGGGAACTTGGTCGCCGGCAGCGTCACTTCAGGCCGGAACGGCTTTACAAAAGCCTCCTGGAAAGTGTAGACGGATTTAAAATCATCGAGCGAATCTTTTTCAGTCTTTCCGAAAATGCCGGCACCGATCAGGTTAAAAACCATCTGGCCAATGTCCTCGCAGCGCTCGATTCCCCAATAGGAAAAAACCGTTAGCGCCATCGGACCAAATTCCTTCAGTGCATAAAGGCGCACTCCCTCGAGCAATTCCGGACCTGCCACGTGCCGAACCGCGGCGCCCTTTGATTTTTTTTGCTGCTTGGTAGTGTAATCGAGCGCATCACGCAGGAAGACGTAGGCGTCCCGGTGATAGCGACGATCAGCCTGGACGATGGAATCAAGGGCTTCAGCAAATCCGATTTTTTGCATGGCAAAGGAACTGCTCAGGGAGAGCGAGCGCTATGATAATCAGCAACCGCTCTCGGAGCAAATGATGTAGAGTGGAGAAATGCGAGCGCTGTTCTTAATCATTCTCGCGGCCGGATTCGCGAGCGCAACGGGGCGAGCGGAAGACCGGGCATTCGACCCGGCGCTGCGGCGCGCCCAAGTGGCGCATGAGAAGATTCTTCAGGAGAATCCGGGATCGGCGTCGGCCCATCGCGCCTATGCGGAGTTCCTCTCGGAGAACGGCAACCTGCGCGCGGCCATCGTGCACTGGTGCCAGGCCCAAAAACTCGATCCGGGAGATGCCGCCACTGCCAATTCGTTAGGCGGGGCTTACCTGCGAGCGGGACACGCCGCGGAAGCCGCGGAGCAGTTCGCCCGCGCAGTCGAGTTGTCGAATGAAAATCCCGCTTACCATTTCAATCTCGCCAACGTGGAATACATGCTCCGCCATGATTTAAAGGCGGCATGGAACGTGGATACCCCGGAATTACTCGAACCATGCCCTGTCCGAGTTCCGCGCCGCCAGCCGACTTTCGCCTAACGATGTCGAGTATGCGCGCGCTTATGCCGAAACCTTTTACGGCATGCCGAATCCGGACTGGGCGCGGCCGAGGCGGCCTGGAAGCATGTGCTCGCTCTTTCGTCTCAGGGAGATTTTGCTTATCTCCAGCTCGCGCGCATTAGCCTGAAACGCGGCGATGCGAACGAGGCGCGCCGCTGTCTTGCCAAACTCACCGACACGCGGACGGCCGTCTTGAAGCGCAAGCTTCTGGAAGAGGCGAATCGGCTTTAGCGCGAACCTTCAGTTCGACTCGACCTCGATCGAATCGAGATAAACCGAGATCGGATCACGCCGACGCGGTTGGGCTTCATCCGCGGATTTCGCAGCCTCGAGCAATTGCGAGAACGCGCCGCTCATCGTTTTTGCCTGGGTGGCCTCGTACCAATTCAAATAATCGTCCACTTCATTTTGCTGGCGCTCGATCACCTGACGGTAACTCGCGACACGCTCCAGCCGTCCGCGCATTTTGCTCAAGCTTGGCCCGGCCCAACTTGCCCTGCGCGATCGAGTCCGACAGTTCGTAAACCTCCTGCACGATCGGCCGATAGGAGGGATGGGCGCGAGCACCAAGGAGCAATAATTGCTGGCTGACCTTTCCCAAGACCGCGCGGTGAGCCGGGAGCTTGCGAAAAGTCTCGTAGTCGCCTAACGAATATTCTTTCTTTGTGCCGTCCGGAGAGGGAATGGAAAATCGGAGGAGGCGGTCGAGCCGTGAGGACGTCTCCTCCGCACTCAAGATTTCATGGCGATCGCTCGCGGAAAGGTGCGCCACACTCAGGACCCACCATTTGCCGGGCGACCGTCCGAGCGTCTCTGGAAAGTGCGCCTTCAGGTTCGCCATGGCATCGTTAGGCGCGTCGGGCAGGTCAGCGATAAACTGGGCGATCTTTCGCTCTCCCCCAGGCGCATCCAGCAGGAGCTGCAGGAGCGCCATCGAGTAAGCATCGTGCAACTGCCGCGACGGAGCATCAAGTTGATCGCGCCGCTGCCGCACCAGATTCATCCAGCGAGCGTGATTTTTTGTGCGGCCACCACTGGTTTGGAGCAATTTCGCATCGTCATCGGAATCGCGACCGGGTCGCAGCTCGAGCAACCCATCTACGAGCCAGTCCGGCGGCGCGAGCATAAGGCGTCCCGGGAGCAATGTTGCGCCGGTCGCGATACATCAATTCGAGCAGGATCAGGCGGAGCAATTGGCGTTGCACTTCCTCACCTCGCATTTCTTTGGTAACGAGCAGATTGAGCTGAAGCTTAAGGGCATAACCCAGTTGGCTGAAGTCCACTCGCGCGGCGGGCGCATCCGGGAAGTTTGCCTGCGGATAATCCAGGTTGATGATGAGAGGCGTTTTCCAATTGTCCCGCAGGTTGAGAAGGCGAAGGAGGTTTGCCTTCGTCCGCTCCGCCAGTTCGCACATCGCGCCGCGCACCGTGACGTCGGCGCCATAAACGAGGAATTGGCGCGAGGTGCTGGTGCTGCGCGGTTTGCCGGCTGCGAGCGCTCCCGGAACAGTCAGAGGAAACTAATAAAACAAGAACGAAAAGAGTTTTTCGGGAACAACATCGGTACCGGGCGCAGAATAACTATTTCAGCTCGCGGAAGAAACGGAAAAATAGAGGAGCTTGTGCTATATTCTTCGCGTCAAACAAAAGGAAACGATGAAAATGACGAAATTTATGGCGGTGATTGTTCGCCGCCGCCGGTTTATTGGCGTTCTCCGCGCCGGTCAACGCCCAATCCCGCGGAAACCACGGTGGAAACGGTCCAATCACGGCGACTGGCATCATGGCGATTGGCATCACGGCCATGGGCATAATGGGGGCAACGTAAATTTCTACTTCGGCGGTTTCGGATATCCATTCTATTTCGGCTATCCCTACTGGGGTTACCCTACTACGGGTATCCGCCCGCCTATGGCTATGGTTATCACAGTGAGCCCCTCTTATACCTATGATCCGCGCGGCGTTTACCAAGGCCGGATGGCAAACCTGCCTAATGGGGGCAACGGTTCAGTCGCGGCGCAAGTTCAACAGCAACTCGCGACGGGCGGTTACTATCACGGCGAAATCGATGGAATCATCGGTCAGGCGACACGGCGCGCCATCCGGAATTACGAGCGAGACAACAACCTCCCCGTCGATGGCCGGATCGACGACCAGTTACTCGCGACGATGGGTCATGGGTAATCGGCTAATCCTGCGTTCGATGAAAGGAGCGCTCTTTTGTCAGGCCAGCGCTCCGACCGAGTCCTCTCCTAGCGAGCCGCGACCAGAGTCACAGATTGCGGATGAAATTCGATGCTGGCGAGTTTGGCGACGGAGTTACGCTCCCGTGCCAACGAATCCCAGGCTTTCTGCAGAATGATGTCCGCGTATTTCATTAGCACCGGATGGATTGGCATGCGGCCAATGTAACCACCGGTGTTGGTGCTGATGATTTTGCCATTGTCGATCTTTACCCGATAAGAGCTGCCGCTATAAATCGAGTACCCCAGTAACTGGCGCTCGGCGCTAATCGCTGCACAGTCCCTCTTCGAATCGAACCATAACGCGTTTGAGCGGGAAGTAGCCCTGACTGGCACGGGCTATCCTTTCGCCGCAAATTAGAAGCGATATAGCTATTCACCTGCTCTTCGTTATAGACCAGGGAAACCCCTTGATGGTTCGAGGTGGCCGAGACCATATCCATGTTAATCATGGGAGCGAAGTCATAGCTCTTCGTCGCGGGCGGTTGATCGAGGGGCGATGCCATCACGATAAGTGCGGCGAGGCCGATCGCTCCCAAAACGACTTTCGCCAACTTGAGGGCCGCGCCTTTCACGTTGGCGTTTCCGCCCCGCATCAGCTTCTCCAGATGTTGTCGCGTCTTAACATCGGGCTCGCCCAAAGGGACTGCGGCAGCGCTCAATTTGCTCCGATCAAGGCGGGCACCGCAGCTGTGGCAGTAAATCCGCTCCGGCTCGTTCTCGTGCTGACAATCAGGACAAATGTAGATGTGGTGGTCACGAAGCCGACTCCTTTTTTGCCGGTGATTCCGGCTTTTTCCCGGCGCGAGTCTTGGTCTCGGTCTTGCCGCCGGAACTCTCTCCCGCGCTTTTATCGCCGCCCGCCGGGCGCGTCCTTTTTCGCAGCTTCTTTGTAAGAGTTGCTCCGATAGTCGGTAATATAAAATCCGGATCCTTTGAAAATCAGACCCGCTCCTGTGCCAAGCAATCGCTTCACCTTGCCTTTGCCCCATTTCGCCTGCTGGCAAAATTCCTTCGGGCAAGTCTGGTAAGCCTCGTCGCGCATCGACTGGAAGGCCTCAAAAGTTTTGCCGCATTTTTCACACGCGTATTCGTAAGTCGGCATCGATTTTAATAGGTCATTGAGAACGGTCGCCAGTTTCAGCAAATCTAAGCAGAATTCAAGCCGCACTCGGTTTGACGGGGTCCGGCTCATGCTATCTTGACTTTCCCAATGCAGCCTCTTTAGTTCCGCTTCCTTTCGTGAAAACGCCGCTGTTTCAATCGTCGTGGCCCTTTCGGATGGGCCTCATTTTGCTCGCTTGCGCGGGCAGTCGCGGGCTGCGGGGAGGACGATCCTCGACTGGCCTACGGGGAAACACAATATCTCGGTGGCGTCTATGGCAATGCGGCCGCCGCGCCAGGTGCGCCGGTGGATAATGTTTCGTATTGGGATGGGGACGGAGTTCCGGGGAAACCGTCGATCAAGATCAGTCTCGGCGAGCAGCGCGCCTACTTTTACAAGAGCGGAAAGTTAGTTGGCATCTCCCAATTGTCGACCGGCCGCGAGGGACAGAACACCCCGGTCGGGCAATTCAAAATTATCCAAAAGGATCTCGATCACGTCTCCAGCCTATACGGCGATTACGTCGATGCCGGCAGATAATGTCGTTGTCCCAAACATCGACATTACGAAGGATCCAAAACCGCCAGGCACCCATTTCAAAGGCGCGCCCATGCCATTCTTCATGCGCATTGTTGGGCGGCGTCGGCATGCATGCCGGTTATCTTCCCGGTTACCCGGCCTCGCACGGTTGCATCAGGATGCCGGAATTCATGGCGGAGGATTTTTTCCAAAGCGTCGACTCCGGCACGCCCGTCTCGATCACACCTTAGGGGTTGAATCTCTGCCTGCGCAGGGTTGCCCGTCGTCGTGCAGAGGTTACAATCCTCGCGCTCGCGCATGATCATTATCACTCAACCGGCCGTGACCGAGGCTCAGATCGACCACATCGTGGCGCGGATCGAGGAGTTCGGTTTCCGCTCCCACATCATGCGGGGCGAATCGCGCGTCGTCATCGGCGTCATCGGGCCGGACGAGGTGATCCGCGAAAAGCCGCTGGCCGCCATTCCGGGCGTGGAGTCGGTCGTGCCAGTGATGAAGCCCTACCGATTGGCCGCGCAGGAGAACGGCGCCGCGCCGCCGCCGGTCGCGATCGGTGAGGTAAAAATCGGCACCGGCCAGCGCATCGCGCTCATCTCCGGACCGTGCTCGGTCGAAAGCAAGGAGCAGCTGATTTCCATTGCGAAGCTGGTGAAAAAGGCGGGCGCGCGCGTCTTGCGCGGCGGCGCCTTCAAGCCACGCACTTCGCCCTACAGTTTCCAAGGATTAGGCGAAGATGGGCTCCGTATTCTCGCTGAAGTGCGCGCCGCGACCGGATTGCCCATCATTACCGAGATCATGGACACGCGCGATCTCGCTCTGGTCGAAAAATATGCGGACTGTCTCCAGGTCGGCTCGCGCAACATGCAGAACTTTGCCCTTTTGAAGGAGGTCGGAAGAAGTCGTCTGCCGGTGATGTTGAAACGCGGGTTCAGCGCCACGGTCAACGACCTGCTCCTGAGCGCGGAATACATCCTGAGCGAAGGCAATCGTAACGTCCTGCTCTGCGAACGCGGGATTCGCACCTTTGAAACCATGACCCGCAACACGCTTGATTTGAACGCGGTCCCGATCTTGAAAGCGAAATCGAAGTTGCCGGTGGTGGTCGATCCGACTCACGGTATCGGCTTGCGCGAATTCATCCCTCAGATGTCACTCGCCGCGGTCGCGGCTGGGGCCGATGCACTCATGATCGAAGTCCACCACGATCCCGGAGCAGGCGCGGAGCGACGGCGAACAAGCCCTCCAGCCGGAAGTGTTCGCCGATCTGGTTGGTCGCATAAGAGCCGTGGCCCAGGCCAGTCGGACGCGAGCTGTAAGCAAATCTGGAAGCGCAGAAGCGCGTCCCTCCGCGGCGAGTTCAGATTCGCTTCCGGCCGGGCAGATTGAACTTGGATCGCCTTTCGGCGAGAGGATGACGTGGAAAAATCCAGCGGCGCCGATCTTCTCAAAATCGTCGCGGCGAGCGCGCCAATCGAAGATCGATTGCAGGTTCTGCGGAGGGGCGAACGTCCGGTTGCCTTTTCTCATGTCATCGAGTCGGCGCGCGCTTTTCTGCTGGCGGTTATTGCCAGGGAAATTCCGAAAACGCTCTGGGTAATTTGCCCCAGCGTCCGCATCCAGGAGCAATTGCATGAAAGCCTAACGAATTGGTTGCCGGAGGCGCTTTTCCTTCCGGAAGCCGAGTTCCTGGCGGTGGAAAATGTCCTGCCCGACCAGGAGATTACAGCGGAAAGGCTCGCGCTTTTTCACCGTCTCGCGGCGAGCAAGAAATGCCACGTCATCGTCGCCACGCGCGCCAGTCTTGAGCAGCCGGCCCCGAAGCGCGAGGCGCTCCACGCGGCCGCCCTGCGCCTGCGGCGGGGCGCAGCGCAGCAACTCGAGCGCATCGCCGAATCGTTAGGCGAAACCGGCTATGAGCGCGTCGCGCAGGTTACGACGCGCGGACAGTTCGCCATCCGCGGCGGCATTCTCGATGTTTATTCCTGGCAGGCGGAGCTGCCGATCAGGGCTGAATTTTTCGGCGACGAAATCGAGTCTCTCCGCGAATTCGACCTCGATACCCAGACGTCGCTGCGCAATCTGAACGACGTCGAACTATTGTTAGGGGCGGCCGATGACCAACGCGGCCGGGTGCGCGATTACATCGAGCCGGGGCATCTCACGGTCGGGATCGAGGGCGAGGAGGAGGATATTCGGATCACCGAGGGTTGGGCCGAGAATGAGGACATGGTCGAAGATTTCAGCGGCGCTTTTGTTGATTGCGGGATCGGCGAATTCGACACCGGAGAGTTCATCATCGCGGAGACAAAGCGAAAGCAATTCCTTGCCCGCCTCAAGGAATGGCACGAGGGCGGCGCCCGAATCGCGATTTACTTCCAGACCGAAGGCGAAATTGAGCGCTTCCGCGAAATCATGGCGGAAGCCAATGCGTCGTTAGGCGGAATTGAATTGTTGGAGGGAACACTGCCCCGCGGCTTCTGTTTCCCGTCCGCGAATCTCGTCGTGCTGGCGGCGGCCGAACTTTTCGGTCGCGCCCCGACCCACGGCCGGCGCCGCTTGCAGCGGGCCGCGAAGCTCGGGACGCAACGCGCGCAGATAGATTTCAGCGATCTGCACGAGGGCGAATTGGTCGTCCATCTCGAACACGGCATCGGCCGGTTTCAAGGATTGCAAAAAATGGGCGGTAGCCGGGAGAGATCGGCCACAAGGCGGAAGTGCTGGCGATCGAATTTGCCGACGACGCGAAACTCTTCGTCCCGCTCGAACAGGCCTTCATGGTGTCGCGTTATGTCGGGGTCGGGAAAAAAACGCCGCCGCTCAGTTCGCTGGCGGATGCGAGATGGTCCCGCGCGAAAAAGAACGCCGCGGCCTCGATCTTCGATTACGCGGGTAAAATGCTCGCCCTCCAGGCTGAACGCGAGACCCAACGTGGACACGCCTTCGGCCCTGACACGAAATGGCAGGCTAGAGTTCGAGCATTCCTTTCCTTTCCGGGAGACGGTCGATCAGCTCACCGCCATCGCCGACGACGAAGCGCGACATGGAGGAGCCGCGCTCGATGGATCGCCTGATTTGCGGCGATGTTGGTTTCGGCAAGACCGAGGTCGCGATTCGGGCGGCATTCAAAGCGGTAATGGATGGCAAACAGGTCGCGGTCCTCACACCCACGACGGTGCTCGCCCAGCAACACTTTGAAACGTTTCGGCAACGGATGCTGGATTACCCGGTGCGAATTGAAATGTTGAGCCGGTTCCGGACGCACGCGGAGCAACGCAAGGTGCTCGAGCAATTGCGCGACGGCGGAGTGGACGTCGTCGTTGGAACGCATCGCCTCATCTCGGGCGATGTGGTTTTCAAGGACCTCGGCCTCGTCGTGATCGACGAAGAACAGCGCTTCGGCGTCCTGCATAAGGAAAAATTCAAGGAACTTTTCAAGCTCGTCGACATCCTCACGCTTTCCGCGACGCCGATCCCGCGCACGCTTTACTTGTCGTTAGTCGGGGTCAAAGACATGTCGACGATCGAGACGCCGCCGCTCAATCGGCTGCCGGTCGAGACGGTGATTTGCGGTTACGACGAGCGCATCATTCGCGACGCGATCAATCGCGAGCTCGAGCGCCAGGGCCAGGTTTATTTTTTGCATAACCGGGTCATGTCGATTCAAAGAGTGCGAGATCGGATCGCGGAACTTTGCCCCGAGGCGCGGGTCGAACTGGGTCACGGCCAAATGGACGCGGACGAACTGGAAGGCGTCATGCAGCGTTTCGTCGCAGGAAAAGTGGACGTGCTCGTTTGTACCACGATCATCGAGAGCGGTCTCGATATTCCGAATGCCAACACCATCATCATCGATCGGGCTGATCGCTTCGGACTGGCCGATCTCTATCAACTTCGCGGCCGGGTCGGGCGCGCCGAGCACAAGGCTTATGCCTACCTCCTCCTGCCGCGCGAGATGATGACGGTGGGCGCCGCCCGCAAACGGATCAACGCCATCCAGCAATACAGTTCGCTCGGCGCCGGTTTTCGGATCGCGATGCGCGATTTGGAGATTCGTGGCGCCGGCAGCATCCTCGGCACGGCGCAGAGCGGTCACATCGTCGCGGTTGGGTTCGATCTTTACTGCCAACTCTTGAAACAGGCCGTCGCGCAACTGAAAGGCGAGAAACTTCGACCGCGCCTCGAGGTCGAAGTGCGGCTCGACTTTGTCGCCACCAACGAAGGCGAATTTCTCGCCGCTGGGCCTGACAAACTGGTGCCCGCCTTTCTTCCCGCGTCCTACATTAGCGAGGCCGCGCTTCGCATCCAAGCCTACCGCAACCTCGCTGAGATCACGACGAGCGAGCAGCTGCAACGGCTCCGGCGCGAGTGGCGCGACCGCTTCGGGAAGTGGCCGCCGGCGGTTGACAATTTGCTTCTTCTCAGCGAAATCAAGCTTTCCGCCGCGCGGGCTCGCGTCAGTCGGGTCGAAGTGCGCGAGGGCAAATTGATGCTAACCCGGCGAGGCGACTTTATCCTTGTTGGCGGCAAATTTCCCCGTTTAACTTCCGGTAAAATCGATCTCAACCTCTCAGAGGTATGGCAATGGCTAAAGCAACTTTGAATTTGATGTGGCGCTATCCGATGGCGGCGCTCTTTGCGTTCTTCTGCCTCGGTCTGGCAGCGACCGCATCGGCGACGCGCGGCGCGGAGTCGGTCAACGGCATCGCCGCTATCGTGAACGAGAAGGTGATCACTTATTCCGAAGTGCGTGACGTCGTCGAGCCGCGTGAACGTCTCCTGCGCTCGCAGTATACCGGAGAAGAGCTGGTGAAAAAGATCACCGATTTGCGCAAAGCCGCTTTGCAGGACTTGATTGATCGCGAGCTGATTATTCAGGCGTTCGAGAAAGACAAACTCGTCATTCCTCAGCACTTTATCGACGAGCGGGTCGACGAGGTCATAAAAGAGAACTTCGGCGGCGACCGAAACGCCTTCATCAAAACGATGGAGGCGCAGAAATTCACGATGTCGAAGTTCCGCGATATGGAGCGCCAGAAGATCATCGTCATGGCGATGCGCGCCAAGAATGTAAAGTCGAACCTGATCGTCCCGCCCGCGAAGATCGAAGAATATTACCGTCAGCATAAGGACCAGTTTCCAACAAGGCGCAGGTCAAACTGCGAATGATCATGATCCCGGGGCACGAGGAGAGCGGCGGCGGCGCGGCCCAAAAATCGATGGCGGATGAAATCCGCGCGAAACTCATTACCGGAGCCGATTTCGACAAAATGGCGCAGATGTATTCGGAGGATAGCACCCGCGATCTCGGCGGTGATTGGGGTTGGATCGATGACAAGACGCTTTCCCCGGAGCTCTCACAGGTCGCTTTCAGCCTGAAGCCGGGCGAAATCAGCAAAGTCGTCGACATCGGTGGCAATCATTACATTTTGAAAGTGGAGGCTCGGCAAGGTGGGGAAGTGAAGCCGCTCACCAAGGAACTGCGCATTGAGATCGAACATCGACTCCGACAGGACCAGGCGCACGAGTTGGAGCAACATTGGCTGGCCAGCCTTCGCTCCAAGGCTTACATCAAGACCTTCTGATCGCCTGATGCCTGCCCGCTGCGGATGACGCGCCCACGCATTGGAATCACGCTGGGCGATCCCGCGGGCATTGGACCGGAGATCGCACGAGCGGCCCTCGCCTCAGGCCAGTTGCCGGCGGCCGATTATCGGCTTCTCGGCGAAACCGATGGACACTCGTTAGGCCAACCAACCCCGGCGAGCGCGCGCGGCGCGCAGGCCGCCTTGGAAGAAGCCGCCAGACTCGCTTTGGCCGGAGAAATTGACGCGGTCGTCACCGGACCCATTCATAAGGCCCACATGTACGAGATTGGATTCCCCTTCCCCGGTCAGACGGAATTTTTCGCCACCCGCTGCGGAGTAGAAGATTTCGCAATGCTTCTCACCGGCGGGAAGCTGACCGTTGCGCTCGTCACCACCCATCTTCCACTCGCCGCCGTGAGCGAAAGCCTTCAGAGCGCCGAGATCGTGCGAGTCGGTTCTCTGCTCGCGAAGTTTCTGGCGAAACGTGGCGGCCAACGAATCGCGGTCGCCGGTCTCAATCCGCATGCCGGAGAGTCCGGCGCACTGGGTCGCGAAGAGATCGAGATCATCGCACCAGCCATCGCTCAACTGAATCACTCGTCACTCGTCACTCGTCACTCGTCACTCGTCTTCACCGGCCCGCTTTCGCCGGACACTGTTTTTCATCGCGCAGTGGAAGGAGAATTCGATGCCGTGCTTTGCATGTATCACGATCAAGGCTTGATCCCGTTAAAACTCCACGCTTTCCACGAAGGCGTGAACGTGACACTCGGTTTGCCCTTTCCGCGCACCAGCCCGGATCACGGCACCGCTTTCGCCATCGCCGGGCAGGGCATCGCGCGAGCCGACAGCATGATCGCTGCAATCCGACTCGCCGTGGAACTCGCGACCGTGGCAGCAAAATGAACAGCCGCATTTCGCCACTCCATCTCGCGTTGCTTCTCGCGACGGCGCTCGTTTTCGCCTGGTCAGGGTGGCGTCCTTACGATCGCCTGACCTGGTGGATGGAGACCGCTCCCGGTATTCTCGGCGCCGCTCTCCTCATCGCGACTTATAGCCGCTTTCGTTTCACGACGCTGGTCTATACCCTGATCGCGCTGCACATCATGCTGCTTTGCGTCGGTGGGCATTACACTTATGCGCGCGTCCCGCTTTTTACCTGGATCGAACCCTACTTCGGCTGGCATCGGAATGACTTCGATCGACTCGGACATTTTGCGCAGGGTTTTGTCCCGGCGTTGATCGCGCGCGAGCTTTTCATCAGGCTGCGCGTCGTCACCTCGAGCGGATGGCGATTTTCCATCATCGTCCTGATCTGCATGGGAATCAGTGCACTTTACGAATTGCTCGAGTGGAGCGCGGCTTTGGTAGGAGGCGCGGCTTCTGACGCCTTTCTCGGCACCCAAGGAGACGTCTGGGACACCCAAAAAGACATGTTTATGGCCTTGATCGGGGCGCTTTGCGCTCTGTTTTTCATGAGTCTTTGGCAGAACAAACAGATGCGGAAGTTGCCAACCCAATTGTGAGAAGAAGAATTTTAACCACGGATTTCACGGATGACACGGATGGAAGAGATACGCTGGCAGCTCTCCTCTGATCCGTGTAATCAGTGGTAAAAATCTCTCCCGTGCAGCCGCAAAAATATCTGACTGTCTTTAACCTCGGGATCCAGAATACCTTCGTCTATCGCTGGAACTACCTCCTGCGCGCGATCTTCGGGATTATTCCGCTCGATCGGCACAGTCTTCCTTTGGCGCGCGATCTTCCGCGAGAGCGGCGGCGGCATGCGCGGTTACGACTACGGCGCGATGATTTACTACTATTTGCTCACCATCCTGGTCAGCAATCTCGTCACCCCGACCGAAGACGAATGGCAAATCGCAGCCGACATTCGCGAGGGCCAGATTAACTCCTTCCTCACCAAACCGGTTAACTATCTCGGCTACCGCTTCAGCATTTTTCTCAGTGGCCGCCTCGTTTACACCGCGGTCACGATTCTCCCAATCGCGGCAATCTTTTTATATTTCCGCCATTTCATTGTCTTGCCTAACGATCCCCTGATCTGGCTGGCCGCGTTCGTCTCGCTCGTCATGTCAGGCTTCATTCAGTTTTTTCTCACCTACGCACTCTCCATGATGGCTTTCTGGATCCTCGAGATCTCGACCATCGTCTTTATCGTTTATAGCTTCGAATATTTCCTCGGCGGCCAGATGTTTCCGCTCGATATCATGCCGCCCGCGGTCCAGGCCATAATGAAATGGCTGCCGTTTTATTACGAATTGTTTTGCCCGATCGCGATCTTTCAAGGTCGTCTCCACGGGGCGGAAATGCTCAGCGCCCTCGCCATCCAATGCGGCTGGATGCTGGCGATGTGGGGCGCAGCCAACCTGATGTGGAAGCGCGGACTGGGCCATTACCAAGCGGTCGGCGGCTAGTTCCTTGCTGATTTCGATTGCGCAGCCACCCGTCATTTCTCAGATTCGCGGCACTGTGGATTTGAAAGGCTATCTCACCGCGCGGCAAAAGGAGGTCGATCGCGCGCTCGATCGTTTTCTCCCGAAAGCGACGACGAAGCCGTCCACGATTCACCAGGCAATGCGCTATTCGCTCTTTGCGGGCGGGAAACGGCTTCGCCCCATCCTTTGTCTCGCGGCCGCCGAGGCCTGCGCTGGCCTAACGAAAAGCGCCCTTCCCCTCGCCTGCGCGATCGAGTGCATTCACACCTACTCGCTTATCCACGACGATCTCCCGAGCATGGATAACGACGATTTCCGGCGCGGTCGCGCCACCTGCCACAAGGTTTACGGCGACGGCATTGCGATTCTGGCGGGCGACGCTCTCCTGACGATTGCGTTTGAAATTGCGGCCGCCGCGAAGGGTTGGTCGCGCTATGATCTGCGCGAAATTTTTCGCGAAATTTCGATCGCCGCGGGCAGTCGTAAACTCATCGCCGGTCAGGTCGCGGATCTCGAAGGCGAAGGCAAGAAACTTAATCGGGCGCAGCTCCGTTACATTCACGAGAACAAGACCGCGGCATTGCTCACCACTTCTGTTCGGCTCGGCGCCATGAGTGCCAACGCCAGCCCGGCCCAGTTGCGCGCCATGAGCGATTTCGGTTATGCGCTTGGTCTCGCTTTCCAGGTGATCGACGACATTCTCGATGTCACGCAGACGAGCGAGAAGCTGGGCAAGAGCGCCGGGAAAGATGCGGCCGCGCAAAAGGCGACTTATCCGGCGGTTCTCGGATTGGAGAAATCGCGACGGGAAGCCGGCCGGCTGACGCGCCAGGCGCACGATGCCTTGCGACCAATGGGCAAGAAGGCCGATCATTTGCACGACATCGCGAATTACCTCCTCGAACGCGAGTACTAGGCTCTCGGGCAAAAAGCCCTTCACCGGTCGTCTCCGACGCCGCGTGCCTTCAGTCTTGAAATGGTGGGGCGAGACTCCGTCGAGCCTGAGAAGGCGCGTTGCCAGAAGCCCCGGTTCCCCTCGGCTCGACGGAGTCTCGCCCCACCACCCCACGGGCCAGCGGCCCGTGCTCCCCGGAAGGAGAATTACGCCAACGCAAGGTTGGGATTGATCTCGGTCGTTAGGGCTGTTGCTTCGCCACGCTCGAGCCGAAGCATGGCGGCAAAGGCGATCATCGCGGCGTTATCGGTACAAAGGCTGGGATCCGCAAAGCGCAACTGTAAACCAGCCCGCTCGCAGGCTATCGACATTTCCTCGCGCAACGCAGCGTTGCAGCTGACGCCGCCACTGACCGTGACCAAACGACGCCGCGCCACACGCGCCGCCGCGATCGTTTTCGCCACCAGAACGTCGACGACCGCGCGCTGGAAGGAGGCGCAAAGGTCGCGCGTATCGAGCAAGTCCCACCTTGGGCAACAGATAGCGGACAGCGGTCTTCAAGCCGCTGAAACTGAAGTTCGCATCGCCTGAATGAAGCATGCTGCGCGGAAGATCGAACCGCGCCGGGTCGCCACCAGCGGCGCAGCGCTCGACCTCCGGGCCGCCCGGATATCCAAGTCCAAGCATTTTGGCAACCTTGTCGAACGCTTCGCCCGCGGCGTCGTCAACTGTTCGTCCCACGATCCGATAATCGGCCACGCCGTGCACATCGACGAGGAGGGTGTGTCCGCCACTGACAACGAGCGAAAGATTCGGTTCAACCTCGATGTCGGCCTTTTTCGGTAGGGCGAGACTCTGTCGAGCCTCGGGGCGCGATTCTCCAACCTCGAAGGCACCCCTCCCAGCTCGACGGAGTCTCGCTCCACCGAAAAAGGGCGAGAGCAAATGGCCTTCGAGGTGATTGATGGCGAGGTAGGGCTTCCCGAAGCCAAGCGCGAGACCTTTGGCGAGTGATGCGCCGATCATAAGCGAACTGGCCAGCCCCGGCCCGCTCGTGGCGGCAAAGGCGTCGACTTCGCCTAACGAAATGGCTGCGCGCTCGACGGCGCGTTTGAGCAGCCGCGGTGCGTGCTGGAGATGATGACGCGAAGCGACTTCCGGCACGACGCCACCATAGGGCTGATGCGCGGCGGCCTGCGACGCGACCTCGCTGGCAAGCAATTCGCGATCGCGCAGGACGGCGAGAGCCGTTTCATCACACGAAGTCTCGATCGCCAGAAGCAGTGAACTCATTTTGCCTCTGTGAGCAGAGCTGGAGAGGAAAAAACAACGCGCACTTCAGGACAACGCATTCCTCGGCGCGCTCTGCGATCAATCCCGCGATCGCTATTTCTTGACTGCATCGCCTTTCGGCGCGGACTGCTGCGCGTAAATCATCACGCCTTTGAGCGCATCGATCCCCCGCATCATTTGCAGGTCCTTCGATTTGATAATGCCATTCGCTTCGGCCGGTTGGATCTTGTCGTTGTTACGCAAAGCCGTCACCGCGCGCTCTTGTTCAGCCGAGAGCGGCACCAGAATGTTCGGCAAGACACCGTTACCCTGAATCACAGTTTTGCTCGGCGTGTAATAGTTCGCAGTCGTGAAACGGAGAGCCGAGCCATCCGGCAACTGCATCACGTTTTGGACGGATCCTTTCCCGAAAGTCGTCTCACCGACCACAATCCCGCGGTGCAAATCCTTCAGCGCGCCCGCCACGATTTCCGAGCCACTCGCGCTTCCTTCATTCACGAGGACGACCAAAGGAAAGCGTGCCCTCTCCTTCACTCCGGCGGGTGTTGAGTAATCGTGCTTCTGCGAAGAAACGCGGCCCTGAGTGGAGACCACCTTGGTGTTCGGGGGCAGGAATTGACCAAGGACATCGACGGCGCTGTTGAGCAGCCCGCCCGGATTATTGCGCAGGTCGAGCACGAGCGCCTGCATCCCCTGTTTCTCCAAATTATCAAGCGCCTTCCCGAATTCTTCCGCCGTGGGTTCATTGAATTGCACGATCCGCACGTAACCAACCTTGAACGGTCCGGTCAGCTCCGGATCGAGCAGGCGAGCCCCTTTTACACTTTGCACTTTGATTTCCTTCCGCTCGAGCGGGTAATCTTTGATCTCCTTGGTCGAGGGTCGCAAAATCGTGAGAGTTACTTTCTGGCCAGGCTCGCCCCGCAAAATATTGACGGCGTCCTGGAGCCCGAGTTTGTCGGTCGAAACGCCGTTAATTTTCAAAATTTGATCGCCGGCCAAGATGCCCGCCTTGGCCGCCGGCGTGTCTTCCATCGGCGTGATCACGGTGAGCAATCCGTCCCGGACCGCGACCTCGACGCCCAGACCGTTGAAGCGACTCCGCGTGTCGTCCTGCATGTCCTTGAAGTCATCCGGGTCCATGAACTGGCTGTGCGGGTCGAGCGACGAAAGCATTCCTTTCATCGCGGCGTAAACGAGATCGTGATAGTTGATCTTGTTACCATCGACGTAATCCTGCCGGATGAGTTCGACCGCTTTGGCGAAGGTCGCAATTTCCGAATAGCCCGTGTCGGCGTCCGAACTCGTCGTGGTCGGTTCCGGGTCGGCGGCCATGACGGTCCCGCCGCATATACCAAGGACAATACCTGCGATAAGCATCAGGCGAGGCCTATCGAGCGCAAGGGAACGTTTCATAAATATTCAGTTTTGGACCGAGCCGGACCGATTGTCGTTCATTCTCCAGTCTTTGCCAAGCGGGTGGCATGACAAGGCTGGGATCCGCTTCTAGAGTGCGCGCATGAAACGGACCGGAATCGCGCTCCTGTTTGTCGCGTTTTCCCTCGTCTCAGCGAGCCCCGTTCGGTCCGATGCGGCGGAAACACCGAACCCGGAAGCAAACTTCGACAAGCTCGCGCTCGATTTTGTCAGTGGTTACCTGGCCGCCCGGCCGCTTCAAGGCGTCGCCCTCGGTCTTCATCAATATGACGGCAAGATTCGGGATTACAGCCGGCTGGCCATCGATGCGGAAGTCGAACGGCTGAAACGCTTTCGCGATCAGCTGAGCAAGCTTGACGTGAGCAAGCTGAGCAAGGAGGCCGACATCGATCGGCGTCTCCTTTTAACCGCGATCGCCGGCGAGCTCTTTCAAATCGAGGACATGGGAGTCTTCGACCGAAATCCGATGACCTATGCGCGCGCGCTCGACGTGAACATTTATGTGAAGCGGGATTTCAAGCCGCTCGAGGACCGGATGCGCGACATCGTGACGATCGAGGACCAGGCGGCCAATATCATGACCGCAGGCAAGACGAATCTCGCGGCGATCTTGCCGAAACCCTACGTCGAGCTGGGAATCCAGGTCGCGAACGGCGCGGCGGATTTTCTCGAGAAAGATTTGGCCACGGCGCTCAAAGAGGTGAAGGACGAGCAGCTCACAGCCGCTTTCCAGGATTCGAACAAAAAGGCGGTTGCGGCGCTACGCGATTTCGCTGCCTGGCTTGCGAAAGAAAAGCTCCCGAAAGCGACGGCGGATTTCGCGATTGGGCCAACGAAATATCAGCGGATGCTGGCTAGCACCGAATTGGTCGATCTGCCTCCGGAGAAAATACTCGCGATCGGCTTACAGCGGCTCAAGGAAGAACAGGATATTTTCGCTGCCGCGGCGAAGAGCATCGATCCGAAAAAGAATCCGGTCGATGTCTTCAAGGAAATTCAGAACGAACATCCCAAAGCGGAAGAGCTGATCTCGGACGTGGCCAAGGACCTCGATCAGATTAGGCAATACGTGATCGATCATCACCTGGTCGCAATTCCGTCAGATGTGCGCGCGAGCGTAGCGGCAACGCCGGAATTTGACCGCGCCACGAGCTTTGCCTCAATGGACACCCCCGGACCGTTCGAGAGAAAAGCGACCCAGGCTTATTACTACGTCACGCCAGTGGAGGATAACTGGACGGACAAACAAAAGGACGAATGGCTCACCTCTTTCAATTACTACACGACTGATGTTACCTCCATTCACGAGGCTTATCCCGGGCACTACGTCCAGTTCCTCCATCTCAATGCGTCGTCCGCCACCCAGCTCGAGAAGATCTTCGGCAGCTATGCCTTCATTGAAGGTTGGGCGCATTACACCGAAAAAATGATGCTGGACGAAGGTTTCGGCAGCGCGCCCAATCCCACTCCCGAGCAGAAAGTGCGCGCCGCGAAATATCGCATGGCGCAGGCCGACGAAGCCCTGCTCAGGCTTTGCCGGCTCTGCGTCTCGATCAAGATGCACACCCAGGGGATGTCGGTCGCCGATGGGGCAAAGTTTTTTCATGAGAATTGCTATTACGAGGAGAAGCCTTCGATGTCGGAAGCGATGCGCGGAACCTTCGATCCGGGCTACCTGAACTATACGTTAGGCAAACTGGAAATCCTCAAACTGCGCGAGGATTACAAAGCGCAGGAAGGAAAAAGTTTCTCGCTCGAGAAATTTCACAACGAGATGCTGAATCACGGCATGCCGCCGATTCGTTTGCTCCGCGAGATCTTGCTCAAGGATCGAACGAAGTGGGGCGCGGTTTTGTAGACGTTTCGCTCCGCGAAACGCGAGTGCAGGCGCCGCTTCGTCCTCGCGCCTCCCAGAGGGAGGCGTCTACGGCGGGCATCGTTAGGCGACGGCTCGCTTGGCAGGGCTCAAATTTCTTCGTTGTCTCCTTCCGGCTCGAGCAACTCCGGCAACAACGGCTCCGGATGACTCGGCGACCCCTCAACGTCGCGCAGTTTCTTGTTCAACACCCGCGAACGCTGATCGACTTCGTCGATCTTGTTGGAGGCTTCCTGCAGCTTCTTTTTCACTCCTTCGAGGACCCCGCCGAACTTCCCAAACTCCGTCTTCACCTCCGCGAGCAAGCTCCAGACTTCGCTTGAGCTTTTCTGGATCGCGAGCGTGCGAAATCCCATCTGCAGACTGTTGAGTAACGCCGCCAGCGTGGTTGGTCCGGCGAACACCACCCGCAATTCGCGCTGCACCTGTTCGGCCAGCCCGACCCGCCGGATCGCCTCCGCATAGAGTCCTTCGGTGGGCAAAAACATGAGCGCGAAATCGGTCGTGCGTGGCGGATTGATGTATTTGCTGGAAATGTCCTTCGCGTTCTTCCGAAGCTGCGTTTCCAGATTCTTCATTGCGGCTTCCGTGGCGACCGGGTCCGCCGATTCCTGCGCTGCGATGAGGCGCTGATAATCTTCGACTGGAAATTTCGCGTCGATTGGCAGCCAGACCGGCGTGTCATTCTCCGGGCCGGGTAATCGGATTGCGAACTCCACATTTTCGCCGCTCCCTTCCCGGGTCTTCACGTTTCGCCCGAATTGTTCCGGGGTCAGCACCTGCTCAAGCAGCGCCCCGAGTTGCACCTCGCCCCAGCCGCCGCGCGTCTTCACATTCGTGAGGACACGCTGCAAGCCACCGACGTCACTCGCGAGTTGCTGCATGGTACCGAGTCCGTGATGCACCTGCTCCAGCCGCTCGCTCACCAGCTTGAACGATTCGCCGAGCCGTTTCTCGAGCGTGCCCTGCAATTTCTCGTCAACCGTGGCGCGCATCTTTTCGATTTGCAGCGAGTTGTCCTCTTGCAATTGCTTGAGACGCAGATCCACAACCGAGCGAAGATTCTCGAGTCGCTGCTCGTTTGATTCGGTCAGCTTTCCGGTCTGCGCGGCGACGCTCTCCAGCTGGCTTTTTAGAATATTCCCGATCTCAGAAATCGATTTGAGATTGGTTTCACCTAACGTTCGCAGCGCCTCGTTCAACTCTTCGCGTTGCGCTTTGGCGGCGTTCGCGGACTCTTCTCTTGTCCGGGACGCCTCTTCGCGCAAAATCCGCTCCTCTCGTTCCTGAGCACGATCCATCGCCTCAAAACGCCCGATCAATTCGCGGCGACGCGTGAGAAGGAAAATCGACCCGACAATTGCCGCTCCCGCGAGAAGTCCAATGAGAGCGCCGAGGAGTGGATCCACCTCTAGCGATTAACAGCGGCGCGCCCGCGTTTCAAGCTGGCCGGACCCAAGGCACTGCTTTTCTTGTCATCCTGAGCCGCGCAGACGGCGAAGAGCCTGTCCTGAGTCTCTCGAAGGAACCTCGCAAACTCTGTGTGACGTTGCTTTTGCCATTTCACACGCAAGAACGCCTGAGAGCTCCCTCTCCGTCCTGCGGCGGATCGGGATGACAGGAAAGGTTGGCTGCGCTAGAACGACACTTTAATTCCCCCAAAGGCCGCTCGTCCCAGCGCCGGAAATCCAAAGACTTCCGCGTAGTGCTCGTTCGTCAGGTTATCGACTCGTCCGAAAATGGTCAGGTGCGAATTGCACACGTACTCCGCCGCGAAGTTCACAAACGAATAATCTTCGATATCGAAGTTCGGGCCGCCGAAATTTAGTTCCTCGCGTGCACTGACGAACTTCGCTTCCAGCGTGGCACGCAGCCGCTTGCACCAAAGATATGAGGCAGAGAAATAGACTTCATGGCGCGGGCGCCTTGGCAACCGGGCGCCGGGCAGTTGCGTGATATCGGCAGTCGAAGTGTTTTCGGCGTCGAGATAAGTATAGCTCGCGGAGAGATTCAGATCATCGATCGGCCGCAGCTCTATTTCCGCTTCCAAGCCCTGCGTGCGCGCCGCGCCCAGATTGAGAGTGTCGAAGAGACCATTGAATCCAATCAGATTTGAGAGGTCGTTATGAAAATAAGTGGCCGCAATCTTCGCCCGGCCATCCCAAAGCCATTGCTTTACACCCAGCTCCCAACCCAGATCCTCCTCCGGCTCGAGCCCGAAATTGTTCCCGAAAATCTTGTCCTGGCTGCTCGGCGGGCTAAAGCCGGTCGCGACGCTCGCATGCACAACCGTATCCGTCGGCGCGATTTTGTAACTGCCGGCAAAACGATAAGTCCAAATGCCGCCAAACTGATTGAAATGGTCGTAGCGACCGCCGGCCACGAGATTTAAGCCAGGGAAGGGAGTCGCACTCGCCTCCAAAAAGACCGCTTCTTCCTCGGTGTAATCGCTGATGAAGGTCGCCTGCGGACCGAAAAGCTGTGAGATAAAAGGCCGCTCCTGGCCGGCATCGACCTGGCTATAGAAAAAGCCGGAAGTGAGCGTCAGCCATTTCTCGAGATGGAAATCGTTTTGATAATCGATCGTTAGGCGAGTGAAAAGGGCGCGGGTCGGACCGACAAAGCCGTCCTCGTTTGGATCGTTCACCTGCCGCTCCTCATCGTAGGCCACGATCAGTTTGTGTTCCCAGTCATCGGATGGTTTCCAATCGAGGTGCGGGGCGATCAACCAGCGCTCGGTCAGGAAATTATCGACCGGCTTGGGATCGAAAATCGTGTTCGGATTTCCCGTATCCGCGAGCGAATAGGTAAAGAGGCTGCTCAGACGCAGCTCGTCGTTAGGCGACCAGCCCACGTTCCCGACAAAATTCCAGAGCCGGTATTGATTGTTGGGCCGGGCGTTGTCCGTCTCGAGGTGACTCCCGCCTAACGAATAATCGAAATCTCCTACTTTGCCGGAAGTCGCCGCTGAAGCGTGAAAGGTTCCATAACTGCCTCCCTCCACGGTGGCGGTCGATTCCCGCGTTTCGCCTCCTTCTTTGGTGAAAATCTGAATCACCCCCGCCATCGCCCGCGGTCCGTAAATCGTGCTCTGCGGTCCGCGCGCGATTTCGATTCGGTCGACATTGTCGATTGTCAGGTCGGCAAAATTGAAAAGACCGGCCAACCCCTGGTTGATCGGGACTCCATCGATCAGCACCTGGGTGTGCTCGCTCCGCAGGCCGCGGGTGAAAACAGAAGTCAGTTGTCCCGCCGTTCCGCTTTGCACGACGGACAGCCCGGGCACGCTGCGGAGCGCATCGGCTACGCGTTCGGTCTGGTGAATTGAAAAATCCTCCGCCGTGATCACGCTCACACTGGCCGGCGTTTCGTCTTCCGGCGTGGGAAGTCGGGTTGCGCTAATGACCAGCTCGGCTGTCTCTGGCGGAGCGAGCGCATCCTGAGCCCGAGTCAGGCCTAACGAGAGACAACAACACCCAAACGAGACAAGCCAGCGCTCTGGGTAGCGCGCGCGTCTCGCTGCTGGGGACGGTGTCTCGCCGTCGCGAACTTTTCGAAAACTGCGGCACCGGCAAAAAAGATTATTTTGGCGAGGACGCCAAAACCAGCACGCGAGACGCGCGCGCTACCCGGAGCTCCCGCTTCATCCACCTTGATTGGAAACATGACAATTCACCTCCGATAAAGAGAGGCGGACTCGTCACTTGCGCGGCGCTTTCGTCTCTCATTCTTCTTTTTGCGAAGAAGTTTTGTCGCGCCGATTTCTGTTGTAGCTGGGGTCGGTGACCCCGGGGCCGCCGGGATCACCGATCCCGGCTACAGCGGCACGAATGAGGTGGAGCGGGCAAATATTCTGGCTCCTGGGTGTGGAGACGTTGAATCTTGTTGAGAGATAGAGGAAGCGCTTCCGCCTCTCTCACCTCTCAACTTCTCAACTGTCTCCGCCTCCTTCCCGCCTTCACCGCTGGCACTCGCCTAACGATTGGCCTGTAGCCCCGAATGCTTTCGGGGTTGGGAAGTCGTATCCAGTTACAGCAGCGCAACTGCTCCCGATTCACACGGGATTTCTCGCGCCGTTCCACTGATCAACCCCGAAAGCTTTCGGGGCCAAACTCGCAAAGAACTAAGGCCGATCCGCCAAAGGACGGATTCGCCGTGGCGAACAAGTAGCGGCTTGCGCTTCCGCCCTCAAGATTTATCTGTCACCTTCCCAAATCTGCACGTTGTGAACTCGCAAAATCCCAACCTCCTCGTCACCGGCGGGGCCGGCTTTATCGGCTCCAACCTCACCCTCGCCCTGCAGGAGAAATACCCGGCCGCGCGTTTGACGGTGATCGACGATTTTCGCTCCGGCGATTTCAAGAATCTCCGCGGTTACCGGGGTGATTTGGTGGCGGCTGATCTCGCCTCGCTCGACTGGCGCGCGCAATTTGGCGAGGAAAAGTTCGACGCCATTTTTCATCTCGCCTCGATTACCGACACGACTGTGCACGACCAATTCCCCCAGGTGCACGATAACGTGGAGAGTTTTCGTGGGCTCCTTCGCTTTGCGCAACCGAACCGGACGCGAATCGTTTATGCGTCCTCGGGCGCGACTTATGGAGCGGCCCGCGGCGTGAATCGCGAGAGCGATGAGGCGGCGCCGGCCAATGTCTATGCCTTTTCGAAAGTAATCATGGATAATCTCGCCCGGCGGGCGGCGGCGGATGATCCGGAATGGAAGATTGTTGGCCTGCGTTATTTCAACGTTTACGGCCCGCGCGAAGCGCACAAAGGCGTTCCCGCGAGCATGGTTCTGCATCTCTCCCGCCAAATTAAGGAAGGCAGACGCCCGCGTATTTTCAAACACGGCGAGCAGAAGCGCGATTTCGTTTACGTGAAAGATATCGTGCAGGGCACGCTCCGGGCGATGGAGGCGAAGGAGAGCGGAATTTACAACCTCGGTTCCGGCCAGGCCCGCTCCTTCAACGAGCTGATCGAGATTCTCAACAAGTCGTTAGGCACAAATTACGAGCCGGAGTATTTCGACAACCCGCACGCCCATTACCAGAATCACACTGAAGCCGATCTGACCAGTGTGCGGAAATCGTTAGGTTACGAACCGCAGTTCCAGCTCGAGGAAGGCGTGGCTGATTACATGCGCTGGTTGTATCCGGCCTGACCAAGGTTGCCCAAGCAATGAAACCGAAACGACGCTCAAAAAGCCCGGAAGAGATCAATGTCGCGCTCGCGGCAAAAAAAGGCCCGATCTCGAAATTCATTGCGAAGAATTATCGCCACTTTAACGCAGCCGCGCTGCTCGACGCAGCGAAGGGGTACGAAGCACACCTCGCCGCCGGCGGCAAGATGTTGGTGACGCTCGCAGGCGCCATGTCGACCGCCGAGCTCGGCATCTCTTTGGCGGAGATGATCCGTCGCGAGAAGGTGCACCTGATCGTCTCTACCGGCGCGAACCTCGAGGAGGATATTTTCAATCTCGTCGCGCACGACCACTACGAGCGGGTGCCGCATTACCGGCAGCTCACGCCAAAGGACGAGCAGCAACTGCTCGGCCGGCACATGAATCGCGTGACCGACACGTGCATTCCGGAGATGGAAGCGATGAGGCGGATCGAGAAAGCGGTGCTCGAAGAGTGGATCGCGGCCGACCGCGCCGGAGAGCACTATTTTCCGCACGAGTTTATGTATAAAATTCTTCGCAGCGGTAAGCTGAAGAAGAGCTATCAGATCGACCCGAAGAACTCGTGGTTGGTCGCGGCGTGCGAGAAGAACCTCCCGATCGTCGTCCCGGGCTGGGAGGACGCAACGCTCGGCAACATGTATGCGGCGGCGGTGATCCGCGGCGACGTGAAGAACGTGCACACAGTGCGCACCGGCATCGAATACATGACCTGGCTCGCCGATTACTACACGAAGAGTTCGAAGAAACTGCGCAACCGGGAGGGCTCAATCGGTTTTTTCCAGATCGGCGGCGGCATCGCCGGCGATTTTCCGATCTGCGTCGTCCCGATGCTACACCAGGACCTCGAGCGCACCGGGGTGCCGCTTTGGGGTTACTTCTGCCAAATCAGCGATTCGACGACGAGCTACGGCAGCTACTCTGGCGCCGTGCCGAACGAGAAAATCACCTGGGGCAAGCTCGCGGCCTCCACTCCGAAGTTCGTCGTCGAAAGCGATGCCACGATTTGCGCGCCTTTGCTCTTCGCCTGGGTGCTCGGGCAGTAAGAAATAAGACAAGCCAGGCGCTGTCCCGAACAGACCGGGGAGGATCGCAACTGTCATCTATCGTAATTTTGTCATCCCGAGTCGCGAAGACGGCGAGGGACCTCGCAAGCGTTTCTGGGCTAGCGCCAAACACGCGCGCCCTGCGCGTGGCGAGCTCGCCAGATGACGAATGGTTTCGAGCCTTGTGAGATCCCTCGCCGTCTGCGCGGCTCGGGATGACAAAAGCTTTACCCTTCCCAGAAAAACTTGGTCGGCCTTTCCATTTCGGCGGGCAGACTGCGATGGACCGGGCAACCGAGCGCAGTCTTTTCCAGCAGATCGCGCTGCGGATGATCGGCTGGCAAGGGAATGTGCACCTCGGTCGTTAGGCGTCCGACCCGTCGCGGCGCGTCCGCCATCTCTTTCTGCACCTGCACGGTCATGCCCTTCAGGTCGACTCCCTGGCGCTCGGCCACGATCGCCATCGTCGTTGCGATACAAGTCCCGAGCGCCGTGGCCACCAGGTCGGTCGGCGAAAAGGATTCTCCTTTCCCCATGTTATCAAGCGGGGCGTCCGTCTCGAGCGCAATGCCAGAAGGGCCATGCTTCGCGTCACAATGCAGTTTGCCGGTGTAATCGATCGAAATCTGAACCATTGGAAATCATCGGGCGCTCCGCGGAATATGCAAAACCGCGTCCGCTTTGAAAGGTATCCCAGAATTGTCATCCTGAGCGAAGTGAAGGATCTCTGACTATTGCGGAGCAGGTTGGTCGGGAAAATGATCAGAGATGTTTCGCTTCGCTCAACATGACCATCTCTGGAAAGAGGTTCAGGGATATGTTCTAACGGGTTTTCGAAAAAGCGGTGTCTCCTGAATTTGATCAGCATGTTCCGTTAACTCCGCGCGATATGCCGCCGTCAAAGCCGGGTCGTGCAGAATAACCAGATCCGAATTGTGCGCTGCGACATCGTCATTTTCCCAGGTCTCATTCCACCAGCAGAAGCCGATCACCGCTGGCCAGCGATGGGCGAAAAGATCTTTGAGGGCTGCTCGCGCCCAGCTCGAAGCACTCACACGAGAATTATGAATGTCGCAGCCGAACTCCGCGATAATGATCGGTTTCCCGGGCGCGATCTTCGTCAGGCGCGGGTAAACGTGATCGATTTGTTCGCGGAAACTCTCAACCTCGACCGTGCGCGGAGTGAGCGGTCCGTACGCGCTGATCGCAATCCAGTCGCACCAGCCGTCACCCGGAAAATAGCGCTCGACCCGGTTCCAATGCGCTTCCGGCGAGTCATCCCAATTGACGTGCCAGACCCATTGCAGATTGTGGGCGCCGGCCGCGCGCATGAGCTCGACGATGTGCCGGTAGGCTCGAACATAAAGATCCGGCCCGCTCGTGTGGCCGTTCCATTTTCCATTCCAGGAGAACCAGTCGCCGTTCGGCTCCGTACCCCATTCAACCAGGACCGGATGGGAGAACGCTCGCGCCTCGTTCGCCCAACGTTTTAAATCGTCATCGAAACGACCGGCGCAGATATTCGCGAGGCTAAACTCTTTCTCCGCCCGCCGTTGATCCAGATCCGAGCGCAGCATGAGGCGGATGTAAGGAACTTTGCCTAACGAATGGATCCAGGCACAGGTCGCGGCGGGGAAAGCGCGTGATTCAAACCAGTTATCGGAGAAATAGACCCAGCTCGTCTTCTTCCCGACCGCCTTCTCAAAGCGAGTCACATCGGCTGCGGAAACATTATGCTCGTTAGCGTCGTCGCTCCCCGGCGTTGGCGCGCTGTAGAAAAAGCCCTGGTAAAGCTTGCCCGGAGGGGGGGCCGCGACGGGCGCGGCGGCAGCGCTGAGGAAACAGCCGAAAACGAAAGCCGTCCCCAGTTTCCACACCTTTCCAGCCGGGCCGATTCTCACACCTTTCCCAGGCAGAAAACCCCGGCGATAACGACCAGAAAATACGGAACCAGTGCAGCAGCTCCGGGATATTCCTTGGCCATGCGTTGTCCGAAGAAAAGCGCCAGGAGCGCAAGTCCGGCGAGGACGACCCCATAGAAAGCGATCGTCGAATCATGGCGCAAGAGGACCATGACGCAACCAATCGCGCTGAGAGCCCCAGCCGACAGCTCCATGATAGTAATGATGCCGAGAAGCAGCGGCACCATTCCTGCCAGCGGGCTCTTCGCAAAGTGACCCGTGAGCCATTCCAAATTCCCTCGTCGATCAAGCACCTTATCGATCCCGGATTGGAGGAAAAGAATCGCGAAGAATGCGGAAATCATGAATTGAAGGGTGAAGATTGCCCCGTCGGGCGAATGGAGAGTGGCCATGGTCGGATTCTACACACTCCGTCAAATTCCGCTCTCCCCTTTCCTGCTCGTGCTCCTGCTCGTAATCGTGCTCGTGCTCGATCTACAGAGTTGGCGGCTACGGAAAAATTCGATTACGAGCACGATCACGAGCAAGAGCACGAGTGGAAGAATAAAGCCTTGCGCGCCTTGGGCCGCTGGACATTATTGCTGTCCGCAAATTTCGGCTGCGGGTGTAGCTCAGTGGTAGAGCACCTCCTTGCCAAGGAGGACGTCGCGAGTTCGAGTCTCGTCACCCGCTCCAACGCTAGAGCGTACTCGACGCGGCTCGCCCGCTGACATATTCATATTTTGATGCAGCGGCTTCGGTTACGAATGGGATGGCGGCGGCCGTGCCGCTGCGTGCTCGTGGGTCTCTGTGCGATTGTCTTCGCTCAGTCGAGTGCGACGCGGGCGGGCGATTACTTCGTAAATCCGAGCGGGAGCGACGGTGCTTTCCTGACGGTGCAAAGCGCGGTGGATGCGGTAGTCGGGCAGACGGAAACCAATCGCGCGAACATTTTCCTGGCACCGGCGAAGTACGTGGAGCGAGTGGAGGTCTATAAACCGTTCGTGACGTTCATCGGCCAGGGCGCGGCATCGGCGGACGTGATCATTTCGTTCAACAGCACACACGGCATCGGCGATCCTTGGAACGCCACGACTTTGATCGGCTATAGCGCGACCGCGTTCATGGCGCGCAATGTAACTTTCGAAAACTCCACTCCCTCCAACAAGGACACGGCGGCTCTTGCCCTCGAATCCGACGCCGATCGCGCGATTTTCGACAACGCGCAATTCCTCGGCCATCAGGACACCATGCTGGTTGATGGCCGGGCGCGGCAATATTTTCGCGACAGCTTCGTCACCGGCGACGCGGATTTTATTTTCGGGGACGCAACAGCTGTCTTCGACCAGTGCACGATTGAGAGTACCGACAATGGCTGGATTACAGCCGCCGATACGGCGCGAATAACCGCGAACGGCCTGATCTTCCTGGATTGTACCTTGGCAGGCTCGTCCGTGGCGAATGGCTCGGTGTTTCTGGGTCGGCCATGGCTTTGGGACGAACCGAATCAAATGCCGAGCGTCATCTACATTCGCACGCGAATGGGGGGACACATCGCAAAAGCCGGCTGGGATCCGGGGAATTACCACGATCCGGCTACACGAGTCTCTGAGTGGGGCAGCATGAATCTCGCTGGTGCGCTCCTCCAGGATTCTGATGGCGACGGCACACCCGATGGCCGCGCGCCCTGGGCCGACAGAATGACGATGGTGCAGGCGGCCAATTACACTCTGAAAAATATCTTCGGACCGGTGGAATTCTGGAACGCAACGACGCAGCCCGAAACGCCCGGCATTCCCTACGTCAGTCAGGGTGATCCGTGGGATCCGCAGGCGCAATTGCTCTCGCTGCCGGCCAGACCCGGCGCGCTGCCGCAGCTCTTTAACGCCTCGACCCGGCTGCATGTTGGCACGGGTGACAACGTCGGCATCGGCGGCTTCATCGTCACCGGAGCGGAGCCGAAGAAGGTTATTCTTCGTGCGCTCGGCCAATCTCTGAACGCGTTTGGATTGCAAGACGTCCTGGCGGACCCGGTCCTCGAGCTACACAGCGCCGATGGCGGACTCATAAGCGCGAATGACAACTGGCAGGATGACGCAGCCTCCGCCTCGGAGCTAGTGACGATGGGATTGACGCCGGCGGATGCCTTGGAATCCGCGCTCGTCATTACGCTTCTGCCGGGGCCCTACACAGCGGTCGTCCGCGGAAACAACTCAGCGACCGGCACCGCGCTGATCGAGGTTTATGACGGCGGCCTCGCGGCGGATTCGCAACTTGCAAACATCAGCACGAGGGGGTTTGTGGGGACCAACGACGATGTCATGATCGGCGGCTTTATTATTGGCGGAAATGGTCATGGCAACGGTCGGGTCGTTATCCGAGCGCTAGGACCATCGCTGTCGGGCTCGGGGATAACGAACGCCTTACAAGATCCCTTCCTGGAGCTCAGGGACGCGAACGGCTCCACGTTGATCAGTAACGATGACTGGCAACAGGCGCAGGAAACGGAAATTAGCCAAACCGGTCTGGCGCCAACTGACGCTCGTGAGGCGGCCTTGGTGATTTCATTAGCCAACGGCAATTACACCGGGATCGTTCGGGGCAAGAATGACGCGACAGGACTGGCTGTCGTCGAAGTCTACAACGTGCTTTAGCCGGTCCCCATCCGCGCCGTAATCTTCTGGGCGGCGATGGATTACGCCGGAATTTCTTGGAGAGCGCCATTGGAAGAAGCGAGAGGAACCTCGACTACCTCAAAATGTTGAATCCAAAAGCCGCTCCTGCTCCATCTCACAGGAAAGAACAAATATGAAAATCACCTTCCTCAAGATCAAACTCTTCAGTTACCTGTGCTGCCTCGGCCTTCTCGTCTGCGCGGCCCACGGCCAAAGCCCGACGGCTTCGCCCGATTCCGCCGCCGCAATGACGCCTGCGACGACCGTGACCGCCGCCCCAGCCGCGGTCTCTTCCGTGTCGCCCGTCACGAGTGCAACGGTCGCCCCGGTCGCTGCGCCCTCGGCCAGCCCCGACACGGAAGAGGACTTCGACAAGGCGATCGAGAAGAAGATCCGAAAGCACTTTTCGATCGATCTCGATGGCGATAACTCTCACGGCGTTTCGAGCGATGATGTGCCCTGGATCGCGATCCCGATCGTGCTGATCGTTTTTCTGACCATTTTTGGGCTGCCGGTCGCGATCGTGGGGCTGATCATGTATTTCAGCTTCTCCAAGAGCCGGGCCATGCATAAGACCGTCCGGATGATGGTCGAAAAGGGCCAGCCCGTTCCCGAGGCGCTCCTCAACCCGCCTCCGGTGGTGCGGCAGCGTTCCGATCTGCGCCGCGGTGTTACCCTTCTTATGATCGGTGCCGGCCTGATCGTCTTCTTCGGCGCCGTCAACGATTGGGAAGGCGGCGTCTGGAGCCTCGGTATCATCCCTTTCCTGATCGGCCTGGGCTACCTGCTCGTTTGGAGATTGGACGTGCATAAGGAAGAGCCTTCCCCCAAGGTGTAGACTTTTGAGGTGCCGCTTAATGATGCCGATCTTGTCGCGCGGGTCCTGGTTGACGATGATCACCACGCCTTTGCGGAATTGGTCCGCAATCATCAATCCGCGGTCCGCGGCCTGCTCCGACAACTCACACGAAGTGATCTGGCCCTGGCAGATGACCTCGCTCAGGAGACTTTCTTGCGCGCTTACAAAAACATCCGCAGCTTTCGAGGAGAAGCGAAGTTTTCCACCTGGCTTTATCGCATCGCCTATAACTGTTTCCGCGAGGAGGCCCGCAAACGAAAGGAACTGGTCGGAATCGATGAAGAACTGCTCGCGGCCCAGGAGGATCCACAGACCGCCGACCCGGCTCTGAAACACGATCTCATGCATGCCCTCCAACTCCTTCCCTTGCACGAGCGATCAGCAATTTTGCTTTGCTGCCAGAATGGTTTATCGCATGATGAGGCAGCGCGCGTTCTCGATATTCCGCTCGGCACGGTTAAGACCAATGTCTTGCGTGGCCGGGAGAAACTAAAGAAAACGCTCGCGGCGTGGGGACCGAACTAACAATGGACGAACAACTCCAGGAAGATTGGCTTGACCGGCGCTTGCGCGAGGAGATGCCCTACATCGATGACGCGGGCTTCACCGCGCGCGTCGTGCAGAAATTGCCTGCGCCTAGCAGCCGCTACTCTTTCCGGGCATTGATTTTGATCAGTGTCACGCTCCTCGCCAGCGTCGTGACTTACCTTGCATCCGATGGCGGTCGCTTCCTCATCGTCGCCGCCTATCGCTTCGCCGCGATGCCACTTCTCTTCATCAGTCTCGTGGCCATTTGCGGAACGCTGATTGCGACGGCGGTCGGCGCGAGCGCTGCGCTCTCGACCGTGCGCGAGCAACGTTAGGCACGCGCAGGCTTCGAATCTGCAGCGTGAACGCGCCGGCGCGGCCGGGTGTCTAACTCGCAGCCGTGAGCGCGCTCCATCTCACCGTCAATGGCCGGCCGCGAACGGTCGAAGTGGACGACGACACGCCGCTTCTTTGGATCCTGCGCGACTCGTTAGGCCTGACCGGGACCAAATTCGGCTGCGGGGTTGGAGTTTGTGGCGCCTGCACCGTGCTCGAAAACGGAGATGCTCTCCGCTCCTGCCAGATTGCGGCGCGCGACGCGGCCGACCGTTCTTTCACGACGATTGAAGGTCTCTCGCCGGACGCGAATCATCCCTGCCAGCGCGCCTGGCTCGAAGAGGACGTCGCGCAATGCGGGTTTTGTCAGCCCGGGATGATTCTGAACGCCTGCGCTCTCCTCCGCGCGCACCCGAACCCCGGCGATGAAACGATTGACGAGATCATGTCCGCCTCCGTTTGCCGCTGCGGAACCTATCCGCGCATCCGTAAGGCGATCCATCGGGCCGCGGCCCTCATGCAGCAGGAAGCGAAATGAAAACATCGCGTCGCGCTTTTCTAAAGACCGCTGCCCTGAGCGGGGCCGGCCTTGTCATCGGTTTTGATGGACGACGATTGTTAGGCGCGGACGAGGCGACCAACGCGACCGCTTTTCAGCCTAACGGATGGATTCGCATCGACGCCAGGGGCGCCGTCACGCTCACCCTCGGCAAATCCGAGATGGGCCAGGGTGTGCGGACCGCTTTGCCGATGATTCTGGCGGACGAATTGGGCGCCGATTGGTCGCGCATTCGCATCGAACAAGCGATGCCGGGCCCCAATTTCAAACGTCTTGGGACAGGCGGCAGCGGTAGCGTCCAGGGAAGCTGGAAGCCCCTGCGCGAGGCGGCCGCGGCCGCCCGCGAAATGCTGACGCAGGTCGCGGCCCGGCAATGGAAAGTCGATCCCGCCGCTTGCTCGACGGAGTCCGGTTGGGTTCGGCATCCGGAAAGTGGCCGGCGTCTTGCCTTCGGCGATCTCGTCGCGGAAGCCGCAAGGCTTCCCGTCCCGCAAACACCGAGCTTGAAGAAGGCCGGGGATTTCAAACTGATCGGGCAGCGCACCTCCCGGATTGACGGGCGCGAAGTCGTGACCGGCGCGACGAAATACGGGATCGACACCCGCGTGCCCGGCATGCTCTTCGCCTCGATCGAGCGCCCGCCGTCGTTAGGCGCAAAGGCGCGGCGGTGGAATGAAAAAGCGGCCCGCGCGGTTCGGGGTGTGCGCGCCGTTCTTCCGGTGAAGAGCGGCGTGGCGGTGGTCGGTGATTCGACCTGGGCGGCGCTGAAAGGACGCGCGGCGCTGGCCGTTGACTGGGATGAGACCGAGGCGAAGCGATTCGATTCAAGCCAACACCGCGAGACATTGGAGAAGTCTTCCCGTGAACCCGGGATCGTTTTGCGACGCGAGAAGCCATCGACCCCGGTGAATCCTCCCGCTCGAAGCCTGGAGGCAACCTATTTCTACCCGTTCTACGCCCACGCGCCCCTTGAGACGATGAACTGCGTGGCAGCGGTCACGCCTAACGACTGCGAGCTTTGGGCCCCGACCCAGGATCCGAACGATTTGCAGGCCGATGCGGCGAAAATGCTGGGACTTCCGCCGGAGAAGGTGAAAGTCCACGTGACCACCATTGGCGGGGGCTTTGGCCGGCGTTTGGCCAACGACTATGCCTTCGAGGCGATCGAAGTTTCGCGCGCGGTGCAAAAGCCGGTGCAGGTTCTCTGGACCCGGCCGGATGACACCCGGCACGGTCATTTTCAGGCAGCCTCGGTCCACCGTTTGAGCGGCGCGGTCGATGACGACGGCCGACTAATCCGCTGGCGACACACCAAAGCCGGTTCGCTCCACAATCTCCGCGGAGTCGAGAAACCGCCCACGCCTAACGACGCCGCTTTCTACCAGGGCTACGCCTGGGGAGTCTATGATTTGCCCTATACCGTTCCGGATCTGGAGATGGCTTATGTCCCGGTCGATCTGCCGGTGAAACACGGACCCTGGCGCTCGGTCTTTTCCCCTTCCAGTGTTTTCGCGCGCGAATGTTTCATCGACGAGCTGGCTCTGGCGCAATCGGCGGACCCGCTTGCTTTTCGTCTCGGTCTCTTACGAGGGGACGAACCTTTTAAGGCGGGTGACCTGACGATCGATCAAAGCCGGCTGCGTCGCGTGCTCGAGACGGTGCGTGACAAATCTCAATGGGACTGGTCCAAAAAAATCCCGCCCGGGCAAGGTCGCGGCGTGGCCTGCAACATTTACGATGCCGAGACCCACATCGCCTATGTCGTCGACATCGCGATTGAGAATGGCAATGTGCGCGTGAAGCGAGTGGTGGCGGCGGTCGATTGCGGCTTGGCGATCAATCCCATCGGCATCGAACAGCAGATCGAAGGCGGCATCATCTGGGGCCTTTCCTCCGCCCTGAAGGGCGAAATCACTTTTCGCGCCGGGGCGGTCGAACAAGAGAGCTACGACGATTTTGACGTGGCGCGGATGAGCGATGCGCCGCTCATCGAGACGCACATCGTCGCGAGCAAGGCGGGCCGGCCGTTCGGGATGGGTGAGCCGCCCGTGCCACCGATTGCACCGGCGATCGTGAATGCGATTTTCGCCGCCACCGGAAAGCGATTCCGGAAACTGCCGATTCACGCAAAGGATCTCGCGGCCTGATTGCTTCTATCGAAAATAGGGAATGATATCGGGGTAATGCAGGGCAACCTCATGATCATGTCGCTGCTTTATTTGAAGCCGTCGAAGACGGCCACCAAAAAAGGAAGAGCGGAAGATTAGAGCGGTTTTCAAAAAACTCGTAGCCGGCACATTGTGGTTGCCCAACCGCGTAGACCCCCGGCGCGGTGGTAGGGCGAGACTCCGTCGAGCCGGGGGGAACGGTGTTTGGCCAAATCGACCCTCCCCTCCGGCTCGACGGAGTCTCGCCCCACCAGCCAAGCATCGGGCTACGTTATTTCCTAACGTGCGCTAGCGGGTTTTGAGGGACGGCGGGCAAACGTCAGAGCCTGTCATCCTGAGCAGAGCGAATGGATCTCATTTCCTTTCCGTGTCGCAGAGCGCTGCATGCGCTGAAATGGTCAGAAATCCTTCGTCGTCTGCGCGACTCAGGATGAAGTTTTTTAGCTCAGCTCGCGGCAAAAATCTGGCGTGCTTCCGAAACATCGCGAGCGATCTGCTCGCGCAAGGCGGCCAGGCTTTCAAATTTCTGCTCCGGCCGGAGAAAACGGAGGAATCGCAGCTCAACGTCTTCGCCGTAGAGATCACGATCGAAATCAAAGAGGTGAAATTCCAGGACGCGCTGCGGAGAATCGTTATCGATCGTCGGTCTGACTCCGAGGTTTACCACCCCGTAGACCTTTTCTCCCTGCAGAATTCCTTCTGCCGCATAAACGCCATTCGGCGGGAATTGCTCGCTGTGCGCGCTCAAGTTTGCGGTTGGAAATCCGAGGCTGCGCCCAAGATGTTTGCCTTCCTCGACCGTGCCGAGAATCGTGTAATCTCGCCCCAGCATTTGTTTCACCGTCGCGAAATCGCCCGCCTTAACCGCTTTTCGGATCGCGGTGCTGCTGATAATCGCGTCTTGTGAAGTGACCGGCTCTACGCCGACGACATTAAAGCCCATCTCTGCGCCAAGGGTTTTCAAGAGGGCCAGATTGCCAGCGCGATCTTTTCCGAAGGACCATTCCTGGCCGACGCAAATCTCGCGCAACGGCTGTGCCGCCGTGGCCAACTGCCTAACGAAATCGGCCGGCGGGGTCGCGGCGAACTCCCGATCAAACTTGAGCACGAGAAGATGCGACACTCCCAGGTCGCGGATCAATCGCGATCTTGTGCTGCGTCGCCGTCAGCAGGCGCGGACTTGCCTGCGGCCGAAGAATTTTTATCGGATGTGGATCGAAGGTGACAACGACCGCGGTTCCGCCCGCTTCCGCGGCATGGCGCGCTGCGGTCGAGATGACGGCCTGATGGCCGAGATGAACGCCGTCGAAAACTCCAATCGCGAGAAAGACCGGGCCGGGCACAACGGCCAGCTCCGGAATCGAACGCAGGATGCGCATGAGATGTTGCCGTCAGGCACCGCGCATTCGCGAGACTTCAGGAAGAGTCAGAATTTTTCCGAGGACATCGACCGTTTTGATTTCCTCTACGGTCACGGCGCGGCTGAGATCAAAGCGCCCGGAACGCGTTCGGCGCAGCTCCTTCAAGTGCGCGCCGCAGCCGAGCGCCTCACCGATGTCGTTCGCGTAGGTGCGGACGTAAAACCCCTTGCTGCATAAAACGGTAAAATCGATCTCGGGCGAAGCGATGCGATCGATCCTGTAGCGATAGACATGGACGAGGCGCGGTTCGCGCTCCACCACTTTCCCCTGTCGGGCCAGTTTGTAGAGCGGCACGCCGCCTTGCTTGATCGCTGAGACCATCGGCGGCATCTGGTAAAAATCGCCGCTAAATTTGTCGAAGGCCGCGCGGACCGTCTCTTCGGTCAGCTCCGGCACGGGCCGCTCCTCGATCACTGTGCCGGCGCGATCCTGGGTATCGGTTGTTTTGCCTAACGAAAGTGTGCAGACATATTCCTTGTCCTCGCTCATGAGCAAGTCCTGGATCTTGGTCCCCCGCCCGAGCGTGAGAATGAGCAGGCCAGTCGCGATCGGGTCGAGCGTTCCGCAATGGCCGACCTTTTTGATCTGGAGCTGCCGCCGCACCAGAGCCACCACATCGTGCGAGGTCATCCCGGCGGCTTTATCGACCAGCAGGACTCCGTCGGGCGTTGGGGTTAAGGCCATGGTGAGACGTTAAATCGTGAATCGTAGATCGTTGAATCGCCGATGTAACGATTTAACGACGTAACGACTTAACGGACTCCACCGCCGCCTCGATCACGCGGTTTGCCACTTCATCCAGCGGTCCGGGCACGCGCGCACCCGCGGCCAGCTTGTGTCCGCCGCCTTTAAAGCGCAGGCAAATTTCGCAGACATCCGCCCGCTCATCTTTTGAACGCATGCTGACGCGGACCTTGCCGTCCTCCAGTTCCTCGAAAAAGATCGCGATGATCACGCCCTGGATGGCGCGAAGGTGGTCGATCAAACCCTCGTTATCCTCGGGGATAACGCCGAGTTCGTTCGCCATCGCGATGGGAAGGCTGAAGCTCGCCACTTTGCCATCGGCGTCAAAACGCATTCGGTCGAGCAGGACACGCAATAACTCGATCCGACGGCGCGGATAGCTTTCGTAAAGTTTTTGGCTCAGCTCGCCGACCTTGATCCCGCAGCGCAGAATGTCGGCCGCGATCTCAAAAGTCCGCGCCGTCGTATTGGGATATTGAAACGAGCCTGTATCGGTGGAGATGGCGGCGAAAAGATTCTCCGCGATCGGCTCGTCGAGCGGCAAGTCCTGACTTTGGAGCAACTCAAAGAGAATCTGCCCGGTCGCAGGCGCAATCGAATCGATGTGGACGAGGTCACCGTAGCGCGGGTTACTCGGATGGTGATCGATGTTTATCCAGGTTTTCGCCTGGCCGACGGCGGCGAGGGAATTTTCTCCAAGACGTTGCCGGGTGGCGGTATCGAGGGCGAGGACGACATCAAAATCCTCCGGTTCGTTAGGCGGAAGGGAGACCAATTCGCCGCCGGGCAGAAAAGAGAATTTCTCGAGCAAACCTTCTTCGTTCCAGACTTTGACTTTCTTGCCCAGCTTCTGGAGGGAGAGGCCCATCGCAATCTGACTGCCGAGAGCGTCGCCATCGGGGCGAACGTGACTGAGCACGACAAAGCTTTCGTGTTGACGCAAGACGGCGGCGATTTCCGCGAAGGTCGCGTTCGTTAGGTTAGGGGGCGGTACTTCTGCAGCGGTAAGGTTCATTTGGTTTCGGCGCTGGGAGGAGGTTCAATTTCCTGCAGGATCTCGAGGACGCGCGAGCCGCGCTCGATCGAATCATCCAGGTGGAATACTAGTTGCGGGGTGTACTTCAAGACGACGTGACGCGAGAGATCGGCCTGGAGCGAGGCCCGGTTCGCTTCCAGTTTCGGGAGCACTTCGTGGCGGCCCTTCGATCCGAGCACGCTAATGTAAACATGGGCCGATTTGAGGTCGGGCGTGACATCCACCTGGTTTACGGTGACGAGCAGGTTTTCAAAAGTCATCTCCCGCAGGAGCAAGCTGCTCAGTTCCCGTTTGAGGAGTTCGTTAACGCGAAGAATCGGTGTTTCATAAGGTAACGCAAGTTGTAGCCGGCGGCGCTGACGCCGGCCGGGTTCAACGCCCCCGGCTACAATTTCTGCGCGACCTGTTCGAGTTGGTAACACTCGATGATATCGCCGACCTGATACTCACTGAAGTCGCCCAGTTTAATGCCACACTCGAGTCCGACGCGGACTTCCTTAACGTCGTCCTGAAAACGGCGCAGGGTCGAAAGTCCACCATCGTAAACAGGCTGGCGGCGGCGCAAGACGCGCGCCCGGGCGGTGCGACTGATGCGTCCATCGGTGACCAGGCAGCCGGCGACGATGCCGCGGCTCAACTGGAAGACCTGCTTCACTTCCGCGTGACCGATAACCGTCTCGCGATGTTCCGGATCGAGCAGGCCCGCCATCGCTTCTTTGATCTGGTCGATCAGCTCGTAAATGATGCTGTAAAGTTTGACCTGGACGCCCTCGCGCTTCGCGGCGCCCACTGCGTTGCTCTCGACCTTGATATTAAAGCCAACCACGACCGCGTTCGAAGCGCTCGCGAGCAGAATGTCGGACTCGGAGATCGGCCCGACACCGGAGTGGATCATTTCCAAATCGATTTTCTTGCTTTGAATTTGGCCTAACGACGCGACCAGCGCCTCGAGCGAGCCTTGCGCGTCGCATTTCAGGACGAGGCGCAGCACCTTCTTGCCGTCGGCCGCTTCGAGCAGGCTCTCGAGGGTGGCGCGCTGCGGCATGCTCAGTTTCTCTTTGCGCTTTTCCGCCAGCCGTTCCTCGCTTAAAACCTTGGTCGACTTCTCCGATTCCATGACGAGGAATTCGTCGCCGGCGTTAGGCAAACCAGTAAACCCGAGCACCTTCACAGGCGTGGAGGGCCCGGCGGATTTAATCGGTTTCCCCTGGTCGTCGACGAGCGACTTCACTTTGCCGCCGTAATCGCCGCAGATGAAAGGCTCGCCCACTTCGAGCGTGCCCATTTGCACAATCACGGTCGCGGTCGGTCCACGGCCGGCTTCGACCTGCGCCTCGATCACAGTGCCGCGCGGAGTCGCGGTCGGCGAGGCTTTGAGCTCCATCACTTCCGCCTGCACGACCATGTTGTCGAGCAGTTGGTCAATGCCGGTGCCCTTCGTCGCCGAGACCGGCACGACAATCGTTTCCCCTCCCCAATCTTCCGGAGTCAGGCCTTGCTCCTGCAATTGTTGCTTCGCGCGATCGATGTTGGCGGAAGGCAGATCGATCTTATTGATCGCGACCATGATCTTCACATGCGGCGCGGCTTTGGCATGGTTGATCGCCTCAAGCGTTTGCGGCATGAGGCCGTCATCAGCCGCCACCACGAGCACGACGATATCGGTCACGTTCGCGCCCCGCGCGCGCATCGCGGTGAAGGCGGCATGACCGGGCGTGTCGAGAAAAGTAATGCGCGTGCCTTTGTAATCGACCGAATAGGCACCGATGTGCTGCGTGATCCCGCCGGCTTCGCCCGCCGCGACCCGCGTCTTACGGATCGCGTCCATCAGCGACGTCTTCCCGTGGTCGACGTGCCCCATGAAAGTAATAATCGGAGCGCGTGTTTTGAGTTCTTCTTCCTTCTCGATGACCGGCGGCGGCGGCGCGACGACCGCTTCGACGACCTTGTGCACTCCGCCGCCCTTTTCGCGGCGTTCCATCTCGAAGACGAAACCGTGCTTCTCACAAACTTTTGTCGCCACTTCGGGTTCCACCGTCAGATTCGGATTCGCGAAAATGTTGAAGTCATCCATCAGCTCCTTGATGAGCTGGAAGTTTTTCAGCCCGAGCTGCGCGGCCAGATCTTTGACGATGATCGGCGGCTTAATGTGGATGATCTTGCGACCGTCCTCCGTCTCGGTCACTACGTCTCCTGCTGCACTCGATGGCTCGGTCACGACTGCTGCCGCCGGCGTTTCAGGCTCCGGCGCGGGTGCCGTCGGCGTGGCGCGTATGCGCGAGATCGGCGGGAGAAATGTCCGCTTCACTGCGTCACCAGAAGCCGCGCGTTTCGGCTTAGGAACATGGGCCTCGATCAGCGAAACACTTTCGACGACCGGTTTCGGTGGGGGCTCAGGCGTTGCCGGCGGGGGCGTGGGAGGCGCCTTCTTGGCAGTGATCGGAGTGAACGCCGATTTCGTGGTGGGTGCAGCTGGCATTGCCGGCGTGGCCGTTGTGCCGGCCTTTGCCGCTACCGCAACGTCTTCTTTGCCAACCTTGGAACTTTTGGCGGGTTTAACCGCGGCGCGGGGACGAATCGACGACTTGGCAGAAGTGGCGGACTTCGCCACTTTGCTGGCGGACGCTTTGGGCGCCGTAGTTTTGGTCGTCGTTTTTGTTGCCATTCAGGTTCCTTAAAATTTTGCTCATGGCTGTGAGCGGTTAGGCGCAGCCATTGTCAGGGAGATACTGTTTCACGATGCACCGCTTCGTAAATTTCGCGCGCCTTCTCTTCTTCGACGCCGAGAATATCGACCAGATCCGACATTTCGGCGTCGCGCAAGCCTTCCAGATTCGTAAAGCCAGTTTTCACCAGCGTCATCGCCTGTTCCTCCGTGATCGGCAAAGAGGTTGCCAGGGTCTGCGCGGCATGCGCCACCTTCTGTTCCACTGCGGTAGTGCTCGGAGCTTCCTTCTCGATGTTAATTTCCCAACCGGTCAGTCGTGAAGTAAGCCGCGCGTTCTGGCCCTTCTTGCCGATGGCGAGCGAAAGCTGATCCTCGTCGACTGAAATGGTGGCGCTCTTCTTCTCGACGTCGAAGACAAGGTTCTTCACCTTCGCCGGCTTGAGCGCTTCAAGAACAAACTCCTTTGGATCGGAGCTCCAGCGAATGATGTCGACCTTTTCGTTGTTCAGTTCGCGCACAATATTCTTTACCCGCGAACCGCGCATGCCGACGCAGGCGCCGACTGGATCGACTTTTGGATTGTCGCTGAAGACCGCGATCTTCGTGCGGTAACCGGCCTCGCGCGCAATCCCGCGAATCTCTACTGTGCCGTCCGCGATTTCGCTTACTTCCAATTCGAAAAGCCGCCGGACGAAATTCGGGTGACTGCGCGAGATGATGATTTCGGGGCCGCGAATGCCGTTCTCGACCGCGACGACGTAGGCGCGTAACCGATCGCCGACGTTGTAATCTTCGACCACGACGCGTTCGCGCTGCGGCATGATCGCTTCAAATTTTCCAAGATCGAGGATGACATCGGAGCGATCGAAACGCCGGACCGTCCCGCTCACGATCTCGCCCGCGCGATCCTTGAATTCCTCGTAGATCATTTCCTTCTCGACCTGGCGGATGCGTTGCATCATCGCCTGCTTGGCGGTCTGCGCGGCGATCCGGCCGAAGTTCTTCGGTGTCACTTCCACTTCAACCGCTTCGCCGATCTGCGCGTCCGGTTTGATCTTGCGCGCTTTTTCGAGGGAAATTTCGTCCTGCGGGTTGGTCACCTTTTCCGCCACGAGAAGATTGGCCAGGGCGCGGATTTCCCCCGTCTTGGGATCGATGGCGATATGGAGGTCACGCGAGGCGCCGACACTCTTCTTCGAGGCGGAGAGGAGGGCGTTCGAGACCGCCTCGATCAGGATTTCGCGTTTGATTCCGCGCTCCCGCTCCAGGTAATCGAGCATCGCAATAAATTCAGCGTTCATGGAAATTCTCGTCCGCCGACAAAAAAGAGTGGGACACCAGCTCCCACTCCAATCCAGCAACGGACTAGGCTCAGAACTTACTTTTGGCGAGGCCGTTCGTCAAGTTGGGGCTGGCCTAACGAAGGCGGGGCGTGGATGGCGAACTGAAAGCGTTCCCTCATTGCTGTCATCCCGAGCCGCGTAGACGGCGAGGGACCTCCCTCTTGCAATCAGCAACCTTCTCGCGACGAGAGCGCGCGGCTTGCAGTTGCGAGGTCCCTCGCCGCGCTACGCCGGCTCGGGATGACAAGATCGGGGACGCGACAACCCTTCAGCGCCTGACGGGCGATCCAGCTTCAATTAGCCGGGGTCACCGACCCCGGCTACAGTCGTCGCCAATGTCGCGCGCAAGAGCGATTCTTTTGATCTTGTTGGTTTGGGCGGCCATCTATCTGTCGCGGCTCGGTTCGCTTGAGATCAAGAGCGAGGAGGGCCGCCGCATTCTGCCGGCTGTTACGATGCTCGAGACCGGCAATTACCTCGTCCCACAGGTCGGGAGCGAACCGTATTTCCGAAAACCGCCGCTCGTGAATTGGCTGGTGGCCGGCTCCTTCCAGCTCTTCGGCGCGCGCAACGAATGGACCGCGCGTTTGCCGTCTGTGCTCTGCGTTCTGGCGGTCGCTCTGGCGTTCGTCGGCCTCGCGCGACGCAGCCTTGGACCAAACGGCGCGATCGCCGCCGCGCTGATGTGGCTGACGAATTTCGGCCTGCTCGAGAAGGGGCGGATGATTGAGATTGAGGCGCTCTATGTTTCACTCACCGCCCTCGCCTTCATCTGTTGGCTCAGTTGGTGGAAGGAACGGCGCTGGCTTGCCTGGACGGTGTCGGGGATCTTCCTGGGGCTCGGGCTGCTCGCCAAGGGCCCGCTAAACCTTTTCTTCTTTTATGCGGTCGTCATCGCGGTCCTGTGGCAGGCAAGAGAACTGAAGCGACTCTGGAGTGGACCGTTTTTCGTCGGCGTCCTTCTCATGCTCGGGATCTTCGCGGCCTGGGCCATCCCTTGTCTTGAGACGATGCAGGCGAGCCACGTTGCCAATGTCTGGTCGCAACAATTTACCGGGCGGGTGGCGGGCGATGATTTCAAGCTCGGCGATTGGCTCCTCAATATCCCGCGTGGCATCGCCTACCTGCTGCCGTGGGTGGTTCTCCTGCCCTTTGCCCGGTTCGCGCTCCTCGAAAACGAGGCGGACCGAAAACTCTGCCGCGCCTTATCGTTAGGCGTAGCGATCCCGTTTGTCATCGTCAGTTTGCTCCCGGGTTCTCTGCCCCGCTACACTATGCCGCTGCTGGCGCCGGCCATTTGGCTGCTCGCGATCTTCATCCGGGAACACGCGCTGCTCTGGCCCAAACCATTGCGCAAGGCGATCACCTGGACGGTAGTGGCCGTCACTGTCGCGATGCTGATCTATTCCCTCGCCATCATTCCATTCCTGCAACGGCGCGAAAAAGTCCGCCCGATTGCCGCCCGAATCGACAAGGCCCTCCCGCCTAACGAATCGCTTTACGCAGTCGATCCCGATTACCAGCCGTTCCTCTTTTATCTGCGACGGCCAATTGTTTACGTGAGCAAAGTCAGCGACCTGCCGCAAACCGCTCACTTCATTCTTGTCCAGCCCGAGAACGAAAAAGCCGCTGAGCAATCGCCGCGCTGGCTGCCGCAACGCCCGCAGCCAATCGAGCAGATCAAGGATTACCGGGGCCGCCGGGTCATCCTCCTGCGGGTGAGCGACAATTCGCCGGCAGCGCATTGACAAGCGAGCGGAAGCGAATTCGTTAGCATGCTAACGATGAGCCAAATCGATCCCGAAACCATCGGACAGCTTCTGGGCGAGACGGCACGGGTCTGGCGGCATAAGCTCGATCAGCGCCTTCAGCCGCTCGGCTTGAGCCAGGCGAAATGGCGCACCATCACTCTCCTCGCCCGAGGCCACCTCACCCAGCGAGATCTCGCTGAAAGACTCAGCATCGAAGAACCGACTCTGGCCCGCCTCCTCACTCGCCTGGAGAGCGAGGGCTGGATCAAACGCGAAAATTCGCGGCACGATCGGCGCTGCAAAACCGTTCACCTGCAACCCAAGTCGAGCCGGCTCCTTCATCAGATTGATGACACCGCCCGCGAGTTGCGGCACGAATTACTGAAAACGATTTCACCTCGCGACCTCCAAACCTGCCTTCGCGTCCTGATCGAGATTCGGCACAAGGCCGCCATGGCCGTAGCGGCGCATTCTGGGAATGGAAACGGCTTCGCAAGAAAGAAAAGGCAGACGACATGATCTCCGCTCAAAAAGTGAACGTCGCTGGCCACGGTCTGGCTGGGAACCTCGAACGTCGCGTCGGTCGCACCTGGGTTTACCTCGGAGCGGGCGCCCTCGGCCTCGTGGTCTTGTTGCTCTTGGTCCGCAGTTTCAATCAAAAAAAGACGCCGCCGCCGCCTCCAGCCCGCCCGGTCACAGTGGCCAGGGTGATAACCAAGGATGTGCCGCTTTATCTCGACGAGATTGGCACCTGCGCGGCGAACGAAAGTGTCCAGGTGCAGGCGCAGGTTAGCGGTCAGATCGTCTCGCGCGATTTCAAAGATGGCGCCGATGTGAAGAAAGGCGACCTCCTCTTCACGATCGACCAGCGACCGTATCAAGCCGCCTTGGACGCCGCGAAAGCCGATAACATGCTCGCGCAGGCAAATTTGAAACGACAGTGGGAATTGCAAGTCAAGGACGTCACCGCGCCACAGGACTTGGATACCGCGAAAGCGAACGCCATGCGGACCGAGGCAGCCGTGGCCGCGGCCCAGGTCAATCTCGATTACTGCTCGATTCGCTCACCGATCAACGGCCGTGCCGGCCTGCGCCAGGTCGACATCGGCAATACCGTGACCCTTGGCAGCAGCAGTGCCGTTTTGGTGCAGATCGATAACTTCGATCCGATCTACACCGACTTCACCATTGCCGAGCCTGACATCCCACTCGTTAGGCGCTATCTTGGCGGACCCAATCTCAAAGTCCTGACCGACGCAGAGAACGACAATCATCCGGCGCAGGAAGGGCGTCTCTATTTCATCGCTAACACGCTCCAGCCGGGGACGGGAACGGTCCAGGCTCGCGGCATCACGCCCAACCCGGAGCACATCCTCTGGCCCTCGCAGTTTGTCCAGGTCCGCCTGATTCTCGACCTCGTTAAGAACGCCCGGCTCGTTCCGAACAACGCCGTCCAGGTTGGTCAAAATGGACCGTACAGTTTTCGTGGTGAAAAAGGATTCGACCCTCGAACTGCGCCAGGTCAAACCGGGGCAGAAACAGACGAATGATCTGATCGTGATCAACGACGGCGTGCAACCGGGAGAGACGGTCGTGACCCGCGGCCAGTTGCAACTCGCACCCGGAACCAAAGTGGTGGTGCAGGCGACGGAGCAGAATCCGCCGCCTAACGAGTCCGAAGGAAACGACTAACGATGGCAGGCTCCCAAGGCAACGGTTGGGACGACGCTGCAGAGGAGAACGGCGCCGAGCAGGAGATGACGACGTCATCGCACCCCAGCCACGAGCGCACACGGCGTGGGCAAGAAGCTGGTCCAGTTTTCCTCCGGCCTTTCGCGTCCCTTCATCCAACGCCCTGTCATGACGATGCTGCTGACAGCTTCGATCGTTGTCTTCGGCGTCCTGACCTACAACCTGCTGGCGGTAAACGATCTCCCGGCGGTCGATTATCCCGTCATTCAGGTCACCGCTTCCTATCCCGGCGCGAACCCGGAAACGATGGCCAACACCATCGCCACCCCTTTGGAAAAACAGTTCACTCAGATTCCGGGACTCTCCCTAACGACAAGCACGAGCTCGCAGGGCAATACCCAAATCACTCTTCAATTCGATCTGAGCAAAGGGATCGATGCCGCTGCCACCGATGTCCAGTCGGCCATTCAGCGAGCCGCTGGCCAATTGCCGGCCGATCTGCCGAGCCCACCCACTTTCACGAAATCGAACCCGAACGACCAGCCGGTGATGTATGTCGCCCTGACGAGCGACACCCTGACCGACGGCGAACTCTATCGCTATGGCACGACCGAGGTCTCGCAGCGGATTAACATCTTACCCGGCGTTTCCCAGGTCAACATCTACGGCGTGAAGGGCGCGATCCGGATCAAGGTCGATCCCGGCGCCCTCGCCTCGCGTGGGCTCACTTTTGAGGACGTCTCGGCTGCGATCAGCGCCGGGACCGCTTACTCCGGTGCCGGCCAGTTTGATGGCGCGAACAAGTCGATCACACTTCGGCCTAACGGGCAGATTTCGACCGCCGAGGGATATCGCAATCTCATCATCAAGCAGGCAGCCAATGCTTCGCCGGTTCATCTGCGGGATGTCGCGCGCGTCATCGACGGAATCGAAAACGAGCGCCTGTCGCGCCATTTCTACGCGCGCGGCTTTAATCCCCCGGCTTCCGTGATCGTTTTTGCCGTCTCGCGACAGGCGGGGGCCAACGCCGTCGCCGTCGCGCGCTCCGTCCGCGATCTCTTGCCTGAGCTGCGCCGCGAGTTGCCGGGGTCGATCCGCCTCATTCCAACCTTTGATCGCTCGCAATCGATCGTGAACTCGCTTGCACGACGTCCAGGCGACGCTCGCCATCGCCTTCGCTCTCGTCATCTTCGTCATTTTCGTCTTCCTCGGGCGGGCCAGCGACACCCTCATTCCGATGGTGGCGCTGCCGATGTCGTTTCTCATCACTTTCGTCGCGATGTGGTGGTTCGGTTATTCGATGAACAACCTGACCCTGATGGCATTAACTCTGGCGATCGGGTTCCTGGTCGATGACGCGATCGTCTTTCTCGAGAACGTCGTGCGGCGAGCGGAAGCGGGCGAAACGATTTACCGCGCCACCCTGAACAGCGCGGGCGAGATTTCCTTCACTATTCTTTCCATGACCTTGTCGCTGGCGGCGGTTTTCATTCCGCTCGCCTTCATGCCGGGATTGTTAGGCAGAATCTTTCGCGAGTTCGCCATTACCATCATCGTGGCCATTTTCGCCTCCGGCCTGATCTCGCTCACTCTCACGCCGCTCATGTGTTCGCGCATTCTCGCCGAACGCGGACCGCAGCACCGAAAGACTTGGACGGAACGAGTCTTCAGTCGGTTTTTCAATCCGACGGTCAGATTCTACAGCCGTTCGCTGGACTGGTTTCTCGATCGCGGCTGGCTCGCGCTGCCGATCGTGGTGGCATGTGCAATCGGGGTTTGGTTCTTCTTCAGCCAGCTCCCGTTTACTCTTCTGCCGACGGGCGACAGCGGGGTGATTCGCGGCTTTTTCATCGTCCAGGAAGGAGCCTCGCCCGATCACCAACGCCGAATCCAGCAACAACTCGATCCGATTCTGCAGGCCAATCCGGCAGTCGATAAATATTTCACCGTCGCAGGCCGGCCTGGACTGGGGGCAGGCGTGTTCACCGCGCTCTTCCTGAAGGACACCAGCCAGCGCGCCGACATCGAAACTGTCGCGGCCCAGCTCCGCAAAGCCTGCAGCATAATTCCGGGTGTGTTTCCAACCCTCAATCCGCAGCCGGTGCTGCAAATCAACATCGGAGCGACCGGGAGCGCGTTTGGCCGCTACAGCTATGTCCTGAGTGGAATCAACCCGGCGGAAGTCTACGCCGCAGCTGACAAGCTGGGGGAGAAACTGGGCGAATACGACGGCTTCGCCAGCCCGCCGCGGTCCGATCTTTTCCGCAACACGCCCAATCTCGACATCGGTATCGAGCGGGATCGCGCCGGCCTCTACGGCGTCTCCACCACCAATCTCGAGAACCTGCTCCGCGCCGCCTATTCCCAGAACTACGTCTACCTGATCAAGCAGGCCGACGATCAGTATCAGGTGATTGTGGAAGCAGACGACCAGGCTCGTTCCGGCCCGGAGGATTTTCGACAGATTTACGTCAAGCCCGACAACGGCACCAAACTCATTCCGATCCGCGCCCTAACGAACACAAAGGAAACGTTAGGCCTGCAGTCGGTTAATCACACCAATCAATTCACGAGCGTGACCTTTGGCTTCGATACCAAACCGGGCGTCGCGCTCGGCGATGTGACCAACTACATCAGCAAATCGGCCGCTGAAGTTCTGCCGCCGACCGTGAAAGGCGAAATGCAGGGTGAAGGCCTGGTCCTGCAACAACTCTTCTCGGCGTTGCCCTTCCTCGTCGTCGCCGCGCTCTTCGTCATGTACGTGATTCTGGGCATTCTCTACGAAAGCTATGTCCATCCTGTCACGGTTCTTTCCACTCTTTTCCCAGCGGTTGTAGGCGGTTTGATGACTCTCTGGCTGTTCCGCTCGACCCTCTCGCTCTATTCCGTCATCGGGCTCTTCCTCCTGATGGGAATAGTGAAAAAGAACGGCATCATGATCGTCGATTTCGCTCTTCATCGGTTGGATGAAGGTTATGATCGACGCGCCGCCATCCACGAAGCGAGCGTGGAGCGTTTTCGCCCCATCATCATGACGACTCTCGCTGCCCTGATGGGCGCGCTGCCAATTGCACTTGGTTTCGGCGCCGATGGCTCGTCGCGCCGGCCGCTCGGGCTGGTGATTGTCGGCGGGTTGATCGTTTCACAACTGATCACGCTTTACATCACCCCGGTGATTTATCTCGCGCTGGAATGGTTCCAGGAAAGCGTGCTCGATCGCGTCCCCTTCCTGCGCAGCGCGCATACCCATCACGCCGCGGACGAAGCGAGGCATGGCGCCGCGCTCGAGCCAGCTGCGGCTCGTTAGGCCACATCTTTGCGATAATGGTCGACCACGGGATAGGTGCGGGCGACGAGACCGAAGGCAAGCGCGGCGACGAAAGCGAAGACGGCGAAGAAGAACATTTGAAACGCCGTTACACCGAAGCCGGTCGAGGCGATGAAGTTCGTGACCGCGGAGTTTTGCACGCCGGCATTCGCCACCAGCACCCAAAGGTTGCCGATTGTGACTGACAGATTCCAAAACGCCATGATCGCTCCTTTCATCGAGAGCGGCGCCTGGCTGTAGGCGAATTCGAGCCCGGTGGTGGCGACCAGGACTTCGCCGAATGTGAGCAGGATATAAGGCAGCACCTGCCAGGTAATCGTGAAGACGTTGCCGTGGTCGAGCACGAGTTGCATCGCGCCCACCACGATCCAGGAGAGACCGGCAAAAGCGATGCCGGCAGTCATGCGGCGGAGCGCCGTCAGTTCGTAGCCGAGACGGCCGAGCAGCGGGATAAAGGATAAGGTTGTTGAAAGGAATGAGCAGCATCACCAGGGCGGGATTCAGGGCTTGCATCTGCGAGGGCTGAAACCAGCTCGGCTTCGCCATCGCGTTTGCCTGCAGGACCCAGGTCGACGCTTTCTGATCGAACAACGACCAGAACGGCGTGACGAGTGCGAAAAGGACCAGCACCCGCAAGACCGAGCGCACGCCGGCGATCGCTTCCGCCGGGTGTTGGTCGCGCACGGCTCCGAGCTGGAGCCAGACCCCGAGCCCGCCGAATGCGATCACGGCAACGAGCGCGAGACACGCGGCGATGACGAATCCAAATTTCGGCATGAGAACGAAAGAGCCGATCGCGCTGGCGAGACCGATCGCCGCAAAAATCTGGCCCGGCAGACCGGAAACGATCGCGTCGCGCGACACCCGCAGGAACGAATGCGGGTTCGGCGGCGCCGGCGGCACCATCACGTATTGTTTGCGGCCAAACCATAGGACCGCAGTGGAGACAAACATGAGCACCCCGGGAACCCCGAAGGCAACGGCGGGCCCGAGATAGCGCAGAAACATCGGCATCAGGAGCGAGGCGAAGAACGAACCGAAGTTGATGATCCAATAGAAAGCGTCGAACACCACTTTCGCGCGATGCTTGTTCGTCTGATCGAATTGGTCGCCGACGAAAGCGGCCACACACGGTTTGATTCCGCCCGAACCGAGCGCGATCAGGCCGAGCCCGATGTAAAAACCGGTGCGATTGGTGACAAACATCGCCAGGCACGCCTGACCGACGCAGTAAACCAGGCTCAGCCAAAAGATGGTGTGGTATTTGCCAAAGAAACGGTCGGCCAGCCAGCCGCCCAGGAGCGGGAAAAAATAAACGCCGATGACAAAGGTGTGAAAAACTTCTTTCGCCCCGGAGGCGCGTTCTGCCTCCGGTAGATAAAGAAGGAGCGACGAGACGAGGAAGACGGTGAGAATGTTCCGCATCCCATAAAAGCTGAAGCGCTCGCATCCCTCATTGCCGATGATGTAGCGAATCTGTTTCGGGATCGGCGCGCGCGGATCGGGAGAAAAGCTCGTTGCCGGACGAACTTCGGGTTCGGCTACTTCCTTCACGAGCGCGAGCGTGGCCAGAAGTGAATCAACGCGCAACCGCAATCTGCTCTTAGCAAAGGGCTGCGATCAATGTGGGAGGGGCCTTTGTGCCCCGATGCTGTGACGTAGCATCGCCGATCGCCGCACAAAGGCGGCTCCCACATCTAGGCGAAGCCAATCCATCGCCTTCGACGCGAGCCGATCGAAGGCTTTCACCGCCAGCTCGAGATGTTCCTCTTTTGTGTCCTCGATCTTGTTATGACTGATCCCGTGCAGGCTCTGCACGAACATCATCACCGTCGGCACGCCGGCGCGCGCGACTTCCGCCGCGTCATGCAACGGACCCGAGGGCAGCCGATGCGATTTGCCGCAGGTCTCGCGGATCGCTTCGTCGCAAAGATTGATCAGCTCGTCGTTGAATGGCACCGGCTCGATCTGCCAAAGCCGCTCCCACGAAACAGTCACGTTACCCTCTTGCGCGAAGCGCTCGCTCGCCTCCTGCGCCTCGCGCAACATGGCCGCCAGCGCCGCCGCATCGAGATGCCGCTGGTCGAGTGTGATCCGGCATTCCTCGACCACGCTGGTCACGATTCCCGGTTTCGTTAGGCAGGAGCCAATCGTGCAAACCCCGCCGTGTGCGTTCCGCGATTTGGTAAATTTCCGGACTCATCTTCGCGGCGGCCAGAAAAGCGTCCTTACGACGGTTCATCGGCGTGCTGCCGGAATGCGCCGCCTGACCGTGGAAGGTGATGGCGTGGCGCTCCACTCCAAACGTGCCGAGAACCGCGCCTAACGGAAGGTCGAGATCGAGCAAGACGGGACCCTGCTCGATATGCAACTCGAGATACGCGGCCGCATCCTTCAGTTGGTCGCCGCTTTTCTTCACTTGCTCGAAATCAATTCCCTGTTCCCGGAGCGCATCCGGCAGGCTGATGCCGCCTTTATCCGTTAGGCAACGCGCTTCATCCATATCGAGATTGCCCGAGCAGGCCGAGGAACCAAAGAGGCTCTTCCCAAAACGCGCGCCCTCTTCATCCGCCCAATCAACCAGTCGCACCGTGACCGGTGGTTTGCCGTCGTATTGCGCTTGGATGCGGCGCAAGATTTCCAGACCGGCGAGCGTATTCAGGCAGCCATCCAGCCAGCCGCCGTTCGGCACGGAGTCGATGTGACCGCCGATGAGGAGCGCCTTCTCCGAGTCGCCGCGCAGAGTCATCCAAAGATTGCCGGCTTGGTCGCGCTGCGTTTCCGCGCCTAACGATTCCGCTTTCTCGCTGCAACCAGGTCGCGCGCCTTTGCCCAGGTTCGGGTGAAGGCGACACGCTGCGCGCCGTTTTCGTCACTCGTTAGGCGCGCGCAGCTCCTTTAGTTCCTCGATCGTCCGGCGTGGATTCAGTTGGCTCATCAGCGTATCGTAGCACAGCCGTCCCCGGCTGTGGGGCCACCGGGCATCCTGCCCGGTGTTTCTATTTTCGGCAGAACTCACCGGGCGAGACGCCCGGTGGCCTCACAGGCAGGATGCCTGTGCTACAAATCCGTAAACGGATCGAGCGTCATGATCGTCCCTCGAGTTCCTTGCTGCTGAATCAACTTTGCCACCAGGCCGGTCCAGCCGGTCTGATGACTCGCCCCCAGTCCCGCACCGATGTCGCCGTGAAAGTACTCGTGAAATAGATATCGGTTCTGATCGAGGGCGCCGCCTAACGAATCGTCGGACGCTCGAGCGAAGGCACGTTTCCCTTTCTCATCGCGCAGGAAAAGCTTGATCAGCCGATTGGAAAGCTCATTCGCAATCAAATCGAGGGTGAGGAACTGCCCGGAACCAGTCGGGCATTCCACTTTGAAATCGTCGCCGTAATAATGGTGAAACTTCTGCAATGACTCGATGAGCAGATAGTTGATCGGGAACCAAACCGGCCCGCGCCAGTTCGAGTTGCCGCCAAAGATGCCGGTCTGCGATTCCGCCGGCTCGTAACCAACGACCTTTTGTTCGCCGCGCACTTCCAGCATGTAGGGATTCTTATCGTGAAACTTGCTCAACGAACGAACCCCGTAGTCACTCAGGAATTCGTTAGGATCGAGCATCCGGCGGAGGAGACACTTCATCCGGTGGCCGCGGGTGAGCGCGATGAGTCGGCGATCGCCGCTCCCCGGTTCGGACCAGCGGGAGATGAGACCGGCGAGATCAGGTCGGTTATCAAGATACCATTCGAGGCGCCCACGAAATCCAGGCATGGCCTCGAGCAGGGCCGGCTCGAGAGTCTCAACCGCGAGCAGCGGCATAAGCCCGACTAACGAACGCACTCGCAGCGGCAGAAAACGCCCGCCCGGAGTGTGCAGGACGTCGTAGAAGAATTCATCCCCCTCATCCCAGAGACCGATGCCTCGGCCCCCGGCGTTGTTCATCGCGGCCGCAATCCCGAGGAAATGCTCGAAGAACTTGGTCGCGATGTTCTCGTAGACCGGGTTCTCGCGCGCCAATTCGAGCGCGGTCCGCATCATCGTTAGGCAAAACATTCCCATCCAGCTCGTGCCGTCGCTCTGCTCGAGCCGGCTGCCGTCGGGAAAGGAGGCGCTCCGGTCGAAGACCCCGATGTTGTCGAGACCGAGGAAGCCGCCTTCGAAAATATTGCGCCCGCCCGAATCCTTCCGATTAACCCACCAGGTGAAGTTGATGAGCAACTTGTGAAAAACGGTTTCAAGAAAGGCGCGGTCCGCTTTGCCGGTGGCGCGCTGCTCGATCTTGTAAACCCGCCAGGCGGCCCAACCGATGACCGGCGGATTAACGTCGCCAAAATTCCATTCGTAGGCCGGCATCTGGCCGTTGGGGTGCTGGTACCATTCGCGCAGGATGATATCCAGTTGTGACTTGGCGAAGTGCGGATCGACCAGGGCAAGCGGAATACAATGAAAAGCAAGATCCCAGGCGGCGTACCAGGGATACTCCCAGGTGTCGGGCATCGACATGACACGCTCGTTGTAAAGGTGGCCCCATTCCCAGTTACGGCCAGACTTACGTTCGTTAGGCGGAGGCGGCTGGGCCGGATCGCCTTCCAGCCATTCTTCGACCACGTAATAGTAAAATTGTTTTGTCCAGAGCATTCCGGCGAGGGCCTGGCGCTGGATCGCGCAATGTTCTTCGCTCAGGCTGCCCGGGGCGAGCGTACGATAGAATTGGTCGGCCTCCGTCCGGCGCTGGTCAAAGATGGCGTCGAAGCCGGTTGTAGCCGGGATCGCTGATCCCGGCCTGTCGAGTGAGGCGGCTTCCCGCGAGCCGGGGTCATCGCCCCCGGCTACAACTTTGTGCAAGCGCAGCCTAACGATTTGGCTCTCCCCGGGGGCGAGCTGCATCTGGTAATGAGCGGCGGCTTTTGTTCCCATGCGCTCCGGATTTACGGCGGCGGAATTTCCCCTGACGATCGCTTCGTGAAAGGCGTCCTTAACGTGCGGCAATTGATTCGGCACGCCGTAGAGCAGCTGCAGGTTGTTCTCGTTTTCAGTGAAGAGAAGCGGACCGGCGCTCTCGCAGAGCAGGCGGTATTCGCCGAGAGCGTCATGGCTCGCCTCGATCACGGCGAGCGCAGCGGAATGGTCGCGGCCGACGCGCAAATTCGGCCGGCCGCGATCGCCCTTCCAGCTCCAGGTATTGCGAAACCAGAGGGTGGGCAGAAGGTGGAGCGGAGCGGTTTCCGGGCCGTGATTGGTGGCGGTGGCGCGGATCAGGATGTCGTCCTCTGCCGTCTTGGCGTACTCGATCATGATGTCGAAGAAGCGGTTTTCGCGCAGGACTCCGGTGTCCCAGAGCTCGAACTCCGGTTCCATCCTGGAGCGCTGGGTGCTTCGCCTAACGAGTTCCTCGTAGGGGAACGCCGCCTGCGGATAGCGATAGGTCATTCGCATGTAGGAATGGGTGGGCGTGTTATCCTCGAAAAAGTAAATCTCCTTTACATCCTCGCCGTGATTTCCCTGGGGACCCGTCAGGCCAAAGAAGCGCTCCTTTAAAATGGGATCGCGCTCATTCCAGAAGGAGAAGGCGAAGCAAAGCCGCTGTTTGAAATCGGAGATGCCACCAATTCCATCTTCACCCCAACGATAGGCACGGGAACGGGCGTGCTCGTGCGGGAAATAATTCCAGGCATCTCCATTCGCGCTGTAATCCTCGCGCACCGTGCCCCACTGGCGTTCGCTCAGGTACGGACCCCAGAAGTACCAGCGGTGTTCGGGGTGAGTGTTTTGCGCGAGACGTTGTTGTTCGGCGTTCATTACGCAACGATCATGAACTCAGTCCCATTCTAGAAAAACGCTAGGCTCGCTTGGTAGGGCGAGACTCTGTCGAGCCAGGAGACTTGCGTAACTTGCCGCGAGAACACAACCTCTGGCTCGACGGAGTCTCGCCCTACCAGTGAATCCGGAGTCTCGCCCTACCAGCGAATCATTTCTGTGCATGGAGGTATTTGCCAAACCAGGCGATGAAGCGCTGATAGCGATCGAGGATATAAGTCGGCTTCTTAAGGCCGTGGAATTGCTCAGGATAGATGACCAATTCGGTCGGCACGCCTAACGTTCGCAGAGCCTGATACATCTGCTCACTGTTAAGCAACGGCACGTTGTAATCGCTCTCCCCGCAGAGAAACAGCGTCGGTGTTTTGATCTTATCGGCGTGCAGGAAGGGATAGGAAACTTTCAGCCACGCTTCCGGGTGCACCCATGGAGAGCCAAGCTCGTATTCGTAATCGCGAATGTATTGGTCGGTCCCGTAACCCGCCAGGATGTTGGAGATGGAAGCGCCACTCACCGCCGCTTTGAAACGCGTCGTGCTCGCAATCAGATAATTGGTCGACATGCCGCCATAGCTCCAGCCACCGACGGCCAACCGCTCCGGATCGGCGATGCCGCGGGCGACCGCGTCATCCACCGCCGCCAGGTCATCCTCCACGTCGCGCTGGCCCCAGGAAGCAAAAATGCCCATGCCGTAATCGGTCCCGCGTCCGGTCGAGCCGCGCGGGTTTGGCATAATGACGGCGTAGCCATTGGCCGCGAAAAGCTGTTTCTCGAATTCGAATTCATTCGCAAATTGCGACTGCGGGCCGCCGTGCGGACGAAGTATGGCGGGACCTTTCTCTCCTGATTTTTCGTTAGGCGGATGAATGATGAAACCGTGCACCTCGGTTCCGTCCTTACTCTTAAACTTTGTCTCCTCGACCCGGCCAAGCTGGATCTGGGCGAGAAAGGCGTCGTTCTGTTTCGTCAGGTCGCGGAGCGCTCCGTTCTCCGCGGCGAAAAGTTCAAAGGGTCGCTCCGGTGTGCTCGCAAGCACAACGACTCTTGCCTTCCTTGTTCACATCGAAAGCGTTGATTGTGCGGCGGCCGCCGACCACCGGCGTTGGAGAACTGACATTTTCGGTGGGGCGAGACTCTGTCGAGCCGGGATCACCGACCCCGGCTACAAAGGGAATGCGAACCAGTGTTTGCGCCCCGTCGTCTTCGACGAGAGCCAAAATCGACTTCCCATCTGGCGACCAGCGTGGCCGGATCACGTTGCGATCCAAATTGGGCGTCAAAACCTTCGCGGCGCCGCCGGCAACGGGAATGATCGCGAGCGAATGCGTGGCGTATTCGATCTTCTTCGGATCGCCGCCATGGATGAAAGCGATCGTCTTGCCATCCGGGCTCCAGGCAGGCGGGCTCTCCCAATCGGGATGGCAATCCGCTTCGGGGGTCGTGGTGAGCTGGCGTTCTTTCGCTCCCGCCTTCGCGTCGATCAGGTAAATATCCCAGTTTTCGGTGCGATCGGGATCTTTGTCGCGATTGGTGACAAAGGCGATTTGCTGGCCGTCAGGCGACCACGCTGGCAGGACGTCATCGTGTTGGCCACTCGTTAGGTCAGCCAGCTTGCGGCTCGCGAGATCGAGCAACTTGAGGTGCGACCAGCGGTTCGTGATGTAGCCATCGATGTCTTTCTTGAATTGAAACCGATCAATCACGATCGGCGGGACGGTCTTTTTCTCCTTCTCCTTTGCCTCCGGTTCCCGTGGATCCGGATCATGCAGCACCAGCACGATTCGCTTCGAATCCGGCGACCAGGCGAAGTCTTCGACGCTGCCCTTTTCCTTGGTCAGTTGTTCTGCTTCACCACCCGCGCTGGAAAGAATCCAGAGTTGCTCGTTCTCGTTTTCATCCATTCGGCTGGAAAGAAAGGCGATCCATTTCCCGTCCGGGCTCCAGCGTGGATGCGTCTGCTCATTTTCGCCGAACGTGAGCGGCCGATTTTCGGCGCTGTCCCATTTCGCGAGCCAGAGATTCTTCGGTTGCTTGTCTTTTTTCAGGTCATTCGTCCCGACAACGTAGACGACGCTTTGCCCGTCCGGCGACAGGTTCGGTTCATCGACATCACGAATGGCGGCGAAATCTTCCGGCTTGAGAAGTCGCCGGGTTTCCGCGCCTAACGACAAGTGGACAGCAAGAAAGAAAAGCAGCAGAGCCAAACGCGTTTGCATAACGGACTCAGCAACTACACGATCCGATTCTCCAGCGCGAGAAAGTTCGCTCCGTTTCGATGACTTCGGCCGCTAGCTGTGCCCCGACCTGTCGTAGAACAGAATATTGATGAGCAGCGCGATCCCGCCGCCGGCTGCTGCCAGAAAGAAAATAATCGCCAGGCCGGGATAACCCCAAATGCGGAAGCTGGTATCGACCCGCATGAGCAGCGCCGCCCCGACGATTAAGGCCGCAAGGATGAGCCCGACCGTGATGCGGTTCGCTACTTTCTGAAAACCCTCGACCAGCGTCTGCTCATCGATCGCGTCGACCGAGACCTTCAGCTCGTTGTTGGAAATGGCGTCGATGATTTTATTCAAGCGCGCCGGCAAACGTTGGATCAGATCCTTCAGTTCGAGCACACCACTGAAAAGGTTGCCCGGGGAGAGACTCTTCACGAGGCGCTGCTGCATGATTTGCGCGGCATTGCGGCGGATGGACGCGTTCGGATCGAACTCCGGCTCAAGCGCGCGACCAACCTGGTCAAGGTTGAGCAGTGTCTTGCCGAGCATCGTAAGCTCGGGCGGAACGCGAATCCCGCTCTCCGCCGCGGTCTGCGTCACTTCGAGAACAAGCCGGCCGACCTGCATTTGCTCCACGGTCGCGGTCTTCTGTTGCGCGACGATCTCGGCAATCCGGCGGGTAAATTCCTTGCTGTCAAAATCATCCTTCTGCTCGCCGATCTTGATCGCGATATTGGCGGCATCTTCACCGTGGCCTTCGGAAATGGCCATGAGCAATTGCAGCAAATCCTCCTGCAAACGCGGCATGATCCGCCCGACCATGCCGAGATCGAGCAGCGCGATCCGGTAATCGGGAGTGATGAAGACATTGCCGGGATGCGGATCGGCATGGAAGAAACCAGCCACCAAAATCTGCTCGAGATAAGCGCGGAAGAGTTCCTCGGCCAGCGCCGCGCCATCAAACTCCATCCGGGCGAGCGGACTCATCTCCGTAATCTTTTTCCCGGGCACGAATTCCATCGTTAGGACCCGGGAGGTGCAATAGTCGTCAATCGGCGCCGGAATGATGATGTGTTCGAATCGCCGCAGATCCTGTCGAATCGTGGTGAGGCTGGCGGCCTCCTGCCGGTAATCGAGTTCCTGGAGGAGGCTCTTGCGAAACTGCTCCAGCATCTGCCCAAATTCGTAGCGCTTCCCGATTTCCGTGTGTTGATCGAAGAAGTCGGCGATCTCCTCGAGGGCCTCCAGATCCTCGACCATCTGCTCACGAATCCCGGGCCGCTGCACTTTGACGGCGACCGGCCGGCCGTCGCGCAGCGTGGCCCGATGGACCTGGCCTAACGACGCCGCAGCCATTGGCTGATCATCGAATTCGGCGAACGCTTTCGATATCCGCACGCCCAACTCGGAACTGACAATTTTCTCCACCTCTGCGAAGCTGAACGGCTCGACTTTGTCCTGCAGCCGGGAAAGCGCTTCGAGGTAGGCCTGGGGCAATAGCTCGACTCGCGTCGAAAGGAGTTGCCCAAGCTTGACGAAGGTCGGCCCGAGCTTTTCCAGATCCGCGGCCAGCTCATTCGCTTTCGCCACTTCGGCGGGCGCGACACGCTGCTCCGCTTCGAGGACTTCACTCAGTCCGGTCGTCTTCACCAGATCGGACCGGCCATATTTCATGAAGATCCAGGCGATCTGTCGGTAGCGGTTGAGATGTTGTGGCTTGAGCGAAATTCTCATCTTGTTATGAAACGGAACTGGGCGATAAATCGGCCCTTTGAGGGGCTTTAACGATGATTTTTGCCTGGCTAAACAAGCGCGACTGGAAACGTCCAGGACCCATCGTGACGATGGCCGTGCAGAACGCGCACGCGCTCGCCAGCCTGGGACACGAAACCCATCTGTTTGTCGGCGCGGCCGAGTCGGCCTCCAATACCGAAAACGACCTCCGCGAATTTTACGGGCTCGAACCTGTGCAAGCATTGCATGTGCAGCGGTTCAAGCGGTGGAAGGTCGGCCGCTCGCGACTGGCGTTGCCCATTTTCCTCCGCACCTTTCGCGCGATTCGGCGGCTGGCCCGGCGCGGTCCAGTAATGGTAATCACGCGCGACGCGACTTTTCTGCCCCTCCTCGCCCGACTGCGGCACAGCTGCGACGTGCGAGGCTTCTATGAAGCGCACGATTTCTACCCTGACCTGTCATGGCGAACTGACCGTGTGAAGCCCGGTGACCGTCGTCAAGGCTGGCTCGAACGCATTTTCCTGCCCAAGCTTGACGGAGTTATCTGTCTTACAAGCGCACAACGAGACCTCTATGCAAAGGTGCTGCCACAGGTGAGGTCATGCGCGATTCCCCTCGGCACGACGAACTTTCCCGAACCGGATGTCGAAGAACGGCGCCGCCGCCGGACCCTGGTTTATGTCGGCCGACTTAGCTCCGACAAAGGTATCAAGGTCATTCTAAAGGCTCTACCGCAACTCGCACAGAACAACATCCGACTCGCTTGTTTCGGCGGATGGGAACCGCACATTGCACAACTCCAACAACGGCTGAAAAAGCGCGGCTTGGAGCAATGGGTCGACTTCGCGCCCTTTCGAGCGCCGGTAGAATTCCACCGCCGATTAGGCGAGACCGCCAGCATCGGCCTCGCGCTGCTTGCAAGACGGGTTTTATAACCGTTATCTCACCTGTCCGGTCAAGGTGCTCGACTACTTGTCGCACGCATTGCCAATCATCGGCAGCGATTTGCCATCGGTCCGCGAGACCGCGGGCAACGCCGCCGTTTACATCGCGCCGGACGACTCAGACGCGCTCGTGCGCGCGGTTACAAATCTGCTCGACGATTCAGACGCTTATCAGCGCGCGACCGGCCTCTCCCGGGCTCGCGCCCGGGAGTTGTCGTGGCCGAATCGCGCCGCCGCGATCGTCCGTTTTGCGCAGGCAAGCGGCTAATCGTTAGGCCACCAACTGCGGATAACTCGCCAGATCATCCGCTTCGAGCCAGTCGAAGAGCGGTGTCGTCGCCGGATCGAGCCCGAGCGGTTTCACCGACTCCACATACCACTCGCGTTTCTCCGGATTCTCGTATGGATTAGTGGCGAGCATTTCGCTGCCCCACGCTGCTTTCTCCTCCTCGGTTTTCGGAGTTCCGTGGGAGTCCACCCACTTCACCATTTCCGCGTCGCCCGCGCCTTTCGCGACCTCCGCTTTGAAATCGTCACCCGTGATTCCCTTCCAACCGAAGAGCATATTATCGAGCGGACAATCGAAATGATATTCGCCGATATCGCCGGCGAGCAGCGCCCGGCATTTATCCAGGGTGCGTCCCAGAATGACATAGCCGCCGACGCGAATCTTGGGACTGCGGGGCGGTTCCTTGGTCAGATCTTTTCCAATTACGATTTGTTCCATCGGGAAAATTACGGGCGCGGCTGTGATTCGGCAACCCGCCGGCAAATTTTCGAAACGAGGGACGCGCTGCCGGATTTGATTCCGAATCAGAGGTTATGAGCCAACAGAAAGAAATTATTTCCACTTTAAACAGCCTGATCGAGACCCTGAAGGATGGTCAGGAAGGATTCAAACAATCAGCCGAGGGCGTGGACGATCCGCAATTGAAGACCGTCTTCGACGAATTTTCTCTGCAACGTTCGAAGTTTGCCGGCGAGCTGCAAAGCGAAGTCAGGAGCCTGGGCGAGCCCGATCCGGAAGATTCCAGCAGCGCGACCGGTGCGATGCATCGCGCCTGGATTAACGTGAAGAGTGCGGTCACAAGCCGCGATCGCCACGCCATTCTCGCCGAAGCCGAGCGCGGTGAAGATTCCGCCGTCAGCGCTTACAAAGACGCGATGGAAAAAGATCTGCCCGCGCCGATCAGAAGCATCATCGCGCGGCAGGCGACGCAGGTGAAAGAGGCCCACGACAAGATCCGCACCCTGCGCGACGCGACGGCGTCGAAATAACATCGAGAAAGCGTGTAACTCGAACAGGCGGAGCGCTCCGGCGTTCCGCCTTTTTGCGTTGCAGGATATCCGGGCTTTTCTTCGAACGCATTTCGTGCGGATTTGTCTCATCATGCCTATGAGATCAACGCAGGAACTTACCCAGCAGGTGCAGGAGCTGGGGCAATGGATTTCGCCCTTGCGCGAGCAGGTCGGTCACGTCGTGATCGGACAGAAATATCTGGTCGACCGGCTTTTGCTCGGATTGCTCGCCAACGGACATATCCTCCTCGAAGGCGTGCCCGGTCTGGCTAAGACGCTCACGGTCAAAACGATCGCCGCCTGCATTCAGACGGGTTTTCAGCGCTTGCAGTTTACTCCCGATCTTTTGCCCGCGGATTTGATCGGCACGCTGATTTACAATCCCCGCAGCGGCGAGTTCACGACCAAGCTCGGTCCCATTTTTTCCAACCTGATCCTGGCCGACGAAATCAACCGGGCCCCGGCAAAAGTGCAGAGCGCGCTCCTCGAAGCGATGCAGGAGCGCCAGGTCACGATCGGCGACAAAACATATCCGCTGGCGGATCCGTTCCTCGTTCTCGCGACGGAAAATCCGCTCGAACAGGAAGGGACTTATCAACTTCCCGAAGCGCAACTTGATCGCTTCATGCTTAAGCTGAACGTCGGCTATCCGGCGAAGGCGGAGGAGCGGCGCATCCTCGATTTGATGGCGACCTCCACGCCGGACTTGCACGTCGATCCGGTGGTCGATCCGGCGCAAATCATCGCGCGCGCGCACTCTCGTGAACCAGATCTACATCGATGACCGGGTGAAGGATTACATCGTCGATGTGGTCTGGGCGACGCGTGAGCCGGCTTCCTACCGGCTCGAACTGGAAGGGCTTGGTGCGTTACGGCGCTTCCCCGCGCGCCACGATTTATCTCGCGCTCGCCGCCCGCGCTTACGCATTCCTGAATGGCCGCGGCTACGTCACGCCGCAGGATATCAAGAGCATCGGGCCCGATGTTCTGCGCCATCGCATCATCGTGAGCTACGAAGCTGAGGCCGAGAGCGTGACGAGCGAGACAGTGATCGAACGAATTTTTGCCGGATTGCCCGTGCCGTGATTTGCGCAACGCAATTCCAAGGCGGGCGAACACCACGCCGCGTCCTCCTCTTGTCATCCCGAGCCGGCGAAGCGCGGAGAGGGACCTCACATCATGCAATTGCGGGCTCTGTACTCCGGAGCAGAACGCGTGGATTGCAAGAGAGAGGTCCCTCGCCGTCTGCGCGGCTCGGGATGACAGCGCTTTTTCTATTGCGCCATCGCTCTTGAAGAATCGCCGTCAAAGACAATGAACGAAGCGCAACAAACACCGGCGGAAATTCTAAAGAAAATCCGCGCGCTCGAGATCAAGACCAAAGGTCTCGTGCAATCGGCCTTCGCCGGCGATTATCACAGCGTCTTCAAGGGACGCGGGATGAATTTCGAGGACGTCCGGGAATACCAACCCGGCGACGAAATTCGCGCGATCGATTGGAACGTGACCGCCCGGCTCGGGAACGCCTTCGTCAAAAAATTTACCGAGGAGCGCGAGCTCACGGTCATGCTCGTGGTCGATGTCAGCGCTTCAGGAAATTTCGGCAGCGTGACGCAATCGAAGCGCGAACTCGCGGCGGAAGTCGCCTGTCTCCTCGCCTTCAGTGCGATCCGCAACAATGACAAGGTCGGGCTCGTTCTCTTCTCCGACCAGGTGGAGCTTTTCATCCCGCCAAAGAAAGGCCGCTCGCACACCCTCCGTTTGATTCGCGAGATTCTCTATTTCGAACCGCAGGGGCGCGGCACCCTCCCGAGCCTCGCGCTCGATTATCTCAATCACGTCGTCACCCGGCGCTCGGTCGTGTTTTTCATTTCCGATTTCCAGGCGGAAGATTTTTCGCGCGCCCTCACGATCACAAGCCGGCGGCACGATTTTGTCGCAATCCGGATCGATGACGAGCGCGAGGAAGTGCTCCCGGACATCGGCCTTATCACCCTGGAAGACGCCGAGACGGGCGAGCAGATCGAAATCAACACCGGCAACCGTGACATCCGCAGCCGCTTCAGTGAGGCCGCGCGGGCGCAGCGTGCCGAGACCAATCATACCCTGCGGCGCAACAACATCGACACCATCTCGCTCCGCACGAGCGACGATTACCTGCCGGCGCTGCGGGCTTTTTTCAAACAACGGGAACGGCGCATGGCGCGTCGTTAGGCGGAGGCGATGCGAGATTTTCCTGGCGGAGGAATTTCACGACATCACCGGGCCGGTGGATTATTTCCTCCTCCGGCCCTGGATGATCTTTTGCGCGGTCGCGGCAATCCTGCTCGTCATCGGCCTAACGATCTGGTTGATCAAATGGTGGCGGAATCGCCCGGTGGTCGTGCCGACTCCGCGTGAGCGCGCGCTCGATCTTCTCGCGCGGATCGAAACGGAAATCGACAAACTCACGCCCTATCAATTCAGCATCCGCGTCTCGGATATCCTCCGCCGTTACGTGACCGAGCAATATCAGTTGCCGGTCACGCGACAGACTTCGGTGGAGTTTCTCAACACGCTCGCCGCGACTTCTTTTACCGGCGATGAACAAACCCTGCTGACTGATTTCCTGAATCGGTGCGACTTGATCAAGTTCGCGCGCTACGAAGCGACCCGGGAAGACAGCCGCCTCCTGCTCGACGAAGCGGAGCGTTTTGTGAAGGGAGGTGTGCTTGAGCCTGCCTAATTTTCTATTTCCGAACTCGGCCTGGGGCTTTTCTTTCGCGCACCCGTGGCTGCTGCTTCTGCTGCTCCTGGTGCCGCTGCTCGCATGGCTGCGCGGTCAACGCGGCGCGGCCGCCGCTTTGGTCTTTTCCTCGACTGCGACTCTTCGCTCGCTCGGACGACGGAGCACGTCGCGGGCGGGACGCATCATGCATGGGCTGCTTTATCTCGCGCTCGCCATTTTGATTCTTGCCCTGGCCCGGCCGCAGCTCGGCAAAAGCCTGACCGAGGTCGAGGCGAGCGGCATCGACATCATGGTCGTGCTCGATGTTTCCGGCTCGATGTTGACGAAGGATTTCACGGTCGGCGGCGATTCCGCGACCCGGGTCGACGCGATTCGCGAGGTGACGCGGAAGTTCATCGAAGCCCGGCCTAACGATCGCGTCGGCATCATCGCGTTTGCCGGCCGGCCCTACGTCGTGAGCCCCTTGACCCTCGACCACGATTGGCTCCTGCAAAATCTGGAGCGGGTGCGGATTGGCCTGGTCGAGGATGGAACGGCGATCGGCTCGGCGATGGCCGCAGCCGGCAACCGATTGAACGATAAGAAATCGAAAAGCCGCGCCATCGTCCTGTTGACCGACGGGGAAAATAACGCCGGGAAAATTCCGCCGAATACTGCCGCGGAAGCAATCAAGGCGCTCAAGATTCAGCTCTACGCTGTCGGTGCGGGGATCAACGGCATCGCGCCGGTGCCGGTGTTTGATCAAACCAACGGTCGTCCCGTCACCGATGTCGCGGGCAACATCATCTATCAGAATCAGCGGGTGCAGTTCAACGAAGCCGGCCTGAAAGAGGTTGCGCAGATCGCCGGCGGCCAGTTCTTCCGCGCGACCGATACCGACTCGCTCGAAAAGATTTATCACGACATCGACAAGATGGAGAAGTCGACCGTTTCGGTAAAAAAATATCAGCAATACCGGGATCTTTTTCCTGTCTGCCTGATGGCGGGCGCGGGCCTCTTGCTCGCGGAACTCCTGTTGTCGCAAACCATTTGGAAAAAGCTGCCATGAGAGTTTTGCCTAACCATGGCGCCGGAAAGGTGCGTTCGGAGGGACGTGCTTCTGCACGTCCAGGCTGTGGTAGCGGCAACGTGCAAAACTGGACGTGCGGAAGCACGTCCCTCCGGGGGATGCTATGAGCTTTGGGATCCCATCTGGCTTTGGAGTTTGCTCGTGCTGCCGATCCTGGCGTTTTTTTTCGCGCACGCGGAACAGCAAGGCGCAGAGAAACTTCAGAAGTTCGTCGCGGCCCGCTTGCTGCCGCAACTCGCCGGAACGGTGAATCGCGGTCGGCGAATTTTTCGTTTTGTCCTGCTCCTTCTCGTCCTCGCTCTCGTCGTCATCAGCCTGGCGCGTCCACGCTGGGGCTACGCTTACTACGAGGTGAAACGGAAGGGGCTCGATCTCCTTCTCGCGGTCGACGTCTCGCGCAGCATGCTTTCCAACGACGTGCAGCCGAGCCGTCTGGAGCGCGTCAAACTGGCAACCCAGGACTTGATCAATGAGCTGCAGGGCGATCGCGTCGGCCTGATCGCCTTTGCCGGCCGCGCCTTCCTCCAGGCGCCCCTCACGATCGATTACGATGCCGCGGTCGATTCGATCAATGAGCTCGACACGAAAATCATCCCGGAAGGTGGAACAAATATTTCCGATGCGATCGCACTCGCGACGCGGACCTTCGGAAAATCCGCGATCGGCAATCGTGCGCTTATCATTTTCACTGACGGCGAAGACTTGGAGTGGCGACGCGGTCAGCGCGGCAAAAGCGGCAGCCGAAGCGGGAGTGCAGATTTTTACGGTCGGTGTCGGGACGCCGAGCGGTTCGCTGATTCCGATCCAGAGCGACAGTGGCGGGACAGCCTTCGTCAAAGACGAAAAAGGGGAAGTGGTCAAATCAAAGCTCGATGAAACGCGCCTGCGCGAAGTCGCGCAGGCTGCGAACGGATTTTATCTGCATCTCGAAAACGGGCCGCACACCATGCAGCAGCTCGTCAACGAGGGTCTGGCCAAAATGAAGGTGGCGGATATCAACGCCCGCTTGTCGCGGCAGCCGATCGAGCGCTATGAGTGGCCGCTGGCCGCGGCCATTCTGTTCTTCGCGATTGCGCTCTTGATCAACGATCGCAAGGGCGCTCGCAGACCGGCGTTGGCTGGAGGGACGGGCTCTGTCCCGTCCGCGATTCAGAAACACGGACGCCACCGAGGGCGTCCCTCCATCGCGGTCGCGGCGGTCGCTATTTCTCGTCCTCACCGCTATCCGGATGCAGGCCGCGTCGGAGGGCCTGGAGTTGTACAACCAGCAAAAATTTCCCGAGGCCTACGAGCATTTCGAGAAAACGTTGCAGGAGAATCCCGGCGCCCGGGTGGCTGATCGGATTCATTTCGATGCCGGCGCGGCGGCTTACAAGATGAAGGACTACAACAAAGCGCTCCAGTCCTTCAGTCAGGCCCTGCTCTCGAAGAATCCGCATCTGCAAAGTGAGAGCCATTACAATCTCGGGAACACTCTCTACGAACGCGGCGAGGCCGAGAAGAGCGATGCGAAAAAGCTTTCCAATTGGGAAAGCGCGCTCCCGCACTACGAGGAAACGTTGAAGGCCGAACCGCAAAACAAGAACGCGAAGGACAACTACGAGTACGTCAAAAAGAAGATCGAAGAATTAAAGAAGAAACAGGAGCAAAAGCCGCCACCGTCGCCGAGCCCTTCACCTTCACCCTCGCCCTCCCCGTCGCCGCAGAAGGACCAGAACAAGGATCAAAAGCAGAACGACAAGAATCAGCAGCAAGATAAGAACGATCAAAAAGATCAGCAGCAACAGCAGTCGCAATCACAGAACGGCGGAGGCAAAGGCAACGGCCAAAAATCGGAGAAGAGTGAGTCCTCGCCCACTCCGACCCCAACCCCGAGTCCAGAGCCAACCCCCGCCCCGACGGCCAGCCCGAGCCCATCTCCCGGCGACGAGAAACAGGAGGAAGGCGCCGGCGAAACACCCACTCCTTCACCTACCCCCGGGGAACAGTCGGAGAGTTCACCGACACCTGGAAATGAAGGAACGCCGTCCCCAACACCAGGCTCCGGGGATGAGAGCGGAAACGAAAATGGAGAGCAACCCAGCCCGAGCCCAGCGGGTACGCCTGGCAAACCGCCGACCGGCGACGTGAAGGGCGCGAACGATGAAAAGCCGAAGGAAGACGAACAAGCGGCGCAGGCCGAAGCGGAACCGGAAAAGGAAGGTGAGATGAGCCCGAAGCAAGCGGCGGCGCTTCTCGAATCGATGAAAGACGAAGAGCAGAAAGTGCAGCTTGATGAACACAGGCGGGCGCGTCCTGTCTATAAGGACTGGTGAAGGTGGTTTGGCGATTGATGTGCGATGTTTGATTTGAAAATGGCTCGCTCACGCATCCTCTGGCTTCTTTTCGCGATCCTGCTCGGTTTCGCGCAGACTGAAGACCACGTGGGCCGACGAGCCGACCGTGACTGCGGTCCTGACCAGTTCGGAAACGGAAGTCGATCGGCCGATCCAGTTGCAAATCAAAGTCACGGGCGACTCGAACGCGAATCCGCCGAGCGACATCGCGGTCGACGGTCTCGATATTCGTTACACTGGCCAGTCGCAGCTCGTGGAAGGCCGCAATTTTCGGTTCACCTACAGCTTCGTTTACAACTACACCATTCTCCCGCTCAAGGCCGGGACCTTCACCATTCCACCACAGGCGGTGCGGACCAGCGGCGGCACGCTTCGCACCCCGGCTCTGACTTTGAATGTTGCGGCGAATGACGACGGCACGACGAATTCCCGGCGCGGCGGCAATCGTGGCGCGGGCGGCAACGCGATTGACGAAAAGAAGATCGTGTTCGCCGAGCTGGTCATACCAAAAACGACCGCCTACGTTGGCGAGACCATTCCCGCGGAGATCCGACTCGGAATCAGTACCTCGTGTGCCCCACCGTCTGATCGAGGGCGCGACGCTAAGTGGACAGGGATTCACTGCTCAACGGATGCCGAACCCTGCGCAGACAATGGAGTCCATCAACGGCCGTTCCTATGAGGTCGTTACTTTCAAAACGGCGATCACTGCGGTCCGCAGTGGCAAACTCGAAATCGCGGCCAAGGATGCCAAAGCCATCGTGCAGGTCCCGCGTCGCAACAACGGTACGCGCCCACGTTCGCCCTTCGATATTTTTGGAATGGACGACCCGTTCTCCGACCCATTCTTTAACGATCCTTTCGCCGGCGTAGGAGAACAACGAGAGGTAAAATTTTCGAGCGACACGACCACCCTCGACATCAAGCCACTGCCTCCAAACGCTCCAGCCGATTTCTCGGGTGCCGTGGGAATTTTTTCCCTAACGACGGACGTGAAACCAAAAACGGCCCAGATCGGCGATCCGCTCACGGTCACGGCAAATATTTCCGGTCGCGGCAATTTCGATCGGGTCACTGCGCCCGTCCTGGAAAACGATCGGGGCTGGCACACTTATCCGCCGGGCTCGAGTTTCAAGCCGGACGATGACATCGGGATCAGCGGGAGCAAGACGTTCGAAATGGTGTTCACGCCTAACGAACAAAAAAAAGCTGTGCCGCCGCTGGTCTTTTCCTATTTCAATCCGCTGAAGGAAATGTATGTGACACTCAAGAGTGATCCGTTGCCCGTGGTGGTCGAAGGCGGCACCGCACCCGCGACGACCCCGGCGGTCGCAAGCGCCTCGACGCCGACGGCGCGCCCCACCGCCGCGCCGCAAGCGCAGGATATTCTTATATCAACTCACGGATCACGCAGGCTGGGATATGACCTTTACGCCTGTTTTTCTTCGGCCCGTTTTTTGGGCAGCGCAGACGATTCCATTTCTTGGCTTGATTGGTTTCTTCGGTTGGAAGACGCAGAGCCGCCGCCGCCAGAATCGCGAAGGGCAGCGCCGCGCCCGCTGGGAGCAGGAGGCAGCCGACCTGCAACGCAAGCTGCGTCAGGCGAATGATCCGCCGGACAAATATTTCGCGGAAGCTTTGCGCGTGGTACAACTGAAAACCGCGCTCGCCTCGCCCGGCCGCCGGGTCGAGCCCAACAATGTCGATGCCGAGGCGGCAGTCGCAGCCTTCGATCTTCCCGCGGAAAGAAGCGACCGGATGCGAGAACTTTTTCGGCAGAGCGACGAACTGCGTTACAGCGGCCAGGCCAATAGCAACGGCACCGTCGCCGAGCAAACCCGGCAGCAAGTGTTGGAATTAGTCGATAGCCTGACCTGAGATGCGCGCACCAATTTCCATCCTGCTTGCGGCCGCGGCACTTTGTCTGAGCATCGCCTCGGTGGCGCGCGCGGACGCTGAAGCCTCTTTCGCCAAAGCCAACGCGGACTTCGCCGCTGGCAATTTTCCCGCGGCCATTAGCGGCTACGAATCGCTGGTCAAAGGTCGCCAGTGGAATGCGAGTTTGTTTTATGATTTGGGCAACGCCTATTTCCGCGCAGGCGATCTCGGCCGCGCCATTCTTAACTACGAACGCGCGCTCGCACTCGATCCGAATCAGCCGGAAGCGCGGGCCAATCTGCAATTGGTCCGCGACCAGGCACGCGCGCTCGAACTCGCCCCCGGCTGGGTGGAAGAGCACCTAGGTTTTCTGACGCCGACCCAATGCGCATGGCTGGGCGCGGCCGCTTTCTGGGGCGCGGTGGCGATTCTCTGTGGTCTTTATTTTTCGCAGCGCCGCGCGGTGGTTTGGATTTTTGCCCTGCTCTTGTCGGCCGCTATAGCCGGCGGGGCGGCTTTCGCACTTTACCGACTTGAGACGGGCCGAGCGGGGCGCGAGGTGGCTATCATCACCCACAAAAACATCCAGGCGCGCCTCGCCACGGCGGAAAGCGCGGGAACTGTCCTGGTCCTCCCGCCGGGGAGCGAAATCAGGATCCTCAGCACGCGCGGCGATTGGCTCTACGTAGATTTGCCTAACGACCTGCAGGGTTGGATTCCAGCGCAAAGCGCGGAGCGGGTGCGATTATAATGTGGGAGGGGGCCTTAGCGCCCCGATCGGTTGCGGCTACGTTGGGGAATCGCGTACAAAGCCTCTCCCACATTTTTACCAATGAATGCGGAAATGGACATCGGAACGAACAAGAAGGCGTTCCAAATCAACCTCGATCGGAAGCGCTACGGGACTTTTGCTGAAATCGGCGCCGGACAGGAAGTGGCGCGTCGCTTTTTCCAAGTCGGGGGAGCGTCCGGCACGATCGCAAAGACAATGTCGGCCTATGACATGCAATTCAGCGACGCAATTTATGGCGCGACTGATCGCTACGTCAGCCGGGCCCGGCTCCAGACGATGCTGGACCACGAGTATCGCCTCTTGATCGAACGGCTCGATCAGAAAATGGGCGATGAACGGACTTTTTTTGTTTTCGCCGACACGGTTGCGGCGCGCAGCTTCAAGGAGCATAACGAGTCGCACGGCTGGCTCGGAATGCGGTTTCAATCAGAAACCCGCGGCGTCCCGAGCGAAATCATCATTCACGTGCGCATGCTCGACGAAGCAAATGTCGACCAGCAGGAAGCGCTCGGGGTGATTGGCGTAAACCTGATTTACGGCGCCTTCTATTATCATCAGCCGGAGAAATTGATCGCGTCCCTCCACGAAAATCTTCCACCGGAGCGAATGCAGGTGGACATGATCAAGTTCTCCGGGCCGGCCTACAAAGGTGTCGACAACCGGCTAATGAGTTTGCAACTCGTGAGCCAGGGGCTGACCGACGCGGTCATGTTCACGGCCGACGGAGAATCCGTGCAGCCGGCGGAGATTCTGCACAAGAAAGCCATCATCATTGAGCGCGGCAGTTTTCGCCCCGTGACTTACGCGACGAACGACATGCTCGAAGGCGCGCGGAAAATCTATCTCAGCCAGCCGGAAGCGAAGGAAGAGGATCTGGTCGTGCTAATGGAAATGACGCTGGAAAATCTGCTCGCGGAAGGCCAGCTCGACCACGCCGATTTTCTCGCGCGGGTGGATATTCTTGGTTCGTTAGGCCGAACTGTCTTGATCTCGAAGTTTGGTGAGTATTACCGGCTCGCCGGCTATTTGTCGCGTTACACCAACCGGATGGTGGCGCTCGTCATGGGCGTGCCGAGTCTTTACGAAATTTTTGAGGAAAAATATTATCTCAACCTTGAAGGCGGCATTCTCGAAGCGCTCGGGCGGATGTTTAAGAGCGGGCTGAAACTTCTCGTTTATCCAATGGAAGACGAAGAGAGCGGGGAGTTGATCACAGCCAAGGGGTTGGAGGTCGCACCGCATCTAGCGCCACCTCTACCAATACCTGATCGACAACGGCTTCATCCAGGAGATCGAAGACTTCGATCGCAGCTACCTGAAGATTTTTCCGCCAAAGGTGCTGGCGAAAATGCGGGCGGGCGATCCGGCCTGGGAAAGCATGGTGCCGCCAGAGGTTGCGCATATGATCAAGGAGCGCGGATTCTTCAGCTATCGCGGCTCGGCCGCCGCATAAATTGATCGTCGCGCCAAAGCGGCGCGGAAATTTCGCAAACCCGGGGCACCCGGCACGGTTTTCGCTTTAAAAGCGCTACGACCATGGCCAAACGCGCGAATTCAGTCATCGGTATCGATTTGGGCAAGCACGTCTTCAAAAGCGTGCTTCTACAACGCAAAGGCGACCATCGCTTCGTCCTGACGAACTACGCCTCGCGTGCCGTGCCCGAAGAGATCAACTCTGCCGAGGATTTGGCGCAACAGGTAAAATTACTCCTCAAAGATCTCGGCGGGAGCGCCAAAAATTACGCGATCGCCGTTTCTGATCCGACCGGAATCTTGCGCATTATCGAACAGCCCAATACACCGGTCGAGCTGCTCCGGAGCGCGCTCCGACTCAACGGCCTCGCGGTCCTGAATCAGGAATGCAAAGATTTCGTGCTCGATTGTGCGCCCGTCTCAGCGGTCGCGCTGGCCGGCGTGACCCCCGATGGCGCAGTGGTGGAGAATTCAGGCAAAACCCGTTACCTGGTCGGCGGGATGCTACGCCCGGCAGTCAAACAAATTTCGGAAGCATTCACTAAAACGAAGAGGACCGCCGGTATCCTGCAGCTGGCGCCCATTTGCTCCTTCAACGCCTTCGAGTTCGCGTATCCGGAAATCTTCGCCAATGAAGCTTTTCTCCTCCTCGACATGGGGCACAGCCAAAGCACGGTGCTTATCGGCCGAAAAACAGAGTTGATGCTAGTGCGGAGCATTGACTATGGCGGCAAACTTTTTGGCGAAGCGCTGACCGCCGATGGCGCGCTAAGCCCGGAAACCGCTCGCGTCCTTATGCAAGAAGGCGATGCGGGAATGGCCGAGACTTGCCGCAACTCGCTCCTCGATCTCGCAATGGAAGTGCGCAATTCCATTGGATTTTTCGAAGGTCAGTACGAGGAGAGCATTCACCGGATTTTTGTCTCCGGCGGCATGGCCAAGACTGAAATGATTCTGCAAACCCTGAGCGATGAGCTGGGTCTGCCCTGCGAGATCTGGGATCCCCTCGAGACTTGTGAGGTGGCGTTGCCGGCGGCCAAACGCCAGGCGCTCGCAAGAGAGTTTGTCTCCCTCAACGTTGCCTGCGGCGCAGCCATCTCCTACCTGAAAGCCGCCTGACGATGGCCCTGCAACTAAATCTCCTTCACGAAGAAATTACTGAGGAGCGCCAGCGGAAGCGCGACCCGCTCAAGCTCGGCGTCATCGCCCTTTGTTTCTTCGGCGCGATCCTTTTTGTTTACTATGGCTGGAATGCCTACCAGACAATCCAGATTAAGGGCCATTTGAACGCGGCCGAAGCCGAATGGAAGCGGGTCGAACCGAAAGTCACGGCCGCGCAGCAGCGCGCCACCGAACTCCGCCAAATCATCGACAGCACGAAAGTTATCGATGGCTTGATTGACGGACGTTTTTATTGGGCGCCGTTTCTCTCCATCATTTCTCATTGTGTCGCTCCCAACGTGCAGTTGACCATCCTCGACGGCAGCATTGCGGAGGGAGACCATTCAGTTGTCGTCACCCTTGAAGGAGTCGCCGCCGCCCGCGAACCACGCGCCGCCGCCGAAGATTTGCGTCAGCTTCTGATCGAGCAACTGGAGAAGAACTACAGCAACGTCAAGGTAACCTTCAAAAACCTCGAAGACCTCGATACCCTCGTAAATTTGAGCGGGGTCCCGACCGCGAGCGCTCGTTTCGTCCTGAGCATCACCCTGGGTCCCAAGTCAACCGAACCGGCCAAAGCCAACGAGCCCGCCAAGGAAAACGCCAAACCGAAATGATGCCGATAAAACTCAACAAAGATCAGATTCAAAAAATCGTTCTGAGCATTATCGGCTTTATCGGCCTGATCTATTGCTATTTTAATTTCTTTCTCGGGCCATTGAACCGAAGTCGCGAATCGATGAACAAGACGATCATCGAGTTGCAAGCCAAGACGGCCTCTTCCAAGAACGAGATCAAGAAGACTGACAACCTTGAGACCGAGGCGAAGCAAGCGACCGGTCGCTACGAGTCTTTCAAGCGCACCACGGCAGAAGGCGCGCCGATTGCCTGGTTCCCGCCCAAAATGCGCTCGTTTTTTAGCAACCAAGGCATCGACAAGGCCGCTGTCCGTCTGGAATCGAGTGCAGATTTTCCCCAACCTGAACTATCGAGTTGGCTCAAGGATTCTTGGGTGATCGATCTGCCGCAAAGCGATTACGGTGTTCTCGGCCGAGCAATTGCGGAGCTGGAAAACACGGAAGCGTTGCTTTCCGTGCAAAAAGTTTCGATTCGCGCTATCCCGGACGTGCCCCAGTACCAGCAGGTCGCACTGTCAATGCAAACCGTGCTCTTAAAGAAATGAAACCATTTTTCCTGGCCGTTTGCCTCACGAGTCTGCTTTTCGCCTCCGCCCGCGCAGGGGATGAGTCGCCCGCGATCGAATTGAAGCAAAAATCGACCTTCGACTCCGCGCCGGCCGATCGTGATCCTTTCTGGCCCATCGGCTGGAAAAAGCCGGGACCGAAGGCCGCGACCACTGGCCCCGGTCCGGACCTCACTCCTGGTGCCTTCTCCTTGACTTCGGTCACAACGGGGACCGGCCCGCATTTCGCAATCCTCAATGGCAAGGTCATGCAGGAAGGCCAGCAGTTCGGTCTACAGTTTGGCAATCAGGTTTACAATCTCACCGTGAAGTCGATCGAAGACGGCCAGGTCGTCCTGGTTTACCAGGACACTGAGATCGTGGTGCCGCTGCACCGCAATTAGTCGTTAGGCCAACTCTGCTGCGCCCGCTGCCGCCTCTTCAGTGTCAGCGATAAAACCCGCGATAGCTCCGCGCGTTCGCCTCCAGCTTCCGGCGCAATTCCCTCTGTGGATCGCTCCCCTTTTTTCCCGGCAAGACCGTCGCCACGCAGAGCCGCACCATTCCGACGAAGTCGTCGATCGCGACGTATTCCGCAGCGATCTTTCCTTCCGGGGTGCAGTTGTGATAATTGCCGAGCGCCAGACTGGCCGCTGCGCAGGTGTAACCGTAAAGCTGGTACGCGGTCGCTTCGCAGGTTCCGCCATCGAGCAGGCAGCGTTGCACGGCAATCTCCTCCTGCTGCGCAACCGCCAGGAGTCTCGCCGTCGCCGGACCATCGAAGCTCGAAACCCTGTCCCCCACCCTGACGATCGGACCTTTTCCGATTTCCGCTGTGCCCCGAGGCGTACTGGTTTCGAGCGACAGAATAGTGACATGACGCGGGAGAAGGTTCGATTGCGCGAGCTTGATCGCGCCCACGAAGCCCACCTCTTCGGCCCGGGTAAAAAGACCAACGCAATGGACGGCCGCGCGCCTTTCCTCCAGCTCGCGGAAAAGGCAAATGATCTCCGCGCAACCGAGTAAGTCGTCGCACGCGCGCGAATGAATTTGGCCGTCCCGAATCTCAAACGGTGGCAAATCCCACATGGCAAAATCCCCAAACGATCTTGTTTTCGGATTGATTCGAAACCGCTCGGGGACGGAGCCAAGAAACGTCATTTCGTTGTTCTTGCCGCGGACCCAGCCCGGATGATCCATGTGCGCCGCGAATGCCCATTCGAATTGCCGGCGGCCGCGCCGATAGTGCGCGAGCACGTTTCCAAAAGCATCGCGCGCGAATTCTACATGCGGGCATTGGCGAAGCTGCGCTTCGATCTCCGCTCGCACCGCGTCTTCATGGAAGGGCGCCGTCGGCTGATTCGCCAGCGCCTCCACGACGGCGAGCATCTCTTTCTCGCGCATTTCTGCCTAACGAACCGCCGACGGGAGTTGGCCGAGTGGACACGAACTCGCTCTCATGCAGCACGACCGGTTTCTTCCCTCGCAGCAACCGCCACCATTGCCACGCGCAGCCAGTCACGATCAAGAAAACCAGGCCGAGAAACGCCGCCGCCACCAGCGCGTCAAGGCGCCAGATGAACGCCTGCCGGGCGAAATCAATCTTCGCCGCCGCCATCGTCCCTCCGGCTTGCAACTTGTCCGCGCCGCTCAGAAAGCCAATCCGGGGATCCGGCGAGAAAATTTTCAGGTAACCGGCGGAAAATGTGACCACAATCATGAAAACGAGCGGGAGCAAGGTTGTCCAGACGTAGCGAGCCTTGCCCATCTTGATTAGGATCGTCGTGCCGAGGCAGAGCGCGATGACCGAAAGAAGTTGATTGGCCAAACCGAAGAGCGGCCAGAGGCTGTTGATTCCGCCTAACGGGTCGATCACTCCCTGATAAAGGAACCAGCCCCAGGCTCCCACGAGCAGCGCGCTCGAAAAAATATTCGCGCTCCACGATCGGGTATTGCCGAACGGCCGCCAGATTTGGCCTAACAAGTCTTGCAGAAGGAAACGCCCGACCCGCGTCCCGGCATCGAGCGTGGTGAGAATGAATAGCGCCTCAAACATGATCGCGAAGTGATACCAAAGCGCGAGCGCCGTCGGACTGGCGGTGACGCGAGCGAACATGTGCGCCATCCCGACGGCAAAAGTGGGGGCCCCGCCAGCGCGTCCGAACATGGTGCTCTCGCCCAGACTCGCCGCCAGTTGCTGCATTTCAGCTTCACTCACCGGGAAGCCGGCGGCGGAAACCTTCGCAACCACTTCGCTCGGTGCGCCCTTCGCGTTGATCGCAAAATATTGGCCCGGCTGGAGAACGGACGCTGCGATTAACGCCATCAGCGCGACCATCATTTCCGTAACCATCGCGCCATAACCGATGTCGCGAATGCGCGCTTCGCGCTCGATCATTTTCGGCGTTGTGCCGGAAGCGATGAGGGAATGAAAGCCCGAGACCGCCCCACACGCGATCGTGATGCAGACGAAGGGAAATACCGGACCCGCAAAGACAAGGCCGGTCCCGTCGATGAAGCGAGAGAGGGCCGGCATTTGGAGCGTCGGGTGGATAAGAATCACCGCAATCGCGAGCGCCGCGACCGTGCCCAATTTCAAGAAAGTGCTCAGGTAATCGCGAGGAGTGAGCAGGAGCCAGACGGGAAGGGCCGACGCCGTAAATCCATAAATGATAACCGCCCAGGCGAGCCATTTTTGATCGTGCCGGAACCAGCTCTCGATCCCGGGCATTTGGGGCAAATATTGTCCGCCCCAGACTGCAAAGAGCAGGCCCAGCAAACCAAAAACTGTGATCCATCCGACTCCGACGCGACCGGAGCGAAGGCCGATTCCCATGATCAGCGCGACCGGTATGGTCGTCGCCATCGTAAAAACTCCCCATGGACTTTGTGCTAGCGCCTGCACCACGACGAGCGCAAGGACGGCAAGCAAAATGATCATGATCGCGAGCACGCTGACGAGCGCGAGCGCGCCGACCGCATTCCCGATCTCCTCCTTGACCATCTGGCCGAGCGTCTTCCCGCGTCGCCGCACGGAAGCGAAGAGCACAATCATGTCGTGCACTCCGCCGCCTAACGTTGCCCCAATCAAAATCCAAAGCATTCCAGGCAGGTAGCCGAATTGCGCCGCGAGCACCGGCCCAACCAGCGGCCCGGGCCCCGCGATCGCCGCGAAGTGATGACCGAACGCCATCCAACGATTGGTCGGAACGAAATCCTTGCCATCGTCCACCACCAGGGCCGGGGTGGCGCGTTCATCGTTCAGAACCAACACTTTGGCCGCGAGCCACTTGCTGTAAAAGCGATAGCTGATCGCGGTCGCACACAAACCGGCGGTTACAATCCAGAGCGCGTTGACCGGTTCTCCGCGGGCCAAAGCCGCGACCGCGACCGCGCCGGCGCCCAGCAACGCGATTCCGAACCAGAGCAGGAATTTCAGGAGCCGGATCATTCCGTGGTGTCGAGTATAGTCCTGCCTGCTTTGCTCCCGCAATCCGGAATGGAGCTACCCTAACGACGCCACCATTTGCCCCAGTTGCGCGAGTCGGTCCGCGAAGTTCTTTTCCCGCTCCCGATGTTCGGCGACGACCGCGGCAGGGGCGTTAGCGACGAAGTTTTCATTGGCCAGTTTCTTCCGCACCGTCACGAGCTCGGCTTCAACCTTCGCAATTTCTTTTCCGAGGCGTTCACGCTCCGCGGCGAGATCGATCAATCCTTCCAGCGGCAGATAAAGTTCCCCCAGGGGCGTCAACGCGGTCGGGGTTCCTTTGGCCGGCTTGTAATCCGCCGCGAGGTCGAGGCGCTCCGCATTGAGCAGAATACGCAGGACCGACGCCTCGTCCTCGGGCACAACCCCCGAAGGTTTGAGCACAAAAAGGACGCGTTTGTTCGAGGCGATCTGGAAATCGCGACGCAACCCGCGGCCAGCGATCACAGTTTCGTATTTCGCGGCGGCGAATCGTTCGTCGTTCGCGGTCAGGCCGTAGTGTTTCTTGAACTCATCGCCGAGAGGTTGCGGCCAGCGAGCAAACTGAATCGTCTTTGCCCCCTGATCGACGGGCAGGTCGGCATTAAAGCCGAGCCCATGCCAAAGCTCCTCGGTGATGAAGGGTAGGAAGGGATGAAACAAACGCAGCGCGTGGCCAAGAACAAAGTCGATCACCGCGAGCGTGTTGGCTTTGCGCGAGTTCGGCGGCTTCGTATCCGGTTGGCCCAGCGCGGCTTTGCTCGCTTCGAGATACCAGTCGCAATATTCGCTCCAGAAGAACCGATAAAGCGCCTGCGCCGCTTCGCTGAAATTGTATTCGCCAAGCGCCTTGGTGACCGCCCGGATGGCCGCATCGAGACGCAACAGGATCCACTTGTCATCGCTTGTCAGGAGAGCCGGATTAATTTCGCCCTCGATCTCGCCGCCATGCATTTGGCGGAAGCGCGTCGCATTCCAAAGCTTGTTCGCAAAGTTGCGCCCTTCCTCGATCTGTTTCTCGTCGAACCGGATATCCTGACCAATGGGCGCGATCCGCATCAGGCCGAAGCGAAGGCCGTCCGCGCCATATTTCCCGATCAGGTCGAGCGGATCAGGCGAGTTGCCTAACGACTTGCTCATCTTCCGGCCCTGCGCATCGCGGATCAGGCCGGTGAAGAAGACGTTGTGAAACGGCACCGCGCCGGTGTACTCGAGTCCGGCCATGATCATGCGCGCAACCCAGAAGAAAATGATGTCCGGCGCAGTCACAAGATCAGTCGTCGGATAGAACTTCGCGCGGGTCCTTTCATCCATTGTTTCGAACGGCCAGAGCCAGCTCGAAAACCAGGTATCCAAAACGTCAGGATCCTGCGACCAGTTGTCCGGATCGGGCGGCGGCTCGACCCCAACATGAAGCTGTTCCGGATTCGCTTTCGAATACCAGACCGGGATGCGATGGCCCCACCAAAGCTGACGGCTGATGCACCAGTCCTGAATGTTTTCCAGCCAATGTTGATAGACGTTTTCCCAACGGTCCGGTCGGAAACGAATTGCGCCTTTCGGACCGACCGCGGCGCGCGCTTCTTTCACCCGCGGATATTTTAGAAACCATTGCTCGCTCAAACGCGGCTCGATCGGAACCCCGGCGCGTTCGCTGAAACCAACCGTGCTCTCATGCGGCTCTTCTTTCGCGAGCAGTCCGCTCTCCGTGAGCAACTCGGCCGCTTTTTTGCGCGCGACAAAGCGGTCCAGCCCATCGAGCTCCGGGATGGCGGGGCAATTGATCGTGCCATTGGGATGGAGGACATCGATGACCGGCAGGTCGTGGCGCTGGCCAATCTCGAAATCAACCTTGTCGTGCGCCGGCGTCACCTTCAGCACGCCGGTGCCGAATTCCGGATCGATCCCCTCATCGGCAATGATCGGCAACGCGGCGCGATGGAGCGGCCGCCAGACTTCCTTGCCTAACAATGCTCGATAGCGCGCATCGTCGGGGTGCACCGCCAGCGCGACGTCTGCCATGATTGTCTCGGGCCGCGTGGTTGCGACTTCCAGGTAACGCCCCGGCTCCTCGACCAGCTCGTAGCGAACATAGTAGAGCGCGCTCTGTTGCGCGGTCGGGATCACTTCCTCGTCGGACAGCGCGGTGAGCGCAACCGGGTCCCAGTTCACCATCCTTCGCCCGCGATAAATCAATCCCTTCTGATAAAGATCGACAAAGGTCCGCTGCACGGCGCGTGAGTATTCAGCGTCCATCGTGAAGCGTTCGCGCGACCAGTCACAGGAACAGCCCAGCCGTTTCAGTTGCTCGATGATGATGCCGCCGTGTTTTTCCTTCCACTGCCAGATCCGCCGACCGAACTCTTCGCGACCGAGGTCGTGACGCTTTATCCCTTCCTCCTTGCGCAACTGTCGTTCGACCACGGTTTGCGTCGCAATCCCGGCGTGATCCGTCCCCGGCAGCCAAAGCACTTCCTTGCCCAGCATGCGCGCGCGGCGGGCGAGGATATCCTGGATGGTGTTGTTCAAAACGTGGCCCAAGGTGAGGACGCCGGTTACATTCGGCGGCGGGATGACGATCGAATATGCCGGCTTCGGTGAGATCGGGGTCGGCCGCAAAACAGCCATCCGCCAGCCAGCGGGCATACCACTTCGCCTCGACAGCCTGCGGTTCGTAAGCTTTGGAAAGTTCCGCCACGGGGAGCAATCATCGAAGAGCGCACGGAGATTGCAAAACGAAAACTGCCGGCCCCGGCGTGCTAGATTCCGGTCAATGGAAAAGGTAAACTTGGAGGAAAAGTTCGCGGCTTTTACCGAGCATTGGCGACCGAAAATCGTCGCGGAACTGAACGGCCAGGAAGTAAAACTGGTGAAGTTTCGGGGCGAGTTTGTCTGGCATCAACATGAAGTGGAGGACGAGTTGTTTCTCGTCTGGCGTGGCCGGATGCGGATCGAGTTTCGCGACCGCAATGTAGAGTTGGCGCCGGGTGAGTTTCTTGTTGTTCCGCACGGCGTTGACCACCGCACCGCTGCCGACGATGAAACGGAAGTCGTGCTTTTCGAGCCTGCCGCAACCCGCAACACTGGGAGCGCGCCGAAATCGGAGTTTACAGCCCCGGACGGTGTGCGTTTGCTGTAGCGCCCGCTACACCCGCATCACTGCGGCCTGGAATCCGGCAGCTTGAAGCCGACGTAGGTTCCAGCACTGATTCCGAGCAAGCCCAAGAGCGTGGCGCTGAACTGCGGCATGGCCAATTCGTTGTAAACATTGGCGATGAACATGATTCCAAGGATCAGCGTCCAGACAAAGATCTGAAACCGGTGGAAGCTGATCACATTGTTTTCCGCCAGCAAATCGTACATCACGCCTTTCCAGGTCGGCCATGCGAAGTAAGCACTTTGCCAGCGGTAATTCGCCAGCCTTTCGCGCACCTCATTCTGCTGGCGCTCATTTTCCTGCAGCCCGTTTTTATCCGATGATCGCATGGCCGCGCGCACTTTCTGGAGCGTTTCCAATTCCTTTTGCGTCCGCATCTGAAGATCCTTCAATTCGTCCAGCACTTCGAGGTGCGGCTTGGTCACATCGACCGTCGGCTCGCTGCCGGAGGGACTCGTGGGTTTGGAGGCATCGACAAAAGCGGAACCAAGCGCCGTGCCCGCGCTAATCCCGATCAAACCCAAGACCGAGGTATTAAGCGTGTCCATGTCGCCGGTTACGATCCAAAGGAAAAAGTATGAGGCGATAACGAGGAAAAACCAAAATGCCATCTGGCCGCGCGCCAGGCTGTAGGGTCTCAGTCCGTCCGGGCGACGCGGCGCCGCGCCGTCGCGAATGATATGGGTGCGCCGGGCGAGGATAAGAAAGGCGATGAGCGCGATCAGGATAACGAGCAAGCCAGATGCGGTGCGATAATGAGGAATGATCGTTAAGAAAACCTGTTGGTCCAGCCCCTCGGCTTCTCCATCTGGCTTCATCGTCGTGGCCATCTCCTCGCCATTATTAAAGCCGACGGATACGAGTAACCTGCGCTTTAAGACCGGTTGGTTGAGGAGGTGAGACCATCCGGGTTTTGAACTGTCGTTCCGCACCAGCGAAAAACCGACGGTCGTTACCGTATACGACTGCGGAGGCCATTTGCCGTCCTTGCTCTGCGAAGTCCAGTATTCGTTTTCATACCAGTAGTTCGGGGAAATCCCGAGGAGAGGAAAATGATCCAGGTAAAGAATCAGATCCTTGATCTCGTGATCCTTTGGGGCTTTTTCGCCTAACGAATCCACCCAGCGCTGGAAATTGTAGATATCAACCCAAATCTCGTCGCCGCGTTGGACTTCAACGCTGCGGCTTTTACGTTGTTCTATATCACCGCGAATGCCGACCCCGCCGACGACTGGAGCGAGTCCGGCTGGAGTGGCGGGGGGGGCGGCGGTTGCCGCCAGTGGGGCAGCGGTCGAGACAGCCGTTTGACCGGCCGAGCGAGCGGCGGTTAAAGCACTAACTGCGAGAACACAGCTAAGTAATAATGGACACGGTTTCAAGAGGTGGGGTTTCATCGTTCGATGCCTTTCTCCAATTCAATCTCGAGATGCAGAAACCATTCATTACCGAAGAATGCTCCCGAGCGCTGCGCGGTGACAAGCTGATTTTCAAGTGGCGCGCCGCGGCGCTTATGGATCGTCTCGCGAGAAAACAGACCGAGGCACAATCGACTTGCGAGCGTCTCCGGCCCCGGCAGTTTCCCCTCGTGTCGCGTTTTCAGCTCATCTTCCTTTGCGGATCCTTCCTCCCATCCGCCAAGCCAGTCGCGGATGAGGACTGTAAGGTCATTCGCACTGACGGCCGCGATTACGTTAGCTTCGCCAACGTGGCGCAGTTTTGTCGCTTCCCGCAAGACATCAGCGTCAGGCCGCCGGTCAAGCTGGCCCAGCGGCCTTCTGCGACCATTCGCAGCTCGAAATAATGGCAGACCTGGCCAGCATAACCGAAGAAGAAAAACCGATCGGTGTTTTCGACTCCGGCATCGGCGGGCTCACGGTCGTCCGCGCCCTGCGCGAGCTTTTGCCTGAAGAAGCGATCTATTACCTCGGTGACACGGCACGCGTGCCCTACGGCGGAAAGAGTGCCGCGACTGTCCAACGCTACAGCCTCGAGATCGCTGGGCTGTTGCTGGAGGAGAATTGCAAAACGATCGTGGTCGCCTGTAACACCGCTTCGGCCCTGGCCCTGCCCGAACTTGAGGCCGCCATGTCCATCCCGGTAACCGGCGTGATCCAGCCAGGGGCGCAGGCCGCGGTCGCCGCGACTCGCAATCGCCACATCGGCGTGATCGGGACCCGCGCCACAATCAAGAGCGGGGCCTATGAGCGCGCGATCCTCGCACTTGATCCCGCAGTCCGTGTCTCAGCCCGCGCTTGTCCGCTTTTTGTTCCGTTAATCGAGGAAGGGTGGCTGGAAAGTGAAATCACCGATCGCGTCATCAGACAATACCTGGACCCGCTGGTCCGGGATGGGATCGATACCCTAGTGCTGGGTTGCACGCATTATCCCCTGCTTCGCGAAGCAATCGGGCGCTACCTCGGCGATGCCGTGGAACTGGTCGATTCGGCACAGAACTGTGCGACCGCGGTGAGACAGTTGCTGGACGCCGAGGATTTGCGCACAACTGCGGGGACAAACGGCAAACTATCGGTGGCGTTAACCGACCCGCCAGATTCTTTCCTCGACGTGGCCCGAACAGCCTTGAGCCTCGAGATCGGAGCGGTGCAACTGCGCCAGGTCATCCACCCCGTGAAGACCTGAGAAGGGTCATTGGAGGGACGGGCTCTGTCCCCTCCCCGTTTCAAACTTGGACGACATCCGCCTCTCAGGCGGATCGACCCTCCACAGGGCGCTACTTAGGACGCCTCTTCGGCAGACTGGCGACGACCAGATCGTAGGAATGATCGATCATCCGACGCAGCTCCGCGTCCGGAATCCGACCGCTCAGCTCGACCGTGTTCCAGTGCCTCTTGTTCATGTGATAACCAGGCGTGACCTCTTCGTAGCGGTCGCGCAAGTCGAGCGCGAGTTCCGGATCGCATTTCAGATTCACCCGTGGCGGAACCTCCTCGAGTGAGGCGAGCGCAAAGATCTTCCCCGCCACCTTGAAGACGAGCGTATCCTCGCCGAAAGGCATGCCTTCAGTTACGCGGCGTTTCTCCAGGCAATGCTCGCGGAAGTCTTCGAGATTCATGTGATGACGATCATCGGTCGTGCGCTGGGTTCTCGGAACTTCGCCTGAAGCCCTCTTGAAATAATCGCACAACCTGCGAAAAGCCGATCCTGCGATTTGGACGTTTTTCGACCAGCGGCCCAACGATCGCAAGTAACGCTCTTAAAGGAAAGGGAAGCACTTGCGGCCCACGGAGCTACCTATTCCTTGGCACCCGCCTTGCTAAAGAAAGAGCATACCGGACGCCACCTCCATGAACTCGATGAGCTTGCCTGACTTTAGGGCTCACAAAAAACGACATTTCGCCAGATCCTCTGCCGCGTTTACGCTCGTCGAGAACGCCTTCGCGGTGGCGATCGTCGGACTCTTCTTTGTCGCCTTGTATGCCTTGAACACGCAGTGCGTCTACATGCTCAATTCGGGACGTGAGGCGGCGACCGCGGAACAATCCGAGCAGGATCGGTTGGAGCAGCTTCGCAATTGCACTTGGGCGCAACTAACCGATGCCAACTATCTCCGCGACAATGTCTTAAGCGCGTCGACCACTGGGGCGCGCAATTTGGGCTCGGTAACCGAGACCGTGACGGTGAATGCCTATCCCACCGCGCTCAATCCGGCCATCAGCGTCGTCCGAAGTAACGGCACCGCCACCGCCGCCACCTCGAACGCGAGCATCGCGAATAGCGACATCGTCCGCGTCGATCTGACGCTCAATTGGACGGCCGGGCCGGGCGGGCGATCCCGAACGCAGGCGGTGACAACACTGATCGCGCAGAATAACCCATGACTATCATCGGGAACAGGACCTCGAAGAGAGGGGCTTTCACGCTCGTCGAGATGATGGTTTCCGCCTCGATCGGCAGCATCATTATGGGAGCACTCGTACTCTCTGCGACCTCTTTTCATAACATCTTCAACGCCACCGATGAGTATTACAAAGCCAACAGCGACCAGATGGGCGTGCTCGATTATATCGCATTGGATATGCGGCGCGCGGTTAGCGGCAGCGTTTCCAACACTACGCAAACCCTGACCCTCACCCTCCCGGATTACATCGACTATTCCCAAAACCCACCGACCCCGCGTACCGCAACCGTTAAGATCTTGGGCACCGTGAGCACCGTAACCTACGGAACCAGTCTTACTCCGCCGACAGTCGTTTATACGGTGACGGGATCGTCCCCCAATCAAGTAATTACCCGGACCTTCACGGATTCCTCTGGCACGGTCACGACGACCACGCTGACGGCGACGGCGGCGGATTTTCAGTTTTCCTGTTTCGATCCAACCAATGCCGGAAGCACCTCAAATTTTTCTTTTGGCGGAGCGGGCCAGCCGACCTCGATCACGGCCAAGATCACCTTCATGCCGAAATACAATCGGCTAAACCTGGCAAGTTCCCGAGCGGGAACCGCAGCTTCCATGACGATGCTCTTGCGAAATCATAAATAAGTTTATGAAAAGCGAACGAGACATCTCGATCCAAAACAACCGTGCTGGCAGCACGCTGGTCTTCGCGCTGTTGATGCTCGCGATTCTTGGTTTCGTCGGGGCAAATGTGCTAACGACTGTAACCAACCGCTACAATTACACGGAAAAAGCCGTGGGCTGGCAGGAAGCGATCGACGCCGCCGAGGCCGGTGCAGACGTTGGTTTAGCCAATTGCCGCCGGACGTTGACCGGGGGCGCGTGGACCGGTTGGAAGAAATACGATGCCGGCACCTCGAGTTGGGTAACGGTGAGTGACACGACCGATGCGAACAGCGAACTCAGCAACGGCAATCGGATCATCTACGACCTGCCCGCCGGTTCGCATTTGGTAGGCACGGGCGAAGGCACGACCGATCTTTGGTATCATGTTGAAGTGGATGTGCCCCCGACGTTCGTGGTCAGCGATAACCGATGGTATCGCATTCGCTCGACCGGCTACGCCGGTCTCCCGGGTCTCGCGCGTTCCGGCAACGACCGCCCCGACGGCGCGGGGACGCACAACGAGATGCTCCGCAAACTCGACTTGCGTGTGGATCATTTCATCCAACGCTACGGCGACTATGCGCACGCCGCCGGGACGGCCGTGGCGGTGACTCCGCAAGCCACGCGCCGGGTCGAAATGGTCGCTCAGCCGGTCACGCCGTTTACCCGGGCGGTTATGACAATGGCACCGGCCGGCAGTCCGTTGAATGTGCCCTTGGTGGACAGCTATAACTCCACTGACACTGTCAACTATCCGGGCGGCCTTTACAGCAGCGCACCTCGCAACCCCGCCGCTGGCATCGGGACAAATGCGACCATATATGTCAATGCTCCCATTTCGTCCCTGAGTGGAAACTACTATGGCAATGTATCGACGAATGGCGGGACATTGACCAGTTCGGGCAATATCTCAGGCACCGTCACGAACAACGCCCAAATCACCGCGCCGCCGGTGACCGTTCCTTCGTGGGCGGTAACGGCTACCTCCGCCGCGCCCTCCACTTTGACGGCCGGCACATCTGCATCCCCTCTCTACGCTTCCTACAGTTCGATCAATAACCTGACGGTCAACCTTCCTGCGGGTCAAACCAGTGGTGTCGCCAACATCTATATTACCGGAAACGTCACTGGAGGACTCACGGTGGCAAAGGGAGTTACCGTGAGAATCTGGTTCGCTGGCGACTTCAGCATGAAGAGTCGCGACATAGACAATTTGAACAACAATTCCGCTTATTTGCAATTGTACGGCATCGACCCTCCTGCGGGGGAGACCCGCTCCTTTAGCCTCGGGTCGGGCACTCCTCAATTCACCTATTTTACGCTGGACGCTCCGGGTTACGATTTCGACAACAATGGCAACCCGGACATTTGCGGAGCGTTCGTTGTGAAGACACTCGGCGGGAATGGAAACACCACCTGGCACTATGATGAGGCGTTGGGCGGAGCCGGAATCCCCACCGATTACAAGCGGGCGATGTGGGTGGAGGACGAGCGGTAACGACTCTAGCGAATGCTACCTTAGCGACGACAAGATCGTGGATCCCGCCGCAGCGCCGGGGCGCAAATTATCCGCCAATACCCACAACTTCGAGATTTCCAGGTGCGCACGCCTTCCACTACGACCAGCGGTAGCCTAACTCGCTCGCCGCGGCAAAAGCCCAGCGGATGCACCGCGGCAAGTTGAGACTCGCGTCTCGAGGCGAAGGCGAAGATCTTCCCGGTCAAAATCCTTCGAGGTCCATTTCGCACTCACGCTAACGGCTACAGATTCCATATTGCCTTCGCAAACTCGCCAAATGGGAGCACACCCGCACGTCAGGTTACCTCGATGGGGCCACATGAATTAGCCGGGATGTAGCGCCGAATCGAACTGAGTTGCGTGTTCGTCGGCAATTCGTTGAGCGGCGCAACTTGACCGTATCGAAAGGGGGTGAACACATATGCAACCGAATAACGTAAAAACATATGGTTGAGCGTTTTTCCTTGCCTTCCAGAATGAAAACAAAGTAAAAGATTACCGAAAAGTAAAACACCGCTGCGATTTTCCAATCTGCAGACCTCGGTGATCCAAAACAATAATAACCAAAAAAGCAAGGAAAGACCTCAATGCTAAAGCTCACCTCAACAAAATTTGCCGCGACCATTGCCGCTGCTGGACTGGCGCTCGTTCCCATTTTTGCGCGTGCGAACGTGGTTGATCTAACCGGAACCAATAATACTGGCAGGATAAATCATGCCGAGTTCGATTGGACTCCGGAACAACCAACCGGCACTGGCTACATCCAGTCGTTCCTGCGGACCCAAGCCAACTCGACCGAGCAGGGATACAACACATCGGGCGGTACGCCTTTTGACGATAAGTCCGGTCCCTGGACTCACGACATCCGGGTTTCGGACTTGGAAGCAAGCATCGTCACGATCGGGAAGTTTCAATATTACAGGCTTCTCCTCGACGTGAACGAACCCGGCGGCAATAAGTCGCTTGTCACCTTGGATCGCCTCGAGTTCTACACCTCCGACGTCGGCGGCAAGACCACGACCGACATTTCCACTCTCGGCGTGCTGCGCTGGAGTCTGGATGGCGCCGGCGACAGTTGGGTGATCCTCGATGCCGCGCGCAATCATGGCAGTGGTTCGGGCGACATGTATGCCTATATCCCAGTCAGGAGTTTTGCGGGCGCCCTATCGACCGATTTCGTCTACATGTATGTGCAATTCGGCACGACAGCGGGCGCGACCACCGAGGGCGGATTCGAGGAGTGGTCGATCGATTCGACACCAGAATAAACTAAAGCCGGCGGCCCACGCCGCCGGGCGGTGAATAAGCGGACGATTCGCTAACGGATTTGCCGGGACAAACGTTCCGGTAAATCCGCAATCGCGATTCGCTCCTGTTCCATACTGTCCCGGTGGCGCAAGGTGACCGTGTCGCGCAAGGCAGGATCACGCTCACCTAAAGTCTCGAAGTCGATCGTGATGCCGAAGGGTGTGCCGGCCTCGTCCTGGCGTCGATAGCGCCGACCGATGGCGCCGGTCTCATCGTAAAAAACGTTCATAAGCGGGCGGAGCAGCGTCTGCACTTCGCGCGCTTTGGCGACAAGCTCGGGCTGGTTTTTCAATAGCGGGAAGACGCCGCACTTGATCGGCGCGACGCGCGGATGAAAGCGCAACACAATGCGTGTTTCGCTTTTGCCTTTCTCGTCCGTCACGGTCTCCTCGTCGTAGGCTTCGCAGATGAGTGCCAGCACCGTGCGGTCGACTCCGGCACTCGGCTCGATGACGTGCGGAATGAAGCGCGTCTTGGTGTCCTCGTCGAAATAATCGAGCGTTTTGCCGCTCGCGCTTTGGTGCTGCGCCAGATCGTAATCCGTCCGGTAGGCGACGCCCTCGAGTTCCTGCATCCCGAAGGGAAACGCGTACTCGATATCGTAGGTGCCTTTGGAATAAAAGGCGCGCTCGGCATCCGGCACGGTCAAGACATGCAGCCTGTCGCGCCCAATACCGATATTGTCGTAAAATTTGAGCCGTTCCTCTAGCCAATAATCAAGCAGTTCCATCCCCTGCTCCGGCCGGCAGAAATACTCGAGCTCCATTTGCTCAAATTCACGAGAGCGAAAGATGTAGTTGCGCGGGTTGATTTCGTTGCGAAACGCCTTGCCGATTTGCGCGATGCCAAAAGGCAGCTTCTTGCGCGCCGTATCGAGCACGTTCTTGAACTGAACGAAGATCGATTGCGCCGTCTCTGGCCGCAGGTAGGCGATTGAATCCGGATCCGCCGATGCGCCCACTTGGGTCGAGAACATAAGGTTGAACGGACGCGCCTCCGTCAAATCCTTGCCCCCGCAATTCGGACATTGCTTGACGCCGTTTTTCTCCGGCAATTGATCGGCCCGAAGCCGCGCCTTGCAAGTGCGGCAATCAACCATCGGATCGCTAAAAGTGTCTTCGTGCCCGCTCGCTTTGAGCACCGCGCGATGGGTCAGGATGGCGCCGTCCATCCCGACGACGTCATCGCGCTCGCGCACCATCACGCGCCACCAGTAATCTTTCAGATTGCGCTTCAACTCGACGCCGAGCGGACCGTAATCCCAGACACCATTCAGGCCGCCGTAAATCTCGCTCGCCTGAAAAATAAATCCGCGTCGCTTGCACAAGCTGACGATCTTTTCCATTCGCTGAGCATCCGAGATTCCTTTCGACATCGGCATACAACTGGGACCTCGCCTTGCATTTGGCAACTGATTTGGCCGAAACGCGATCCGACACTGCGTCACGGGACCTTGCTTTTCCATTGCCAAGTCGCGGGATTTGTCTAGCAACTGTGCATAAAATTGAATACTCTCCCGGACCGTGATCGCCGGTTCTTCAGAAGAGTGCTCTCTATGAAACGCCAGTTTCTGTTTATTGTCGTGCTGATTGCGTTCTTGGATGCCATCGCATCCCCTCGAGGCCAGCCTGAACCCGAGCAGCACGGTTTTCGTCATCCTGATGGAGAATCACAACTGGTCGAGCATTCTCGGCAGCGCAGACGCGCCTTACATCAACGGCACGCTCCTTCCGATGGCGAGTTATTGCGATCAATATTACAACCCGCCCGGGATCCACCCGAGCGAGCCGAACTACCTCTGGCTCGAAGCAGGGACCAACTTCGGCATCACCAACGATAACCCGCCTTCGACCAATCATCAGACGACGACAAGCCACTTCGTCACCCAGTTAAAGAACGCCGGGATTTCCTGGAAGACATACCAGGAAAACATCACGGGCTCGACATGTCCCCTCACTGACGCGCCGCCCTATTACGTCAAGCACAACCCGTTTGCCTTCTTCGACGACGTGACCAGCTCCGCTTGCGCCAGCGTGATGCGGCCGTTTACGGAATTGGCCGGCGATCTCAGCGCGCAACAATGTCGCGCACTACAATTTCATCACGCCGAACATCTGCAATGACATGCACGATTCGTGCGCGCCCACCAACAACTCGATCAAGCAGGGCGACAACTGGCTCGCGCAAAATCTGCCGGCGATTTTGAATTCGGCCGCTTACCAGAACAATGGTTTGATCATCATCACCTGGGACGAAGGAGAGGGCGCGAGCGATGGCCCAATCGGAATGATCGTCCTTTCGCCCTTCGCCAAAGGCGGCGGTTATCACAACGCCATCCGTTACACGCACAGCGCAACCCTGCGAACCTTGCAAAGAATCTTCGGGGTTATCCCCCTCCTCGGCGGCGCGGCAACGGCGCCGGATTTGAGCGATTTATTCGTCAACGGCGCCATTCCCAGTGCGGATGCGCCCAGCGCGACAACGACCAGTGCGTCGAATGTAGGCGGCGGAAACGCCACCCTTGGCGGCAGTGTCAATCCAAACGGCGACCAAACCCAGACCTGGTTTGAATATGGCCTAACGAACAGCTTACGGCAGCGACACGCGATCGCGGAGCAGCGATGACGCCGAGTCCTATTCAACTTGGGCTTATGGAAGCAACGGGGGCAGCGGCTTCGGCGCGATCACCTACCGCGAGGGGAGCGGTGGCGGCATCTATCTTGAGACGGGAAGTGGAAAAATCGACGGCGCCAAGTCCTTTGGAATGTTCGCGGGCAGCGGGCGCAGGAAACACCCAGGCGGCTGATCGTCAAATCCTCAATGCGAAGGCCGCTGGCACTCTGAATATCTCCGTTCGCTGGAACGTAAACAACACGGTCTCCTTCAGCGGCTTCAACTTGAAGAGCGCGCCCGGAACGTCACTTTGGCGACAATGAGTTGATCTCCGTCGGGATTCGCCCGGGCAATGGTAACAACTCCATCGCAGTAAACGGCGGCGCGCAAACGATCAATCTTGGCTCTTCCATCCCCGGCCAGATCATCGACCTGGTCCTTACTTACGATGGGCTGTCCGGCACCTACATGTTAGGTGCGAAATTTCGCGCCAGCAGTGGCTACACCTTTACTTCCGGAAATCTCAAGCTGGCCAACGTCATACCGGCTTACTTTGGTTTCGGCAATTTCAATACCGGCAACCTGCAAAACGTCATCTTCGACAATCTCTCGCTGGTAGATTCTGCGTCGGCCGGCAACGGCACGGGCGTAGTTGCCACGAACGCTGCGATCAGCGGCTTGACGCCGAATACCACCTATCATTATCGCGCGGTCGCGCAGAACACCCGCGGCACCACCTATGGCGCCGATCAGACATTCGGCTTCCCCCTCGTCCCGCCGGACAACGCCGTCTTTCATTCCTTTACCTCAACCTCAGGAAATTTCCAGGCGCGGATCTACGACGGCACCGGCCATATCGCGCTGGCCCAGCCAGATCTCAATGGGAATCCACTCGGCAGCCTCATCACCTTTGCGCCGCCCATCCGCCAAAATTAATGGGGCCTCCTATGATTTCGGAGGAATTCAATCGGTTACAAATATCGCCAACGGTATTCAATTCACCCAGGCGGTGGCCGGCACCATGGTCACTGCGCAGATTACTTTCACGAGCGACGGCGTGATGCATTACGAAGTGACTGACTGGAACGGCCTCGCTCCCACCGAAACCGATATTACCGCCGCGTCCGACGTCAGCGAGCATTTCTATGGCTTCGGCGAGAAATTTAACTCGCTCGATCAGGCTGGAAACAGAGTGCGCATGATGACTAACGATCAAGGAGGAGACAAAAACGACTATTCCTACAAGTCCTCGCCCTGGTTCATAAGCTCGCGCGGCTACGGATTCCACCTCGACTCGACTGCGGAAAGTTACTTCGATATGCGCAACGGCGCGGCCGATCGTTACACCGTCCAGAATTTGCTTGGCAAGTTGAAGTTCAACGTCGTGGCCGGTCCGAAATTGACCGACGTGCTTACCCGCTACACCGGCTATACCGGCCGGCCCTATCTGCCGCCGCCATGGGTCTTTGGCACCTGGGTCTCGTCCGACATCTGGCATACGGGCGGTGAAGTGCGCTACGCGGTCACAAAATACCGGCAATCCGCAATTCCGATCAGCGTCTTCGTTTTCGATTCGCCATGGGAGACCGCTTACAACGATTTCAACTGGAACATGACCCAGTTCGGTCTCGGCGGGACTTACGAAAGCCAGCTTCTACAATGGCTTTGCCTCCGTGACCGAGATGATGACCTTCCTACAGCAGAACGGCGTTAAGGTCGTCTGCTGGATGACACCTTTCCTTAATACCAGCTCGTTTAACGAAGGCGTGCCGGGACAGAACCTCGGGCAATCCAGTAACTATGCGGCAGCGGCGGCCAACAACTACTTTGCGCGCAGTTCCGCAGGTGGTCCGCCGTTGAGCGTGAATTGGTGGAAAGGGACCGGGAGCCCTGTCGATTTCACAAATCCGGCCGCCACGACATGGCTAAACGCACAACTGCAGGCCCTCGTCACTCAAAGCAACGTGACCGCGCCTGGATTCGACTTTGGAACCGGCCATTGGCGGGTTTAAGACCGATGATGGTGAAGCTCTCAACGCCGGACCGCCTTACATCCCAACGACCGCGGTCTATTCCGACGGACGCACCGGCCTCGAAATGCAGAACGGTTATTGCATTGATTATCACAAGGCCATTTCCAGTGTTCTCGGCGCGAATGGAATTCTTTTCGCGCGCAGCGGTTTCACCGGGACCGGTGCTTACCCGGCTGGCTGGCCGGGCGATAACCAGCCGAATTACACCCAAACAAATGGATTGCAGAGTGTCATCACGGCCGGCAACTCGGCGGCGATGAGCGGATATTCCATCTGGGGCCATGACATCGGTGGCTACCAGAATGCGAACTTCGAAGCGAACCACGCCGATTTGTTCATGCGCTGGACCCAATACGGGGCGTTCACACCCATCATGCATATGCATCGGCAGGTGAATACCGCCAATCTTGAACAATATCCCTGGGGCTACGGCACGACCGCGCTGGCTAATTACGTCACCTACGCCAACCTGCACTCACAGTTATTCCCTTATATCTACACATACGCAATGGAAGCCAGCATCGACGGCTTGCCGCTGATTCGACCGCTGGTTCTTCTAAATCAAACGGACACCAAATGTTTTCAACGTTCAGCACACTTATTATTTCGGTAATGAATTGCTGGTGGCGCCGATGAATGCCCCGACGTCGACTTCGCGCAATGTCCAACTTCCCGCTGGCAATTGGTATGATTACTGGACCAACGCCAAATATTCTGGCGGCCAGAACCTGGTCTGGTCGAACGCCGATACGTCAAAGATGCCGCTTTTCGTTAGGGAAGGATCGATCATCCCGATGCTGGCGAAAGTCCCGCAGACCTTGTGTAACGCTAACTACGTCAACAATCCCGGCATCAGCACCATGGATAGCGCTCTCCAATTTCTCGTCTATCCCGGGCCTACGACTGCGTCCTTCAATGTCTATGATGGCACGACTGCTCAAGCCACCGTCACCGGGACTTCAACTACTCTGACATTGTCTTCCACCGCTCGAGCGATGACTTGGAAGATTTTCGCCACTACTACGCCGGCTGGAGCCGAGCGCGATGGCGTGCGTTTGCCGCACCTCACCACGCAAAATGACTTCGACGGCGCCTCCCTCGGCTGGTTTTATGACAGCGCCGCGAAATTCCTCTTTGTGAAATTCCAACACGGCGGAGGAAGCGCAACGATTACGTTCGGACCAGATTCTATTGGTGACGGGGTGACCGATTCCTGGCGACAATTCTACGGAATCAGCGATGACACCGCCGATAACGACGGCGACGGTTTAACCAACGCCCAGGAATATTTCGCCGGGACAAACCCGAACGATTCACAAAGCAACCTTTCTGCTCCATCGGTCGCGCGGCAACCTGGCGGCGGCTTTCTTGTTTCGTGGCCGTCGCGGATTGGCATTGTTTACCGAGTGCAATGGAAGAACGCGTTGACCGATCCTGCGTGGCAATCAATCACCCCCGATTTTGTCGGCACTGGAGCGGTGCAAAGCTGGCAGGACGATGGCTCGCAAACCGGTGGTTTGCCGGCTCCCGCGCGCTTCTACCGAGTTACGGTCCCATAATCTGACGACGCCCGGCCCCTATTTCACGGTGACCTCGGTTTTGACCGAGTTCGCGATGAAACAGTTATCGTGGGCGAAATGGTGCATCTCCTCGATGTCCTTTTCCGTCGGTTGCTGCGCACCTGAAAACTTCAGCTTGGGATGCAGCTCTACGCGCGTGATGGCGAGCTTGCCGTCGGGGTTTTTCTCCATGTGGCCGACGGCTTCATCCACATATTCGTCGAGAAGAAATTTCTTCTTACAGGCTACTGCTAGAAAAGTGAGCATGTGGCAACTGGATAGGGCCGCCACAAATGCCTCTTCCGGATCGACCAGTTTCGGATTGCCGAGATAAGCCGGCGCGGCCGTGGCCTCCATTTCGTGGCCGCCATCAAAGCTCCATTTGTGATCACGATTGTAGGTTTTGTATTCGAAGTCCGGGCGTGGAGCGCTGCCAGGTAAGGGTCATTTTGTGTTCAGACATGCCTCTAAATAAATGCCGCCCTGCAAATCGCAAGCGGCGCCGTTTTGACCCTTCGGTGGAACAAATCCTGCACTAAAACTGCCGATGCGCTGCCTGGGCGGGAGACCGACCAAGGCGGGCTGGCTTTGCAACCATGACGAACGAAGATCTGCAAGCGCTCCTGGGCGCGATGCTCGAAAGCGGCGAAGGTGTGTCGGATTGCCTTTTTCTTAACGGCAAACCGCCCCTCGTCGAACGCTATGGCAAGCTTCACGAACTCCCAATGGAAGAGGAGGGGGCGACGTTGCACCCAACCCATATCAATGCCATGGCTGAACTCCTCATGGGAGAGAACGAACGGCTTCGCGCCGACCTGGCCTCAACCGGGTCCTGCGACACCAGCTATTCGTTAGGACACATCGCCCGCTTCCGCGTCAATATTTATCGCCAGAACGGAAACGTCGGCATCGTGATGCGCAAACTTCAGTCACAAATCCCAACGCTCGAATCCCTGGGACTGCCGCCCATTTTCCAAAAAATGACGCAGGAGAAATTCGGCCTCATTTTTGTCACTGGTAGCACCGGCAGCGGCAAGACGACGACCCTTGCCGCAATGCTTAATGAGCTGAATCAGACCCAGGAGGTCCATGTCGTGACGCTGGAGGACCCGATCGAATTTCTCCATCCCCACAGCCGCGCTGCTTTCAGCCAGCGCGAATTGGGTAAGGATTTTTCTGACTTCGCTACAGGGTTGCGCGCAGCCTTGCGCCAGGCACCCAAAGTGATTCTGCTCGGCGAAATTCGCGACCGCGACACAATGGAAGTCGCGCTCTCCGCCGCGGAAACAGGCCATCTCGTGCTCAGCACCCTGCACACGATCAACGCTGGCCAGAGTATCAATCGCGTCCTCGGCCTCTTTACCAACGACGAAGAAAAACAGGTGCGAGAGCGACTGGCCGACGTCCTGCGCTACGTGGTCAGCCAGCGGCTCGTGAACAAGAAGGACGACGACGGGCGCCTCCTCGTCACCGAAATCATGGGCAGCAGCTTGCGCACGCGCGAGGCACTCATTTACGGAGAAGGCGAAAACCGCACTTTCCAGGAAATCATCGAAGCCGGCAGCACCCTCGGTTGGCACAGCTTCGATCAGTCACTCATGCGCGCCTTTGAAGAAGACCTTATTTCCGAAGAGACCGCATTGCTCTTTTGTACCCACAAAAACAAAATGCTGCGCGATCTCGAGATGGCGAAAAAGCTTCGTTATCGAATCGACGATGAGCCCTCGGGGCTGAAAATGGCCTCACTCTAAGAAACTATGAAGACCGAGAATGACGAACGTCTCCGGCAGGAGCTCCGCCTGGCTCAGCTGGAGATCAAGGTTTTGCGTGAGCAATTGCTCAAGTCCGTCCAGGAAACCAAGCGGACGCAAGAAGAAATGCAGGAACAAACAGAGCGTGTCGCGCCAAAGTCCCCCGAGAAACTGGTCGTCGTACCGATGGTGCCTAACGACTCACTCCCCTCAAATGGATTGCGAGGGACCGCTCCGGCAGGGCGGAATCCGCGGGTGCTGTGCGTCGAAGATAGCGAACCGAATTTCAGGTTGCTCGAGAACATCCTGCGCGATCGCCCCGGGACCGACCTGGTCTGGGCGGAGACTGGCGAAAAAGGCCTGGAAATGGCGCGCGCGCAGACGCCTCAGTTGGTCCTCCTCGATCTCGACCTTCCCGACATTCACGGGAGCAAGGTCCTTGAGCGATTGCAGGCGCAACCGGAAACAGCACAGACGCCGGTCATCGTGATCAGCGCCGACGCGACCCCAAGCCAGATTGAGCGCATGCTCTCAGCGGGAGCGCGCAATTATCTGACCAAGCCGTTCGATATTCGCCGCTTCCTCTGCATGTTTGACGAGATTTTCGCTCCCGCCTAATCGGTCTGCGAGGCGATTTTGCGCGGCAAATTGAATCAAACCGGCGGACAGTCGCCTGAGCGCCGATTTCATCGGCTTGACTCCTTACCGGTCACCGGTCATTTATTCTCTCTCCGCATGGCGCGATTAGCTCAGTGGTAGAGCGCTTGCTTCACACGCAAGAAGTCGCAGGTTCGAACCCTGCATCGCGCATGTTCCTCATCCTGAGGACTTTGTTGGACAGATGCGGACTCTGATGGACTAATCATCTGATCCCCCGCAGTTAAGAATTTCGGATCGGTCGTCGTCATCGGGGCAGGCGCGGACAACGCTGGACTACTCGGGACTAAATCGTGTGAGTCTACACGTGAGCCCTGCCACCTTCCTGCGAACCTCATCAACGACACCATCGCCTCAGAAGTCGGAAGCATGTTCGCATCCGTGTAGATCTTCGCGGTCAGCCGCATGTCGCTGTGCCGCATCAATTCCATCACCGTCCGTTCTCCGATTCCCGCCAGAGTGAGCATCGTCCCAAACGTCTTTCTGAGGGCATGGAAATCGGCACGCTCGCCCCGAGAATCAACGAGACGAATCCCTGCCGCGTCCAAATCCTTTCGGAATTGCTCCATCCGGGGAATGCCAGCAGAGAACAGCCGATCGTTAGGCTCCGTCGCCCTTGCCGAATGCAGTTCCCGCAACGCGCAAACCGCATCAGGAGTCAGCGGTTGCATCGCATGCAGGTGATTCTTCGCCACGGATGCACGGACCGCGACGAACGGCTGCGGCGCATCCAGATGCACGTCGCGCCATTCAATCTGCGCCAGTTCTCCTCTACGAATGCCCGTCCTCGCAGCAACCAGGTAGACGACACCACGCGAGCCACTCATGCTCACCAACCGATCCAATTCATCCGACGTGAACGCTCGCCGCTTGGTTTTTTCTGTGCCGTTCGTCTGCACCTTCTGAACATGTCGCAGGGGATTGGGTCCGATCCGCCGCTCAAGCCAATTCATCAGCCCATTGATCGCGTTCAGGTATTCATTGAGCGTTTTCGGGTTCTTTCGCTGCTTCGCTCGCCACGCGCAGAACGACTCCGGTGTGACTTGAGCGGCGGATTGCCAACCGCACTCGCTAGCCAATTTCACGAGCTTCTGTTCCAACTCGCGCACGTATTTCTCATCTCGCCCAATTGCCCGCCGGTCCGAAACGTAGTCTTGGATGTGCGTTTCCAGCCGAGCCGATGCCGTCTCTCGCTGCGACTTTGGCGCGATAAGTCCCGCACTCTCCCGCTGTTCCTCTCGGACGATGTCCGCCAATCGTTTCTCTGCTACCTGCCTGTCCGTCGTACCTAGTGGCACGTCGCGGACCTTCCCGTTAGGAGTGACTTTGAATCGGCCACGGAATGGCGAACGCCGCCCATCGCGACGCTTCTTGCCTTTAACGACGTAGTGCATATTTCGCATTACCTTTCTCTCGTTGCCCTTTCAGTTGATCGATAAAGCCGAGCACGTCAGAACGGAAAAGCCTTGCGAATTTGCCCTCCTTCACTGGAAGCGGCAGTAATCCTGCCGCAATTCGGCGGCGCACCGTCTTTGTGCAGATTCCTCCCATCAGCCGGCCAGCCTCGGCGAGGCTTATTAATGCATCGTCACTCATCGGTTTTTTTTACTTCCCTTTTGTCCTGCCCCCTCTTGCTCCCCTTATGCTTCGATCGCTGATACGGCCCGGAGTATCCGCCTAGCCGAGCCTGCAAACTGTCGGTCTGCACAGCCGCTTTCAGTGATGCGACGACTCGTCGTCCGACCGGCCGAGGCGGCTTGCCCGCTCGCAATTCCTGTCGATTGCGCTCCCAAATTTCCCGCATCGAGACGTATGTCCGCCCGAGAAAATCAAAACGCGTCAGTTTTCCAAGCCTAACGAGTTCCCCGACCCTTTTAGTGCTCACGTCCAGCATCAGTCCCGCTTGAGCGTGATTGAGCAAGCCCTTCTCATCGACCATCGCATCGCTCATCCGCTGCAGCTCCCGACGCATCTCCTCACGGTCCGCGGACTTGCCGAGAGCTTGCAGAGAAAATGCTGATGAAGCGGAAGCTGTCATTTCAATAGCGTTAATTGCGTAACCGTAACATCTGTGACGTAATTCGTCAAGCACTTCTTTTTACGCAAGCATCAGCCTTCGCTCAAGAGTTGACGTTTGCGTTGAAGGCTCTACCACTCGCCAAGCGGCCTTCCGAACAAGGGGCTCGCCGCCGCCCCTTGTAAATCCTGGCTCGGAGGGAACTGTTGTGCATCCCTGCCGCCAACGGGCAGCGCCGGAATCCCAAAACAACGACCGACGCAAAAAATCAATCCACCATTGAGGTCAGCGCGCAGTTTCGATAGGTTTAAACAACATGTTCCGCTTTTTCTCGCGCTCAGCTTGGGAACCCACGTTATTATACGGAATAATTCCGCCTACTTCTCGTTAGGCCTCGACATTCGTGACTGCGACTGACACCGACCTGATTCGAGCGATCAAGCGCGGCGATCTTCGTGAGGTCGAGCGCCTCATCCATGCTGGGGCGAACCTCAACTGCAGCGATTCACAGGGCTGGACACCGCTCTTTCATGCGGCCGGCACCGGCAGGACTGACATCATACGCGGCCTGCTTGCGCACGGAGCAGAAGTCGACTCGCATCGCGACAAGGGGTTCACGCCGCTGTTCTCCGCGATTCTCTCTCGCCACTTGGAGGCGATTCGAATGCTTCTGGATGCGGGCGCTTCTCCTGATGCGCCGGAGGGTGACCCACTGTCCCGACATGTCCCAAGTGATAGGACGCATCGAGAAGAGGCGATCGCACTCCTTCGCCGAGACCATGCCACGCCCAAGGCCTAACCAGATTAGATGAGAAGGCGAAGAGTGCTGAACGCGTGAGCGTTTGGGTAAGCTCTTGGCCTTATGAGACAACAAAACAAGCGCAGTAAGATAACGATTGGATTGGATCTAGGGGATCGGCGGCATCGCTTCTGTGTGCTGGGCAACAGCGGCGAAGTGACGGAAGAAGGAACACTGGCTAACAGTCGGGAGTGTTTAAGCGAGCTGAGCAAGCGGTATCCGGGAGCGTTAATAGTAATGGAAGCGGGTTGTCATAGCCCATGGATCAGCCGACATCTGAAGGAAGCGGGTTGTGAAGTGGTGGTGTCCAATCCACGGAAGACGCGAGCGATCTATCAGCACGAACGCAAGAGCGATCGGCGCGATGCGTTGATGCTGGCGCGGATTGCGCGGATGGACCGGGCGTTACTGTATCCGGTGCACCACGGAAGTGAGCAAGCTCAAGAAGATCTGTTGCGCATCAAGTTGCGCGACAGCCTGGTGCGGGCGCGGGTGGGGCTAATCAATGCAGTGCGCTTCACTCTTAAGAGCCTCGGTTACAGGATAACCAATCCGTCGACGGAACGGTTTCATAAGGTGATCGAAGGCCAGATCCCCGAGTCGGTGAAAAATGTCATTGCTCCGAGCGTGCAAGCGATCGAAGAGCTTTCGTTGCGCATCAAGGTGCTCGATCGCGAGATCATGACCCTGGCGCACAACTATACTGAGACTGCCTGGCTGCAACAGATACCCGGAGTGGGGCCAATCACTGCGCTCTACTTTGTTTTGAAGATCGGAGAGCCGACTCGGTTTGAACGAGTGCGCGACGTCGGCGCCTTCCTCGGATTGTGCCCACGTCGAGACCAGAGTGGCGAAAGCGACCCGCAATTGCGCATCAGTAAACGCGGCGACGTCTATTTGCGCCGGCTGCTGGTCAGCGCCGCGCAATATATCCTTGGACCGTTCGGACCGCCCAGTGCGCTGCGTGAGTATGGATTGACTCTGGCGGCCGGCGGTACGGCTCGAGCCAAGAAACGCGCGGTGGTCGCTGTAGCCCGCAAACTGTCGGTCTTGCTTTTGACTCTGTGGAGGAATCAGAGCGCCTATCAAGCCTTTCCTGGACACGAGAACAAAATGAGGACTTCTGATCGGGAACGATTGCGATCCATCGTCTGAAGCATGTAAAGTTCGGTAACCAGATGGCAACGTTCCTTCTTTAGAAAAGATGATTGCGAGCCTTGGATCTAACCCTGGACCGAATTTCGAGTCCGCATGGAAGCACGATCCCAATCTTCGCAACCCGACGAAATGAACTTTAACTTGAATGCCTTCTCATGGAAGTCAGTGGAGCTAACCGCCACCCGGCGTACGCTCGCGTTTCAGATGGCTAAAACCTTTTCACTCCGAGCATCGCTCGCCCTCGGTGGCGGTAGCTCACTTCTGTCTCGTTAGGGAAACCAGAAATCATCCTCATTACAAGAGGTGTACACTGCGCCTCCCGGCCCTCGTCCGACCTCCCATCCCTTCTCAATCGTCAAAATCAGAATTTGCCGGACCAAATCCATTCGCCTAAAGAAATCCGCTCGACCTGTCCACCCTTGCCACTCTTTGCACGCTCGATAAATTTGGCTGAATAGGGTCTCCCGAATCACGTCCTTCACTTTCGTCCACTCCCAGCCCTTCCCAAAGCCCGCCCACAGTCGCCAGCGGTGCAAACATTCCGGCCGCTCTTTCGATAGGTATTTCGCCAGGTAGCCAGCATGTTCGCTCGGCATTCGTGCAACGTGAATCCGGCCCCAGCCCGCCCGTTCCGCCAGCTCCCGCGCTTGGTTCACGTCGATGAACTGGTTTGTGATCAGGTGCACATGGAGGCCATGTTCTTCGTGCAGCTCGAAGACCCGTAGTCCCTGCAGATCCGGCCAAGAGCGAAGCAGGAGCGTCAGAAGATGATTCCACCGCTTCCGCGTTTCCTTGACCGCAAGGAGGTCTTTGAAGGTAAACGTCCAAAGGTAAAGCTGCTGTTTCCCCAACGTTCTTGACGCGAAAAGGAAGGCGGCCTTGCTCTTGGTCATAGGTGCTGTGGAGTTGTTAGTAATAAAACAAGGTTAAGGGGCGTGTGGCCCGCCTTCCGGCGTGCCACACGCCTCCTCCAACTCGGCTATTTGCTGCGGCTCACGCGCTTCCATCCGGCCCGTGACTTGGCCGCGTTCCCACCGCATCGATTCGAGGAAAAACACATGCTTTCGTCCCCGGACCCAGGTAAATCTCGCCTCCGCCTCCTCCACTGTCTCAACCACAGCGGGGAGCATCTGGAAAATGATCGCCCGATCAATCGACCCTCGGCAGATGCACTCGATGAGGTGGATCGCCCGCACGTAGTGAATCGCCTGCCCTGTTTTCTTGTCCACGTAGCCGGTCACTTCTGCCTTCGACCCTCGATATTCGCCTACGATCAGCAGCACGCCTCGCAGGACCTCTCGCAGCAGCTCCTGGTGCGTCATCCCGGCCTTCCGTGAGTATCCGCCACATAGGCCCCGCGCCGACGCCAGCAGAGCCCGCTGCATTTCGCAGCTCAGCCTAGGCCAGTACCACAGCAGCTCCGTCAAATCCTCCTGCCGGATTTCTTGTGAGTCTATTTGTGAGTCTGCCGCCGCAAGTGCTTCAGGTTGAGGCGGTGTCGTGCAGGTTCGAACCCTGCATCGCGCATATTTATTTTTCTATTACCTCATTTATGCGAATTTCCTGACTGGAATTTCGCGTTTTCATAACAAAACGTCTGCGTCGTCGCATGATGCGAATGTCGCAGAAATGTTTTTGCCGCGGCCTACTTGAAGGCAAATCGTGGGACGAATCATTCGCCCTTGGCGAAAGCCGCACCTCTAGCTGCGCGGGCCATGGTCCTCTCAGGTGCCAAAATCCTCTATCACGTCCTTTTCCGCCTTCGCTACTATGCGTGTTTCTGAATTGGCGGCGCGCGACAAAGATTTACCGCAAAATGGCTTCAGCGCCGCGTTGGTGGCAAATCCTTCGCCCTAAGGCGTTCTGATCGCTCCCCAAAAAAGGTTCGGTCGCGGACGTAGATCACGTCCGCGACCGTTTGCCTATTCAAGTGCAAACTGCTGCCTAACTCACATAGCCGGAACTACGGGTCTTGGCGCGACTGGCCTGCTGGGCAATGGCGAGCTCATCATATCCATCTCAGCACCATCGTCTGCCGAGCCATTGGCCTTAGCAATAAATCCATGATCAACGCCATTGACGTCCGTGTAACGGCCGGAAATGAATTTCTTTTTGTTAATTCCATTAAAGGACGTAAACGTCGATCCCGGATAATCGAAGGTGACGAATTGGTTCGGCGGGATCAGAATGAACCCATGAGTTACGCCGGAGTTGTCCGGATATCGACCTACGATCCAATTTTTGTCGTTCAGTCCGAATATGATAGTTCCCGTCGACCCGGCCGGATCGATTGGGGCGCGCAGGCGACCGCGGCTGTCCTGAAGCCAGCCGTGGGTCAATCCATCGGTGCCGTCCGTATAGTAGCCGCAAGCCGCGTTCGAAGTGTTAATTCCGTACGCCAGCGTGTTCGCGGAGTTCGGGATAACAATTGGCGTCACGGTATTGCCGATATCGGTGTACCCAGACTGTACTCCGGTAGTATCGTCAATGTACGAGCCTGCCTCGGCTTTCGCGTCGTTTAGCCCCAATACTAAGGTAAAAGTCGAGGAGATATCAAAGGCCTTATAGTTCATACCCTTAAGGAGGAATCCGTGAAAGATTCCGCCAGAGTCCGTATAGTCCCCACCAACGAGGTCTTGGTTGTTGTTACATCTCGCTTCCGTCAGGTTACCGGTGTCGTTAGGGTCAACGAGCGGATCGCTGAAGGTCCCGTCGGCGAACCGGACGTATCCCTTAGACACCCCAGAGGCGTCGAGAAAAATGCCAACGACGTTATTATGGTCGTTAATTTTCTGCGGACGAGTCTGACTTGCCCCAGGATAATCGTAGGTTTCAAGCACCTGGATCGTGATCTGAGCGAACGCCTCCGATAATGGAAACGCGACAAGTGCAATTACAATACTGCTGATAATATGTCTTAATTTCATGTTTTTTATTTGTTGCCTCCTCGTTTTGGTTATGGATTTCGTTCTTCGTTGTCAAGTCTATTTTCGGTCATCGTTCAATTTCCGGCCGGATGTTTTTTCGCCCAACGTTTGACGTGCCGGGCGGGGGTTCGCAGACGGTTCCCCTGGGCCCCCAGGGCCAGTTCGATCTCGCGCGCAGGTCGCGAGCGATTGACGGAGTGACGGGAAGATCGTCGGCGGCAACAACATCGGGCCACCGCGGGAATAAATTGGTCTGAACAAGAATGCGGGTTTCCGATCGAAAAACAATAACCGCCATAGACGCGTGCCATGGCTGCACGGCATGCGTGCTGCTGCAGGATCGACCTCTCAGGTATGATCTCCAACTCGCGTTCATCTTTTCGCTTCAAGAGATGTCTTGCGGCACTCACAGCCTGCGCCTGCCTGGTCTCGGCTCCATGCTTCGCTCAGACGATGTTCTTGACGGTGGCAAACACTCCTTACGACCAGCAAATGGCTCCCGTTTGGGTTTTCCTCAATGCCGATGCCCCCCCGACAACATCGGGAGAGACCTCGCTCTCCACCCTCAACGACTGGATGCGTCGACTGCGCGCGATGCCTTACCGGTATTCCAAACAGTGGAAAACACCGGCCGAAGTGAATTCCGACAGGATGGGAGATTGCAAGGGCAAGGCGGTTGCGCTTTACGAGAAGCTGCTAGTTAACGGGGCCTACAACGTCCGGCTCGTCATTGGCAAGCATCGGGCGAACGACCTAAGGACCCATGCCTGGGTCGAATGGGAAACCTTGCAAGGAACGCTTCTGCTCGATCCCACGCTTAACTGGACGGTCACTACGACAGACTGCCAGGACAAATCAACCTACATCCCGCTTTACGCCTATGAAAATGGGCATAAATACCGCGCTTTGAATTCCGCGCTAATTGCCCGCCATTATTCCCTAAGCGATCAGGTCGCATCGCGCGAGTAAATCCGCTCCAGCCAGAGCAAACTGCCGTTAGCGTTAGCGCGCGCTTTTGCCCTTATCGGGCGAGGGCTACGCAACAGCCAGCTTGGTAATCCCCTTCCCTACTTCAAGAAATACCGACCAACGGATACGAGCGCGTCAACCAGCAGTGACCCAGTGCTCAATCTTTCGCGGAAATCGTCGGACGAAGAATAGAGCCCCATCCCCGCCATGCCGGCCAGGGTGGTGAGATCATCTTTTTTTCGCTTCGCCGCCTCCCATTCCTGGCGGTCGCGCTCGCGCGAAGTTTCGAGACCGCCGGCGCGGACAAACTCCACCACGCGACGCAGCTCGTCGCGGTCAAACCAGACGCCATCAGCCTTGCAAATGTCGAGGATGACGCCGGACGCGCGCGCGAAGTTCACGCGGTTCATTAGCTTAGCGCAGACCGGGCAAGGCACGTAGTGGATCGAGTCGAGGGAAGGACAAGGGAGGTTCGGATGGAGCGATTCCGAGTTTTCGCCGATGACGCCGGCCTGCTTTTCGCGGTCGGAGCAGATTTCGTTAAACGTCTCCGTGTCGATCCAGAGGCCGGAACAACGTGCGCATTCGAGCGCTTTGGTTGAACCGAGCACGATGGCGGCGAGCGGCTCACGACAGCGCGGGCACGGCCGCGGCGTGGCGGCGTTTTCCTCGGTGCGCTCGATTTTTGCCCCGCAATGCTGACAGAACTTTGAGCCGGTGAAAATCATGCCGAAACACGAGGCGCAGGCGACTGTCGCCAGACGCGCACCGCAATGCTCGCACGCGGCGGCGGCGCTGGCGCAGGGCGCGCCGCACATCGGGCAGTTAAGCGTCGCGGCTTCCATGATTGCGCGTTAATTCTGCACGAAACGTGCCGTGCTTGCACGAACGAGCCACTTGAACGTCATGGGATCGCCGCCGAAGCCGAGACCCGTCCCGATCGGACAAGTCTTCACCCTCGACCAGATCGTCGCCGCCTACCGGTGTATGGAAGAAAACAAAGCCGAACGCCTAGGGATGGGCGGCCCGGGCGATCTCAATCACCTGCTGTATCGCCAGAGGAAATCCGGCCGGGGAGGCGGCCATTATTACGAACCGACCCTAAAACGGATCCCCCTAGCCTTTACGCGATCTGTTTTCCCATTGGAAAGCCCGCCCACGCCTTCGGCTGCGTTACGGGTTACGGCAGTTTTTCAGCTGTTTGGTTCTGCCCCTCTGCCGAGGGACCGAAAATCTCCGCCGAGAAGACGTCGATCGACAAAGAAAACTTCGTGGTGACCGTCGGAAGCAAGGTATTTATTCCTCTCTCGTGAAATGCGGGCAAAAACAAAATCACTCATAACTGTGGTCACTTTCTGCGGTCTGTTTCTCGTTCGTTCCTCCTTTGCTGGCAGTTGGGTGCAGGTACCCGGCGCGCAGCCTGGCGCTTCAAACTTTCTTTACGGTCTCGCCGCCGTGAGCGACAACGATCTCTGGGCAGTGGGTTCTATTGCAGGCGACTCCGGCCCACTGACCCTGACCGAGCATTGGGATGGTGCGAGCTGGTCGGTCGTGCCCAGCGCGAACGGATCACCGACTTATAATACCTTATACGGGGTGGCGGCCCTAACGAACAAGAACGTGTGGGCGGTAGGTGTCACAGTGCCCGGCCAGCTTGAGCAGACCCTGACGGAACACTGGAACGGAACCAAGTGGACCGTAGTTCCCAGCCGTGGCGTAACGGGGAAAAATAATATTCTCCAGTCGATTAGTGCGGTGTCGCGGAATGATATCTGGGCGGCCGGGTATTCGACTAGCCGAGACTTCAGGAATAATTCGTCGTTGGCCATGCACTGGGATGGCGCGTCTTGGACGGTCGTCCCAACGCCGGCAGTGGGCGGGGATGAACTTCTCGATATTGCCGCGATCGCGACCGACGATGTGTGGGCCGTAGGCAACTCGGGGCTTGGCAGCAGTACATTGACGCTGCACTGGAATGGCACGGCCTGGAGTGTCATTCCGAGCCCAAGTGGTAGCGAGCTGAGAAGCGTGTCGGCGGTGGCTTCAAATGATGTCTGGGCGGTTGGTTATTCAGGTATCGGCGATATCAACGCACAAACGCTCTCGATACATTGGGATGGCGCAACTTGGAATCTAATCCCCACTCCTTTTGTCGACTCGAACAACCTGTTTTTTGCGGTTGCCGCAGTTTCCGCCAGGAACGTCTGGGCCGTTGGGCAGGCCTCCACTTCGAGCGCGCAGCCGCTGACGGAACGGTGGAACGGGACGCAATGGCAGGTCGTCTCCGCACCGCCCATGGGCAACAATTCCTATCTTAATTCGATTGTTACAACCCCTACGGGGACAATCTGGGCGGCCGGTCAGCAACTGGCCACTGACGATCAGCTCTTTCTGATGATGACTCGCTGATGCGAGGTGGCCGCCTTGACCTAAAGGGAACTCGGGGGGCGCGACTGCCTAACGAACATCCTCGCCCGAGTTAGGCACGGGTCCTCAGAGATGGCCGTCCCAGTGCGGGCAGATCGGGGTCGGTGTGCAAATCTTGACAGATTGAAGTGGAAATCGAGTCTGCGTTAAAACGCAGGAACACCGAAGTTAATGCAACCGTAGTTCACCCGACACGCGGGCAGGCTGAGCGGGCCATTTCACATTTCAGAGCGGTAGGCGGCGCTCCCTCTGAAGATCGCCTTTCTTTGCGCCTGAGTTAGAGCAACTCGCTGACCACCGCTTTCGCCTGGTCCGCCGGGATGCCGATTTTGCGGAAGGCGAGCGGACCTTCGCCGGTGTGCAGGACCGGCTCCAGCTCTTCTAACGACGGCAGGTCAGTGCGGCGCCAGAAGAGGCCAATAGGGATTTCCTCGCCCCACTGGTAACCGCGGTCGATCGCCTTGTGCAGATCAGCCGGGTCGTGGCCTTGTTCCTCCAACATTTTCACGCGCGGGTTAAACCACTGGTAGGTGTTGTCCTTGTTGTAGGTAACGCAGGGACTGAACACGTCCACGAGCGCGAAGCCTTTGTGTTGGATAGCGCCTTTAATCATCTCGACCATGTGTTTCTGTTTGCCGCTGAAGGCGCGGGCCACGTAGGTCGCGCCCCCGACAATCGCCATCGGGATCGGGTTAATTGGATTCTCGACGTTGCCGTAGGGCGTGCTCTTGGTCTTCATCCCTTTGACGCTGGTGGGCGAGCATTGACCGGTCGTTAGGCCATAAATCTGGTTGTCCATCACAATGTAGGTCAGATCAACATTGCGCCGCATGGTGTGAACGAAATGATTGCCGCCGATCCCGTAGCCATCGCCGTCGCCGCCAGTGCAGATGACTTTCAGTTCGTGGTTCGCCAGCTTGACCCCGGTGGCAACGGCGAGGGAGCGACCATGAAGGGTATGCATGCCATAAGTGTTGACGTAACCCGGCAGGTTCGACGAACAGCCGATGCCGCTAATGACGCAGACCTGATCCGGCTGAAGACCAAGCTCGAACATCGCGGTCTGGAGCGCGGCGAGGACGGAAAAATCGCCGCAACCGGGACACCAGTCGGGGTGAATACGGCCGCGGTAGGTGTCTTTGGTTAACTGGCCGGGTTCTTTGGCAGGTGCAGTTTCGGTTCCGCCTTCGCCAAGGCTACGGTGTGACAAGGGTGCAACAGGTGCGCTCATATTCGTTAGGCAAGGACTTCATGAACCGGAACTGAGAGCTTTGTCTCCCCGGCTAACTGTGCTTTGACTGCTTCTACAATGTGATGCGGCATGAACGGTTCGCCGTCGTACTTGCGGATGTGACCGTGCGCGTCGAAGCCGGTCTCGCTCCGGAGATAACGGGCGAACTGTCCGCTATAGTTGTTCTCGACGAGGATGACTTTCTTGCTCTGGGAAAGGATGCGGCTGACTTCGGCGGTGGGGAATGGAACAATCCATTTTATTTGGAGATGATTGGCCACGATCCCTTCCTCACCCGCCAGTTTTTCGACCGCTTCGCGAATCACGCCCTCGGTTGAACCCCATCCGACCAGGGTGACGGCCGCGTTCTCGGGTCCGAAGAGCCTGGGCGCGGCAATATCGTTGATCGCAGCCTGCATTTTGCGGCCGCGTTTCTCGACCATCATGCGGCGGATGTTCGGGTTCGTAAACTCGTCGCTGACGAGGGTGCCGTCTTCGTCGTGTTCGTCCGTCGCGGCGGTAAAGATGTGACCGGGAACGCCGGGGACGGCTCTCGGCGAAATGCCGCTCTCGGTGTTCTTGAAACGCAGGTAGGCTTTGTCGTTGTAGCCGCTGCCGAGCGCTGCACCGTCTCCGTTTCCGTTAGGCAAAATCAACTCGCCGCGGTCGATCTTGACGTTGAAGTCCAGGTCGTCGGGATCAATGCTCGCAGTCCCTTCGGAGATAAGCAGGTCGGCCAGGACCAGGCCCGGGCACTGGTATTTGTCGCAGAGGTTGAAGAGTTCTGGAATCGTCCTGAATAAATCGAGCTGACTCGTCGGAGCCACGACCAGCCGTGGATAATCGCCCTGCCCGGCGCCGAGCATCTGCCAAAGATCGCCCTGTTCGGTCTTGGTCGGCACACCGGTGGCCGGGCCGGCGCGTTGCACATCGACGCAGACGACCGGCGTTTCGATCATACCCGCCATGCCGATGGCTTCAGTCATCAAGGCCAATCCGCCGCCGCTCGTCGCACACATCGCCCGGCAACCCGCATGGGCCGCACCGATGACCATGTTCATGACGCCGATCTCGTCCTCGACCTGCCGGACCATGATGCCAAGCTGCCGCGCGTGGGCCGCCATCCACATCAGCACGCCGGTCGACGGGCTCATCGGATAAGCCGCATAAAATTTCACGCCCGCCGCCGCGCCGCCCATGGCGGTGGCCTGATTGCCAGTAATGATACCGAGCGGCTTCGCACCCGCCGGTGCCTTCCACGGAAACGGTTTGAAATTCTGCCCCGCATAATCGTAGCCGGCCCGGGCGATGGCGATGTTTGCCGCGACGACTTCGTCTCCCTTCTTTTTGAACTGCCGGGCGACGGCAGCCTCGAGCGATTCGGATTCGATCCCAAGCAACTGGAGCGCGGCACCGAGGGCGGCGGTGTTGACCGCGAGTTTGTTTCCCTTGGTCAATTCCTTCATCGGCATCGGGCAAAGCTGCACGCCGCCAGCCGCCTGACCTGGGGTGATTTTCTCGCTGTCGTAGATGGCGCAGGCGCCGGCTTTCAATAAACGCAGGTGGCGATCCATCGTGTCCTGATTGAGCGGGATGAAGACATCGATCTTGTCCCCCATGTTGCTCACCGGCATGTCGCTCGCACGAATGGTTAGGAAAGTGTGCCCGCCTCGAATGATCGATTGGTAGGCGTTGTAGGCGTTGAGGTGGAGTCCGCGCCGCGCGAAGATGCGGGCGAGGATGTCCCCGGTGGAGGCGATGCCCTGTCCGTTTTCGCCGCCAATGCCCACCGCAAAATCTATTCTCGTATTTTTGTCCATCTCGTTAATGCAATGCACTCTGCGGGAGGGAGCGCGCTTCGGCAAGTTTAAGCAATGCAAGGTTCTGCGGCCAAACTTTGCGTCGAGCAAATCGAAGACCCATGCTTCGCCGGAGGGGGCTGATTACAAGGCTACCAAAGTCGAACTCCACCTCCGTCGCGGATCATGCCAGCTCTACCAACGTCGCGAGCACGAATTGTCTGTCGATTCTGAAAAAGCCGAGCCGCAGATCTGTGAATAATTTCACCGGCTTCGCGTTCGCTCCTTTGACGACAAAGCGCGTGCGCGATTGCGGCTTGAGGTCGAGGTCAAGCGTCACCACGCAATTTTCCTCATCCAAAAACCACATGGTTTTCAAGTCGGCCGAGTCGGTAAGATAGGCGGCGCGGGTCCAGCCACGACATTTCCCATCACTGCCAAAGAACCATGTCTTGAGATGAGGGCGAAGTATTGGAATTGCCGTTAACGTTTTCGCCAATGAAGACATCATGCGAACCGGGCAGGAAACCAAAATTATTGTCGTTCTCGGGAATAACTTTCGCGTCGTCGTCTTTCCCGGTCCAATGGTAGGTTGGGTAGCCGCTCCACGCCCCGTGACCGGGCACTTCGAACCAGATTTTCCGCGTGTAATCATCGCTTGGTCGAGCCAGTGAGGTGTACATACCCTTCGGTTCCACATCTCGCGGGAAACAAAGTTTCCAAGGCGCATTTTCATCCTCCAACAGACGCGTCCTGCCATTTGGTTCTACAAAAACGCGCGCGCGGCCCGGCCCGTCTCCCACGGAAACCACCCACCCTTCGCCATGCTGATCGCACCTTGCCCAACCGATGAGATTGTTGACCCATTCATCCTTTCCCGGTTTCACCGGGGCAAGATTGGCGGCTTTGATTTCCTTCACTAGTTTCCCGCTGCGGGAAAAGAACGAAAGCGTCTTGTCCATCTCCCACAGATCCGTCGTGATCCAGCGGCCATCGGAGAGGAAAGCGCCGTGCCAGCCGCGCCCGATGCCGTCGCGCCGCGGCGGAATAGCTTCGTTAACGATCTGTCCCTTGGCATTGAAAAGCCAGCCGTGCTTCGGGGTCCAGGCTTCGAAATGGGCTTTTGTCATGCGGCGAAAGACGACGTCCATCGCCCCGTCGGTGTACGGCTACCTCCGGTATGTCTGTGAAGCTTTGCAGAGGCTCCGCTACGATCTGCTCTGCATCAGATGGCAGCTTGATTTCCCTGCTCGCGACATCGCCCCCAGCTGCCACCTCCTCGACGATTTCTGGCTGATCTGACTGGACGGCTGCATCGATCAGTTGGTCGCGCAGCTCGGCGTCATTCTTTTTTTCCGGCTTGCGCCACTCGGCCAACAGCGAAAGGCACTTCGTCTTAATTTCGGCAAGTTCCTTGTCGTAATCATCCTCGGCCTGGCACGGAATCACGAGCGCCAAAGCAACCAGCAGACCTGTGAGAAAATGTTTCATGGGCGTGACCAGCGGAGAATCAGCTATTTCGCGTTCTTTCGCGAGCTAACACGCAACCAACCCGTTTTGGGGCGCCCTAATTGTCAGGTGATCCCGAGGCGGCGAAGAACTTCGCGAATACCAGATCGGCCGGGGTCACCGATCCCGGCTACATTTATTTGCCGAAGCGAAATTCCAACTGGCAAAGATGCGGCCGACTCTCCGCGGCGAGACGAAGGCGGAGCGCCCGGAGCATGGCGAGACCGCGCGGGACACGTCGGGTCGTGCGATAGCTGGTTGCGGGAGTTGCAAAGCGATGGCTGAAGCGATGATTTTTTGTCATGCCACCAACTTGCATTACCCTGTAGGACATTTGTTGTCCGACAGGCAAAAATTTTGAAAATAATTTAGAGCGCATGCCCGAGCCGGAAAAATTTCACCACAATGTTTATGTGATTCTCCTCGATCCGGCGGCGCTACGGCACCCCTCCATCCTGCGTGCCAACCCAAAGCGCGATCCAACCAAGCCGTGCGTTTACGTGGGGATGACCGGGTCTGCCGGTCGAACATCGTTTCGAGAATCACAAGCACGGTTACAAGTCCGCCTGGGTCGTGAAAAAATATGGCGTGCGCCTGTTGCCCGAGCTTTACGCGCACCTCAACCCAATGCCGTTCGAGGCCGCCGTGCAGATGGAAATGGAACTCGCGGAGGACCTGCGCGCGGAGGGTTACACCGTCACCGGTGGAAAGTAGCGAGGCGATTTGCCCTAACGAGAATGCGCGCCGAGGGCGCTTTGCACCATGATCATCTCGCCCACGTTCTCGGGCGTGAAAAGACCGACCAGCCGCCCTAACGAATCGAGCACAGCAAGCGCGGAGCAACTGCACTGTTGCATCATGGCAAAGGCCCGATCGAAGAGCATCGACTGTGGAACGCTTGGGATGTCGGTCCGCATCACTTCCGCGACCGGTGTCCCGGCGCCCGACTTGCGCAGGGCGGCGATCATGTCGTTCCGAGTCAAGATTCCTCGCACCTGGCCATCGTGATCCGTCACCGGAATTCGTGTTGGGAGGTACGCAGGGACGCCCAGACCGCTTCGTTCAGCGTCGCATCAAGCGGCAGGGATTGAAATTGCGTCACCATTGCGCGCATGATTCATCCGCAGCGCGAGGAGAGCCCGCAGGAGTCGTCCGCCATCCAGTCCCAAATTGCGCGGCGGCGAGCGCGTGCCCCAGTTCCTGCACGAGCACACAGACAAAAATCAGGAGGACAAAAAACACGCCATCAATCGCGGCCGGTAAAGCCAACCGAGCCGGGCGAGGAGGAGAAAAAACGTCTCATGAATCTTGATCTCGATCCCGAAAATACTCAGGACGCGAAATGACCAGTGCATGTGTATTTCTTTCGCTGCTTCCCGCCCCGGCAGAAGTAAGGTGTAGGTGCGACAAATGAACGGCCGATTTTTTCTGAACCAGCCAAGCCGGCATCATGAAGACGCGCTTCCGCCAACCCGCGCATCGCTCGCGTTTCATCGCCGGTTTCCCGGCTACGAAGCCACGCCGCTGATCGATGTCCCCGAACTCGCCCACCTGCTCGGAATCGGACAAGTCCTGGTAAAAAATGAATCGCGCCGCCTCGGGCTGCCCGCCTTCAAAATCCTCGGAGCGTCGTGGGCGGTTTACCGCGTGCTCGAAACTCGAATGGCCCAATCGGAGGGACGTGCTTCTGCACGTCCAGGACCCGCCGCGGCGAGTCCCTCCGGAATCTTCGAGCCGTGGCAAACCGTCGACGAACTGAAAGAGCGTCTCGTGTCGCTTCAGCCACTGACACTGGCCACCGCGACAGACGGCAATCACGGCCGCGCCGTTGCGCATATCGCGGCGCTCCTTGGATTCGCCGCGCGGATTTTTGTTCCTGCGGAAACTGTGCAGGCGCGCATCGATGCCATCGCCGACGAAGGCGCGTTCGTCGAAGTGGTCAATGGCACCTATGAAGACGCTGTCGCGCGCGCCGCGCGCGAGGCCAACGATCGCTGCCTCATCATCTCGGACACCTCGTGGCCAGGCTACGAAGAGATTCCCCGTTGGATAGCGGAGGGATATTCCACAATTTTCTGGGAAATCGAAGATGAGCTGGCGCGCCGTGGAGAAAAAGCTCCCGACCTTTTTCCGGTGCAATTCGGCGTTGGCGCGCTCGCCACTGCCGTCGTTGGGCACTACAAGCGGCCGCAAGCTTGACGAACGTCCGAAAATCTTGAGCGTCGAGCCACTCCATGCCGCCTGCATGCTCGCGGCGATGGAAGCGGGCGAGATCGTGACAGTGCCCGGCCCGCATGATTCGATCATGGCCGGGCTGAACTGCGGCCGGGTGTCGCTCATCGCCTGGCCAGTCGTCTCGACCGGAATCGACGCTTTCATTGCGGTTTCCGACGAGCGCGCCCGTGAAGCGATGCGCGCGCTCGCCCGGGTCGGAATCGTCGCCGGCGAAACTGGCGGGGCCGGTTTGGCGGGATTGATCGATTTGTTGACCGGCGCGGACAACGCCAACCATCGCGCCGCGCTCGGGATCAACGAGTCCACCCGAGCGTTGATGATCGTAACCGAAGGCGCGACCGACCCGCAGTCGTATCGGCGCATTGTCAGCGAGTGATGTGTAGACGCTTCGTTCTGCGAAGCGCGGCAAGCTTGGGCAGCTACGGAAGAATTGCGCGCGCGCTGCAATTCACCTCGTGTCTCGCGCTTCGCAGAGCGAAGCGTCTACAACTACCGGCCGGACGCGAGCCGTTGGAGCGTCAGCCTAACGAGGTCTTCGGCGCTCTTCGGTTCTTTGCCGCCTTGCTGAATTTCCCGGACCGCTTTGTGCGCATCGACCTGTTTGTAGCCGAGCGCGATGAGCGCGAGAACGGCCTCGTTGGCCTGCTCCTCGTCCGGTGTCGGCGCCTGCGCGCCGCTCGCCACTTCCCAGGCCGCCGCGACCCCAAGCTTGTCTTTCAGTTCGAGGACAATTCGCTCCGCCGTTTTCTTCCCGAGTCCGCTGATCTTCGAAAGCGAGGCGACGTCGGAATTCACCACGGCGCTTTTGAAATAGCTCACACTCATTCCGCTCAGGACAGCGAGTGCGAGCTTCGGTCCAATCCCGCTCACGTGGTTGACGAGCAATCGAAACAGATCGCGCTCTGCCCCGCTCATGAATCCGTAAAGAATCTGCGCGTCTTCGCGGACGTGCAGATGAGTCAGGATGTGCACGACTTCACCGGGCGCAGGGAGTTTGTCGTAACTCGAAAGCGGGATGAAAAGCTCGTATCCCACCCCGTTGACATCGATGACGGCCTGGGTCGGAAGGGCGCTCGTTAGGCGCCCGTGCAGAAAAGTGATCATGTGTTTTTCATTATCAAGGTCAGGTCGACCCAGCGGCCCTTGGCAATATCGAAACCGTGGGTCGAGAACTTCCGATAACCGTTTGGCAGCGTCGGGTAAAGCTGATCCGCGACCAGGCGTCGGCACGACAACAAAATGCGGACCGGCGCGCTCCAAAAATTGCGGCACCTGATCCGGCTGCAAGGTGGTGACATCACGGCCGTCCTCCTTGTTGTAGTAAAGAAAGCCGCGCACGCGGCTCCGGAAATTCCAGACCAGGCTCGGCGCGTCGAAATCATAGGCCGCAAAATCCATTTCCGGCTGGAGATACGGTTCCGCTTTCTTGAAGAGCGCGTCGGAAGGAAAGATAGGCGCGAGCAATGGAAATCCGACGAGCGCGACCGCGAGCATGACCGCCACGGTCGCAAGCGACCAGCGACGGAGGGCGCGTTCAGTCACCCCCGCGTCCAGCCAATGTCGGGCGAGCAGCAGAGCAAGGAGCGGAAAGGCCGGCAAGATGTAATGCGGCAGCTTGGTTTTCACGATCGTGAAAATAACAAAGATCACGACGCACCCGGCGATGAGGTAGAGATCGAGCGCATCCCGTTTCTTCCAAAGCCGGCGGGTCAGCCAGGGGAGCCCGCACGACCAGGGCGCGAAACTCAGAAAGACCGTGAAAAAATAAAATGGCAATGAGAGGAGCGCCGCTGCGATCGAATTTCCACCGTGTCCCTGCATCGTGCCGAAGGATCGTCCGACAACGTGCTGGCCCAGACCGATCTGCAGAAACTCTCCGTGCGTGCGCAGCAGTGCCGGCACGCCCCAGAGCGCGACGAGCACAAGCATCAAGACAGTCCCCCTAACAAAGAGAAAACGGCGGGCAAAGGGTGCGGTGGGGAGCAGAAATTGCACGACGCCTACCGTGCCTAACGGCATCCATCCAATCGGGCCCTTGGCCAGAAAAGCGCAAGCGAGCGAGAAATAAAACAACCACCACCACAGCCGGAGCCCTTCCGGTCTAACGACCGCACTACGCCACGACCCGCCGAACCGATCGCGCCATAATTCGTAGCCGGCCCAATGCGCCAGCGTCATAAAAAAGACCAGCCACATATCGGCCACCGCCGCCTTGGCGTGGATGAAAACTTGCAGGCAAAGGGTGAAGATGATTGCTGCCCAGAAACCGGCGCGGGCAAGTCGCAGGCGCCGTCCCCAGGCAAAAATCACGAGCGCCGTGAGCGCCGCCGCGAGCGCGCTCGGGAGCCGAGCCGCGAAGGCATTTTCCCCGAGGATTCGATAGCTCGCGACTTGAAACCAATAGGTGAGCGGCGGCTTATCGAATCGGTAACGATTGTTGAAATACGGCACGACATAGTCGCCCCGCTCGATCATTTCGCGCGAGGCCTCGGCGAAACGCGGCTCATCGCGATCGACCAGCGGGAGCAGCCAGGTGCCGGCGAGATGAAAAAGCAGACATCCGCAAAAGAGCGCGAGAAAATTGCGAGTTGCAGGTTGCAAGAGAGCGATTCAAAGATGGCAAGGGCCGAAAGACAACCGGCAAATTCTCGATGCATAAAATCGCGCCGGCCTGGAAGTGGCTGCTAATCCTTTTGCTCGCGATCGTCGCCGTCGCCGCCGCCTTTCACTTCGACGTCGCGGCCCGGGAATGGATCGTTAGGCATCCAAATCACAATGCCAAACAACTCATGCGTATGGCGAGCCGCTACGGCGACTGGCCCGAGCACGTTCTTGCGGGGTTGGTCGTGGTTGCGATCGCCGCGTGGCGCGCAAACAAACGCTGGGTGCACATTGGCCTAACGATGATTGTCGCCTGCGCCCTGGCCGGCGTGGCAGCGCGCGGCGTCAAAATTGCCACTGGCCGCGCCCGGCCTTCCGTAAAACAAGAACTCGGCTGGAATGGCCCGCGCCTGAACCCGAAATACAACTCGTTCCCAAGCGGACACACCGCCGCGACTACCGCTTTTTTCGGCGTGCTCTTTTTCGCCAACCGACGGATCGCGTTGTGTCTACTGCCGATTCCGCTTCTCATCGCCACCTCGCGCATGTACGTCGCGGCGCACTATCTGTCCGACGTGGTTTGCGCCGCGCTGCTTGGAATCTTTTGTGCGTGGCTCTGCGCGCGCTGGCGCCCTCCGCCAATCGGCAACTAGGCGATCAGTCGACTTGTGGCGGAGGGGGTGGGATTCGAACCCACGAGGGCTTGCGCCCTGCCGGTTTTCAAGACCGGAGCCATCAACCGCTCGACCACCCCTCCGGGCACTCGCGCCGCCGCATCCTGGCGGACGAGGCGGCACATCCTAGCGCATCAGGGGATGGCGCGGCAAATCTTCGATGGCCGCTTGCTTCTGAGAGACTCTTGAGTCCAGCCGCAAAGGGCTTCAGGCCGCCTGACGAGTCGTGGCCAACTGCGCCGCGACAACCTTCGCGAGGCGATCGGTCAGGTATGGTTTGGAGAGAAACCCGTGTTCCTTTTCCTGTTCGAACTCGGGCCCGATCAACTCGGCACTGTAGCCGCTGGTGAAGATGACTTTGAGGTCGGGCTTATCCATGATGAGTTTATGGGCGAGATCGCGACCGGAGATCGACTCGGGCATGACCACGTCGGTGAGCAGGAGATCGATCTCGGTGCGCGATTCGGCCCAGACTTCGAGCGCCTCCCGGCCGTTGCCGGCTGAGAGAACGCGATAGCCGAGGGAGGACAAAGCGGTGCTGACGAACTCACGCAGCATGTCTTCGTCTTCGACCAGAAGGATCGTGATGTCGCCTTCGGGCACGGGTTCGGCCGCCGGAACGGAAGTTGGGTGCGATGACTCCATGACCGCGCCTTCGGCGACCGGCAGATAGGCGCAGAAAGTGGTTCCGCGGCGAGGGGCGCTTTCTACTTCGACCCATCCCTCATGCTGCTTAAGCACGCCGTAGACAGTGGCCAAGCCCATGCCAGTCCCTTTTCCTGGCTCTTTCGTTGTGAAGAAGGGCTCAAAGATGCGGTTGAGCGTGACGGAGTCCATGCCGTGTCCGCTGTCTGTGACAGTGAGGCAGACGAAGCGGCCAGCTTGGGCGTCAGGAGTGTGGGCGCAGTAGGCCTCGTCAATCTCGACGGCAGTGGAAGAAATGGTCAGCTTGCCGCCATCCGGCATGGCGTCGCGCGAGTTGAGCGCGAGATTCATGATCACCTGATCAACGCTTGTGGTATCGGCGTAGACGAGCGGCAGATCAGGCGCCAACTGCATGTCCAGGGTAATGTGTTCGCCGATGACGCGGCGGAGCATGCCGACGGTCTGGTTCACAATTTCGTTCAACTGTAGTGGGCGACGCTGGATAATCTGCTTGCGACTGTAAGCCAGCAATTGGCGAGTGAGCGCGGTGGCGCGCTCGGCGGCCTGCTCCACCTGCCTGAGGTACGAAGCCAGTTTCCCGTCGAGCCGCGGCGAGCCATTCTGCATCATCGACGAATAGCCCAGGATGACCGTGAGCATGTTATTAAAATCGTGGGCGACACCGGCGGCGAGCCGACCGACTGCTTCCATTTTTTGCGCCTGCCGAAGCTCATTCTCAAGCCGGACTCGATCGGTGATATCCTGGAGAATCAGGAGGTGAAAAGGCTCGCTGCCAAGTTCGAGATTATCCGCCGCAACAAGAACTTCGCGCGTGTCGCCCGTCGTGGTCCGAATGGTACTGGCGAAATCGCGCACGGCGTGATGCGCGGCCAACTCGAGGTTGATTTGGTGGGAAGTTCCGGGTTGCACCCAAAAGCTTACTTCGCCGGCGAGGACCGGTTCGCGCTCGGCTGCGAGCAAGGTAAGAAACCGCTCGTTGGCATCGAGGAATCCCGGGCGGTTGGCGCGTTGGATCGCCATTGGCACGGGACTGCTGTGGAAAGCCTTGGAGAAGCGTTCTTCGGAACTGGTAAGCAGATCCTGGGCAGCCGTGCGTTGGGCGATTTCGCCCTTGAGCCAGGCATTGACCTTGTGCAGTTCCTCGGTGCGCTGGGCGACAAGGGCATCGAGATCCGCGAGTTGCCGGTTAGCAATCTGGGTCAGCTGCCATTTTTTCGAGAGCGCATGCGCCATTTGCATGACCTCGATATTGTCAAAGGGCTTCTTGAGGATGAGGACGTGGTCGGTGTTCCCGACGGCTTTTGCAATGTCTTCCCAGGAATAGTCGGAATACGCGGTGCAGATTACAATCTGCAGATCGGGAAATTCCTTCCAGATATGGGAGATCGTTTCAATCCCATCCCAGCCAGGAGGCATCCGCACGTCAACAAAGGCAACCGCGTAGGGACATCCCGCGAGCACGGCGGCGCGCACCATTTCCAAACCCTCCTGACCCTGGAAGGCGGAGTCGATTTGAAAGTTCAGCTCACGGCCAGCCGTGGGCGCCTCGCCAAAAAGCGACGCTTCTTCGGCATCCAATTCGCCCCCCAAAGTCGAGTCAACCGGGCTTAAGATTTTGCGAAAGTCCTGATGGATCGCAGGATTGTCGTCGATGACGAGGATACGGTGGTTAAAGCATTCGGTTTCGGTCGACGGGATATTCATAATGGAGATGTGGAAGCGATTGGGAGTTCGAGAGTAAAGGTGGCGCCGCGTCGCAGTCCCAGGCTGTGCACGCTGAGCGAGCCGCCCATTTCTTTGGCGGCGAGGGCTCCGCTGTGCAGGCCGAATCCGTGACCATTCTGGCGCGTGGTAAAGCCGTGCCCAAAAATACGCGCGAGATTTTCCTGCGAGATGCCGATTCCGTTGTCCGCCACGGCGATGCGCAACATCTTTTCGTTGGCCGGCGCGATCGTAATCGTAATGCGCTTGTCGATCCGCTGAACATCATCGAGCGCGTATTTGGCGTTGCGGAGAAGATTAATGATAATTTGCAACACTCGGTGGCGATCGACTCGCACCGGCGGTGAAGGCGAAAAGCGCCGTTCGAGGACGATGCCATGGCGCTCGAATGCGCCGATATTCATCGCGATCGAGTCTTCGACCAGCTGGTCGGCCTGCAGATCTTCAAAGACGCCGCTCACCTTGGCGTAGCTTTGCTGCACAGCTACCACTTCCTTAATGTGTTCGATGTGGCGCGCGAGGAGATCGACTTCGGTCAGGATTTCGGCGTTCTCCTCCACGAGATACTGACTGAGCTTCGCGAGATAACCGGGAATCTTTTGTCCGTTCGGATCGTTGGTAAGGAAGTCGCCTAGATTGCCATTCTTGTCCGTCAGCAAAGCCGCGGCCTTGCCCAGATTTGGCACTTTGGATCGGCGAAGTTTTTCGACTACAAGGCCGGCAGACACGTTCACGCTGTTGAGAACGTTGCCGACATTGTGGAGCACACCGGTTGCGACTTCCGCCATGCCGGCAAGCCGGGAGGTTTCAAGCAGTCTTTGCTGCGAATCGCGCAGCGTGACCTCCGCCGTCTTACGCTCGCTGACATCGCGAATCACGCCACTGAAAAAAGTGCCGGAGCAGGTGGTCCAGGCAGACATTGCTATCTCCAGAGGGAACTCCACGCCGTCTTTACGCAGGCCAAATAACTCCATCGCGGGATTGGTCGATTCCTCGGCGCCGTTTTCGTGGAGCCGCGCCATGCCGGCGGTGAAGGATGACGCGATAACTTTCCGCGACCAGCTCTGAAAGTGGGTGCCCTTGGATTTCTTCGGCCTCGTAATTGAACATCAGCCGCGCCCCTTTGTTCCAGGAGACGATCCGCTGATCACCATCCGCGATGATGATGGCGTCGGCCGCCGACTCGGCGACTGAACGGAAACGCTCTTCGCTTTCGCGCAGCGCAGCATTTTGCGATTGGATCTGGCCGAGCATCTGGTTAAAGGCGTCGGTCAGCGCGCCCACCTCATCATCACCGGTCTTCTCCGCCCGCATGGTGTAGTCCTTGTCGTGCGCGATGCGCTGTGCGATGTCGGCGAGGCGCAGGATCGGCGCACTCACAAAGCGCTGAAAGCGGCCGGACAGAAAAAGAGCGAGGAGTAACGAAGCTGCCAGGACAAGGACCAGTATTCCGCCGTAAAGCCGGAGCAGATCGATCGAAAGGCTTCGGAAATCGGCCTCCAAAGCGAGCGTGCCGAGACGCTGTCCGTCATGCAACACCGGCTGGGCGAGGAGAACGCGAGTGCCATTCACGCTAAACCCGTCGCTCAACGAAGTTATTAAATCCCTCGACATCGTCCGCCCCCCAGTGCGCGAGTTGCCTGCCATCACTCAAACGCAGGCTCGCCGAAACGACTTGAGGCATGGCGCGCAGTCCAGCAAGCGTTTCCGTGGCGCGTCTTTCGTCGCGGGACTTCGCTGCCTCCGCCACATTGTTCGCCGCAATTTCCCCCATCACGGTGAGCTGGCTGACAAAGTTCTCGCGAATCGACCAGGCTTGGAATGCAAACATGGCCGTGCAGGCAAGCAGCAAGACGACGCAGGAAGTGAGTTCGATCACCAAAGTAATCCTCTGGCGCATTGAACGGTCTCGGAAAGGTTTCATGAGGGGGATTTTTCCTCTCGCCCAACGGGTCTCGGGAACGAGAAGATCACGTCGCCGGTTCGACGTGGTCGCGGTCTGATTTTCGGGGTGCTGGCTTTCATTAACTGTTTCCCAGGCGCGCCCCGCCGTGGCGGCTCGCACCTAAGTCCAGGCGGCTCAACAGCCAGTTTGAAGATTCATCTTCGGAATGACCGCCTCCCGGCTCGACTTTGAATCCGTATGATGCAGAAGTTATGCCATTTAGAAGTCGATCTTCGCCTGTAATCCCCAACCCCTTTTTGTTCTAAAGGTTACCAAATCTGAGCCTCCCACGGTGCGCACCGGACGATTTGATCTCGAATCCGTGCGGAACTTTTGTGTTGGACAACCTTATGTGTTCGTATGAACATGTCCAATGCCGGCGCGACGTGAAGGTTCTCGCGATAATAACCACTGCAGCGAAGACACTTCTGACGACACGATCGATCCGATCATGAGGCCAAACCTCCCCCCGCCGATCCATGGCCGCGGAGCGTCGGGCAATCCAGCCAATCGTTTCGAAGCGCTTACCATCGAACCCGATCCGGACGAACGGTCGGACGAAGAGGTTCCACGGTTGACGACAAAATTTTACCGCGATTTCACCCGCACGATCATCGCCCGTAACGACAGCCCGGACGTTGGTTTTGAAGCGAGCATCAACCCTTATCGCGGTTGCGAACATGGGTGCATTTATTGTTACGCGCGTCCGACACACGAGTATCTCGGCTTTTCCGCCGGACTGGATTTCGAAAGCCGAATCATGGTCAAGGAAGATGCCCCGGAACTCCTCGCCGCGGAGCTTGCCTCGCCCCGTTGGCGGCCGCAGACGCTCGTCATGAGTGGTGTGACCGATCCGTATCAACCGGTCGAGCGCCGCTTGCGAATCACGCGTCGCTGCCTCGAAGTCCTGGCGCGTTTTCGGAACCCAGTTGGAATCATCACGAAAAACCAGCTCGTGACGCGCGACATTGATTTGCTCGGCGAACTGGCCGCGCACGAGGCGGCAGCGGTCAATATTTCGATTACTTCGCTCGATCCGAAACTGCAGCGCATCCTCGAGCCGCGCACTTCCGCGCCGCGCGCTCGACTGGAGGCAATTCGACAACTCCGCGCAGCCGGGGTGCCGGTCGGGGTCATGACCGCGCCGATCATTCCCGGCCTGACGGACCACGAAGTGCCGGCAATCCTGGCCGCCGCGGCGGAGGCGGGCGCGCAGTTTGCCGGCTACACCGTCGTTAGGCTACCCTACGCAGTCGCGCCTTTGTTCGAGCGCTGGCTGGAGGAACATTTCCCCGACCGCAAAGAGAAGGTCCTCGGCCGCATTCGGCATCTGCGCGGCGGCGAGAAGCTGAACGATCCGCGTTTCAAATCGCGGATGCGCGGGGAAGGAATTTTCGCCGAACAGATCCGCGATCTTTTTACCGCCGGGTGCAAAAGAGCCGGCATCGGCGAACGGCCTGGACTTTCCACCGCCGCCTTCCGCCGCCCTAACGACCAGCTGACACTTTTTTAAAGAGAACCGTTATCGCGAGAAAGCGAGAAGCCTCAATCGCTCGGAGTTTCCTCTTGTCCTTCGCGCTCAGCTGGTGACTGGTTTGGTCAGCGTCACCCGGCCGAAAATCGTCAACATAAGGAGACCGCCAACGATGCCGAATGGAGCCATGAAATAAAAATAACTGCCCCAACTCTTGTCGAGCAATGCGCCAAGAAAATACCCGGCCAGGCTGCCGCCAAAATATTGGAACGAATCGATCACACCCGAAGCGAAGCCCGCCATTTTTGGTCCTCCAATGTCCATCGCGGCGGCCGTCCCGAGGATTGAGTGCGTGGCGTTGGCCGTGAACGAAATAAGGACCAGAAACAAGACCGCCGCGTTCGCCGTGTGAAATTGCGCAGCGAGCAAAATGATCCCGGTCTCGATAAAATAGAGCCCCGCCGCGACCGGTGCGCGGCGTCCCTGAAAAAGAGTGTCGGAAACGTAACCCGAAATCAGCGATCCAGCCGAAGCCACGAACGGAATAAGAAACCCAACCAACTGGAATTGGGTCGATTGAAAATCGACGTGGTAGGCCTCGTTCATGAAGCGTGGGAACCATTGGTCAATTCCCTGCCGGACAGCGCCGGTACACGCGTAGGCGCAGGCGACGACCCAGACGACTGGATTCGACACGATCGTAAAAAGCACGGTCTTGACGCTCGCGCGCACATCGCCGGAAGATTCTTGCGGATTCGGGCTCGGGAAACCGGCGCCTTCGGGCGTATCCTTGACGATCATCGCCATGCAAAGCGCGACGACAGTCGTGATTCCGGCGGGAACCCAGAAAAGCCAACGCCAATGAAGCGGCGGAATCTGCCAGAGACCGAGAAAGACGAAACCCGCGAGCAAGGCGGGGCCGAGCTTGAAAATTCCAAAACGCCCGAGATTGATCATAAAACCGAAGATGCCGGCAAAGCGTCCGCGTTCGCGATGGCCGAACCAGGCGGCGTTGATCTTCACCATCCCGGGCGCGCCAAACGCCTGGAGGTAACCATCGATGCCGCGAATGGTGACGAACATCCAAAGCAAACCCCAAAAAGACGCGACGCCGAAGAGCACGTTCATCACCGCCGTGCCAGCTGCGCCGATGAGCATCGCGCGCTTGCCCCCGAGGCGGTCGGCGAGGAGACCATTGACGATCTGGCCGCAGGCATAGGCGAGCAGAGCGGTCGTGATGATCGTGCCCATCTCGGCCTTGCTGAAACCGAACTCCTTGCTGATCGCACCGTTCGCGATCGAGAAGTTGTAGCGGCACATATAAAACGACGTGTAGAGCAGGCCGATGAAGGCCCAGTTCAAGCCACGACGCCGTCGGAAGCCGGGTGGGTGTTGAATCACGATATCGCTCATAAAATCAGGCGGCGGAGAGAATGAGGGATGCCCGCGCTTCTGCCTAGGGGAAAATCACAGGCAGAAGTTCGTTAGGTCGGAGACACTTCTCGGCGCACGGTTCGACCAAGGGCCGTTTTCCGTCCCGAGTGAAAGACGGAGAATCGTTCCTTGCGAACAATTTGTGCCGCGAGAGCAAGATTTTGCTCGACAATCGCGGCGGCGCCGCCTATCACATGTCCTGTCCGCACATTTATGCAACGAACTCTTCTTCGTGTGAGGGAAAAAGACCCGAGAATAATCTTGCAACCAGAGAGCCAAGCCGATACACACCAACCGCAATTCAGAAATTAATGTCATTTCATCCGCTGGGTCTGCCGAAGGGCGAACCTGATTTCTCTACAAAAATGTTGCGCCTTTCGCCTTCGCCGCGACTGATTTCCGCTTTCGCGCTCTCGTTAGGCTGGATGCTCCTCGCTTCCTTCAGCCATCGCCCAGACTGTCGTAACCGATCCGGTTGGGTTCACCACCACCTCCTGCCTGAGCAACTCGGATACGCTGGTCTCGATTCCATTCACCCGGCCACAAACGTTTGTCGGCTCGGTCGCATCGATTGCCGGCAGCACTCTGACGGTCTCCGGATCGCCCGGCTGGACGACGAATCAATTCGTCTACGCGCAGGGCTCCCAACCGAACCACTATTACGCGCTGGTCGGTCCCGCCGCGACCACGAACCCGAAAGAAGGTCATACCTACCCGATCACGGCGAACACCGCGTCCACTTTCACCGTCGATACGACGAGCGATAACCTCACCGGAATCCCGACAAATGCCCAGGTCATCATCATTCCCTACTGGACCCTGGCGACCGTCTTCCCGGCGAGCGACGCCGATATTTCCTTTACCCCGACCACCCAGACTCGGACCTTTAAAACCCAGATCCTGATCCCTGACTTCAATCCCGCCGGCATCAATCCTTCGGCCGCTGCCGTTTATTTTTTCAGCAACAACGTTAACGGCAGTGGCGGGATCGGCTGGCGAATTTTCGGAGATAACACGACTGATCACGGAGACGATGTGCTGATCCCGGATGGCTATTTCATCATCCGGAATCTTAATAGCGCACCGACACTGCCACTCACTGCCGTTGGGGGAGTTTTAACCAAGAAGCTCGCTGTTCCGGAGCTAACCAACGCTGCTTCGGGGCGGGATAATTCAGTTTCCATGGTTCGCCCCGTCGATGTGACGTTAAATGCGACCGGGTTGAATCCGGCGGACGGCTCTTTCGTCGCCACGACGCAGACCCGTTCGTTTCAGGATCAGTTGTTCGTTTTTGACAACAGCACTGTCGCGATTAACAAATCTCCCAGCGCCGTTTACTTCTACAGCAACAACGTTAACGGCAGTGGCGGCATTGGCTGGCGAATTTTTGGAGATAACACGACCGATCATGGAAATGATCTGGTCGCAGCAGGAAGCGCCTTGATTATTCGGAAAGCGGCGAACGGCACGGGGCTGCCGGTTTATTGGACCAACGCGCCCACTTACTAACGGACTCAATTAATTCACTCATGAAAAAAATCCTCGCCTTGTTGTTCGTAGCTCTGGCCACTCCCGCCTTTGCCGATTTCACCGTTAATTTGGACGCCGGGAAATTGCGGCTCAGTTTGGGGACCGCAATGCCAGTCAATTCGGTATCTGGTTTTGGTTGCGGCGGGCGGTGACGGAATCGTTTTCCAATACGCTCGGTGTCGGGCAATACGCGTCCGGCAACGACATCTTGCTTTCGATTTTGTCCGTACCGGGTTCGTCCGGTGCCTTTAATATTTCGGGTGGGACCGACGAGACCCTCAACACGCTCACCATCAGCACGACCAGTTTCCCAGGTCTGGCCGTCGGCGACTTGTTGGCCCTGCGGTGGTTCCCGCAAATTACCAAGACGCAGTTTCTGGCGGGGACCACTCCCACCACTGGAAATAATTTCGGTACTTACAACCCACTTTTCTGGGGAAACGGAACGAACAATCCCGGATGGTGGCAACGTGTGGGCCGTTCCCAGCGGTGGTTCGACGATCAGTCTCAACTTTTTCACCACTGACTCGGACTTCGGGGGAACCCAAACCCCTGCTGAAGGCTACGCGCAATTTACGGTTGTCCCTGAACCGTCGAGCTTCGTGCTCTTGACCGTCGGATCGTTAGGCGCGATCGGTCTTGGCCTGCGCCGGAAGCGCGCCTGACGGACCGCGCGGAGGATTCCGCGTGCGCACCCGGATCTTTGGTGCAAAGAGCGCAGCGCCGCTTTACCTCTGCGGTGCGTCCAATGAACATTTTCCTCGTGCGGCGACTTCTCGTCCTTCTTGCGCTCGTTTCCAGCACCGCCTACGGAGACTTCACTGTCATCCTTGACGCTGGCAGGCTCCGCCAAAGTGCGGCGACAGCCTTGCCCGCCGGTTCGGTCCTGGTGCTGGTGGCGGCCGGCGGTGATGGATCGTTCTCCAACACGCTGGCGCCAGGGCAGTACGCTTCGGGTAACGACATCCTGCTCTCCATCACGACTGTCCCTGCCTCTGCCGCTGCCTTCAACACTTCGGGAGGCCCGGACGAGACCCTCAACACCATCACGATCAACACCAGCAGCTTTCCCTCCCTCGCGGTCGGCGACCTGCTGGCGTTACGCTGGTTCCCGCAGATTTCGCTCACGCAGTTTCTCGCTGGAGTGACGCCGAGCGCCGGAAATAATTTCGGCACCTACAACCCGCTTTTCTACGGCAACGGATCGAACAATCCGGATGGTGGCAACGTCTGGGCGGTGCCGAGCGCCGGCGCCACCATCAACCTCAATTTCTTCACGACGGATTCGGGCGGCGGCGGCACTCAGCCACCGAGTGAAGGCTACGCCAGTTTTGTCGTCACCGGTTCGCCCACTCCGACCCCGACCGCTACTCCCTCGCCGACCGCGACCGTGAGCCCAACTCCAACCGTCACGCCGACTCCTTCGACGACACCCACCCCGAGCGTTTCCCCGACACCGAGTGTTACGCCAACGCCCGTCAGCGGCGAAGCCCTCCTCAATATTTCCACCCGGGCCCGGGCCAAGACCGGGGGCAACGTGCTCATCGGTGGATTCATCCTGGGGAATGGGGCTTCACCGAAGACCGTCGTCGTTAGGGCAATTGGGCCTTCGCTCAGTCCGCTCGTCACCGAAGCGCTCGGCGATCCCAGCCTGCAGCTTTTCAATGGATCCGGGCAGATGATCGCGAGCAACAACGACTGGAAGACGGACCCCAACCACCAACTCGTCATCGACGCCGGGATCGCCCCGACCGATCCGCGGGAATCGGCCATTCTCATTTCGCTTCCTCCGGGCGCCTACACCGCGATTGTTACCGGCGTCGAAGGCACACAAAACATCGCTCTGGTCGAGGTCTACGATCTGGATTCAACGAATACGCCGCAGTTACTTAACATCTCGACCCGCGGCTTTGTTGACACTGAGGACGGAGTGATGATCGCGGGTGTCATTGTCGGCGGCACGATCTCGAAACAGGTCGTCGTTCGCGGGATCGGCCCTTCGCTCGCCCCGGCGATTGCGAATTTTTTGCCCAATCCAAAGCTGACGCTCTACAACAGCTCTGGGCAGATCATTGCCACAAACGACAACTGGAAGAGTGACCCCAACAGCCAGGGAGTGATTGATGCCGGGCTCGATCCGACTAATGCGCTCGAATCCGCCATCCTCACCACACTGACTCCCGGCGCCTACACCGCGATTCTTTCCGACGCGAACAATGCGACCGGGGTTGGTTTGGTCGAGATCTATAACATCACGCCCGCTCAATAGCGGCGACGCTCCCGCTAACGAGACGAAAAAGCTTGTCATCCCGAGCCGCCGAGGACGGAGAGGGACCTCACAACTGCAAGCCACGCTTTCGTAAGGAGACATCAATTCCATTGTGAGTCCCTCGCCGTCTACGCGGCTCGGGATGACAATACAGAGACCTCGTAACGCCACCTCACCTGTATTCGTTTGCCTAACCGCCGGCCGCGACGCGCAGAATTTCGATTCGATCCTCCTCCTGCAAAACTCGCGCCGACCATTCACGCCTTCGCAACGCCACCCCATTCTGTTCGATGAGCGTCGCCTCCGGCGACAGATCGTAATGCTGAACGAGCTCATCCACCGTGCGCGCGTCTCCCGCAATCAACCCGGGCGCCGTTGACGAAAATCGTCATTTTGCGGCGAGCAGCTGATCCCAATCCTTCCAAACTGGTTCGAACCCCCGCTCGCGCAAGGCGCTGGCGACCTCCGCTGCGGAACGTTCGTCGCTGATCTCGAATTGGCCGGTCGCAATCGAATCGACGCTTTCGTCTGGCGGCAGGATACGGCCGCGCACAGTCTGATGCACAGAACCCCGCCCCTGACCAGTATAGCCGCCCGGCTCGGTATGACTGCCCGAGCTCATCATCGTCACGCCTAACGACGCCAGCACGTCGCGCAGCGGAGCAGGCTCGCGGGTGCTCAGGACGATGCCGACTTGCGGGAAACAAATTCGGAAGGCGCAAATCAGCTGCGCCAGGGCTCGATCGCCTAACGAGAAGCGGGGCGCGAACTCCCCGGCCGCGGGGCGCAGGCGGGGCAGGCTGACCGTGATATCCGATTGCCAGCAACGTTTGACCAAATACTCGAGATGAGCGGCGAGGGCCATAGCTTCTGAGCGCCAGGGGGCCAGGCCGAACAACGCCCCGATCCCGATGCGACGAAAACCCGCCGCGTAAGCCCGCTCGGGACAATCCAGCCGCCAGTTGAAGTCCCGCTTTGGACCCGAGGTATGCATCTCGGCGTAGACATCGCGGTCATACGTTTCCTGGTAAACGACCAAACCCTCGGCCCCGGCCTCAACCAACGGCTCATACCCGGCCGTTTCCATCGGTCCCAGTTCCACCGAAATGGAAGGAAAGAGCGGACGCAACGCGCGCACGCAATCGACCAGATAACCTTCGTTGACGAACTTTGGATGCTCTCCGGCGACGAGCAACACCTGACGGAATCCTTGCGCCGCGAGATACTCCGCCTCCGCCCGGACCTCCTCGACAGAGAGAGTGACGCGCAAGATCGGGTTGTCGCGCGAGAAGCCGCAGTAACGACAGTTGTTGATGCACTCGTTGCTCAGGTAAAGCGGTGCGAACATCCGCATCGTGCGGCCAAAGTTTTGCCGGGTGAGCTGGCGCGCCTCCTGGGCCATCAACTCGAAATGCGCGTTGTCGTTAGGCTGGATCAGTCCGGCAAAGCGCCGCAACAACGGCGATTCTGCCGTCGGTAGCTGATCGAGAATCTGGGCAAAAGACATCCAGTTAATTTCGCGTCTTGGGGCGAAATCGCAATTGCGCCGTCGGCACGGTAGGATTCGAGCCGTGAGCAAACCTGATTTCATCCCGCTGCCGCCGCGGGAATCTTTGACGGACGAACAACTGATCGCGCGGGCGACAGATTTTTGCGCGGAAATGGCACGACGCCGGACCGTGCGCGGTTTTTCGACGCGACCGGTGCCCCGCGCAGTGATCGAGAGTTGCCTGCAAACCGCGGGCAGCGCCCCGAACGGCGCCAACCTTCAGCCATGGCATTTCGTGGCGGTGAGCGATCCGGCCTTGAAGGGTGAAATTCGACTGGCCGCGGAAGCAGAGGAAAAAGAATTTTACGAACGCCGAGCGCCTAACGAATGGCTGGAGGCTCTGGCCGCACTCGGGACGGATGCACAAAAACCTTTTCTCGAGACCGCCCCATGGCTGATCGCGATTTTCTCTCAACCCTATCGGATTCTGCCCGACGGCCGTCGCTTGAAACACTATTACGCGGTAGAATCCGTTGGCATCGCCACTGGCTTTCTCGTTGCAGCCGTCCACCGGGCCGGACTCGCCTCACTGACGCATACGCCAAGCCCAATGGGGTTCTTGAACAAACTTCTCCATCGCCCCGCGCACGAGAAACCTTTTCTCCTTCTCGTCGTCGGTCACCCGGCCGAAAACGCGATGGTGCCCAACATCAAGCGCAAGCCGCTCGCAGACATCAGCTCGTTTATCTGTCCTTAGGCGAGAAGATGCGGGCTCCATTCCGCTGTAGTTGTAGGGGTCGGGGATCCCGGCCGCGTTGGATCCCTGGCGACCGAGGTCACCAAATTGAAAACAAAAGCTACGGCTTCAGCTCCGCGCCGGTGTTGGCATCGGTGACAATAAACTTTTCGTGATGAAAAGTGGGGTCCGCCCGGAACATCAAGCGCCCGGCATAACGCCGCTCGAGCTCCACGAGCAGCTCTTCATCTTCCTCCTTCAAGCGCTTTAAGACCTCGGGATTCAGAATGACACGGATGTCGTGGATCGAGTCCTGATACTTGCGCATGACGGCGTTGAGAGCGCGATGCACTTCGACGCTCGTGCTCATGGTCGTCTTGACCACCCCGCGCCCTTCGCAGTAGGGACAATTCTGATAAATCGAATCGCTCAGGCTCTCCTGCGCGCGTTGCCGCGTCATCTCCATCAGGCCTAACGAAGAAAGCGGCAGGACGTGCGTCTTCGCCTTGTCGCGTTTCAGCCGCTCGCGCATCCGGGTGTAAACCATCTGCTGGTCCCGGCGGTTTTTCATGTCGATGAAGTCGCCAATAATGAGGCCGCCAATGTTGCGCAGTCGAAGCTGGCGCGCGATCTCGTCCGCCGCTTCGAGATTGGTTTGCAGAATTGTTTTCTCGACGTCGCGTCCACCCTTGTTGCGGCCGGTGTTCACGTCCACCGCGACGAGGGCCTCGGTTTCGTCGATCACAATGTAGCCGCCGCATTTCAGCCAGACCTGGCGATGGAAGGCGTCATCGATTTGCTTTTGGACGCCGAAAGTTTCGAAAACCGGCGCGGTGCCGTCATAAAATTTGATCCGGCTTCTGGCGCGGCGGGAGATCTGGCCGACCATGTCGACCATGCGCTCGACCGCGGCGTGATCATCACAGACCACTTCGTCGATTTCATCGGTGAGAAAATCGCGCACGGTCCGGTCTACCAGATCCGGCTCTTCAAAGACGCGGGCGGGCGCGGGCTGTTCCTTGATTTGCTGCTCGATTTTCGACCATTGCTCGAGGAGGAAGCTCAAATCGCGGACGAAATAGCGGGCGCGCTGTCCTTCACCAACAGTGCGGATGATGACCCCAAGACCATCTGGAATATCGAGCTCACGCAAAATCTTGCGCAAACGCGTACGCTCTTTTGGATCTTCAATCTTGCGCGAAATCCCGCTGCGATCGCTGAAGGGCATGAGCACGAGGTAACGACCGGCGAAACTCAAATTGGTCGAAACGCGCGGTCCTTTGGTTCCGATCGGTCCTTTCGTGACCTGGACGATCACCTCGGAGCCGACTGGATAAATGGTTGGAATGTCCTTGGCCGTGAGCCTCTTTCTGGGCTGCTTCCGCTCAGGGCGCTCGATCTCTTCTATCCCACTGTCGAGCGCGGCGGGAATCGCGTCCCAGAAATGGAGGAAAGCATTTTTTTCCAGGCCGATGTCGACAAACATCGCCTTGAGACCAGGCTCGATATTTTTGACCCGCCCTTTGTAAACACTCCCGGCGATGTTCCGGGAGCTATCGCGCTCGACGCTATACTCCTCGAGTTGGCCGTCTTCGAGGAGGGCGACCCGGCGTTCGAGTTTCTCGACGCTGATGATTAGTTTGTTGCCGGTCTTGCGACGCGACAGACCAAGAAATTTTTTCACTTGTTCGATCATAGTGCTGCAAAGTTATTGAAGTCATCGCGGCGAATCCGTGGTTGAACTTCATGGGTTAAATCAAGATACCGGCCGTGCGCGCTTCGTCGGAACCGGGGTAGGAGCGGCCGGTCGCGGGCGGATATTAAACATCCGTTCGAAAAGGCTGCGTGAACGTTGCGGGGCGGGGGTGGCAACCGGCTGGGCGCGCAAAGCGCGTTTCGGCGCGCCGGCGTTCTGCACTTTGCCTCGCGCGTCCGCATCGGGCTCGACATCGGGGGAATCGCCCGGGTTCGCCATGACCGCGGCCTGTGACCCCTGGCCGCTGTTAGGCGTCCCACCTTCTTCATCGGAACCCGGTGCCGCAAGCGGATCGTCCTTGTATTTCACGGCAACAATTTGGTCAAAAGGATTATCCTTGTGCGCAGGGTGAACCCAAGCGAGCTGCGGCTCATACTTGCCCTGGTCCATGGCAAGGATTTGCTGGAGGACACGGGCTGCGATCGGTGCGGCCACTGAGCCGCCGTGACCGAAGGCACCCTGCACCATCACAACTACCGTGTAGCGGGGATGATCGTAGGGCGCGAAGCAGCAGAACCAGGCGACGTTGTCTTTTTTGCCATTTAACATCGCCTGCGCCGTGCCAGTCTTGCCTGCGACTTCCACGTGCTCCAATTGCGCCGCGTGCCCGGTGCCGCCGTCCTCGTTGACTACCTTCCAAAAACCGCGCCTAACGATCTCAATCTGGTCGGGGGTGAAATCCTGGCGAAAATCGTTGTGCAATTTCGGCGTCTGCGGGACAGCGACCTTCCCCTCCGCGTCCAGGACCGGCGTCTCGTCCTGGTTGAGAACACGATCGACCAGCCGCGGGTAATAAGAGATACCGCCATTCGCGATCGTGGAATATGCCATCGCCATCTGGAGCGGAGTGGCGAGATCGTAGCCCTGCCCGATGGAAACGTTCGCGGTGTAGGCGGACGACCATCTTTCGTTAGGGTGATTAACCCGCATCCAATCCGGTCCGGGCAGAACGCCGGGCGATTCCCCGGTAATCTCGATCCCGCTCGGCTTTCCAAGGCCGAGCTCGTCACCGGTCTCATCGATCGCGTCGATTCCGGCCGCATTGCCGTATTGATAAAAGAAGGCATTGCACGAAACCTTGATCGCGTCGCTCACGCCTAACGTCCCGTGCGAACCGCCCTTCTCGTTGATCCAGCACTGGAAATAATGGTCGCCATAGGAGACGCCGCCGGTGCAGGTGAATTTTGTGTTGGCAAGACCCTTGCGCAGACCGGCCAGGGAAGTCACGATCTTGAAGGTCGAACCGGGCGGAAACGCGCTCACCGCGCGGTTGATGAGCGGATGGGCTTCGTCGTTGCGCAGCTCTTTCCAGTCTTTCGCCTTGATGCTGGGAATGAATGTGTTCGGATCGAAGGAAGGAACCGAAGCCATGGCGAGGACGTTGCCATTGTTAGGATCGACCACTACCGCGGCGCCGCGAGCAACCACGCGCAATGCTTCGTCCGCGATCGCCTGGATGCGGGCGTCGATCGTTAGGTAAACGTTCGCTCCCTGCTTGGGCGCTTCTTCCCTAACGACGCCATCGATCACCCCTTTGGCGTTGCGCCGCATGACCCGAATCCCGGGCTGCCCCCGCAGATATTGATCCATCGTCTTCTCAACGTTCGACTTCCCCTCCACGTCGCCCTGATAAAAGCTGTACTTGCGCGCTTCCTCCGTGTTCGTGTCGTCCGGCGCGCCGACGTAGCCTAACAAATGCGAGGCGAGCGCTCCGTAGACGTAGGAGCGCACCGGTTTGATCGCGATATCAACGCCGGGCAAACCGACATCGTGCTCGGAGAACTTCGCCATCGTCGCGAAATCGATGTCCTTGATGTAGGAATAGGGAACCTCCGTGTTGTTGCGATAATGCTTCTGGAGTTGATTGGCGTTGTAATCGCGCGCCAGGTCGAGGTCCTCGAGTCGTGGAACGATGCCATCGTTAACAATGCGGACGATGTCCGGTTCCTTCATGTCTTTGGGCATTCCGCTGATCGTCGCGCGGTATTGCGTCTCGGGCGGCCGGCCGTAGCGCTGTCGATAACCTTTGACCATTTCCGGAAGATAAAAATCGACTTCGTAACTGGCCCGGTTCTGGACCAGGGCAACCCCGTTGCGATCGCGAATCTCGCCGCGAATCGACGGGATGCGGACGGTCGCCTCAGAACTGCTCTGGATGCGGGCGGTCCATTCATAACCCCGCGCGACCTGGACCCACCAGAGTCGAAGGAGAAGCACGCCGAGGCCAACGAGCATGCAAAGAGCGAGGAACTGGATCCGCAGAATGGGCTTAGAGCGCCGCATAATCATCGAAGCCCTCCTCGCGTGGAAGATAAGGGTTGTTCGTTAGGCGGGCAATCCAATGGAGCGACCAGAAAATAAGCGGGGCCATGAGCATGGCGAGGAGACCCGGGCCGCCGATCTGCCACCACGACCTCGTGATTAAGAATAAGGGAGCCGCGCCGAAAGGAGATCATGAGATACTGTGCGAGGAGAATAAGAGCCGTGCAGACGCCGCTAAGGACACAATGCACTTCCCACCGCCCGCGATTAAACAAGGGCCTGAGACCGTGCATGATGGCGGCGAGCACCGCGTAGAGGAGTATCGACCATCCGAAGGAAATTTCAACATGCGCATCGAGCAGTTGCACAGTCATCGCGTCCCAGAGAAAACCCGCGACAAAGGCGAGCGATAACATGAGGGGAAAGGGCAGCGCCATCGCCCCGTAAAAAACGATCACGGGCACGATATAAACGTGTGCGTTGAACATCCAATCGAGCGGCGGGATGAAAATTTCGACAATCTGGGCGAGGAAGACCAGCACAACGAGAACGAGGAAGAAAATCATAGCGGCGAAAATGACGAAGGATGAAGGCCGAAGGCCGAAGGAATGACAAAGCATCGAAATGATCGACGCCACCGCCGGCACGCTTCCGCGTTCGGGCTTCGTCATTCGTCATTCTTTCGTCATTCATCATTCGGAATTCGTCATTTCCTTTCTCAGTTCCTTCCGATCACGACGAACACATCTTCCAGCTTCGCCAAATCCACCGCCGGCGCGAGCTTGGCCTGGCTATCAAGCGCCCGAACTTGAAAAGTGCGGATCGTGCCGATCAAAAGGCCGGAAGGAAAAACTCCGCCGACGCCGGAGGTATAAACCTTTTGACCTGCCTTCAGTTCCGCCTGTTTCGAAAGGTAATTCAGATCGAGCAACGGGGAGAGATTTCCAGCGACGCGTTCACCAGTCACAATTCCCTGCTCGCGCGTGCCCTCGACGCTCGCAGCCACCCGACAATTTTCGTCCGAGATCAGCAGAACGACGGTGATAGTGGCGCTCACCGTGGTCGTGCGCCCGACCAGGCCTTCATCGGTTAGCACCGGCATTTCAGGCGCGATACCGTCCTCCTCGCCTCGGTTGATTGTCACCGTCCGCCACCAGGTCGAAGAGTCGCGCGCAACGATCTCGGCCGGCACGAGTCGAAAGAGCGAACGCTCACGATATTTGAGCGCCTGCCGCAGCCGGTTGACTTCGTGCTCAACATCGCGCAGCGCTTCGTTGGTCGCTTTCAGGGAGCGGTTCTCGACCCGAAGGTCAGCGTTGTCGCGCTCCAACTCTTCGAGCGATTTCAATCCCGTGCGGACCGAAGTGATCTGCCGTTCCAAACCTGAACCTGTCTTGAGAAAAGGTGAGATGACCTGGAAAAACGTCGCCTGAATCTTGCGTGTCGCTTGTGGCCCAAGGCTGAAAAGCGTGAGGAGGGCCGCGGCGAAAAGAACAATCGCGACGATGCTGCTGCGGTTCATGGAGAATGCGGAATACGCAATGCGGAGTGCGGAATAGAAGCAATACTCCTCTGCATCACGACTCCTTCATTCGGAAATCCGCCTTCCGAAATCCGCCTTCCGCATTTGCCTCACTGCCGCCACTGGCGATCGGCCGTCGCAACCTGGCGAAGAAACTTGATCTCGTTCAAGCACTTGCCCGTCCCCTCCGCAACTGCGCTCAAGGGATCTTCCGCGACATGGACTGGCAACCCCGTTTCCTCGCTAAGCAAGCGATCGAAGCCGCGCAGCAACGCGCCGCCGCCCGCGAGCACCAGACCGCGATCGACCAGGTCGGCCGACAGTTCCGGCGGACAACGCTCCAGCGTGATTCGGACAGAATCGACGATCGTCGAGATGGGCTCGAGCAATGCTTCCCGCACTTCCTGCGATGTGATTGTGAGCGTCTTGGGCAGGCCAGCGACCAGGTCACGGCCTTTGACTTCCACGCTCGTCTCCTTCTCACTCGGATAGGCAGAACCGATCTTGATCTTGATCTCTTCAGCGGTGCGCTCTCCCACCATCAAATTGTAGGCTCGCTTCATGTATTGCACGATCGCCTCGTCGAGCTCGTCACCCGCCACCCGCACGCTGCGGCTAAAGACGATGCCAGAAAGCGAAATCAAGGCCACCTCCGTCGTGCCGCCACCTATATCGATGATCATATTGCCGGCCGGATCCTGCACCGGAAGACCGACGCCAATTGCCGCCGCCATTGGCTCTTCGATGAGATAAACTTCCCGCGCACCGGCATGAGTGGCCGACTCCCGCACAGCGCGCTTTTCCACCTCCGTAATCCCCGAAGGGACGGCAATGACGACCCGCGGACGAGCGCGGACGCGACTGTTGTGCACTTTGGTAATAAAATGGCGCAGCATCGCCTCGGTCACTTCGAAGTCGGCAATGACGCCATCCTTGAGTGGCCGCACTGCGACAATATTCGCCGGCGTCCGCCCAAGCATACGCTTGGCCTCGTCGCCGACCGCCAGCACCTTGGAAGTGCCTGCCTGCACCGCCACGACCGATGGCTCGCGGAGGACGATGCCCTGGTCTTTGACGTAAACGAGCGTATTTGCGGTCCCGAGATCGATCCCGATATCGCTGGAAAACCAACCGAAAAGTCTATTAAACATGGGAGAGTTTTTGAAATGGAGTCACCGCCGCCGACCCTTCATAAAAGCGAGAGCTGTGCCGCACGCTCGACAGGCGAAAAACCTACGTATCTTGGAACGGGTGACCGTCCCGTCAAGGGATTTGAATGAGCCATCGCCCTGAGATTGTCAGTTTTGCGGCCAGTATTCGCAGGATTGACCAACCCAACGCTCTCCGTTCAGAATCGCGACGCCATGCCCAATCCGAAAGTCATTATCGCCCCCTCTGTCCTTGCCGCCGACTTCGCTCATCTCTCGGCTGACATTCAGCGTGTCGTTGCAGCGGGAGCCGACTGGTTGCATCTCGACATCATGGACGGGCAATTCGTCGACAACATTTCCTTCGGGCCCGGCATGGTAAAGACAATTCGTGGCCTAACCAGTCTCCCCCTCGATGTCCATTTAATGATTGAGCGGGCCGATCACTACGTGCCGCGCTTTATCGAGGCGGGCGCCAATTCGATCACCGTCCATGTCGAGCCGGAGGCCAAACATGAGATCGGCAAAACCCTTCGCTCCATCCGCGGGGGCGGCTGTCGTGCCGGCCTCACCTTGAATCCGGTCACGCCTTTCGCCTTCGTTGAGCCGCACCTGCCTAACATTGATCTCCTCCTCATCATGACGGTTCATCCCGGTTTCGGCGGCCAAACTTTCAAGCCCGAGATGATGGAAAAGGTGCGCCGCGCGCAGGATCTGCGAAGTTCGTTAGGCATGCGCTACGATATTGAAGTGGACGGCGGGATCACCGCTGAAACCGCCCAGCTTTCCATCGAAAATGGAGCCGAGGTCATCGTCGCCGGGACTGCCATATTCAAAGCGGATGATTACGGCGCGGCGATTCGCGCCTTGCGTGGCCAGGAGTCCGCCCCGACGAACTCCTGAGACGACCTTTGATCGATGGACGACAAAGACAATATCCAGCTCAGCGCGGTTGAAGATCATGGTGGCATCCTGACGATTCGCGGCGGCGGCGCGCGCCGGGATTGGAACGGGATTCACTACAAACAGGGCATGTCCGCGAAAAATGTCGGCACGACCAGGCTCTCCGCGAATATCGCGACCATCCCGCCGGGTGGCGTGGCTTACGCCCATATTCATGTCGGCTTCGAGCTGATCCTTTACATCCTCGAAGGCAAAGTGCGCCACGAATTCGGCGCCGGGCTTAAGCAAGTGTTAGAGAACGAAGCCGGCGACTTCATTTACATCAAACCCGACGTGCCCCATGAAGTGTTTAACATGAGCGACACCGAGCCAGTGGTGGCGTTTGTGGCCCGTTCCTCCGCCGACGAATGGGATAACATCATCCCGTATGATCGCCACCGGGATGAATGAGCCGACTTTGGATGGACTCGAAAGAATTAAGCGTCAGCGCGCCACGACTGGCTCGGCGAGGCCGGTGGTCTCGGCCATCACTTCGTCGGTCTGCGTTACTCGAACGACTTCTTCGATCGTAGTCTTGCCTTCGGCGACGCGCCGCCAGCCGTCCTGACGCAAAGTCAACATGCCTTGGGCGATGGCCGCTTGTTTCAGTTCGCCGCCGTCGCGCTTTTGCATGATGAGGCGCTTCAGAGGCTCCGTCACGACGCAGATTTCGTAGATCGCGAGCCGCCCCTGATAACCGGTTTGCCGGCAGTTTTCGCAACCCGCGCCACGCCGAAAGGTTATTCCCTTCTCGTGCGGGAAACTAATCTCGTCGAGGTATTCCTTGGGATACTCCACTGTCTCAATGCAATCCGGACAGATGGTCCGGACCAATCGTTGGGCGAGGAAGGCTTTGACGACGGAGGCGAGAAGGAAGGGCTCAACCTCCATGTCGAGCAGGCGGGTAATGCCGCCGACGGCGTCGTTCGTATGCAGAGTGCTGAAGACAAGGTGGCCGGTCATGGCGGCGCGAATGGCAATGTCCGCCGTTTCAACGTCGCGAATCTCTCCGACCATGACGACGTTTGGATCCTGCCGCAAAATATGGCGCAGGCCTTTGGCGAAAGTCAGGTCGATCTCCGGTTTCACGTCAATCTGCGAGACGCCCGGCAAACGATACTCGACCGGCTCTTCGATTGTAATGATGCGGCGCTGGACGGAATTGATGCTGCTAAGGAAGCAATAAAGTGAGGTCGATTTGCCGGAGCCAGTTGGCCCGGTGACAAGGACGATTCCGTTAGGCTGATTGAGGAGCGACTTCATGATGCTGGTCTGAGTCGGGCTCATATCGAGCCGCTCGAACCCGAAGGTGTTTTGCTGGTCGCGAGCGAGCAGGCGAAGACTGATCGATTCGCCGTTCACGGTTGGGATGGTGGACACACGAACGTCGATCGTCTGGTCGTGCGGATTGCAGATTAATGCGGCCGTCCTGCGGGAGCCGGCGCTCGGCGATGTCCATGTGGGCCATCACCTTCAAACGCGAGATGATGGCCGATTGCAGAAGCCGCAACTGCGGCGGGACTGCGACTTCGTGCAGGATGCCATCGATACGGTAGCGAATACGCAGATCGTTCTCGAGCGGCTCGACGTGGATGTCAGTCGCGCGCTCATGGATCGCTTCGCGAATGATCTGGTTGACGAATTTCACGACCGAGGCTTCGGGATCGTCGGCGTTCAGGTCGGTGCTCGTTTCAATGTCATCGAGTGCTTCGAAGGAACGGTTCGTTTTCAGGATTTCGTCGAAGGTCTCCGCGCCGACGCCGTAGAGGGTCTTCATGGCGCGGAGAATTTGCGCGCGGGGAACGAGGACCCATTCGGCGGGTTTGTCGAGAAGCTGGGAAGCGAGCTGGCGGCCCGTCGAGTTAAACAAATCGTAGGTCGCCAGCACGACCGCGTTTTCCTTGACCTCGATCGGAAGGATGTGGTGTTGGAAGACGAACCGGCTGGGGAGCACGCCTAACGTTGCCCGCTCGATTCGTTTCGCGTCGATCGAGATGACCGGCACGTTGAAAGAGCTCCCCGAGGGCGTTGAGAAACTTCTGCTCATCGACCTTGCCGGAATTGAGAACCTCGGCGACCCAGGAACTACCGTTGAGATTCGAGGTGAGCGCAGCGGCGTCTTCTCGCGTCTCAACGCCGCTGGCGAGGAGAATGTCGATGAGCGACTTGCTGAGGGCGGGACTCATTCTGAAGCCTACGGCAAGTGCAAGGCTCTTCTAACCTGGACTGTAAGAGTACCAGTCACCTCCATGGAGGAGTTTTTCTGCAAGCGAGCGATCGCGTCTGAAACTTCCGGAGAAAAAATCCCATTGATTCCGCCGCAATAATAGCCGAGCCGGCGAAGATCGCGCTGCATCGCGCCCACATAAGCCGGATCGTGAATCAGGGATTTCCCGGAAATGTAATAGTAGTGATCTCGCCTGCAGTAGCGCGGCTCGAAATCCGTTTGATTCAAAAAAGGCCCCTGGTGCAGTTGTCCGTACTCATCCCGAGCGGCCAACGGATCATCGGCATTGAGAAGCCGGTGAAAAAAAATTGTGCCATCAAACTGGGGGTTTTCGTCCGCCAAACACGGCAGCAGAACAGAAAATGAAAACAGCAAAACGATCGAAACAGATGTTCGGCTCATAAAATTGAACCCTGATTATTTTATCGATGGCAAATCGGGCGGCGGCAATTGTTTTCCGTCGTTCAACGGCGGGCAATCGGGACAATCGTCCTGTTCCAGTTCAGGGCCGAAGTGGGTCCGGTCCTGGTTTTTCTGCCGAAGGCGATACATGTCCAGTTTCGTCAGGCTGACTTCGGGTCGCATCAAAATAATCAGTTCAGTCCGGTTCTTGTTTTTGACGGTGTTCCGGAAAAGAGGTCCTACTATCGGAAGATGGCTAAGAATGGGTATGCCAGCCCGATCGTCTTCTTTGTCATCAGTAATCAGCCCTCCAAGAACAATCGTCGAGCCGTTCTGAGCGGACACAGTGGTACGGATATAGCGCGTCGCAATATTTGGAATTGAATTGCCCGAAACAATGGTGGAGCCGGAGACACTATCGATCTTCTGCAGGATATCGAGCGAGACTTCCTTCTCAGAATTAATCAGTGGCACCACCTCGAGCTGAAGCGCCACTTTTTTGAACTCTATATTCGATTGTTGCGCGAGTCCGGTGTTGATAATTCCGCCACTGGTAGTGTTAGAAATCGTACTCACAGGAACAGGAATCTCTTTTCCGGAAGCGATGATGGCTTTCTTGTTATTGGTAGTGAAAACCATCGGCCGCGAAATCACCTTGAAATTCCCGGTCGAATCGAGCGCATGCACAATCGCAGAGAGACCGTCAGCGATCTGGACATAGACATTCGTGCCGGCCCCCAAGTTTTGCAGAACGTTTGCGAAATTCACCAAGCCGCCGGGGTCAAGAACCCCAGTAGTAACGGCAGGGGAAGCAGCAGCAACAGGCCCTGGAACGGGAACCGCGCTGTTGCGCGACGTGCCCACCACTCCCCTATATCTAGAAAAATAATCGACCCCAAACTCTTTATTATTGCCCAAGGTCAACTCGCCGATCACAGTGCTGAGAGCGACCTGAGGCGCTCTCACATCCATTTCGTCGAGAATGCGCTCCACCTTGACCACCACCTCTCGAGTCCCGAGCACGATAATGGTGTTAGCCCGCGCGTCTGCGATGAGTTTGGTATTGCCGATCGTGACCGACTTGGGCGTGGTGTCGGTCGGCTCCGTCTGGAGCTCTTCATTCACCTGTAAAGTGCTGTCAGTGCCGGAGCTGCTGCTCGTGTTGCCATACTGACTAGGTGTAGGCTGGTTGCGCGGCTGCTGGTTGCGCTGCTGATTGGGATTAAGTCCCTGTTGCCCCCCTGTTGATTCTGATCGCCCGGCTCAGTGAGCGCATCGACGAGCACCTGAAGAACGTCGGCCGCCGCAATGTATTTTAACGGACGCGTCACCGGCTGGCCGAATTCCACATTGGCGTCAAACTCACCGATCAATTTCTCGATGAATGGTATATTGACCGGGCGCGTTATGACGTGAATGCGATTTGTCCGCACGTCGGCTTCCAGCTTGATCTTGCCGACGATGAGCGAGTCCTCGGAAAGAACCGCACCTCCCTCTTCATCACCCTGGGCCTGGGGCTGCGGTGGAATAATGCCGCGCACCCTGCGCACTCCGCCTGGTTGAGCGGTCTGGTCTCCTTTTTCCAGGACATCCTTGAGCATATCGACCACTTTTTGCGCGTCGGCCCGCTCGAGCTTGATGAACTTGCTCGTGACCTCGGCCGGGGCGACGTCGATTTGCTCGACCATCTTCACCAGTTTGCGCAAAACATCCGCGCTCTGCGTGACGAGAAGGCTGGACGATTTGGGTAGGGCTAGAATGGGAGCCTGGCCGCCGATGCCGGCGAGATATTGCGAAAGCACTTGCTGCAGTTCCTGGGGGTCGGCGTAGTTGAGGCGAAAGAGGTAGCTGACCACTTGGGAACCGCCTGGAAGGTCGGCCGGATCGGAGATAATCGGCACGGCGGCTGCGCGAGGATTTTTGTTAATGCCAACAACCTCCACGATGTCGCCCTCCGCGGGGACAAGCGAAAACCCGTTCAATGCCAGATTCATCTCGATGATGCGAATGGCTTCCTCGCGCGGGATTGGTTTGGCGATGAAGATATTGACTTTGCCCTGGACGTTGTTGTCCATCACCAGCTTCCGGCCGGTCAAGTTTTCATAAAGATGCAGCACATCCAGAACGTCGCTGTTTGGATACTGCATCGTCACCATGTCGGCCGCCGGATTCGACGATTCGGCGCGGCCTGCTCGGCCACCGGCGCGAGGGGGCAGGCCGGGCGCAGACGCGGGGGCTTGTGCCGAGGCCGAGGCGACGACAAGGACCAGCCCGAGCAGGGACCAAAGGAGGCAGCGAATCACGCGCTTATCTAATTGTTCACAGCCCTGTGGTCAACCTGTTCCCCAGAGGAGAACACTGGACGCGTCGCCAGATTTGCGAAATGCTTTGGCATGCGGCGGGCGCGATTTTGCATCTCAATAATGTCGTTAGGCGCAATTCTTACGGTGTTTGCGGTGACGCAGGCAGCCGATCAGGATCCGATTCGCGCCGTCCTCGATGCCCAGGTGGCGGCCTGGAACCGGGGCGACATCGATGGTTTCATGGAGGGTTACTCGCATTCACCGAAGACGGCCTTTGTTTCGGGGGATGAAGTCACGCGCGGCTGGCAGACAGTGCGCGATCGTTATGCCAGGAAATACGACAGTCGCGACAAAATGGGAACGCTCACCTTTTCCGACGTGGAAATCACGCGGCTGGGAGACGACGCCGCGATCGCCCTCGGCAGTTGGAGTCTGCAGCGCAAAGACGATCAGCCGCACGGAAAATTTACCCTGCTTTTCCGCCGCCTACCCGAGGGCTGGCGGATCGTTCTGGATCACACATCGTGAGTTGTAGCCGGGATCGGTGATCCCGGCCCGGACGCGCTCTACCTCCGGGGTCACCGATCCCGGCTACAACTCACGCAGAGCGCTGAGCAGCTTCTCGTGGATCCCGTCAAACCCGCCGTTGCTGAAAACGGTTACAACGTCGTTAGGCTGGAGGAGCGGCATGATTCGCTCGACGATCGCGGCCGCATCGCGCTCGTAGAAGGCGGTGCGACCTGCGGCGGCCAACGTCGAAACAACGGCTTCCGGATCCAGCCTTTCCCCCGGCGGAATCTGGTCGAGGGACGCGACCTGCGAAATGAAAATGCCGTCAGCCAATTGCGAGCGCCTCGGGCAGGCGCTGCTGGAAAACCGCCCGGCGGGTTGTGTTTGAGCGCGGCTCAAAGATTGCCCAGAGCCGCTGCCCGGGATAGCGCCGTCGTAACGCGGTCAATGTTTCGCGAATCGCCGTCGGGTGATGACCAAAGTCATCGATTACCGTTACGCCACGCGCCGTGCCCCGGACCTCCTGGCGGCGCGCGATTCCCTCGAAGCTCGTCAGGGCGGTTTGAATCACTTCCGGCGTGACCCCGTAAAAGCGCGCCGCGACCGCGGCCATCGCGGCATTGCGAACATTGAATTCCCCAAACAAGGGCGAGTCGAAAGTCATTTCCCCTAACGAAAAGCGCGAACCCGTCGTCGAATAACTGACGTCGCGAATCCGCTCCGCGCAGTTCTCCGAGAAACCCACTTCGACCAATGGTGGAAGACAATCTCGCGCCACCTCGATGCAATTGGGATCATCCCCGTTGAGCAGGATCATCCCATTTTGCGGCACGATATTGATCAGCCGCCGAAAGCTCAGTTTGACCGCTGCGAGGTCGGGAAAAATATCCGCGTGATCGAACTCGAGATTGTTGATCACAAGCAATTCCGGCAGGTAATGGATGAACTTGGATCGCTTGTCGAAAAACGCCGTGTCGTATTCGTCGCCCTCGATCACGAAATATTTGGAATCATTAAAGAGCGCGCCCTGCCCGAGATTGCGAGACAGCCCCCCAATCATGTAGCCGGGCTCCAATTCCGCGACTGCCAGAATCCACGTCAACAATGCCGTCGTCGTCGTTTTCCCGTGCGTCCCGGTGACAACAAGATTGTGCCGGCCACGGAGAAAGAATTCCTTCAGCACCTCAGGCAGCGACAAATAATAAAGTTTTCGATTCAAGACCGCCTCCGCCTCCGGATTACCACGCTTGATCACGTTGCCGATCACCACCACTGCCTCGGGATCGTTAGGCAAATTTTCCGCCCGGTAGGTTTCGGTGAGGGCGACACCTTTGGCGCGGAGAAAATCCGACATCGGGGGATAAATTTTCTCGTCCGATCCCGTCACGATGCAGCCGCGATCCCGCAGTGCAGCCGCGACCGAACCCATCGCCGTCCCACAAATCCCGAGGAAATGGAAATGCTGCGGCAGGCGATTCACGCGGAATCTCTAAACTGGAGCGACCAATTTTACCAGAAACGGCTTGCCGCAAGCCGGAAAGAGCCCCGCGTTAACCGTTATCGGTAAGCAGGGCTTGGGAACCGAGCAGCGTAGCGCACTCGTTCGATCAGATTCGCCCTGCGAAGGTTGGGATCGTTCCGGCGCACGTGTTGATGCTCCATCAGAGGGGTGAGCGCGACGATCGATCCGTCTTCCAGCACTTCTTCCACTCGCCAGTATTTCTTCGCCAGATAATCGTAAAACTCTCCGTGCTCTCGATGGATAGACATCGACGGCATCCGGACTCGGGCAGGTGGAGGTCTCCTGCACCCGATAGACGATCGGAGCGCCAGGTCGCAAACGCCTGCGAAAAATCGACTGTTTCAGCGAGATCGCCGCCGAGAATTAACCCGACGACAGCCGGCAGCACGACCAATAAGAGTAAGAGCAAGACGATAAGCACAACCATGGCTCAGCAGGGCGTATGCCGTCAGAGCTAAGACCACGGCTATCCCCTCCCTACTACGCTCATTCCCTTCGTGAGCCTGCGCGCTTTCACCCTTCGCCGTTGGTGGTTGAACCTTTCCCGCCCAGCGTGGAAAGTCCGGCCACTTCTCATGCGCATTCTTTCCGGCATCCAACCGAGCGGCATTCTCCACATCGGAAATTACTTCGGCATGATGCGCCCGGCGATTGCACTCCAGGCAGAGGGAGAAGCGCTCTATTTCATCGCCGACTATCATGCCCTAACGAGTTTGCGGGATCCCGCCGCCTTGCGAGAAAATTCCCGCCGCGTCGCGCTCGACTTTCTCGCTTGTGGCCTCGATCCAAAAAAGGCGGCGCTGTTTCGCCAGTCGGATGTTCCTGAGGTGACCGAACTGGCCTGGATCCTAAACACGGTCGCACCGATGGGACTGCTCGAACGCGCGCGTTTCCTACAAGGACAAGGTCGCGCGCGGAGTCGCCGCTTCGGCCGGGCTCTTCACCTATCCGGTGCTGATGGCGGCCGACATCTTGATTTACGACAGCGACGTCGTGCCGGTCGGGCGCGACCAGAAGCAGCATGTCGAGATAACACGAGATCTCGCGACCAAGATCAACGAGACCTACGGCGAAACCCTCAAGCTACCGGAGCCGCGCATTCAGGAAAAGACGCAGACTGTGCCCGGACTCGACGGCCAAAAGATGAGCAAGAGCTACGGCAACACGATCGACATTTTCGCCGAGGAAAAAGAGATGCGGAAACGAGTCATGAGCATCGTGACCGATTCGACGCCGGTCGAGGCGCCGAAGAATCCCGACGCTTCCTCCATCGCCCAGCTTTTCTCGTTAGTCGCCTCGAGTGAAGAAACGGCGGCGTTCCGCACCGCGTTCACGAAAGGTGGAACCGGCTACGGCGATTTTAAAAAGCAGCTTTTCGGCAGGCTCTGGGAGTTCTTTGCCCCAATGCGCCAGCGACGGGAGGAGATTCTCGCGCAGCCGGATTATATCGATGGAGTCCTGGCGCAGGGCGCGGAGCGCGCCAATACGATCGCAAACGAAGTAATGAAACGAGTGCGAAACGCGGTCGGTCTGCGTTAGGAGGGTTCGGTCGCCTGGGGCTGAAGCGCCGGGCGAACACGCACATTTTCCTTTAGCTCGGCAAAGACCAGCCGGCCGCCCGCGGTTTGCAAAGCACTGGAAACCACGACCGTCGCGACTCGCCCGACATGCGGACGCGCGTGGTTGACCACGATCATTGTTCCATCCGGCAGGTAACCGACCGCCTGGTGCGGATCGCGGCCCTCTTTCACGAGATTTAACTCCATTTCGTCGCCCGCCACCACCACCGGGCGCAGGGCCTGTGAGAGGTCGTTTAGATTGAGCACCGGCACTTGCTGGAGCCGCGCCACCTGGCAAAGCGCCTGGTCGTTAGTCAGGAGTCGCGCCTGAAGCAGTTTCGCCACGCGCACCAATCGCGCATCGACCTGCAGATCGCCGTCGTCCTCCTGGCCGCTGTCGTGAATGGTGAGCTCGATCTCGCGCGTCCGTTGCAACTGGTTCAAAATCTCGAGCCCACGGCGGCCGCGCTCTCGCTTGATGCCATCGCGCGAATCCGCCAGCGTCTGCAACTCGTCGAGGACAAAGCGCGGGACAATCAGCGAGCGGCTGAGGAAACCGGTGGCGCAAAGATCGGCGATGCGCCCATCGATAATGATATTGGTATCGATCAGGAGCGGTTCGTGTTGCGTCGTTTCCCGGGCGAATCGCACGTAGGGGATAATGAGCGAGAACTCGTCGCGATTACTCCGCACTGCGAGCATCGTCCCGAGGTAGCCAAAGGTGCAGTAAACAACCAGACCCACCGCCCATTGCGTGGTTTCCGATTGGTAGCGCAAAACCTGCGAAGCCAGGAGCAGGTTGGCGAAAAAAAGACCGAGGAGCAGCCCGAGCGTGGCAGAGGAAAAGGCACGCAGGGAAAACCCTTTGAGCAAACGATCTGCCAGCACCAGGAGGAGCCCGAAGGCCAGTCCCGCCAGCAAACCCGGGAAGCGCGTTCCCCTGCGCTTCGTTGGAAATGATCGAACCAACTGCCGTGCAAAAGGTGACGAAAAGTATCCGCAGAAGATTGACGGTCAGCTGCGGAGTCATTTTTGCCTAACGAGTGCTGGCGCCGGAGCGGCGGTGGACTGCTTTGCGGAGGCGGCGAAATCTTGGCGGCGCTGTCACGATAAAAAAGCACGCCATGAGTGCGGAGATTGCCAATCAGAGCGCGGAGATTACTTGCCACTTCTTCGTTCGTTAGCAACATCGCCAATAAGCCATTCCCGGACGTGGCCTGGCTCATGATCCGTCCCGCAGACTGAATTGTCTTGCGCGCGTCGCCCACCGCCAATTGCAATTTGTCGGCCGCTTCCTTGGCCGAGCCCATCGTCGCGTCGGCCTTGGTGATCACTCCATCGATCTTTTTCGAGGACTCGGAAAACGAGGCCGATGTCTTGCTCAGGTTATCGAACGTTTCTTTCAAGTGATCCATGTTCGCCTGCGAAAGCGCCTGATCATTCAGCCGGGTGACCGCGGTGTCGATCTTTGCAATGGTCCCGCGCAGATCCTTGATCAAGGCCCCGCTTTCCTTCGTCAGATCGTCGAGACCTCGCTCCCTCGTGCCCTCAACCCGCGCGCCCCCCGCGATGTAGCTCGTCGTTTTTCCCACTGGTGGCCTAATCGAGACGAAACGATCGCCGAGCAAACCCGAGCTGCCGACCGTGATCTCGCTCCCGGTCGAAATCTTCGCATAATCAAAAATGCGCAGCGGCACATCGACGCCCTGGCCTGACGACACCAGTCGCGGAGGGCCCGACACATGTCCGATTTTCGCCCCGCCCAATAGGACATCGGAACCCTTGAGCAGACCACTCGCGTCGGGGAAGTGAACCGTGATGCCGTAATAGGTTTTGAACCCTTCGCCGAGCCGGCCGAACTGCACAACCAGGGCGGCCAGAACCGCGAGCCCAATGGCGACGAAAATTCCCACCTTTAACTCAAGGCTCCGATCTTGTTCGTTCATCTCGTTAGTCAGCAATCCTGGCCCGACCGATTAGAAAATCCTGAATGATCGGATCCGTCGAGGCCTGAATTTCAGTCGGGGTGCCATAAAAGTAAATGCGGCCTTCGTGCAGGTATGCGATGTGATCGGCGACGTGAAAGGCACTCTTCATGTCGTGGGTCACGACAACACTGGTGACGCCATAGCGTTCCTGGAGCCGGCGGATTAATCGATTGATGCTATCCGAAACGACCGGATCGAGCCCGGCGGTCGGTTCGTCATAGAGAATGCACGAGGGCCGGTTGATGATCGCACGCGCCAGGCCGACACGTTTCTTCATTCCCCCGCTCAGGTTGACCGGCATTTTCTTTTGCTGCCCGTCGAGCTCGATGACTTCGAGCATCTCGGCGATCTTTTGTTCGATCACGCCGCTATCGCGCTCGCCGGCCTCACGCAGGGGAAACGCGATATTTTCCTCAACCGTCATCGAATCAAAGAGCGCGCCGCCCTGAAACAAAATCCCGACTTTACGCCGGATGCCGGCCAGCTGGCGCTCGCCCAGTCCGATGATATCCTGGCCATCGATGCAGATTTCACCCTCGTTAGGCTGCATCAATCCAATCAAGTTTTTCAGAAGAACGCTCTTGCCTCCGCCGCTGCGACCGATGATGACGAGCGTTTCGCCGGTCGCGACGCTCATATCCACTCCGCGCAGGATTTCTTGCGACCCGAACCGTTTCTTCAATCCGCGCACCGCGATCATTGGGCGCGAATTGAGAGGTTTGGCTGCGAGCTAGGAGAAGACGAGGCTGCGCCGGCGCGCGAATCCTCGATGGTCGGTGCTTCTCTCATTCTTTCTCTCAACTACCAACTCTCAACTTCCCCCTCATTGCCATCCGGCGGGGAAGAGCACGTTGAGGAACATGGTCAGAAAAAAATTGGAGATCAAAATCGCGAGCGATGAATTGACCACCGCCTCAGTCGTGGCCCGGCCCACCCCGACCGCGCCTTCGCGGCTATTCAGCCCTTTGTGGCAACTAATGAAGACGATCAGGATCGCGAAGCAAAATCCTTTCGTTAGGCCCATGACGATGTCTCGCATCAGCGTCCAGCGTTCCATGTTCGCGACATAGTACGGCCCGTTGATGCCGAGCAGATTGACCGAGACGAAATAGGCCGCGACAAGTCCAAAGCCGATGCATTCCGCGACCAGCAAAGGCATCGAAAACATCATCGCGAGCATTCGCGGAACGACCAAATAATCGACCGGATGCACGGCAAGCGCGCGCAACGCGTCGATTTGCTCGGTCACCTTCATGGTGCCGATTTCGGCTGACATGGCCGCTCCCACCCGGCCCGTCACCATCAGGCCGGTCAGGACCGGGCCGAGTTCGCGAAAAAGCGCCGCGGAAACGACTGCCCCCACGCCGGATGCGACGCCAAGTTTGTTGAACTGAAAATAAGTCTGGGCGGCGAAAACCGCGCCGGTGAAGGCGCCGGTGATCACCACGACTAATTGGGAGAGGAGGCCGATATCCACCATCTGCCGCAGAAAGAGCCGCCACCGCATGCGATGCGTGACCGCGGAACGCATCGCTTCGGCTGCGAGCACGACGAGCTCACCGAGGTAGATAAAGAACGCGAGAACTACTGCACCGACGCCGGTGAAAAAGCGGACAAACATGTGATCTGGAGCGTGGCGCGCTGCTGCGCCCGCCGATTCAGGCACTGAGCAGCTGCGTCTTGGAGCGCGGGCGCAACTCTGGCGGAATCGCGCCGACGAAACGCGGCTCCAATCCGAGCTTCAAAAAAATGCCGCGAATCTCGCGGAAGGTGATGGTCGGTTCGTCGAGCTCGAGATAAACGATGTCGTGATTGCTATCGACCTTGTAGCGGAGCCCGGGCACCGCCTCGAGTTGATGATCGAGTTCGAGGATCTTGTTCAAGTCGCGCACACCGGCCGCATAAACTTCCAATTCGATCATGACAACAGCGCCCAGTTTAACCAGCATGCGCGCGCGATGCAAAAGTGAATTGATGGCGCGATGCGGCCGCGAGAGCGAAAAACGGATCTCGTCCGAACCGCGGCTATAAGCACAAGAGGCGTTCAGCATTTCTTGTCATCCCGATCCGCCGTAGGACAGAGAGGGACCTCACAATTGGAAATGGACCGTCGTTCCTACTCAGGAAGCGACGGATTGCAACTGTGGGGTCCCTCTCCGCGCTACGCCGGATCGGGATGACAACGCGGGCGCGCTCACACCTGGCAATCATCGCTTACATGCGATCGTCGACCGGCGAAAAAGCCGATGCGATTGCGGGCGACCGAAAGCTGCGATAAAGGAAAGCTTCGGCCGTCACCCATGAAACTCCGCTCGCTCAGCCTCCTCGTTAGTCTTTGCTTTCTCGCCGGATGCGAGACGATGCCGGAAGGCATTCAGCAGGCGAGGTTCAACATGGCGGCCCACATCCAGTCCGAGCCGCCGGGTGATTATTTCATCGGGCGTCGCTACTACAAACCGGATTACCATTTCTGGGGTTACGTGCGCCGCCCGGGGCAGCCTTGGACCACCGCGCAACTGGTGATGTTGAATGAAAACCAAAAACTCGCCCCTGACCGCGAGCAGATGAATTTCGGTTACGACAACAATTACGAGTACAAGCTGTATGGACGGTTTAGCGGAGACAAGGTTTACGAACCGGCCAGCAACGGCGTTTATCCGGAGTTTATCCTCAAGGGCTACGAGCTGATTTCCACCAACCCAGCGCCCATTTTCAAAAGTCAATACAGCGGCTCGGGTGACAACCGATACCAAATCGAAAAACCGGAATAGGCGAGAGGGCAATCGGCCTAACGACGGCTGTAGACGCCTCCCTCCGGGAGGCGCGAGGGTGGCCATGTTCGTGGGAATGAGCCACAAGCCGCGCTTCGCAGAGCGAAGCGTCTACAGATGACGCGTTCGGCAAAGGATCAGCTGGTCGAGGAATTTCTCACCTTCCTCGAGGTCGAGCGCAACGCTTCTCCGCGCACGGTGCGAATTTATCGCACGGCGCTGCGCGATTTTCAGGCGCAGACCGGCGCTCCCGGGTGGCGGCAATGCCAGGCGCAACATTTTCGGGATTATCTCTTCGACTTGATGAAACGGAAACAGGCGCGCTCCTATATTCGCCTGCAATTCTCCGCCTTGCGCAGCTTCTACCGCTTTCTCGTCGCGCGAAACAGGATGACGAAGAATCCGATGCGCGAGATTCAATTGCCGAAGACGGAGAAAAAATTGCCGCTGGTTCTGACCCAAACTCAAATTGGCGAACTGCTCGCCGCGCCTCTCCAGGTCGAAGAAACCGCGGAGCGCACCGGCTCTGGATGCCGCAGCGCGACGCTGCGATTCTGGAGGTCTTTTACAGCAGCGGGCTGCGCCTCGCCGAGCTCGCTGCTCTGAATGTGAACGACCTCGATATCTATACCGAATCCGTCCGCGTCCTCGGGAAAGGGCGCAAGGAGCGAGTCTGCCCGGTGGGAGCGCCGGCTTTGCAGGCCGTCTCGCGTTACCGCGCGGCCGCGAATGTGCACAGCGGCCCGCTTTTCCTCAACAAGGGACGGCGTCGAATCTCATCGCGCTCGATTTGGCTGATTTTGAAGCGTTACCTCCGGCATACTTCCATCCCGATCGCGCTCAGTCCGCATAAGCTCCGCCATAGTTTCGCGACCCATCTGCTCGATAACGGCGCCGACCTGCGCAGCGTGCAGGCATTGTTAGGCCACGCCAGCTTATCGACCACGCAGATTTATACGCACGTCACAACCGAGCGGTTGAAAAAAGCCTACGCCGAGGCGCATCCTCGCGCCTAACGTAGACGCTTCGCTCCGCGAAGCGCGGAGGAAGTCGTCGGACGACAAAATGGGCGCAACGCCCGCGCCTCCCGGAGGGAGGCGTCTACATCAACTCGCGCTCGCCGGCGCGTTGTCGTGCGGCTCGGCCACTTTGAAAACGAGCTTCTCGTTTTCCACCGTCACCTGCACCATGTCGCCCGCTTTCACTCCGCCCCGGAGCAGCTCTTCGGCGAGCGGATCCTCCAGATAACGCTCCACCGCCCGCCGCATCGGACGCGCGCCGTAGGTCGGGTCGTAGCCCTTTTCGATCACGAATTCATGGGCGGCGTCGTCGAGCGTGATCTCGATTTCTTTCAACTGCAAACGGCGCTTCACCTTGTTGACTTCGAGATCGACGATGCGCATCAAATCCGGCTTCGAAAGAGTGTGGAAGACGATGATTTCATCGAGCCGATTGAGGAACTCCGGCTTAAAGACACGCTTCGTCTCCTCAAGAATCTTGTCGCGCATCACGTCGTAATTCGCCTCATCGCGCTGTGCGCCGAAGCCCATCGTCGTCTGGCGCTTGATCAACTCGGCTCCAACATTCGAGGTCATGATGATGATCGTGTTTCTAAAATCAATTTTCCGGCCTAACGAGTCGGTGATCTTTCCCTCCTCCAGGATCTGCAGGAGCAGGTGCATGACGTCGGGGTGGGCTTTTTCAATTTCGTCGAAGAGCACGACGGAGTAAGGCCGCCGCCGGACCGCTTCGGAGAGCTGGCCGCCTTCCTCGTAACCGACGTAGCCCGGAGGCGACCCGATCAAACGCGAGGCGGTGAATTTTTCCATGTACTCCGACATGTCGATCTGAATGAGAGCGTCGGAATCGCCAAACATGAATTCGGCCAGGGTCCGGGCGAGGAAGGTCTTGCCGACTCCGGTCGGGCCGAGAAAAACGAATGAGCCAATCGGCCGCCTTGGATCCTTCAAATCGGCGCGGGAACGGCGCAGAGCCTTGCTAATCGCAGCGACGGCTTCGTCCTGTCCGATGACCCGCTCCTTGATGTCGGCTTCCATCGCGAGCAGCTTGGCGGTTTCCTTCTGCTCCATCTTCTGCAGAGGAACACCAGTCACCTTCGAGATGATGTGCATCATGTCCTCGGCGGTCACGAGCACTTCCTTTTCTTCCCGCTGTTCGCGCCATTCGGTGAGAATGCGTTCCAGCTTTTCCTTGGCCTGCTTCTCCTTGTCGCGGAGCGCGGCGGCTTTCTCGAAATCCTGGGCCTTGATCGCGGCTTCCTTGTCGACCCGAATTTCCTCGATTTCCTTTTCGATCTCCTTGACGTCCGGCGGCCGAGTCATGGCGTTGATTCGCGCGCGGGCGCCGGCTTCGTCCATCACGTCGATCGCCTTGTCGGGAAGAAAGCGGCCGGTGATGTAACGTTCAGAAAGTTTTACCGCCTGCTCGAGCGCTTCGTCGGTCAGCTTGGCCTTGTGATGTGCCTCATACTTCGGACGCAGGCCTTTCAGAATCAGAATCGCTTCATCGATCGTCGGCGCCTCGACTTTGACGGTTTGGAAACGCCGTTCGAGCGCGGCGTCCTTCTCGATGTACTTGCGATACTCATTGAGCGTGGTCGCGCCCACACATTGCAACTCGCCGCGACTCAGCGCCGGCTTGATGATGTTGCTCGCATCCATCGCGCCTTCGGCCGAACCCGCTCCGACAATGGTATGCAGTTCGTCGATGAAAAGGATGACGTTCTTCGAGCGACGAATTTCGTCCATGACCGCTTTGATCCGCTCTTCGAACTGTCCGCGGTACTTCGTCCCGGCGACCATCAGGGCGAGGTCGAGCGTAATCACTTTCTTCTCGCGCAAAAGTTCCGGCACATTGCCATTCGCGATTTCCTGGGCGAGGCCTTCGACGATTGCGGTCTTTCCGACTCCGGCTTCGCCTAACAATACCGGATTGTTCTTCGTCCGGCGGCAAAGCACCTGGATGACGCGCTCGATTTCGTTATGCCGGCCGATCACCGGATCGAGCTCGCTCTTCTTGGCAAGATCTGTCAGGTCGCGGCCAAAGGCGCGGAGGGCGGGGGTCTTGACGTCCTTCTTGGAAGACTCGCCGGTCGCACCACCCATTTCCGGATCGCTTTCGGGCGGGGTGAAATTCGGGTCGAGCTCCTTCAGGATCTCATTGCGCGTCCGCTCGATATCGACTTCGAGACTTTTCAGGACCCGGGCCGCGACGCCCTCGCCTTCGCGCAGAAGGCCAAGGAGGATGTGCTCGGTCCCGACATAGGAGTGATTCAGCGCACGGGCCTCTTTGCCGGCGAGCGCGAGAACCTTCTTGACCCGCGGAGTGTAGGGAATGTTGCCGACCATCTTGGTTTCCGGGCCGGAGCCGACCTGTTTCTCGACCTCCATCCGGACGGTCTCGAGATCGAGCCCCATCTTTTGCAGGACGTTCACCGCCACGCCCTGGCCCAGCTTGATCAACCCGAGGAGGAGATGCTCGGTGCCGACGTAATTGTGATTGAAGCGGTCCGCTTCTTTACGAGCCAGCGCGAGAACCTGCTGCGCCCGAGGAGTGAAATTATTCATTGTGATTTGGCTCGGAAGGCGATTCGTCCTCAGGCTCCCGCGCCATTTTACCCATATCAGGTTTGGGAAAGAGTTTCAAACGGTCGCGGATGATTTGGGCCCGCAGAAAGTCGCGCTCTTCCGCATTGAGCTTCTGCTGCGAGGTCTTTTGCAGATGGGCCGGCTGCGTTTCGATGAAGAGCTCGTCAATCGGCAACCGCCGATCTTCCGGGAACGCACCGAGGTCTACTCCGAGTTTCATGACCGAAAGCAAATTGAGCGCCTCCTTCGAGGTCATCGCATGAGCATAAGTAAGCACACCGTATGCCCGGCCGATCTGGTCGGAGAGGGTATCGGACTTTTTCTGGATCAGGACCTGACGGGCGTCGTGCTCCTTGTCGATGATGGTTTCGATCACCTTGGTCAGCCGGGCGATGATCTCGTCCTCTTTTTCACCCAAGGTTGTCTGATTCGAAATCTGGAAAAGATTGCCCATCGCCTCGGTCCCTTCGCCGTAGAGACCGCGCACCGCGAGGCCGATCTTATTTACGGCCTGGATCACCTGGTTGATCAGATCGCTCAAAACCAGGCCGGGCAGGTGGAGCATGGCCGAGGCGCGCATGCCGGTGCCGACGTTGGTCGGGCAGGCGGTCAAATAACCGAGGCGTTGGTCGAAGGCGATGTCGAGCTTGGCTTCGAGAGTGCTGTCGACCTTGTCGACCAGCTTGAAAGCGCTCTTTAGCTGCAACCCGGAGCGGATCGACTGCATGCGCAGATGATCCTCTTCGTTGATCATGATGCTGAGCGTTTGCTTGCGATTCATGACAACCGCGCTGCCGACCCCCTTGGCGGCGTGTTCGCGACTGATGAGGTGCCGTTCGACGAGCACTTGTTTCTCGAGCGCAGAAAGATCCTGGAGCAGCTCCGAAAAAGAATCCTGCATTTCGGAAAGCTCTTCCACCTGAGGCTTGATTTGCTCGAGGATCTGCGTGCGCTCGGCCTTTTTCGCCCAACCAGGAAAAGGGTGGTGGCGCAAATTGCGCGCCAGTCGCACCCGACTACTGACAACGACCTGGTGATGCGGACCTTCGCCGCGCAGCCATTCCCCGGCGCTGGACATCACTTGAGAAAACTTCATGGTCAGGTCGCCATCTGATGTTCGAGTTGCTTGATCTGATCACGCAAGGCGGCGGCGGTCTCGTAATTTTCTTCCGCCACCGCTTTTTCCAAATTGTTACTCAGGGTGCGCATCTTGTCGGATAATTCCAACTGCCTCGCGGCGCGTTCCGGCAGCTTGCCGACATGCTCAACCCCTTTGTGCATCGCCTTCAATAGCGTGCCCAGGCCTTCGGAAAACGTCCGATAACAGGCACTGCAACCGAGGCGGCCGGTCTTCTTAAAGTCCGCCTGGGTAAAACCGCAAACCGGGCACTTTTGCGTAGGCGCGCCCTTTTCGATTTCCTCGGCGGCGCCGATGCCTAACAATAAATCGGCGAGCGCGAATCCGGTCGGATCCTGCACGCCTTTCTCTTTGGAGCAGGCATCACAAAGATTCACCTTCTGCATTTTCCCCTCCAGAATCTGCGTCAGAAAGACGGACGCGTCATTGCATTTACAAACGTCGCACAGCATGGCTAATCAATTAGACCACAATTGGGCAGAAAGATTCAACTGGCACTCCCACCGCGCGCGACACCACCCCGTTTCCGTTGCGCGATGCGTCGGTCACTCTCGAAAAATCGGCGTCCCGGTTTCCCCGGTCAACTCTCGAAACCGCGCGATCATGCGCTTCGTGATCGCGCCCGGTTTTCCATCTCCGATGATGCGGCCGTCGACCTTGACCATCGGGACAACCTCCGCTGCCGTGCCGGTGAGAAATGCTTCATCGGCGATATAAAGATCGTGGCGTGTCAGCTCGGGCTCCGAGATTTTGATATCGAGCTCGGCCGCGATGTCGAAGACGACGGATCGGGTAATGCCGCGCAGGGCACCGGCGGTGATGGGTGGAGTCATGATCTGCCCACCTTTGACGATGAAGACATTATCGGCCGTGCACTCGGCGACGTTGCCGGCGTCGTTCAACATGAGCGCTTCGTCGGCATTTGCGAGGTTCGCTTCGATGCGGGCGAGAACGTTGTTGAGATAATTGAGCGACTTGATGGCGGGATTCAAAGTCGCGGGTCCCATCCGGCGGGTCGCGACCGTTACAACCGTGAGACCACGGCGATACGTTTCCTCCGAATAGAGCGCGATGGTCGAGGCGATGATGATCACGCTCGGACGCTTACACTGGACTGGATTGAGGCCGAGGTTGCCCACCCCGCGCGTCACAATCAGGCGCACATATCCGTCGCGCAGATCATTTTGCCGGATGGTCTCGAGAAGCGCCTCGTCCATTTCCTCGCGTGAAATCGGTATTTCGAGGCAGATCGAACGGGCCGAATCCCAGAGGCGGTCCATGATGCGCTTCCATGCGAAAAACCCGACCATTATAAAAACGGATGCCTTCAAAGACGCCGTCGCCATAGAGAAGGCCATGATCAAAAACCGAGATCTTTGCGTCGGCCTGATCGAAGAATTCTCCGTCGATGTAGATCCGCGCTGATTTCGTCGCCGAGCTTTTCGCCGGGGCGGTCTGGCGCGCGGAATCGGATTTTGCCGGCGGGGTGACGACGGCGGTGGCTGCAACGTCTTTGGTTAGCATGAAAAAACTTCCGGTGGTTCCATAGGCAATTCAAGCGAAGAAACGACGGTGGTCTGCAGGAAGGATTAAGCAGCCAGCAGGCCATCCACGATCCGCAGGGTGCGGTCACCGCGTTGCGCGAGGTTGTTATCGTGCGTCACGACGACGAGCGTTTTCCTGCGCTCCTGGGCAAGCCCGAGGAGCAAATCCATGATGGCGTCGCCTGTTTTCGAATCGAGGTTGCCGGTCGGTTCGTCGGCAAAAATGATGTCGGGATCATTGGTTAGGGCGCGTGCGATTGCGACCCGTTGCTGTTCGCCGCCGGAGAGCTCCGGCGGAAGATGGTTCAGCCGGTCGGCCAATCCCACCGCCGCGAGACTTTGGACGCACTCCTCTTTGTGCGCGTGCCGGCCGATCATTCCCGGAAGCATGACGTTTTCCAGCGCCGTCAGTTCCGGCAAAAGAAAATAGCCTTGAAAAACAAAACCCATCTTCTCGTTGCGAAGCCGGGCGAGAGTCGATTCACCGTTGCGGTAGAGCTTTTTTCCCTCGAATTCTACTTCACCTGATTCCGGCCGCTCGAGGCCGGCGAGGGTGTAGAGCAGCGTTGTCTTTCCGGCGCCGGAAGCACCGCAGAGGAAAATCGCCTCGCCGTGCTCGACCTCGAGGGAAACCCCGCGCAAGACTTCGATCCGTCGTCGGCCGATTTGAAATGAGCGGCGAACGTCTCGGGCGGCGAGTTGGGGAAGCGACATTGGAGGCCAGCATTGGCCAACTCAACGGCGATCGCAAATTTGCCCAAAAACAGAAATGCCGCGCGGGACCGAAGTCTCCGCGCGGCGATTTCTTCCAATCCTGTCTTCGTTAGGCGAGGCCGAGCGTCACCAAGAGTGGGCTCGTCGACCGCCGCCGTGACAGCGAGACCGTGATCCCGCTGATAAGCGGCAAGGGCCGCACGGGTTTGCGGGCCGATTAAACCGTCAATTGCGCCACGGTAATATCCCTGATCGCGCAGCGCCACTTGCACATTCTCGAGCACCTGGCCTGGGGCCAGATTGTTGTAGCCATAGATCGGTTCGCTGTAGGCGTAGTTATTGTAGGACGGGATCGTAGCCATAGGCCGGAAACCAATAGCCGCCGTCCCAATAATAATAGCCACCGCCAAAGAGAACGAAGCTGGTGTGGGATAATGATGATGCCACCAGGCGCGGTCGTGCGGGACCCGGATCACCCGGCTGCGCGCGACGGTAAAGCTATTCCGATCGATGTGGGCATTGGTCACGCGATGGACGCTTGCATTTCGGCCATCGAGGGCGGCTTCAGTTTCGTCGGCTGCCCCTGATGCATCGGCGAGGCGGGATGCACTGAGTGGTCACCGGGCTCGGCACCGGTTGACCGTGATGCTCCGCGGCAACCTCCTGCGGATGCTTGTGTTTCTTCTTGTCCTTGTCGTTTTCAGCTCGCATCGCCTGCGCCAAAGGCAGGGAGAGAGCAAGCGTTAAGAGTAGTAGCTTCTTCATAATGTTTTGCCTGTTTCATCTTTCGACAATGGCGGCACCAGATTTATTCATCACGAAATGGCTCGGCCCAATACTCCGGAGGCCTGGCCGCATTGCCGAACTGCCTCGAATAGCACAATCGCGACGGCCGTGGCGAGATTGAGGCTGCGGGTGCCGTGCATCGGGATGGTCAGCAACTCTTGCGCGATGAGCGCGCAGCAATGTTTCCGGCAGGCCTTTGGTTTCCCGGCCAAAGACGAGGAAATCGCCCGGCAGAAATTGCACCGCATGGTAAGGCCGATCAGATTTCGTGGTCAGATAAAAATAGCGCGCGGCCGGATTCTGTCCGGCCTGCAACTCGCCTAACGAATCCCAATAATGGAGGTCGACCTCGGCCCAGTAATCGAGCCCGGCTCGCTTCAAGGTGCGGTCGTCAGTCGAAAAACCAAGCGGCCTAACGAGATGCAGGGTGGAACGGGTGGCCAGGCAAAGCCGGCCGATGTTGCCGGTATTGGGCGGGATTTCCGGCTCGACCAGGACAACGTTAAACATGCTCGGTTGTAGCCGGGATCGTTGATCCCGGCATCCCGAAATTCAGACCAAACCACTGGGCGGGGAACCGCGATCACCGATCGCGGCTACAACTTCGAAGCGACGAATTTCTCCAGCTTCACGATATCGGCGGCAAATTTGCGAATGCCTTCCGCGGTTTTCTCAGTCGCCATCGCGTTGTCATTTACCAGGTAGCGGAAGGTTTTTTCGTCGAGCGCAAGCCGTTGCACGTCGGCCTTCTTTGCTTTCGCCGGGTCAAGTTTCCGCTCGATCGGCTCGTCCGACTTCGACAACTCCTCCATCAACTCCGGGCTAATGGTGAGAAGATCACAACCGGCCAACTCCCGAATTTGACCGACATTGCGGAAACTCGCGCCCATCACTTCCGTCTCGTATCCGAACTTCTTGTAGTAGGTGTAAATTTCGTTCACCGAAATCACGCCCGGATCTTCCGCGCCCGCGTAATCGCGTTTGTTCGCGGCCTTGAACCAATCGTAAATCCGTCCTACAAACGGCGAGATCAGCTGCACCTTCGCCTCCGCACAGCGGACCGCCTGCGGCAGCGAAAACAGCAGGGTCAAGTTGCACTTGATGCCTTCCTTTTGCAGTTGTTCCGCGGCGTTGATTCCCTCCCAGGTGGAAGCGATTTTGATGAGCACCCGCTCCCGTGGTATCCCGCGCTCCTCATACAACTTTATTAACTGCCGGCCCTTTTCAATCGATCCCGGCGTGTCGAAAGGAATAGCGCGCATCTGTCTCCGTCGAGACACGCCCGGGTACGATCTTAAGAATCGCGGTGCCGAACGCGATTAGCAGATGCTCGATGATGTCCTCGATTTGTTTCGCGCCCGTCAGCCCGGAATTCTTTCGCTGCGGCCAGCACCTCATCCAGCAGGTGCACGTATTTCTCCTTTTGCACCGCAGAATAGATCAGACTCGGGTTGGTCGTCGCGTCCTGAGGCTTGAAATCCTTGATCGATTCGAAGTCGCCCGTGTCAGCGACCACTTTGGTAAATTTTTTGAGCTGATCGAGCTGGCTCGGTTTCGTCTCAGTCTTCGTTTCGGTAGCAATGCTAGTACTCATCGGTCTGGTCTCCTGTTCTCCGGCGGCAGTGTTGGGCGCTCGCTGGTTACGGCAGAAAACTTACGGGCGGACGGCCGGAACGCCAACGCAAAAGTCGGTCGCGCCATGTTGCACCATCCAAACCAGAGGCGATGTCAGACGGCGCGCCTCAAGCACTACGAACTTCGCGTCCTCAAACGCGATAGATGCCAAATATGCAAAATCTACTCGCGGAGGTGGCATCCACTGAGCTATTCCTTAGAAAGTGGCAATCGCGCAGTCTGGGTTATGATTTTTGGGGCTGACAAAGTGACGCCATGCGACCGTGCTCAGTGCCAGGCAATCCGCTCCGCGAAAGCTGATGTCGTCCAGTGTTTCTGATCTCCCGGGGATGTGCCTTCCGCATGTCTCGGTCAAATCTTCTCCATGATCGCCCAGATGTGGTCGAGAATTCGTGGCGGCTTTGAGCGAAACAGAGTTCTTGGGAAGATCCTGGTCGGTTTCGGTTTGCTCACGATCGTGCTGCTGCTTTTCGCCCGGGCGGCAGCTCGCGAGCTAAATCACGACGAGCATCAGTTCATCGCGCCAGCTGTGCTGCTCCTTCGTGAGGGTTTGCTGCCCTATCGCGACTACCCGTACTTTCACATGCCGAACCTGATCTTTGTTTTCGCGCCGCTCTTTGCCACGACTTCGCGTCTGCTTCTCGCAGCGCGCTCTTTCAATGCCTCTTGCGCGACCTTGCTCTTACTACTGGTCTTTGCGACCGCCGCGCGTCGCTTTCGGACGATGCAGGAGATGCGCTGGGTGATCGCTCTTTCGTTCGTTTTGCTTTTGAGTTTGAACCCGTTTTTTCGTTACACGGCGGGCCGGGCATGGAATCACTGCCACTGCACACGCTGCCAGCGGTGGACCGGCTCGAGCCTCGCGGGTGTTGTCGTCGCCAAGGAGAACTTCAGGTTCACCAAGGGCGAGGACCTGGTCACGACCTACAGGAGCGAGTTAGCACCACGTAACTTCTGCAGCGACTGCGGGTCCAGCCTGTACGACGACCTCGGCGAGGTGTACTTCGTGGCCGCCGGGCTGATGCGCGACCTCGACCTGGAGCCGAGCTTCCACCAGCAAGTCGCATACAAGGCACGGTGGCACCAGATCGGCGACGACGCGCCCCAGTTCGACGAGATGCCGCCGGGCTAGCCCGAGGCGTTCACCTGGCTAGCCCGAGCCGGTCGACGAACCATGCCTGCCGGCCTTTAGGCTGGCCGCTTGCGCTACGGTCGCGGCGCGCAACGCCCGGACGCGAGCGCGAGGCAGGTCTCCGACGGTTACAGCGTCACCATCGATCATCTCGTCGTGCACCTGTGTCCAGCTGCGGTCGGCGTACAGCGGTTTGCCTCGCTGCGCACTTCCTTCCCTTGCAGTCAGGGCCTGGACTTGCGCCTCCGTCATGGCCTCGAACTCAGTGGACATTCTTCTCCTCGCTCACCGCCTGGACACGGGAGAGGACGGCCCCTTGGACGGCCGCCCTCTCCGATGTTCTCGCTCCGGTGGTTACTTGGGCTGGACGCCGATCTGCTTGAGGAGAGTCATCGAGTCGAAGTACTGGCGGCTCTCCTTGATCTTGCCACCCTCGAAACTGAAGACGAAGGCGGCCGGCGTCTCCTGCTGCTTACCCGACGCCGGGATCGTTCCTTCTGCTGTCTCGAGCGGGCCCGTGTGCGTGCCCTTCCAGGTCACTTCCAACGCCGCGGTGTTGCCGCTACCGACGGCGCTTGTCACTTTGCCGAAGGCATCCGGGAACGCTGTCTTCCAGCCCTTGAAGAGCTCGACGATCTGCTCCGGGCTCTCGACCTTGCGCTGGGTGGCAAGCTCGTGGTAGCGGGAATCGGCGGTGAGCCCTGTCTCGAGCCGCTCCCAGTCGCCGCTGTTGAAGGAATCCACCTGCTCACGAGCGATCGTGATCATCTCTTCTGCGGTCAATACTTCGGTGGCTAGTACGGTCATTGCTAGGTCCTCTCTTCGATGGGAGGCCGAGAAGGCCCGCCGAAGCGGGCCTTCTCGGTGTACGAAGCTGCGTCGAGGCTGTTACGCCTTGAGCGCTCCGTTCGTCTCGTGCACGACCACTTCGCCGGCGGTGATCTTCGGCGTGTTCGGAAGCGCGGTCTCGAGCTTCTCGTCGCGAATCCACGTGGCGGCGACGCGCGTCGACTCGTTGGCCTGGTCTGACGTCTCGAAGAGGTTGATGGACGTCACCACGCCTTCACCGGCCTCGATCAAGAAGAAGCCACCAAAGCCCGGCAGCTTGCTCATGCGCGGCATGAGGCTTTCGCCGACCTTCTTTGCGACCTCGTCCGAGCGGTCCTTGTCGATTCCCTCGTAGCGTCTCACTGTGGCATACATATGGTGCTCCTCACTTCAGATGCTGCGGGACGGAGCGTTCGGCTGAACGCTCCCAGCGCACTCAAGCCAGGTGTGAGAGACGGAGAGGAAGAGCAAAGAGCCTCGGCGGCTTCCGCGCTTGGCCTACGCGCTGACCGAGTATAGCACGATCGTTGCTTCAGGTAACACTACTATTTGCCCAACGTTACATCGCCGGGTAGACTGTAGGGGAAGCGCGATGCAAGACCACGCACAGACGCTGGCCGAGCTGATCAGAGAGGCGCGTGTGCGCGCGCGTCTATCGATGCGGGAACTGGCGCGGCGGAGCGGCCTCTCGGCTGCGCAGATCAGCCGGATCGAGGCGGGCGAGGTCGAACGACCCGTTGCTGAGACGCTCGTAAGACTCGCGAAGGCCCTCGGTCGGGATGCGCAGCTGCTCCTTGTTTTCGCGGGGCATATCCGGGGGGCGAGAGCACAGCAGCTCCTGCGACAGGCGATCGAGGTACTGCCCGAGCCGAGCAGAGCCGAGCACGCTCCTGCTCTTTCGCGGCTTGACGCCGAGAGTGAGCGCGAGCGTCGGCTCCGGGACGAGCTGGCCGATGCCGAGAGGGCGCTGACAGGGATTCAGCAGGATCTGGACGCGACCCGCGAACGGGTGTCAGCCGAGCCGCCGCGCGAGGCTCGCAAGCGGTTGCGCGAGGTGGGGGTGCTTGCCCAACGGCGCGCTGTCGAGGTCGCTGAGAAGCGCCGGCGGCTCGAGCAGCTCGAGGATGCTCCAAGCGAGGAGAATTGCGCCCTGGCCGGACGCCTCTTCCTGGACACGGCCGCTGGCGGCGAGGTGCTCGAGGCCTGGCGGCAGTACTCAGGTCAGATCACGCCTGACGATCCGGAGCTTCGTCAGGTGCTCGAGGCGTGGCGCCAGCTTGGGCACGAGCGACGCAAGAAAGTGCTCGAGTTCTCCCAGGAGCAGCTGGCTCTCTCGCTGCTCGGGCCGAGAGAGCGATCCTCGGGTCTGTCCAGACCCCGGAGGAGGCATTCGAGGTCGTCCGCAACCTGTCCGCCTGGACGGCCGAGAGCGGAAGGACGAGGAGCCGTTCGCCGTCGCCGAAGGCACCGTCGTCGAAATCAAAGAGCGGCAGGTGCACGGGTTCGGCGCGAGACCGCTTTCGACAGACTCGCCCCTAACGGATTCTAGAGCGCCATCAGTGCCCGCTAGCGCAACT
>CAVYVJ010000036.1:0-32029 GCA_963771865.1 uncultured Verrucomicrobiae bacterium
CATGCCCCAGCGCGGATCGGGATAACCGAGAGTTGCGAAAATTTTGTTCCGCACCCGAAAATCAGGGTGGTTGACGTGCGAGCTTTCCACAACCTCGGGCAGGCTGAGAGCGAGCTTGCGAAATTGATTGGCGGTCATATGCGGAGGAGCGACGGCGATGGCAAAAGTGATGAAAACGCAGATCACGACCATCAGGAGCAACGCAACGATGAAGACAACGTCCGCGAAACGTTCCACGAGATACATTCGGCGACGGCTGCGGGTGCGCAGTGCCCAATAGGCCGAAAGACAGGCGATGAGAAAAAGGATGGCGTCGAACGCGAGCAGGTTGTCGGCCACAGTGTCCGCCTTGCGCAGGGCGATGACGACGCGCAGCAGGCCAATCACCGTCAGGCAGACGCCGACCATGCCGGCGGAGACAGTGAAAATGTGGATGGAGATGTCTTCCTCCAACCTCGTGGTCCCGATTCGAACTTGCCATCGGGAAGCTAGGCGACAGGTGCGACATAGCGAAACAAGATCGGCCCTGGCGCGTGCGGCCGTTGCCGGCAATCTAGCGGCGGAGGGTGAAGCGATTGTTAGGCGTTTCCCAGAGGCGCAGGCGCACCAGCCGACGATCGAGCTGCGCGTCGAACTTCGGCCAGAGCGCGCGCACGATGTTTTCGCCGGTCGAAGGGGTTTCCCGAAACTCCTCCGTCTCGCGATCGAGATGCTTGTCCTGCCAGGGAAGGAGGGCGCGCTCGATGCCGTCGCGAAAGGCAGAGAAAGTTGTAGAGCGTGCCGCTCCTCTCGTCGTAGGGCCCGCCGATCGTCGCCTCGGTCAGATAGCGATGACCGTGCCCGCGCGGGTTATTGCATTTGCCGTAAAGCGCCAGGTTCTCCGCCTCGGAGAGACTGGGAGCGTGCAGGCGATGCGCGGCGCTGAAAGGCTCGTTGCATCCCAAGGAAGTAGTCTCCGCCGTTCCAATACTCGGCGAAGAAATCGTCCCGCTCGTGCAGGCGCACGCGATGAATCGGCAGCAGCGGCGGCCACGCGCTGGTGGAGATATTGCGGCCAGGCTTTCGGTCGTCTTGGGACGGTTCGTTAGGCCAGGGACTTCGTGATTCAGATTCTTGTGATCCAGTTCCGCCCGGAGCGATTCCAAGACATTGTGCAAGCTCGGCATGCGGAACAACCGGCCGTGCGTCCGCCCTCCCCCGCCCAGCGAAAGGTGAAACGCGCGCGGTAATGGTGGCCGTGGCCATGAGGCGAACTCGCGCGTTCCAAAAAGCGATTCATTTTCCGCCGCGCTCAAATGCGGCGACATCGTTTGCCGCGCGGCGGAAAACTCGAGCCAGTAATTTGCTTCGCTCAAGCCGTCGGCATAAAACGTCGCGCTTCGTTCGGGCGCTTCGACCAGATGACAGGCGACGAGGCGCGCTGCGAGATCGTGAAAAAGCGGCTCGACTTCGACGAAGAGCTGGCGCGCGACGTTTTCCGCGGTCGGCGGGATCTCGCGAAAATGCCGGATGATCTTCATTCAGAAATTTGTGATCGAAGCGCGCGTGCAGGACCCGTTCAATCCGCGCCTTGATTTCGCTGATGTTGACCAGCATGCCGTTGGTCGCATCGACCTCGCCGGTGAAAACAAAATAAGCGACGTAGTTGCGCCCGGTCCCATAGCGCGCGGCAGTTTCGGGCCCGAACGCGGCCAGATTTTCGGCCTCCGACCAACCGGGAACAAAGAGGCGACGCGAAGCGGAAAACTCCAGCCGCTTGCTGACCGTCAGCAGCATTGGCGCGTTACTGCCTAAGGAGCGAAAGAAACTCCGTGCGGGTGCGCGCGTCCTCTTTGAATGAGCCGAGGAGGCAGGAGGTCTTCATGACCGAGTTTTGTTTTTCGACGCCGCGCATCATCATGCAGAGATGTTTCGCTTCGATCACAACCGCAACCCCGCTCGGATGCAGCGACTGCATGAGCGCGTCCGCGACCTGCGTGGTCAGTTGTTCCTGGATCTGCAAGCGGCGCGCAAAGACATCGACGATGCGCGCAACTTTCGAAAGACCGATGACCTTGCCATTGGGGATATAGGCCACGTGCGCCTTGCCGATGAAGGGCAGCAGATGATGCTCGCACATCGAGTAAAGCTCGATGTCTTTGACGAGAATGATTTCGCTCGCGTCCGAAGTGAAGATCGCCTCGTTAACGATCTCATCGAGATCCTGGCGATAGCCGTTGGTCAGAAACTCGAAGGCCTTGGCGGCGCGAATCGGAGTCTTAAGCAAGCCCTCGCGCTCCGGATTCTCACCGACCGCTTCGAGAAATTCGCGAAAGGAAGTCTGCAGGCTCTCGACCCGCGCGGCGCCGCAACGCGGAATGCTGCGCATCCGGCGTTGCGCTGCTTCAAATTCGGTCTCGTGATTTTGCAGACACGCGAATGATTCGTTAGTCGAGCCAGCTCAGCGGGTAATTTGGATCGTCCAGCGCGAGAGATTCTTCGGTCAGCTCGAGGGTGTGCGCGGTGTCGAACATCACCGCCAGCTCTTCGGTGCGTAGCGCATCCTTGCTCGCCATGATCGTGCCCGGATGCGGTCCGTGCGGAATTCCGCGCGGATGGAGCGTGATCGAACCACTCTCGATGCCGCGGCGCGATCCGAAATTTCCGCGGACATAAAACAGAACTTCGTCGGCTTCCACGTTGTCATGCACCCAGGGAATCTTGACCGCTTCGGGATGGGTATCGAGGAGGCGCGGCGCGAACGTGCAGATGACGTAGCCGCGCACTTCAAAGGTCTGATGGATCGGCGGCGGCTGATGGACCGTGCCCGTAATCGGTTCGAAATCCTGCGCATTGAAAGTAAAGGGATAGAGATAACCATCCCAGCCGACAACATCGAAGGGATGCTGGGCGATGGTCACGCGGGTGAAACGCGAGCCGTCTTTCACCAGAACATCGACATCTTCGTCCTTGTCGATCGTGATGATCTCCTTCGGCCCATGCAGATCGCGCTCGGAATAGGGCGCGCCCATCTTGATCTGGCCCTCGTGATTGAGATACCGCTTCGGAATTCGCACCGGCCCGGCCGATTCGAGGATGAGATAATCTTCTTCCTGCACATTGTCGGGCACGAGCCGATAGGTAATCCCGCGCGGGATGACGATGTAATCTTCCGCGCGATAAGGTTGCTTGCCGAAAACGGTCTCGAGCGTGCCGCCACCCTTGAAGACGAAGATGACTTCGTCCGCGCCGCCATTCTTGTAATACTCGAACTTGTCGTAGGTCTTGGCCGGCCGCGCGCGGTAGGCGGTGATGTCCTGGTTGAACAACATCGGAATGCGGCTGGTGTAAAGATCGCCCCGGCGCGGAATGTCCGCCGTCTTGAGATGATGATGACGGAGCGGACTATCGGTGACTTTTTTCGGCTCCCAATGCTTGATCAGCTCGACGTTGCGCACGCGCGTGGGCGGGCGCAGGTGATAGACGATGGAATAGGCTTCGTCGAATCCTTCCGTGGTGAAGACGTGTTCGTAGGCGATGCCTTCGTTCTTGTAGGTGGGCGCGGCACCGTTGCGATGAAACCAGATGTGATGCTTCTTCGGCATCTGCCCGAGCTTTTGATAATACGGCATAGTCTTTTCCTTTTCAGATGTCATCCTGAGCGAAGTGAAAGCGTGACGATGGCTTCGCTCAACATGACAGTTACAAATTACCCCGAAGTTCCTGTTCCTTTTCCAGAGCTTCGAAGAGCGCCTTGAAGTTACCCTTGCCGAAGCTCTTCGCGCCTTTGCGCTGGATGATTTCGAAAAATAGCGTCGGCCTGTCTTCCACCGGCTTGGTGAAGATTTGCAGCAGATAACCTTCGTTATCGCGATCGACCAGAATCCCGAGGCGCTTGAGCGGCTCGAGATCTTCATCGATGTGCCCCACCCGCTCCGGCAGCGTGTCATAATAGGTTGTCGGGATGTTCAGGAACTCGACTCCGCGCGCCTGCAGATCGGTCACCGTCTTGACGATGTCCTTGGTCGCGAGCGCACAATGCTGCACCCCTTCGCCGTCGTAGAAATCGAGGTATTCCTCGACCTGCGATTTCTTCTTTCCCTCCGCCGGCTCATTGATCGGAAACTTCACGAAGCCGTTGCCGTTGCTCATGACCTTGCTCATGAGGGCGGAGTATTCGGTCGAGATATCCTTGTCATCGAAAGTCAGGATGTTGCGGAAGCCCATCACATCCTCGTAGAACTTGACCCACGGGTTCATCTGGTTCCAACCGACGTTGCCGACGCAGTGGTCGACATACTGAAGACCGGTATCCGGCGGGTTATAGACCGACTCCCATTTGCGGAAGCCGGGCATGAACGCGCCGCGGTAATTCTTGCGCTCGATGAAGAGGTGCACCGTGTCGCCATAGGTGTGAATGCCGCTCATGACGACTTCGCCGTCGTCGTCCTTCAACGTCGTCGGCTCCATGTAACTCTTCCCGCCGCGCTTGGTCGTTTCCTTCCAGGCGGAGGTGGCGTCGGGCACGCGCAAGGCCAGAAACTTGACCCCGTCGCCATGCTTGTTGATGTGGTCCGCGATCGGAGTGCCAGAGCGGAGCGGCGTCGTCAGGACGAAGGTCAATTTATTTTGCCGAATGGCATAGCTGACGCGCTCTTTCACGCCGGTTTCCGGGCCGGAATAAGCCAGGCTTTGAAAACCGAACGCGGTCTTGTAGAAATGCGCGGCCTGCTTGGCGTTGCCGACATAAAATTCAACGTAGTCGGTTCCCTCCAGCGGCAGGAAATCGGTTTCGCGCGGCCGCGCTTTTTGGTGCTTCGAGTGTTGTTTCCATAGGCCTGTGTTGTTCGTTGCCCGCCTAACGGCATGCAAGGCGCGCTCTGGGCAATTATAACGGCGGGCGATACCGCCTGCAATCGTTAGAATGCAAAGCCAAAACTAAAATGGAAAGCGCCGAAGGCTTCGTCGGTGTGCGGGTCGGGGTTGACTCCGTAATCAAGGCGCATCGGCCCGATCGGCAGATTGTAGCGCAACCCCACACCAATCGCGTAGCGCATGTCATTCAAGCCGGGAGAGCTCGCGTCCGGCAGGAGGTTGCCGGCATCGACGAAGACCGCGCCCAGCAATTCCTGATAAATCGGGAAAGTGTATTCCACGTTGAAGATGGTGAAGAATTCGCCGCCAATCGGGTCGCCGCCGCGGATCGTGCGGCCCAAGGTCGCGTTCATCGAAACTGCGCACAGTCGTGCTGCCACCGCTGAAAAAGCGCTCATCAATTGGGATAGCGAGCGCCGTGCTTGTCCCGCCGGTCTTGAGTGGATAAACAATCCCGCTGCGCGCCCCAAAGGCGAGCAAAGTGCGCTCAAACCAGCGCTGAAAGGCAGACTTATCCAACTCCTCGCCCACCAGTGCCGACGGGATCCGGGGCAAAGGAGCGGTAATAGCTGAGCCGCGCGGTCGCCCGCAAAAAATCAAGATCGCTCCCCACCGCGCTCGTCGCCAGATCGACCGTGTTATCGAAGACAAAACCGCGCGGCGCCACGAGCGGGTTTTTTCGCAGGTCAAGCGTCTGAGTAAATCCAATCGAGCTGACGAAGTAAGAGGTGCGGCCAAGGAATGCTTCATCGATCGTCGCATCGGTCACTTCGACATGTCGCGGGGCGAAAACGAAGCCGACCTAGTATTGGTCTGTAATCTTGCGACTGAGAGTGAAGCGGCCGCCGACCTCAAATTTCGAATAGCCATCGTAATCGTAGGTCAGCGCCGAGAGTCGCATCTTGTAGGCGAAGTCGGTGTCAAAAAGGTACGGATCCTCGAAAGTGAAGTCCGCCTTGTAACCGCGCTGCGAATACTCGAGCGGCGGTCGTGATCGGCCGGCCATATCCAAAGAGATCGCGATTCGCATACGAGGCCCCGACGATCGCGCCATCGAAGGAGCCGTACCCGATGGAAAAGCCGAACTCCTGCGGCTTCGCTTCTTCGACATTGATGTCGAGACGCAGCAGATTGCCGCCGATCGGCGTCGGCTTGATCTGGAGGATATTGAAAAGGCTCGTCCGCATCAGCTCGCGGAATCTCTTGTCGAGCACTTCCGGACTGTAAGGCTGGCCGCGGAATTTTCGGAACCGTTTCGCCAGATAGCTCGGGTGCAATTGCTTCGTCCCGCTCACGGTCACGCCGTCAAAGCGATAGACCGGGCCAGGCTCAATCGTCACTCGCACCGGCACGCGTCCGTGAAGGGCAAGGGTCGGCTCCCCGACCGCGTCCACTTTCACCGCGAAGTAACCGCGCGTTTTGTAATAGGACTGCAAGCGCCGCGGGATATCGGCCAGACGCGCCTCGGTGTAGGGCCGGCCAATGCAGGTCAAGCATCTGGCCGCGCAATGCCTCGGCGCCATAAATGGTTGGGCCGACGAAAATGGTGTTGCCGAAAAAGTATTGCTGTCCCTCGTGAACGACGATCCGGGCATTAACCAGATCAGGCCGGACGTAATCGTAGACCGGCTTCTCGACCGTGCAGATCGATGAATCCTTCCGAAGCGTAGAAACGCCGCACCAGATCGGCGCCTTCCTCGACATCGGCGGTGACAAACGGCAGAAGCGACTGTGTTTTGGAAAAGCGTTCCTGGGTCGGCCGGACTGCATATTCGAAAAGCTTTCTTCTCCGGCAACTGACCAACGCCGACAAAATTAATCCGGCCGAGATGGACGAGCGGGCCTTCCACGATGTCGAGGCGGAGTCCATTCCCGCCCACCAGGGCGTAACTCACCTGCACCTTGGCGTAGCCGTGTTTTTTATAATAGAGCTCGAGGAAAAAAGCCGCGTCATCGCCGCGCGCAGTCGTTAGGCCGTATTGCTCGATGGTGGCAATCTGCTCCTTCAGTTGCGAGCGCAGCGTCTTGTCGTCAAAGGCCCGGTTGCCCCGGATTTCGAGATTGGCGCGTTGCGCAGTCTTTTCCTGCTCCTTCGCCACGATCTTTTCCTGCTTTTTCTTTTCCTTCTGCTGCGGAAGTTCGGTCGCGTTCTGCGCGGAAATCGAGGCAATCGTTAGGCCAAGTGCCAGCGCGACGCAGGACGCCTGCGTAAAGGCGTTGGATTTTGGTCGCAGCATCGCTCGAATGTTCAGCGGAAACGGATGAGGTATTTCACCAAGCCGCGAAAATCGCCGCCGACCCCAATGTCACCAACCAGGACGATGTTATCCGTCATCTTGTAGCGGGCCGTCGCCGTTTGCTGGCCAGTGCGCGGATCGATCGTTCCGAATTCCACATCGAGGCGATTAAAAATTGAGTCGGTGTTATCTATTTCGTCCCCTTTCTTGAAAACCTTTCGGTAAAGCTGCTTCACGAGAATGATCGCGGCTCGACCGGCAAGAACGTTTCCGCCGCCGGTCAATTCTTCGCGGGTCACGCCAGTGGCGAGGAGCGAAATGATCTCCTCCTGCGGCAGAGGCGGCTCGCTGTTAAAAATCGCCTCCGGCTGGCGGGCGGTTCCGTAAACAAAAACGTGGATGGTGTAATCGCGCAGGAGCGACGTCCCATGCATTTCGATCCGCGGGTTGAGAGGATCGTCGGGATCGAAATAGAGAAATCCGTACTGAATCGTCAACCGGCTAAAGGGAAGGGTCGCCTCGAAATTCGACAGGCGGACCTGGCCTTGCGGAGCCGGGCCGCAGCCCGGTCCCGCCCAGTTTCATATCAACAACCGCTTCACCGGCCGCGAGATTGCCCCGGATGAGAAACGGATCCTTGCTCTTGATCGTGAGATCGAATTTCCAATCGCGCAGAGGCGGATCGGGTAACGACAGAACGGGCGTGATTTCCGGTGGACGCGGCGCGGGCCGGCCCGGCAGCCCGATTGGAATGATGTCGATGTTTTTCAGGAACCGGCTGTTGGTCGTCAGCACCTGACCACTGACCGTCGCCGCCTGCCAGGGTCCCGTCACCTTGAGGTCGGCATCGACTCGCGCGGTCACGTTGTCGTTACGCGCGACCAGCACGCTGTTCGCCTTCAGGCGGAGATCAAGATTCGGCTCGGTCAGTTTCGGCAGGGTGATCCGGCCCGTGACGATGAAGGGTCCGCCGGCGAGATCGCCGCCGAAGCGGTCAAAGTTCAAGGTATTGTCGCGGAAATTTAGTTGGGCGCGGAAGTTCGTTAGGGCGGGAATCGTTTCGTTATCAAGCCGCGCCACATTGATGCTGGCATTGGCCGAGCCGCTCACGTCGGGTGAGCGATCGTCCCGCCGAGCTTGACGTCGAGCGCCAGGTTGCCATCGAGATCGCGCAGCGCCGGGACAAATTGCTTCACGAAGTTGACCGAGCTGGATGGCATCCGCACGGTCGCGTCGATCGGGGTTTGTTCGTCGATCTTTTTCGCCGCGATAATCTTCGGAACATCAAACGGCAGGTGCGCTTCCAATTGCACCGGCTGGATCCTGGCTTGTTGGATTTTTCCGTCGAGCCGCAGCTCGTTGTTTTGCAGTTGTGCGACGAGGTTGAAGGTCGCCGGCTCGAGGGTGGCGAAAGCATTCGCGCGCAGGCTTTGCATCTCTAAATCAAGCCGGGACTCGAGCTGGTTGAGCGGCCCCTGGGCGGCGAGCCTGATGCTGAGCTGCCCAACGGCGGGTGGCTTGGCGCCCACATTTTCGAAGAGCCGGGCGATGTCGAGGTTTTCGGATTGAAAGCTGATCAACACCTTTCCGTTAGGCGAGAAGAGAGAACGATCGGTGCCGAGATTACGCCAGACGAAGGGCACCGCGGCGTAGGCAGTGGCGTATTGCGCCGTGCCCTGGTTGATCGCGATCTTGCTGATCTCCAGCGTTTCGCCCCTGGCCTCGAGGTTGGCTTCCAGGTCCAGCTTGTCGCTACCAACAAAAATAATCGGAACCTTCAGCTCACTCGGGGTGTAATGCGCCTCGACGTCGGCGTGCAAATTCTGCAGATCGGCGTAGCGGCCATGCTCAAGCTTGAGCTTAAGATCGCCGCTGTTTTGGAACATGGTGACGTCTCCCTGCCCGTTCCAATTCAAGACTAACGAACCGGCAAGCGGCGTCTTCGTTGTAGCCGGGATCGGTGATCCCGGTCCTCCCTTGGCGCCGCCCCTCAACAACGGCTCGAAAGCCGAAAGATCGGCCAGGTTTGCCGTCGCACTGCCGGTGTAGCGAAATGGTTTTCTTATCTGCAACGTACCCTGCGCAACGACGTAGTCTTTTTCGTTCATGGTCGCGGTGAAATCGTTGAGGTAGGCGATATTTTCCGCGATCGCGATCTGGGCGCTGACCTGATTCACGAGGAGTTTCTGCGCCGCGATCTGTTCGCCCGACAGATTTACCAGGCCACTCATCACTCCGTGGCGGATGCGCACGTTCCCATCGGCCTGCATTTCGCCGGTGACCTTGTTCGGCGCCCCGCTCTGCCAGTAATCGCCTAACTGGGGCGCGCGAAACGAGAACTGCAAATCACCCGGCTGCTCGGTAGGGCGAGACTCTGTCGAGCCAAGGGGAGGCAGCAGATAGTTTCCCCTAACGAGCAGCAGGTTCGCATTTCGCTGCACCGAGAGCGGCTCAATCGACAGCTTGTCATCGCTGCTCTTGATCTCCGCGCTGACGCGATCAACGACGTATTCGCCATCGTGAACATCATTCAGTTCGGCGTGAATGGATGAAGTCAGGTTCGCGTAAAACGGCTCCTCGGTCGCGTCGGTCGCCGGCAATTTTTTCGTCGCCGAAATCTTCGCAGCGAGCGATTTGGCCGCCGCATCACCGAAGCCAATCAAGTCGCCCTGCGCCGTCATTTCCAATCGCGCAATCGATTGATCGGTCTTGATCGTGCCCTGGGCTTGCAGGCTCCCGGTCACCGGCTTCGCCATCAAAGCAGTCAGTTGTTTGAGGTCGGGTACGTTCACCATCAGACGCAAATCGCCCGGCGTGCGGCGAAAGCCCCTTATCGTCGCTGGCAACTGCACAGTGCCGCTCACCTGCACATGATTTGTTCCAGTATCGATCCGCGCCTCCCGCACCGTCGCCATGCCCGCCGCCGCCGCGACGTCGAGAGTGACTCGATCGAACGCAAGTCCGTTTTGCCGCACGTTGTCGACCTGCGCGACGATCGTCCCGTTCCACGATTGGGGCGTGTCGAGCGTGCCCCGCCAATCCATCTGGAAATTCTTCACGTCGCCCGCCAGCGCACCGGCCGGGCGCCCAAAATATTCGCTCAACGCGCCTAACGAAATTCCGGAGGCGCTGACTTTTGTCGTCGTGGTGAAGGACGATTTCGTCGTGGCGAGCCCGACATTGCCTTCGATTCTCCCCTCCCCGACCGAGCCCGCGATTTCCAGAGTCATCTTCCCTCGCCCGGCTTTGGAAGCATCGATGTTGACCGTTTGGAAATGATGCCCTTCATCGAGCGTCAGGTTGCGCAGAAACAGATTCTTTTTCGCGTAAGTCGTCGTTGCCCTGACGTCCGTCCAAGTGTGAACATTCGGAATCTGCAACTTGTCGATCCGCAGCGTGCCCTCGCGGTCGGGATAAAGTCCGAGATTGAAGTTACGCAGGACCGTATCTTCGGGCTGGCCGCGCATCGTTAGGTTAACGTTCGTCGCTTCCAGGCGGTCCGGAAAAAACGCGGGCAGGGTGATTTTATTCGGCGGAGGTGTCGGCTTGGGCACCGCCGCTTTCGCCGGATCGATCACCGCCGTGACATTGCGCAGCTCGACGTCCTTCAAAAAATCCGACGTCCCATGAAAAGCGAGATCCTTCAGGCTGTAAGTGGCGCGGACCAAATCAGCATCGACCGATCGGACCGCGGAGGGGCCGGTGGCGGTGGCGTGGACGTCGCGCAACGCGATCCCGCTCAAGCACGTCGCCCTCGACCCGGAAATCGAGTTTCAGATTCTGCCCGGCGGCCAGCCTAACGGCAACCGCATGCACGACCGATCGCAAGATCGGTCCATGGAAAACCAGCAGCAGCAGGAAAATCGTCCCGAGCCCAATGAGCAGCCAGCGGAGCCAACTTCTGCTGTGGTGCCGTTGGGTAGTGCTCTCTCCAGGGTCGGCCACGCGTTTGTCAGGTTAGTTTCCCACTTCTCCAATCGCAACCGCTCCTCTCCGTGCGCGCCATTTCTGTCGCGGCGCGAAAACTAAGCAACGGTCGGGCTTTCAAATCCGCGTAATCTGCGGTCAAATAAGTCCGAAGCGCGATGACGCCTGAAAAATTCTTCGATTACTTGGAGGGCAAGCTTTCGCCGGACGAGCGAGAGCGGCTCGAGCGAGCGTTGATTTCGAACCCGGAGCTGCAGCGCGAATTCGTAACCGCGCGGCAAATTCACCGCAGCATGCAGCGTCCTGCGGACGAAAGCGCGGCCGTCACACGGGCCGGCTCGCGCGGGCGACAACTCGCCGCGGCCTTCGCCGTCCTCGTGCTCATGAATGTCGCGCTCGGTTTGATTTACATTTTCCGCGCGAACCAACCCCCGGCCGAACTGGAAAAGGCGCGGACCGAAGCGCTGCGGCAACAATTGCAAAGCTCGCTCGAGAAATCAGCCGCGGCGGCCTTTTCGCCGCCGACTATCGGAATGGAAAAAGTGCCCTTGAAAATCCCACGCGCGCAGCAGGAGGCGGCGGCCAAAACGATCATCGAGGCAGGCGACCAAGGCGGGCGGATCAGCCACGAAAGGCTTGCCTAACGAAAACGGTTTTAATGTGCTCGTCCTCATCCCGGGATCCGGTGCGGCAGCCTTTCGGGAAGTCCTCGCCCGTCTTGGCGCCACGGCCCCGTCGTCGGCGCCGGAACCGGCTGTCTCCCCTAACGAAATGATTCACCTCGAGATCGTTCTTTCCGATCTGCCCTAACGAAAGCACGATGATAGCTGTCACTTTTGCTCTGCCTAACGAAAGTCGCGAATTTGTGCGTTTGGTCGCCAACCACAACAGGAAGGTGACGATTCTTCATACCGGGGTGGGCGAAAAAAACTGCCGCGCCCGGATCGAGCCATTTCTCGATTCGCAGCGCTTCGATCTCCTGATCAGCAGCGGTTTCGCGGGAGGCGCCGATCCTTCGTTAGGCGTGGGAGATCTTCTTTTAGCCGAAAATTTCTCCGACGCGCAATTGCTGGCGGACGCCCAGGAGCTTCTCACCAGCCGGGTCGGCCGACTGGTCAGCGCCGATCGCGTCATCGAGACTGCGAGCGATCGTTTGCAGTTGGCCCGGGATAATGGTGCCGCCGCCGTTGATATGGAGACGGAGTGGATCGCGCGCGCCTGCGCCGCCCGCGAGATTCCGATGCTTTCGCTGCGCGCCATCAGCGACACCGCGGCGGCGCCGTTTCCGGCTCCTCCCGCGGTGCTTTTCGATCTCGAACAGCAAAAAACCGACAGGCTCAGGCTCGCCGCGTATCTCTTGCGACGACCTTCCGGGGTCGTTGGGCTGACTCGCTTCGCGCGGCAGATCGCCGCCACCCGCACGAACGTCTAACCGCGGCGCTTTACGAACTGGTCGTTTCCCTCTGACGAGAGGGACCGGCCGGCTCGACGTGGACCAAAACATCCGCAATCCGCGAATCAGTCTGCCGGATGGCATCCTTCACCATGTGCGCAATCGAGTGGCCAGCGCGGACCGAGATGTCTTCATCCACTCCGACGTGCAGATCGACGTAGAACTCCAGTCCCATCTTGCGCACGAGACATTTGTCGATCTCCCGCACGCCGGGCACCGCCGCGGCGGCTTTCCGAATCGAGGAAACAATCTCGCCAGCGCGGGGCCGTATCGAGGATCTCGTGCAGCGCAGGGTAAAAAAGACGCCAGCCATTGGCCGCAATCAGCGCGCAGGCAAAAAGAGCCGCCCAGGCATCGGCGCTCTGCCATTTCGGGCCGCCCACGAGCGCAATGGAAATGCCGATGAAAGCAGCAATCGAAGTGAGCGCATCGGTGCGATGATGCCAGGCGTCGGTTTTGACCGCGGTGCTTTCCGTGTCCTTGCCAAGACGGATGACAAGCCGGTAAAGAAATTCTTTCACGAGCGACGACCACGACCAGGACGACAAGAGTAAAAGGCGCAGGCGCACGATGAGGCAGGAAAATCTCCTGGACGCTTCGCACCGCGATCCCGAGGGCAGCGGCGATCACGCCTAACGACACCACCACGGCCGCGACCGGCTCTGCTTTGCCGTGTCCGTAGGGATGGGTCTCATCAGGCGGCCGGGCGGCAAACGTTAATCCGGCCCAGATGATGATCGAGCCGGCGACATCGAGCGCGGACTCGATGCCATCTGCGATCAGGACATAAGAATGACCGAACGCGCCGGCGACGATTTTGGCCGAGGCGAGAACGACGTTGGCCGCCATCCCAAGCAGGGCGACGCGAGCGCCGGATTGCAGATTGCCGGCCGGAGTGTTCGCGTTAGGATGCATGGCCATCGGATGAGCGGGAGTATTAAAGCCATTGTTTATCAGGCGCACGGAAAACCCGAGGAGGTTTTACGTTTGGAAGAACAGTCGCTCCCGGCGGTCGCAGCCGATGAAGCGCTCGTCCGCGTCCTGGCCGCGCCGATCAATCCCGCCGACCTGAACCAGATTGAAGGAAAATATCCGATTCGGCCTCCGCTGCCGGCCACGCCGGGATTTGAAGGCGCGGGGGTGGTCGAGAAAACCGGCGCGGCGGTGCGCGAACCTCGCGGTCGGAACGCTGGTCATTCTGCCGCACAAACTCGGCACATGGCGCGAAGCGGCGGTCGTGAAGGCGGACAAACTGGTGGCAGTGCCGGAGGGAATTGCTCCGGAGCAGGCGGCGATGTTGAAGATCAATCCGCTGACGGCCTGGCGAATGTTGCATGATTTCGTTAGGCTGGAAGCCGGCGACTGGGTCATCCAAAACGCCGCCAACTCCGCGGCGGGTCGCGCCGTCATCCAGATTTCGCGCGAACTCGGTTATCGGACGGTCAACGTCGTTAGGCGGGCGGAATTGATCGAGGAACTGCGCGCGGAGGGAGGCGATGTCGTGCTGCTCGACGACGACAATTTGCGGGAAGCAGCCGCGGCGGCGACGGAGAACGCGCCGATCCGGCTGGCCTTGAACGCGGTTGGCGGGGAGAGCGCGCTTCGCCTCGCCAAGATCGTCGCGCCGGAAGCAACCATCGTGACCTACGGCGCGATGAGTCTGCAACCGCTTCGTTTGCCTAACGGATTGCTCATTTTCAAGAATCTGCATTTTACCGGGTTCTGGGTGAACAAATGGTACGAACAGGCGACGCCCGCGGCGCGGCAAGAGGCTTTCGACCGGATTTTTTCATTCGCACAACGCGGCCTGCTCCAGACGAAGATCGAGCGCACATATCCCTTGGCTGATTTCGCCGCGGCGGTCGCGCGCGCCGGCGCAAGGAGCCCGCGCAGGAAAAGTCATCTTCCGGATGTAGACGCCTCCCTCTGGGAGCCGCGCGAGGTGCGCCCGCGATCACCGAGACGACATCTTCAGTCTGCCTTCGCAGAGCGAAGCTCAACAACGATTTGCCGAGGCGCTCACAAGCGGCGTTCTTTAGCTCATGAAACTTCGCGCGCTTGTCCTCAGCTTGTTGTTCATCTCGTTAGGCAACCGCAACCATTTTTGCCCAGGATTGGGCGAAGGAGCGGCTGAACAAATCGCCGCGGCACAGCGAATGGGTCGACCTGAAACACGGCGACCGCACGGTTAAAGCGTTCGTCGTTTATCCGGAAGTGAAAACCAAGGCGCCGGCTGTGCTCGTCATTCACGAGATTTTTGGCCTAACGGATTGGGCAAAGAATCTGGCCGATGAACTGGCCGCGGCCGGCTACATCGCGATTGCGCCCGACCTGCTCTCCGCGCCCGGGAAAGACACGCAGAGCTATCCCGATCAGGATGCGGCGGTCAAAGCGGTTTCCGCATTGCAGGACGCGCAGATTTTCCCCGATCTGGACGCGGCGGCGGACTACGCGATGAAGCTACCAGCCTGCAACGGGACCCTCGCGGTCACTGGTTTTTGCTGGGGTGGCGGGAAGTCGTTCGCCTACGCGAATCACAACTCGCATCTGAAAGCGGCGTTTGTCTTTTACGGGCCAGGGTCCGGAGTCAGCTGCGCAGGCGGCCAACATTTCCTGTCGGGTTTACGGCTTCTATGCGGAAAACGACGCCCGGATTGGTGCCACCATCCCGCAGACCAAGGAGATCATGCAGAAGGCAGGAAAACCCTACGAACCAGTGATCTATCCGGGCGCTGGTCACGGCTTCATGCGCGCCGGAGAAGCGCCCGATGCATCGGAGGCAAATCGCAAGGCGCACGATTCCGCCTGGGAACGCTGGAAGTCGCTCCTGAAAAAGCTCAGGCCAGTTAGGATTGTAGGGCGGGCGCCCCGCCTGCCAACTTGATCCAGAGCAACCGGAGCGGTGCTCGTTAGGAGCCGACGTGGAGGGACGACCCCCGTGTCGTCCGGGATCCAAACACGGACGGGACAGAGCCCGTCCCTCCAGCGTGAGGCTCTCGCGATCGGTCGTTAGCCAGGCCCTTTGTAAAGAGCGGCGTCGAGAATCGACCAAAGATGGATCAGCCAGCCAAGGAGAACGATCCAGAGCACAGCCGCGAGAATAAACTGCACGATCGCGATCATAAGCCGGCCTTGCACCAATTGCCCGAGGCCGGGGATGAAGAAACTGCAAACCGCGGCGATCACGTTGCCGGTAGAACCTTGACCTGCCATGGGCGAATTTAGATTTGGTTAGGCCGACGCGACAAGCGGATTTGCCCAGCGAGAAAGCGCGCCCGTGAGGATTCGAACCTCAAACCTTCTGATCCGTAGTCAGATGCTCTATCCAGTTGAGCTACGGGCGCAAAACATGAAGGATCATCGTCGGATGTCCCCGGATTTATTGCCGAAAATTCTTCCGCGCCTCAACCGCGGCGGGAGGAGGGCTTTACTATATTCGTTTCGAAGTGCCGTCAAACGATCGAACGATGCTGATGTCGATGCTTGAGCCTTGCGATGCGAGCCGTCGTTCGCGCGGGACAGTCAACCGCGCCGTGTTCGCGCGCTTCCGGGAAGTGGGTGCTGGCCGCGACGATCCTCGGTTCGAGCATGGCCTTCATCGATGGGACGGTCGTGAACGTGGCGCTTCCGGCATTGCAGGCCGCCTTCAACGCCGATCTGGCGGATGTGCAGTGGGTGATCGAAGCCTACGCGCTTCTTCTCGCGGCGTTTCTCCTGGTGGGCGGGTCGTTAGGGGATCATTACGGGCGGCGCCGCGTGTTTGTCATCGGGGTAGCGGTCTTTGCCGCGGCCTCGGCCTGGTGCGGGTTGGCCGGCAGCATTCGTGAGCTCGTCATCGCCCGCGCCGCGCAGGGATTTGGAGCCGCCCTGCTCGTGCCGGGCAGCCTTGCCCTCATCAGCAGCGCGTTTCCAGAGGAGGAACGCGGGCGCGCGATTGGAACGTGGTCTGGATTCAGTGCGATCACGGCAGCCATCGGACCGGTCCTGGGAGGATGGCTGATCGATCATGTTTCGTGGCGCGCCGTCTTCTTCATCAACATTCCACTGGCGATCGTTGTCATCGCGCTGGCGCTCCGACACGTACCGGAGAGCAGCGGGGACAGGAAAGGGCGGCTGGATTGGTGGGCCGCCGTTTTGACCACAACGGGTCTGGGCACGCTGGTTTTTGCGCTGATCGAATCATCGCGCCTGACGTTCTCGAATTCGGTCGTGATCGCGTCGCTACTCACCTCGGCTGGCTGCTTCGTTGCTTTCGTCCTCCTCGAAAAGCGACAGAGCGATCCGATGTTGCCCCTGGAGCTTTTCCGGAATCGCACTTTTACGGGAGCGAATCTCCTGACTCTTTTTCTTTATGGCGCGCTGGGCGGGACGCTTTTCTTCTTCCCGATGAACTTGATTCAGGTTCAGCGATATGCGCCGACGCAGGCGGGAGCGGCACTGCTGCCCTTCATTTTGATCATGTTCCTCTTATCGCGATGGTCCGGCGGACTGGTCCACCGATTCGGCGCGAAAATTCCGCTCGTGGTGGGGCCGATGATCGCGGCGCTCGGTTTTGCGCTTTTCACTGCCCCCGGTATTGGAGGCAGTTATTGGAAAACCTTCTTTCCAGCGGTGGTCGTGCTCGGAATTGGAATGGCCGTGAGCGTGGCGCCACTCACGACGACGGTGATGAACTCCATTGCGCAAGATCGGGTGGGAACCGCTTCCGGCGTTAACAATGCCGTCTCTCGAATCGCCAGCTTGCTCGCGATCGCCGTCCTCGGAATCGTCATGCTGCAGAGTTTCAATCAAGCGCTCGACGCGCGGTTGGCAGATTTCAATCTGCCGCCGGCTGCGCAAGAATCTCTTAACGCCGAACGCGCCAAACTTGCAGGCGCGGATGTCTCATGGAGCGCGCCAGAAGTGCGCGCCTCGCTGCGAGAGGCGATCGATCGCTCGTTTGTCGACGCATTTCGTCGAGTCATGCTGATCGGCGCCGGGTTAGCCCTCGCGAGTGCAATCGCCGCCTGGGCACTCATCGACACGACGATGCGAGTGGAGGATTAGACACGCGGCTCGATTCGGATCGGGACCCAATCGCCTCCAGAAAAGCGTGTTTGGACGCTGTCAGCCCGCTGTTTTGCCCTGAAGTTCACTCGGTTGCCTGCAGGCAGCGGGCTTACGGCGAGCGGAAACTTGTGATCCCGAGCATTTTGTTGCGACCAAGGAACGTCCGTCTGACGAAGCGTGTTGGGGGTATGCACTCTGCTGCGGAATTTCACACAATACGGTCGATTCCAAACTCCAGTCCACCAATCCGCCAAAGCACTTCTTGACGCGCATTTTTGTCCGCGAAAATTTCCAGCCAAAGCCTTCCCACAAACAATCGCCCATGAAAAAAAATAGCTCTCCGCTTCTGTCTGCCGAAAAGCCGAACGGTTCCCGACTGCAGGATGGAACCGTGGACCATAAGCAACTGCTCGCGGCTCTGACTGCGTTCAAGCGCGGCGATTTTTCCGTTCGGCTGCCGCACGATTGGACGGGCGTGGGCGGGAAGATTGCCGACACGTTCAACGACGTGATCGAAACGAACCAAAGACTGTCGCAGGAACTGGAGCGAATCAGTTTGGTCGTCGGCAAGCAGGGCCGGATTTCGCAGCGCGCCAGCCTCGGCGACGTCTCGAAGTCGTGGGCGGACTCGATTGGTTCGATCAACACACTGATCGGCGATCTCGTGCAGCCGACGAGCGAGATGGCCCGCGTGATCGGCGCGGTCGCGAAAGGCGATCTTTCGAAAACGATGGAAACCGACATCGAAGGCCGGCCGCTCGAAGGCGAGTTTTTGCGCACCGCGAAAACGGTCAACACGATGGTGGATCAGCTCGGTGCGTTCGCTTCGGAAGTGACGCGCGTGGCGCGCGAAGTCGGCACGGAGGGCAAACTGGGCGGTCAGGCGCAAGGTCAAAGGCGTCGCGGGAACCTGGAAAGATCTGACAGAAAACGTCAACCTGATGGCGGGCAATCTGACCGCGCAAGTGCGTAACATTGCCACCGTCACGACCGCGGTCGCGAATGGCGACTTGACCAAGAAGATCACCGTCGACGTCAAAGGCGAGTTCCTGGAATTGAAGGACACCGTCAACGTCATGGTGGATCAACTGCGTTCGTTCGCATCGGAAGTGACGCGTGTGGCGCGTGAAGTCGGGTCGGAAGGAATTCTTGGCGGGCAGGCGCGGGTCGAGGGCGTTTCCGGCACGTGGAAGGATCTGACCGACTCGGTGAATTTCATGGCCCGCAATCTCACCGGCCAGGTGCGCAACATTGCGGAGGTCACGACGGCGGTCGCGACGGGAGACTTGTCGAAGAAGATCACCGTCGATGTGAAGGGCGAGATTCTCGAGTTGAAGGACACGATCAACACGATGGTTGATCAGCTTCGTTCATTTGCCTCGGAAGTGACGCGCGTCGCGCGCGAAGTGGGTTCGGAAGGAAAACTGGGTGGTCAGGCCGACGTGCGGGGCGTGGCCGGCACGTGGAAGGATTTGACCGATAACGTGAACATGATGGCCGGCAATCTGACCGGCCAGGTCCGCAACATCGCTGAAGTCACGACTGCAATCGCGAACGGCGATCTCTCCCGCAAGATCACGGTCGATGTGAAAGGTGAGATCCTCGAGATGAAGAACACGATCAACACGCTGGTTGATCGGCTCGGCTCGTTCGCTTCGGAAGTAACTCGTGTGGCACGCGAAGTCGGTTCGGAAGGAATTCTCGGCGGTCAGGCGGAAGTGCGCGGTGTCGCCGGGACGTGGAAGGATTTGACCGACTCGGTGAATTCGATGGCCGGCAATCTAACTGGGCAGGTGCGCAACATCGCGGAAGTGACAACGGCCGTCGCGCGCGGCGATCTCTCCAAGAAAATCACGGTCGATGTGAAGGGCGAAATCCTCGAGCTGAAGGACACGATCAACACGATGGTCGATCAGCTCAGCTCCTTCGCTGCTGAAGTGACGCGTGTCGCGCGCGAGGTCGGCACCGAAGGAAAGCTCGGCGGCCAGGCTGATGTGCGCGGCGTGGCCGGCACTTGGAAGGATCTGACGGACAGCGTGAATTTCATGGCCGGCAATCTGACCGGTCAGGTCCGCAACATTGCCGAAGTCACGACCGCGGTCGCGAACGGCGATCTTTCCAAGAAGATCACGGTCGATGTGAAGGGCGAAATTCTGGAGCTGAAGGACACGATCAACACGATGGTCGATCAACTCAGTTCATTCGCGGACGAAGTCACCCGTGTGGCGCGCGAAGTCGGCACGGAAGGACGGCTCGGAGGTCAGGCGCAGGTGCGCGGTGTGGCCGGCACCTGGAAGGATCTGACTGATTCGGTGAATTCGATGGCCGGTAACCTGACGGGCCAGGTGCGTAACATTGCCGAGGTCACGACCGCGGTCGCGAATGGCGACTTGTCGAAAAAGATCACGGTCGATGTGCGCGGCGAAATTCTGGAGCTGAAGGACACGATCAACACGATGGTCGATCAGCTCCGTTCGTTTGCCTCGGAAGTGACGCGTGTCGCGCGCGAGGTCGGCAGCGAAGGAAAACTTGGCGGTCAGGCCGATGTGCGCGGGGTCGCCGGCACGTGGAAGGATTTGACCGATTCGGTGAATTCGATGGCCGGCAATCTGACCAGCCAGGTGCGTAACATCGCCAACGTAACCACGGCGGTCGCACGCGGTGATCTCTCGAAGAAGATCACGGTCGATGTGAAAGGCGAAATTCTGGAGCTGAAGGACACGATCAACACGATGGTCGATCAGCTCAGCTCGTTCGCGGCGGAAGTGACGCGTGTCGCGCGCGAAGTCGGCACGGAAGGAAAACTCGGCGGTCAGGCGGACGTCGAGGGCGTCGCGGGCACGTGGAAGGATCTGACCGACTCGGTGAACTTCATGGCCGGTAACCTGACGGGTCAGGTGCGTAACATCGCCGAGGTCACGACCGCGGTCGCGAACGGCGACTTGTCGAAAAAGATCACGGTCGATGTGCGCGGCGAAATTCTGGAATTGAAGGACACGATCAACACGATGGTCGATCAGCTCCGATCGTTCGCCTCGGAAGTCACGCGTGTGGCGCGCGAAGTCGGTTCGGAAGGCGCGCTCGGCGGTCAGGCACGCGTGGAAGGCGTTTCCGGCACGTGGAAGGACCTGACTGACTCGGTCAATTTCATGGCCAGCAACCTGACGACTCAGGTGCGAAATATTGCTGCGGTCACGACCGCAGTCGCCACGGGCGATCTTTCCAAAAAAATCACCGTCGATGTGAAGGGCGAAATTCTCGAGCTGAAGAACACCGTCAACACGATGGTGGATCAGCTGAACTCCTTCGCCTCGGAAGTGACGCGCGTCGCGCGCGAAGTCGGCACGGAAGGAAAACTCGGCGGTCAAGCCGTCGTCAAAGGCGTGGGTGGCACCTGGAAGGATCTGACTGATTCGGTGAACTTCATGGCCGGCAACCTAACGAATCAGGTGCGCGGCATCGCAAAGGTCGTGACCTCGGTCGCGAATGGCGATCTGAAGCAGAAGCTGCTCGTGGAAACGAAAGGCGAAATCGCGGAGCTGGCCGACACGATCAACAGCATGACGGAAACGCTCGCGATCTTTGCCGATCAAACCACGACCGTCGCGCGCGAGGTGGGCGTGGAAGGAAAACTCGGCGGTCAGGCACACGTCCCGGGCGCATCAGGAACGTGGCGCGACCTGACCGACAACGTGAATCAACTCGCGGCAAATCTCACGACCCAGTTGCGCGCCATTGCCGACGTCGCGACGGCGGTGACGAAAGGAGATCTCACTCGCTCGATTCAAGTGGATGCCGCCGGCGAGGTCGCGTTCGTGAAGGACAACATCAACGAGATGATTCGCAACCTGAAGGACACGACGTTGCGCAACGACGAGCAGGATTGGCTCAAGACCAACCTGGCCAAATTCACCCGCATGCTTCAGGGGCAAAAGGATTTGCTCACCGTCGGCCGTCTCATTCTTTCCGAACTCGCGCCGGTTGTTTCAGCGCAGCAGGGCGTTTTCTACATGATGGATGGCCAACGTCACGGAACCGGAGCTGAGGTTGCTGGCGAGCTACGCTTACCGCGAGCGCAAAGGCGTCAACAATCGGTTCCGTCTCGGCGAAGGCCTGGTCGGGCAGGCCGCTTTGGAAAAGGAACGCATTCTTCTTTCGAACGTGCCGTCTGATTATGTGCAGATCAGCTCCGGCCTCGGCGAATCGAAGCCGGTGAACATCGTCGTCCTCCCGATCGTCTTCGAGGGCAACGTCAAAGCGGTCATGGAACTGTCCTCTTTCGAAAAATTCAGTCCGACCCACCAGGCCTTTCTCGATCAGTTGACGGAAAGTATCGGGATCGTCTTAAACACGATCGAAGCGAACACGCGCACGGAAGATCTGCTCAAGCAATCCCAATCGCTCGCGGCCGAGTTGCAAAGCCGGCAGGAAGAGTTGCAGCAGACCAACCAGGAACTCGAAGAAAAAGCGCGCCAACTCTTCGAGCAGAATGAGGAAGTCGAGCGCAAGAATCGCGAAGTGGAACAGGCCCGCCAGGCGCTCGAGGGCAAGGCGCAACAACTCTCGATCGCCTCCCGCTACAAGTCGGAGTTTCTCGCCAACATGTCGCACGAGCTGCGCACGCCCCTCAACAGCCTGCTCATTCTGGCCGACCAACTCTCCTCGAATCCCGAGGGCAATCTAACGGGCAAGCAAGTCGAGTTTGCTCGCACGATCCATGGATCAGGCCGCGACCTGCTCAAGTTGATCAACGACATTCTCGATCTCTCGAAGATTGAATCCGGCACCGTCAGCGTGGACGTCGGAGAAGTGCGCTTCGATGAAATGCGCCAGGCGATCGAACGAACCTTCCGTCACATGGCCGAAGACAAAGGCCTGAAATTCGACATCGAAATTGATCCGGATCTGCCCCGCTCAATCGAGACAGATGCGCAACGTCTCGATCAGATCCTGAAGAATCTGTTGTCGAATGCGTTCAAGTTTACGGAACGCGGACACGTCAATCTGCACGTCGCGCGCGTGACAGAGGGATGGAGCGAGGACCGCGCTCTATTGAATCGCGCTTCGGGCGTCCTCGCATTTTCCGTGAGCGATAGCGGCATCGGGATCCCAGGCGATAAGCAGGGAACAATCTTTGAAGCGTTCCACCAGGCCGATGGGAGCACGAGCAGGAAATATGGAGGCACCGGACTGGGGCTCGCGATTAGTCGTGAGCTTGCCGGGCTTCTCGGCGGCGAAATCAAGCTGGAGAGCGAGGAGGGCCAGCGGCAGCAGGTTCACTCTCTATCTACCGGAGACCTACACACCAGCGATTCCGCAACGAACCGGTCCGGCGTTGATCGAAACGCTTCCTTCCGCGGCAGATGAGCCTGCGTGCGACGGAGACCGGTCTGACGCGCCGGCGGAGGTTTCCATTCCGGATGATCGCGGCATTATTCTGCCAGGCGAACAATCAATCCTGATCGTTGAAGATGATCTCCACTTCGCGCAGTGGTTCCTGGATTTGGCCCATGCGCAGCAATTCAAGGTAATCGTGACATCTCGTGGTCAATCTGCGTTGACCCTCGCGCGTGAGTTCGTGCCGACCGCGATTTCTCTCGATATCAGCCTGCCCGACATGGACGGATGGAAGGTGCTTGAGCGGCTGAAATCCGATCTGACCACCCGGCACATTCCCGGTCTTCATCATTTCGGTGGCGGAAGAGCCGCAGAATGCGCTCAAGTACGGCGCGATCGATTTTCTTACCAAGCCGATCGATCAGCCGGCGGTTGAGAATCTTCTCCGGCGGGTGCGGAAGATGGCGGAATCTTCCGCGAAGGAATTACTGCTCGTCGAGGACGACGAAACGCAACGAAACAACATTCGAGAACTGATCGGAAACGAAACGGCGCATATCATCGACGTCGCCACCGGCCAGCAAGCATTGGAAGCGGTGGCCCGCCAATCATTCGACTGCGTCGTGCTGGATCTGATGTTGCCTGACATCTCTGGCTTCGACCTGATCGAGAAGATCCGCACGGAAAACAAGAAGCTGCCGATCATCGTTTACACCGCGAAGGATTTGACCGCGGACGAAGAAAAGAAGCTCAATCGGTTCGCGCAGATGGTGATCGTAAAGGATGTGCGCAGCCCGGAGCGACTCTTCGATCAGACGGCGCTCTGGCTGCACCGCGAGGTTGCGAAGTTGCCTGAGGAAAAACGCACTATCCTCACCAAACTGCATGATCCAGACGCAGTGCTGGCGGGAAAAAAAGTCCTGATCGTGGATGACGACATCCGAAACATCTTTGCCATGACCAGCATGCTCGAGCGCTACAAGATGGAGGTGATCTCCGCGGAAACCGGGCAGGCAGCGATCGAAATCATTGCAGAAGACCGACGGCGTGGATCTCGTCCTGATGGACATCATGCTTCCGGAAATGGACGGTTATCAAACCATGCAGAGCAATCCGAAAAATGTATGGGTTCGAACAGCTACCGATCATCGCCCTGACCGCCAAGGCAATGAAAGGCGATCGCGAAAAGTGCATCGATGCGGGTGCGAGCGATTATATCGCGAAGCCGGTCGAGACAGAAAGATTGCTCACGCTCTTGCGCAACTGGGTTCATCGCTAAATGGCGCTTCCGATCCAGAGCAACGGGGCCGCAACTGCCGACGGGAAGGTCAATATCCTGATCGTCGACGATCGGCCCGACAAGCTTCTCGCGCACGAGACGATCCTGGCAGGAACTGGGCCAGAATCTTGTTCGTGCCACTTCCGGTCGCGAGGCTTTGCGTTGCCTTCTGAAGCAGGATTTCGCCGTCATCCTCCTCGATGTGAACATGCCAGGGATGGATGGCTTCGAAACCGCCGCGCTCATCCGGCAAAGGCCACGATCCGCGACGACTCCGATCATCTTCATCAGCGCGGTGAATGACACTGCACACTCATGTCTCGCGCGGCTATTCGTTAGGCGCGGTGGACTACATTCTGACCCCGGTGGTGCCGGAGATTCTTCGCGCCAAGCTGGCCGTTTTTGTCGATCTTTATAAGAAGACCGAACAGATCAAACGTCAGGCGGAAGAGCGGGCGGTTTTTTTTCGCGAACAAGCGGCCCGCGCGGAAGCGGAAGCGCGCCAGGAGCGGCTCGGTTTTCTCGCCGAAGCGAGCAACGTGCTCGCGGCCTCTCTCGATTTTGAAAAGACGTTCGAAAATCTGGCGTTCTTGATTGTGCCGCGACTGGCTGATTTCTGTGTCATCGAGATCGCGGATGAAGATGGCGCACTCCAGCAGGTCGCGGTGGCGCAGCGCGATTCAAAAGGAAAAGATCAAGAACCCGGACCGTGACGCGGATTGTCTTTTGGTTCGGGCGGCGCAGCGCGGCGGGGCGCAAACATACAAGACCGGAAAGTCAGCGATCTTCTGTGAAATAGACGAGAAAATTCTAAGCGCACTTTTTGAGGCGGAAGCTGATCGAAATTCGATCCGACAGCTCGGGCTGTCCGCCTTGATTGCGGTTCCGATCTCCGCCCGGGGCCGAATACTCGGGGTCATAACTCTAATGAACCTCGGAGCGGGCCGCCCATGCGGCGAAAATGAACTGGCGCTGGCTGAAGAGCTGGGGCAGCGCGCCGCGCTTGCGTTGGAAAACGCGCAACTTTACAAGGCCGCCCAAAAGGCCCTGAGCGAAGCGGAACGGGCGAATCACGCCAAGGACCGCTTCCTGGCCATGCTCAGTCACGAATTGCGGACACCGCTGACGCCCGTCCTAACTTCCATCCTCGAGGTCGAGAGCGACGAAAATATTTCATCTGAGGTGCGCGAATCTTTGCAAATGATTCGACGCAACGTGGAGCTCGAGGCGCGCTTGATCGACGATTTGCTCGACCTAACGCGAATTAGCAAGGGCAAGATGCAGTTGAGCCTTGAGCACGTGGATGCCCATGTCCTTTTGCGTAACGCGCTCGATATTTGTCAGTCCGAGATCAGGAACAAGAAGCTGAGGGTGCAAGACGGAGCTTGGCGCATCCAAGGTCAACCTGCTGGCCGATCCGGCGCGTTTGCAGCAGATTTTTTGGAACCTGATCAAGAACGCGGTCAAGTTTACGCCGAAATCCGGCCAACTTACGCTCAGCACGACAGATGAAGAAGATGGTCTGCTCCGCGTAAGAATCACCGATACCGGCATCGGAATCGATGCGGAAGCGCTCCCAAAAGTTTTCAATGCATTCGAGCAGGGCGAACGCTCAAAAATGGGGGGACTCGGCCTTGGTCTGGCGATAACCAAGGCGCTGGTCGAAACACACGGCGGCCAAATCACCGCAGAAAGCGCCGGACAGGGCCAGGGAGCCACGTTTACCGCCTATTTTCCGCTCGCCGAACGGACGGGCCCCGCAACCGCAACAAGCGTTTCGCTTCCCGGCGGCGCACGAAAATCGATGCGGATTTTGCTGGTGGAAGACCACGAAGACACGAACCGCTCGCTGACCAATCTCCTCCGGCGGCGCGGCTACAAGGTGCAGTCGGCGGACAGCATCAGCTCCGCACTGCAATGCGCGGCCAACGATTCGTTTGATCTTCTCATCAGCGACATCGGTTTGCCCGACGGGACCGGGATTGAATTGATGGAGAGATTAGGCACAGAGCACTCCCTGGCTGGCATCGCGCTGACCGGCTTCGGGATGGAGGATGATATTCGCAGGAGTCGGGAGGTCGGTTTTTGCGAGCACCTCGTCAAACCGGTGGACCTCAACAAACTTGACGCGGCGATCCAAAAATTGGCCCTCTCCAAGGTTGCTGAAACTACCAGTTGAATCTCCAGCTTAAACTTGCATCGCGACGCGCTCTTTCGCGTTCACCGTGCGATTATAAGGCGTGACGGTTTTTCTGGGCTGCGGCTTTGCGGCGAAATATCGGGAGGGCGGAGGAAATTTCTCCGTGCCGCTGCAATGGATGCTCGGATTGCGCCGGTTACAGCAGGACGCCATCTGGCTCGAGCTCCTGCCGGCGTCGAAGGATCCGGTGCGTGATGCCGCCTGCATCGCCAATTTTCAAAGACAACTCCGAGCCCATGGCTTGGCCGGACGCTATTGCCTGCTCTACCAGGAGGCGCTTGCCAACGAGCATGATCTCCAGACGCTGCGCTGCATCGGACTCTCGCGAGGCGATCTTCGCGATCGGCTGGCTGCGCCTAACGTTTTGCTTAATCTCTCCAACTCGCTTCACCCGCCCCTGCTCCTGGAGTTTGAGCGGCGCGTTTTCTGCGATCTCGATCCAAGCGAGATCTTTTATTGGATGACGAAGCTCGAGATGGGGCAGAGTTATCACCACGAGTTCTGGACAATCGGGCTCAATGCCAATGGCCAGGATTGTCGCATGCCAAAATCGCCCCTCCCCTGGCGCACTTTCTATCCGCTTGCTGATACCGAATTGCTGCGTCCGCGCCCTCGCCCACGTCCGCTGAAGTTCACCACCATCGGGCAATGGTATTGGGGCGGGAGTGTGGAGGTGGACGGAGACTTTCCCGATCTGTCGAAACAAAAGGCTTTCGCGCCGTATCTGAGTCTGCCCATCGCGCGTGCCGGAAGCGAAGTGGGAGCTGGCGATGAATTTCAATCGGGATGACCCCGAAAGGAAGCGGCTCGCCGAACTCGGGCTGGAAACTGGCTACGCCCCATCAGGTGGCTCGAACGCCGGCAAGATATCGACGTTATCTTGCGTCGGCATCGGCTGAATTCACCGCAATCAAAGGCGTCGATGTCAGCTGGCAGACGGGTTGGGTGAGCGATCGCGCGGCTGCTTTTCTCGCCCTTGGGCGACCAGTGATTACGGAGGATACGGGGGCGGCAAAATATCTACCGGCGGCGAGTGGGATGTTCTTTGTCCGGAATGTCACGGAGGCAGCCGCGGCCGCGCGCCGCATTCTGGGCGATTGGGAAATTCTTTCGCGGCAGGCCCGGGAATGCGCGGTCGAGGTTTTCGATTCGGCGAAAAATCTGCGCAAGATCCTTGGGCTTTGACCGGGTAAAACCGGCCCTCGGCACGAGGCGAAAAACCCGCTTGCATTCCCCGTTGCAAAAGCAAAACGGGATGTTACTCGTGTTGCCGTTATGGCCGATCTAATCAAGAAGGAGGAGCTGAAAAATCGCCTGAAAAAGATCCCGGAATGGGAGCTGGAGAAAAAGCACATCGAGCGAACTTTTGAGTTCGACGAGTTCTCCGAAGCGATCGACTTCGTCAACAGCGTCGCCGAAGTGGCCGAGGAGGAAGAGCATCACCCCGACATCGACATTCGCTTCAACAAAGTGCGGCTCGTTCTTTCCACTCACAGCAAAGGCGGATTGACCGATCTCGATTTCGGCCTCGCCGAGCGGATCGACACGCTTTCGGAATAACCGGATGACGCAGGCAGCCGGTGAGGCCGCTGTTCCGACCCGGGCGCGGCGAATTGTGGCCGCCCTCGTCGTCGTGCTGGTCGTCGTTGCGGTTTGGGCCGTGATCGAATACCGGCAGAAACCTCCGCCTCCGCCAAACAAAGTGGGCGAGCAGGTGAGGTAGCAAACTCTGTCATCTTGATCCGGCGAAGCGCGGAGAAGAGCCTGTCCTGAGTCCGTCGAAGGAACCTCGCAGTTGCAATGAATCTCTTTGCCTAACGAGAAACCGCGGATTGCAATAGCGAGGTCCCTCTCCGTCCTGCGGCGGATCGGGATGACAAGATGGAGAAGCGTGAGAGGAAGGGCGGATGCTTGGCTGGTGGGGCGAGACTCCGTCGAGCCGGAGGGAAGGGGTCGATTTTACCCAAACACCGTTCAGCCCCAGCTCGACGGAGTCTCGCCCTACCACTGCGCCGGTCTTTGAAACCGCTTTAGTCGGAATTCCAAAGCGCAGACTCGCGCGTCCCGGAGGGACGCGTCTACAGCGTTTACATGCGCCCTTCGTCGGCGTCGATGTATTGGAACATCGTTTCGACATCGTCGCGGTCTTGCAGGCCGCTTTCTTTTTTGCGCCGTTCGAGGGTCGGAGTGAGCGCGTCCTTCCAGCCACACTTCCGCAGGAACTCGTTCCAGTTTTCCATGTCCTCTTCGGTAGGTTTGCGGCTGCGCTCCCACGCCCATTGCCAAATCTCCTCGTCCGAGCCGCCCTCTTTCACGCGCGCCACGACATCTTCGTAGTTCAGTCCGAGGAAGCGGACGCACCTTCCGTCGAAGCCGCTTCCGAGCTTGTCGATATATTCCTCGGGCAGCTCGCCTTTGGCGTGGGCCCGGATCTTATCGAGCATCCGGCCAAAGTAGACCAGCCCACCCACCTTCTCGGCAGGGCTGCGCGCGGGAAAAGGTTTCGTTGTCATCCCCCAAGCTGCGCCTCGCTTTGTCGCTTGTCCACGGCCCAACGGTGTCGGATGCTCGGAAGAGATGGATCGGATCGCAGGGATCGAGACCGAATATGGCTGCCTCGTGGGCAGCGACGCGGCCCACGGCAACGGCGACGCCTGGCCGGTGCGGGCGAAGAATCATCTTTTTCGCAAAATGCACGTCGGCGCGATCGACCTGCATTACCGGGATTACGAAGAGCCCCCCGGCAACGGCGGTTTTCTTCGCAACGGCGGCCGGATTTATCTCGATATGGGCCATATCGAGTACGCCTCGCCGGAGTGCCGGCAGCTGCGCGACATCGTCGCTTACGATCTCGCGGGCGATCAGCTTCTTCAGTCCGCTCTCGACTCGTTAGGCGTGACCGGGAGCGTTTCGTTCATTAAGAACAACATCGATCACCACACCGGCGCCACCTTTGGTTGTCACGAAAATTATCTGATGAAGCGCGAGGCGCAGTTCACTCCCGCGGCGCTTGGCGCGCTCCTCGCCTTCCTCGCCACCCGCCAGATTTTTACCGGAGCGGGCCGGGTCGGCCAGGCCAACCCCCTCGCCTTCGATTTCGAAGTGCCGGCGGCGGAAGAGGCGATCGATTTCCAGCTAAGCCAGCGGGCCGATCATATCGTGAACGACATTTATCAATGGGTGCAGTTCAACCGCGCGATCATCAATGCGCGCGACGAGCCGTTGGCGGATTACCGGAGATATCGGCGCCTCCACCTTCTCATCGGCGATTCGAACATGAGCCCCTTCGCCAACGCCCTTAAAATTGGGACGACAGCCTGCATTCTCACCCTGCTCGAGAACGGGCTTCTGCCTAACGATCTCACCCTCCTCGACGCGGTCCAGGCGACGCGAGAGGTTTCCCGCGACCCGGCGTTGCGCTGGATCGTGGAACTGGAAAACGGCCAAACGATCGGAGCGCTCGATGTCCAATGGCGGCTGCACGCGCTCGCCGAGCGACATCTCGGCGGCATGGATGAGGAGACCGATTGGCTGCTCGAGAGCTGGCGCTACACCCTCGATGCTTTGCCTCGCAAACCTGAGGCGCTGATCGGCGGGGTCGATTGGATCAGCAAGAAATGGCTGCTGGAATCCTTCATGGCGGAAGAGAACCTTTCCTGGAACGATCCGTGGCTGCAAAGTCTTGATCTCGAATACCACAACATCGACCCGGCCCGCGGCCTCTTCTTTGGGCTGCAACCGGCGAAGCGCATCGGGGAATGGAACAATCTCGTCAGACAGAAAGACGCTACCTTTACCCCGCCGGCTGATACGCGCGCGAGCGGCCGCGCTCATGCAGTCACCGCCTTTCGCAGGGAAAAACGCCCATACGTGATCAATTGGGATTCCATCGCCTGCGAGAGCCACGATTTTCTCGTGATGGGCGATCCGTTCAAAACCTACGTCGCCGAAGTCGAACACTTCATTCAAGCCAGCCGCGATATTGAACCGCCGCCTTAAACGCAAAAATCAAACCGGACGTGCAGAAGGTCGTCCTCTCCGGGCAGAAATCAGTTGCCGCGATGGAGCGAATCCCTAGATTCCGCCACTTCAACCCCGCCCAAATCTTATGATCACAGTAATGCGCAAGCACCACAAGATCCTGATGATCTTCATCACGATCCTCGTCTGTATTTCCTTTTCCTGGTACTGGAATAAGACCGATTTCGCCCAAATGGGGAATGGCGTCGTGGGAAAGATCTACGATCGCAACATCTCGCAGGTCGAACTTCAGCGGAACATGCGCCTCCTCCGCCTGGGCAGCCAACTTGGGATGCGCGACCTCGTCCAGGCCCTGACCGTCGGTGCGCAGAGCGAGAACGAAGCTTACGAGAATTTTTCCTGGAATCTGTTTGTCTTGCGCCACGAAGCGGAAGAGCTCGGGCTTAAAGCGACCACAACCGAAATCGCCAACGGGGTTAGAGCACTCGTGCCTTTCCAGGGCAAAAACGGGTTTGATCTCCCGCGCTACACCGAATTCGCAGATAACGCGCTCGCTCCGATGGGTTTCAACGAAGGGCAAATTGAGGAACTGGTGGCAGACCAGATCGCGCTTGAGAAGTTGAAAAAAATTCTAAGCGCCGGGGTGACCGTGCCCGAGTCCGAAATGAAGCGCTCCTATGAAGAAGCATATGCGAAAATGGACACAAGCGTGGTCCGCTTTCGCTCGGACGATTTCGCCAAGGACGCGCAGGTGACCGACGACCAGATCGCGAAATATTTCGAGAGCCATAAGGCCCAGTTGCAGACGGAGGAGAAACGAAAGATAAAGTTCGTCCAGTTCAGCCTGACGGATGAGCAGAAGAAATTGACTGGCAAACAACGAATCGACGTTCTGCAAAAACTGGCGGACCAGGCGAATGAGTTTACCGAAGGTCTGCAGGCGAAGGACACAGACTTCGACCAACTGGTGACGAAGTTCCATCTCACGGCGAAGGAAACCGGCGAGTTTACTCAGGCAGCACCCGATCCGCTGCTGGCCGGCGAGCGGCAATTGGTGCCGGCGGCTTTCGCGCTGACGAAGGATTCGCCGAACACCGACGCGATTCAGACTCCGGATGGTTTTGATCTTGCCCATCTCGTTAAGATCGAGCCAGCCCGTCCCCTCACCCTCGAGGAAGCGCGACCGAAGATTGTCGAGGCGCTGAAGAAACAAGCCGTGCAACAAATGGTCGCGATGAAGGCCACCGAAGTCGGACATCAGCTGGGTGACGAGCTCAAGGCTGGAAAGTCGTTGGAGGAAGCCGCCACCAAAGCGGGAGTAAAAGTGGAGAAGATTCCGGCCTTTGCCTTGGTCGATACTCCGCCCGGCGAAACACCCCGGCCAAGCCGGAGAAAAAGGACGAAAGCCCCGACATGCCGTATATCAAATCGACCGCGAGCAGCTTGAGCCCCGGGAGCGTGAGCGATTATGTCAGCACCCCCACTGGTGGGTTGCTCGTCGTACTGGAAAAACGCGAGACGATCGATCCCGCGCAATTCGAAAAAGCCCGCGTCTTTCTCGAAAACCGCGAACTGACGAACAAGGGCGAAGTCGTGTTTTACGAATGGCTGCGCGAGCGCCGCCGCGCCGCCGGCGTCCCGGAAAAAGCGCCGGAAGTGAAGCCGACGTAGCAGGCTTCCGCGCGGTTGCCAATGACGTGTTCTGCAACAAA
>CAVYVJ010000037.1:0-44568 GCA_963771865.1 uncultured Verrucomicrobiae bacterium
CAAAGTTATGGGACAGTAGCAACAAACAGACGCTATCCGGTGATCTACGGCGGCAGTTTAATCCGCGAGGCTTTGGGTAGCGGGCGCGAGGAATCGATCTTAAAAAAACTGTCCGCTTTGGTACGGGCGTTACGCTTCAAGTCCGATTGGCATACCCACGAATACGTGGTCCCGACTACACCCTCTGGCAATATACGGATGGGCAAGCCGGTGAAGAGCCGCACGGCGTGCCTGGAGTCAGCGGCGCCGACCGGAACCGTTTCAGGGGAACACTCCACCGCCGTCGCACTCCTCTCGCTCAGATCATTATTTCTCCAAGCCGACATAGTTCAGCCGGCGGCTAATGGCAGTTCGGGTTGACTTTATCAAGTTGCCGATGGCGAAGGGCGCGTAGAGGAGTGCGAAGAAGAGTAATGCAAGGCCCTCTAACTCCACGATGTAGAGCCAGCGGGTATTAGAGAGATAGTCGAGAATCGAGGCGGCCTGGGGTTTGTGGAGGAGAAAGCCGTAGTTCACATCCGTCAGGTGGTCGACCAGGAGTGTTGCGACAAGATAGAGCTGCGACCAGGCGAGGGTGCGCCAGACCGATCCGAGGGTTGGACGGAAGCGGCGGGCGATCATCAGATAAATGACGCCGGCGACGATCCCGCAGTGGCCGATGAAGAAGCTGATGAAACGGATATCGGGAAAGCCGACCTGCAGGTTGGGAGTAAGGATGGCCTGGAAGGTGCCGCCGATTCCCCAGAAGTAGGAGACTTCGATCCAGCTGCGGCGCTCAGTGAACAGTGCGACAATGACGGTAACCATCGCCCAGTCGCAGAGTTGAAACGGAAGCGCCTGTTGCCAGGCAAAGAGATCGTGGCTCCAGAGGTAAAAGGCGTAGCCGAAGTAGTTCGTGACAAGGAGGAGCGCGAGACAGATTGCGACCGCGCGATCGATGCGCGAGGAACGCCGTGACGCGCACCGCAATCCCGAGTCCGAGCGGGATAAAGATCGTGAGGAAGATGACGACAAGATGCGCCTGACCGAAAAGATGAAAGGCAGGTTCGGAATTCATGACGCTGTAGACGCTTCGCTCTGCGAAGCGCGACAGACTACTCGCGCCCGGCCGGTAAGGGCAACACGCAGACCCACGCCGCCCGAGGGCGGCGTCTACAGCTAGTCGCGCGGTTCGATCTTGCCTGCGCCGGTGATTTTTCTTTCAACCGACTTCGGATGACCGCCGTAACTGACATTGCCCGCGCCGGTGATCGCAGCCCGGAGCAAGTTGCTGGCTGTGACGTCTGCTTTGCCCGCGCCGGTGACGGATAATTCAACATCCTCCGCAGACAAATCGGCCGCCTGCAGCTTGCTCGCGCCGGTCAGGTCTGGCGAGAAGCCGATTTACTTTGCCGGCCAGGGTAACCTTGGCCGCGCCGCCGGTTTCCAAGGCGAAGGTGGCGCCGCTCAATTGGGCCGCATTCAAGTTCAGGGCGCCGCTGAAACTCGCTCCGGCGAGCGACGGACTGGTGATCACGATCTTGATGCCATGAGTGGGAGCGACCGAGTCGTGCATTTCGATCTTAAGCAGGTCGCCTTCCATGCCGGACCGGATGTGTGAGAGCAGGTTTTCGTCGGTCGTCAGGCTGAAAGAAGGAGGACCCGGATGCCATTCCAACTTGTAATAACCTCCCGCGTCCACCCGGGTGAAGGCAGTCACCGGCCGTGATTCCGTCTTAATCTGGCCATTGCCGCGAATACCCCGCCAATCGCAACCAGTGGAAAGAAGAACGAGGAATGAAGACGCAGCGATGAGGTTGATCTTTTTCATGATGTGAGCTCCATTGAGATGCGGCGAAGGGCGGTGTTGGATTCAAAAAAATGACCTAACACGAAGTCGGGACCCGCTGGGCCAGCGCCACCCCGTGAGGGATCGCCCCCGCGACGAAGCCAAGACATTCGACCGCGCCGCTCGGTTTACCCGGGAGCGCAATGACCAGCGAACGGGCGACGACCGCGGCCAGGTTGCGCGAGAGAATCGCGTTCGGGGTAATCTTCATCGACTCAGCCCGCATCACTTCGCCGAAGCCGGGGAGCTCGACCCGCATCAGGCCACGGATCGCTTCCGGAGTAATATCGCGTTCGGCGATGCCGGTGCCACCGGTGGTGAGGATGAGTCCGCAGCCTTGCTCGGCGAAGGAGCGGATCGTGGCCTGCAATTGCTCGATTTCATCCGGGACGATTGCTTCGCAGAGGACATTCCAATTGTTTTTCAGGGCCGCTTCCTTCAAGGCGGGTCCGCCGAGGTCGTCGTATTCGCCCTGGCTGGCGCGATCGGAAACGGTAATGATGCCGACGGTGATCTGCATAATTTAAGACAGGATTTACAGGATTACGAGGATTAGGAAAGGAGAACGACGAAGACAGTTGTCCCTCCTATCCAGTTAATCCTGCAAATCCTGTCTGACTTGCTTTTTCGTTTTGCGGACAAGGTGCACATCGCCGATCCGCATCGTCTTGTCGACGGCTTTGCACATGTCATAGATGGTAAGAAGCGCGACCGAGACGCCGGTGAGAGCTTCCATTTCGACACCGGTCTGGGCAGTGGTGCGCGCGGTGCAGGTGGCTGCGACGCCGGCGGCTTCACTCGTTAGGTCAATCTCCACATGGCTTAGCCCCAGGGTATGACAAAGCGGAATCAGCAGGGCGGTCTGTTTCGCCGCCTGAATTCCGGCGATCCGGGCGGTCGCAAAGACGTTTCCTTTCGCGATCCGGTCTGAAGCGATCAATGCAGCGTGGCTGGCTGCAATTCGATCTTGCCTGTCGCGACGGCTTCGCGATGGCTGAGCGGTTTGGCCGAAACATCGACCATTTGCGCGCTGCCGTCGCTCGCGAGATGGGTCAATCGCTTCATTCGTTAGGTGAAGGCGATCCGCCTTGTAGCCGGGCGCGGTAACCCCGGCGGCATGGATTTGCTTGAATCGCCTCTACCGGGTCAACGCCCCCGGCTACAACATTTGCCTTCATGTCGTACTAGCCGCCGATCGCGACCATCTTGCGTCCCGGCTGATAAGTGGTGCGGAAATCATGCTGCTCGGGCTTCCGCTCGACGACATCAAGGAAGAATTGTCGCAACTCTTCGTCACTCGCGCCGGCGCGCAGCGGCGTCATGATATCGAACTCGAGATAACTGCCGAGGCACGGTCGTAGTTTTCCGTCGCAGGTGAGACGGAGTTTGTTGCAGCTCTCGCAAAAATGCAGGTTCGTCATCGCGCCGATGAAGCCGATGCGCTGAGCGCGTCCCGGGAGCTGGTAGTAACTGGCCGGGCCGTTCGTCCGGAACTCCGGTTGCGGAATCAAGGCGCCAAATTTCTCTTCAATCGCGCGCTTTGCTTCCGCGACTGGAAAGAAGTTGGTTTCGGTCAGGACCTCCGTCGTGCTCACCGGCATCAACTCAATGAAACGGAGGAGAAGATTCCGTTCTGCCGCGAAATCGACCAGGGGCGCGAGAGCATCCTGGTTGCGCCCGCGCATCAGGACGCAGTTGATCTTGATCTGCGGAAATCCGGCGGCGATGGCCGCGTCGATCCCGGCGATCGCATCTGGCAAAAGGTCGCGGCCGGTGATTTCTGCATAGGCGCGCGGTCGAGCGTATCGAGCGAGATATTGACGGAATTGAAGCCGCAGGCGCGGACCGCCTCCGCCATCGTCAGACCCGGCTCGACTTCGCGGGTGAGGAGAGTGCCATTGGTCGAAAGACCGATGTCGCGCAGGTTCGTTAGGCGCGGGAGCTGGCGGAAAAGCTGGATAACGTCGCGCCGAGTGAGCGGCTCGCCACCGGTCAGGCGAATCTTCGTCACTCCCAGTTCGCTCGCGATCCGGATGAGCCGGAGCGTTTCCTCGAAAGTCAGGATGTCGTGCCGCGGGAGCCATTCCTGTAATTCCTGCGGCATGCAATAAGTGCAGCGCTCATTGCAACGGTCGGTGATGGAGACGCGCAAGTAGGAAATGCGATGTCCGAAGCTATCCTCCATGATTCGAGGCTACGGCGAAGCGTTTCGCGAATCAAGATGACGCGGGGACGTAAAATTCCGCCGGGTTCTGAATTGCGGCTGGCTGCTCGGCGGGGGATTCTTTCAATCTCGTTACTTTTTTAGACATCTCCGCGAGAGCGCGACGGTTTGACCGTAAGGGGCGGGGGTTTAGGTTTAAGCATGAAACGTCAAATGTTTGCGTCAGCGTTATGGGTGTGCATGGCAACGGGCGCGTTGGTTCTTTCGGGCTGCAGCACGATCGGATCACGAATCGACTCGCATCGCGCTGCCTTTGACCAGCTCTCGCATGAGGATCAGGCTTTGGTTAACGAGGGCAGAATCAGGGGCGGGATGTCGCAGGAAGCCGTTTACATCGCATGGGGCCAACCGCAGCAAAAGGCGGTCGGGATCGTGCACGGTGCGACGACGGAGACCTGGGTCTATACTCTCTCAACTGCGGCTTACGGTCCCTATGGATATGGCTACGGATATGGCGGCTACGGCTACGGGTTCTCGGGTCCAGTCGGATTTTACGGACGGCATGGCCGCTTCCGTTACTACGGCTCCTTCGCTTATCCATACTGGGATCCGTATTACTATCCGTTTGCTGCGACGGTCAGTTATCCGGTGAAAACGGTTTCTTTCCAAAATGGCAGGGTCGTCGCCTTTCAATTCCTGACGCCGAGCAGTTACTGATTCTTTGTAGACGCTTCGCTCTGAGAAGCGTGGGACGGCGGGTGGCTGCTTGCGGGAATGTCGTTTCTCTCGCGCCTCCCAGAGGGAGGCGTCTACATGGGAAGCGGTTGCATCACGCACTTTGGACGAGGCGCCTGATGAGGTCTTCGACCGTGACAACACCCGTCAGTTTCTGTTGTTCGTCGAGGACTGCGGCGAGGCTGAGCCGCGCGGCGCGAAGTCGCCGGATGATGCGATAGGCGGATTCACTCTCGCTCGCTGAAACGATGCGTCGGGTATAATGCCGAAGCTCCTGGCCGGAATTCCGGTCAAGGAGGATGTCGAACACATTAACGAGCCCAACGGCGGTGCCGTTGTCCGTGATGACCGGGACGCGATTGACTCCGGTCTTCGCAGTCTTTTGCAGTAGCTCGGGAATTGTCGTTTGCGGGGTGACAGCGATGATTCGCGACAGCGGCATCATGACATCAGCGACCCTGACGGTGCGGAAATCGACCACGTTGTGGATCATGGCTCGCTCTGCCGGGGTGAGCGCGCCCTGGCGTTCGCTCTCGAAAGTGAGTTGTTTCAAATCTTCGCGCGCCGCGAAGAGGCGGGGGGTCGCTTTGTCGTGGCGGAAAAGGAGGTGGCCGATTTGCGAGCCGAGCTCCAGGACGGGCCAGAGGAGGCGCGAGGTGAAGACGAGCAGGCCGGCGAAGGCGGCGAGCGCGCGATAAGGAAAGCGACGAAAGAGCGACTTCGGCAGGACGCCGAGCAGAAAAAGATAAATTGGCGCAGCAACGAGGAGGGCGAGTAAAAAACCGGAACTCCCAAACGACGTCACAAGCCTGCGAGTGAGCAAGAGCAGTCCCGCGATGTCGGAAAAATTCGTCACCAACAAAACGGTGGCGAGCAGCCGTTGCGGTTTCTTGAGCAGACGGTCGAGCGCGATGGCGGCGCGATTGCGCAGCTTCACTTGATGCCGGAGCCGGACTTGATCGAGCGAAAGCAATCCCGCCTCGATGCCGGCGAAGACGAACGACACCACCCAGCAGAGAATAATAACGGGCCAGCCCATCATGCGCTCGGAGTCTAATTCGTCAGACGAATCCTCTTCCGCTCCGGCACCGGTTTTTTCGAGGAGCATTTCTTCGATCCGTTGATGGCTCACCCGGCGCACCGTGATCGAAAGCCGGGGTATTTCCAGGGTCGCGCCCGCGGTCGGCAAATAACCGAGTTGGTTGAAAACGTAACCGCCGATGGTGTCAATGCCGTCGGCCATCAGCTCAAAGCCAAGATGCTCGGTAAGATCATCGAGCCTCGCATTACCACTGACGATGAAGCGCCCGTCGTCGAGAGGTTCAATGTAAAGGTCGGCATCGCCGAGCGGCGCAGCGTCGCTGATGATTTCCTCGACAATGTCAGCCAGCGTGATGATTCCCTCCGTCCCGCCGAACTCATCGACCACGATCGCGAGGCCTTGCGGTGCGGAAAGAAAGCGGCGCAACAAATCCATCGCTCGCATCGTCTCCGGAACATACGAGGGCACGTTTAGCGTCTCGGTGTAATGAGGCGACGGATCGAGGAGAAACTGCTTCACATCGACGATCCCAAGGATCTGATCGGGCGTGTCGGCGTAAACCGGTACGCGGCGGTAACGCCATTGCCGGAAGCGGGCGATCGCTTCCTCGTTAGGCAAATCGTCCGGGATCGCACAGGTATCGACCCGCGGCGTCATGCAATCCTTCGCCGTTTTGTCGCCGAGTTTGATGATTTCCTGAATCATCTCACCCTCCGCTTCCTGGAGCGTCCCCTCGGCCTCGCCCATTTCGACCAGGGTCTCGAGTTCCTCGTCGCTGATGCGGGGCCGGACTCGCAATTTTTCCGGCGTGAGCAGATCGATCACCATGCTGCTGGCGTTCTCCAGCACCTGGCCGACCCGATCGAGTAACGGCATCATCGCCTTGAGTGTGAAGACGCCGACCGCGGAGATTCGGTAAGCGGTCGAGATCGCGAGCAGTTTGGGAATCAGTTCGCAAAGCACGACGACGAGGGCAAAAATCGCAAGCGTCGCGAGCCACGCCGGCATGTGGGTGATGACCGAACCTTCCCAAATAAAAACCAGGCAAAGAATGATCAGCGGAACGTTGACGAGGGTGTCACCGAGGAGGAGAACATTGAGGACGCGCCGCGGATTATCCCGAAAGGTGCGCAGGAAGTCCGCGAGCGAGGGATATTGTTTCTCGAGGCGCTGGATCTGGTGGGTTTTAAGCGCGAAGAGCGCCGTCTCGAGTCCGGAAAACAGTGCCGAGCAGGAGATCAGGAAGGCAATCGCGCAAAGAAGGAGCGTGAGCCCGACCGCCGTCATCCGTCACCCGTGGCCGTGATCACATCGGCCCTCCGTGGAAAAACAATGCGTGCTCGGTTGCCGGTCATCTCTGCCGAAACGAGATTAAGCGCTTCGTGAACAAAGGCCAAAGGATTTCCCGACTGGTGGAAGAGCTGAGCGGCGCGCCGACGGAGGGCGCGTCGGGCGAAATTGCCCGGGATCCGTGCTACGTCGGTTTCTTTCTCTGCTGGAATGAGCAGCGATATTACGAGGCTCACGACGTCCTCGAGCACCTCTGGTTGCAGACGAAATCGGAGGATGCGGATTATTTCAAAGGGTTGATCCAGGCAGCCGGCGGATTCGTGCATTTGCAGAAACAACATGCCCGCCCGACCCATCCGAAGGACGGGCGGCGGATGTATCCGGCGGTGCGGCTCTTTCGGCTCGCCGAAAAAAATCTCAAGCCGTTCCGGCCGATGCGGCATCGCTTTGATATCGAAGATTTTCTCCGGCTTTTGCAACGACAGGTGGACGCAATTCTCGCTTCTGATCATCGGGAAAATCCTTGGTCGCCGGAAACTGCGCCGAAGATCGGGCTGATGTGAGCTGCAGCATTGCTGGAGGGACGACCTGCCGGGTGTCGTCCAAGTTTGCGCCCAGGACGGGACAGAGCCCGTCCCTCCAGCACTCAGCTTGCGCTTTCGCATCGCGGCAGTTTGTCTGTAAGTTGCGCTGTGACACCGACTCCACCTGCCGTTAAGCCGCCGGCGCACGTCGAGCATACCAACCGGCTTAGCCAGGAGAAATCACCTTATCTCCTGCAGCACGCGCATAACCCCGTCGACTGGTATCCATGGGGCGAGGAGGCGTTTGAAAAGGCGCGCCGGGAGAAGAAGCCAATTTTCCTCTCGATCGGTTATTCGACCTGCCATTGGTGCCACGTAATGGAGAGAGAATCGTTCGAGGACGAAGACATCGCGAAATTGATGAACTCGCGTTTCGTCAATATCAAAGTCGATCGTGAAGAACGGCCGGATGTCGATCGGGTCTATATGACCTTTGTCCAGGCGACGACCGGCGGTGGCGGCTGGCCGCTCAACGTCTGGCTCACGCCGGGCCTTAAGCCGTTCGTCGGCGGGACATATTTTCCGCCGGAAGATCGCTACGGGCAGCCCAGTTTCAAAAAAGTGCTGCTCCGCATCTCGGATGCGTGGGAAAAGGATCGAAACAAAATTACAGAGAGCGGCAACCAAATTATCACCGCTCTGGGCCGTTCCGCTAACCAGGCGCCGGAAGGGACCGGGAAAGTCGACGCAAAGCTAATCGATACCGCCTATCAACAAATCGCGCGCGGCTACGATTCGCGGGAAGGTGGCTTCGGCGGCGCTCCGAAATTTCCCCGCCCGGTCACGCTCAATTTTCTTGTCCATGTTTACAATCGTTCCGCGCCCGATTCGGAAGCGGGCGACGCTGCGCTCGGCATGGCCCTGCTCACTCTGCGCAAAATGGCGGCGGGCGGAATGCACGATCAACTGGGCGGAGGATTCCATCGCTACTCGGTCGATGCCGCATGGCGGGTGCCGCATTTCGAGAAAATGCTCTACGACCAGGCGCAGTTGGCGAGCGCCTATCTCGACGCCTACCAGATCACGGGCGACTTGCAGTACGAAGCGATCGCTCGCGACACGCTTGACTACGTGCGGCGCGACCTGACTGATTCAGCCGGCGGCTTTTACTCGGCTGAAGATGCAGACAGCCTTCCGACCGCCAATGCGAGGGAGAAAGCGGAAGGCGCGTTTTACGTTTGGACGAAACAGGAAATCGACGAAGCCCTCGGGGAATACGCCGAATTATTTGATTACCTCTACGGGATAGAAGCAGATGGCAACGCGCCAGCCGGAAGCGATCCGCAAGGTGAGTTTCAGGGCAAGAATATTCTTTACGAGCGGCAAAGTTTTGCCGAGACGGCGAAGCATTTTGGGAAAAGCGAACTCGATGTCGACGAATCGATGCGTTACCGCCGCGCTAGCCTGCTCGAGCTGCGAGCGAAAAGGCCGCGGCCGCATCTCGATGACAAGATCATCACGGCGTGGAATGGGCTGATGATTTCGACTTTTGCCCGTGCCGCCCAGGTGTTGGGCGATCCTGCCTACCTCGAGGCGGCGACGCGCGGGGCGGAGTTCGTTAGGGAAAAACTCTACGACGCCAAGGCCCGCACGTTGCGTCGGAGCTATCGGGGCGGTCCGGCGGATATCCCCGGCTTCGCGGAGGACTACGCTTTCTATATCCAGGGTTTGCTTGATCTCTACGAAGCTTCTTTTGACAGCCAGTGGCTAGAGCTCGCGGAGCAATTGCAGAGCACGCAGGATCGGCTCTTTTGGGATGGCCAGAACGGCGGTTACTTCACGAGCACAGGCAACGACCCAAACATTGTCCTCCGGATGAAAGAGGACAACGACAATGCCGAGCCCGCTGCGAGCTCGATCGCCGCGCGCAATTTGCTTCGACTCGGGCAGATCCGCGACGCGAAGGAGTGGCGCGGGCGCGGCCAGAAAACAATCGAAGCCTTTTCCGCGGCATTGCACCATTTCCCGAGTGCACTCCCGCAGATGCTGGTGGCGCTCGATTTTAGCCTAACGAAACCAAAACAGATCATCATCGCCGGACAACCCGACGCGACGGATACGCGCGAGCTGCTCGAAGAGGTGCATCGACATTACCTGCCGAATACGATCGTGCTCCTGGCCGATGGCGGCGCGGGTCAAAGCTTTCTCGCCAGTAAACTGGAGGAAGTGAAGGAGATGAAGCCGATCGACGGGAAAGCGGCCGCCTATGTCTGCGAGAATTTTTCCTGCAAAGCGCCCGTCACGTCGGTGGCGGAATTGCGCAAGTTGCTGAAGCGATAGCTAACGGCGGAAAGTTTAATGTGGGAGCCGCCTTTGTGCGGCGATGGGCGGCGTGCACGTCAATCCTCGGGGCACAAAGGCCCCTCCCATTCTAGGGCGCGCCATTGCCGATTTGATTGGACGCCGCCTTGGCCGCGTGCGTCTTGCGTCGCCGCAGGCGCATCCAGTTGTTCCAAGTCTTACGCACGCTGTCTTTCGGCGTGAGGTATTCCTGGTTCAACTCATTGCTCTTCACGATCTGGGCGAGGATGCCACGGACGGAAAGGTCGTCCGTGTTCAGAATTGTGTAGGCCGTCCCGATCGCAGCGTGATGGTGCGCGTCGCTCGCCGCCGTCATCGGCAATTCACGAACCTGCGCGTACTTAAAGGCATAGCGGTTGTAGCGGCGCAGAGTGGTGGCGGCGTTGAAGACCTCGAGCGCGTCGATCGGCAGCTTCTCGAGAGTCGAGAAACGAATTCCGGCGCGAAACAAATCATACGGATGAGGCGGAATGGCGAGTCCGCCGCGTTCGTGAATGAGATTGCATACGTCCAGTGCCGGTCGCCCTTTGAGATAGGGGAGGGAAGCGCCGATTGAGAGCAAATGGCCCTCCGCGGTCGTGACTTCGACCCCGGGAATAATGAGGAAATTATCCACCGGCATTCCGTCCTCGCGCATCAGTCCCTTCTCGAGCAGGTAGGTCACGCCGTCGTTCGTGTTATGGTCGGTCAGGGCGAAACCGTCGAGTCCCTTCGCTTTCGCCGCGGCGATGTTCTCCTCCGGGCTGGAGACGCCGTCGCCGGAAAAGAACGAATGCGTGTGGAGGTCGATCTTGAAGGGCATCCGCGGGGAGCGTAATTTGCGAGCCGCGAAATGCAAAGCATCGGTTTCAAGGAATGGGCGCTTGTCTGCGAGGCACTGGGGCAAGGTCGGCAGAGCATTATCCTGCGCAAAGGCGGGATCGCGGAAGGGCGCAAGGGGTTCGCCTTTCAACATCGGGAGTTTTTTCTCTTCCCGACTTTTTTCCACGAACAACTGGAGCGCGTCCGTTTCCCGGGTGTCAGCCTGCCGGAACCGTTGTCTGACGAAGTTGAGATTCGTTATTTCGTGAAAGTGGAGGAAGCGCGCGTCCTGACTGACTGGGAAGACGTGCGGGCGCTGAAGCCGCTTCACATTCTGAAGGAAAGCGTGGTGCGCGAGCGCTTTGATTACGATGATGCGCCGGGAGTGCACGTCGCCTTCGTGCGCGTCTTCCGGCTCGATCCAGTCTGGCGATTCCCCGATGCGAAAGCCTACGGCGGTTGCCGCAGTTGGGTGCAGCTACCGGAGCCGCCGGCGGAGCTTCAACTTCATCCTGCCTAGATCGAAAAGTACAGCGCGGCCGAGTTTCGTAGGCTTGGCCGCTTTCCTCATCCGGGCAGCGGCTGGCGAACGCATGAATTAGAAGGATTAACCGGATCTACAGGATTTGGTTCTCTGACTTCTAATTCAATCCTGTAATGTATTCTTTTCTGCGCGGCCTCTTTTTTTGCAATTCCAGGCGCTTTTTTCTTTTGGAAGAGATGGAGAGAAATCATCCTCGCCTGACGAACAACCATAGTCCTATGAGAAAGAAACAAGTGAATTCAAAGGCGAGCGTCCGGCAGTGCATATCTGCGGTGCTCGTTAGACTTCTTCTCGTCTCTACTCTTTGCCTCGCCACCTCGACGAGCGTGAGTGCTGATCAACCGAAAATCACACGCGACCAAGCCGAGGCGCTCGTCGCCAGCCTGCGCCCTCAAGAGGGCAACATCGTCCTCCAGGACGGCCTTGCCACCCTGCATGTGCCGGCGGGCTTTCACTTCCTCGATGGCGCCGACTCGAACACAGTGCTGGTCAAGCTTTGGGGCAATCCACCGGAACCCAACCCGATCGGAATGCTCATGCCCGCCGCCGCCGGCCCGCTTAGTGAGGACGGTTGGGCCGTCATCATTACCTACGAGGGCGATGGCTATGTTAAGGACGCCGATGCCGAGAAGATTAACTACAGCGAGCTGCTAACGGAAATGCAGAAAGGCGCGGAATCAGCCAATGCAAAACGAGAGGAGGCTGGTTATCCGCCGATCCATCTCGTTGGCTGGGCGAAGGTGCCGCATTACGATCAGCCGACCCACAAACTTTATTGGGCCAAAGAACTCAAATTCGGCCAGAGCACAGAAAACACCCTCAACTACGATATTCGAATGCTCGGCCGCGGCGGAGTGCTGGTGCTGAGCGCAGTTGCGACGATGGCGCAGCTCCCCGTGATTGAGCAAGCTACGCCCGGGATTCTCTCTGCGATCGAGTTTAACCCCGGACATCGCTACGGTGACTTCAACCCCAAGGCTGACAAGGTTGCCACCTATGGGCTCGCGACACTCGTCGCCGGCGGTGTCGCGGCGAAACTGGGATTGTTCAAGGGCCTCTGGATCGGGCTCCTCGCAGCGAAAAAGTTCATCATCATCGGGGTTGCTGCTATCGCCGCATGGCTTCGCAAACTGTTCAAGCGCAAGGAACCTTCATCGAGCGAACAAACGACCTAGCTCGTAACCCTCGCCAGCAGCCAGCTGATCTTCTGATGAAATGAATGCACCAATCGAGGGCGGTTGTCTTTGCGGCGGTGTTCGTTATCGGTTGCAGATAGCGCCGACGCACTTGAACGATTGTCACTGCATCGACTGCCGGCGTGCGAGCGCGGCGCCTTTTGTAACCTGGGGCGCGGTGGCCAGAAACGACATCAAGCTTCTCTCGGGGGAGCTGCGGAAGGTGAACCACGCCGGACGACTGCGCTCGTTTGCCGCTTGTTGCGGGACGCCACTCTTCTTTCAGGAGGACGAAAACTCTGAATCAATCGATGTCACGATCGCGTCGCTGGATCATCCAGAGTCCTATTCGCCGGCAGTTGCGATTTGGACGGAGGATCGACTGCCGTGGGCGATTCTGGATCCCTCGCGTCCAACCTTCGCGCAGGGCCGCGAGAGAGGGTGATGTGGATTCCCTCGTCGTTCTAAATAAACACGGACGACACGGAGGTCGTCCCTCCAGTCGGTTCCCAAAGGACAGAATTTTGCAATAATTGTAGCGCGATTTCAGTCTCGGTAATGAAGTTTTATTGAATCCTCATCTCGAATGTGGCACCATTTCCGCTCAGCTTCGGTGGTGCCTCGGTATGGTTCGTCCGATGAAAGCGTCTGTCCTTCGTATCTGCTTGGTTTTCCAGGTTTTCCAAGTTTGCGCGTTTGCCTCGAACAGCGTCGTCAATTTGTCGCACTACGATTTGATGCGGGTGGACTTCGAGCAGATGAAGAGCGAAGGCATCGTCGGGGTAATTCACGAGGCCACTTATCCGCGTTTCGATCGTGACGCCTATTACGGTGGCCGGCAAGACGCTGCCACGCGCGCGGGTTTGCTCTGGGGCGCGTACCACTTTGGCGATGCCACTGATCCCGTTCGGCAAGCCGACCATTTTCTGGACATGGTGGCCTCAGAGTGGCACGGCCAAAACATGCGCCCGGACGGAGTATTGCTGGTGCTCGATTTTGAGAAGAACGGTCACTATCCGGGCGGCACGATGCGAGTCGATCAAGCCGTCACGTTTGTGGAGCGGATTCGGCAGCGGACCGGGAAGTATCCCGGTGTTTATGGCAGTGAGAATCGACTCCGTGCCGTGCTGAACGGCCGCGGGGTAAGTTCGTCGCAAAGACAAACCCTCGCCAATTGCTGGCTCTGGATCGCAAACTATCATAAGGAACCGCGCAACACAGCGCCCTGGGAGTATTGGCACCTTTGGCAGTACACGGGCGATGGTATCTGTGATCTTCCACGCACGATGTTCCCGAAGAGCGTGGCAAATGTCAGAAAAGCGGAGCGCAATATCTTCCGAGGCAGCACCTCTGGCCTGCAGGTTTTTTGGCGGGAGCACGCCTGGCGACCAGCCGGTGGCGCGGCCGATGCGCAGAGACCAGAACAGGTTGTAGCGGACGGCGCGAGTTGCAGCCAATCGTTGAAAGCGTCGAATTGACCGATTCAATTCAATGCGCTCCAGCCCGCGGACCGCAGTTCCACGACTAGTGTTGGACCCTGCCCGGTGAGCCGCCAACGATCGCGCTCTAGCGCTCGTTAAGAAATAACCTAGCCGGGTGCTTGGCTGGTAGGGCGAGACTCCGTCGAGCCGGAGGGAAGGGTCGATTTGACTAAACACCGTTCACCCCCGGCTCGACGGAGTCTCGCCCTACCACTGCGCCGGTGTTGCGGCGGTTGGGCAACTACTATGTGCCGGCTACGAGTTTTTTGAAACCGCTCTAGATCGTTGCCTCGGCCAGCACTTCTACTTCCGCGCCGGGCTCTTCTGGATTGCGGTTGAATTGGAGATCGTAGAGCCGGCGATAATAGCCGGATTCTTCGAGCAGCTCTGCATGGGTGCCGACTTCTTTGATGCGGCCTTTCTCCATGACTATGATCTGGTCGGCGGAAAGGATCGTGGAGAGGCGATGCGCGATCGCGATGACGGTTCGGCCCTTGGCGAGACGTTCGAGAGCGAGTTGAATCTGCTGTTCCGATTCGGAATCAAGCGCGGAGGTCGCTTCATCGAGGAGCAGGATCGGCGCGTTCTTGAGAAGCGCGCGGGCAATCGCGAGACGCTGCTGTTGGCCGCCGGAAAGGAGGCAGCCTTTGTCGCCGATGACCGTTTCGTAGCCCTGTGGCTGGGCCATGATGAAATCGTGCGCGTAGGCGGTCTGGGCGGCGGCGTAGATTTCCTCCTTGGTCGCATCAAGGCGGCCGAACTGGATGTTTTTGAAAATCGTATCGTGAAAAAGAAAAGTTTCCTGCGAAACGAGACCGATCTGTTCCCGCAACGATTTCTGCGTGAGCGAGCGCAGATCGCGTCCATCAATTCGAATGACGCCGCTGGTGGGATCGTAAAGACGCAGGACGAGAGACAGGATGGTGCTCTTACCGGCGCCACTCGCGCCGACGAGGGCGTAGCTCTTGCCGGGAAGAATCTTGAGGCTGAAGTCCTTGAGCGCGTCGGCCACTCCACCGGCGTAGCGGAAAGTGACGTGATCGAGCTCGAGCGCGCCTTGCGAGTGTGTGAGCGCGACAGCGTCAGGCCGGTCCTTCACGGTTGGCTCGGAATCCAGGATGCGGAAAATTTCCACCGTCGCCTGAATGGACCGCTGCATGATGATGTGGATCTTGCTGAGCGACTTGATTGGGTCGTAGAGAAGGGAAATTCCGCCGATCAGCGCGATGAATTTTGCGGCCGGGAGGTTATCGAGATAAACGTAGAGAAGGGCGAGTCCGACGCCGATCGCCGCGATGGTTTCGACGAGCGGGCCGACCGCCTCCATCGAGCGAATGATGCGCATCGCGTTGTCGAATTGAATCCGGTTACTGCGCCGGAATGACTTTTCCTGATGGTCTTCGCGCGCAAATGATTTGACGACGCGGATGCCGGCAAAGGTCTCCTGCATTGTCACGACCATCTGGCCGATTTCTTCTTGTTCGCCCTTGACGGCTTTGCGGGCGCGCTTGCCGTACAAACGCAGCGGCACGAGACAGCTCGGGAACAGGACGAGCGCGACGATTGTAAATTTCCAGTCCATGTAGAGCAGGACGCTAACGACGCTCAGGATGGCGACCGGCTGTTTGAACAAGTCGGCACTGACGCTCGAGAGGGCGGTCTGCATCATGTGAGTGTCGTTCGTAATGCGCGACACCAGGATTCCGGAACGCGCCTTGTTAAAGAAATCCATCGAGTGGCTCAACATCTTGCCGAAGAGCTCGGTGCGGATGTCGGTCAGCACTTTATTGCTCACCCAGCTCGTGTAATAAGCGCTGGCGTAGGCGCACAGGCTGCGCGCCATCATGACGATTGGGATGGCCAGGCAGAGTAGAATGAGAGAATTGATTTTCGGGCCGGCATTCATCAGTTCCGGATGTTGCACCATGGCGACGGGAGCCACGGGACCGTGACCCTTGAAGACAACGCTCGCGACCTTCGCCATGACCAGCGGGAGCATTCCGTTAACAACACCGAAGAGGAATCCGAACCCGAGTCCCATCGCAAATCGAACCTTGTAAGGCCCCACATAGGCATAGAGGCGGCGGTAAGGCCGCCACCCAACACGGATGGTGGTCCAGAAAGATGGCTTTCGTTTTGGGTTCTGGCTCTCGCTCATGCGACCGGAGCTGTCGGACTCGACAGCAGCCTCCGTATAGCATCGATCACCTGTTTCGTCGAGATTTCCTTCATCACGCCGGGCCCCTGTTGTGGGACAAAATGAGCCAATGGATTCACTTGTCCAGCACGCAGGACGAGCGTGGGACTCGTGCGCGGGCGCCAGTGGTACGGATTAGTTGGCCCGAATAGAGCAACCTGCGGAGTGCCGAGCGCCGCCGCCAGGTGCATCGGCGCGGAGTCGATCGTCACGAGCAGCCGCGCCCGCGCGATGAGCGCAGCGAGTGTGAGCAGATCCAGTTGCCCGGACAAATCCAGCACCGGGCGCTGAAGGTGCGATTTGATGCGCGCGATGTGGTCTTGTTCCATCCGTGACTTGCCACCGGTGAGCACGAAACGGATGCCTTCCTGATTCGCCACTTCCGCCCAGCGCGACGCCATCCAGAATTTCTCGCTTCGCGCTGAGCCTGGATGGAGGATGACGAAGTCGCCGGCCAAATCGTGCTCAAGGATGACGGTGGCGGCGCGGTCCTTGGCGGCCTGGGGAAGGACGAGCTCGAATTTCCGTCGCGGCGTCATGCACGCCGAGCGGAGCGAGCAAGGCCAGGTGGTGATCGACCGTGTGCACAAGTCGGACCTTCGAGGGCACGAATTCGGTGTAACTCAGTTGCCGCAGCGGCTCGCGGCGGATGGTGTCATAGGTGATCCGTTTCCGCGCCCCCGAGAGCAGGGTCAGAAAAGCTGAGCGATCGGTCCGCGAAAAATCGAGGCAATAATCGAACCGGGCCCTGGCGACCGCGAACCATGGAATCGCGTCGGAGATTCGCCCGCGCGCGACAAGAGTCTGATCCACTCCCGGAATTGCCGGCAGCAACTCACGCGAGCCGTGCGCCACCACGAGCGAGATTTTCGCTGCGGGGAAATTCTTTCGCACGGCGGCGATCGCCGGCACTGTCAGGACAAGGTCGCCGATCCGTTTGAGCTGGATGAGGAGGACGTGCAACACCTAGCGCTGCGCTTCAAACGGGAAATGACGAATGACGAATTCCGAATGACGAATCAATTCCCATCCGCCTAAGGCGGATCGAATGACGAGAGAGCGGCGGATTCATTCGGCCTTTGTGCTTCGTCATTGCTTCGTCATTCGTCATTAGGAATTCGTCATTCCACTCTTCATCGCCAGCTCATAAGCGTCGAGCAAGCGCGCTCGGAAATGGTCCCAGGTGAAGTTTTCCACCACTCGCTCCCGCGCGGCCAAACTCATCCGCTCCACTATTTCCGGATGATCGTAGAGTCGCTGGATCGCCGCCGCGAGTGCATCGACATCGGCCGGCGGAACGATAATGCCCTGGACGTCGTCTTCCACCACGTCGCCGGCTTCGCGAGTCGTGATTTGAGGCAATCCGCAGGCCGCCGCCTCGTAGGTCACTTTTGCGCTGCCTTCGCATTGCGACGGGAAAACATGCACCGTCGATTGCCGCAAATACTTTTCCGGTTCACGGGCGAACCCAATCACCTTGATGCTCTCGTGCGCAAACTTTTCGAGATAAGGCTTCATCTCATTATGCACCGCACCGACGAGCCAAAGTTCGGCATCTTTCAGTTTAAGTCGTTGCCAGGCCTCGAGCAGGTGGTGCACCCCTTTCCGTTCGATCAGCGCCCCGGAAAAGACGGCGCGAAAATGCGGTGGCCGCGTGCCCGGGGTGAAGCGATCGACATCAACCCCGCGCGGCAGGTAAAACAGTTTCTCTTCCGAAAAACCCTGGACGCGAAAGGTCTCCGCCGCCTTTTGCGAGAGGACGAGAATCAGGTCCGCCAGATTGTATTCCTCGATAAATCGATCGCGCTCGAGCAAGAGGCTCTCCTTCCATCGTTTGCGCCAGGGTAAGGCCGGCTGTGCCGGCGGTTCCACGATTTCAGATCGGGACTTGCCGCGATCGCGATGCCAGGTCGGGATTTCTACGATCGATGGAATTCGGCGTTTGTGCGCCTCGCGCAGGGAAAGCAAACAATCGCCCGACCAGCTGTGAAACAGATCGTAGCGTCCCGTGGCGAGATGGCGGGACGTGATCCAGTCGAGATATCTCTTTTTCGCGCCATAGTAATAGGGACTATCGAGAAAAGAGAGGAGTCGCACCGGGTGCCAGCGAAGCGAATTGATCTTTGCGGCGGGAATCTCGGTTTGACGATTGTCGTACGCGACCGCTTTGCCGAGAAATCCCCCGCGCACGGACGCCCGCAGGGTCTCAAAAGCGTCCGTATCCAATCCCGAGCCTCCAATCCGCGCAAAAATCGAGTAGAGCAGATGCTTCGGCAAAGTGCGCGATGCACTTCTCATGGGGATTTCGCGTGGCGGGGCATGTAGAGTTTCACCCACCATGGCCCTGTCATTATTGTTGGGAATACGCACAAGTAAAGGTAGAAGTCCCCTGTGTCGCCGCCCGCGAATACTCCGCGCCTAACGATTGGCCTGGTCCGTCGCGGTCATTCCGAGACAGGCGGCGCCGAAGCTTACTTGAAGCGCCTTGCTCGCGGGTTGACTGAATCCGGCCATGACATCCGGCTTTTTACCGACGCTTCCTGGCCGGCGCGCGAGTGGCCCTGGGGTTCAATGACCCGGCTGCGCGGTCAGACGGCGCGCCGTTTTGCGGATGAACTGGCAAAGGTCGAACCGAAGCAGCAGTGCGACCTCGTCCTGAGTTTGGAGCGGGTTTGGCAGTGCGACGTTTATCGGGCCGGCGATGGCATTCACCAAGCCTGGATGCGGAGGCGCGACCCGGCATCATCGGCTGCTCGCAGATGGTTCCGTCGCTTGACCGCGAAGGATCGCGACATTCTCGAACTCGAACGCGCTCTCTTTGCTGACGGCGCCCGCCACGTCATCGCCAACTCGCAAATGGTGAAGCGTCAGGCGCAGGAATTCTACGGCTACCCGGCGAACCAGATCGATGTCGTGCCGAATGGCGTGCCGCTGGTCGACTTCCGCCCCGATGCGGAGGCGCGGCGTCGCCGGCGCGAAATTCTGCGGCTGGGCGACGAAGAGATTGCCGTCCTTTTTGTTGGATCGGGCTGGGAACGCAAGGGACTGCGCTTCGCTGTCGAGGCCGTGACATCGTTAGGCAAAAAGATGCGACTGATCGTTGCCGGGCGCGGTCGAGGCAACGTTGCCAACGGGCCGACTGTCCAGTTGCTCGGCACGTTGCGTGATCTCCCGGCAGTCTATGCGGCCGCTGATATCTTCCTTTTACCGACACTCTATGATCCTTTTTCCAACGCTTGTCTCGAAGCGCTCGCGAGTGGATTACCGATCATCACGACGCGCGACAACGGCTTCAGCGAGATTATCGACGATGGCGTGCACGGCTCCATCGTGGAGGATGCCTTACAGCCAGGGCCAATCCGCGAAGCGCTTGTTTTCTGGTCGGATCCAGAGCGCCGACGGGCCGCTCGCCCTGCAATCCTGGAACGCGCCGGTGGCTTCGATATTTCGAAGAACGTTGAGCGGACGCTCGCCGTTCTCAATCACTTGCCCAGAGCGGAAGCGGTATCGGGAAAAATGCGGAAGACCTGATCGAGCCGGGCAATTTCGAAAATCGGACGAACACTCTCCTGCAAGCCGCTGAGGGCAAATTTTCCGCCGTAAGCGCCAACATTTTGCATCGCCTCGATCAGGACGGCGAGACCTGAGCTGTCGATATAGCTCACTTTCGAGAGGTCGACGATCAGTTGCTGCGGTTTCTTTGCAACCATCGTCTCGAGCGATGCGCCGATCTGCGGTGAAACATGCAGGTCAATTTCACCTTCGAGAGAGAGGATGCTTGGTTCGGATTTCGCCATGGCTGGTGGCAAGAGCATGTCACTCTCGCGCCACTCGTCAATCGGCGTTGTTCCGAGCCGCGCGTGTCCCCTCTTCGAAAAAAGCGCTACCAATCAAGCTCGGCCATAACCCTTTCGACCTCGGAGAAATCCGCCAAAATGATATCCGGCTGATGCGCGGCCAGTTGCTCTCGCGAGAAAGTGCCGGTCGTGACCGCGATGGTGCGGGCGCCAATCGCTTTGCCGCACGCAATATCGTGTGGCGTGTCGCCGATGACATCGATGTCGGTTGCAGCGAAGTCGATCATGTGTTTTTCGCGCGCCCGCTGCTGCGCAAACGGCCCAAGGTAGTTGCGATCGTCATGATCGTCGGCAAAAGCGCCGAATTCGAAAAAATCCCAGATGCCATAATGCGTCAGCTTGAGCTGCGCGCCCCGGCGCAAGTTGCCGGTTAGGAGAGCGAGAACATTTTGTGGGCGGGCCTGTAGTCGCGGCAGCAATTCCGCAACGCCGGGGAGCAGTCTGCCCTGGCGCTGCGGCAGTTCATCCACCAGAAATTCGAGATACAGTTCGAGAAAGGCGGCGGTGTTTTCCTCCGTCACCGCGATATTTTGCTTCCGCAAAATCTGGTGGACGATGCCGGTATCGGTTTTGCCCGCGATCTCCACGCCAGTGAAGATCGTCAGTCACGCCGAATTGGTGCCGAAGCACAGACTTGAGCGACCGGATCCCGGCGCCAAGGGAATCGATCAGAGTGCCATCGATGTCGAAAAGGAGGAGGCGTTTTGTCATTCTTTTTTGGTTGTCATTCTGATCCCGCGGTGGCGGGAGAAGAATCACTGACCATCTTCATTCTGCACGCAAATAATCAGTGATGTGTTGCTCCGCTCAACCTGACAAACGCTATCGCGGTCGTCTCGCTCCTTCGCCGACCGGATATCTTCATGCCGGCCACGCCCTCACATTCTGGCGCGCCCAGGAACGTTGCCGTGCTCGTCACGGCACGCTTCTTCTCCGCGTTGAGGATCTCGATCGCGAACGTTGCCGGTCTGAATTTCGGAAAGCTCTTTACGAAGACCTGCACTGGTTCGGCCTGAGTTGGGCGGAAGACCCAATCCGGCAAAGCGATCGCCGGCCACTCTATCTCGAGGCGTGGAAAAAACTGCGCGAGCGCGGCCTGATCTATCCGTGCGATTGCTCGCGCCGCGATGTCCTGAGCGCGGCCGGAGCACCGCACCTCGAAGATGAAGAACCGATTTATCCCGGCACTTGCCGGCCTCTTGGCCTAACGATACCCGTCGCCCAGGATCCGGAGGGCAGGAACTGGCGTTTCCGCGTCCCGGCCAATGAGGAACTCGAATTTCTCGATCATTGCGCCGGTCGGCAGCGCGCCGTCGCCGGGCGCGACTTTGGGGATTTTTTGATCTGGCGAAAAGATGACATTCCGGCCTACCAACTCGCGGTCGTGGTGGACGACGCCGAACAGCGAATCACCGAAGTGGTGCGCGGCGCCGATCTGCTCGGCTCGACTTTCCGGCAGTTGTTGCTCTATCGCGCGCTGGAGTTGGTCGCGCCCGAATTCTTCCACGTGCCGCTCGTGACGGATTCGTTAGGCAAACGTCTCGCCAAACGCCATGACGCGCTCAGTTTGCGCACTCTGCGCGCGCAGGGTGTGACTCCGGACGAAATTCGAAAGCGGTACTTGTAGACGCCTCCCTCTGGGAGGCGCGGCACCGATGTTGCCGTCGCTGGGGCATCGCCTTCTCCCGCGCTTCGCAGAGCGAAGCGTCTACAATGGCGTGGATCTGGAGTGCTGGAGGGCGATGCTCCGTCATCGCCGTGCTTTTGATTTGCGCCTGGGCGACGACAGAGCGTCGCTCTCCAACGGCTCTTGGCCTTCACGGCCTTCTCACGACGCAAGAGAGATACCTCCCGCGCTTCGCAGAGCGAAGCATCTACAATGGCGCGTGAATCTGGAGAAGGCCGAGCATACTGATGAGAAAGGCGAGGATGGCGATTCCCGCCGCGGCCAGGATTGCCGTCGCGACCGGGTCCTTCTTTTCCTGGCGGTTGGGAAATGGTGAAGCGTTGGCGAAGTCCGCGGGCTTTTCGCTGGTTTCCGCGGGGCGCGCTTCGATCTCTCCGGCTGCGGGCAAAGGCTGCGCCTCCCCGGTCGCGTCCGACTCATAGCGCGCCTCCACTTTGCCAAAACGAATGCGGTCGCCGACGCGCAGGAAGACATCTGTAATCGACTCGCTGTTGACGCGGGTGCCGTTGGTCGAGCCGAGGTCCTTCAGTTGGTAACGATCGTCGATCAGCGAAAGCTGGGCATGCCGGCCGGAGACGGAAGGATCGTCGATTTGGATCATGTTGTCCGGGGCGCGGCCGATCGTGATGCGATCGTCGGTCAATTCGTGAGCGGTTTTCGAACCTTCCAGCAGGATGGAGAGTTTCGGCATGTGCCGAGCAGTATCAGGGGAAGACTCGATGCGCAATCCCGACCTTCGGGGGCCGCGACATCGCGGCGCGATCGCGCCTAACGAACAAGCTATTTTTTCTTAAATACCTCAACCGCGTTCCATTCTCCGTCAGGCGGCGTCTGTTCGTATTCCAAGGCCCGCTCCAGGTACATCTTCGCGAGGAAATCCTGTGGATAGAATTCGAGAAAGCGGGAAAGCAGAATCTTCGCCTGGCGAAAATCGCGCTGCCGAAATTTCTGAAAGGCCTCTTCGTAGGTCTCGAGTTGGCTCAGAAATTCGGGATCGATCTCGGCACTCCGCGCCCCAATGAGTGTCGAAACCTCGACCGGCTCCGTTTTCCCTTTCACCTGCACCCGCGCCACGCTCCGAACATGAAACTCGTCCCGCACCAGGTTTGTCGCGGTCTGTCCGAGAAGAATATCCATCCCGTAAATTCTCGTCAGGCCTTCGAGGCGCGAGGCGAGATTGACCGCATCGCCAATCACGGTCGGATCGGCCTTTTCCTGTGAGCCGATGTTGCCGCCCACGACCTCCCCTTGATTAATCCCGATGCCCATCGCAAATGGCGCAATTCCCCGTTTGAACCAGTCAGCATTCAGGTTCCACAGCTCACGCCGCATCGCCAGGGCCGCCCGCACCGCCATTTTCGCGTCCTCTGCCTTGCCCTGGCTGCGCACATTGCCCCACACCGCCATGACCGCGTCGCCGACGAACTTGTCGAGCGTGCCGCCATTATCGAAAACAGCTTTCGTCATCTGGCTCAAATACTCATTCAGCTGTTTGACGAGCGCTTCGGGATCGGCGTTTTCTGTCAGGCTGGTGAACCCGACGATGTCGGAGAAGAGGATGGTGGCCGGGATGCGCACACCCTTAAGGCTGCTGTAAAAGCCGCCGGGATTATCGAGAATCTCCTTCACCAGGTTTTTGGAGACATAGCGCTCGAGGGTGCGGCGGGTGCGCATCTTCTCCAGCCGCTCCAGGGCGTATTCGAAGCCTAACGATACCAGGCCGCTGAGGAGGAAAACCGACAGCACCGGCACCGTAATGAGGAGCAGGCCGATCCAATCGAAACTGATCCGGACGACGGCGAGATACGCCAGCGTGATGCCGAAGAGGAGCACGAGGACAAGGCCTGGTCGCCGGACAAACGCGATCAGCGCCCAGGCGAGGAGTCCGGCGGTGATGACCAGCGCAAAATCGACGCCCAGCGGGGTCATCCAGAGAAACTGGTGGGCCATCGCCGCCGCCATCGCGTTGAGGTGCAGGACTGGGCCCGGCAGACCGGGCCCAAGCGGTGTCGCCACCACGTCGTGAGAGATCTGCGCCGACGCGCCGATCATCACGATCTTGTTCTTAAAAAAGGTGCCGTCGCGATAGTTGGCGTGCCAGAATTTCGGATCGAAGATCTCGTAGAACGGGCGTGCCGGATAGGCGTTCTCGTCGCTGAAGCGCAGCATATGCGCGGCGTGATCCTGCGGCACATCAGCGCCGCGCCCCAGTTGCTCCAAGGCGCGGGCCGCAAGCGCCTGATAGACCTGCTCGCTCGGATGCGGCAGCAGCCCGGCCAGCTGGCGATCGGTCAGGGTGAAACGGGCCTTGCGAACCGTTCGATCGGGCAAGTCAGGCAAATAGTTGGCGTAACCGACCCGCCGATCCTCCAGCTGTGGCGGCGGAATCAGGTTGTCGTTAGGCACGGTCGTCTGCAACGCCTCCGCGACATCGATGTTCGCGGCCACCACGACTTTGTCGCGATAGCGGTCGAGCGCGACGTGGAACTCGGGATCGCCGTTGTTGAGCGGATCGAACATCATGTCGAAGATCACGAGGCGGGCGCCCGCTCCGAAAAGCCGGTCGAGGAGCAGGGCGTAGACTTCGCGTGACCAGGGGAAGGGTCGCGCAGTCATGAGCTGGAAGGCGCGGTTGTTGGCCAGTTCTTCGGGGGTAAACGGCGGAAGTTCCAGCGTGCTCTGGTCGATCCCGAGGAAGACAAAATCATCACGGGTTGGCGTCTTGCGTCCTTGTTTTTGGAGGAAATCCTCGAGCTGTTGCTCGCTCGACCAGACGCCGGAAAGAAAGGGGACAGCCGGTGTGAAGTGCAGGAGGAGCACAAGCCCGGTGAAGAACGCACAAATTCCACCGAGGATCAGCAGGCGGTGCCGGCTTAGCCAATGCATCGCTGCATTCTAGGAAAGCTTCACGTCGCCGGCCAATGCCAATTTCGGTGTCGTGCCGACGCGAAGTACCTGGTTTCGTGTCTAAGGCTTCTGCAAAATGCAGGTGCGCTGGCCGCCGGCAGACGCGTCAGAATCGACGATTGTGAGATCGAGCCGAGCGGCCCAAGTGGCAAAAAAATCTTGCGAGAGAAAGATGTCCATCGGTTTTTCCTGTCGGCGTCGGGTCGAGCGGACATTATTCTCGAAAATCGACCAATGGCCCGGATCCGCCATGTCGAGATAGGTAGCAATGATACGACCGCCCGGCTTCAGGACGCGCCGCGCTTCCTCCAAGTAAAGGAACGATTCCTCCTGCATGAGATGCGTGAAGACGGAAAAGAAACAAACCATCTCCGCCACGCCATCAACTTCCGGGATCCTTGGTTCGGTGACCAGCTCGAAGCGCCAGCGAGGTTGCCGGCATTTTTGGACGGCGAACTCAAGCATCGCCGGCACGATGTCAATCCCGAGATAACGGACCGAATCCCGCCAGGGGGAGCGGGCGAGCGCGAAGGCCAGCCGGCCTGAGCCGCAGCCGACATCGATCAGGTAATCGTTAGGCTGTAAACCAAATCGTAGCAATCCTTTCCGCAACGCCTCTCCCATCTCCTCGTAGTTGCCACCGACCGCCAGCGACATCGCCGTCTCCGAGTCGTTTTTCTCCAGCAGGTTCGCCGTATGGTCGGCGTAGGAGAGCCGCGCGTTCGGTCGCATCCGGTTGCGCTCTTCTTTTTCAGCCCGTCGTTTTTCCTTCACCGCCCGCTCGTCTTCAATCAGATGCAATTTGCGAAGAAGCTTTTTCATCGGCCGCGAAAGATGAGAAACTCCGACTGAAAAACGATAGGAGCAACAGTAGCCTCAGGTCTTCTTTCCTTCATTCGCGCGCAAATTGGCGACCGGTCAGTGGAGAAGGGGAGGCTTTCGTTCCGGGGCCGTTGCTAATAGTCTTCGCGGATGCTTGAGGAATTCATCTGCCCCGGTTGTCACATCCCGCTTCGCGAGATGCGGATGGAGCGCGGAGTTTTTTGGGCCTGCCCGCAATGCGACGGCCGCGCCCTCAGCGTCGAACTCCTGCGCGGCACCTTTACTAATGAATCGATCAACCCGCTTTGGCTCCGCGCCATCCATGGAGAGGGCCGGACAGGACGCGATTGCCCGTGTTGTCGCCATCCCATGATCGAGGTCCCGCTTGCCGAAGACGCCGGGGCGCCGGCGGTCGATGTTTGCCGGATTTGTCACTTCGTTTGGTTCGATGCGCGCGAAATCGCCGGGCTCAAACCGCGCGCGATTCCGGAGCCAAAGCCCTCACTTACCCCCGAGGCGCGAGAAGCGAGCGCGCTCTCGAAGTGCAAAGAATTGCGCGCGCCGCCAATGGCCTGGACGCTTGATGGCGCGCCGGTTGACGTCATGGTGGCAGCAATTCGTTCGGTTCCTCGGGAACCTGGATCCGATGAGGCCGGACGACATGGCGACAGAAAACGGTTGTCATTCCAGCGGCTCTGCTTATTTTCCCACCCCGACGTTTCCCAGAATGAAGCGTCGGCGGCACTGCCCACCTGATCCCGTATCGGGATCATATCAGCGAATGAGGTCGGGGAGCGCCTAACGAAAAACAATTCGCTGAAGGAGAATCTCCGCCAAAACGCGGGGAACAACAAACATGCCAAGAGCCACTAACGCGCCCGCCAGCCGGGAGCGCCGCAAACGCGTCCTCGACGCCGCCAAAGGTTATCGGGGTCGCCGATCCAAACTCTTCCGTTACGCGAAAGACGCGACGATGAAGGGAAAATACTGGGCCTATCGCGATCGCAAAACGCGGAAACGCAATTTTCGCATGCTCTGGGTGCAGCGCCTGAATGCCGCCGTCCGCGCCCAGGGTTTGACCTACAGCCGCTTCGCGGAAGGCTTGAAAGCCGCCGGGATCGGGCTCGATCGCAAGATTCTTTCCGACCTTGCGATTACCGATGAGACCGCCTTCAAGGCCATCGTAGAGCAGGTCAAAACCGCGCTCGAGAAGAAATCGAGCGAAGGAAAAAAAACAAAGGCGGCGTAACCCGAATGTAGACGCCTCGCTCTGCGAGGCGCGGGCACACGCTCGGATCCGGCAATAGCCACGACGCTTGCTCTCGCGCTTCGCAGAGCGAAGCGTCTACAACCGAAGCATCCGCTCATGACTCATCCGCTCGAAGAACTGCGCGCCGCCGCCCTGGCCGAGGTCGCCGCGGCTTCTGATGAGCAGGCGCTCGACGCCGTCCGGGTCCGTTATCTCGGACGCAGCGGCAGCATTTCAGTCTGGGGCGAGCAGATGAAGTCTCTCTCGAAAGAAGAGCGACCTGTCGTCGGCAAGCTGCTGAATGAAGTCCGCGGCGCGGTCAATTCGGCGATTGAGGCCGCGGGCGAAAAATTGCGCGCCGCCGGAGAAGCGAGCGCGCTTGCGGAGATCGACATTTCGCTCCCGGGCACGCCGCACGAGATTGGGACGCTTCATCCGCTCACCCAAATGCTGGATCGCGGGATAAGCATCTTCCGACGGATGGGTTTCGCGCTCGCGGAAGGGCCGGACGTGGAGGACGAATGGCATTGCTTCGATGCGCTCAATACCGCGCCCGACCATCCGGCACGGAATGAACAGGACACGTTTTATTTGCCGGATGGCAGATTGCTTCGAACCCACACCTCGACGGTGCAGATTCGCGCGATGGAATCCGCAGCCGCCGCCGCTTCGCGTGATCGCGCCGGGCGCGGCCTTTCGCCGCGATGAAGTCGATGCGACTCACAGCGCGCAATTTCACCAGATCGAAGGTCTTTACGTCGATGAGCGGGTGAGCGTGGCGGATCTCAAAGGCACGCTCGAATATTTCCTGCGCGAATTGTTCGGGGCTGACACCAAGGTGCGTTTTCGTCCGCATTATTTTCCGTTCACCGAGCCGAGTTTCGAGATCGATGTGCAATCGAAAGCGCTCAAGAGCGGCGAGAAATGGATTGAGGTTTGCGGTTGCGGAATGGTGCATCCGGCGGTTTTCGAGGAAGTAAATCGCGCCCGCAAAGATGCGGCCTACGATCCGGAGAAATGGACTGGCTTCGCTTTCGGCCTCGGGATGGATCGGCTTGCCATGATCCTCTTCGACATTCCTGATATCCGGCTCTTCGCGCAGAATGATCTGCGCTTTTTAGGGCAATTCGCATGAAGACGGAACGTCTCCCCATCTGTCATCCCGAGTCGGCGCAGCGCGGCGAGGGACCTCGCAGTCGGAGCTTTGAGGTCCAAAGTATTAGCGGGCGCCTTCCAACGTTTGTGAGATCCCTCTCCGTCCTGCGGCGGATCGGGATGACACACATCGGAGGCGGGCGATGAAATTTTCACTCAACTGGCTGAGCGAGTTTGTCGAATTGCCTAACGACGTCGCGCAGCTCTCCAACTTGCTCACTCTCGCCGGGGTTGAGATTGAAGGAATCGAAACGCGCGGCGCGAACTTTGCCCAGGTGATCGTGGCGCAGATCACCGCTTCGGCGCCGCATCCGAATGCCGATCGGCTCAGCGTCTGTCAGGTCGACGACGGCAGCGGGCAAGTGCGGCAAATCGTTTGCGGGGCGAAGAACTACAAAGTGGGCGACAAGGTGCCGCTCGCACAACCGGGCGCGGTGCTGGCGAACGGTCTCAAGATCAAGGCGAGCAAACTGCGTGGGGTGGAATCGCAAGGCATGCTTTGCAGCGCCAAGGAACTCGGTGTCGCCGAGGACGCGGCTGGTCTGCTCATTCTTGCGCCGGAAGCGAAAATCGGCGCGCCGATCGGGGAGCTTTTCCCTAACGACACGATTTTTGACGTTGAAATCACTCCAAACCGCTCCGACTTGCTCAGTCACTACGGCCTCGCCCGGGAAATCGCCGCCCTGACCAAAAAACCGCTTCGACCGCTTGAAATCGCCGAGCCGTCCACCGCGACCGGCGACGCCGTCCAGATCAGCGCGCTTCATGAGTGCCCGTTTTATTCCGCGCGCCGGATTGAGCAGATCACTGTCGGCCCAAGCCCGAATTGGTTGCGCGCCAAACTGGAGGCGGTCGGGCTGCGCTCGATCAACAATATCGTCGACATCACCAATTTCGTGATGCTGGAAATCGGACAGCCGCTGCACGCCTTCGACGCCGACAAACTCGAGGGCGGAATCAATGTTCGGCTGGCCCAGCCTAACGAGAAATTTCTCGCGCTCGACGGCCGCACCTATCAACTCGACGAAAAGAAGATGCTGATCGCCGATGCGGCCCGCGGCATTGCAATCGGCGGCGTGATGGGTGGGGAAGACACCGGTGTGACCGGGACAACGCGCAACGTCCTCCTCGAAAGCGCATACTTCCTCCCGGCCAATATTCGCCGCACCGCGCGCGAATTGAATCTGCCGAGCGACGCCAGCTATCGTTTCGAGCGCGGCGTCGATCCCGCGATGGTCCTGCGCGCTTCCGAACGCGCCGCCCAACTGATCCGTGAAATCGCCGGCGGAAAACCCGCTGACGAAACGATCGTCGCCGGCACGTTGCCCGCACCGCCAGCCGGATTTTCGCTTCGCTATACCCGTTGCAGCGAACTGATTGGCGTCGCCGTTGCTCCCACGGACGTGGACCACATCCTGGAAGGATTTGGTTTGCAAAAATTAGGCGCAACCGATGAGCGATCGAGTTGGGGCATTCCCAGTCATCGTTCCGATCTTCGCCGCGAAGAGGACCTGATCGAGGAGGTTGTGCGGGTTTTTGGGATCGACCGAATTCCGAGCGCAGATCGCAGCCGATTCACGCCGGCTTCGAGCGCGGATCGTCGCTACGACTGGGAAATGCGGTTGCGGCAGCGACTGGTCGCGCGCGGTTTTGCGGAGGCTCGCACTTCGGCGCTGGTCGGCCGACAAACGTTAGGCGCGGGCTTTGCCCGGGAAGCGGTCGAATTGCGCAATCCGCTCAGCGAAGATCACGTCGCGCTGCGGCCGAGTCTGGTGCCTGGTTTGCTCGCGGCTCTGGAACGAAACCTCCGGGCGGGCGCGAAGAGCGTGCGGCTTTTCGAGATCGGCCGGGTTTTTGTTCCGCCTAACGGCGAGGAAATTCGACGCCTTGGCCTGCTCTTGTGCGGCACAGCTCACGTCCAGGCGCACTGGCGCGGTGCGGACGCGCGGTCATTGGACCTTTTCGATCTGAAGGGCGCACTTGAGTCCCTCGGTCTCGGGAAAGTTGTTCTGCGACGTTTGGAAAACGCGGAGTTCGCGCTGGGGACGGAGATTTTGATCGGAGAAGAAGCGCGCGGCATCGCCGGCCAGCTCTCTTCCGCGCAATCGGTCCGGGTCGCCGGCACGCTCCCGGTTTTCGTGACGGAGATTAATTTGCCTAACGAACATGAGGCGGGTCCGGGCGTGAAAAAATTTCGCGAGTTGCAGCGTTTTCCTTCAATCAGTCGGGACATCGCGCTCTTCGCGCCGGCACGGATGAGCCATGAGGAGATTCTTAACGCGATCGAAAGTGCGCGCGAACCGCTCCTCGCGCGGGTTGAATTGTTCGATCTCTTCGCCGGGAAGGGTGCGGAGAATCTCGGGGTGGAACGAAAATCTCTCGCTTATTCATTGACATATTTCGACAAAAACCGAACACTGACTTCTGACGAAGTGAGTGCGGCCCACGACCGGATTCGCGAACGACTGAAAAGGGAACTGAGCGTGGACCTGCGCGAGTAGTTCTTTGAGAGTCGAGAGTTGTTGATTGAGAGTTGAAGGTTCAAAGACCTTTTCGTGTCTACTTTCAGCTCTCTACCGACAACTTTCGAAAATTTACCCTGCGGTGTTCGAGATTACAGGTGTGATTCCCGGACTGATGTTTGTTAGCAAAGGGGGCTAGGTCGTTAAGAGAACATGACATGCCTTAATTGGAAGTCAGACGCTCCGACGACGGTCACCCGCCCGTTACCAGAAGGGAACGGGAGATCCACCTAAACGGCACCAGCGGGGTAATAATTTGGCAGCGCCCGGATTAGTGGCTTATCCGGGCGCTTTTTTTTCCAGGTGCCGCACCGGCGAAGGCCGCTCACTCAATAACGCTGTCATTCTGAGCAGAGCGAAGCCGTAACGCAGCCTGCGGAGCGGGCGAGGCCGGGCTTTCAATCTCTGACTATTTCTTCCACACGGCGAGCCCCTTTGCCTGAAAGGGTCAGAGATCCTTCGTTGCGCTCAGGATACATGGTGTGGCGCCGTCGTCTCCCGAGACGCCTCACCGACTTTCGGCAACCAATCGAGATCTTTAGCGAGGCCGGCCGCGCATTTCGCCGACGGCCTGGAGGGCGATGCTCTGTCATCGCCGTGTCTGTTTAGAAACTCGGCAACGACAGAGCGTTGCCCTCCAGAAAGGCGTGTCCAGATCCTCAGGCAAATTCGACAACCTGCTGCCTCGCGGGCAAAGTGCCCGCCAGCATGCGCGCTCTCCTCGCACTCGAAGATGGTCGGATTTTCGAAGGCGAATCTTTCGGCGCGACTGGCAGCTGTGTCGGCGAAGTTTGTTTTAACACTTCCATGACCGGTTACCAGGAGGTGCTGACCGATCCGTCGTATCGCGGCCAGATCGTCGCCATGACTTATCCCTTGATCGGCAATTACGGCACCAATAATGCCGATGCCGAAAGCCGGTCGCCGCATGTGCGCGGATTCGTCATCGAGGAACTGAGCGAAGTGGCGAGCAACTGGCGCTCCGAGATTTCGCTCGAGGAATATTTGCGCAAATGGAATATCCCCGGCGTCCAGGGGATCGACACGCGCGCTCTCACCCGCCATCTGCGCACGCTTGGCGCGATGAAAGCTTGCCTAACGACAGAGGAAATGTCCGCCGCTGAAGCGGTCCGGCGCGCGGTGGAAGGCGAAGGAGTGATCGGAATGGATTATGTGCGCGAGGTCACCGCGCCCTCGGCCTACCAATGGGATCCGGACGATCAAATGAGTGCCCCGTGGGCGACCGCGAACAGCAGAAAGATCGCGCTGCCGCCAATCCGCCATCGAATTGTGGCCTATGATTACGGGATCAAGGAAAACATCCTGCGCCGGCTGCGCCAAAACGGTTTCGGCGTGACGGTAGTGCCGGCGACGGCGACGGCGGAACAGGTCCTGGAATTGAAACCGGAGGGTGTCTTCCTCTCCAACGGGCCGGGCGATCCCTCGGTGCTCGATTATGCGCATCAGGCGGTGCGCGATCTGATGGGGCGAACGCCGATCTTCGGCATCTGTCTCGGGCATCAAATGCTTGGTTACGCTTTTGGCGGACGCACTTTCAAGCTGAAGTTCGGGCATCGCGGCGGGAACCAGCCGGTCAAGGATCTCAAGACGGGAAAAGTCGCGATCACTTCGCAGAATCACGGCTTCGCGGTCGATCCGGATTCTTTGCCTAACGACGTGGAGGTGACCCACGTTAATCTGAACGACGGCACGGTGGAAGGAATGCGGCACCGCGAGCTGCCGATCTTCAGTGTGCAATATCATCCGGAGGCCGCCCCCGGCCCGCATGATGCCGGCTATTTTTTCGCCGAGTTCGCCCGGCTTATCGAAAGCGGCGGCGGCCAGACAAATGATTGACGTTCAGCGGTTCGGGCGGAAGTTAGGCTCATGTATTCAACCACCGAAAAAGTTCCTAAATTTATGAAGGTGGCGGTCACGCTTGCCTTCACGGCCGCTCTCGCCACTGCGCCACTCGCGATGGCGGAAGAAAAAGCCGAGACCAAAGAAGTCACCGGCGAGATCGTCGACATGATGTGCTACATCGATCACAACGCGATGGGCGAGAAGCACGCCGGTTGCGGTGAAAAGTGCATCAAAGGGGGCGCCCCGGTCGGCATCGTCAGCGACGGTAAGGCCATTATCGTCGTCGGCGCGCACAAGCCGATGAATGACGAGCTTGCCCCGCTCGCCGGCAAGACGGTGACCTTAAAAGGCAAGATGGTCAGCAACGGCGGAGTCTCGATGCTGGAGAACGCCGAGATCGTCAAGAAATAGTTCGTTAGTCTATTCGAAAACGCGCTCGCTTCGGTTGCACCGGGGCGGGCGCGTTTTTTCTTTTCGTTAGGTTGGAGGGCCGATCCGCCTTAGGCGGATGTCGTCCAGACGGGCCCTCCAAGCCCATCTCTTCGGGGAGGACCGCACCGGCCTTACTTCGCGTCGACCGGCACCGGGATAACGAACTTGCCGTCCTTCTCTGCGATGAAGCTTTCGCTCGTGCTCGAAGAGCTGCCGTTGGCGTCCTTTTGTTCGACCGTGATCTTGAGCTTCTTCGTCGGCTGGAGCGGCAACTTCGTTTTCATGCCGCCGGGGCCGTCCTGCGTTTCAGCGGCTTTCTTTGCGTCCTCGGGCGCGAGATCGACGAGCTCGATTTTCGAAATCTTTTCGCCCGCGCCGTTCGTCATCATCATCTTGTAGAAACCAAGCGCCATCTGGTTGGCGTCTTTGGTGTAGAGAAAAGAGTAAAGCGTGGCGGTATCGTTCGCCTCGAAGGCTTTTTTGTATTTCTCGGTGAATTCTTTCTCCTGCGCGGGTGTGCCGGCGTGCAGCACGGATGGGCTGAAACTAAGAGCGAATAGAAGCGGGACCCAGAGAAGTTTGGTTTTCATATGGAATTTGCGGTGCCCAAGTTGTAGCGAGCAGGACAAGTCCGTCGCAAGCAAATAGGTGCGCGCAATGAAGGGGAAAAATCCGTTGCTGGCCTGCGTTTCGCGAGCTAATTGCACCACGTCCGACGGCCGACTCACTGCATGAACATCCACGAATATCAGGCGAAAGAACTGCTGGAGAAATTTGGTGCCGCGACGCCGCGCGGACGGATGGCTCAAACCGCCGATGAAGCGGAACGGATCGCGCGTGAACTCGGCACCGACGATCTCGTCGTCAAAGCGCAGGTGCACGCGGGCGGGCGCGGGAAGGGGACTTTCGCCAACGGATTCAAGGGCGGCGTCCACCTCGTGAAATCGCCGGCCGAAGCGCGCGACGTCGCCGGGAAGATGCTCGGCCAGACGCTCGTCACCCATCAGACCGGACCCGCCGGGCGCCTCGTGAGCAAGGTGCTCGTCGCGGAGTCGGTCGAGATTGAGCGAGAGATTTATTTTGCCGTCCTGCTCGATCGCGCGACGGCCGCGCCATTGATCGTCGCGAGCACGGAGGGCGGAGTGGAAATCGAGACCGTCGCAGAAAAATCGCCCGAGAAAATCATGCGCGAACCGATCGATCCGCTTGCCGGGCTCCAATCGTTTCAAACTCGCAAGCTGGCCCGGCAGCTCGGGTTCAAATCGGATCAGATCAAACCGGCGGCGAAGCTTTTCAGCGCGCTTTATCGCACTTTCATCGAGTCCGATTGCTCGATGGTGGAAGTGAATCCGCTCGTCGTGACGACGAAAGGCGAAGTGTTCGCGCTCGACGCGAAATTCAACTTCGACGACAACGCGCTCTATCGGCATCCGGAGATCGCCGCCTTGCGCGACACGGCCGAAGAAGATCCGCGCGAAGTCGAGGCCTCGAAGCACGGGCTCAACTACATCGGGCTCGACGGCAACATCGCCTGTCTCGTCAACGGCGCCGGCCTCGCCATGGCGACGATGGACATCATCAAATTTTACGGCGGCAACCCCGCCAATTTCCTCGATGTCGGCGGCGGCGCGAGCGAGGAGCAGGTGACGGAAGCGTTCAAGCTCCTCGTCTCCGACGCGAACGTGAAGGCGATCTTGGTTAACATTTTCGGCGGAATCATGAAGTGCGACGTGATCGCGCAGGGGATCATCAACGCGGTCAAGGCGGTCAAGCTGCCGGTTCCGCTGGTCGTTAGGCTGGAAGGCACCAATGTCGATGCGGGCAAGAAGATCATCGCCGATTCCGGCCTGCCCGGTGACGACGGCGGACGATCTGGCGGATGCGGCGCAGAAAGCAGTCAGCGCTGAGATTCAAATCCAACGACCAAACCCCAGGTAATAGTCAAAATCCAAAAGTGGAAAACGGATCCAAACCGCGCGACCTCGAAGATTCTGGAATAGCAAAATGAAAGTCAAAGCTCTCGCATTCATCGGTATTCCAGTAACAGACATGGCGCGTTCGCGAGCATTTTACGAAAACGTCCTCGGCCTTGAGCCTGATCCAGAAATGACCGGGGATATGTGGACAGAATATCCAATTGGCTCGGGGACGCTCGCAGTCGCTTGCATCGGCGACCGCTGGAAACCGTCGGACGAAGGAACGAGTGCCGCGTTGGAAGTAGAGAACCTGGAGGATGCGATCGCGCGTCTCGAAAGAACAGAAGATCCCCTTTGAAAAAGTTGATTCACCCGTCTGCCGGATGGCCGTCATTCAGGATCCGGACGGGAACAAGCTGATCATCCACAAAGTGAAAACCAAAAACGAAATAGGAGCTGCCGCATGATTAAAGAAGTCGCCTTCGTAGCTATTGCCGTATCCGACAAGGAGCGCGCTCGGAAATTTTACCAGGAAACGCTCGAACTGAAGCCGGGCATGACCGCGATGGAAGGCGCGTGGGTCGAATACGATCTCGGGGCGACCACGATCGGCGTCGGTTGCTGGCCCGGCTGGGATCCATCACGCGACGGGACCACCGTCGCCTTCGAAGTGGACGACATCGATTCCGCCATCGCAACCTTGAAGGAGCGCGGCGTCGTCTTCGACTCGGAAAAAACAGAGACACCGGTCTGCTGGATGGCGCAGTTCCGCGATCCGGATGGGAACAAACTGCTCGTGCACAAACGAAAATGAATGAGGAAAGAATGACGAATGACGAATGCCGGATGACGAAGGAAGTCCGAATGACGAAATTCGAACAGAACGACTATCGCGACCCGCATTTCGTCATTCGATCTTGGTCATTCCTTTGACATTCAACATTCGTCATTAGTCATTCCACTCACCCATGTCCGTCTTAGTTAACAAGAACACCCGCCTCTGCGTCCAAGGCATCACCGGCAGCGTGGGCGGTTTCCACGCGCGGCAATGCATGGAGTACGGCACCAAGGTTGTTGCCGGCGTCACCCCCGGCAAAGGCGGCCAGAAGTTTGACGACAAGGTGCCGGTCTTCGACACCGTCTGGGAAGCGCGCCAGGCCACCGGCTGCAACGCCTCGGTGATTTTCGTGCCGGCGGCGGGCGCGGCGGATTCAATCCTGGAAGCAGTCGATGCCGGCGTCGAGCTGGTCATTTGCATCACCGAAGGCATCCCGGTCATCGACATGATGCGGGTGAAAGCGGAAATGGCCGGCAAGAAATCGCGTCTCATCGGCCCGAATTGTCCCGGCATCATCACGCCCGGCGAATGCAAGATCGGGATCATGCCCGGCTACATTCACAAGCCCGGCGGCGTCGGCGTCATCTCGCGCAGCGGCACCCTCACCTACGAAGCGGTCTGGCAACTGACTTCGCGCGGCTACGGCCAATCGACCTGCATCGGCATCGGCGGCGACCCGATCAACGGCATGTCGCACCTCGACGCGGTCAAGCTTTTCAATGACGATCCGAAAACCGAAGCCATGATTTTGATCGGCGAAATCGGAGGCGCCGCGGAAGAAGAAGCGGCCGCCTGGATCAAAGAGAACTGCCGGAAGCCAGTCGCCGCCTTCATCGCCGGAGCGACCGCGCCGCCCGGGCGCCGGATGGGCCATGCGGGAGCGATTGTTTCCGGTGGAAAAGGGACAGCGGCGGGCAAGATCGAAGCGCTCAAGGCTGCCGGCATCGCCGTCGCCGATACCCCCGCCACCATGGCAGACACCTTGATTGTGCACATGAAAGGGGGGAAATAGGCCGATGCCGGTTACAGCAAAAGGTCTCGAAGGAATCATCGCCAACAGCACCCGCCTGAGTGATGTGATCGGCGACAAGGGCCAGTTGATCTATTCCGGTTACGACATCAACGAGCTGGCCGGCAAAGTAAGTTTCAAGGAAGTCGTTTACCTCCTCTGGAAAGGGAAGCTGCCCAATCGCGAGGAGATCGGGACCTTCATGAAGCAGTTGCGCGCCGAGCGACAACTGCCCGGTGGCGTCATCGACTTCATCAAAAGCGCGCCCAAAACCGCCGGCCCGATGGACGTGATGCGCACCGCCATTTCCATGCTCGGACTTTACGATCCGGAGATGAACAAGGAGGCGACGCGCGAGATCAACGAGCGCCGCGCCCGCAGCATCACCGCGAAGATCGGCGTGATCGCCGCCTATTTTCACCGCGCCCGTAACGGCAAATCGCTCCCGCCCATCCGTGACGACCTGACCGAGCCGGAACATTTCCTTTACCTGATCAATGGCGAGCCGCAGCCGCAGGAAGCGAGCGACACCCTCGATGTCGCGTTTGTCCTCCACGCCGACCACGGGATGAACGCCTCGACCTTCAGTGCCCGGGTCACCATCTCCACCCTGAGCGACTTTTACTCCGCCATCACCTCGGCCATTGGCACCTTGAAAGGCCCGCTTCACGGCGGCGCGAACGAGGGTGTGATCCACATGTTGGAAGAGATCGGGAGCGAGGACAAAGTCGATGCCTATGTCGAGCGGCAGCTCGAGCAGAAGAAGAAGATCATGGGGATCGGCCACCGGGTTTACAAGACGCTCGACCCGCGCGCGCCGCATTTGCAGCGCATGGCGGTGAAGCTGAGCGAGAAACTGGGCGACCCGAAGTGGATCCGGATGTCGGAACGGATCGCGCAGTTGATGAAGGAAAAGAAGAACCTGAACGCGAACGTCGATTTCTACTCCGCGACCGTCTATTACTCGTTAGGCATCCCGACCGATCTGTTCACCCCGGTCTTCGCCATCGGGCGCTGTGCCGGCTGGTGCGCCCACGTCCTCGAACAGCTCGAAGACAACCGGCTCTATCGTCCGCTGAGCGAGTACGTTGGCGAGCCGGTTGGCAAAAAAGTCATCCCGATCGACGAGCGGCCTTAGTTGTAGCCGGGATCGGTGATCCCGGCGGCGAAGAACTTGGCCAAACAGCAGCCCGGCCGGGATCACCGATCCCGGCTACAACTATGGCACCACCGTGAGCGTAAGATCGTTGCCGTCGCCACCTTCGTAGTTAGCTTGGAGGTGATGCCGCCGACCGCGATTGTTCCGCAATCGGGGAGGTTGGCAAACGTGTCGTTGATTGGTGTCGTCGCGGTGTTATCTAAAATCCGCTTCGCGTCAGCGCCCAGGTGAGCTGGTCGACCTCCACGAGCGTCCCGTGGGCGGCGGCATCCGGGACGGAGAATGACAAGTAGTCCTGCATTCCCTCGGCATTGTTCTGGTTGATCGCCGTCCAGGCGGTGGTTGTGATCGCCGGGTCGAGGCTGTTACTGAGCAGCCGCGCGTCGGTGCTGACATGCAGATCGCCGACATCGTTTGCCGTTCCAAAAATAACTCCATTCGGCAAACTGAACACGATCCCTTCCCCGGCCTGGGTCGAAACATTCTCAGTCGGGTTCGGAAGGACCGCAACGGAAGTGAGCGGGTCCGGCACAACACCAAATTGCGCCCCGAAAAAGGGGTCGCTGCAGGTGACTTTTGTTACGAAGAGGGTGTCGACACCATTCACGCCGGCGGCGAGCGTTTTCAGTTCAATCGTGATGTTGAAGCTCTTGTTGCCGTCGACGTGAACGTCCTGTTGCGACGCTTGATCATAATAATCGTAGTGATACTTCGCATTGCATTGGCCAATGTAAGTGCCTTCGTAAATCGACGGGGGAAGGATCCCGTTGCCGACAGCGACGACGGCCGCGGCCGCGATCCCTGGATCGGCTGCGGCCCGTGCCGTGATCGAGACCGGGCCAGGCGGCGGGGTGATCGGCGCATGATAAACGCCGGTGCTCGAAATCGTGCCGACGACGCTGTTCCCGCCGGGAATACCATTCACGCTCCAAACAACATTGGTATTCGTCGTCCCATCCAGTCCGAAACCGAACGCCTCGGTGCCGCCCGGAACCACGGCGACGGATGTGGGAGCGATGGCGATGGAAACCGGCAGGGTCGTCTGGGGTAGCCGGTAGATTTCAACCAAGGCAACGCCGGTGGTGTTGTTCTTTCCGCGGACGATGACGGTGTAATTGCCTGGGTTGAGCGTGGCCACGATCGCGCTCTCCAGGTCGTTGCTCGGCGCGATGCCGGTCTGTGTGATTTCGGTCGGCTGCGAGTCTTTCCAATTGTCGTTCGTAACGATCAGATTGCCGGTCGCGTCGTGCAGCTCGAGCACGGGATCGGCCAGCGCTCCCGCCACCTTTGCGGCGGCGAGCGAGGGCCCGAGGCCGCGCATTACGACGCGCTGGGCCGACGCTCCTTGCACGATGAAACCGCCAATCATCACGTCGTCATCCGTCTCGACATGGCCGCGCGTTGAGATATTGGCGACGTTCGTGCTCGAGGCCGCGTCGAGGTCGTAGACTTCGACGAGACCCACGCCGCTCGCGCTATTGATTCCGCGGACAATCGCGGTGTAATTGCCGGGATCGAGGGTCGCGATGAGCGCGCTGTCGAGCGAATTGCCTGGGGCAACGCCGGTCGCCTCGATATTGAGGGCATCGGTGTCTTGCCAGTTATCATTCGCTTCAATGAGGACGCCATTTCCGTTGTAGAGCTCCAGCTTTGGATCGGCTAATGGCCCCGCTACGGCGAGGGAAGGTCCAATCGCCCGGGCGATCACCTTTTTCGGTGCGCTTCCCTGCACGATGAGACCGCCGATGAGAACATTGTCGCCCGTTTCAACCCGGAGCCGGGTCGAGATGTTGGCGAGCCGGGCGAGCGACACCGGCGTTCCATAAAGACTTTGCGCACCGTCCACATCATCCTGCGCCAGCGTGTCGAGATCACTCGGCACGAAATTCATTTGCGCGCTGACCTGTTGCGGAGGGCTGTCGCGATCGGGGTAATCAAGGCCGAGAACGCGGCCGAACTCGCGCAGCGCCACGCGGCGCAGATCGTAAAGCGTGCCGCCGCTGTTCGCGGCCAGCAGGGGGCCGCGATAGGAGTTATAGGGAAACTGATTGTTGAAAATGACGTCGGCTTCCGTGATGTGGCCGTCGGCTGCCGTCATCGTTACCGTGATTGCAGCGACATCGCTTCCGAAGCTCCCGGAAGGCGTTGTGGAGTCGAAATAGACCGAGTTCTTTCCGTCCCCGAAGACACGCGGGATGGTGGAGTCGCGCACGACTTTGAACTGTGCGCGGCCGAGAATCTGATTCCAAATCGCGAGCGCGTTTTCGGCTGGCGTCCCCCAAGTCGTATTACCGTCGATGAGCGTTGCGCCGCCCGTGTCCCCGAGCTGAAGTTGCATCACGATGTCTCCGTCCGGCCAGCCGAGCGTGGGAACGCCGTTCGATTTCGCGATGCGAAAGGCATCGGTGCACGGCATGCTGGCGAGCAATGCAATCCCCGCGAGCAAGCAAACGCGCTGGAACTTCGGTTCCAGAGACCTAATAACACTTCCAGGGATTATCATGAAAAGAACGCTGTTTGACCGTCGATCTGTAGCAGGTCGCGTGCTTTTCACGGGGGTGATTGGTTCTTCTGCGGAACGACAGGACCCGCAATCGGGCCGGCAAGGAGTGTGTCAGCGGTCGCGACAAAGGCGAGCGTGGCCATTAGGGGTTTGATATCGAAGTTCACTCCTCGGTGCCTTTGTTGACGCTTCATTGTAGCAGAATCGCTGAAGCATGGGCATCGATAAACGCGGCATCGTTGCCCGACGGCTTCTTGATCGACGAGCGGCCGTAGTTGTAGCTGGGATCGGTGATCCCGGCAGCGATGCCCCTGACCATCGCCCCTTTTAGGCTAAAGGATCGCTTTGTATGCGGCTTCTACCTTAGTTTGGTCGTAACTCGGACCAAAATGGGTCAACGTTAGCGACAACAAGAGGCTGTGTCTTAAGCTGGTCACTCACATTCTGGACTTGCGCCGCCGGCGCTTTGAGGGCTTCCGGGAGGGCCTGAATTTCCTTCTTGCTGCTGCTCGATGGTCGAATTCGGGTTACTGCATCCAGAATGCGACGGACGCATCCGGAGCAAGATCAAACCAGGTCGGGTAATACCCGTTCCACGTGATCCAGTTTGCAGAGATAGGGCTGCCGATCTCCGCGGGGTCGAAGGTTACGAAGATCTTGTCACCACTCGCCCCATGCTTGATCTGCACCCTCGCGCTCGCAACCGGGAGATACCCAGTGCTTTGACTCCACTTGGTGACCGTCCAAAATCCGCCACCGTCCAGAATCAATATCTCCCACTCAATTCCGATGTAGGGGAATTGCTGATAACCGGTGTTAGGGTTGAGATCAGTGTCGAATCGCCACGACCAAGCGCCAATATCTCCGGTCGGCACGGGTGGAAATGTACCGTTGATCTTCTGGCCGACCTTCATTACACCGCTGCCGCTACCGGTCACGCCCGACTTGAGAGTGTCGCCATAGGATGGACCCGTTCCCTGGTCGCCCGACGCATCTGCGATGCGGGACAGAAAGAGTGGACCGTCGTCTTCGAAAGTGATGGGCGTCGGAATCCCCCGAATTGGGCCACTGTTGGTGGAGGGGTTGCCCAAGCAATCGAGGTTGAAGTTGGCAGCGAAGCCTTGATCGCCTCCGTCCCGCGACGGGCTGGCCGCCCAAGCCGCTGGCGCTAGAACAAACCAAGTGACTGTCAGGAGGAGGGGATCAAAGGCGCGTCGCCAATTTGCGCGGCCATCGAGGCGAGGATGAGAATCAAAGCATGACTTTCCGAAACGAATCGATTTGTGCATAACGCAGTTTTCCTTTCTCCTGGTAGTTGTGATTACAACCTCAGGTCCGGCTGACGAGAAATGCTCCCAGGACAAAGCGTTCCCCGCTCAATCCGGATCTATTCGATGGCGCATTTTGCGGACGCACCCGTTGCTGTGTCAACCATAAATTCGCCGAGCACCAACGGAATTATCCCCACGGCCACATCAATGTAGAAGAGGAGGGTTGAGGAAAAGAGACAATCCGGCGCCCGCCCGCCTCTCCAAGGTTAATGGCTTTAAATCGCCGGTTTGCGACGATTCCTATCTTGAATGGTCCCAACAGCTTGATTAGTCGTTGACGACCACCCGAGGAGTAACAGGTTGTGCTTCAAGCCGGTCGTTCACCTTCTGGATTTGCGCTGCCTGCGCTTTGAGGGCGGCGGTGAGGGCCTCATTCGCCCTCCGCTGCTTTGCAATGGCTGACTGGAAGTCTTTCTCTTGTTGTGCCACTGAGGACTGTAGTTCGCTGATGCTCGCCTGCTGTTCCTCAATTTTGCGGTGTGCTTTCAGAAACTCATTGAGCAACATCGCGTTCACCGCTTCGTAGCGCACTGTGTAAGGCTTACCCTGGTCGTCGCGGGCAATCAGATCGGCATTCACCTTTTCCACTTGCTCTGCCACCAAACCGAACTGCGGGATGCCATCGGGATCAAGTTCGTTCTTGTAACGGAAAGTGACCGGTTGCAGGGCGAGGATTGCTTCACTGGCTTTGTCCATTGGTTGGATGTTCTGTTTGAAGCGGGCGGAAGAGGTGGTGGTGCCGAGTCGTCCGTTTGCATCAATGAGCACGCCGATGCCACCGGCGACGGTGGTGCCACGGATGCCCGCGATCACGGTTGTCGTCTGCGTTCCCTTCTTGCCGATACGGATCGTGTTGGCCTCACCGGCCACACCCTTGTTCCCGATATCGATGTTATTACTCCCACTGGTGAGGCTGATCCCAGCCGAATCTCCCAAAGCGATGTTGCTGCTCCCGCTCGTATTGTTTTCCAGCGCGTTGATCCCGACTCCGGTGTTGTTATTGCCGGTGCTGTTGCTGAAAAGCGCGGCTGCACCCAGGGCGCTGTTGCTGGCGCCAGTTGTGTTAAAGGCCAATGCGTTATAGCCAGTCGCAGTATTGGCTCCGCCGTTGGTATTATTGGTGAGCGCCGAGACTCCCATCGCCGTGTTGTTGCCCCCGGTCGTGTTGGCATAGAGCGCATCAAACCCACTCGCCGTGTTGTTACTCGCAGTCGTGTTGAAGTAAAGCGCGTTGATACCGCTAGCCGTATTGTCGTTCCCAGCCGTGTTAGAATAAAGTGCGAAAAAACCGCTCGCCGTATTCCCACTGCCAGTTGTGTTGTAACTAAGTGCTCCAAAACCGGTCGCCGTGTTGTTAATCCCAGTCGTATTGAAGTAGAGAGCCAAGTCCACCGCTCGCCGTGTTGTCGTAGCCGGTCGTGTTGGAATAGAGCGCTTGAAAACCGCTGGCCGTATTCCCACCCCCAATCGTGTTGGCAGTGAGCGCATCAGCACCGATTGCGGTGTTCTCCTTGCCAGTCGTGTCGGAATAAAGTGCTTGATAGCCTAGCGCCGTGTTGTTGGTGCCTGTGGTGAGGCTGAAGAGCGCATCCTCACCCTCGGCAGTGTTTTGGTTGGCATAACCTCCGTCCGGCGGAGGATTAACGGCGAAAGCCGCTGGCATGAATGCGAGGCAGGTGGCGGCGAAGTAGCAGACGAGTTGGATTCGTGGATTTGGGTTTTTCATAGGGTTGCTCCTGAGACGCGCAGTCTGAGGGGGCGAGTGGCCACAGGTCAAGACAAATGCCCCCTGTGTTCCTTTGGCGCCAATGTGAGAGCCACCGTGCCGTTTCGCGTTCCTAATGATCTTCTTAATCCCCGCCGGATATTGCGCGCGACCGTTAATGACGGTGATCCGCTCACTTTGGACGCAATTCGAACTCGACTTCGTTCCTCGACAGCATCAGAATGCCGTAACATGAGAACAAAATTGTATTCGTTGATGACTCTTGGCGTAAGCGTTTGTCTAATCGGCACCGCGCCCGCGGATCCCCTGTCATTGCAGGAGCAAGAGGTCACTGCCTCTGACGGCACGGCGAACAGCTTCTTCGGCTCGGCGGCGGCGCTCAACGGCGCCTTTGCGCTCATTGGCGCGGATGGCGAGAACAGCTTCCAGGGTGCAGCCTACCTGTTCAAGAAATCAAACGGCATCTGGAGCGAGGGACAAAAGCTGACTGCGAGCGACGGCCTGGCGGGAGACGAATTCGGCTACCGGGTTGCACTCGCCGGTCATACGCTTCTCATCGGTGCATTCACTGCGACAGTTAACGGCGTCGCCAGCCAGGGTGCCGCGTATGTGTTCACCAGATCGGTCGACCTCTGGAGTGAAAGTCAGAAGCTCACTGCAAGCGATGGCGGTTTGTTTGATAACTTTGGCGCGGCAGTTGCGCTCGACGGCAGCACCCTGGCAGTGGGCGCCAATGGCGCCACGGTTGGTGCTAACCCCGCCCAGGGCGCGGTCTATGTTTTCACCAAGACGAACGGGACTTGGACCCAGGTGGCGAAGCTCATCGCCGATGATGGTGCTGCGTATGATAACTTCGGCCTCTCTGTCGCGCTCAAAGGCTCCACTGTCCTGGTCGGTTCGCCACGCGCAACGGTCAACGGCAATGGGGCTCAGGGCGCGGTCTATGTTTTCGCTGAGTCGAATGGCGGCTGGAGTCAGGTGCAAAAGCTTACCGGGAGCGACGGCGCTGCGAACGACAGTTTTGGCGAGTCAGTCTCTATTAGTAGCAACACTGCCCTGGTCGGCGCGTATGGTGCCACGGTCAACGGCCATTCCGGTCAGGGCGCGGCCTACATCTTTTTCAAAATGAACGGCATCTTAAGTCAGACGCAGAAGCTTACTGCGAGCGATGGCGGGACGAACTATAACTTTGGAAACGCGGTTGCTCTTGACGGTAGTCGTGCGCTCATAGGAGCAGACGTCTCGACCGTCGGAAACAACACCAGTCAGGGCAAAGCTTATGTGTTTATTGGAGCGGGTGCCAGCTGGAGCCTGCTCGAAACGATCGTTGCGAGCGACGGAGTAACGGATGACTTCTTCGGTGCCGCCCTGGCATTGGACGGCTCAACTGTGTTAATTAGCACACCCCATCCCGCGATTAACGGTAATAGCTATCAAGGCGCGGCCTATT
>CAVYVJ010000038.1:0-49108 GCA_963771865.1 uncultured Verrucomicrobiae bacterium
CTGGAGGGATTGGCATTACTCTTTTTCGCGCTCCTTTACGCGCCGTTTGGGATCGACAACTTGATGAGGCGGACCGAAACCGTTTCCTAAAATCCGCGCTTCCCGCGCAAAGGTCGCCAACCTCTCCTTTCAAGCCGACAATCCCTCTGCCAAGCCACTTGTATGGCAAGCAACACTGTTTGCTCAAAGGCCTCTAAGGGCAATGTTCGCAACTTACAACGCCGTCTACGCCTCCCGAGTATACGCCGACCAATCGTCCGGCCTCCTGCTAGTTGCCCCGCGGAGAACTTAGCCCAGGTTGGTTGCGGAACGAATCGAAGAGTTGACGACCAAGGTCCAGAATCGCTCGCCGGTCTCTGCTCGTGCAAAAATGTCCCTTCTTTTGGACCACATCGGTAGACCCAGGAAAGACAATGTGCATCACTCCGCGACGCATTTCTCGAACGTCATTAGAGTTGAATCCTCCGTTTGCCGGATTTGAGGGCACTCCAAGGTTATCCGCCATCTTGATTGACCCTTCGCCTAGCGAATTCGGCGGCCCTTTGTCCCCCACAACAAAGACTGTGATTTCCTCGCTCTTTTCCCACAACGCGACTCCAATATCCCCAAGCGATACCTTGAAGACACCGAACTCTGGCAACAACCCTTTCTTGTGCAAGCCTTCCCTCTCCGCTTCGGCAGCATCCAGGGGGATAACGGCAAATGAGTCTTTCTCGGCATCCAAACTGGTTTGAGTGTCATCATTAATTCTCAAGCTTGTCTGCCCTTGGTGCTCGCGATCAGATGCGCCAGACACGCCGTCGCTGTCGATCGCGAGCTTACATTCGTACATGAGCGCTGTGGTGATGTTGAGAGGCATGGCGCGGAGGTTCTCAAGAGGCAGGCACTTCCTGCCAGAATACCATCAGTACGAGTCAATTCTCGGAATGCTCGGGCCCGGCTCCAAGGCACACCAACTTGAGCACCGAGTGTGGGTTCAGCGTATTTGGGCAGTCGCCGAGGCAGGTTATCGCCCGGGTGCATTAATCCGAGTGCGGAACCCGGCGGCGGCTCGCTCGAATCCGCAGTTAGCGCCTGATCTATTGCCAGCAGAGTCGCCTGTTCCACCTTGCCGCTCATAGCAAGGTGGTGCCGATTTTGAAACGCTCTTACCGCGTCCTCGTCTTGGGTCCATAAAACCCGAGAAACTGTTTCGCATTCCCAAGATCAATCGTAAAACCTAGCTGATTTAGGGCCTCCTGGACAGCCCCGCCCCTTCCACCCTACTCGCAGCGGGAGACACGACCCCGTGACCTTCGGCGACTGCTCGCAATATCGCATCATTCGAGAGCAAAACTGATTTAAGTGGGTGTTGATTTCACCCTTGATCGTTGCTTGTGCGGGTTCGGTCGAAACCGCAACGCCTGCCAGCAGCCCAGTCTCGTGCCCATAAAGGGTTCGGATTAATTCATCGCTCGCCTCGAAGTGCATCGAATCTTCCCGGCTTGGGTTGGTCGCGCCAAATCCTAGACCCCAGGACCAGCCGCGCTCGTTGAAAAATGGCGCTAGCTCTCCGGCACACTAACTGCATTTCGCCATCGCCCATTTCGTCGCTTTCTTCTCCAAAGCGGATATCGACTGCACTGCCCCATGAATGATTTGAAAAATTTGTTGCGCTTCCGCGCACCGCTCGACAACAAATCATCCCGTCAGTGTGAATCTGTGCGTAAAGCTCTGCGTTCTGGTTGTTTACCTCTGCGAAGATCGCCTCGAGGTCATCAAGCAGCCTTGCCAAGCCGGTGACACGAAACGTAAGCTTTATGTTTCGCGTTTGTAATAGCTCGCGCAGAACGCGGTTTGGATCAGTGAACAATCGCGGCTCAATGCGCCCGGGACGCCAAAGATGCGGCGCATGGTGGCTTGATGACTCGGGCTAAGTCCTCGGTTAACGCTATCATACGGAGGAATGCTGACTCGTTTCGAATAATCCGTCATAGAATTCTTAATACTCAGGCTGGTTGAACTGAAAAAGCGTCATCCTTTTGGACCTTCGCACCTTGCTTCGTTTCAAGGACGAGCATGCCAGCTTTCGACGGCCGCGTTCGGAGGAACTGTGCAAGTGTGCAGGTGATCGCATCCGAAGTGACGGACACCTTCGAAGCTAGTAACTCCTTAACATCGTTCTTTCCCGCCGACTCGGGACCGATTAGGCGAACAGTGCCTACATCCTGGAGATTCTTGCCACCATGTTTAATGATAAATCAGTGTCCGCAGACGGCAGCGTCGTGCTCGACGGATCACTTTGCCCGATCTCAGGCGGCCCTGTAGTGATTGAACCACTGTCTTGGTTTAGCGCTGCAGATGTGGCGCTTTCAACTGACTTTGCACCGAAATAGAAGGACGCTATGGCGACAACCCAAAGCAATACTATCGTCGTCAGAATCTGCTTCGCGAAGTCTTCGCTCGCTCGGCTAAGCCCTGTCCGTTTTACAGTGTAGGTCGCCTCCGGACCAGGCGCATTCTCCCCGGGCGCACGAGTCGGTTCCACTGTCACATCGATGATCTGCTCTGCCGGGACCGCATCCTTTTGTGCTTTGGTCAAACCATGTACCTCGATCGTATGACCTTGTGCCAACCTGCTGAAGAGAAAGAGAGATGAAATGCCGAAAATCATGATCAGACTCAACGCGATCACTGCGCGGACAGTACCTTCCGGCAACCCCAGCGCTTGATCTTTGTCCGCAATGTCGAGCGCGGCAAAAATGCAAGCCATTAGCCCTAAGACCGTGATAAGTCTAAGACACCACCCAGCGCGATTGCGGTAAGAGATGCCATGTCATTTCCCTGTGTCGATCGGAGCGACAGGCTGATTAGAAGTGGAATAAGGCAGGCCGCAACGAGTCCCACACCCGCCATTCCAAGGCGATCGACAGTTTGGGAGATGGAGTGGTCGAGTTATCGGAAGAGAGATTTGTAGTCATAACTGCTGTTTGCTTATCACGGTTATGTTCGACAGATGATTGCGGAAGTCAAGGTCATTAAATGCTAGGAGAGAAAGCCAGGGGTGCTTTGGACTAGGCGATTCAGTTTCTGAGCCATTGGTTGGCCATTTGAAGAATGACGGTAACGAAGGTGCTTGGTCCAGTGAGAACAACGACGAAAGAAATAAGGGTATCGAGACTTTGAAGCATGGTGTCTAGAGCGCTGGAGCTGGCGTGGGCAGGGCGGCCATGACAGCGGGGAGCTGCCCCTCGACGGCCGCCTCGGCCCCTTCGACCTGAGCCGCCACAACGGCGTAAAGTTTGGCACCATCCTTACTCAACTTGTACGGAAGGAAATCTCCCATTCTGAGCCTTATCGTCGGTCTTCGAAGTATAAAACACGGCTTCCGCTGCCTCGATATTAGCTGCCGCCTGTTGATAAGCCTTCGCTCTGTCCGCCGCGTGAAAGATGTCGGCCAATTGTGGTGGAATGGTCGTGCCGAGAGTGAGGGCTGCGATTGTAGTCGCACCTGCGTTTGTTACGCCTGCGATTCCTGCTGCGGCAACCAATGCTATTTGTGCCTTGTATGGGAGACATAACGGGCGATGCGGGCATTCGTGAATTTCGCACGCAGGATTCCTTTTACATGGTCCGTATAAGTCAATACGTCGGCATCTGTGACTTGAACAACCTTGTTGGGATCGTCCGCCATGGGGGTGTCAGTGTACTCCCCTCTACCCGCATGCGCGCGATTTGAAGGAGCGACGGTTGAAAGAATTCGTAGTCCTTTCCCTTGCTAAATGCTCCCACGGCCCCGTTTGTTCTATCCGCCCAAGGATCATGCTGTGCACAGGCAGGCAAGAGGACAATAATGGCAATGGTGATGAATTTAATGGTCTTCAGAATCTCTTAACTCTTCTTCTTTTTTGAACTCCTTCCGGCAGTCATGGAGATATTCATGAGCTACGGAATGGCGAATGTAGCGGTGCCAGGTGATCACGAGGTCGAAGAGGAGGATAGCTAGCCACCATAGGTAAAGAAAAACGGCGCCCGCCAGCAGGATTGGCCAGACTGGCGCGCCAGTCCAACTTTTATGCTCCTCCCAGAGTTCGTGTGCGACAACCAATAGAACGTACACGCCCTGGAATAATCAGCGGGCGAGTGCCTTTGAAGTAGAATTGAAGCACTTTCATGAATTTGGATTTGACCCACCGACTCCTTGCGCGGCTGCCCCAAGCTGCAAGACCTCCAAAGAAGAGCTGCGACCGCTACCACGAAGAGCGCGGAAGCTATTCCTCGCTGCAACTGCGAAACTCGTGTGCCCAAGATGGATTGAACTTGAGGTGATTGAAAAATCTTGAAGGCATGGTCGCGGTGGGCTTCTGCGGTGTCGCAACCGATATACAGCACCGCTCCAATCACGAAAATTCCCGTCGCGCCGAAGATCCATCGCTTTTTGCGAGTTAGGCGAGGGATTCGGGCGAGGGCGGTAACTCCAGCGAGCAGCGCACTAATTCCAAACACGTTTTGTGGAAGGGACTTAAGTAAATCCCTCCCAGTCGAAACGGCCTCGGATGATTGAGGCGAAGAGTGCAGCGCTTTGCCCACTGCTTCGGTTATCTGATCCGAAAGCAGACGGACGTCTAAATGGTCTGCAACGGCCTTATAAAGAAAATAGGTCCCCAGATAAATTAGACCAAAGACCAACAAATGAGGAATGACATTGCTGGCCAGAGACCGAAAAGGCTTGTTCGCGGGTGGCTTTGGGAAGCGCTGAGGTGAAAGGGAGTCGGGACCAAAAACGACGTTTTCGAGAAAGTGGCCGAAAACTCCTTTGTCGGTCCAATAATCATTATGAGCGGCGCCCGGCAGGAGATAGCGGGCAAACCCATAGTCGTCATTGCGACCTGATGGCAGTTTATCCTCTTCTCCCCAGAAATCGAAGATTCGATCGCGCCACCCATGGACTTGGAGCCAATTCCGGGTGGTATCCAGTTTAAAGCCGACAGGATCTCCGTAGTCGTAGTAATTGCGCCATTGAATCTTTAGGCGGGCCTCGTCACGCTGTTCAGAATTACCCTTCAAGCTGCGATGGAGCTGTTGGACCGGATCCCAGATGTCAGGCCAGAGAATCAGATGCTTATCGATTGGTGAGCCGATCGTCATGATTCCACGTACCCAGTTTGTCCAGAGCGGTGGAGACTCTTCCTGGTCGCACATTGCCTGGAGCAGCCCCATGAAGGCGACGACCGTCCCTTCGCTATGCGCTACGATGTAGATTTCAGGCCCTTTAACATTATCCGCTTGAAGATTCGGTTGGGTCTCGAGAACTCCCTTCTCAATCGTATCAAGTACGTCGCGGAATCGGCCAAGAATTCGGGCACGATAATCGGCGAAATCTCCCACGATTTGAACCGTACCCAAGTAGGCTGTGAGGAGTGCGTCGAGATCGAATTGCAAAAAGCCTGCCTTTTCCGCAAGCCAGAGTAGATTTCCCAAGATGCCGATGGTTTCGATCATCTCTTCAATCGCCTCAGCTGCCGCGAGGAAATCACTTTGTTGGAGAGGAGGCGCGAGCCTGTTTTGAGCGAGCGCTTGGAGGATGCGGCGGTCTGGCTGCGATTGCTCCGTAACGAGCACGTACCCGGTCGACGATGGTGCGCGCCCAAGCCTTGGACTCTTCGATGATGTATCCTCGGCGGCGAATGGCGCGCGGCAAGTTTGCCCAGTAGATCTCGACGAAGCCGGTTTCGGCAAGTGCGGGTGGCAACTGCTCTGCAGGTGGCGGAAGCTGGGGGAGGGTGAAGGCGCTGATCCGTCCATCCGGTGAGCGAAAGCGACCTATAGGCGTCGCGGCGGGATAGCCAAAGAATTTGCCTACCGCCGACAACACCGTCTTGACGGTAGCGTTTTGGTATTGGTCGCCAATTCCGTGGATGGCGATAATGATTCTCTTGGCGGCCGCTACCTTCAATGCGACCTCCGCGTTCTCTTTCTTTCGAGTGTCAGCTTCGCTGAGCATAGGGGCGGGGCCTAGGTCGGAGCTTTTGGATTCGTTGCTCATCGATCAGGTGTTTCAATAACTGAATACGGCAAGCAGTGGGACGAAGTTCGGGCCCTTATTTGAGTGTTGGGGAACTGGGTTGCGCTGCCGATCGTCCGCCAAGCTTTGCGCTTCGTTGTTTGTTCTTGCGGAGGGCACGGCATTAATCGAAGCAGATTGCCGGATTTGTGGCTATCGGGTCGCATCCCTGAATTGCGTCCGGCTTGCACAAACACGCGTAACCGAAAGGTACATCAGGGATTCCCTGACCCACCTCGAAGTTTAGGGGAGTCGCCGTAAAAGCGAATTTCGCTCTTGTCCTGGGCCCGCAATCCCGATAAGAAGCCTTCAAGTATTCAAGCCAAGGCGTTTATGGTCCCCCTTAAAAAACTCTCGGTCCTGGTCGTGCATCACGCGCCGCTGACACGGTTTGGCCTAACGACTTTGATCAAATCGAGCCGGCGCTTCCGGGTCATGGGCGAGACGGGAGACGCGCCCACGGCTCGGCGCATTTTCACGGAGAACTCGCCCGATCTCGTCGTGCTGAGCCTGAGCCTCCGGCATGGTGACGGGATTGCCTTACTCAAAGACTTCAAGAAAATGAATCCGGCGGCGCGAGCGCTGGTGGTGACGGCGCGAACCGATTTGCTCTCGGTGCAGCGGGCTTTCAAGGCAGGAGCGCGTGGTTACGTGGTGGCAGAGGACGAGACCGCGGAAGTATTGCACGCCCTGGAGCGAATCGCGGCCGGCGAACTCTATGCCAGCGCAACCGTCGCGCGTGGATTGCTGCAATTGCTCGCTGACGGCTCGGTGGAGGCACGACGCGACGCTTGCGGACAGTTGAGCGACCGCGAGCTGCAAGTGTTTCGTCTCATCGGGAGCGGCTTTGGCACGGCGCGGGTCGCGACCGAATTGCAGTTGAGTGTGAAGACGATCGAAACCCACCGTCAGCGAATCAAGCAAAAGCTCGGCCTAACGAATGGCACTGAGCTGACGCGGCGCGCAGCCGAGTGGATGATGGAGACGGCGAGGCGACGCGGGCAGCGCAACCGGCGCGGCACTGCGTCTTCGCGCGCAAAGTAGATGCGGCGAGTCAGAAGAGAATGAACAGGTTTGAAACGAACTAATCTAAGAGCACGTTCCCGGGGCGAGCGGAGGCTAGTCCCTCTCGAGAGATATGCTTCCGCATGTCCGGGACCTGCAGAACTCAATGACTCACTGGGATGACGTTTCGGTTTCTCATCGCGGCTGCCGCGATCTTTGCGGCACAACTTTCTTTCGCAAAAGAGCCACCCGTGCCCGCATCCGAGCCGCCGGTCGATGCGCTGATCCCGTGGTTGCTCCAGGAAGACGCACAACTGCGCGGGATTCCGTTCGCCAAGGTGATCTTCGACGCCACGGGCAAGAAAGTGATCGCGGTCGATCCGCAGAGCGAAACGGACCGCCGCATTATCAAGCAGGTCTCAACCGTTCTCGATGAGGTCGTTAGGCGTTTGAATGAACCCGGCAGCGCAATTCAAGACATCGGGCGGATCAACGAGGTGAGCAGTCATTTCGAGGATCTGATGCGCGACCTGCTCAACTCCGCACCGGGACTAAGCTGCGATTTTCCGCGCACGGCCGACAATCGGGTGCAGCGTTCCGGCTATCCTGATTTGCGCCTCGTCGACAAGGAGACGAAGCGCGTTTTTTACCTCGATCCCAAACTCTACGCCGCCGGCAGTCGCGAGAGCAGTTTTCGCACTTTTTATTTCGAACCGAAGATCGCGACAAACAAGGTTCGGGACGATGCGGTTCACTTCGTGGCCGGCTTTGAACACGAGGCCGGCAAGAACGGGCATTGGAAGTTTACCCGTTGGGACCTGGTCGATCTCGCCCATTTCCAAGTGAAGCTGAAGGCGGAATTCCAAGGCAGCAATCGGGACATGTATCGGCCCGAGGCAATCGTCGCGACGAGCGCGAAGTGAATTCCGATTCGGAGGGACGATGCTGCCGTGCATGTCCATTTTTTCGAACAACGCCGCAGCAGAAAGGACGTGCGGAAGCACGTCCCTCCGAAGTGATCCTCTCCGCACTCTGACCCGCGGTTAATTCCCGTTGCCGAGGACGGGCGCGACGGCAATGGTATCGGGGTGATCATCCAGGCGACGGAAGCCTTTCAATTCGACACGATTGACGATGTCCTCAAGGACATCGCGGCGGGGAAAATTGTGATCGTGACCGACGACGCCGATCGTGAAAACGAAGGCGACTTGATCATGGCGGCGGAAAAAGCGACGCCGCAGACGATCAATTTCATGACCCTGCATGGCCGCGGGCTCATCTGTGTGCCGATCTCGAGCGAACGCGCCGATCAGCTCGGATTGCAAAGGATGGTGGCGCAGAACCGGGAAATGTATCGGACCGATTTTACCGTCTCGGTCGACGCGGCAAAAGGCGTGACGACTGGAATTAGCGCGCATGATCGGGCCGCGACCATTCGCACGATTGCGCGTCCCAAATCAACGCCGGAAGATCTCGTGCAGCCGGGACACATCTTTCCCCTGCGCGCGAAGGAAGGCGGAGTCTTGCGCCGCGCCGGTCACACCGAGGCCGCCGTCGATCTCGCGCGGATGGCGGGATTGCAACCGGCCGGCGTGCTTTGCGAAATCCTGCACGACGACGGAACGATGGCGCGCCTCCCCGAACTGATGGAGTTCAAGAAGAAACACAAGCTGCGGATCTGCACGATCCAAAGTTTGATCGCGCATCGCCGCCTGCGCGAGAAGCTGATCGTGCGCGAGCAGGTGGTGAAATTACCGACTGATTACGGCGATTTCGATCTGCATATGTATCGCTCGACCGTCGATAACGCCCATCATCTTGCGCTCGTGAAAGGGAAAGATTTCCAAGACGCAAGCCCACCCTGGTGCGGGTGCACAGCGAATGCCTGACGGGCGATGTCTTTGGCTCGCGCCGCTGCGATTGCGGCAATCAATTGCACGCCGCCCTGCGGCAGATCAGCGAAGCGGGCGGGGTGCTGGTTTACATGCGGCAGGAAGGGCGCGGTATCGGCTTGGCCGCGAAAATTCATGCCTACAAATTGCAGGAGGAAGGGCTCGATACGGTCGAGGCGAACGCCAAGCTCGGCTTCGCCGGCGACCTGCGCGACTACGGCATCGGCGCGCAGATTCTTTACGATCTCGGGGTGCGCAAGTTCCGTTTCCTAACGAATAATCCGAAGAAGGTCGTCGGGCTGGAAGGTTACGGCATTCAGATGGTCGAACAGGTGCCGATCCGGAGCGAACCGAACCCGCACAACGCCAAATATCTCGAAACCAAGCGGGTTAAGATGGGGCATCTGCTTTAATGACGAATTTCGAATGACGAAGGACAAAGGAATTCCCAATGACGAAGTCCGAAGACCGGAGCGGACGGACCGACGCATTGGTCATTCGTGTTTCGTCATTCCTTCGTCATTCGTCATTGGTCATTCGTCATTCTAGCCCCCATGTCACAATTCGTCCCGCCGCGACCGCGTGTGATCAATGTGAAACGCGGGTTCGTCATCGTCGCGAGCCAGTTCAACGCCAAGTATGTGCAGGGACTCGTGAATCATTGCACCGACGAGCTGCGCCTGCTCTCGCCGGCTTCAAATGTCGTATTGCACCTCGTTCCGGGCGCTTTTGAAATTCCGCTTGTCGTCCGCGAAGTGGCTCTGAAAAAGAAAGCGGACGCGATCGTCGCGTTAGGAGTAATCATTCAGGGCGAGACCGCACATGCGCAGCATCTCGGCGAGGTCGTGGCGCAAGCGTTGCAGCAGATTTCGCTGGAGCACGGCGTGCCGGTGATCCATGCCGTGCTCAGTTTGAAGAACGAATCCCAGGCGAAAAAACGTTGCCTTGAGGATGAACACAATCGCGGGACCGAAGCGGCGCGGGCAGCGTTTGAGATGGCGAATTTGGTCGCGGACCTGCGCAAGTAGCGATGGGTAAACGTCATTCCGCGCGACGAGCCGCGCTCCAATATCACTTCTGGCGCGATCTCCACGGCGGCAAGGGGCCGGAGAAGATCGAGGAATTCTGGGAGCTGTGTCCGGCCAAGCCCAGCGTGCAACTCTTCGCGCAACCCCTCATCGAAGGCATGCTCGCGCACCTGCCGGAGATTGACGAACGCATCACCCGTTATTGCGAAAATTACGAGTTCCGGCGCATCTCCGCGGTTGATCGCAATGTTCTTCGACTCGGAATCTTTGAAATGTTTTACCGCGACGACATTCCACCGGTTGTGTCGATCAACGAAGCGATCGAACTGGCGAAGGAATTTGGCGGACCCGATTCCGGGCGTTTTGTGAACGGAATTCTCGACCGGGTGAAAGAAGATCTTTCGCGACCGCTGCGTGAACCCCTGTAGACGTTTCGCTCTGCGAAACGCGAGACCGGTCCACGCTGTGGGAGAAGCAGGCGCCAGTCTCGCGTTTCGCAGAGCGAAACGTCTACAACACCCGCAGGCGAAGCCGCACCACGAGTGGGCCCGGTCGTCGCCTGAAGCGGCGGCAGGTGCAACTGCGGGTCGACACCAGTGACGGCAATGGAAAACGGTTCCAGTGATCGCCGCTCGCAATCTCCCAAGCAATCCGATCGACTCGAACTCGACCGCGCGATCCGCTCGATAGATCAGCTCTCCTGTTGCCGACTCGACTGCTATCTCCGCAATTTCGATCGTCGTTAGGGCGCTGAGGAAATCAATCCGCAACCCGGTGACCGGCTCAGTCGCCGGCAGCCGCGATCGCAACCTCCTTCCAGTCGTCGTGTCCAAGACGAGCGTCGGTCGATTTTTCCTCCGAGTAGTTCCCGTCACTCGACCAGAAAATCTGAATGACCGTCTCTTCCGCCATCGGCGCGAAACGAATCGTCCCGTCGCTCCACTGCCGGGCGATCCTGGTCTGCAAATCGGCCTGGCGCTGCCGGTAGTAATCGCGCAAGACCCTTGATTCGTTAGGCGAAGCAAAGAGCTTCTCCAGTAGCGGCGGGAGAGGACCAGAAGGCGGCTTTTCCCACACTCCGAGGCCGGGAGGCTGTTCGAATGTCGCGGATCTTCCGCGCTTTTCCAACTCAGCCCAGACTTTCCAAACGCCGAAATCGCGCCCGCGCATCGTAACGTCATGCATGAGCAGGATTCCGCCCGGGCGGAGTTTCGGCAGCCATGTTTCAAGATCGTGGCGCACCGCCACTTCCGTATGATGGCCGTCGATATGCAGCAGATCGATGCTGTCCGGGTCGAAACGCTCCTGCGCAGAATCAAAAGTCGACCGAAGCAGAGTCGAAAATTCTGCGTAGTGCGCGCGGTTGTGCGCTTCGACCGCCAGGAAAGTTGTCTCATCGTAACTCCCGGCGTGCGAGTCGCCGCGCCAGTGATCGATCGCGAAACAGCGTGTGCCCGTCTCGTTTTCCAACGCTGATTGGCAAAACGCAAAATAGCTTTCGCCGCGATCGGTCCCGAGCTCGACGAGCAGGCGCGGCTTCAGTTGTGCCACTAAATCATAGGCGAAAAAAACATGCTCCGTCCAGGCGCCGAGCCCATAACGAAGCGGCGCGAAATTAATCGAAGGCAGATTGGCTGGATTGAGTTCAGAAGCCACGGCAGCCGCGCAGCATAGCGCGAAGCGGCGCAGGCCACAGGTCTGTTTTCGGTGGGCGAGGTGTCGCCGGGAAAGGATTTCCTTTCGCGGCCCGCATGGAAACTGCGCCCGAAGCGACATCACTGGAATTAGAGAATCGTTAGGCAGTAACCCGTTACGGCGCAGCGTGGTTGGCCACGGTCCTTTCGCCCGAAGATGGCCACAGCATCCGCCCGAGGCGGTTACTCCCGCGCTCGAGGATGACGTAACTGAGATAGGAGACGACAAAAAGCACCGCGAACACGATCGGGAAGACCACGATGGCGTGCCATGGTTCCGGCATCCCACGCGCCAGCGGGATGCGGTGCAATAGTTCCGGGATGAATGGATAGTGCAGTAGATAAAGCGAATAACTGCAAAGGCCTAACGGGACGAGAAGTCGCTCGATCAGGCTCTCGCGCCGCTCGCGCCAGAGATATGATTCCATGAGCAGCACGAGGGCACAGGAAGAGATGGAAAAAGCAAAGGCGTCGCCCGGCTTGTAGAAAACCGAAACTACCAGCACCGCGACCGCAACGATGCGAAGCAAAATTGAACGTCGGAAAGGCCCGGCGACCGGCGAGGAATTCCTCGGCGAGAAATGCGCCTAACGTCCAATCAAACCAGAGCATGGTCGGAAATGTCCAAACCGTTCCCGAGAAATCCTGGCTCCAGTCGGTGAAAAAGAGCGCTGCGATGACGCGTGTCAGGAGACTAAGGACCAGCGTCGCGAGCAGGGCGCCGCGCATCGTCCAGCGCCGGCGCATCTGCCAAAGGAGTGGATAGAGCAGATAAAGCTGCACCTCGACTGCGAGACTCCAGAAGGCCCCGTTGATCGCAAAAATCCAGGCAGGACTGAAGTTATAAACCAGCAGGAGGTGCGAAAGTATCTGGCCGCGACCATCAGCGGTCGAAAAACTGAGGCCGTCACGCCAGGCGAAGAATGCCAGCCAAACAAAGTAAGGGGGACAAATTCGCCAGAAGCGCCGCCAGAAAAATCTTCCTACCCGCAGCTGGCCCGACTGGAGCGCGGAGGCATGAATGCAAAAACCGCTGATGAGGAAAAAAAGCGAAACGCCCATCCAGCCATAACTCAGTGGGTAGAGGACCCAAAACGCGCGATTCGGCGCGGAAGTTACGTCGCGAACCAACCCTTTCCACTGCAAGTGATCCACGCCAAAAGTGGCGCCGTACCAATGCAGCAATAGAACTCCAAGAATCGCGAGGCCACGCAACACATCGATGCGGCGCAGATGAACCTTTCGCTCCACCGCCGTTACCTGGGCTCCCATTGGATTGTAACTGGCGGACTCGTCCTTATTCTCACTCAGAGGTCGATTCTCGCCCAATTCGCCAAGAGCTTCTAAGACTTAAGCGCTCGTCGGCAGATGATGTGACTTGATCGGACAATTGGCGCAGGCCGGGTCACCCTCCGGGCGCAGCATATTGCGCCGCAGGCGTTGAAACGCTTCTCCGGCAAAAATCTCCGCCAGAGTTTTCCCTTCACTCAACAAACCGAGCGGCTTTTCATGCCAGGGACACGGCAGCACCTCATTCTGATCGCGCACCATGATTTCGGAAAAAGGGCGGTTACAGAACGTGGTCGAAAATTCTTCCGCGACGCTCCCCTCCCACGCGGTGGAAGGATCGTCGATTGCCGGTGGGACAATCGGAAGCGCTTCGTCAGCGGCGTCCGGTTGCACTCGTTCGAAATCACTCCAATCCACGACTGGCTCGTCGCGCGGCGGGATCCAGTCGGCCCGCCCCTTCGAAGGGCGGCGGTAGATAAATCGGGAACGCTCAAACGGTCTGCCTCTCGCAAGATTTGATCACGGTAATAATTGTAGGTGGCGGGATGCTCCGAGAGAAGGTCTGCCGGCGAAAAGTAAGTCCCGATCGGCACCATATGCCGGAAATCGATCGATTCCGCGCCGAGCCGCTGCCCCATCCTAACGAACGCCGGCGCCTCGTGAATGTTACGAGTCATCATCACGAAATTGAAGACAAAGGCAGGCCGGCGGACGCCGCAGCGCTCCCGCAGATCGCGCAGCGCCATGATATTGCCCACCACCTGTTCGTAATTCGCAACCGACCCGGATCGATTCGAGCAACGGCTTGCTCACGGCATCGATCGAAAAGAGCAACCGCGCCACGCCGGTGCGCATAATTAGATTGCGGATCGGAGCGCGCAGCAACATCGCATTCGTGCAAAACTCAATCGTCACTTCGGGATGCTCACGCGCGAGATACTCCAGAATCCCGGGCAGATGTTTCGAGACGAGCGGCTCGTCGCCGCAGGAAAGCACGACGTGACGAACCGAAGATCCAATCTCGTCGAAGAGTCTCTCGAACTCGGGTGTCGTCAGCTGGCTTGTCGGGCGCTTGAAAATGGCGTCGTCGCTGAAGTGACACATCACGCAGCGGAGGTTGCACTTGTTGATGATGTCGAGGCGAAGGGTCAGTCCGCGCTGTTTGCCTAACGATCGACGAAACCGTTGTTCAAATTCAACCGGGCCTTCCAGCAGCGCTGCAAATCTTATCGTCCGGGCTTACCCGCGTCTCGTCGTCCAATTCAATCGTCTGAACCTCGCGCGTCTCGAGCTCAACCGGAATGCGGTAGAAATGACCGGCAGTCTTGGCCCACAGGATCGTCCTGCCCCTAACGCAGTTCGGACGACGCCAGCGAAAGGCGGAACCCTCCATCCTTCGCTTCCGGATATCGCGGATAGGCCTGGCCCACGTCCGGCCGCGAAAACCCGAGCGGCAATCGCTCATGTTCATCATCCGAAACCTGCAGATAAAGCGCACTCAGGGGCGAGGAGGCGATGCACCATCCTTCGAGACGAGTAATCCATTGGCCCGACGGGTCGCGGCGGGCAAGGTCGCAGCAAAATATGAGGCGATCGCTCATCGATCCTCAACTTACGGTGTCCACGCCAGAAAGCACGCCATTACCCATTCGTCACCTGCCGCACCAGACCAATCCGAAGCATTAACCCGTACTTTTACGATTAAGAGCCTGGACGATTGCGAAAGACCGAACCCAAGGCCCTAAGAGTGTTTCTCGAGGAGACAAGTACTGGAGAACTGTTTCGGATTGGACGCGCTGAAATCGTGATAGCATACGGCACCCTTCACGAAATAGTGGTTGACCAGCGCACGGCGTGAAAGCTGTAGGTTACGCCGTTTCGAACCACCATGAAGAAGGTTCGCGTGCCAAAAAAGAACATCGCCCTTTTTGGCATGAAAGTAATGGGGTTCGAGCCGGCGCTCGGCGATCACCTCCTGGATGCGAGGCTCGTATTTCTCGTAGAACGTTTCAAAGCCGCGCGTCCGGTAATCATCCTCTCCGATTCCAACATCCTTGCTAAAGAGATAGGGCAATCTGTGGCTTCCGGGATAGTAGACCAGCGGACCCGAGTCAGGATGGATGTCTTCAAACGCAACCCATGACGCTGTGAGATAACCGATCGGATACGTCGTCATGTGGATCGAATCGGAATGCTCGCGTTGCTCGCTGCCTTTGTGCGAAGTGATCGTTTGAAAGGGCGCGGGCTCCTTTTCCATCAAAAGACTCACCCAATGGAGGAGCGTCGGATGCCGCATCACGCGACAGAAAGCCGGAACTTTGTCATGGACATCTTGAAAACGTCCCGGCCAGGGATCATCGGGTCCGGCGCTCTCAGGTTTTAGCTCGATCGTTCCATCGGCGATTGCGCGCTCATAAGCCGCCCACACCCCATCCAGTACCTCGTTTTCAATCGCGCCCTCGAGGATAATGTAGCCATTGTCTTTCCAAAAACGGCACTGCTTCGCTTCATATTCGCTGATCATCCCCGCGGCCAACTTGGCTTCGATCTGCGTCTCGGCGTCGTCACAGTCGAGCCAGGGGAAAGGGCCGGCATAAGGAAATTTCTCGAAGCGCGGCTTCTCGAACGTGCCCTGGTCGATCTTCACCTCGGCGAAAAGCGGCTCTTCGGCTTCGCGCTGCATTTCACCGGCGCCCGAACTGTCGTTTTGTCGCGCACCCGCACTCTCCTCCAAGGCCTGAAGGCGCGCGTTGCTTTCCCTCAGCTTGGTCTTTAGACTCTCAACCCGATCCTCCAATTTCCTACGATCCTTCTCTAACCGCTCAGCATTTTTGATCAGCGGCCGAAAAATAGGCAGTGCTCGGAGAATCGGATGCTTCTTCATGCGGGCTTGTCAGCGGTCGGGTCTTGCCCGGATTGGGCAGCAACAAAGATGAGTGGAAACGGGAATGGGCGCAACGCTCAAAAACTCTCTCGGCGTGAAGAAGCGAGTCGATCGGCAACGCCCAGGGCACCAGCCTTCGATGCGTCGGATCGATTGCCAAGTTTTACCACATGGCTGATTCATCCCCGATGCGCGTCTTGTTTTTCGCCCATGAAACCACCTGGAGTGGCGCGCCCATCCAGTTGTTGCATCTTGTGATCTGGCTGAAACGCACCGGTTGGGAAGTCGCCGTGGCGGTGCCGAAACCGACAACACCCGAATCCGGCCCGATTTCCGCCGAGCTGGCGAAGGCAGGCGTGCCAACGTTTCCGATTATCGACCTCTCCCAGCCTCCGGATTTCGCCGAACTCCAGGCGGTCGCCGCGGGTTTCGATGTCGGGGTCGCCAATACGCTCGTGATGTGGGCGGCGGTGCGCGCGACTAACGAACAAAACATTCCCGTGCTTTGGTATATCCACGAAAGTCTCGTCGCCCGGCATTTGATCGCCCTGAATCCGGAAATAGTCCCCGCGCTCGGGATGGCCGACGTTCTCGTCATGCCGACTCACCGGACCGCGCAGCTTTATGCGTCGTTCACGGATCGGCCGATTGAGGTTGTGCCTTACGGAATCCCGATCCCCCGAATCCCAGCTGACTTGCCAGCGGGCAATCCGGCAGTGATTCGATTCCTCCTTCTCGGGACTTATGAGCCACGCAAAGGTCAGGACCTATTCCTCGAGGCGATCAAACAATTGCCGAGTTCGACCATGTCGCGGGCCAGTTTTCAAATGGCGGGCAGAGTTTTGGATCAATCGTTTCACGAGGCACTGACGCGCCAGAAGGCCCCGCTGCCGAGTGTTACTCTGCGGGGGGCGCTCAGCCACGACGAAGCGCTCGCGGCCAGTGCCGCCACCGACGTCCTCGTCTGCGCTTCGCGTGATGAGACCATGCCGATCGCCATTCTGGAAGCGATGAGCCTGGGCAAAGCCATCGTCGCGACCACGGTTGGCGGGATCGCCGAATGGCTGCGAGATGGTGTGAATGCGTTGCTCGTTCCGCTCGAGGATGACCGGGCCCTGACCGGGGCTCTGCGCCGTTGCCTTGAGGAACCGGGATTGATCAAATCGTTAGGCGAAAACGCCCGCCAGACGTTCTTCGAACATTTCTCCATCGATCGTTTGGGCGAGCGTTTCGTCGCATTATTCGAGCAGGCACGAAGGAAGAAGAGGACATGACTTATCCCGAGTGGCTGGAGCGTTTCATGGCCATCACGCCAGATTCTCGCGAGCGCCTTCGCCACGCTCTTCTCCAGCTTGAGCACCGGCCGCTGTTTTCGATCCTCGTCCCGACCTATAACGGCGACCTGGAATTTCTCCGCCGCGCCATCACCTCCGTGCGGGAGCAGGTCTATGAACACTGGGAGCTGTGTGTGGCCGATGACGCCTCGACTGATTCGCTTATTCGGCCATTGCTGGAGGATTTCGCCCGCGCAGATCACCGAATTAAAGTCATCTTCCGCGAGCGCAACGGCCATATCTCCGCGTGCTCAAACTCGGCCTTAACCCTCGCTCGCGGCGATTGGTGCGCATTGCTCGATCAGGATGACGAGCTCGCAGAAGATGCGCTGGCCGAGGTCGCCTGCGAAATCGGACGCAACCCCGAAGCCACGATCGTTTATTCGGACGAAGACTTTCTCGATGCGAACGACGTCCGCTCCAATCCGTTCTTTAAACCGGACTGGAATCCCGAACTCTTCCTCGGGCAGAATTATCTGAATCATCTCGGTGTTTATCGGACCTCTCTGCTCCGTGAAATCGGCGGCTTTCGAGAAGGATTTGAGGGGTCGCAGGACTACGATGTCGCGCTCCGTTGCTGCGCGCGTTCACGGCCCGAACAGATCCGTCATATCCCGCGCATTCTTTATCATTGGCGGATGACCGAGGGCAGCCTGGCCGAGCAGCCCGACGCAAAACCCTACGCGCGGCACGCGGCGCGCCGCGCGCTCGAGAGTTATCTGGCAGAACGAAAAATCGCGGCCCACGCCCTGGCCTGTCCCGAGAACGCGGAATCGCATCGCGTCGTCTACGAGCTGCCGGCCAGACGGCCCGCTGTTTCCATCATACGCACGGCACAGGCAGAAGCGCCCTGGCTGAAGCGAGACGGATTATCCTGTTCTTGAAATTATCGCCGCGGAGCCGGGCGCAGCGGGAGCAAATGCGGCCGCAAGACAAGCTCGGGGCGATATTCTCTTATTCCTGAGCGGTGAAATTGATGCGGCCGAAACCGGCTGGCTGACCGAAATCGTTAGTCATGTCGTTAGGCCGGAGGTGGGCGCGGTTGGGGCGCGCCTTTGGTCGCCTGAGCAGACCCTGGAAGATGGAGGACTGATTCTGGGATTGGGCGGTATTGCCGCGCCAGCGTTTCGCGGCCTCCCGCGCGGTCATCCCGGCTATTTCAATCGCGCCTGGTTGCAGCAGGATTACTCCGCAGTTTCCGCTGCCTGTCTGGCGGTGCGGAAAAATGTTTTTCTCGAGCTGAATGGTTTCGACGAGATAAATTTCCGGCAGCACTTCTACGACGTCGATTTCTGTCTTCGACTGCGTGAGCACAGCTGGCGGGTCGTTTGGACGCCGTACGCTAACTTGATCCTGAACGGTTCCGGATCGCGGGAGCAGGCGGTCGCTTCAAGGGAGGCGATTTGCCTGCAGAAACGCTGGGGCGAGCAGTTGCAGCGCGATCCATTTTATAATCGGAATCTCTCCCTCGATCTGCCCGGATTTGTGCTGGCGTGTCCGCCCCGCGCCTAACGAATATACGACCGAGTTTCACCCTGCCCAACGGCTGAGCCAGCGCCCTAATTCACGCCGCCAGCGCTCTGGCAGTGTCTCGGGAGGTTTGCGCGCGACCAGGACAGAGTCGTGCCATTTGTTACTCTCGTTATCATACTGCGGAAGATCGTCCCACTGCGTCCAGGCTTCGACCGTTTCCAAGCCCGCATAACGCGCCGCCGCGCGCAAGCCGTCGGGATAAACCCGCCAGCAATCGACCGGATAGCGATGTTCGTCGCCCGCGGAGGGCGCGATCAGGCAAAGCAAACCTCCGACTTTCAAGGCTCGCGCCATCTCTCGCATCGATAGCCAGAAAAATTCCGTGTGCTCGAAGGTTTGTCCCGAAACAATCACATCCGCGCTCCTGATCTTGATCTCTCGCCAGCAGTAGGGATCGCGCAGGACGACATCGACATTTTTGCCCGGCGCCATATCCAGACCGAGATAACGCCAGGGCGGGTGATCGAGCAACGGCCGATAGGAACCGTTATAATCCTGGCTGCCGAGATCAAGAATCACCAGCGGCTCCTCGCGGCGCGGGTGCAAATATTTCTGCACAAAATCAGCCATCTTATCGAAAGAGCTCGGGTGCACCGGCCTACTGAATGCCGCGCCGGGCTTTCGCGCAATGCTGCGCTACCTGACAGGCCGGCGCCATCCGGTAAATGTCCCTTGCAATTGCGCGGGCCGGTCTCAATTCTGAGGCTCGATGCGCAAGACCAAAATCATCTGCACCCTCGGACCGGCCTCCGAGGATTCCGAAGTCATTCGGCAGATGATTGAGGCTGGCACCGACCTGTTTCGATTGAACATGAGTCACGCCCAGCACGATTGGGTCCGCGAAATCGTGCCGCGCGTCCGTGCCATCGCGCAGCGACTGGAGCGCGATGTCGCTCTTCTCCTCGACACGCAGGGTCCTGCAATCCGCACCGGTGTTTTGAAGAAAGATCTGCGACTCGCGATCGGCGACGTTTTGGAAATCACCGTGCGAGGCGCCAAAAGCACCCAACCAAACTCAATCACAGTCAATTACGACGACCTGATCGACGACGTCTCGGTCGGCAACATCGTTCTCGTCGACAACGGCGTGATGCAATTGCGCGTTCTGGCGAAGAAGGACAATCGGATCCGCTGCAGCGTGCTCACCCCGGGCATTCTCGGCTCGCGACGGCATATCAATCTGCCCGGAGTGCGCGTCAATCTCCCGGCGCTGACCGAGAAGGATCGGGCCGACATCACCCTCGGGGTCGAGCTCGGGGTTGATTTTGTCGCGCTCAGTTTCGCGCGCAAGAAACGAGACATTGACGAATTGCGACGGTTCTTGAAAAAACTAAAGAGCCCCGCCGCGGTGATCGCGAAAATCGAGGACCAGGGCGCGGTTCGAAAGATCGACGACATGATCCGCGCGGCCGACGCAATCATGGTCGCGCGCGGTGATCTCGGAATTGAATGCCCGATGGAGGAATTGCCGATTATCCAGCGACGGATCGTGAAGCGCTGCCTGCGAATCGGAAAACCGGTCGTCGTCGCGACCCACATGCTCGAATCAATGGTCAACAATCCGGTGCCGACCCGGGCCGAAATTACGGACGTGGCCAACGCAGTTTTCGAGCAGGCCGACGCGATCATGCTCACCGGCGAAACCACCTCAGGTCGCTACCCAGTGGAATGCGTGAAGGTGCTCAATCGCGTCGCGCTGCGCATCGAGCGCAGCGGAGGTGCCGGTTATGGGAGCGACGCGTTGCTCGAGGACGCGCGCCAAAAAACAGTCGCGGCCGCGGTCTCCCTGGCCAACTCCATCGCGCGTTCGAAGATCCTCGTCTTTACCCGGCACGGGACGATGGCGCGCTATGTCTCAAATTTGCGGCCCGAGCACGCGCCGATTTTCGCCGTCACCTCGAGCGAAGTAATTTATCGCCAGCTCGCCATCTGTTGGGGCACGTTTCCGATCCGGGTCGATTTCACGGAGGATCCGAACGCCACGATCGAGGCGGCCGAGAAATATTTGCGGAAGGCAAAATTGATTTCGCCTAACGACAACCTCGTTATTATCAGCGACGTCCGCGCCGGCGAGGCACTGGTCGATTGCGTGCAGCTGCGGCAGGTAAAGGGTTAAGGGTGAGGCAATCCACTCTCGCGTGCTTTGCTTTTCCTGCTCGCCAAACCAATCCCCTTCCGGCCTGGCGCCAACGCATGATTACCACAGCAATCTCCGAACCCGAGAGATCGCTCCGCGACCTGAGGTATAGCCCTTTTCTTGTCCTCCTCGCTTTGGGTCTCTTCGGCCGGATCGCGCTCATGTTCATGTATTATCCGGCGGTAATGTTGAGTTTCGACTCTCCACGCTACGCCCGCGTTGGGCCGCAAGATCTCTTCGGCGACTTCTGGATGCCGGCCGGCTATCCACTCCTGCTGCATATGCTGCACGGCATGACGCGCGAACTCTGGTTTACTGTCGCGATCCAACATCTCCTGGGTTTAGCCAGTGGAGTGATTCTTTACCTAACGATGACGCGCCTGGGCCTGCAACGTTGGATTGCCTGTTTTCCGCCGGCGTCGCGTTTCTCTCCGGTGATCACCTTTATCTCGAGCACCAATTGATGGCGGACTCTTTCCTGATCTTCCTCACGGTCGCCGGTTTGGGCGCGGCGGTCTTTGGGTTGAGGGAGGAAAACTGGGTTGGGTGGCGATTGCAAGCACGCTGCTGGGGATGGCGGCGCTTACCCGCAGTGTCGGTGTGGTCTGCTGCCGATTTTCCTTGTTTGCGCCGCATCGACGGTCAGAGGACAGCTCCAGGCCCGCAGTATCGCGGTGGCCGCCGCGCTCCTGCCCGGAGTGGCGATTATTCTCTTCTATTTCGCTGCCTTCAAACTCGCGCACGGCCAATATGCTGGCCTAACGAATATGAGCGGGTGGAATCTCTACTCGCGGGTCGCGCCCTTTGCTGACTGCCGAGAATTCACTCCACCGACGGGACGGCCCTCCTTTGCGAGACGACGCCAAGCGCGCAACGTCCTGGTCCCTTTGGTTACGTCTGGGACGCGAATTCGATCGCGCGGCGCGCCTTTGCCCTCATCTTCCCTAACGAAAACTCGAGGCCTTCGCCTGGCAGGCCATTCTCCATCAGCCGGGCGATTACCTTCGGGCGGTCGCAATCGACTTGCTGCGCTATATCGAACCTTCGATCGCACCTCCGCGCGGCTATTCTGGGCAGCCGCGAGAGATTCTTTCGTTCGGTTGGCGCGATCGATCGGTCGAGCGGCTCGTCGTCAGAGCATTGTCAAAAAAATATCGCGGCACCAAAGTCCGCCTGCACAGGCAGGAGATTTCGGCGCCTACCAAAACCTCTTTCGTGTGGGTGGTCTCGTCCTCGCCGCGCTGATCGTCTTTACTCTGCCCGGAATGGTTCGGAGCCAAGGTCAAGTCCGGTTCGTTCTCTTCCTTTTTGGTCTGAGCGGTCTGGCTCTCTACATCGTGCCGGTGTTGACGATCCTACGATTTTCGTTATGGCATTCCGGCAGAAACCTTGATCGTCGTTTCCGGTATCCTTGGGGCCATTTCGTGCCGGCCGAATCTGGTGATTCGACTAACGGACACAGCCGAACTAGAGATTCGCGATGAGAGGCGAGCATAAGCGACTTCTCTCATGCCGGACCTCCGGGTACAGATGATTTTCGTTTTGTGGGTGAGCCCGCCAAATCGGAGCTTGCGCCCGCGTTTTTATGATTTGCAGACCGCAGCGTTTGTTCGTGGGCCGACGCCGCTGAATATTTCGCGTAGTCGCCCCGGCTGAAATATTTTTCCAGCCAGAGGTAAAGACAGATAGACAGATAACGGCTGCCCATTTCTTTGAGCTGGAACTTTGAGGTGCCGCTGGTGCGATTTCGCCAGATGATCGGAATAACAGTCCAACTGTAGCCACGCACGATCGCTTTCAGCGGCAGCTCGATCGTGAGGTTAAAATGCGGTGAGATCAGGGGGCGACAGCCCTCGATAACTTCTCTGCGATACGCCTTGAAAGCGTTGGTCGTGTCGTTGAGCTGAATGTTAAACAAGAGCTTGAGGAAGAAATTGGCCTGGCGATTGAGCAGGAGCTTGAATCGCGGATAATCCAAGGCGCGACCGCCCCGGATGAATCGGCTGCCGAAGACGCACTCGTGTCCTTGCTGGAGAGTTTCCCAATAGCGGCACCACGTCCCGGCAATCGTCTGATTCGTCGGCCATCATCGTCACCACAGCGTCGCCTTTCATCGCGTCCAGGCCACAAATAACCGCACGTCCAAAACCGTTGCGTCCGCTGTTCTGGAGCGGGCGAAGCGTCGGGATCCGATCGCTCAGAGTTTAGCACAGCCCAGGTTGCGTCCGTGCTCCCATCATCTACCACGATGAGTTCGTGAGGAACGTTCTGTAGCCCCAGCTCAACATGCAGATGTTCGATCGTGGCAGCGATGCAGCCCGCCTCGTTCCGCGCCGGAATGACGACAGAGAGCAATCGCAGCGGCTTGACGGCGGCCCCATCAGCTACACCCGAGGTTCAGTTGCGGCAGCGACGTTGAATTTTCAATTCCGCAGTAGTAAGTCAGTACTCTCATGGTGTCGCGATTCGCGCGTCCGGCGCAGAATTTAAGTATGCGACTGAGCCCGTGGAAACCCATTGCCACGTCTGAAGGGCCAAAATCGATGGTCGATTGCGTCCGGTTGCGCCAAGTAACAAAGTGAGGACACAACTGATCCCGATCCTGGCTTGTCCATACTGTCGGCAGGCCCTGTGCATCGAGGATGAAACGATCGAGTGCGAAAGCTGCGCCGCCTCTTTTCTTTCCCAACACGGCATTCCGGTGTTCCTCTCCGAAGCGGCTGAGGTCATTCCCTTGGAGCATGAAAGCAATGCGATGGGAGGAGAATTCGAAACCATCATCCGGGCAGGTGAAGGCTTGATTCTCCATATCGGGGCCGGCGCAACCGCCCACCACTATTCCAATTGCATCGAATTCGAGCGCAAGATTTTTCGACACACTGATGTGGTGGGTGACGCGCACGCCCTTCCCTTCCGCGATAATGCTTTCGACCATGTCTTCGCCTTTAACGTCTTCGAACATCTGCGCTCTCCACAGATGCGCCGCTGCGGAAATCCTGCGCGTCTTGAAACCCGGAGGTTCGGTTGTGATTCACACCGCTTTTCTGCAGGCACTGCACGAGGAGCCATCGCATTATTATAACGCGACCGAATACGGCGTGCGCGAATGGTTTGCCGACTTTCGAAATCGAGAGGTGCGAGGTCAGCGGAAATTTCTCGCCCGGTTTCATGCTCGGATTTCTCTCCGCAACCCTGCTCGATGCGTTGCGAGAAAGTGAAATCCCCGAGGGCACGCAAAGGCAGATTGCCAACACCCGGCTTCAGGTTACTGGGCGCATTTCTGGCATCAAAAAAGCGATCCTCCTCCCGGGTTCGACGCGCTCCTGACCCTTCCCCAGAAGTTTCAGAAAAGGGTCGCGGGTGGTTTTGAGTTGCGCGCTCGCAAGCCGGGCATCGCCCTCGGCGGAGCTTGAGGTTGGACAAACCGGGCGCTCTGGCCAGCTTGAGCGAAGTGGAAAGACGATCGTGGGTTCACGTCGAGCGCGTCGATACAGCCACCGGGGAGGTTGTTCGGATCGAAGGTTGGGTTTTTCCGGAAACCGGATCACCAATCGAGAAGGTTCGAGCTGTCACGCCACTGGAAACGCAGTCGGCCGTTTTTCCGATTCCAAGGCCGGACGTGGCCGCGGCGTTTCCCAGCGCTCGTTACGCCGAAGCGAGCGGGTTCGCGATTCAGTTGGCGCATCTGCCGCCTTCGCGCTTCAGGCTGGAGCTAGAGTGGGCCGGCCCTGACTACAGGAGGGCTGGACTCTTTCTTTTCACACGACCGTTCCGGCGCCGGGAAAAGCACCCGGGAGTGCGAAACTTCTACACCGCCTGGATCGCCTCCGACAGTCGAAACATCGCATCCTGGATTTGCCTTGTGGTTCGATGAGCCGCCCGATTGGGCAAAACTTCCAAGACGGTTCCGTATCTCGGGCTGGTGTTTCTGCCGCGATCGTAGTCCAATCGAGGGCATCCGGGTCCGCATGGGTGCGCGCGAATTCGCGGGGAGCTATGGCATTTTCCGCGCGGACGTCGCTCAGACGCATGGAGAAAGCTCCGCGACCTTTCAAAGCGGTTTTGAGATCATGGCGGAAGCCCCTCGCGGCCGAGCCATCCTCATCCTGGAGGTGCGTCGCGCCGACGGTCGATGGGAGGAAATCTTTTCGAAAAAAATCCGCGCTCCGTTCATCAACCTGCGCCCGATTCCCGAAGCGCAGCTTTGGGCGATCGGCGACTACGCCACCTGGATCAGGAAGTACGACAGGTTGTCGTCTTCCGACCGGCGCGAGATCCGGGCCCACATCGAACGATTGGCGGCGAAGCCGCTGATCTCGATTGTCATGCCGGTCTACAATCCCTCCGCCGCGCACTTGTCCGCCGCGATCGAGTCGGTCCGCGCGCAGCTTTATCCGCGGTGGGAACTTTGCATGGTAAATGACGCCTCCCCCGTGAAACACGTCGATCGGATTCTCGCGCGCTACGCGAAACGCGACGCACGCATCAAGATTCGGCGCCGGGCGGAGAACGGCGGAATCGCCGCCGCTTCCAACGACGCTCTTGCCCTAACGACCGGCGACTTCGTTGCCCTGCTCGACGACGACGATGTTCTGGCGCCCGCCGCGCTTTATTTCGTCGCCTGCGAAATTAACGCGCACCCCGAAGCGCAGTTAATTTACAGCGATGAAGACAAGCTCGACACGACCGGCCGCCGCGGCAACGCGCACTTCAAACCGGACTGGAATTCTTCCCTCTTCCTCGCTCAGAATTTCTTTTCTCACCTCGGCGTTTTTGCCGCCGACCTGATCAAGAGCGTCGGCTTTCGCGCCGGGTTTGAAGGATCGCAGGATTATGATCTCGTCCTGCGCTGCATCGAGAAAATCGAGCCGGCGAAAATCCGGCATATCCCGCGCATTCTTTATCATTGGCGGATGTCCGAAAAGAGCGCGGCCCTGAATTTCAACGCCAAGCCGCACGCTCGCGCCGCTGCGATCAAAGCCGTGACCGAGCATCTCGCTCGCCGAAAAATTGCCGCCGAGGTCACCAGTTCCGGCGACGAGGATTTCCGTCGCATTCGCTACACTTTGCCTAACGACAAGCCGCACGTCTCCATCCTCATCCCCACCCGCGATCTGCTTGAGGTTCTGCAGCCGTGCGTGGAAAGCATCCTGCAAAAAACGACTTACTCGAATTTCGATCTCGTTCTGATCGACAACGATTCGCGCGCACCCGAGTCGTTAAGATTCCTGCAGCAGATCGAGTCAGAGCCGCGCGTCCGCGTCCTCCGTTTCCCGGGGGAGTTTAATTTTAGCCAGCTGAATAACTTCGGCGTGGCACGGGTCGCGTCGGAGTTTGTTGCTCTCCTCAACAACGACCTCACCGTTATCACCCCGGATTGGCTGGATGAGATGGTCAGCCAGGCTTTACCGCCCGATGTCGGCGCGGTCGGCGGGCGGCTTCTTTACCCGGATGACCGTATCCAGCACGCCGGCGTGATTCTCGGAGGTGGCGGGGTCGCGGCCCATGCCCATAAGGGTTTGCCGCGCTCGAACCATGGCTACTTTTCGCGTGCGATTCTCGTCCAGGAACTCTCTGCGGTGACGGCCGCCTGCATGCTTGTCCGGAGAAAGGCTTACCTCGAGGCAGGCGGCTTCGACGAAGAGCATCTCGCCGTTGCCTTCAATGACGTCGATTTTTGCCTGCGATTGCGAGAGCGCGGTTACCGCATCATTTACACACCCTATGCGGAGTTCTACCACTTCGAGTCGGCCAGCCGCGGGTTGGAGGATACGGTGCGTAAGAACCAACGTTTCGAGGCGGAAATAAAATACATGCACGATGCCTGGGGTGACACCCTTCAGCACGATCCCGCCTACAATCCGAATTTCTCCCTCGCTTCTGCCGGCTTCACTCTTGCCTTCCCGCCGCGCGCATCGCTCCCATGGCGAAAGTAACGCCAATGCCGGCCGCGGCCTCGGCGTATTTCTTTCACCTCGACGCTCTCCCGGCCCCGACCAGTTTCACCGCGAAGATCGAAATCACCGGTTGGTTATTTCATCGGGAAGGCGCGCCAATTCACGGCCTCCGTGCCGTCGTGAAAAGTGCGCTGCGCGGCGAGCGCGTCTACAAGGCGCGGCGCAAGCGCGCACGCCCGGCCATCGGTGTGGCCTACCCGGATTATCCGGAAGCCGCCATGAGCGGATTCCTCATCGAAATCGAACGACTCCCGTTCGGCCCTGGCTCGCTCGAGCTGCAAGTGAAGGACAATGAAAGGGTTTGGCGGACGATCTTTGAAACGCGCATAAGTACTTTCTCCCTCGACTGGCTGGGACGCATGGGACTCCCGCGCTTCCAAGAGGACCTCGTGGCTCGGTTGGGATCGCGCTTTGGAGAAACCGGTCGCCAACTCTCACTCGATTCCGGCGCGCTCGACGAAATCAGAGCGCGCCTCGCCCGCGCCACGCCTCTCTCCGCGCCGGGCGCCATCAAAACGGTCCATCTTTTCGTCACCTCAAAATCAAACCTGTTCATTCGGGAAATTGCGGAGTTGGTCTGCGCCGGCTTTCGCGACGCCGGATTCGCAGCGCAGCTCTTCGTCGATCGAATCCCGGAAGAGGAAACATCTGACGACACCATTCAGATCGTGGTCACGCCGCACGAGTTCTATAATCTTTTTCTCGCACCGCAATTAACCGAAGCCGAGCGGCAAAGGCGAGCGCGCCATCTTTACCTTCTCGGAACCGAGCAGCCCGAGAGCGACTGGTTCCATAGCAACCTTCTGATCGCGCCTTACGCCCGTGCCATGCTCGATATCAATCCGCTGGGGGTGGAAGGTTATCGGGCGCGCGGCCTGCGCTGCTTTCATCTCCCGCTCGGTTATCATCCGATCCTCGCCGCGACCGGCATAGCCGCGACGATCGAACGTGAAATCGATATCTGCCTGCTCGCCTCGCTGACCGATCGTCGGGAAAAGTTTCTCGCCGCCCACGCGGATTTTTTTGCGGCGCGCAGTTGTCATCTGCGGCTGGTGCCAATCGGCTTCGCCAAAACGGAGACGACAAAAAGTTATCTGGCGGTGGGGGATCGCAACGCGCTCCTGCAGCGTTCCAAGATCTTGCTCAACATTCATTACTCGGACCTGCGCTATTTCGAGTGGCACCGGATGCTGGTCGGCCTGGCGAACGGCTGCTGCATCGTGACCGAGACCTGCGAGGGCTATGCGCCCCTCGTGCCGGGAAAACATTTTGTGATGGTGGAACCGGAGAAGCTCGTCCAGGCCTGCGAATACTACCTCGAGCGATCGGAGGAAAGAGCGGCGATTGCCGAAGCCGGTTGCGACTTTATCCGCCAGCATCTCACTCAGGCCGGCAACTGTGCGCGCTGCGTCGAACAGATCGCAAGCGGAGGCTACATTCCGCCAGGCTCAGACAGCGACAAAAAGGATGCGGCGGGCGAACCGTTGCCGGAGCCGCTTAGGAAATCCGTCGAAAAAAATCCCGAGCAGCGAGGGTTGGGACACGCTCTGGCGGAAGACCTGCGCAATCTTTTCCGGGCCAAGGAATGCCTTCCCCTAACGACGGCGCAGGCGAGCGAGGATGAGGAGTTGAGGGCGCTGATTCAAACAAAGCGGCGCGGTTTTGTGGAGAGATTTGCGCGGCAAGAAGAAGCTGCAAGAAACGGCGAAGAAGCCTGGCTGATAAGCGACAACGAATTTTTCCGCGCCAGTGCGTCGCCGGCGATTTCGGTCGTGGTTACACTTTACAACTACGCGCGCTACATTCGGCAGTGTGTCGGCAGCGTGGAGCGCGCCACCCACGCCAATATTCCCGGCGGGATTGAAATTTTGATCGTCGATGATGCCTCGACCGATGAATCGCTTCGTCACGCGCAGGAGGCGCAGCAGGCTTCGGCGCTCCCGTTGCGCATCGTCGCGAAAAAGTTCAACACGGGCCTGGCTGATGCGCGCAACGTCGGGCTGCGGCTGGGGCGCGCGCCTTATGCGTTCATCATGGACGCGGACAACCTCATTTTCCCTCGCGCGCTCGAATCGCTCTATGAGGCGATCACAACCTCCCGCACGGCGGCGGCGTATTCGATCCTCTGCCGATTTGACGGGGAACCTGACAATCGGAGTGGATTACTCTCCTACTTTGATTGGGACCCGCGAATGCTGGCGGAACATCCATACATTGATGCGATGGCGCTCTTCGATCGCGCCCAGCTCCTCGCGCTCGGCGGTTACGATAACGATCTCTTCAAGGTGGGATGGTTTGGCTGGGAGGATTACGAACTGTGGCTGCGAATGGCGGCCGCCCATTTGAAGGCGACGTTGGTCCCAAACATCCTCTGCCTTTATCGTCATCATGAAGCGGCCATGAGCAACACCACCAATCTCTTTGAAGTCGATCTCGTTAGGCATCTCATCACTCGTTATCAGCCGTTAATCGACGAGTATCAGCCGAAAACGCGCATTTTCGGCGTGGAGCGGGATCGGCTGTTGTAGACGCTTCGCTCTGCGAAGCGCGAGACTGACTTCACGAGCTCCGCAACGAATCGACACGCGGACCCGCGCTTCGCAGAGCGAAGCGTCTACAAAAAAAGCGCGCGGACGTTTCCATCCGCGCGCTTGTAATTTCTTAGGTCGACCTGCGCCTAGACTTCCGCCGTCAGCTCGACATCGACCGGGCGTTCTTTCTTGCTCAGCGCCCGGCGCAACTTCGAGAGAGCAATGTTTTGCAGCTGACGAATCCGCTCGCGCGTCACGCCAAACTTCTTGCCCACTTCCTCGAGTGTCTTTGGCTTGCCGCCATCGAGCCCGAAGCGCGAGAAAATAATCTTGCGCTCCCGATCGTCCAGGACGTCGAGCAAACCACCCACTTCGTTGCGCAAATTTTTGTCCCGCAGCAGTTCGAAAGGTGTCTGCGCTTCTTCGTCACCGACGATCTCGCCAAACTCGGTCGAGTCATCATCACTGATCGGCGCATCGAGGGAAGCCGGGCGAATCGAAACCGTTTTCAGCTGCGAGACCTTGCCCGCAGCGATGCCGATTTCTTCACCGAGTTCGTCGTCGGTCGGTTCGCGCCCGAGCTCTTCGCTCATTTGCAGCGAGACCCGGCGCATCTTCGAAATCTTGTCGACGAGATGCACGGGCAACCGAATCGTCTTCGATTGATTGGCGAGAGCGCGCTTGATCGACTGCTTGATCCACCACGCCGCGTAGGTGCTGAGCTTGCCACCTTTGGCGGGATCGAAACGCTCGACAGCTTTCATCAAGCCGATATTTCCCTCCGAGACCAGATCGAGCAACGGCAACCCGAGGTTGGCGTAATCGTGCGCAATTTTCACGACGAGCCGCAGATTGGAGCGGATCATCAGGGCGCGCGCTTCCTTGTCGCCCTTCTTGATTTTCGCGGCGAGCTCGATCTCCTGCAAAGGCGTGAGGAGCGGGATTTGCCCGATCTCGCGCAGGTAAATCTTAATTCCAGTATCGCTATCTTCAGCGGCCATATAAGTTCTCATGAATTCGGTCGAAAGTGGTGTGGCAAAGGGACACGGCGCCGGTAGTTACGAATCTCGGGCACGTGTAGGATGCGTCTTGTAGCATTCGTTAAACTATTTAACAAGGTTAAATATCGAAATAGAGACAGTCCCCGATTGTTTCTTGTTCATTCTTTCCCCGGGTGTCGAGCACCAATTTTCGGTTACAAGGCCCGAATTCGATTAAATCATGACAAGTCTCTGTCAATCAAGCATTTAAGCTAAAAATATTTGCGTAACAATTCATCGCGCCGTTTTGTCGCGAAAGGCTCGCAAATTTTTCCCGCTTTTTTTTCTCAGAATAGCCAGAATTTCTGCGAGGACGCTGACCGCTATTTCTGCCGGTGAATCGGCTCCAATGTCCATTCCAATCGGGGCGTAAACCCGTTCGCAAAGCCTCCTCCGTCACGCCTTGCCGGCGCAATTCATCGAAAACCTGCTCCACTTTGCGCCGGCTTCCAATCATCCCAATGTAGCCAGCACCCGTCACCCGCACCGCGCTGGCGAGCGCCGCGCGATCCAATTCGTGATTGCGGCTCACGATCACGATTGCCTCATCCGGTTGCCATTGCCGACTCGCGATCCATTCCGCTGCGCTGGATGTCGACACCCGCGCCGCTTCGGGTGGCAAAGCGCCGAGCAATTCCGCGCGATCCTCGATCACCTGCACAAACAACCCGCAATCTACCGCCAGACGCACGATCGCCTGCGCACAATGACCCGCGCCGACCACGAAAAGCGCTTCTCGGACAAGGAGCGGCTCGATCAAAATCGTCGCTTCGCCGCCACAGATCGCGCCAAAAGAGTCGGGCTCGTTCTCGTGCAAAGGGAAAGTCTTGAGGAGCGATCTCTTTTCGCGCAGACAGGCGAGCGCTTCCGCGATCGCGAGCGCCTCGAATTTTCCTCCGCCGATTGTTCCACTCGTTAGGCCATCGAGATAGACAAGCATCTTCGCCCCGGCCGCGCGCGGCACCGATCCTTTCGTTTCCGCCACCGTGACGAGAGCGCACGGTTTCCGCGCCTGCCGGGCGGCCAGCAGCTCGTCGAGCAATCCGTCCGTCATCATCCGTCGCGACCCACACTCGCCTCGATCAGGCCAAATGGTTCTTCCGTCGGAACAAAGACCTCGTTCTTATTTTCCAAACCGAATGGACCCAGATCGAGAAGGAGGCAGTGTTTGTTAGGCATGGCCATCTCAATCCGCGAGATTTCCGGGCAGGCTTGCAATGCCGCCTCTCCCATTTGAAACAAAGTCGTTTGCGCCGAGGGGCTGTAATTGTCCGCAAAAACTTTCAGCATTGCGGTCAAAATCGCATCGTTCGAGCGACGATAACTCACCGGCGCGCTCGTAAAATGCCAGGTCGCGCGAAACGAAGTCGCGAGAATTCGATCTGCTGTTTCCGAGAGGGTTGTGTATTCGCATTTCGGATAACCTTCGAACCCCGAACCAGTTGATTTCAGGATCACCAGGTCGCGGATGCCCGCTTTCACTTCGCTCACATCCGCCGTGCAGAAGGCCCGCGCATAGCGGCGCGCATCACTCGCCCGTTGGAAGGCATGCGGATGCGGTTTCCCGTTGCTTTCGAGTCGATCCCAGCCGCGCTCCGTAATTTCAATCGTCGCCTGCGCCACCTGCGGATAGCGGCGCACGAAATGTTCTCCCAAAATCAGCGCGAAGCGTTCCAGGTCGTCCGCCAAATGTTGTTTGGCGAAGACATTTATCGTGTTCTTGATCGTGTCGGTCGGGACGACTTTGGCGTTGCTGCCCGCCGTGTAGGAGGTCTCGAAATCACCGGCCAGCAGCGCCGAAACTTCGATCTCCCGGATCGTGTGCATCAATCCGTCGCGCAGAATCTTGAGCACCCGCACCTGTGCTTTTCCGTAGCGTTGTCCGATCAGTTTCGCCATTGCGCCTTAGGACTAAATCATTTACTCGGTGAGCGCGATGCTAAAGCTGGCCGAGGTCAATGCGCTCGATCCCGAGCTGTTCACGATCCGGCTTCGTCCAGTCTTCGAACATTCACCCTGGATCGCGGCCAGGACGGCAAAAGGACGACCCTTCAGCAGCCGGGAAGAATTGCACGCCGCCCTCTGTCGCACCGTCAACCAGGCGCGCGAGGACGAAAAACTCGCGCTCATCCGCGCGCATCCGGACCTGGTCGGTGACGCGGTCCTGACTAACGAATCGCGGGCCGAACAAAAAAGTGCGGGCCTGACCGACCTTTCATTCGAAGAGATCGAACGCTTTCGTGAGTTAAACCGGCGCTACCGCGAAAAGTTCGGGTTCCCTTTTGTCATCTGCGCACGGCTGAACAAGAAGGACGCCATCCTCGATGCCTTTCCGAAACGGCTGGAGAATTCGCGCGAACAGGAAATTGAAACTGCGCTCGGTGAAATTTTCAAAATTGCCGAGCTTCGTTTGCGCGATTTGATTCCATGAGCCTGACGACCCACGTCCTCGACACCCGAAACGGCCGCCCGGCAGCCGGGATGAAGATTGAGCTCTGGTCGATCGAGCCACGCAGGTTGGTGCGCAAAGTGACGACGAATGCCGACGGACGCGCGGAGGAGCCGCTCCTTTTGCCTAACGAAATTATTCCAGGCGAATACGAACTTATTTTCCACGCCGGCGATTACTTCGGCGAACGCCAGTTCCTCGACCGGATCCCGGTGCGCTTCAGGATTTCGGACGCTGCCGCGAAATACCACGTTCCGCTCCTCGTTTAGTCCATGGGCCTACAGCACCTATCGCGGGAGCTAGCGCAGCAAAGGTCTCGAGCGAGTCATGCACTTTCAGCTGTCGACTGAGGCAATGGAGTTGGTCGCATTGAATAACCCGGTGGACGCGAAAAGAGCTGCGCCTTTCAGCTCATGACTGAACCAATGGAAATAGTCGCAACAACCCGGTGTGGCGCGAGGAGGAACATCAGAACCCCGGAGGGGTCGGAGAAACTAGCCGGTGGTGCAGGGCGCCGCGGCGCCCGAAACCACCGGATTCCTTCGCTCCCAGAAGCGCGCCCCGGTAGGAGCGCGAGCAGGATACAAACTCTGCCTCAGTCACCACAGGTATCGCTCCTCGTATTCCACCAAGCCGCGTTGCAACATCGCGACATACTCCTCCTGGAAGGTGGCGCCTCGATGATGCTCCTCCTGTCTCAGAACGTAAGCGCGCACTTGCTCCAAATGCGAAGCGCTCACCGTGAATCCTCCGTAACCTTCCTGCCAGGCAAAACCATGCAGTCCGAGCTCCTGGTGAATCCAGCGCGAAGACTCGCTCTTGAGTTCGCGCATCACATCGGCCAGGCAATGGGTCGCGCGCAGTCCTGCAAAGACGTGGACATGATCTCCAGTTCCCCCCACCGCATGCGGCGCACCGTTCAGGCCCCGAATTACGCCGCCGAGGTACTCGTGGACACGGATGCGTGGGGTTGGCGAGAGCCATGGCTCGCGATCTTTCGTGCTAAAGACGAGATGATAGTGCAGAGAGAGATGCGTCGAGGACATCCGGGAACTTCTCGCGCTCCTGTCGGAGCGCAATCTTGCGCGGACGGTCACGACCGGTGGTTACGGTCGCCACGGCGACCTTCACCACCGGCTAATCTCTGCCGTCCCTTTGGGACGAGTTACCAAACTGGCCGCCATCAAGTACCTGTCACGCTCCCATGAATGCCGCTGACTTATCCACGCCTCCTGGTCTGGTTGACCTGGCCTCGGCCAGGCTCGGCGGGTCCACCCTCCTCGCGAATGACGAGTTCTTCGCGGAGAAAGAGAATCTTCTCAAGCCTGGTCGCGGAATCTTTCTTCCGGATGAGTATACGGAGCACGGCAAATGGATGGATGGATGGGAGACTCGCCGCCGTCGCACGCCCGGCAATGATTGGTGCGTCGTGCGGCTTGGATTGCGCGGCATCATCAAACAGGTGGACATCGATACCAACCATTTCCTCGGCAACCATCCGCCCTTTGCTTCGCTCGATGCCCTTTGCCTAACGAATGACCTTCCGCTCGACGTCGGCGCCGTCGCCGGCCTTCCCTGGGTCCCGATTCTGACCCAGTCACCGCTTCAAGCCAGGGGCACAAAATCTCTTCGACATCACTAGCGATCAACCCTGGACCCATCTGCGCTTAAATATCATCCCGGATGGCGGCGTCGCGCGTTTGCGCGTTTACGGGAAAGTCGTTCCGGACTGGAGCAACCTGAAACCGGATGAGCTCGTCGACCTCGTCGCGGTGGAAAATGGCGGAGTGCCGCTGGCCTGCAGCGACATGTTCTTCAGTTCGATGAACAACCTCATCATGCCCGGGCGTTCCACGCACATGGGCGACGGATGGGAAACAAAACGCCGGCGCGGTCCCGGCCATGACTGGATTATCTTGCAGCTCGGATTGCCCGGCACGCTCAGAAAAATCGAAGTCGACACCAATCATTTCAAGGGCAACTACCCCGACATGTGCTCGATCGAAGGTTGCACGGCGCCCGGCGCCTCGGCCGACGAGCTGACGGGACCGAAGGTCGACTGGCGCGAGATTTTGCCGAAGACAAAATTGCAGGCGGACATGCGCCATTTTTTTGAGCGCGAACTTTCCCCGATCAGCGACTGCACTCACATCCGATTGAACATCTATCCTGATGGCGGAGTGAGCCGGCTCCGGGTCTGGGGCCTGCCGGCGTAAGCCCCCCTCAAACAATCTGTCATCCTGAGCAACGCGAAGGATCTCTGATCCTTGCTGGGTTCGCCGCGTCATACGAGGGGGAAATAGTCAGAGATCCTTCGCCTCCGCTCAGGATGACAATATGGATGGATTTGTGAGACCTTTCTCAGAATGAGCGACTTCGATTTGATCGTCCGGAGCGACCCAGATATCGGAATCAGCGAAGGCCAGATCGTTGCGCTCGAGCGGAATCTCTCCGGAACCGCGACATCGGAAATCGACGCCACTAAACTGTCGATCTTTCCCGGCGTGATCGATTCGCATGTGCACTTCAACGAGCCGGGACGAACCGAGTGGGAAGGATTCGAAACTGGTTCGCGCGCCGCCGCCGCGGGCGGAACGACCACCATTTTCGACATGCCGCTCAATTCGCATCCGCCGACCATCGACGGACCAAGCTTCGACGCGAAGCGCGCCGCGGCCGAGAAAAGCTCGTTAGTCGATTTCGGGTTGTGGGGTGGTTTGGTTCCGGGAAATCTGGAGGAACTGGAGACGCTGCGCGATCGAGGCGTGGTTGGTTGCAAGGCCTTCATGTGCGCGAGCGGGATCGATGATTTCCCCGCCGTCGATCACGCCACGCTGCGCGCGGGAATGAAACGCGCGGCTGAATTGGATCTGCTCGTCGCGGTCCACGCCGAGTCCAGCGAATTAATCAGCCCGCAGGGCAGCGGCGAAACAGTGCGCGATTTTATCGACTCGCGGCCGGTCGCGGCGGAGACGGCTGCAATTCGCATCGCCCTCGATCTTCGCACACGAAACCGGTTGCCGACTGCACATTGTCCACGTGAGCTGCGGGCGCGGCGTGGCCATCGTCGCCGAAGCACGAGCCCAGGGTGTGGACGTGACCTGCGAGACCTGTCCGCATTATCTCTTTCTCACCGACGAAGACATGGTCCGCCTCGGCGCGGTCGCGAAATGTGCGCCTCCGCTCCGCTCGCCTAACGAACAGGACGAACTTTGGCGGCGACTGGGTGACGTCACCACCATCGGCTCCGATCATTCGCCCTCTCCGTGGGCGATGAAGGACGCAGAAAATTTCTTTCGAGTCTGGGGCGGGATTTCCGGCTGCCAGCACCTGCTTCCTTTATTGATCGACGCTTCGGATAAGATTTCGCATCGCGAGATCGATCAGACTAACGAGTGTGGGTGTCGCGGAACGTTTTCGCATTTCCGGAAAGGGTGGACTGGAAATTGGCAGGGACGCCGATCTCACTTTGGTCGACTTGCACGACGAGGAAGTCGTGAGGGCTGAGACGTTGCACTATCGTCATCGCCACACTCCTTACCTGGGCCGCAAACTCGGCAACCGCATTGTCCGCACAATTCTGCGGGGACAAACGATCTACGAGAATGGTGCGTTTCCCGACTCGCCGCGCGGGCGCTTGGTCACGCCTGAACGGTCGCGTTAGGCTGTAGGGTGGACCGGAAATAGTCAGAGATCCTTCGTCGTCTACGCGACTCAGGATGACAACTTCCGGGGAATGATCACAAACCTTAGCTCCCCCCTCCAAAAACTGTCATCCTGATCCCGCGGTCGCGGGAGAAGGATCTCTGGCTATTTCGGTTACCCAAGCGCGATCATTTCTGCGTCTACATCCCAAACGAACAAGCATCTCTCGACCACTCGGAGGATCCTTCGTCGTCTACGCGACTCAGGATGACAACCTCAGGGATGATCACAAACCTTGGCTCCGCCCTCCAAAACTGTCATCCTGAGTGAAGCGAAGGATCTCTGACTATTTCGGTTACCAATGCGCGAGCACAATTACTACGTTTACATCCTAACGAACAAGCATCGCTCGACCCTCTACATCGGTGTGACTAACGACCTCGAGCGCCGGGTGGCGGAACACAAATTGGGCGAAGTGCCGGGCTTCACTCAGCGCTATCAATTGAATCGCCTCGTCTGGTTCGAGCACTTCCGGGACATCGATGCGGCCATCGCCAAAGAAAAGAAGCTCAAAGGCTGGCTGCGATCGAAGAAAAACGCGCTGATCGAGAAGAACAACCCTCGCTGGTTCGATCTGAGCGCCGATTGGGAACAGCAACCGAGGATCGATCGCGGCTGGGCGAGCGTCGAAGAAATGGTCAGAGATCCTTCTCCCGCGACTGCGGGATCAGGATGACAAGTTTCAGATGATGAGCAACCAAACGAGCCTATCGCCAAACGAGAATCGAAAAAATCAGCGGCGCCGTTGCAGGACAGCGAACCAGCGACTTCCTGCGGCGCTACCCGGGCGAATCGAATCGACGCCAGGCCGTCCACACCGTTTACGGCGGCGCGCATCTCTTCAAGGCCGATTCCGCGGAGCGCCTTGGCGCGACAGCCTTGCGTTCCCTGGGTGAATATGCCCCGGATGCTGCCAGTCTTGCCGAAGCCCTGGGCATCGCCGGCGACGGCAAATTATCGCAAGTAATTCATGATCGGATCGTCGAAAAACTGCGGCGCGAACCCGTGGAAGATTTCCGCCTCGATTTCGAAGATGGCTACGGCAACCGGCCGGACGCGGAAGAGGACGAGCACGCCGCCACGGCAGCCGCGGAAGTCGCGCGCGGATTTGAGAACAACACCCTCCCGCCGTTTATCGGCATCCGTCTCAAACCTTTAAACGAAGATTTGCGCGGCCGCAGCGTGCGCACGCTCGATCTTTTCATCACGGCCCTGACTAAAGCGACCAAGGGAGAATTGCCGCCAAATTTTGTTATCACCGTCCCCAAGATCCAACTACCGGAACAAGTGGCGGCCGCGGTGCAACTCTTCGATCTGCTCGAAAAGAAAATCGGCCTAACGAATGGCGCCCTTCGTTTCGAACCGATGATCGAAACCCCGCAGGCCATCATCAACCACCGGGGCGAAATTTCGCTCCAGTCGCTGGTTGAGGCCGCCGAGGGCCGCTGCCAAAGCGTGCACTTCGGCGTCTATGATTACACCGCGAGTTGTGGAATCACCGCCGCCTACCAAACGATGGGACATCCTTCCTGCGATTTCGCGCGCCAGATGATGCTCGTTTCGCTTGCCGGCACGGGCGTTCACCTTTCCGACGGCGCGACCAATATTCTGCCCGTCGGCCCGCATCGCGCGCAGGAGGGGCAAGCGCTTTCACCCGCACAACTCGCGGAAAATCGCGAGGTCGTTCACGCCGCCTGGCGCCTCGGCTTCAACGACAACATGCATTCGCTGCGCAGCGGCTTTTACCAGGGCTGGGATTTGCATCCGGCGCAGTTCGTCACTCGTTACGCGGCGGTTTTCACCTTCTTTCTCGAAGGCCTCGCAAGCGCTTCCAATCGGCTGAAAACTTTTGTCGAAAAGGCGGCGCTGGCCTCGCTTTTCGGCGACGTCTTCGACGATGCGGCGACCGGCCAAGGGTTGCTCAATTTTTTCCTCCGCGGCATCGTCTGCGGGGCGATCACGGAGGAGGAGGCGCTGGCCACTGGCCTAACGATTGAAGAGATTCGGTCGCGGTCGTTTTACAAGATCCTCGAGGGGCGGCGGAAGAAATGACGGCCGACCTGCCATCACGTTCGTTAGGCCAAACCGCGTCCGCCTCCTTAAGTTGTCATTCTGAGCGGAGCGAAGAATCTCTGACTGTTTTCAGTGTCCTGAGTGCCCGAAAGAGTCAGAGATTCTTCGCTCTGCTCAGAATGACAAGACGCGGTGGGGCCAACGCGCTCCGGACTTTTCCATGAGCCGCCCGATCGAGTTCCGCTTGAACGGAAAACCCGTTCGAATCGATTCGCTCTCGCCCAATGTCACTTTGCTGGAGTGGCTGCGAAGAAGCGGCCTGACGGGTTCGAAGGAAGGCTGCGCGGAAGGCGATTGCGGGGCTTGCTCGGTCGCGATCATCGACCGCGACGCCCGCGGCAAGCGGTGTTATCGCTCGATCAACAGCTGTCTGGTTCCGCTCCCGCTCATGGCTGGCCGCGACATCGTGACGGTCGAAGGCGTCGCTGCTCACAAAGCGCATCCCGTGCAGCAGGCGATGGTGGAAAATTTCGGATCGCAATGCGGCTATTGCACACCGGGCTTCATCATGTCGCTCTTTGAAGGCTACTACCGAAAAGATCTTAAGACCGGCGCACAACTCGACGAACAACTCTGTGGAAATTTGTGTCGCTGCACCGGTTACCGTCCAATCCGTGACGCCGCTGCAGATGCTCTCGCCCAACGCGGCGCACCAGACGACTTCGATGCGCAGTTAAGAAAAGCGAAGACAAAACTCAAATCCGTTCGTTATGCGAACGGCCACGAAACCTTCCTCCGCCCGACCTCGCTCGCGAAATTGTTCGCGATCCTCGCGCAATTTCCTGATGCTCGTTTGATCGCTGGCGCGACCGAACTGGGCCTCGAGATCACGAAGAAATTCCACCGATTTCCGGTCCTCGTTTCGGTCGAGGCGATTCCGGAGCTGACCGAACTGCGCTCCACGGCTAACGAGTGGACGATCGGCGCGGCGGTCACGCTGACCCGGATTGATGAAATGCTGGGCGAAGAATACCCGGAGCTGCGCGAGATGCTGCTCGTCTTCGGCTCGCGCCAGATTCGCAACCGCGCCACGATGGGCGGCAATCTTGTCACCGCGTCGCCGATTGGTGATTCGGCGCCGGTCCTCCTGGCGCTCGAAGCAGAGGTCGTTCTCGCGTCCGCCACGGGCGAACGCCGACTGTCGCTCGATGAATTTCTTTGTCTCCTATCGCCAAACTGCGCTTCAGCCGGGTGAAATTCTCAAGTCGATCATCGTGCCGCGCTTCGCGCCGGCGACACGATCAATCCGCAAATTCTACAAGGTCTCGAAACGGCGCGAGATGGATATCAGCACGGTGGCGGGTTGTTTCGCGATTTCGTTAGGCGAGAGCGGGACGATCGTTCGTGCGCGACTTGCTTATGGCGGCGTGGCCGCCATGCCGGCCCGGGCGCGAAAGACGGAAGCGGCCTTGATCGGAAAGCCGTGGCGTCCGGAAACGGTGGAAGAAATTCTTCCGATTGCTGCAGAGCGAGTTTACTCCAATCTCGGATGTGCGCGGAAGTGCTGCTTATCGGGGGCAGTTGATCAAGACCCTGTTGCGAAAGTTTTTCACCGAAGTCGAGCCATAGCGACGTCGCCTGCGGCGAAGACGTCCCTCCGACAAGATCGCGCGCTCGTGCCCGCTAGAGGACGATTCGACCCCGCACGAAAGCGCCCACAAACATGTCACCGGCGAAGCGATCTACGTCGACGACGTCGGCCAGACGCAGGCGATGCTGGAAGTTTGGCCGGTCTGCTCGCCGCATGCGCACGCCAGGATTTTGCGACGCGATGCCGCGGCGGCCCGCGCCATGCCGGGAATCGCCGCGGTCCTTTTGGCCGAGGATGTGCCCGGTTTGAATGATGTCGGCGCGGTCCGGCACGATGAGATTCTGCTCGCCGACAAGGAGGCGTTTTATCACGGCCAGATCATCGCGCTGGTCGTGGGCGAGACCCAGGAAATGTGTCGCGCTGCTGCGGCCAAAGTCGTGGTCGAGTACGAGCCGCTGCCTCCGATTTTCACGATCGAGGAAGCGATTGCCGCCGATAGTTTCCACAGCGAGCCACACTTCATCCGACGCGGTGATGTGACGGCCGCGCTCGCGAACGCGCCGCAAACCCTTGAGGGCGAATTCTCCTTCGGCGGGCAGGATCATTTTTATCTCGAAACCAACGCGGCCTGGGCGGAGCGCGGAGAAGACGGCACAATTTTCCTCAGCTCATCGACCCAACATCCTTCGGAAGTGCAGCATATCGTGGCGCACGTTCTCGCGCTCCCGATGCACAGCGTGGTGGTGGAATGTCCGCGCATGGGCGGCGGCTTCGGGGGTAAGGAGACGCAGGCGGCAACGCTGGCGGCACTGGCGGCGCTCGCTGCGACCAAAACCGGGCGCAAGGTGCGGGTCCGTTTCGATCGCGATCAGGACATGATGATCACCGGAAAACGCCATCCGTTTCTCGGAAAATTTCAGATTGGCTTCGATCATGACGGCCTGCTCCTCGCGGCGAAAATTGCGCTCTTTTCCAATGGCGGCTGGTCGCTCGATCTCTCCCGTGCCGTGACCGATCGCGCCGTTTTTCATCTCGACAACGCCTACTACATTCCGCACCTCGAATTCAGCGGGCAGGTCGCGAAAACGAACCTCGCTTCCAACACCGCCTTCCGCGGTTTCGGAGGTCCGCAGGGAATGCTCGTGATTGAGGAAATCATCGATCGCGTTGCGCGCGCCACCGGCCTCGCCCCGGAAGTCGTTAGGCAACGCAATCTTTACCGCGACCGCGGCGAGACCAACACCACGCCCTACGGTCAGGAAATCGAAGACAACCGCCTGCAACGCATCTGGCGCGAGCTGACCGAGTCGAGCGACTTCGCGGCGCGGCGGGCGCAACTGCGACGACTGGAATGCGAGTCAGCCTAACAAAAAGCGCGGACTCGCCATCACGCCGGTGAAGTTCGGCATTTCCTTCACGACCACGCATCTCAACCAGGCGGGCGCGCTCGTCCTCCTCTATCAGGATGGCACCGTCCAGATCAACCACGGCGGCACCGAGATGGGCCAGGGAGTTTACAGCAACATCGCGCTGATCGCGGCGCGCGAACTCGGCCTGACGATCGATCGCGTCCGGGTGATGGCGACTCGAACTGACAAGGTGCCGAACACTTCCGCCACCGCAGCCTCCTGCGGCACTGATTTGAACGGCGCGGCCGTGAAAAACGCCTGCGATACTTTACGCGCCCGGCTGCTCCCGTTCGCGGAGGAAATGCTGGGCGAAAAGAGCGGTCAGACCGTTCCGGCCGACAAGATCGTTTTCAACGACAACATGGTGCTGAACGTTGACGATCCTGCGTCCGGTTTTCCTTTCGCCGAATTGTTGCAACGCGCCTATTTCGCGCGGACAAGCCTGAGCGCGACCGGTTTTTACCGCACGCCCGAGATTCATTACGATCGCGAGACGGGCCGCGGAAAGCCGTTTCACTATTTCGCGGTCGGCGCGGCAGTGAGCGAAGTGGAAGTGGATGGCTTCACCGGAATGATGCACATCCGGCAGGTCGATATTCTGCATGATGTCGGCGACGCGGTGAACCTCGGGATCGCGCGCGGACAGGTCGAAGGTGGATTCGTCCAGGGCGCCGGCTGGCTCACGATGGAAGAACTGGTTTGGGATTCGGAAGGGCGGCTGCGGACGCATTCGCCCGACACTTACAAGATCCCTGCGATCGGTGATACGCCCGACATTTTCAACGTCGCGTTCCTGACCGAAGCGACCCAGCCGAACGTCGTGCACGGGAGCAAAGCCGTAGGCGAACCGCCGCTCATGCTGGCCATTTCAGTGCGGGAAGCGATTCGTGACGCGGTCGCGGCGTTTGGGTCGCCGGGAGGTCAGGTTCCCCTCGCCTCGCCTGCGACTTGCGAGGCGATTTTCAATGCCGTTAGTCGGGCGCTGCGAGCGCTTCGCAATCACCGGCTGCGAGGACGGAACTTGCGACAGCCGAAGGGTGTGAACGCATAGCGCCTGAGATCGCCAACGTCCTCCCGTTTCTTGTCATGTTGAGCGAAGCGAAACATCTCTGACTATTTCAGTGACGAATTGCGCGCGGAAATGTTCAGAGATCCTTCGCGCTGCTCAGGATGACAATTTTTGAAGAGACACGCGCGTTGTAGAAGGAAACATGAGAAAGATTCAGCACAAACTCAGCGTGGCGCGCGGTGAGAAACCAGCTGAACTCGTTTTCAAGAACGCACAGCTGGTCAATGTCCTTAGCGCGGAAATTTACCTAACGAACGTCGCGGTCGATGATGGCCGCGTTGTCGGGCTCGGCGAATACGACGGACGAGAAACAATCGATCTCGACGGCGCCTTTCTCGCGCCAAGCCTGATCGATGGACATTTCCACGTCGAGAGCACGATGCTCACGATTCCGGAATTCGTGCGCGCCGCGGTTCCGCATGGCACCGGCGCGATGGTGATCGATCCGCACGAATACGCCAATGTCCTTGGGCTCGACGGCATCCGTTACGTCCTCGAGTCGAGCAAGAACCTCCCGATCGATTTCTTTATCATGCTTCCGTCGTGTGTCCCGGCGACGCATCTGGAAACCGCCGGCGCGCGGTTCACCGCCGATGATCTCGCGCTTCTCATCGCCGACGACCGCATTGCCGGCGTGGCGGAGTTGATGAACTACCCCGGCGTTTTTCTCGGAATGGAAAGCGAACTGGCCAAGATCCGCGCGGGCAAGGGCAAGGCGATCGACGGGCACGCCCCGGGATTGCGCGGAAAAAATCTGAATGCCTACGCGCTTGCCGGCGTCCGCTCCGATCACGAAAGCACGGAGCTGGAAGAGGCGCGGGAAAAACTTCGGCTCGGCATGCACCTGCTGGTGCAGGGAAGGCAGCACCGAGCGCAATCTCGAACACATCATCGCGCTCGTGACTCCGCAGAATTCCGCCAATTGTTCCTTCGCGACCGACGATAAACTGGCGGGCGACCTCGCCGATGAAGGTCACCTCGACCATTCCATCCGGCGTGCGATCGAGCTGGGCGTTTCACCGATCACCGCGATCCAAATGGGCTCGATCAACACCGCGCGGCATTACCGGCTGCGTAATCACGGCGCGATCGCGCCGCGCTTCTGGGCCGACTTTCTCGTGCTCGACGACTTGGAGAAATTCGAGGTGCGCCGCGTTTACAAGAAAGGAAAACTGGTCGCGGAGAACGGGCGCTATCTCGGTGAAAGGCCGGCGCAAATGGCGCAGGCCACGGAGCACGATGAACCTGCGTTATCACGCGCCTAACGATTTTGTGGTGCAGGCGAGAGGCAGCACAGAAGATCAAAGTGATCGAGATCGTGCCGAACCAGATCATCACCCGGCAGGCCCTGGAGACGCCGCTGGTGCGCGATGGCCAGATTGTTTCCGACATCGAGCGCGACATCTTGAAGCTGGTCGTGGTCGAACGGCATCAGGCGACCGGAAATGTCGGAGTCGGGTTCGTGCGGGGCTTCGGCCTGCAGCGCGGGGCGCTCGCTTCGACCGTGGCGCACGACGCGCATAACGTGGTCGTGGTCGGCACCAACGACGACGACATCATCGCGGCGATTCACGCGCTCGAGGAAATGCGCGGCGGCCAGGTGGCGGTCGCAGATGGCGAAATCAAGGCGGCGCTGGCGCTGCCGATCGCGGGCCTCGTTTCCGATCAACCTTTGGAGGTCGTGATCGAAAAGATTGCCGCGCTCAATGCCGCGGCGCAAATCGTTAGGCTGCAAACTGCCGGCGCCTTTCATGTCGCTTTCTTTCCTCAGCCTTTCGCCAATTCCGGCGCTGAAATTGACCGATCAGGGACTGGTCGACGCGGTCAACATGAAGTTGACCAGTCTCTTCGAAGACTAGCAACCGATCCGGGGAACGCCGACCGCTAGACCACTTTCGTCTGGCGGGCGAGCACAGTAGCACAGGCATCCTGTCCGCCAGTCGGACGGACTCGTCCTGTGGCGAGCCTGTGGGCGACCGGGCGTCTCGGCCGGTCGATGCAGATTCGGCAGGCAAGATGCCCGCCGCCCCCACAGCCAGGATGGCTGTGCTACGGGCGCCGGTCCGCTACAGTTTTGTCCAAACCGCTCTAGTCAACGAGTCGCCGCGTGCCGATGGTCTCCCAGGCGGCGACATCAGCCGAAGTAGCAACCGGGACGCGACACCGGACGACCTCGATGGCATCAAACCTGACGTCTTGGAAGGGCAAGCGCACGGTGGCCGCAAGCTGAGACTGCTTTTCCTCCGGCAGGCTTTTGTAGAGCAAACTGACGTGCGGATCGAACGGCTCGGTCGCCTGCTTCCAAGCCTAACGACTCTCGTAATTGTTCGAGCGCGCGGACTCGAGTCGAATCGGACGAAGAGCGTCTTCGTGAATCTGCTCGTGAAATGGATCCCCGTTCGCGTGCAATTCAATCGGTCCGGCAGCGACGCCGGCGAGAATCCGCTGCGCCTGCGCCACCGAGTCGGGTCCGACCGCGAGGGTAAGATGTGGCGCAAAGAGCGGAGCATCGCACTCGGCAGCAAGGCGACCGATTGTTTCGCGGAAAAACTCGCGCGCAGGCTGCGCCGGCAGCAGCCAGTAGGTGAGCACTGTTTGCGACTCGGTTTGCTCCGGCATCGTTCGACTTCGCATGAAAAATCGCGCGCTGCGAGTAGCGTCTCGCCATGCCGACGAATGTTCTCGGAACGGACTTGCGCGCCTGTTGCCGCGATCCGGTCACCGGATTTTATCGCGACGGTTATTGTCGCACCGGCCCGGAAGACACGGGCTTGCACACCGTCTGCGCGGAGATGACGCGCGACTTTCTCGATTATTCGGTCTTGATGGGCAACGACCTCGTCACGCCGCATCCGGAGTGGGGTTTTCCCGGACTGAAGCCTGGCGATCGCTGGTGCATTTGCGTCACCCGTTGGAAAGAGGCGCTGGAGCGCGGCGTCGCTCCGCCGGTGGACCTGGAGGCAACACATTCGTCCGCGCTGGAGTTCGTCTCGCTCGAGGAATTACAGGCGCATGCCCTGAAATAAGCCGCGGACCTGTTTTTGCCTAACGACGTCCTCTGACACCCATCGCTCCGAGGAGCGAGCGGGTGAGCGTCCCGGCAACGGCGACCGCCACACTGCGCGCGACGCTGCGCGCGGCGGTATGCCGAGAATTTCACCGATGACATTTGGTTGCGCCGCGGCGGGAGCGGCCGGCTTCGGATAGGGAACGCTGGCCGGTTGGTCCGCTGGAGTCTTCGACGGAATCCCGAACGCACCCGCGAGCTCGGGACTGACGGGGGCCGCACCTGGCGTGAAAGTTCGTCGCGCTGCGGCGGGCAATCGTTTGCGCATGCTCAGGCGAGGCCGCGACCGCGATTTTGCCGCCGAGAATTTCGTAGGCGCTCTGCGGATCAAGCGTGGTGTTGTATTTCTTGGCCAACTGGGAACGACCGACCGCCGTCTGCAATTCCTCCGGCGTGAGCGGACCCATGCGGGAACGCGGCGCGCAGAGCATGGTGGCGGCGAGCGGCGTCGGCGCGCCATTTTCATCGAGGACGGTGACGAGCGCTTCGCCGATGCCCAGCCCGGTCAGCAGCTGCTCGGTATTGTAGAAGGGCGTTTCCGGATAATTCTGAGCGACGAGATGAATCGCCTTGCGATCGTTCGCGGTGAAGGCGCGCAAAGCGTGTTGCACCTTCATCCCGAGCTGGCCGAGGACATCGTTAGGGATATCAGTCGGCAACTGGGTGCAGAAAAAAATGCCGACCCCTTTGGAGCGGATCAATTTGATGACGGTCTCGATTTCATCGAGGAGCGACTTCTCGGCGTCCGCAAAAATCAGGTGCGCTTCGTCGATAAAGAGAACGAGCTTTGGGCTTATCCATGTCGCCCACTTCCGGAAGAGTGGCATAGAGCTCGGCGAGCAGTTGGAGCATGAAGGATGAGAAAAGTTTCGGGCGATTCTGCATGTCGCTGAGACGAAGAATCGAGATCGCGCCGAAGCCGTCGACCACCCGCAAGAGATCCTGAACTTCAAATGAAGGCTCGCCGAAGAATTGTTCCGCGCCCTGCTGTTCGAGCTCGATCAGTTTGCGCAGGATGAGCGAAGTCGATGTCGTGGGGACGAGTCCATATTCCGCGGTCACGTTCGCCTTGGCCTCGCCGGTGATGTATTCGAGGACTTTCTTGAAATCTTTCAGATCGAGCAAAGGCAGATGCTTGTCGTCGCAAAATTTGTAGACTAACGACACGAGGCTGGACTGCGTTTCGTTGAGCTCAAGCATCCGGGAAAAAAGGAGCGGCCCGAATTCAAGGACAGTCGCCCGAAGTCGCGCGCCGGGTTCGTCCGAGAGGGTCAGGAATTCGACCGGATAAGCGCTCGGCGACCAAGTGGAGCCGATCTTGGCGTAGCGCTCGGTGAGGCTGGCCGATGGTGTGCCAGCGACCGCGAGTCCGCTGAGGTCGCCTTTGATATCCATGAGCAAGGTCGGAACTCCGGCTTCGGAGAGTTGCTCCGAGATCATTTGCAGCGTCTTGGTTTTTCCCGTGCCGGTCGCACCGGAAATCAGACCGTGACGATTCATCGTGCGCAAAGGCAAGCCGAATGGGCGCTTCAGCGAATATTTTTCCGTCGCGGATGGCGGCGCCGAGGAGAATCGAGTCGCCCTTGAAAGAATATCCGCTCTGGATCGTGGAAACAAAATCCCCGGTGCTCATGCGACGAGAATAGGGTTCGCTCTGAGCCATGCAAGTTCGCCAAGGACGCAGTCGTGAAGCTGCATAACGAGAAGAAATGAATGGCCACTCCTCGTTCGCCTTGATACGCTCTTTCTCCCTCACATCGTTGTCACTGCCAGAAAAGGAACACTCTCGATGAAAACCATGCTTCTCACTCTCGCGCTCGCTCTTTTCTGCCTCATTTCCTCATCCAACGTGCTCGCGCAATGGAGCTCCGATCCGATGGCGAATCTCGGCGTTGCGGTCAAGCCGAGCGATCAAGTGCAGCCCAAGGTTCGCCCGAGGCCGGACGGTGGCTGCTATATCAGTTGGTTCGACAACGATCCGAACGGGAATCCTCCCTTCGGCTATGACGTTTACCTGCAAAGTCTCGACGCAAACGGCGTCGCGCAATGGCCCGCGGGCGGAATCCGCTTCGCCGATCTCGGGATGAGTTCGACGCAGGATTACGGCCTCGACGTCGACGCGCAGGGAAACGCGTTGCTCGCATTTCTCGATGACCGCAATCCCAACAAGAGCGATGGCGGTGACAGTGATTAAGGTTAGCCCGGCGGGCGTGCAGCTTTGGGGTACGCCAACGCAGGGGCGGCAGGCTGGACGCGGACCCGGCTTCAAAGGAAACCCAAAGATCACTGCGACCTCGGACGGTTCGATCGTGGTGGGTTGGATCAATGGCAACAATCTAACTCTGCAAAGGCTAAGCTCGCACGGCGGCCGGCAATGGGGCGATTCATGGAATTACAATCACTGCCCCCGCCGGCTTGACTTACTCGATGGCGGACTTGCACGCGGGCGATAACGGCTCGGCGATCGTTTCATTTGTTTCGGCGGCGGGCTTCACCGGCCCGAAGCATCTTCTCGCGAACAAACTGAGCAGCACGGGCGCGCTGCTTTGGGGAAGCAACCATGTTGCGGTCTTCGATGGCGGCTCGCTCCAATTTGGAAATTTCCCTCCTTTCGTGACCGACGGAGCAGGCGGCGCGGTTTTCGGCTGGTATGAGGTCAGTCCGCTCCAATCGCGCGCCCAACACATCCTGGCTGATGGAACGGAAGCGTTTCCGCATAACGGCGTTCCCGGTTCCACTAACACCGGACACGACCAGGTGAATCCCTCCGTTTCCTACGATCCGGCGACCGGTTCGACCTATCTCTTTTGGGATGAGATCCTGGAAGGTCCCCTAACGAACGAAGGAATCTCAGGACAGAAATTCGATTCGGCCGGCGTCGTGCAATGGGGCGACACCGGGCTGGTGGTTCAACCTTTCACGTCTTCGGCCGTCATCAACGTCACCAGCGTTTTTACTTCCGCTGGGCCATACGTGGTCTGGTCGTCGGAGCCGAACTTTGGCCAGGATACGATCTTCGGCGCGAAAGATTGACCCAAGCGGCACCATCATTTGTTCGCCCTTCGCCGTCTCCTCCCTGCTCTCCTCAAAGTCGCGGTTGGATCTGACTCTTTCATCGTCTGGTTGGTCCGTGGCGGTTTGGAGTGATGATCGCGCAGATGGAGGCGATATTTACGCGCAGGATATCAAGCCCGACTGCACACTCGGTTTGTAAACGACAAATCCGGCGATCGTTGAGCCGGGGTCGGGGACCCCGGTCGTTATACATGTTCGTGCCTGCCGGGGTCACCGACCCCGGCTACGGCAAAGGCCCGCCGCCGCACTTGCGGATCTCGGTGAGCAGCGCTTAGGTCTCATCCCCGCGGTGCCTCGTGGTGTAATGGTAGCACGAGAGATTCTGGATCTCTTTGTCAAGGTTCGAGTCCTTGCGAGGCAGC
>CAVYVJ010000039.1:0-101361 GCA_963771865.1 uncultured Verrucomicrobiae bacterium
TCCGGCCCGGCTTCAGGTTGTCGAAGCGGTTCGGGTACAGGCGGTTGAGGAAGGCGCCGGCATCCGGCCCGGCGACGATCAGCTTGCCGAGCGTCGAGACGTCGATCAGCCCGGCGCCCTGGTGGACCGCCATCGTTTCGCCCTCGGGGTCGCCGTAGTCGTAGGGCCGGCGCCAGTCGCCGGCCCAAAGGACGTTGCCGCCGAGCTCCCGGTGACGCCCGTGGACCGCGGAGCGCTTCGCGGGCTCGAACGGGCGTCCCGCCAGCACGCCCATCGGGACCGCCGACCACGGCGGCCTCGCGGTCGTCATGCCCACGTCGCCGACGTCCGTGCCGGTGTCGGCGGCGGTCTGCCGGATCGCCGCGAGCTGGCACATGCGGCCCTGACACGGGCCCATCGTCGCCGTCGTGTAGCGCTTGAGCAGCTCGAGCGAGTCGAAGCCCTCGTCGATCGAGTAGCTGATGTCCTTGGTCGTGACGTCCTCGCAGAGGCACGCGAAGCACTTCTCCTTACGCCCGCGCTCGGTCCCAGCGGGGGCCGGGACGACCTCGATGGAGGACTCAGCGCCGTCGGCCAGGGCCTGCCGTTCGGACTCGAGTCGTGACCGGTCGGCCGCCTCGCCGAGTTCGAGCGACAGCGCCGCCTCCGCTCCCGCCACCGCGCCGGAGAGCTCCGCCTGGCCGCGGGACGCGTGGCCGGTCACCGCTCCGGCGGCGTAGATCCCGGCCGGCATGGCTTCCGGGACGTAGGCGCCCGCGGGCGCGTCCCAGCGCGCCTTGCCGCCGGCCTGCAGCAGCAGCGAGGTCGCGGGAACCGTGCCGCCGGAGACGGCGACGAGGTCGCAGTGAAGATCGCGCTCGGTGTCGGCGAGCGCGCGGCCGTCCCGGTCGAGCTCCGCGACGACCGCTCCGGTCACCCGCCGGCGCCCCACGGCGCGGACCACGGTGCTGCCCGCGCATGAGTGGGATGCGTGACGCCTCGAGCCGCGCGAGCAGATCTCGGCTCGCACCGCTGGAGCGCGAGTCGGCGACGGCGATGATCTCGACCCCGGCGTCGTGGAGCGCAAGGGCCGACTCCAGACCCCGGTCGGCCGTCGTCGCGACGACGGCTGCCCTGCCCGGACGGACTCCGTAGAGCGAGGCGAGTCGCTGCGCGCCCGAGCAAAGCATCAGCCCGGGCAGATCGTTGCCCTCGAACATCAGCGGCTGCTCGATCGAGCCGGTGGCCGCGATGTGGCGCTCGGCTCGGATCTGGTGCAGCGTGCCCTGCGTCCAGACGGGCACGATGCCGTCGAAGTAGCCGAGCGCAGCGGCCGGCGCCAGCACCTCGACCCCGGCGGCGCGAACGCGCTGCGCCAGCTCGTCGACCGGGTCGGGGCCATCGCCGAGCAGCGCTGTCCCGCCGAGCTCCGGACCGTCGTCGGCGAGCACACGTCGGCCCCCAGCTCGGCGGCGCGCAGCGCAGCGCTCATGCCGGCGACGCCGCCGCCGATCACGAGCACGTCCGCATGGCGACGCCGGTACTCGGTGCGCCACTCGCGGTGCTTCTGGCGGCGGGCGAGCTTGCCCAGGCCGGCCGCGTTGCGGAGCACCTTCTCGTAAAGCGGCCACAGGCGGCGAGGCCTGATGAAGGTTGTAGTAGAAGCCCGGGGCGTGAGGCGGCTGCCGAAGATATCGGTCGCTCGCATGACGTCGAAGCGCAGGGACGGCCTGGCGTTCATGTGCTCGACCTTCATTCCCTCCCGGACAGGCTCCGTGCAGGCGCGCACGCCGGGCCAGCCGTCCACGTCGACGAGGCAGTTCGGGCACTGGCCGGCGCAGCAGAACAGGCCGCGCGGGCGGTGGTACTTGAAGCTCCGCGAGAGGACCCGATGATCGGCCGCGTGCAGCGCCGAGCCGATCGTGTCGCCCCCGAACGCCTCGACCCGCTCGCCGTCGAACGTGAACGAGACGGTCCGTGTGCGGTCGACCCGCTCGCCGCGGCTGGGGGGGAGGCGGCTCATCGTCCGGGCAGGCCCACCCACCGACCTCGTTGGTGGTCGTGTCGCGCTCGGCGAGAAACCACGCCCGGCACCCCGAGCGGTGATACCACCATTCCCGCTGCACGCCTGCGACGTTGCGGCGGAAGTAGTTGTAGGCGTTCAGCTCCCGCTCGGAAGGTTTCGTCGCCGGTCGCGAGACGACCTCACCGCCGAAGGCGAAGTCGGTGACCTCGCGAACGCCGCAGTTTGGACAGGTGAGCAGAAACGACATTTGCCGAGCCCGACGCGGGACTCCGGGCACAGACTAGACAAATTGGTACAAAGACGCAAGACTGCCCGTGATGACGCTCGCCTACCGTTGCCTCGATGCCGGCTGCGACGTCGAGATCCGGGCGGCCGACGAGCGGGCGCTGATCGAGGCCGTGCAGGCGCATGTGGCCGAGGCGCACGACAGCTTCGAGCTCGAGGAGGTGATCGTCGACATGGCGACGGAGGTCGAGACCCAGAGGACCGGCGGTGAGCGGCGCCGCGAGCGACCTGGACCCGGATGTCCTGGCCCGCTTCCACTTCACGCGCGAGATGGTCGAGGGCCCCGTTTACCGCAAGTACAAGTTCGCGATCAACCGGTTGTGGAACGTGCGACGACCTCGATTTCACCCAGGACGCCGCCGACTGGCAGCGGATCGACGACGACCAGCGCCGCGGGCTGCTCGGCGTCACGATCCGCTTCCTGGCCGGCGAGCAGGCGGTCACCGACCAGCTGGTCCCGATGATCGCCGCCTCGCAAGCGCTCGGCCGCTTCGACTGGGTCACGTACCTCGCGACGTTCCTCATGGAGGAGGCCAAGCACGCCGAGTTCTTCATGCGTTGGCACGACGAGGTGGTCGGCGTCCTCGAGCCCGAGGAGGTGGCGCGGCACTTCCTGGTCCGCGGCAAGACCGTCGACCCCAGCGGCCGGTTCGAGGTCCGCGACGTGCTTCACGAGGCGCTGCCCGAGTACGGCGGCGAGCTGCTGCGCGTCGCGATCGACGGCGACCGCGATGAGATCGAGCGGCGTTCGTCCGCTTCTCGGCCGCCTACAACGGCTTCGTCGAGGGCGTGCTCACCATGCCGTCGTACGAGATCGTGATCGACACGACCAACCTGTGGGACGCCTTTCCCGGCCTGCGACAGGGGTTCAAGCAGATCCTCATGGACGAGGGCCGCCACATCACGTTCGGGACCCAGGCCTGCCGGATCCTGATCGAGCGCCACCCCGAGTACGAGGCGCTCGTGCACGAGGTCTTCGACCGCTACCGCGCCAACGTGGTGGGCCTCGTCGAGTACCAGAAGGCGGTGCCCGGGCTCGAGGTCGACAAGTACCAGCGACAGAAGGTCCGCCACTACCGCAACCGTTGCCGCGAGATGGGCATCACCGCCGACGCAGAGCTGATCGAGCAGATTCTCGACCCCGAGATCGACTTCGTGGTCGGGGTCGAGGCGGGGTAGCTGTGTGAACCCACCACATATCCCCCTCGGGAATCCTGGCCCGCCTGTCCATTGCCCGGGCCGCGCATGTGTGGCATACCTCCAGGTATGAGCGGCTCTCAACGCCCGACGGCCGACGATGTTCGCCGCGCGGTCGCCGACGAGGGGATCGAGTTCCTGTTCGCGCAGTTCGTGGACATGCACGCGAAGCCGAGCGCGAAGCTGATCCCGTCCCAGCAGCTCGAGGGGCTGCTCGCCGACGGCGCCGGCTTCGCCGGTTTCGCGGCGGGCGACATCGGCCAGACGCCCGACAACCCCGATCTGATCGCGATGCCCGACGTCGGCAGCTTCACGCGGCTGCCGTGGAAGCCCGAGATCGCCTGGTTCGCTTGCGATGCGACCGTGGAGGGCGAGGAGTGGCCGTACTGCCCGCGCACGATCCTGCGGCACCAGCTCGAGCGTGCAAAGGACGCGGGCTTCGAGTTCAAGATCGGCTGCGAGCTCGAGTACTTCCTGGTTCGCCAGACCGAGGACGGGGGGATCGAGATCGCGGACCCGCTCGACACGCTCGAGCAGCCCTGCTACGACATCCGCGCGCTGACGCGGTCGTTCGGCTTCGTCGCCGACGTCGTCCGCAACGTGAACTCGCTCGGCTGGAACCTGTACGCCACCGACCACGAGGACGCCAACGGGCAGTTCGAGCAGAACTTCGACTTCGCCGAGGCGCTGACGACCTGCGACCGGGCGGTCTTCTACCGCTACATGGTCGAGGCGATGGCGCAGGAGCGTGGGCTGATCGCGACCTTCATGCCGAAGCCGTTCGCCCACCTGACCGGAAACGGGTGCCACTTCCACATGAGCCTGTGGGACGGCGAAACGAACCTGTTCGTGCGCGATCGCGACGACGACCCGCGCAAGCTCGGGCTCAGCGAACTGGCCTACAACTTCATCGGCGGCCTCAAGGCTCATGCGAAGGCCTACATCGCGCTCACCGCCCCACCGTCTCCTCCTACAAGCGCCTCGTGATCGGGGCTCCGACGAGCGGGGCCACGTGGGCTCCCGCATACGTCACCTACGGCTGGAACAACCGGACGATGATGCTGCGTATCCCCGATGGCGGCCGGATCGAGGACCGCACCGTGGACGGCTCGTGCAACCCCACCTGGCCGCCACCGGCGGTGCTCGCCGCGGGCATGGACGGCATCGAGCGCGGCCTCGACCCGGGAGACCCGACGACATCAACATGTACGAGACCAGCGAGGAGCAGCGGAAGGAGATGGGGATCGAGACCCTCCCGGCGAACCTGCTCGACGCGACCCGGGAGCTCGAGGGGGACGAGGTCCTGCGCAAGGCGCTGGGCTCGGTCGGCGACGAGGAGTACGTCGACTACTTCATCCGCTGCAAGCGGCGCGAGTGGCAGACGGCCCACGAGCAGGTGACCCAGTGGGAACTCGACCGTTACTTGCAGCTGTTCTGAGCCCGGGGGGATGAGCTCATGTGCGGGATCGCCGGACTATTCAGCAAATCGAGCGACGTCGAGGAACGGCTCGGCGCTCACCTGAGCGCGATGCTGTCGCAGCTCGCAGACCGCGGGCCCGACAGCGCCGGCGTCGCCCTGTACCGCGATCCGGCCCCGCCCGGGTCGTGCAAGGTTCGCTCTTCAGCGACGACGCAGAGGCGCCGTGGGCTCACCTGGAGCGCTGAGCTCGCCACCGAGCTGGGCGGCAGGCGACTACGAGGTCCGGGCCTCTCACGCCCTGTTCGTCGTGGCCGCGGAACCGGCGCAGGTCCAGGGCTGGCTGCGCGAGCGCCACCCCGAGCTGCGGGTGATGAGCATCGGGGACCGGATCGAGATCTACAAGGAGGCGGTCGACCCGCGCGAATTCGTCGAGCGCTTCGAGCTCGCCGACGTGAGCGCGACCCACGCGCTGGGCCACACGCGGATGGCGACCGAGAGCCGGGTGAAGACCCACTCCCACCCGTTCTCGACCGGCCTCGACCTGTGCCTGGTCCACAACGGGTCGCTCTCGAATCACAACCGGCTCCGGATGGGGCAGCTATGGCCTGGGGATCAACAGCGGTGCGTCGGGGAACGTGGTGCAAGGGAACTTTATCGGCACCGATGTCAATGGCACCGCTGCTTTGGGGAACTCGTCCGCTGGCGTTTACGTCTTCGGTGCATCTAACAACACGATCGGCGGGATCCTTAGCGGAGAGCCCGACACGATTGCCTTTAACGGAGCCGGAGGCGTCGTCGTGAACGGCGGCACCGGCAACGGTATTCTTTCCAACTCGATTTTCGCCAATATCGGCCTCGGGATCGACCTTGGTGACGACGGCGTAACGCTGAACGACACCGGCGATGGCGACAGCGGCTCCAATAATCTGCAAAACTTTCCGGTCCTGACCAGCCTAACGATTGCAAGTGGCAACACCACGATCGATGGCAGTTTGAATAGCGCGGCCAACACGGCTTTTCGGGTTGAATTTTTTGCCAGCGAGACAGCCGATCCCTCCGGCAACGGCGAAGGACAGACCTTTCTCGGTTCCAAGGATGTGACGACTGATGGCAGCGGCAATGCGGCCTTCACTGCTGTGCTCCCGGTGCTCTCGCCGGCCGGACAAGCGGTCATAACTGCAACCGCAACTGATCCGAACAATAACACCTCCGAATTTTCACCGGTCTTCCTGATCGCCTCGGATCAGTTACTGAATATCTCGACGCGCATGCGGGTGCTGACTCGCGACAACGTGCTGATCGGCGGGTTCATTATTACGGGAACCGTGCCCAAGAAAGTGATCTTGCGCGCGATTGGACCGTCGCTCTCGACTGCGATGCCACCGGTCCCCGGCGCCCTCGCCGATCCGGTCCTGGAGTTGCACAAACCCGACGGCACCGTGATCACGAATGACAACTGGAAGGATACCCAGGAGGCCGAAATTATCGCGTCTACCATTCCGCCGACGAACAACCTCGAGTCGGCCATCGTTGCCACCCTTGATCCCGGTAATTACACCGCGATTGTGAGCGGAAAGAACGGGGGCACCGGCGTGGGGTCTCGTCGAAGCCTACGATCTCGATCAAGCAGCCGGCCGGCTGGCCAACATCTCGACCCGCGGCTTCATCGACACCGGGGACAACGTGATGATAGGCGGTATAATTGTCGGCGGCGAAACCGCCTGCGACATCCTGTTGCGCGGGATTGGCCCAGCCTAACGGATCAAGGAGTGCCCGGTGCGTTGCAGGATCCCACGCTCGAGTTGCATGATGGTAATGGGAACACGCTGACGAGTAATGACGACTGGAAGGAAACCCAGCAAACGGAGATCGAGGCGACCGGGATTCCGCCGACAAATGATCATGAATCAGCGCTCATCTCGACGGTCGCACCGGGTTCCACACCGCGATTGTCCGTGGAAAAGACGACACAACAGGCATCGGTCTGGTCGAGGCTTACAATCTGCGATAAGTGCTCCTTCGAGGGGACAAGTTTCCGCTCGCCCGAGAACGCTTCGCTCCGCCTTTAAGAGCGGAACTCCGCGTTGGTTTCGGCGAAGGCGTTGACGGCCTGTTCCAGTTCCGCGCGCGAATGCGCTGCGCTTACCTGGGTGCGGACCCGCGCGGTGCCGTGCGGCACGACGGGATAGAAGAAGCCGATCACATAAACGCCTTTCTCCAGCATGCGCGCGGCGAATTTCTGCGAGAGCGCGGCGTCGCCCAGCATGATCGGGACGATCGGGTGGGTGCCGGGTTTGATCGTTAGGCCACGTTCCTTCAGAGCGGCGCGGAAATATTTCGTGTTCTCCTCGAGTTTGTCGCGCAGCTCGGTCGAGCTGGTGAGCAGCTCGAGCGCTTTGAGCGAAGCGGCGACGATCGGCGGCGCGACGGTATTCGAGAAAAGGTAGGGCCGCGAACGTTGGCGAAGAAGGGCTACGATCTCCTTTCGCCCACTGGTGTAACCGCCGCTCGCTCCGCCGAGCGCTTTGCCCAATGTCCCCGTGAGGACATCAATTCGGCCCTGCACGCCGCAATGCTCCGGGGTGCCACGCCCAGTCTTGCCGATGAAGCCAGCGGCGTGGGCGTCATCCACCATCACCATCGCGTCGTATTTTTCCGCCAGATCGCAAATTCCTTTGAGATTGGCGATCGTGCCGTCCATCGAGAAGACGCCATCGGTCGCGATGAGGCGGAATCGCGCCCCTTTCGCCGCCTGCAACTGCGCCTCGAGATCGGCCATGTCGCAATTCTTGTAACGGTAGCGCTGCGCTTTGCAGAGCCGGACCCCGTCAATAATGCTGGCATGATTCAGCTCGTCAGAAATGACTGCGTCCTCCGCGCCTAACAATGTCTCGAAGAGGCCGCCGTTAGCGTCGAAACAGGAGGGATAAAGAATGGTGTCCTCAGTCCCGAGAAACTTCGTCAGGGCGGCTTCCAATTCTTTGTGAATGTCCTGCGTTCCACAAATGAAGCGCACACTTGCCATTCCGAAGCCATGAGTATCGAGCGCCGCTTTCGCGGCTGCGATGAGCGCGGGGTGATCGGCGAGGCCGAGATAGTTGTTCGCGCAAAGATTAATCACCCGTCGTCCGTCGGCGATCGGGATCTCGGCATTTTGCGGCCCGGTGATGATGCGCTCGGTCTTGTACAATCCCTGCGCGGTGATTTCTTCGAGCGTCTTCGAAACATGATCGGCAAATTTGGCGAGCATGAAGAAAACGTAGCACAGGCTTCCAGCCTGTGGGTAGGCCGGGCTTCTCGCCTGGTCACTGATTCACCGGGCGAGACGCCCGGTGGCCCCACAGACAAGATGTCTGTGCTACGAGGAAAACACTGCTTGCCGCGCTTGTGAATAACTGTTAATAACTTTTCCGACTTCAGTTCGGATGCGAATCTTTCCTCTCCTGTTCGTCGCGGTTCTCGCGCTGTCGTTAGGCGCTTGTAGCACCTCGCGCAACCTCCCGGCTTACGAGCCGCCGCTCGCCCGGACCAATTTCCAGCAGGTGCGGACAACGGCTTACACGCACACCGAAGCGGACCACGAGGAATACGGAAACCACAACGCGCTCGGTGGAGTGCTGCATGCCGCCGCCCCGGCAATGCCCGTGCCCCGTGCGATTCCGGTGGTGCAACGGAGTGGCCGGGGATCGGGCAATGATTATCAGAGCATCGCTTTTGTGACGCCGTCGCAGCCCTTCGGGAACAATGGCTTTGCCGCTCCGATCTACGGTAGCGCCGCGGCCGACTGGGCGCGCTGGCCTGCCGGGACGATTTTCCGCGTGGTTTCAACCGGGCAACTTTACCGGGTCGATGACTACGGCTGGGCGCTTTCCGGGCGGAACACGATCGATCTCTACATGGCTACTCCCGGCGACATGAACCGATGGGGCCTGCGCCAGGAGTTAATTCAGATTGTGCAATGGGGCGACCGGGAAGAAAGCCTGCGTCGCCTCGCCCCGCACACCAAGTATCGCCACATCCACCGGATGGTGCTGGAGTTGGAGGGCAAGCAGCGAGCGGCCGCCAATCTTAACTAATGTGGGAGGGGCCTATGCGCCCCGATTGCTGCACCTCGAAGTTCGTGGCGCAAAGGCCCCTCCCACATTGCGCCACGCGCGGCAATCCTTCATCTTGATCCCAGGATGCAAGGGCTGGAGGTCAGTTTGATTGTGCCCGATCTCTGGCAACAAGAGGCGGTGCGGGCCTTACAGGCGGGACAGGATGTCGTCGTGCACGCGCCTACGGGCGCGGGGAAAACCTACATTTTTGAGCTGCTCTACCCGTCGCTCAAAGGACAGGCCGTCTTCACCGTCCCGACGCGCGCCCTCGCCAATGACAAGCTGGCGGAATGGCGCGCGCGCGGTTGGGATGTCGGCATCGCGACCGGCGACCTAGCTTTGAACCTCGATGCCAAAGTCGTCGTCGCGACTCTCGAGACGCAGCGCTCGCGTTTTCTTCGCCGCGACGGTCCACGCTTGCTTGTGATCGACGAGTATCAGCTCATCGCCGACCCGGTGCGCGGTGTGCATTACGAGCTTTCCGTCGCGCTCGCGCCGCCTGCGACCCAACTCCTCCTTCTCAGCGGGAGCGTTAACAATCCGCAGGACATGGTGGAATGGCTGCGGCGGATCGGGCGCGATGCCGTTCTCGTCAGGCATGATGAGCGCCCCGTCCCGCAACACGAAGTCGATCTGCGCTCGCTGCCCGAGGTCGGTTTCCTCCAAATCCGGGAGTTCTGGCCGCGAATGATTGCCAAGGCGCTGCATGCCGGGCTCGCGCCCATCCTCGTTTTTGCCCCGCGACGCAACGCCACCGAGGAGATGGCGCAGATAATCGCGAGCTCGGTGCCGTTGCGCGATCCGTTGCCGCTCTCGCCACAACAGGAAGCGCTCGCGGGCAAGCGGCTGACGAAACTTCTGCGTAGCCGGGTTGCTTATCATCACAGCGGCCTGAGTTACGCCGTCCGCGCGGGGTTGATCGAACCCCTCGCCAAAGCGGGTCAGCTCAATGTCGTCGTCGCGACGATGGGACTCGCGGCCGGGATCAATTTCTCCATGCGCTCGGTTTTGATCACCGACACTCGATATTTTTCGGGAAACTTCGAACACCAGGTCGAGCCGGATGAGTTGCTGCAAATGTTTGGCCGGGCTGGCCGTCGCGGGCTAGATGACACTGGTTTCGTTCTGTTCACACCGGACCAGCCGCGCCTCAGTTACGCCCGGCCGCGACAGTTGAAGCGCGCGACGCAGGTCGATTGGCCGAGCCTGATCAGCGTGATGGGAGCTGCCGCTGTAGCCGGGATCGGTGATCCCGGCGGGGGAAGAGGTGGCCACATAGCCGAATCAAGGATCCCGGCCGAGAAGCAGGCTCTGGGTCTACCGGGATCAGCGATCCCGGCTACAACGTGCCGTTCGCTGCCGCGGTGTCCCTCAGCCGCTCGCTTTTCAGCGTGCAGCGGGTGCCGCTTCGGCGTCGAGCATTCACTCGCCACCGGACCGAAGCCGTGCGGGTTGTGGGTCGATGCGGAGCGGGCTCGGTTTGTCAGGCGACCGATCGTTGAAATCCTGAACAGCCGCGAGGAATGGGAGCCGCGCGGGGAGCGGTCGACGGCTTCGTTAGGCGAAGCTCTTGTCCGGGAAAATGACCGCTGGATTCCCGCGCTGCGCCTGCCGAAGACGCTCGACCGTTTCGCCCTCGGAAATCTTTGCCGTCTGCATGGAAAAAAGATTTACGGACGCGAACTGCCGCTCGCCACCGCGGTTGCCGGGCAAACGGACCTGCAACTGGTCAAGCCGCTGCGCAAAACGTTGCACGATAAAATCGCTGCCGGAAGACGAACTCAAGGCGCGGGTGGCGGCGTTGCTTCCGCAATGGAGTGGCGGCGGGGTGGTCGACGAATTCGTTAGGCGCGGCAGTCTTCTTTCGGTCAGGATCGACTTCTCCAATGTGTTGGTCGAGGCCCGGGTCGATTCGTTAGGCCGGGCCCTCCTTGATCCGCCGGAGCGGACGGCGCTGCCGCCGGTTTGCCGCGGCTGTTCTGAGTTGGAGCACGATCAAACTGTCGAGATTACTGCGTCTCCTGCCTACGCCTGGCGCCGCCTCGGCTTGGTTGATCCAGATGGAACGCCGACGCGGCGCGGGGTGGTTTTTGGATTTTTTCAGGGCGGCGAAGGGCTTGCGATCGCCGCCGCGCTCGAGGACGAAACTTATCCGATCGACGAACTGGTGTTCGATCTCGCCAACATCCGGGCGGGTCCGCGCTTTGCCGGCGAAGAGGCTCTGTTAGGCGGGCGGCTCGGCGCGCTTTGTCAGCAGGTCTACGAGCGCGCCGATCATCCGGGATATCTCGAGATGGGAGTGCCGGTGCATTACGGGGCCGGCGCCGCGGAAGTGATCCGCGAAGTGGTGACGAGTCCGGGCGGTCGTTACAAGATTACATCCGATTCCTTGCGGCATGGCGATGTCGAGCGCGCCCTGCTGGAATGGCGCAGCCTGATTCGCCACATTGCAGCCGCGCCAGATTTGGAATGGAAACGCTGGCAGGAGTTGAAATCAGCCGCACAGAAATTGATCGAGCGCTCGCCCTCTCCGGCCTTCTTCGTTTTTCCGCCGCTCCTGGCGGCTCAACAACGGCGTGCCTAGCGAGCTTTTACTCCTGCTGCTGCTCATAATCCTGCTCCTAATCGATCGATCACGATCACGATCACGAGCAGGAGCAGGAGCAGGAGTAAGATGCTAGGGTTGAGCACCGATGCCTAACGAGACGCAATCTGCCACCCCCGCCGCACTCGGCTATCGCATGCCGGCGGAATGGGAACCGCATTCCGCCACCTGGCTTTCCTGGCCGCGGCGCGAAGGAATCAGCTTTCCCGATTCCTACGACCGCGTCGTGCCGACGCTGCGAGCCATGGTTGAGGCGCTTCTCGAATCGGAACCAGTCAACATCAACGTTGGCAGCGACGTCGCACGAAGCGGACGCGCGCGCGGCCCTGGCGGGTTTGCCTAACGAGCATCTGACTTTCCATCGAATCCCGACGAACGAACCGTGGTGCCGGGATCACGGGCCAATCTTTCTCACTCGTGCCAAGGAACCGCGCCTCGCGGTGGTTGATTGGGATTACAACGCCTGGGGCGGCAAGTATCCGCCCTGCGATCTCGATGAAGTCGTGCCGACACGGGTGGCGGAGAAGCTCGGGCTTCCGATCTACTATCCGCACATGATCCTGGAAGGCGGATCGATTGAAGTGAACGGGACCGGAGCACTCCTTACGACCGAGAGTTGTCTGCTCAATCCGAATCGCAATCCGCAGCTCAGCCGCGAACAGATCGAGCAGCGGTTGCGTGATTTTCTCGGGGTGCGCCAAATTCTTTGGCTCGGCGACGGGATCGAGGGCGACGATACCGACGGGCACATCGATGATCTGACGCGTTTCGTCGCCGAACGAACTGTCGTCACGGTCGTGGAAGAAGATGACTCGGATGCAAATTACGGACCGCTTGCAGGCGAACCTCGAGCGATTACGCGGCCTAACGATCGAGGGAGAGGGACCTTGAAATCATGACACTGCCGATGCCGGCGAGGATCGTGCGCGAAGATCTGCGCCTGCCCGCGAGCTACGCGAATTTTTACATCGCGAATAAGAGCGTGCTCCTGCCGATTTTCGCCGACCCGAACGATGACGAGCGGCGGTGGATGTCCTGCAGCGCGCCTTCCCGACCCGGCGCGTCATCCCGATCGATTGCCGCGAATTGATCTGGGGACTGGGCGCTTTCCATTGTCTCACGCAACAGCAACCAAAGGTCGGCTGATTTTCACCTGTCAACTTGCCTCGCATTGCGGTGCGTTCTAAAGGTAAGACCCGCGTCGCAGTCGGCGCCTTCAACCTCAACTCCAAGTCTTATCTTTTTCTATGGCAAATTTCGGCATTAACGGCTTCGGCCGCATCGGGCGCAACGTCCTTCGCGCCATGTCCCAAGAGCAGGTCGCCCAGGTCCGCGCGATCAACGACCTGACTGACACTCATACTCTCGCGCATCTGCTGAAGTGGGATTCGGTTCACGGAAAATTCGACGGCGAGATCGGCTATGACGATCGAAAACATTATCGTTCGCGGCCAGAAGATTAAGATCTTGAAGGAGCGCGATCCGGCAAAGCTGCCTTGGAAAGATTTGGGCGTGGACGTCGTCCTCGAATCGACCGGCTTTTTCACCAGTCGCGAAAAAGCGGAACTGCACTTCGCCGGCGGAGCGAAGAAGGTCCTGATCAGCGCACCGGCGAAAAATCCCGATGCGACCATCTGCCTTGGCATCAACGACGAAATTTATGATGCGGCGAAGCAGAACATCATTTCGAACGCGAGCTGCACGACCAACTGCCTCGCGCCCCTGGCAAAGGTGTTGCACGAAAATTTTACGATCGTGAATGGCTTCATGAGCACGATCCACAGCTATACCAATGACCAGCGCATTCTCGATTTTCCGCACGAAGATCTGCGCCGGGCGCGCGCGGCGGCGGTCAGCATTATTCCGTCGAGCACGGGCGCGGCGAAAGCGATCGGCGAAGTTTTGCCCGCGCTCAAAGGCAAGCTCAACGGTGGCGCGTTTCGCGTTCCAACACCCGATGGCTCGGTGACCGATTTCACCGCTATTCTGGAAAAGGAGGCGACGGTGGATTCGATCAACGCCGCGTTCCAGAAAGCGGCCAGTGATCCTAGTTACAAAGGCGTGCTGGAGTTCAGCGACGAGCCGCTGGTTTCGCGCGACATCGTCGGCAACCCGCATTCCTGCATCTTCGACAGCAAACTGACGATGGTGCACGGCGGGAAGTTCGTGAAAGTCGTCGGTTGGTACGACAACGAGTGGGGCTACAGCAATCGCTGCGTTGAGATGATGGAAATGATGGCTTAAAACTCGTGCTCCTGCTCGTGATCGTGCTCGTAATCGATCTGAGAACGGGAGAAAGCGATTACGAACATGAGCAGGAGCAGGGCGAAAGAAGAATGAGCAAACTTTCAGTCCGCGATCTCGACGTGCGCGGTAAACGCGTTCTCGTGCGGGTGGATTTCAACGTCCCAACCGAAGAACGCGACGGCGCGATTGTCATCACGGACGACACCCGGATGCGGGAAAGTTTGCCGACGATCAATTTCCTGCGCGAGCAGGGAGCGAAGACGATTTTGATGGCGCACTTCGGCCGGCCGAAAGGAAAACCAGTGGAAAAGTATTCGCTCCGTCCGGTCGGCGTGGCCCTGCACGATCTGATCCATCATCCGGTCGCTTTCAGTCACGACTGCATCGGCGCCGATGCTGAGAAAATTGTGGCCGAAATGAAGGATGGCGATGTCACGCTGCTCGAAAATGTCCGCTTTTATGCGGCTGAGGAAGCGAACGACCCGACGTTTGCGGAGTCACTCGCCAAACTCAGCGATGGGATTTACGTGAACGACGCTTTCGGCGCCGCCCATCGCGCGCATGCCTCAACCGCGGGCATCACTAAATTCGTCAAGCAGGCAGCGATGGGTTTCCTGATGGAGAAGGAACTGAAATATCTGCAGGAAGAATTGGCGCATCCGGCCAAACCATTTCTCGTTATCCTCGGCGGCGGCAAGGTTTCCGACAAGATCGGCGTGATTAAGGCGTTGCTGGAAAAGGCGGATACAATTCTGATCTGCGGCGCGATGGCGAACACCTTCCTCGAAGCGGAGGGCATTCACATGGGGAGCAGCCGGGTCGAGCGGGACAAGCTTGACCTCGCGCGCGAGCTCATGGACCTCGCCAAGGAGAAGAATGTGCGGCTGATCCTGCCGATCGATTTGTTATGCGCAGAGGAGATAAAATCTGGCGCCGCGACGCGGCACAGCGGGCGACTTTCGCACGATTACAACGTGCCGGAGGGCTGGCAGGCCGTCGATATTGGTCCGGATACGGTCGCGCTCTTTGAGAGTGAGATCGCGCGCGCCAAAACCATCCTTTGGAACGGGCCTCCCGGTATTTTCGAGATCCAGGAATTCTCCGCCGGGACGGAAGCGGTCGCGAAAGCGCTCGCAAAATCAAACGCCACCACCATCATCGGCGGAGGCGATTCTGTGACCGCGGTCAAACAGGCCGGGCTGGCGGACAAGATGACTTTTATTTCGACGGGTGGCGGCGCCTCGCTCGAATTGATCGAAGGCAAAGAGTTGCCCGGCGTTGCTGCCTTGACGGAGAAGAATTAGACCAGGATTAAACGAAAAATGATGCGCAAAAAAATCATCGCCGCGAATTGGAAAATGAACATGACTCAGAGCGAGTCGGAAGCATTCCTGAGCACATTTCAGCGGGAAATTGGCGACCTCGATGAAGTCGAGATCGTGATCGTTCCGCCTTTCACCTCCATCCCGAAAGTCTCCGAGCTGTTGGCGCAGACCCAGACGATCAAGCTGGGAGCGCAGAATATGCATTGGGAGCGAAGCGGAGCCTTCACCGGCGAAATCAGCCCGGCGATGTTACGCGAACTCTTCGTCCGCTACGTCGTGCTCGGACACAGCGAGCGGCGCGCGATGTTTGGCGAGACGGACGAGATTGTGAATCGCAAGGTGCGCGCGGCTCACGAGGAGAAACTGCGTCCGATTCTCTGCATCGGTGAAACGCTTGCGCAGCGCGAGAAAGGGCAGGTCGAAAAAGTTCTGTCGACGCAGTTGCGCGGTAGTCTCGCGGACGTCGATGCAAAGGAGCTGCTCGAGACTGTTATCGCTTACGAACCGGTCTGGGCGATCGGCACGGGGAAGACCGCCACATCAGAACAGGCGCAGGAAGCGCATGCTTTCATTCGCCAGACCCTGCGCGAGATGTCGGATGAAGCGACGGCGGAGAAAATCCGCATTCAATACGGCGGCAGTGTGAAGCCGGACAATGCGCGCGAATTACTTTCGCAACCGGATATCGACGGCGCGCTCGTCGGTGGGGCGAGTCTGGATCCGCGCAGCTTCGCCCAAATCGTGCAGGCGGGCGTGACGAACGAGGTCGTGTAGACGTCGCCCTCTGGGCGGCGCGGGAGTATGCCTGGTCGGGGCGAGAGGATCTTCTCGTGATCATCATCCTCTGCCGCGCTTCGCAGAGCGAAGCGTCTACAAAGGCGAAGCGTCTACAACGGTGGCAGGGCGTACGCTTCCACCAAACCTGTGCCGGTCGCGTTCGCGGCTCCGCGCACCGTGGCGGTGTAAGCGCCGGGCGCGAGGTCCTGCAAGACCGCAGATTCCTTTGGATTAGTGGGAGGAATGGTGGTGGCCACGATTTCCGCTTCGGCTGGGTTGTCCTGCCAGTCGTCGTTGAAATCGATCTGCGTTCCCTGTGAATTGTAAAGCGTCAGGGTCGGATCACTCAACGGATCAGCCACCGTGCCCGCGAGGGACGGGCCGATCGCCCGCACCAGAACGCGCTGTGAGCCCTCGCCGTAAACGATAAACCCGCCGATCAAGACATCATCGCCGGTTTGCACATCGCTCCGAGTCGAGATGTTAAGCACGCTCGATCCCGGGCCGGAATCGACGTCATAAACCTCCACCAACCCGACGCCCGTGCCCCCGTTCGCGCCGTGCACGACCGCGGTGTAGCCGAGGCCAACGCTGTTTGAGGGAAGAGTAAGGAGAATGGCCGATTCGTTAGGCTGACTCGGCGCGACCCCGGCGTCGATCACGCCCTGGCTGTTGGGGTCGTCCTGCCAGTTGTCGTTATAGGCAATCAGCGCCCCCGTGCTGTCGTGCACCTCGAGGGTTGGATCGGCGAGAAAATTCGGTACGTCGGCACGCCAGGGATGGTCCGATTGCGCGAATCACGACCGGTTTTGGCGTATCGCCGCGCACGATAAAGCCGCCAATAACCGCGTCCTCTCCTGCGCCGACGACGGCTCGGGTAGAGATATTGGCCAGATGAACCGGGTTCGTCAGTGACGGTGACATTGAAGGATGTCGAAACCTTCGCGCCGTCGACGTCTGTCGCGGTGGCGGTGATTTTGGCGGTGCCAGGCAGCTTGCCGTTAACGAGCAGATTGGTTCCGCTCACCGCTGCGGTAGCGATGCTTGGATTGTCACTCGTCGCGGTGAAGATGAGGGAAGAGATGTAGCTGATCGCGGGAATCGTGACCAGGTTTCCCGGCGTCGGCAGGCCCGACGTGTAATTGCGCAAGGGCAGAGTGTCGAAGGGCAACCCGAAGTCGTAAACTGGCAGGGCGGCGATCGCGTCGACGACCGTCATGCCAGTGCCGAGGACGCGGCCGAAAACGGTGTATCCACCATTATCTGTATCGAGAAGTGCAGATTATCTGCGAGGTTGATAAACCACTGGCTGGTTGCGCTGTCGGGATCGCCGGCAATCTTCGCCATCGAGATCGTGCCGCGGGTGTTGGAAATCCCGGGCTCGTTGGTGATCGAAGGAAACGCTAGGACCTGTGTCGGCTGCACGTGAACGGGATCGGAAGGATTGACGGTGGAAAGAAAGCCGCCGCTTTGAATGACAAAACCGGGCACGGAACGATGGACGAAGAGCGACGCGGGCTGGCCGGTCGTCGGGTCAGTCTTGAAGTAGCGGCCGCTGTCGATGTAGTTCTTGAAATTCGCCACCGTGATCGGCGTCCGTTGATCGTAGAGTGCGAGGTCGATGTCGCCCAGGTCGGTCGTGAGGCGAACGCCGCTCGTGTCAGGATCGTTGAAGTGCGCCGGCAACGGGACCACTTCTGCGCCGGCATTTTGATAAAGGGTGGCGTCACTAATTGTCGCGGTCACAACCGGCGCCACATTTTGCGCCACGAGGGGCAAAGGAAGCAGGGCAAGCGCAGCAAAGAGAGGCAGGCGAACGGAAAACATCGGCCCACTACTAGCTCGTTTTTTTCTGCCACTCAAACCGCACTGTGCGAGGAAACGCGGATCTTCCAGCTTACTTCTTGATTTCGAGATAGCTGCGCGATTTGACCTTGCCGGTGGCCGGGCTCGATTTCTTCGACCCGCATCTGTTTCAGGAACCAGCGGCCCTCAATTTTCTGCGCGGAGACGACCTCGAAACGCTTGGCCAGTTTGTCCTTGGCGTCGTAGGCCTCCATTCGCATGATCGCACCGCTCTCTTTGTCGACCCAGAGAAGGATACTTCCGTACGGCGAATCTTTTTCCGGTGCGGAGAGTCGCAGCTTCCAGCAATTGCGGGTCCGCAGTGTGTCGGCGCCGAGGACCTGGGCATTCGGCCAATAGAGAAACTTCAACGCGAGATCGCCATAAGTGACGCCCGTGCCGCCGATTTTGTCGTCCAGCCGTGAGTTGGCGAATTTCTTCGTGCTGTTCTCGGTGACGAGATCGAGGCGCGAACCGTTATCGCCCAAACCGCAACTGGACCACTTCAGGTGGGCTGACAAAGGTGTAGCGAATCACCGGGCCGGTCTGGGTAATGCGAAAGGGGATCACCGTCGCGTCGGAGCGCAGCTGGCCCATGAGATCGAGCTGTTGTCCGGATTGTTGCAGGCGCACTTGGTCGAGAATCGCTCTGGCCGAGGGCGGTGCCTGTCCTTGCACCGCAACCGCAGAGAGAACTCCGACGAGAATTGTGATCTGTCGATACATGTAGGAAAGCTTTAAGTTTTAAGTGTTAAGTTTTAAGGAGAGACCCTGCCAGCAGCTCACTTAAAACTTAAAACTTAAAACTTTTCCGGTGGATCAAACTTTGTTTCATCTTATCAACGAACAATGGACGCATCCCGCGCTCGACTTGTTCATGGCGGCGATCAGCAACGTCGATATTTGGAAACCGCTCATCGCCCTGCTCGTGCTCTATGCGTTGATCTTTGGCGGATTCAAGGGACGCGCCCTCGTTTTCTGCATCGGGTTCGCTCTTTTCGTGAACAGCAGCCTGACCTCGAGCTTGAAGAAGTTCGTTGACCGACGCCGACCGAAACAGGTCGAACGGGTCCGCATGGTCGAGTTGTCCAAGGCGCGCCCGGAATTTCTTACCCTCTTCAAGCCGGTCAAAATTCGTTATTCGGGCGAGCGCGATCAGGACCGGTCGGGTCCTTCTTTTCCTTCCGGGCATGTGACCAACAACACGACGGTCGCCCTGATTCTGACTCTATTTTTCCGGCGCTGGGGGTGGCTCTATTTTTTGTTTACCGCCGCCATCGCCTGGTCGCGGGTTTACCTCGGCGCGCACTGGCCGAGTGATGTGCTCGCGACTTTTTTCCTCGCCCTCGGCGAAACCGCGCTTCTTCTCGCGCTCCTGGAAGTGCTTTACCGGAAGGCCGCCGCCCGCTGGGCGCCAGATTTCTTCGTTAGGCGACCGCGCCTGGTGGGCGACGCCATCTCATGAGCACGACAAGGGCTGTCTGGATTTTTCTTTTTGTGCTGACCGCGCTTCGGCTCGCGCTCATCGGCGCCACGCAACTTTCGCCGGACGAGGCCTATTACTGGATGTGGTCGCAGCGTCCCGCGCTCTCTTATTTCAGCAAGGGCCCGGGAGTCGCTTTCGTGATTCGCTCGAGCACGATGCTCTTTGGCGATAACGAGTTCGGAGTGCGTTTTTGGAGTCCGCTCTTGGCCGCCGGGACGAGCCTGCTTCTCTATTATTTTGCGCAGCGCGTTTTCAGCGCGTTGGCCGGTTTCTGGACGGTGGTCGCGCTGAATGTCACGCCGATCTTCAATCTTGGCAGCCTCGTTCTAACGATTGATCCGCTCTCGATTTTCTTTTGGGTGGCGGCGTTCTATACCTTTTGGCTCGCGCTCGAGCGCAGCCCAAACTTCTCCTGGTGGTGGCCGGCGACGGGTTTGCTTATCGGCCTGGGCTTTCTCTGCAAATTTACTAACGCACTCGAGCTGGTCTCGATCCTTCTCGTCCTCGTGCTCGTCCCTCGATTGCGCCATGAATTCCGACGCCCCAATTTTTATCTCCTGCTCGTCGTCTTCGCCCTTTGCACGATTCCGCCCATCATTTGGAATTCCCAACACGCCTGGATCACTCTTGCGCACCTCAAATCGCGCGGCGGCCTCGACGCCGCGCCCGGCTTTCATCCTCTCGAATTGCTTTCCTTTCTCGGCGAGCATTTCGCGACCTATTCGCCTCTCCTTTTCCTCGGGCTGGCCTGGGCGGTAATCGCGAGCTGGCGGCGCGCGCGGCAGAGCTTCAAGGTGCTTTATCTGCTCTGGTTTGGCCTTCCGGTCTTCATCCTTTACACGCTCCTCTCGGTGAACAAGGCGGCTGCTCCAAACTGGGACGGCCTCGCTTTCCTGAGCCTCGGAGTGCTCGCAATTTCTTATTGGCGCGAGCGGTCGGCCTCGCGCGTGGCTGGTAATAATTGGATCAACGCCGCGGTTATGCTCGGGTTCCTGATGAGCGCGTTGCTCGTCGTTTTACTCGTCAACAATCTGGGCTTGGATCTCCGCGCGCGTGACCCGAGCGATCGGTTGCGCGGCTGGCGATCGCTTGCCGAGGCGGTCAATCAGTTTCGGGGCGATTTCGAAAAACAGACGGGCCAACCCGTTTTCCTGATCGCGGACGAACGTGATCGCGCGGCCGAACTGGCGTTTTATTTGCCGGATAAACGGGTCGCGGGCCCGGGACATCCGCCGGTCTACATTCCGGAATCCCAGGACATGGTGAACCAATTTTCCTTCTGGCCACGCTATGACGAATTCGAACCGCTGCCTGCCAAATGCGCCGCGCGATCCAAACGAAATTTATACCGAGGAACAGGGCGTAAATCTTTTCACCGGACGAACGGCGCTTTATTTGCAGCAGGGAAAAAAAGGCGTGCCGCGGAATATTCGCAACGCTTTCGGACGCACCGAGCAAATCGGAACGATCGAAGTGCGGGCCGGCAACCGGCTGTTGCGCGAGCTCCAGGTTTACGCCTGCTACGATTATCGGACGATGCCGTTATGAGCGCCGGATCCTCGACCCCGGCCGTCTCGGTCGTTGTGCCGCTCTACAACGAGGAGGAAAACGCGCCTCTCCTCCAGGCGGAACTCGCGACCGCTCTCTCCGGCCTGGCGCACGAAATCATCTTTGTCGATGACGGCTCGACCGATCGCACTTTGACTCGCCTGACAAACGCGCCGGGAGTTCGCATTTTGCAGTTTGAGAAAAATGCCGGACAAAGTGCGGCCATCTATGCCGGCGCGAACGCAGCGCGCGGTGCCGTCGTCGTTCTGATCGATGGCGACCTGCAAAATGATCCGGCCGATATTCCGCGTCTCCTCGCTGAGATCGAACGTGGAGCGGACCTCGTTTGCGGCTATCGCGCGCAACGGAAAGACACGCTCGTGAAACGCCTCACGAGCCGAATTGCAAATTTCGTTCGCAGCCGTTTTACCAAGGACGGCGTGCGCGACACCGGTTGCACCCTCAAGGCAATGCGCCGCGAATGTGTGCGAACGCTCATCCCGTTCAAGGGCATGCACCGTTTCATCCCGGCGCTCGTCAAAGGGGCCGGTTACCGATTGGTCGAGATCCCGGTCAACCATCGCGCGCGGAAATTCGGCCAGAGCAAGTACGGCCTCGGCAACCGCGCCGTCCGCGCGACGGTCGACATGTTTGGCGTGCGCTGGCTGCTCTCGCGCCAATTGCGCTACAAGGTGCGCGACTAAAGCGGTTTCAAAAAACTCGTAGCCCGGCACATCGTGGTTGCCCTACCAGCCAAGCATCCGGCTACGTTATTTCTTAACGTGCGCTAACGATTCACTCGTAACGCAGCGCCAGGGTCGGGTTCACCCGGGTGGCCCGGCGCGCCGGCCAGTAGGCGGCGAGCACCGCAGCGGCGAGCAGGACGAGCCCCGCGCCGACGAAAGCCAGGGGATCGGTCGCCTCGATCCCGTAAAGCAACGTGCCAACGGCGCGCAGGCCGCCTAACGAAAACGCGGCGCCGAGCCCGAGACCGAGGAGGACGAGCCAGGCAACTTGTCGCAGAATGAGCCGCAGGACATCGACGCGTTGCGCGCCGAGCGCCATCCGGATTCCGATCTCGCGCGTTCGTTGCGTGACGGAAAATGCGATCACGCCATACAAGCCGATCGTAGCCAGCAAAGTGGCCAGCACGCCAAAGGCCGTCGAGAGCCAGGTGATCAGGCGGTCGCGCGCGAGCGAGTCGTCGAGCTGGCTCTCCAGCGTCCTGATGTCGTAGAGCGGGACGTTCGGGTCGATTTGTTGCAGCGTCTGCCGCAACAGACTAACGACAGGGCCTGCGTCGCCGATCGTTCGCACATGCAGGGTCATGTCGGCGAGCCGCGGTTCCTGGCCGATCGGGACGTAGAAATGACGTTTTGGCTTCTCCCGCAGGCTGACATATTTCGCGTCCTGCACGACGCCGATGATTTCGATGTCCGGCGGCGTGTCCGAATCGGTTCCGAATTTCCGGCCCAGCGGGTTGTGCTTTCCGAAGAAATAGCGCGCCATTGTTTGATTGATGATTCCGACTTTTCCGCTTTGCAGGTTGTCGTGCTCGTTAAAGTCGCGGCCGGCCACGAGCGGCATCCGCATTGTGGCAAAATAATCCGGCGAGACGGTGTTCGCGTACGGGTTCATATCCTCGCCCTCGCGCGGTTGGTATCCTTCCACGTTGACGTTGATCGCATCCCAGCCGCCGGAAAGGACGACTCCAGTGGCGAGCGCGGCCGAGCGCACTCCGGGCAACGCGCGCACCCGTGTCAGAAATTCATCGTAGAGCGATCTTACGCGTTCCGGCGGATAGCCATTGAGCGACGGATTGAGGGAGGCGATCACGACGCGGCTTTCATCGAAGCCGGGCGCGATCGTCTTCAAGTTGCGCAGGCTATGGAGGAAAAGTCCCGCGCCGATCAGGAGCGGCAGCGAGAGCGCGATCTGGAAAAGGACGAGCGCGCCCCGAAAACGGCGCGGCGACATGTCGCTTTTCGCGACCCGGACATCACCCTGCTGCGGAGCAAGCGAGCTGCGCGGGATCGTTTGCAGCGCGGGAAGGATGCCAAACAAAATCGCGGTCGCCAGCGCCGCGACGAGCGCAAAACCAAAGACGATCGGATCGAGCGTGATGCGATCGAGATTCATCCGCTCGCTCGCGGGAAGAAAATGGAGGAGCGCGCTTTGCGTCCAGAGCGCGACGAGAATGCCGAAGCCGCCGCCTAACAATGCGAAGAGCAGACTTTCCGTGAGCCATTGCCGGACCAGCCGGCGGCGGGTCGCGCCCAAGGGCAAGGCGCATCGCGATCTCTCTGCTTCGCGCCGCGTTTCGGGCGAGAAAAAGATTGGCCAGGTTTGCGCAAGTGATCAGCAGAATGATGACGGTGATCCCGAAAAGAATGAGGAGTGCGTGGGACAGCTGGTCTTGCAATTGCCGCAGACCCTGGCTGCCCGGGAGCAACTTCACGTGACTCGTCCGCGCGATCCGCTTGTCGTAGTCGCTGATTCGCGACGGCAGTTGTTGGATTTCGCTCTCGTGAATTTGGCGATAGAGGAGATCGAGGCCGGCCTCGGCTTGGATCGCGGAGATTTGCGGCTTGAGGCGGGCAAGAACCTCCATCCATTGATGACCCGAATTTTGCAGGCGATTCGCCGGGAAGGGGCGAAAAACCGTCGCCATCATCATCGGGACACGGATATCCGTGACTTCCGAGAGATCCGTTCCGTAAAATCCTGGCGGCGTAATGCCGATCACCGTCATGGGACGGCCGTTGAGAATGAGTTGGTCGCCGACGATCGCGGCATTGCCGCCGAAACGACGCTGCCAATATTCGTAACTCAAGACCGCCACCGGATGAGCCCCGGGAATTTGATCATCGGCCTGGGTGAAGAGTCGGCCTGTGAATGGCTGCACCCCTAACGTTTCGAAATAATTTCCGCTCACCAGCTCACCGCGCGCTTTGTCGCTCTTTCCCGCCGTGGGTCGAGTTCATTTCCGCGCCCGCCTGCGCAATCAGGCCGGCGAAGACCGAGTTCTGGTCGCGCAGCTCGCGATACATCGGGTAGGAAAACGAGGTGATGGATTCCGCGCGCTCGTTCGCCACATTCAAGACGACCAACTGTTCCGGGTGTCTGACGGGAAGCGCGCGGAGCAGGACGCTGTTGAAAAGAGAAAAGAGCGCGGTGTTTGCGCCCAGCCCGAGCGCGAGCGCGAGCACGACGGTAGCGCTAAACCCCGGACTTTTGCGCAAAAGGCGAAAGCCGAAGCGAAAATCCTGCAGAAACTCTTCGATCCACCGCACGCCGCGCGCGTCGCGACACTCCTCCTTTTGCTGTTCGATTCCGCCGAGCTCGAGAAGCGCCGTCCGGCGCGCTTCTTCGAAGCTTAACCCGTCGGCGACGCCCTCTTCGGTTTTGCGCTCGAGGTGATAGCGCAACTCTTCGTCCAATTCATTCTCCACCTCGGGTCGCCTCAACAACGAGCGGAGTTGCAGCGGAATCGTGGAGAGCCAGCGCACGGGATTCACTTTTGGAGTTCGCAGTATTTCAGCGGCGGCGAATGTCTCAATTCGTCGGGAAAAGGCGGAAAGCCGGTGCTCGGTCTCTTGAGACGCACGCTTTTCATCAACGTTAGACTTCCTTGAGTTTCATGACGGCGAAGATCGCGCTCGAAAGCCGATCCCACTGATCGGCTTCCTTGCTCAGATGCTTTCGACCCAGCCTGGTGAGCGAATAAAATTTGGCGCGCCGATTGTTTTCCGTCGGCTTCCACTGCGCGCTGATCCAGCCTTTTTGCTCGAGCTTGTGCAGCGCCGGATAGAGCGAGCCGTCACTCACCTGCAGGGCGCCGCTGGAGACGTGGCGCAGGCGGCGACTAATGGCAAAGCCGTGGAGTGGCTCGACGGCAATGATTTTCAAGAGCAAAAAATCGAGCGTGCCCTGGAGCAAATCGGATGGCTTGCTCATGACATTCCTTCCGCCGAGCACTGACCAGACAAGTCTGCTCCTTTACGCAGCGTCGTGGGCGAGCCCAAGCCCGCCCTCTTTTTCGTCTCAACCCCTGCGCTCGCGGCCTCCGTCGAGCAAGTTGATTGATTCATCGTGCTTCTCCAGTCGACATCGCTTACCCCTCACGTGCCGTTACGTCCGCGCCAAAGTCCGCACTCATATCCGCATCAGCCTCCCTGCGCCCGTCTTCGCGTTCCGCGCCCGGCGTTGAACAAGTTGATTGATTCATCGTGCATCTCTGGTTCGTGCGTTTCACGTCGACATCTCGCTTACCGAGATGAGACTGGACGCACTCCTCTCGGTAAGCAAGAGGAAAGAGCTTTGTTGATGCAGAATGATCGTTGCGCGGGTTGGATGGGTACCGAAGGGAGAAGCGACGCAGAGGGAGCAAATTTAGAATATGCCGGGGTTTACCTCGAGGAAGAGCGAACCTGGAGCATGATGCCCTTTTGGAGCCGGGGACGTAGGTCCGCAGAGGACCGGCTTCGTGTGAGGCGGACGCTTTCGCTCCCACGCCGGCGATCACAAACCGGACTCGCAGCGGCAAGTCCATCCGGAGGGACTCGCTGGAAAGCCCGGCCGTTGCTTCGCATCCGTTACGGCTGCGCGTTCGGAAATTGTCCCTGATGGGGAAAGGATTGGGCCGCCCGGAACAGATGCCGGCTCGTTCTCTGCGAGCGCAGAGGTCGACCGCCCAACTTCCCGCCATTCTCCCTTGTCAAGCAAGGGGCGGTCGCTAAGCTTCCGCTCCACTCGGAGAACTCTGTATGTCCTTGGCCAGCCTTTTTTCTTCCGAGCAAATCATTCCCGAGATGCAGGCGACGGAGCGCTGGCCCGCGATCGTCGAACTGATTGACTTACTCGTCAGCCAGGACCGGATCGCTCCCGCCAGCCGCGACGGTATTCTCGCGGCCCTCAAGCAACGAGAGGAAACGATGAGCACCGGGATTGGTTTCGGGATCGCGATTCCGCACGCTTCGTCCGAGGATGTCAGTGAGGTTGTGGCGGCGTTCGGGCGCTCCACCAAAGGGATCGAGTTCGACGCGCTCGACAACGCGCCGGTCAAATTCGTCGTTCTCTTTATCGTGCCGAAAAATCAGTTCCAAACTCACCTGCGCACACTGGCTTCGATCGCCAAGTTCCTGAACGATCGTTCTGTGCGCGAAAGCCTGGCCAGCGCCGCGACGAAGGAAGAGATTCTGGCGATTTTTCAGGAGCGCGCACCGAAATAGGCGCGGCTCCCTTCCCTTACTTTGTCATCCCGATCCGGCGCAGCGCGGAGAGGGACCTCGCAATTGCAATGTTTGCTTCCCTGAAAATCTAAAGTGGCGATTCCAGATGCGAGGTCCCTCTTCGCTGCGCCGGATCGGGATGACAGACATTCTTCGCTGCCTAACTTTCGACCTTCGCCATGCAAACATTTCAGTCGCTTCTGACGCAAGAGTTGGCGCGCGCTCTCGCCGCGGCCGGTTTGCCGGCGATCGGCGAGGTTGTGCCGGCAAGCGATTCGCGTTTCGGCGATTACCAAAGCAACGCCGCCCTCATTCTGGCGAAACAGCGAGGCGAAAATCCGCGCGCGCTTGCGCAGAAAATCATCGGGCACCTCGAGGTTGGGGAGTGGTGCGGGCCGCCCACGGTCGCCGGCGCCGGCTTCATCAATTTTTCCCTCAAGTCAGAGGCGGTCGCGGCCAAAGCGAGAGAGCTCTTGCGGGACGATCGCCTCGGCGTTCCGCGCGCCACCCAGCCCCACCGGATCGTGATCGACTTCGGTTCGCCGAACGTCGCCAAGCCAATGCACGTCGGACATATCCGCAGCATGGTGTTGGGCGACGCACTGGCACGGATTGCCACGTTTCTTGGGCACGAAGTGATTCGAGATAATCACATCGGCGACTGGGGCACACAGTTCGGGATGGTGATTTACGGCTGGAAAAATCTGCTCGATCGGGACGCGCTCGCGCGCGATCCGATTGCCGAGCTGGTCCGGATTTACAAGACCGCCAACGAACTGAGCAAGAACGACGAGGTGGTGCGCGATGCTTGCCGCAACGAACTCGTCAAGCTGCAGGCGGGCGACGAAGAGAATCTGCGCATCTGGAACGAATGCGTTGCTCTCTCAAAAAAAGAATTCGAGGCCGCCTACGAAATTCTCGGCATTCATTACGACATCCAGCGCGGGGAAAGTTTTTACAACGATCGCCTCCCGACGGTGGTCGATCGTCTTCTCAAGTCGGGCCTCGCGGAAATCAGCGAAGGCGCGGTCTGTGTTTTTTTTCGCGACATTCCTGACCTCGCGGAGAAGCCCTGCATCATTCAAAAGAGCGACGGGGGTTTCAATTACGCCACGACCGATATCGCGACCGTGGATTATCGCATCCGCGATCTCGGCGCGGATGCGGTCTGGATTGAGACTGGTGCGCCCCAGCAACTCCACTTCCGGCAAATCTTTGAAATCGCGCGGCGCGAGGGTTACAGCGCGGATTTCCGCCACATCACCCATGGCAGCATCCTCGGCGAGGATCGCAAGCTGATGAAAACTCGCTCGGGCGAGAACGTGCCGCTGCGAGATTTGCTCGATGAGGCCGTTGTCCGGGCCAGGAAGATCGTCGAGCAAAAGAATCCGGACCTGGACGAGGCGGAGAAAAGCGCGATCGCGCAGACCATCGGCATCGGTGCGGTCAAGTATTCCGATCTCTCGCAGTATCGGATGACCGATTACATCTTCTCCTGGGATCGCATGCTTTCGTTGCAGGGAAACACGGCGCCTTATTTGCAGAATGCCTATGTCCGAATTCGCTCCATCTTCCGCAAGGCGGGCGAGGATTTTTCTCCGCCTGACGACCTCGCGTTAACCGAGCCGACTGAACTGATTCTGGCCAAGCGGCTGGCGCAATTCGCGGAGACGGTGCCGGCGGTGCTGAATGATTTCCGGCCGAATCTGCTCGCGAATTATCTTTTCGAGCTGGCCAATGCCTTCCACGCCTTCTACGAAGCCTGCCCGGTCTTGAAGGCAGACGAGCCCGCCCGAGGAACGCGACTCGCCCTCTGCGAGTTGACGGCGCGCACTTTGAAATGCGGCCTCGATCTGCTCGGGATCGCGGTCCCGGAGAAGATGTAGACGCTTCGCTCCGCGAAGCGCGGGAGAGCGCGTCGCTCGGAGCAAGCAAGCCCGTCCCCGCGTCGCCCAGAGGGCGACGTCTACAAATCGCCTAACGAACGCCTCCATCCTGTTCATCCCATAAATCCTGTCTAAGCTTCTCTCTCCCGTGAGCACACTGGACCCGCGCATCCCCAGCTCTACCTACCGCCTGCAGTTCAATCGCGATTTCACCTTCCAACGGGCTCGTGAAATTGTGCCTTACTTGGACGCCCTCGGAATCAGTGATTGCTACGCTTCGCCCTACTTCCAGGCGCGTCCCGAGAGCCTGCACGGCTACGACATTACCGACCACAATAAACTCAATGCCGCGATCGGTTCGCGCGACGACTACGATGCCTGGGTCGCGGAGCTGCGCGCGCGAGAGATGGGACAGATCCTGGACTTCGTTCCGAACCACATGGGCGTCGGCGAGCCGCAGAATCTCTGGTGGGCGGATGTGCTTGAGAACGGACCGAGCTCGCCTTTTGCGGCCTACTTCGACATCGAGTGGCAGCCGCTGAAAACCGAGTTGCGCGACAAGGTCTTGATTCCGATCCTGGGCGATCAATACGGGCGGGTTCTGGAACGCGGGGAGCTGCAAGTTCATTTCGAGAGCGGCCGTTTTTTCCTGCGCTACTTTGAACACGAATTCCCGATCGCGCCCGGAACTTACCGCCACGTCCTCGAAATCGCTCTCGCCCAGTTAGGCGATCATAAGGACGAGGATTTCTACGCGGAGCTGCAAAGCATTATGACGGCTCTCGAATATTTGCCGCGCCGGACGGAGCATGATCCGAAGCGAATCGAGGAGCGGGCGCGCGAGAAAGAAATCATCAAGCGGCGGCTGGAGCGGCGTTGCCAGGAGGCGCCACTCGTCCAGGAAGCGCTGGAGAAAGCGCTTGTGATTATCAACGGCCGTCCGGGCGATCCGCGCAGCTTCGACGCGCTCGATGCCCTGCTCAGCGATCAAGCATATCGGCTCGCATTCTGGCGAGTCGCTGCGGAAGAGATCAATTATCGCCGCTTCTTTGACGTCAACGATTTGGCCGCGATCCGGATGGAGTTGCCGGAGGTTTTTGAGGAAACGCACCGGCTCTTGCTCGACTTAATCGCGACCCGGGCGGTGACGGGAGTGCGGATTGATCACGTCGATGGGCTTTGTTTGCCTAACGAATACCTGGAGAAGTTACAGGGACGCGCGGCGGAGGGGCTGGACGCGGAGGGACGCGCTTCGACGCGTCCCTCCGCGAAAGCCATCTATCTTCTGGTCGAGAAGATCCTCAGCGGCAATGAACAGTTGCGGACGGATTGGCCAGTACACGGCACCACTGGTTACGACTTCATGAACGACGCGATCGGCGTGCTGGTGGATCCCAACGCCGAGCGGGCGATCACGACAGCCTTCCATAAGTTTATCGGACACAGCCTGCATTTCGGCCACCTCGCCTACGCCAAGAAACGCCTCGTCATGCGGGTCTCGCTCGCCAACGACATCAACGTCCTCGGCTCCATGCTCGACCGACTCTCGGAAAAAAATCGCTGGTATCGCGATTACACGCGCGAGGCCCTGACCCTCGCGGTCCGCGAGACCATCGCCTGTTTCCCGGTTTATCGAACCTATCTGGCCCCGGACCGGCCGGTGAGCGAGGCCGACCGCGCCGTGATTGAGCGCGCAGTCGCCGTGGCCAAGCGGCGTAATCCCGCCCTTGAAGAATCGGTTCTCAATTTCTTGCGCGATATCCTGCTTTTCCGTTTCCCGGAGAACCTGGATGACGCAGGCCGAGCCGAGCACGCCCATTTCGTTCTGAAATTTCAACAAACGACCGGCCCGGTGATGGCGAAGGGTCTCGAGGATACCGTTTTCTATCTCTACAATCGGCTGGCGGCGCTGAACGAAGTCGGCGGCGAGCCGCAACGTTTCGGGATGCGGGTGGAGGAGTTTCACCGACAGAACGCGGAGCGGCTGGAGCGCTGGCCGGCGACGCTCCTCGCCACCTCCACGCACGACACGAAGCGGAGCGAAGACGTGCGGGCACGGATGGCGGTGATCTCGGAAATTCCGGATCTCTGGCGACGTTCGTTAGGCCGTTGGCGGACGCTCAATCGTCGCTGGAAACGGCGGATTGACGAGAGCGAGGCGCCCGACGCCGACGAAGAATATTTGCTCTACCAAACTCTCCTCGGGACCTGGCCCCTGCAGCCATTTCTCGAGCTGGATGACGCCGCGCGCGGCGAATACGTCAGCCGTATCCAGCAATACATGGCCAAGGCGCTCCATGAAGCCAAACAGAACACGAGTTGGATCCAACCTAACGAACCATGGGATGCGGCGATGGCGGATTTTGTCGCGCGCCTTCTCGATCCCGCACCGCGCAATCGTTTTCTCGCCCACTTCATTCCGGTGGCGGAAGAAATTGCGCGCGCCGGAGCGATCAACTCACTCTCACAGACACTGCTTAAGCTCACTTCGCCGGGAGTGCCGGACATTTACCAGGGGAACGAGATCTGGGATTTCAGCCTGGTCGATCCGGACAACCGGCGCCCGGTCGATTATGCGAAGCGAAAGAAAATGCTCGATGACCTGAGCGAAGCCGTGCCCGAAGATTTGTTAGGCAACTGGAAGGACGGCCGGATCAAGTTATACCTGACCCATCGCCTGCTTACTTTCCGGCGCGATCATCCCGAACTGTTTCACCGTGGCAGTTACCAGCCGCTCAGCCTGACCGGCGGACATGCGGATTGTTGCATTGCCTTCGCGCGAAAGTTTGAAGGGCAAGGCTTGATCGTGCTCGCGCCGCGGCTTTCTTCGCGCCTTGGATTTCCTCCGATCGGTGACGCGTGGAGCGATACCACGGTCCAGTTGCCGGTTGGCTTGCAGGCAGGCCGGGATCTCTTTACGGGCGAGTGCCGGGCGGGGAAGAATTCTGAGCTGCAACTCGCGAGCGCTTTTGCCCGGCTGCCGTTTGCCGTTCTGACCACGGCATGAGCGAACGCTCGCCGTCGTGTCATCCTGAGCCGCGTCGCAGCGAAGGACCTCGCAAGCAACGTGCGAAGTCGCTTCGGATGGCAATATCCAAACTAGTTTGCGAGGTCCCTCTCCGTCCTGCGGCGGATCGGGATGACAAAGTGTGAGGGCCGCTTGTCGGGTCAGCCGCCCGCACCGCGGCTGAAATGCTCGACGAGCGTCACGATCCAGTGCGAAAAGTTTGCGATGTTGCGAACGATGTCAGCGCCAAAACTGGCAAAAGTGATGTTGGGCGAAGCGATAATCAGCATCACGCCGAGTAGGAGCAGATTTATCAGATAGATAACGACGAGCGAAAAAATAGTGCCGTTATCGCGCAGGTCGGTCTGATTTTTCGGAATCATCCAGCAGGTAAAAGTGAAGTGAAACGCCCAGGTCACTCCGACAAGCGCGTAGAGCAGCCGGCCATACGGCTGCATGTTCACGAAGAGGGATAATCCTCCGTAAAGCCCGAGGACCAGGATGCTGTAGAGCGGGAAAAAATAAGGCGCGAGCGCGATGAGAAAGTTGTTCTTGTCGGTCAGGATGTGTCCGCCGTCGCGCCCCACCCGGAAGTGGCTGACGCGGCCGCCCATCAGCCAAACCCAAAGGGCGTGGGTCAGCTCATGGCCAAAGACGTAGAGGACGATCGGGCGGGGCAACCCAAAAAAAGCGATCAGCCAAAGAACTACGCCTAACGAAAAAAACCAGAACTCTTCACCCGCCCAGAGACGTTCCGCGACCGTGGCGCGGGCAAAGGAAGTGAAAAACGTCTGGCTGAGGACAGCGCAGAGCGGGAGGAGAAAAAGCGCGACGATAAATTTGACCCACTTTGTCGGCACCATGAGCGGGGCCGTATCGGCAGCGCCGTGCCTTGTCGGGACGACAAAGGGCATCACCTTGACGCGGCGTCGCTTCGAAGTGCGCCGGGCCGGTTGACGAGTGACGCGGCGCGCCGCCATTCGTTAGGCGCGGCCCATGTAGGCGCCGGTGCGGGTATCGATCTTGACCGTCTCTCCTTCGTTGATGAAGAGCGGGACATTGACGGTCTTGCCGGTCTCAAGCACGGCCGGCTTGGTCACGTTGCTGGCGGTATCGCCGCGCAGGCCTTCGGGAGCTTCCACCACTTTGAGCTGGACCGATGACGGCAATTCCACCTGCACCGGCCTGCCTTCCGTGAACAGGACTTCAACCGGTAGATTTTCGACGAGATAATCTTTCGCGTCGGCGAGGAGCGACTCCTGGAGGGTGATGGTTTCGTAGGTGCTCGGGTCCATGAAATGGAAACCGGTGTTGTCCTTGTAGCTGAACTCCAGCGTGCTCCGCGTGATGTCGACCAGCTCCACCTTGTCGGTCGAGCCGAAGCGGACGTCGGCGCTCTTGCCGGTGCTGATGTAGCGGATGATCGCCTGGACGAAAGCGCGCAGGTTTCCCGGAGTGCGATGATGCACTTCGAGGACAATGGCGGTGTTGCCATTGTATTTAATTGCCATTCCTCTGCGGAGATCGTTTGCGGCGGCCATGGAAAGAGTTGAGAGTAATTAGTTGAGAGTTGAGAGCTTTAGCAGGAGCACGCGCGCAAAGCAACCTCCGCGGCGTTGATCCTGTGAATCGACGATCCGTTCGTGATCGCCCCCTCCCGATGTCATCCCGAGTCCGCCGTAGGACGGAGAGGGACCTCGCAAATTACGTGCGACGTTGTTTACGTGAATGACGCCGGGCATGGTTTGCGAGGTCCCTCGTCGTCTACGGCGGACTCGGGATGACAAACTGGGGCTGTGACGCCATTCGCTTACTCGCAGCGGAATCGCTAGAGCAACTTCAGTTTCGTCAGATCCTGCGAGTCCACGATCCCGACGGGACGCCGCGGTCGTCCACCACGACGAGATCATCGATCCGATGGCGTTCGAGCAGATTGAGCACTTCGACGGCGAGCTTGTCCTGGTGCACGACCACCGGGTTGAGCGTCATCAAATCCGCCACCAGCCGTTCACCCACGCGCGGGTCGGTCTGGAAATGCCTGACGAAATCTCCGTGCGTGAAAATCCCGAGCAGTTGTTCGTCCTCACCCGCCACCACGGCCGCGCCCGCGCGGAGCGAAGTCATCGTTTCCAAAACCGCCCGGATGTTCTGGTCCGGCTTCACGAGCGCGACGGCAGTGCGCGGCCGCATGATTTGGTGAACCCGCAGGAGGAGGGAACGGCTGACCATCCCGCCGGGATGAAACTTCGCGAAATCCTCCTTCTGAAAACCGCGCGCCTCGAGCAGGACCATGGCGAGCGCGTCACCGAGCGCGAGCATCACGGTCGTGCTGGAAGTGGGAGCCAGATTGAGCGGACACGCTTCCTGCTCGACGTTGACATCGAGAAAGACGTCGCAATTCTGCCCGAGGGTCGACTTGGCGGCGCTGCACATCGCGATCACGCCGACTTGGAAACGCGCGATCGCCGGCAGGATCCGCAGAAGTTCCTCGGTCTCGCCGCTGTAGCTGAGGGCGAGCACGACATCACCGTCAGCGATGACGCCGAGATCGCCGTGGAGAGCGTTCAGCGAGTCGAGAACGACTGCGGGTGAACCAGTGCTGGTGAGGGTGGCGGCAATCTTTTCGCCGATGTGACCCGATTTGCCGACTCCCAGGACAATTACCTTGCCGCGGGCTTCGATCGTCGTCTTGATCAGATCAACCGCGCGGACGAAGCTTTCGCCGAGCCGTTGGCGGAGCCGCTGGAGCTCGGAAATTTCTAAATCAATTACACGTGCGGCCTTGGCAAGGTAGTCCATCGATTGTTAATTGTGGGGTGAGGTCAGAGTGCGAGCAAGAAATTGCGCGATGCCTCAGCTCAGGGAGAAGAATTATGAAAAAGCTATTCCTCAGCATTTTGTTAGCGACAGCCACGAGCGTGACTTTCGGGCAGGGTCAGGGAGAACTGACCACGACGACGACCAAACCCCCCACTCACGGGAAAGTGCTGAAACCACCGCCTCAATGAGAGGCCGGCGGCGGCGCCGATTGTGCCGACCGAGGGAGCCGTGCAGTTGGCGATCCGGACTGGTCGGCCGATCCAGTTGATTAATCCCGCCGCCCCGGCGGAATACGGCAACGCGCAGGAGCGGGTTTCACACGACCCCAAGGACCCGGGTAAACCGAAGGGAATCGTTCTCTTCGCCTGGAGCTTTTAGGGTTGGTTGTCGGTTGAGAGTTGAGAATGATGGTTGATCGTTAGGCGTGCCTGACGCAGCGCCTGTCGTCGCGTGTTATTGCGCGACGTTTTTAAAGCCGGAGATGCTGCACATCTATCGGCAGATCACGGCCTTGGAACGCTTTCGGCCGATCGTCATCGCACAAAAGCGCGAGGAAGCGGAGCGGTTTCCCTTCGAGCCGGTCTTTCTCGTGCGAAAGCCGGCCACCCATTTTCTGCGACGTTTTTGGTTTCGCACGCTGCGTGATGCGCCCTGGCAGATTTCGCCCGCGGAAGTGCGGCGCCTTGAGGGCTTGCTCGACGGAAACGAGGCGCAACTTCTCCACATTTATTTCGGACACATCGCGGTCCATCTCCAACCGCTCATGCGGCATTGGCCGAAACCGATGCGTCGTTTCATTTCATGGCGCGGACGTTCTGGTCGATCTGGACAAACCGCGCTACCGCAGCGCGACCCGGGAAATGCTGGCGGTCGCGCGGCTCGTGCTCGTCCGCTCGCAATCGCTCGCACACGCGGTCGAGGAACTTGGGTGTCCGGCGGCAAAGATTCGTGTGCATCGCACTGGTATTCCGCTCGGGGAGATCGCATTCCAGGCGCGGGCTTGGCCTGGCGACGGGGCTTGGAAATTTTTGCAGGCGGGCCGGTTGATTGAGAAAAAAGGGTTCCAGACGACTCTTCGCGCCTTCGCCGCTTTCCAGAAGGAGGATTCCGGGCGCGATTTTTACGATCGCCGGTGAAGGACCGATGCTCGACGACCTGCAAAATCTCGCGCGCGAACTGGGTGTCGCGGACCACGTTCTTTTTCGTTGGCTTTCTCTCGCAGGCTGAGTTGCGCGAGCAGTTTTATCGGGCGCACATTTTTCTCCATCCGAGCGAGCTTGGCGCCGACGGCAATCAGGAGGGGGTTCCCAATGCAATGCTCGAAGCAATGGCGAGCGGGCTGCCGGTTTTCGCGACCAGTCATGGCGGCATTCCGGAAGCAATCGAGTCGGGAGTGAGCGGCGTTCTTGGTGGCGGAGCGCGATCATGACGGGCTGGCGCAAGCGCTGCTTGATTGGACGAGTCGGCCGGAAGCGCTGACGAAGATGGCGCAAGCGGGCGCGGATGCGGTCGCCGCAAAGTTTGAGCAACGCGCGCAGGCGCGTGCCTTGGAGGATTTCTATTTCGAGGCGCTCAGGCCCTTCGTCTGAGGGCGGCCAAAATCACGGGAGGGCGTGCAACTCAGTCAACGCTTTGTCATCCCGATCCGCCGAAGGACGGAGAGGGACCTCGCAACGGCAGGTGGTGGCGACCTCTGGGTACGGGAAACGCGGATTAAAGATGCGAGGTCCCTCGCCGTCTACGCGGCTCGGGATGACAAAGCGGCGGGAGTGCGATCGCGACTTGTTAGGCTTGGCCCGCCGGATTTCATAGAACTGTTCGAGCTGTAGCGCGACGGCTTCGTAGCCGACGCGCTTTCGCGCCTCTGTCTGCGATGCAGCCACAGTCGCAGAATAGAATTTCGCATCGCGCAGCAACTGGCTCGCCAGATCTCGTAATTCACCTAACGAACGCCCCAATCCGCAGGTCGCTGGAAAAGCGAGCCGATCGATCGCGCCGTCGCCGCCGACACAGGGTAAGCGGCAGAGCAACGCGTCGCCCGCGACCTGCCCCGGAACCGCGCTCTTGTCGGCCTGAAGCACGATTTTGTGCCGCGCCATCTCCGCCAGGTAGGCGCGATAAGGGAGCCGTCGTTCAAGAATGCGCAGCGCGGCCAACGATAGGCCGAGCGCTGACAGCACTTTGCGGCAACGCCGTGGATCCTCGTCGAAGACGGTGACCGGTTCGCCGAGGCTGAGCGCGAGAACGAGCGCGCTGAGGTGATTGCGCGATGGCACATCCCATTCGCGCGTCCCGACGAAAATCCCGCTGCGCTCGCCTAACGGGCGCGAAAAATCCCAGCGCGAATCAGTCATCGGATACGGCGTGGGGATGAAGCGAGCGGCGTTGCCATAAAAAGCAAGCGCCTCCGGTGTCGCTGCCAGACAACCATCCGCGGCCTCGATGATGACGCGAAAACGCTCCGCACGCTTCGGATCACTCAACTGCCGGGCGATTTGATGCAGGCCGGTTTCCTTCAATGAAACCACCACCGTAAGTTTGTGTTTCTTCAGTTCGAGGAGCGCGCGCTGCGTTTCCTTGAAGTCGCCGCGCAGGAGCAGAAGAACGGGCCGACGAGCCTCGATTGCACGCGAGACATCGCGCTGAAAACTGCCGTGAGTGCAGGCAGCGTAACCATGAAAATTTACCGGCGCATGTTCTTTGTCGTTAGGCGCAGCCACGCCGGAAGCGAAGTCCTGCGTCCGGGTCGCGCCCGCCCGGATTGAGCACGGTGAGGCGAAAACCGTCCGCCACGTCGCGTTCAGTGGTCGTCACCGAAATTCAAAGGCGCCGGCGGCTCGTTCTGCAAGAGTTGTTCTTTTTGCGAATCGTCGATCGGCCGCACCGGCTCGGCGCGTCGCACCTCGACCTGACCGTCCGGGGCGGCGGGAACCACCGGGATCGCGCGCATGACGGGTTTGTCGGGGTCGAAGGTGGCGGCGGCGGTCTCTTGTTTCGCCACCGTCTTGGGTTTGAAGGTTGAACCGATCGCGTCGTATGGATCTTCTCCCGCGAGCAGGGTCGGCCCTTGCATGGTTACCGGCGCGACCTCCGCGGTGTCGACCGCGAGAGCGGCCCGCGGCCACTCGCTGTTATCAAATTTCTTCACCAACTGCGTCCGGACCGAATCGCCATGGACATCGCAGGTATCGGCGGGCATCTGCTCATCAGACGCCACTTCATAATAGCTGGTGCGATGCCTGACGACCGCGCCGCTCGCGCTCTTCACGCTCTCATAACACTTGTCGGTCGCGCGCAGCCCGGAGCTGGCGCAAATCTCGACTTTGTGCAAACCGGACGGGACAGGAAATTCCTGCGGGGCGCGTTCGGCGACCGAGGCATTCATCACATCGACCCACACCGGCAGCGCAACCGTACTCCCGAAGGCGCCGCGATAGATTCGTTGCGGCTTGTCGAATCCGGCCCAGGTGACACAGGTTAAAGCCGAGTCATAACCGGCGAAAAGGGCATCGGTGAAATCGTAAGCCGTGCCGGTCTTGCCTGCGGCCGGGAATTTCTTGAGTCCATACTTTTGGTAGGCTGCCTTCCCCGTGCCTTCGGTCAGCGCCTCCGTCAGGCAGGAAGTCACCTCATAGGCGACCTCGGGTTTCAAGACGGGCCGACGCACGGCGGCGGACTCAGCCTGCCAGACAATATGACCTTGTTTGTCCTCGATCCGGTCGAGGATGTGCGGCGGAGTTGGGCGCCAGCCCTCGTTAGGGAAAACGGTGTAGGCGAGGGCCAGCTCCGCGAGAGTGATTTCGCTGCTACCGAGAAAGGTCGCGGGGTAGGGCCGCAGTTTTGATTCAACCCCAGCCTCGTGCACGAGTTGCGTGACGGAGTCGAGACCGGCGGTGGTGCCGATGCGGACGGCCGCGCCATTCTTCGATTTCACGAGAGCCTCACGGGCGGTAATCGATCCTTCATAACGATTATCGTCCGTTTCAGGGCCCCATTCGCCGAGGATACCGGTCGTGCCGCCAATCATGACGGTGCGGTTGTCCAGAGCGGAGTCCTCCACCAGGGAACCAGGGAAGAGGCCCTTCGAAAAAGCTGCGGCATAGACGAAAGGCAATATCGCAGTGCCCGGTGGTCGCCTTGCCTGGAGGGCGCGATTGTATTCGTTCTGCTCGAAGTCGCGCCCGCCGACCAAAGCGACGATACCGCCCGTCCGGTTATCAAGTGCGATGACCGCGCCCTGCAAATATTCCGGCCGGGGCGCGGTTGATTTATCGTTAGGCGACTTGTTCTTGTGAAGCTCCCGGAGGAGCGCGGTATATTGGGCGTAGGTTTGATGATCGTAACCGGGCGTTTCTTCGGCGGCGTCGAGCTGAGCGCGGAGCGATTTTTCGGCAACCTCCTGCAACTTGGAGTCAATCGTCGTGTGAATCCGGAAGCCATCGCTCATGGCGCGGTCCCAGCCGACAGTGGCGATCACCTGTTGGCGGATATAATCGATCGCGTAGTTTTGTCCCCGCGCGTTCTGCCGGTTGCCGATGTGTAAATCCTCCGCCTGCGCGCCTTCGAATTGCTCGGCGTTGATGAACCCGAGTTCGCGCATCCGATTGAGGACAAAGTTGCGCGCTTCCCTCGAGGCCAGGCGATCGGTCCAAGGCGAAAGTTTGTTCGGACTCTTGACCAGGCCGGCGAGGGTGGCGCACTCCGCGAGGGACATCTCACGCGCCGGTTTGTCGAAGTATCCGCGCGCCGCCGCCTCCGCGCCGTAGAGTCCGCCGCCGAAATAAATCCGATTCAGATAAAGCTCGAGGATCTTCTGCTTGGAAAAATTCTCCTCGATGCGGCGGGCGACGAACATTTCGAGGAGCTTGCGGCGAAACGTTTTGCCTTTGAGATCGAAAGTATTCCGGGCCAACTGCTGCGTGATGGTGCTCGCTCCCTGCCGAACGTGGCCCGCCGCGGCATTTTTGAGCGCGGCGCGAAGGATGCCGAGGATGTCGTAGCCGTGGTGCTGATAGAATTTGTTGTCCTCGGTCGCGATGACCGCGTTGACGAGGTTGGGCGGGAGTTGGTCGTAGGGAACGGTCTCGCGGTTCTCGACGTAGATCTGGCCAAAGATGTGGTTGTTCCGATCGAGAATGACGCTGGCCGATTCCATCTGGTCGAGCTGCGACAAATCGAGAGCGGCGGCCTGCTCTTTCAGACTCACGGCCACCGGAAGAAAAGCGAGCATGGCAGCGAAGAGGAGGACGAGCGTGAGGACACAGGGGAGAAAAAACCACGGGTGCGCATACCACGGGCGTCGGTCGTAGCGTGAAAACTCCGTAGGCGTGAAATAATCAACAGGCATGCGGCAGTGGGCAGAAGCCCAAAATGTGAGATCGGGCGCAACTTAGCGGCAATCTTCTGTAAAATCCAAATGGGAGTGGTAATAGTATGGCGACCGGCGGGTTCCCGCCAAGAGGTGGAATCAGGGCGCAGGCGGAGTGGTATTTCCCGATGGACGAGGGCAATTTTGAATTAATTCAAATCATCCGGGACGGAATTCGCGCGCGGGGGCCGGCACCGTTTGCGTGGTTCATGGAACAGGCTCTCTACCATCCGGAGCATGGCTATTACGGCTCCGGCCAGTGCGCGATTGGGCGACGGGGCGATTACTTCACGAGCGTTAGTGTTGGGCCGTTGTTTGGGACATTGATGGCCGGGCAGTTCGTGGAAATCTGGGAAAAACTCGGCCGGCCCAACGATTTCGTGATCGTCGAACAGGGCGCGCATTGCGGCGAATTCGCGATCGACGTCCTGGAAGCGCTCCTCGCATTGCATCCGGAATTTTTTGCCGTCCTGCGCTACCGGATTGTCGAACCATTTCCGATTTTGCGGCAACGCCAGCAGGGCGTGCTGCGGTCGTTTGCGGCGAAAATGGAATGGGCGGCGTCGCTCGACGAGATGGAGCAGTTTTGTGGGGTCCATTTCTCCAACGAACTGCTCGACGCGATGCCGGTGCATCTGCTGATCGCGGCAGGAGACGAAGAAGAGCGGCGGTGGCATGAGCGATTGGTCGAGCGCACGTCCTGCGGTTTCACGTTTGTCGATCGCCCGGTCTCCGATCCGCGGTTGCTGGAACGCCTCGGCAAAATTCCTCCCGCGCCGCCGGGACAATACGAGACAGAAGTGAATCTGGCGGCGCTCGATTGGATCAAGGCGCTGGCCAGCAAGTTGCGCCGCGGCGTGGTGCTGGCGGCGGATTATGGTTTGGCGCGGCCGGAATATTATGCGGCCAAACGCCGCACCGGGACCCTGCAATGTTACGCCGAACATCGGGTTCTGCCTTCGCTCTTGGAGCAGGTCGGCACGAGCGATCTGACCACCCATGTCGAGTGGACGAGCCTGGCCGAACGCGCGGAAGAATGCGGTTTGCGCATTGCCGGATTCACCGATCAACATCATTTCCTGACCGGTCTGCTTTCAAGTCACCCCGATCTCGCTTCGGCTGGCGCGGAAAAGAGCCGGGCCTTGCAAACGCTGATTCATCCCGAATTTCTCGGGGTCAAATTTCAGTTTCTCGGACTGGAGAAAGAGTTTCCAGAAGCGGTTTCGTTAGGCGGCTTCAAGTTCGCGAGGGAAAGTCGCCGCGCGCTGGGGCTGGACTAGAACCTATCCAGGCATCGCATGATCCCCCAAAAAAGGTTGTCATCCTGAGCGGAGCGAAGGATCTCTGACCATTTCGGAAGCACGCTGTTCTTTGGGGAAAATGATCAGAGATGTTTCGCTTCGCTCAACATGACAGCTCCTCAGGAAGGTTGGGATAGGTGGATAGGTTCTAGGTCTAAGGTGGGAGGGGCCTTTGTGCCCCGATCAGTTGGCGCGCCGCAACCCCATCGGGACGCAAAGGTCCCTCCCACATTAGTCCCACATTATTGTTCCAACAAGGGTGAGCCGGCGATCTCAATGTCCCGGGGTTTACCGCCAATCTGCTGGATGAGTTGAACGATCTGGTTCCTCGAAGTTCGCGTCGGGTCGTAGCAGAGCGAAACTTTCTTCGGAGTGATCGTGCAGGAATCCAAGGCCTGCGGGTCGATTTTTCCGAGCTCGTCGCGCAGGTTTTTCTCCCCATCGGGATCGAGTGGCGTGTCCAGTTCGATTTCCACCGCGACGTATTCCTCTGCGCCGGAAAGATTTTTGGAATCATTCGGCATATTTGGAGTTCGTTACCGATTCCCGATGTGGATGGCGTGTTTCTCAACCGCGAGCGCAGCCTCCTTAACCGCTTCACTCAGGGTCGGATGAGCGTGGACGGTACGTCCGAGGTCCTCGCTACTCCCGCCAAATTCCATGACCGCGACAATTTCAGCGATCAACTCGGAGGCGGCGTGGGAAAGGATCGATGCGCCGAGAATGCGATCGGTTTCGGCGTCGGCGACGAACTTGACCATCCCTTCGACGTCTTCGTTGGCGAGCGCGCGGCCGTTGGCGCGGAAAGGAAATTTGCCCACGCGCACCTTAAGCCCTTTTTCCTTCGCGAGATCTTCGGTCAGGCCGACGCCTGCCAATTCTGGGTTGGTGTAGATGATACTGGGAATGACGTCGTAGTTCACGTGGCCGGCTTTACCCGCGATCAACTCGACGCAGGCAATCCCTTCTTCCTCGGCTTTGTGCGCGAGCATCGGGCCCGCGATGACGTCGCCGATCGCGTAGACACCGGGAACATTGGTGCGGAACTTTTCGTCCACCTGGATCCGGCCACGTTCGTCGATCGCGACGCCGATCTTGTCCGCGCCAACGCCTTCCGCAAAAGCGCGGCGCCCGACTGAAACCAGGACTTTGTCGGCTTCAAAATTGAGCTCGTCACTGCCTTTTGTCGCGGTGGCGACGGCACGGCCGTTCACCACTTTGACTGAGCCGACTCTGGTTTCGAGATGAAACTTGATGCCTTGAGAGGTCAGGGAGCGCTGGAGCAGGTTAGACGCTTCGAGATCGAAGCCCAAGGCGATGCGCGGAAGGAATTCAAGGATCGTCACCTCTGATCCGAGGCGATTCCAGACCGAACCGAGCTCGAGACCGATCGCGCCCGCGCCGATGACGAGAAATTTTTCGGGCGGCTTCTCGAAACAAAGCGCCTCGGTGCTGCTGACGATGGTCTGGCCGTCGAAAGGCATGCTCGGCAGATTGATCGGAACGCTTCCGGTCGCGATGACGATGTGATCGGCCGCGATTTCGTTTGCCTTGCCATCGTTAGGCTTAACACTGACCTTGCCCGGCGCGGTGATGGTGCCGAGGCCGGTGAAAACGGTGACCTTGTTGAGCTTCATGAGGCCCCGCACGCCGCCGGTGAGCGTTTTTACGACCTTGTCTTTACGCGCAAGCATGGTCGCGAGATCGAGACTTACTTTGTCGAGAACGATGCCGTGTTTGGCGGCTTCTTTTTTTGCGAAAACGAAATGGTCGCTCGAGGAAAGCAGCGCCTTGCTCGGGATGCATCCGATATTGAGACAAGTGCCGCCGAGCTCCGGATCCTTCTCGATGATGGCGGTCTTGAGTCCGAGTTGGGCGGCGCGGATGGCGGCAACATAGCCGCCCGGGCCGGAGCCGATGATGATGACGTCAAATTTATCCATTGGAATGAAAGATTGGATTGCGAGGGGGCTATTATCTAGCCGCGCCGCTCCTGCTTGTCATCCCGATCCGCCGAAGGACGGAGAGGGACCTCGCAAGCCATTCGAGATGTTGTTCTTGAAAGGAGCGTCGCACATTCCTTGCGAGGTCCCTCGCCGCGCTTCGCCGACTCGGGATGACACGCAAGATAGGGGGGCGCCTAACGACTTCAGCTAGAGCTCAAGCAGCAGCGCGGTCGGGTTCTCGATCGATTCCTTCACCTTGACGAGAAACGTGACCGCTTCCTTGCCGTCGACCGCGCGGTGATCGTAGCTGAGCGCGAGATACATCATCGGCCGAACGACTGCTTTCCCTTCCACGGCAACCGGCCGTTCCTTAATGGCGTGCATGCCGAGAATGCCGCTCTGGGGCGGATTGAGAATCGGCGTGCCCATGAGCGACCCGTAAACGCCGCCATTGGAAATTGTGAAAGTGCCTCCCTGCAAGTCTTCGATCTTGATCTTGCCGTCGCGCGCCCGCGTCGCGTAATCGGCCACATCCCGCTCGAGATCGGCGAAACTCTTCTTGTCCGCGTCACGCACGACTGGCACGACAAGTCCGCGCTCCGTCGCGACCGCGACACCGATGTCGTAGTAATGATTCAGAATAAAATCGTCCCCCTCAATCCGGCTATTGATGGCGGGAACTGCTTTGAGAGCTTCGACGGTCGCTTTGATGAAGAACGACATGAAGCCGAGTTTGAGACCGTGGTCGGCCTGGAATTTTTCCTGGGCCTTCTTGCGCAACGCCATCACTTCACTCATGTCGCACTCATTGAAAGTGGTAAGAATGGCCGCGGTCTGCTGCGCCATGACGAGCTGGGCCGCGATCTTGCGCCGGAGCGGCGACATTTTTTGACGGGTAAAACGCTCGTCGCCGGCCGTAACCGGCTCGGCGGTTTTTTTCGCGGCCCGCGGCTTTTCCTGATCGTCAGTTGCAGGCGCCGACTTCGCCTGAAGGTGCGAGATGACGTCACCTTTCGTGACGCGACCGCCTTTGCCGGTGCCGCCGATTTCCGCGGGATCGATCTTGTTCTCCGCGGTCATTTTTTTCACCGCCGGCGAAAGGGTGTTGGCATTGGGTGAACGTGGCTCCGCGGATTTCGCGGCCGCCTTCGGTTCTTTAGGCGGAGCCGCGTTTGGACTTCGCCGGCGCCGTGGCTTGATCGTCGATCACGGCGACGATTCGCCGATTTTTACTTCCTGACCCTGGTCCACTTTGGTCTCGATCACACCGGCCTTCTCCGCGGTGATTTCGGTCGCAACCTTGTCGGTTTCGAAAGTGAGAAGAGCTTCGCCGGCGTCGACATATTCGCCCGATTTCTTGTGCCAGACGGAAACGACGCCGCTGGTAATGGACTCGCCGACCGGCGGGATTCGCACCTCGATGCTCATGGATCGGGCAACCTAAGCCGAAGAGCGGAATGTTACAGCTCGCCGCGCGTTACACCTGCCTGAACGAATTTTCCCCAGCTCAAATTGTCGCGGCCGGGCACGTGCTCGTGCGCTTTGCGGATTGCCATGTCTGAAACGGCCTCGACGACCCACTCGAAATTTGCCTGGCCAACGGAGGCGGCTTCGGCATCGGGTGCAGGATTACAAAAGTCGATCGCGACCGGGACGCCGTCGCGGATTGCGAACTCGACCGTGTTCAGGTCATAGCCCAGCGCCCGGTTCAAGGCGAGAACGCCTCGCTCGACCTTCTCCAGGATCTCGCGCGGCGCATGCCACTCAGTTTGATAGCGGAGATGATATGGGTTGCGCGGCTCGTAGGGCATGATGCGCACGTTGCGTTGATCGATCGAGTAGCAACGGAAGTACATGTCGAACTTCACTTCCTCCTGCAACATCATGACGAGCTGTCCGGTTTCGCCATAGGCGCGGAAGAATTCGTCGGGATTGTGCAGCCGGTAGACATTTTTCCAGCCGCCGCCCGAGAACGGCTTGAAAAACGCCGGCCAACCGACGTAGCCGAAAATCGCCTCCCAATTGAGCGGGTAAGCGAGGTTGCGAAATGAGCCGTGGCTCGTGTCCGGCGGCAGGTCGTGCGAGGGCAGGAGCACGGTTTTGGGCACAGCCACACCGATCTTGGTCGCGAGGGCGTTGTTGAAGAACTTTTCATCGGCGCTCCACCAAAACGGATTGTTCACCACCGCGCAGCCGGTGAGCGCTTCGTTCTTGAGCCAGCCGCGATAGAACGGGACATCCTGGGAGATGCGATCGATCACCACATCGTATCCGCCCGGTTCGCCCTGGATCACCTTGTCGATGCGGACCGGCTCGGCCATCACGCCCTTGCCCCCGGTTTTCTGGTTGACGCGGTCGATAAACGCAGGCGGAAAGCTGCTTTCCTGGCCGTAGAGGATTCCGATTTTTTTCATAGAGTGAAATGGAAGGCCGACAGTGTGGCATTGCGCGGAAGTGGCAACACGGCTGATGCTGGGACGGATCGCGAACTCGGACTGGCAGCGTGAACGTGTGTTCTGCCATCCGTGGTATCCGTGCAATCCGTGGTTCAATTTTTCTGGATCAAATCGTTGGAGAGATAATAAGGCAGCATATCGCGCCAGTAATTCCAGTCGTGTCCGCACCACTTGCGGTCGTCGAGCCAATGCTGGATACCCTTTGAATTCAAAATCCCGGAGAGCCGGAGGCTTTCGTGGCGGGTGTTATCCCATTCGCCGGTGCCGATGATAATCCCCATGTGATTGAACTTCCAAGGGTCGGTCATGTTCGGCAGGTACTGGTACGGGCTGTTGAAATAGATATTTTCGTCGTGATAGCCGTCGAAAAAGTCGCTGATGTCGAAGGCCCCGCTCAAGCTGATGAGATGGCTGACGGCGTCGGGAAAACGAAAAGCGATGTTGGCCGCGTGATAAGCGCCCAGGCTCGCGCCCGTGACCGCGACGCGATGACAGCCGCACTCGCGCCGCGCGAAGTCGAAAACGTCATAGACGATCACGCGCTCGTAGGCGTTATGGGTCCGCATGCGGTCGGCCGGATGGATGCCCTTGTTATAAAAGCCATCGAGATCGGCCGAGTCGGGGCAATAGATGGTAATTTTCCCAGCGTCGACAAAGGGAGCGCAGGCATCCGTTAGGCCAAAATCCTTAGTCTGGCTGTGGCGGCCGAATGAGGTGGGAAAAAGAATCAGGGGCAGTCCGCGGCCATCCCCGAAGACGAGCATCTCAAAGTCCCGGCTCATGTGCGGGGTCCACCAGCGAATATAGCGTTCGTTCATGCTTGCGACGGGGAATAAACCGAGCCGAGTGGTTTGGCGATGACAAAAATTTCGCGAGTCGCGATGCGGCTGATTGCGGTTGCGAGGGCGATTCTCTTTGTCGATAAGGAACACTCCGATGGACGATCAAACTCATACTCTCACCGGCGACATCCGGACCCATCCGCAGTTCGAATCCCGGATTCTGCGCAACCGGCGCGACGTGCTGGTTTATCTGCCACCCGGTTACCGGCGGGGGACGCGCCGGTGTTACCCGGTGCTTTACCTCCATGATGGCCAAAACGTTTTTGACGCGCGCGACTTCCTTTGCCGGCGTGGAGTGGAATGCCGACGAGTCGGCCCAACGCTTGATCAAGCAGCGCCTGATCGAGCCGCTCATCATCGTCGCGGTGGCGAACATGGGCGACGCCCGCATTCATGAGTACGCGCCGACCCCTGGCCGAGTTTACCCGCATAAAATGATTCGAAGCAAAGGTCACTTGCGCAAATACGGCCGATTCCTCGTCGAAGAGCTGAAACCGTTTATTGACCGGACGTATCGGACGCAAAAAGCGCCGGAATTTACCGGGCTGGGCGGGTCGTCGTTAGGCGGATTGGCCACGATGGGGCTGGGCCTCTGGTTTCCGCACGTTTTCACACGTCTCGCCGTCATGTCGCCGTCGGTGTGGTGGGATGAATGCGTCCTCTATGACATGGTCGACGCGATCCAGGATGGCGCGCGTCCGCCGCTGAAAATCTGGCTGGACACCGGCACGCTGGAGGAGGGTTGGGAACGCACTCGGATCCTGCGTGACAAATTGGTCGAGAAAGGGTGGCGGCTCTACGACGATTTGCAATACACCGAAGTCGAGGGCGCCGATCACAGCGAAGGTGCGTGGGCAGCGAGGTTCGAGGCGGTGTTGCGCTTTTTGTATCCGCGCCTGGCGGCGAGGTGAAAGCGGATCATCCGGACCGGTGATCGGCGCGGAGCTCGGTTATCGCTGTAGACGCTTCGCTCTGCGAAGCGCGGGGGTGATGGCCGCCGACAGGCAGGACGGCCCAGTCATCGCAACTCTCGCGCTTCCCAGAGGGAAGCGTCCACAGATATCGTTAGGCGTTAGGCGCCGTTTTTCGCCTTGGGCTCGGCGAAATTGCCAAGCTTGCGAAACTTGGCGTAGCGAGCCTGGAGCAATTTGTCGATCGGCATCTCGAGGGCGCGTTTTAGATTGCGCCGCAGGGCTCCCCCTAGGTTGGCCGCAGCGAGGTCGTGATCGCGATGCGCTCCGCCTTCCGGTTCCGGCACGACTTCATCCACGACTCTGAGTCGCATCAGATCATCGGCGGTTAACTTCAGCGCCTCGGCCGCTTCCGGCGCGTGCTTTCGATCTTTCCACAAAATCGCCGAACAAGCCTCCGGGCTGATGACCGAGTAATACGAGTTCTCGAGGATCAGCACGCGATCGGCTACCCCGATGCCGAGCGCGCCACCGGAACCGCCTTCGCCAATCACGGCCGCGATGATCGGAACTCGCAAGGTCATCATCTCGCGCAGATTGACCGCGATGGCTTCCGCGATATGGCGCTCTTCGGATCCGATTCCGGGATAGGCCCCCGGGGTATCGATAAGCGAAATCACGGGCAGATTGAACTTTTCCCCGAGTCGCATAATGCGAAGGGCCTTGCGGTATCCCTCCGGATAAGCACAACCAAAATTGCGCTTCACGTTTTCCTTCGTGTCGCGTCCTTTCTGCTGCGCGATGACGACACACCGATGGGGACCGAGCCGGGCGAGGCCACATGGCATCGCCTTATCGTCGCCAAAGACCCGATCGCCATGCAACTCCACCCATTCGGTGAAACAGCGCCCGATGTAATCGAGCGCAAAAGGTCGCTGCACATGGCGGGCGATTTGGACGCGCTGCCACGCCGTCAGGTTGTCGTAAATTTGTCGCCGCGTTTCGCGAATTTTTAGTTCCATCGATTCCACTTCCGAGTCGAAATCAATGTCGTGCTGGTCGGAATGCGATTTGAGTTCCTGAAGCCGGCGCTGCAATTCCAGGATCGGCTTTTCGAAATCGAGCGGTTGCGAATCCATGGTCGCTATTGGGTAATGGTGACAGCCGTTCTGGTGTTTACAAGGCTGCTCAATTCCTCCACGTCGGAAGCTGTCATCCCGAGGCCGAGGGACGGGGGAGGAACATCGAGGATCTGATGCGACTCATCGGGCAGGGAATAAATCACGTAACCGGCTGCAGCCCAACCGAATCCAGCGAGTGCTGCTGAGAAATTCCCGGCTGCCGAGGCCGATCCGTTTGCCGTTTTTCCAAGCCATGATCTCCGACGACCCGAGTATCCAATTTTGCGGGCGCATTCGGAGGCAGTTTCTCTTCGTGCAGATGATAACGCTTAAAAAACTGCTGGCGATCGAGCAGGTAGAGAAGCTGCGCATTTGCGCTGGATAAGGATGGAAAATTCCGAGTGCGAGATGAACAGCTTTTGTCCGATGCGCAACATCGTTCCGCTGAGATTATTCGTGCGCATGATGAGCTCGGGCGTGGTTTTCATCTTCGCCGCCACCCGCGCCAGGACGTCGCCGCTCCGCACAACGTATTCCTGTTTATCAGGGGATGGATAATCGGAGAGCAGAATACTGACGTTCACCTCGCCGAGTAAATCCTGCGCTTCACCGACGTGCTTACCGGCCGGATATTTTTGAATCAGGGCGATCAAGGCCGCGCGCGCTTCACTCAGTTTCCCTTCCGCCTTGAGTTTCTGCGCAGCCTCGAACTCCGGAAGACTGATGTCCGGCATTGCCATCGGGTTCGGCGTCGAATTCAGCTCGGACCGCATCTGCATCTCGGGTCGAATAAAATTTTTGTAGCTGAAAAGCGCGGCGGCGCCAAAAATCAGCACCGCGAGCAGAAGAGCAAAAATCCATTTCATCGAAAAAACCAGGCGCGCAGGAACTCTATCCGCGGTTTCGTCGGAGGCGATTGCTCCGAGCGCCCGATTTGCCAACGCCACGAGGTCAATGTGACCGCGTCAGTCGGTGTTCTCCGGACCGGAAAAGAAGCGGTTCCAAAAGCGATAGCGCGGGTGTTCCGGCTCGTTTACCCAGGTGAAGTGGCAATCCTGGCAGTAGAATTCTTTTGGAAAAATCTTCAGGGCGAAAAGAATCCCGGCCAGCGCCGGGGTGAGAAATTTGCGGGTCAGTTGCGGATACTCGAGCCGCGGTCGAATTGCACTGCGGGCAACGGAGGGCCCCGATATCCGGGTCGGCCGCTTCCCATTCCACGAGCAAGGCCTGGGCGCGCTCGAAATCTTCTTCTTCGACCATCACCTTCGCGTTGGCCTGGGGCTTCGACATAAAGGCGTAGGTTTGCAGACCGGCCTCGTTATGCACGTCCGCTTTGACGCCCGCAGCCTGGAATTTTTCCTTCAGGCGTTTGGCTTTCGCCGGCTCGTTGTAGGTCGCAATTGTCACCATAAATGGTCGCCTTCGTTGGGCGTGCCTGATCAAACATCAACTAGCGTCCGAGTGCAAGACTGGCTGGTGGGAACCATTGGTAAAGCATCAAATACACGAGCACGCCCGTGACCGAAACGTAGAGCCAGATGGGCATTGTCCATTTCGCGATCTGCCGGTGTTTCTCCCAGCGGCGCTGGAAGACCGGGATCAAGGTCAGAATGACCATGCGGCAGAGTGACGAAGGCGAGCAGGATGTGCGAGATCAGCATTGGAAAATAAAACCAGGCGGTGAGCCCGGTATAACCGGAAGACTTCTCGCCGACATTGACGTGATAAATGATGTAGCCGGTCAGAAAGAACGACGACGAAATAAGAGCGATCGTCATGCAGGCGATATGCCGCTGCCAAAAACCGCGCCGGATAAAAAACCAGCCTAACGAGATGAAGACCGTGCTGGTGGCATTGAAGGAAGCGTTAATCGCCGGAAGATCCGAGATCGTCATGGTGCGGTCCGAGCCTAATCCGAATTGCGGCGCGATCACACGATGTTTGCCGCAGTGTAGACGCTTCGCTCTGCGAAGCGCGGCTGGAGGGTGGCTCGCGCCCGCGCTGAGGATAAGGCCGCGTGCCGCGCTTCCCAGCGGGAGGTGTCTACAGTTGAATTCACAACCACTGCTCGTAGGAGTCTGGCATGCCATCCGAGTTGTTGAGCGAGCCGCCTCGGCCTCGACTGCATCGCGGACGTATCCGTCATCCCGTCGGTGTTCGGATTCTGCGCACCCTGGTGCGACTTGCCGTCGTTCTCCTGCTCGGTGGATTTCGTCGGCGGCAGCTATTATCTGGCGAAAAAAGGTTTTAGCCGCAATTGGCGCGAGAAAGTTGTTGAGGAACTGCACAAGCGTGGCGTCGAGGCCTCGGTGCGCCGTCTCACGCTTGATCCCTTTCGTGGCTTGATCGCGCGTGACGTGCGCATCTACGATTACAAGAAGCGCGACAAGACGCTCGCCGTGGTCAGTGAGCTCTCGCTCGACATCAATTATGCGGCCCTCTTCCATCGACAGCCCTTCCTCAACGCCCTCGATATTCGCAACAGCAATCTGACGATTCCGCTGCCGCCCACGGCCGGCCAGGTCGCGAATGCAGAGATCAAGAACTTTCGTGCCCACGTTTATTTTCCGCCGGAACGGATCGAGGTCAGGCAGGCCGAAGGAATTTTTTGCGGGATCCGCATTTCAGCCAGCGGCCAATTGATCAAGCGTGAGGATTATCAAGCGTCGACGAAGGACACGACCGAAGAATCGGCTCGCCGCCTGCGTCTCGCCCAGCGGCTTGTGACACTCTTACAGCGTTTCCGTTACCCGGGAGGGGCGCCGGAATTGCAGGTTAAATTCTCCGGCGATCTTGCCCAACTGGAGGACGCGCGGGTCGACGCGACGCTGCGCGGGAGGCAGATCGTGGTTGGAACCTACGACGCGCGCAACCTTCGCCTTATAGCGGCGTGGAAGGACGAGACCTTGACTATTCCGCAGCTGGAATGGAGCGATCAGGCAGGGCGCTTTGCCGGAACCGCGACCTGGAGCCGGGCGAATGGACACGCTGATTTTCAGGCGCGCAGCAACATCGATCCAAAGCCGTTGCTGAGCAGTCTGGACTTCGGCACGATGTTCGAAGGGGTCACCTTTCAGGCCCCGCCATTGATCGAAGTTTCCGGTTCGGCGACGATCGGGACGGGCGAGAATCAGTTCCAGGCAATCGGCAAAATTGCCCTTGAAGCGTTCACCTATCAGGAAATCGCGATTCGAGGGCTTAACCTGCAATTTCGCCTGGGATGGCACGCGAACGATGCTGCGCGATATTCGGCTCCGGCAGCGCAGCGGTCAGCTCAATGCTGATCTCTACGAAGCCCCTAACGATTTTCGGCTGAACCTCGACAGCTCGATCGTCCCGAACTGTGCTGGCCCCGGTCGAGCCGGCCCGACTGCGCGCGTTCCTGCAGGAATGGGAATGGGCGCGCCCGCCTAACATTCATCTCAGCCTTCGCGGGACGAGTCGCGATCCGGCGAGCTGGCAAGGCGATGGGACGCTCGCCTTTGGACGAACGCGTTTCCGGGGCGTCTGGATGAACAGCGCGAGCGCAAATGTGAAATTGGGTGACGGCGTTCTCGCGCTCGAGAACTTTCGTGTCACCCGCGACCAGGGAATCGGAACGGGATCGTTTGCCTACGACACACGCCGGAACGAACTGCGCCTGACCAATGTGCAAACGACTCTCAAACCGATCGAGGCAATCATGTGGGTTGAGCCGCGATTTTATGAGCAGGTTTCGCCTTATCGGTTTCATCGCCCTCCGCACGTGAGCGTCAACGGGGTCGTGCAGTTTGGCGGCGGCAAACAGACGCATTTGCAAATCGACGTCGACGCTCCAAGCGGACTGGACTACACCTTCATCGACAAAGTTCTGCCCTTCGACCGAATTGCCGCGCAGCTTCTTTTCACCGATGACCGTCTCCAAATCTTCGGGCTGAATGGAACGTTGTTCCGCGGCAGCCTAACGGGCAACGCCGACATTTCGTTGGCGCGCGGGGATCGACATTACACCGCGCAAATGGCGGTGAAAAACGTTGAATTCCCCAGCCTGACCGATCTTTATTTCAAGTACAAGACTTCTCAGGGTGCGCTCAGTGGCAAATTCGATTTCGGTGGCAACGGCTCAGACAAGAAGGCGTTGCATGGCGCGGGGAATGTCGAAGTGACCAATGGCAACGTTTTTGCGATTCCAGTTTTCGGGCCGCTTTCCGACTTGGTGAACAAGATGTTCTCCGGAGTTGGCTATAGCCAGGCGCATGAAGCAACCGCGCCCTTTTCGATCAAGACCGGGGTGATTCACACCGACAAGTTAAAGGTTTCTGGCAAATTATTCGCCATGCTGGGACATGGTGATCTCAATTTTGTCGAGAACGCGCTCGACTTCGATATTCGGATCGATGCCGGCGGTCCAGGAGCGGTGCTGACGCCGATCTACAAGCTCTTCGAATATCATGGCGAAGGCACCCTGACCAAACCGGTCTGGCGTCCGAAAAGGTTCTAGATGGCCGGAGGAAAAGCCTCTGCCGGCGATTTGTTAGGCGCACACATGTCGATCGGGGGCGGGGTGCACCGGGCGATCGAGCGGGCGCGTTCGATCGAATGCACCGCGATGCAAATTTTCGTGAAAAACAACATGCAGTGGTTCGCCCGGCCGCTGATGCGCGAGGAAATCAAGGCGTTTCGCGAACACGCGCAACGCCAGGAGCTGGCGGCAGTTTTCGCGCACGCCAATTACCTCATCAATCTCGCGGCGACTAACCCGCAATTTCACGCCAACTCGTTGCGCGCCTTGTCCGAGGAACTGACCCGGGCAGACCAGTTGGGCTTGCCCTTCATCGTTCTGCATCCCGGCGCGCATCTCGGCGCCGGCGAAAGCGCCGGCTTGGAAAAGATCGTGGCGGCAATTGACCAGGTTCTGGCGCGTCTGCCAAAAGTGAAAACGCGAATCGCGCTGGAGACGACGGCGGGTCAGGGAACAAGTCTGGGTCATACCTTCCAACATTTGGCCGACATCATCGGGCAGGTGCGCGCACCGGAGCGGCTTTGCGTTTGCCTCGACACGGCGCACGTTTTCGCGGCCGGCTACGACCTCACAACCGAGCGGGGGACGCGCCGGATGTTTCGCGAGTTCGATCGCATCATCGGGTTACAAAATCTCGTCGCGCTGCACCTGAACGATTCCAAAACCGCGCGTGGTTCGCGGGTCGATCGTCACGAGCACATCGGGAAAGGGCAGATCGGTCTGGAGGCATTTCGTTTTATTATGCGCGACCGGCGTTTCCGCAAAATTCCCAAAGTGCTGGAAACGCCCAAAGGGAAAGACCTGCGCGAAGACGTTGAAAATATGCGGACGCTGCGCGAGCTCGCGCGGTCCCTGTAGACGTTTCGCTCTGCGAAACGCGACTAATTGATGAACCGATCGTTAGGGGATAACGATAGAGCTGACCTTCGCTCGCTTTAACCGAGGCAATGATCACGAAGACAGTGTTGAGCACCCAGAGCAAGATCAGGATCGGGAACCCGATGAGCACCAAACAGAGGATGGCCGCAACCGCGTCGTAGATGAGCATGGACAGTTGGAAGTTGAGCGACTCCTTTCCGTGCGCATCGATCTCCGCGGATTCGCCGCGTTTGACCAGCCAGACGATGAGCGGACCGAAGATGTGACCGAGGAAATGAAAGAAAAGCCCGAGCAACGCACTGGCATGGCAGAGAACAATCCAGTCCGGATATTGGGCGACGCGACCGGGCTGGCTGGTGGTGTCGTTTCCATGCGTTATTCTTTCACACGTTCGATGTGTGCGCCAAGGGCGCTGAGCTTTTCGTCGAGATGTTCGTAACCGCGATCGATGTGATAAACGCGTCGGATCTCCGTCGTGCCCTCGGCTTTCAGGCCCGCCAGCACAAGCGCGGCTGAGGCGCGAAGGTCGCTCGCCATGACCGGCGCGCCGTAGAGTCGATCAACTCCCTGAATCACCGCGGTCGCGCCCTCAATCTGAACCTGCGCGCCCATCCGCTTCAATTCTGCAATGTGCATGTAACGCTGCGGAAAAATGTTTTCGGTGATCATGCTGACTCCCTTCGTCGTGGAAAGGAGCGCGCACATTTGCGCCTGCATGTCGGTTGGAAAACCAGGATAGGGCTCTGTTCCAAGTTGAATCGGTTTCGTGAGGGCGCCGTTTGGTGAAACGGAAATCGAATCGTTCGTTTTGGCAATTTGAAAGCCGGATTCCGTGAGGGCGTTCGTGACTGAGGTGACGTGTTCGGGTTGGACCCGTTGCAAAGTGACCCCCTTGCCGCAGATCGCGCCGGCGACCAGAAATGTGCCTGTCTCGATTCGATCTGGAATAATGACGTGCTCGGCGCCATGCAACTCCCTCACGCCTTCGACAATGATGCGCCGCGTGCCTGCTCCCTCGATTTTCGCCCCCATCTTATTGAGGAAATCGGCCAGGTCGCACACTTCCGGCTCGGCCGCTGCGCCTTCGATGACGGTGACGCCATCCGCCAGCGAGGCGGCCATCATGACGTTGTCGGTTCCCAAAACGGTTGGACCAAATTTGCCTCGCAAATTTATCACCGCCCCCGTCAGCCTGGGCGCGAAGACTTTGACGTTGCCGTTTTCCACTCGGACCGCGGCGCCGAGTCCTTCAAATCCCTTGAGGTGCAGATCGATCGGGCGATCGCCAATAACGCAGCCGCCCGGCAATGAAACGGTTGCCTCTTTGCATCGGCCTAACAATGGACCGAGAACGCAGACCGAAGCCCGCATCTTGCGCACCACTTCGTAGGGCGCGACCGAAGCCACGTTTTCCGCCTTGACTGTGACGGTGCCGCTGGCCCGCTCCACATCGGCCCCGAGATGCATCAAAATCTGGAGCATGTAATTCGTGTCGCTCAGATCCGGCACCCGATGCAGCACACACGGGTCGCGTGTCAGCAAGGTCGCGGCCATGATCGGAAGAGCCGAGTTTTTCGACCCGCTGATCTTAATCGAACCTGAGAGCGGATAACCGCCGTGAACGAGAATTTTATCCATGCTGCGCGAAGAGGAATCGGCCGATTCCTGCATAGTCATTTTTCAGCCGAATGTCGCTGTAATTCTTCATCATCAGGAAGTCAGAAAGGCCCTCTTGTTGATCGAATCCAATCTCGAGCGCGAGTGTGCCGCCCGGACGAAAATGTGACGGGGCGGTGGCGATGAGTTCGCGAATTAATTCATCGCCCGTCTCTCCGCCGTAGAGCGCGACGGGTGGATCATGTTTCACTTCGGGAGCGAGCTGTCCGGCCTCGCTTGCCGCGACATAAGGGAGATTGGCGACGATCAAGTCGAAGGCGCCTTCGATCGGTTCGAGCAGATGGCCCTGCCAAAAATGGATGCGCTTCGCAAGACCGAGCCGCTCAGCGTTTTCCCGAGCGAGCGCGAGCGCGTCCACAGAGAGATCGACCGCATGCAACTCGGCCTTCGGAAAACGAGCGGCGAGGGAAAGCACGATGACGCCGCTACCGGTGCCGACATCGAGTATCCGCGGCGCTTCCGGCCAGGTAAGGTCGCATAAATATTCGACCAGTTGCTCGGTTTCGGGACGAGGGATGAGGGCGCGTCGGTCGGTCGCGAAAGTGTGGTTGGCGAATTCGACCGTCCCGACGAGATGTTGAAGCGGTTCGCCCTGGCCGCGCCGCCGCACCAGCTCGCGCAGGGGCGCAAGTTCGGGTTCGGAGAGAGCGCGTTCGAACTCAAGGTAAAGCTCGATTCGTTTCTTGCCTAACGAATGCGCGAGAAGGTGCTCAGCGTTGAGGCGCGGGCTTTCGATTGCGCGCTTCTGGAAATAAGCGGTGGTCGATTGCAGGACTTCGAGGACAGTCATTTATCTCAAATTGTCATCCCGAGCCGCGCAGACGGCGAGGGACCTCACGAACCACATGCGATGGTGTCCCACGAAATAACGTCCAAAGTAATTGTGAGGTCCCTCGCCGTCGCTCCGCCGGCTCGGGATGACAAAAAAGCGAAAGTCGCGTCACTCGTTAGGCAAGGGCCGATTCCTTGAGCCTTTGCTCGAGATCGGCGTGCTGGAGGGTTGAAATCATTTCTTCCAAGTCGCCTTCCATGACGCGATCGAGATTGTAAAGCGTCAGCCCAATGCGGTGATCGGTGATGCGGTTCTGCGGAAAGTTGTAGGTGCGAATCTTTTCTTCGCGGCCGCCTGATCCGATCTGGCTTTTGCGGTGGGCGGAATATTTTGCCTCTTCTTCCCGCTGCTTGTCCTCCAGGAGGCGGGCGCGCAGAATGCTGAGCGCTTTTTCCTTGTTCTTCTGCTGGCTGCGACCGTCCTGGCAGCGCACGATCCGCCCGGTCGGGATATACATGACCTGAACGGCCGAATCGGTCGTGTTCACGCCTTGGCCGCCGGGGCCGCCGGCCCGACAAACTTCGATCCGGAGGTCTTCAGGCTTGATTTCAAAATCGATTTCCTCGGCCTCGGGCAGGACGGCGACGGTCGCGGTCGAGGTGTGGATGCGACCCTGCGCTTCCGTCGCAGGCACGCGTTGCACCCGATGAACCCCGCTCTCGTAACGCAGTTTTCGGAAAACCGATTCGCCGGAGATTTTGAAGATGACTTCCCTTAATCCGCCAAGCTCCGACGGGCTCGATTCGAGGTCCTCGATTTTTAGCCCGGCGATTTCCGCGTAGCGGTTGTACATGCGAAAAAGATCGGCGGCAAAAATCGCGGCTTCGCTCCCGCCGGTGCCGGCGCGGATTTCAACGATGGCGTTGCGATTATCGTTTTCATCCGGTGGAAGAAGGGCGATTTGCACGGCGAACTCGAGGTCGGCGACGCGTTTCTCGAGGGCCGGAATTTCTTCCTGGGCCATCTGGGCCAGGTCGGCGTCGTCGGACGCGGCGAGCTCGCGATTGTCTTCGAGTTGTCGCCGGGTCGTTTCGAGTTCCTGCCACTTTGCGAGCAGATCTTTGATCGAGGAATGCTCGCGCATCGTCTCGCTGGCGCGCTTCCGGTTGTCGAAAAGGCGTGGATCGGCGATGTCGCTTTCCAATTGCTGGAAACGCTCCCGTTTACGCGCGATGAGGGATTGAAAATCCATAAACAAAAACGGCGACTGCGCGAATCTGGCGCAATCACCGTTCGTTAAGCGGAATCAGCTAAGCTTTCTTGGCGGCGCCGGCGCGAGTCGCCTTCGTGCTGCCGTAGCGGCGGGCGAATTTCTCGACCCGACCCGCGGTGTCGACGAACTTTTGTTCGCCGGTGAAAAACGGATGGCAGGCGGCGCAAATGCCGATCTTAATGTCCCGGCGCGTCGAGCGGGTATGGTAGACCGCGCCGCAGGCGCAGCTAATGTCCGTCGCGCTGTATTCAGGATGAATGTCCGTTTTCATGGTGGAAAAAGAGCAGGCACGCTAGCCGCGGAAGGCGCTCTCTGCAAGTGATGAAAACCGAGGACCCGTTGCTCGGTGCCTGGGAGGCGACGCTGGCGCGAGCGTGCCGATGAACCGGCGATTTTCGATGCGCAAGGGCGGGTGCTATTTCGCTTCGGGGAAATCGAGGAACGCAGCCATCGCTTCGACGGACTGAAGGACTTCGACGCGGGGGAGATCGTTGCGATCCAAATCGGAAATAATGCGGATTGGCCGGCAGTTTTCCTGGCGTGTTTGCGGCGCGGGATCGTCGTCCTGCCGCTGGAACCCACCATGAGCGAACGGGAACGTCATACCGCATTGCAAGCTTGCCGCGGCGCGGGATTGATGGTGGCTTCGGAGAAGGCGATCGCCCGACTCGGAACCGTGAGATCCAATCGATTGGGCCAGTCGCCGCCCCGTCCTGCTCAAGCTAACTTCCGGGACAACCGCAGAGCCCCGCGCGATTCGTTTTCGCAGCGCTCAGCTCTTCGCGGACGCCGAACAAATCTGCGACACAATGGGGATTTCCTCGGCCGACCTGAATTTCGCCGTGATTCCGTTGTCGCATTCCTATGGCTTCAGCAACCTGATCACGCCGTTGCTGGTGCGCGGAGTGCCGATGGCCATCAGTGACGACCGGATGCCACGCGCGGTGCTCGACGATCTCGCTCGAACCGGCTCCACGGTCTTCCCGGGCATGCCGCTTTTCTTTCAGGCTTTCAATGAAATGACGCAGGTGCCGCCGCTACCGAAACTGAGATTGTGCATTTCAGCGGGCGCGCCGCTGACCCGAACGGTGGCGCGCAATTTTCAGGAGAAATTTGGCCAGCGGATTCATTCCTTTTATGGTGCCTCAGAGTGTGGCGGCATTTGCTACGATCACGCCGCGACGTGTGAGCTCGAGGGTTTCGTCGGGCCGGCGCTGCGCGGAGTCGAGTTGCAGCCAAGCGAGCCCGACGCCGGCCCGACACAACTGCGGGTTCGCAGCGCTGCGGTGGGCGACGGGTATTTTCCGGAAACGGAATCGGACAAGCTAGGCGATGGATTTTTCGTTCCTGACGATCTTGTGACGATCAGCGAGGAGGGAGTGCGCATCGTGGGGCGGCTTTCCGATATCATCAACGTGGCTGGGAAAAAAGTGAACCCGGCGGAAGTTGAGGCGCACTTGTTGAGTTTTCCAGGTGTTCGGCAGGCGGTAGTTTTTGGGCGAGCCTCGCCCTTGCGTCACGAGGAAGTGGTCGCATGCGTCGTCGCGACAAGAGAAATACAGGAAGCGGCAGTGCTGGAGTTTTGCCGAGCGCGAATGAGCGGCTGGCAGGTGCCGAAACGAATCTTCCTGCTCGACACGCTGCTCAGTAACGAGCGGGGAAAGATTAGCCGCCGGGAGTTGGCCGAACGTTTTTCCGCCTGAACTTTTCGACTAACAATCGTGCACGGGACACGCACTTAGCCAGCGGTTTACGAATAAGGGGTAAATCAAAACCAAACTATGCGAACCATTCTTCTTTTCACGATCGGTGCCACCCTTATGCTCGCGGCTTTTTCCGGATGCTCGACTACCGTCAAGACGGACAATGGCCATGCGGTGTCGACGGGCGTGCACGCACAATAGAGCTTAGAGCGGAGCTGCCGTTGACTCAGGAAGCGCGCTTTCGCGATCCAAAGGTAGCTTCGGACTAACGACCAGTCAGGCCCCGAAAGAGGGCCGCTCGGGGCCTGCCGCCGCGAAAAAATACTTTCCATTTCGCGTCGAGCAGGCATTTCTTGCTGGCGACAGCAGTGAGTGGCGGAGAAAATGCTTTGTCACTTACTCCTGTCGCCATCGTGAACGAACCCAGCTCTAGCTCTCCCGTTTCTTCATCGGCACGAGGTTTACAGGTCCTGATCCTGGAACCCGACGAAAAGGTCGCCGCCGAAATTCTTTCTGCTCTGGAAGAGGCGTCGCCCGGCGCCAGAGCGGCCGTCGCTCAATCGTTGAGTGAGGCGCAACACCTGGCTCACGACCAAAAACCGGCGTTGTTCGTGCTCGACGTCGACGCGACTTATGACCTGGCGCAGGAATTTATCTACGACCTGCGCACCAGTCATCCCGACGCGCGTGCGATCATCCTGACGGCAATTCATTTCTCGGCGCAGCGCGAACAGGTCGCCGGCCTGGGCGCGATTCATTTTTTCGAGAAACCTTTTCCGCGCGCTGATTTTATCACGCTGGTCGAGGCGCTCCTTCTACCAGGCAGCGAAGCGGAGGGCGGCGAGCGTTTTCAGGGGACATTGAGCGATCTCCATATTGCCGACATCATTCAGCTCAAGTGCATCAGCGGCTCCACTTCGATGCTGGAGTTTACCGGTCCAAAAGGAGAAAAGGCGCGGGTTTACTTTGAAAACGGACAGGTTCGTCACGCCACCACACCGACCAAGCAAGGCTTGCCTGCTTTTAACGAAATTGTCGATTGGAAAGGTGGCGTAATTTCCGAGGTGCCAGTGCCGCACGGGACACCGCACACCATTAACATCGAATGGCAAATGCTCCTCATGGACGCGGTCCGCAGCATGGATGAATCGCGTGGGGCGGCGGCGCAAAGGGCTGCAGCTGGCGGCGCGCATCCCGCCGCTCGGCCCAAGGTCCTGGTCATCGACGACAGCAAAATGCTCCTCAGTTTCGTCAAAGAAATTCTTGGCGACGAAGGTTATGAGGTCTCCACCGCTGCGACCGGGGAAGAAGGTCTGAGTTTGTGCCGATCCTTGGAGCCCGATGTGATCTTGCTCGATTTCGTTTTGCCCGACATGAAAGGCGATGAAGTTTGTCGCCGGCTCATGTCCGATCCGGCCACGGCCGGAATTCCCGTGGTGTACGTGTCGGGTTTCGGCAGCGATCTCCAGCCGGACCAAACGCAGATCCCGAATGTGAAGGGCTCGATCAGCAAGCCCTTCACCTCCGAGACCCTGATTAAGGCCGTCCGTTCCTATCTTCCGGAGAGCGCGGGTTCGCTTGTCGAAAGTCAGGCTCCCTTGCCGGCAAACTGGAGCACCGGTCTCAGCCGAATCATCTCCTTCTCAACCGATAGAGCCCTTCTCGTTAGGGGAGAGGGCACCGGCGCAACCGACCGCATTTTCAGTCGTCGATCCCGTGCCCCCAACGGCGAGGATTGAAGGTGCCGCGCCCGAGACTGCCGCCGCCGAAGCCAACGGCTTGCATCTGAGCGAGCCGCCGATTCTCGCCGCGCCGAGAGCGGAGACTGCGGCGGTGGAGTTGACACCACAAGGTCACGAGCCGCCTGCGCCTGCCACCGCCTATTTCAGTGGCGACTCGAGTTTCTTTTCTCTGCATTGGGCCTTGCAAACCATCGCCCGCGAAAAATTAACCGGAACACTTCGAGCATTCTGGTCGCAGAATTCAGTCGATTTGCTGGCCCGCGACGGTCAGGTGGTGGTTGTCACAACGCGCAACCTCGATCTCTATTGTGAGGAAGCGCCCGTCACACTCCTGAATGTCGATTCGCGACGGGTGGAAGCGGCGCGTGTTCGGCAGACCCGCGATGGTTGCCCTCTCTTTATCACATTGGCGGATGAGGGACTGATCCTGCGCGAGCCCGGGTCTGCAACTCGTGCAGCACTATGGACAAAGGCTTTTCTCACAGCTCTGGACGGACCGGGTCCGGTTCATCCTTTGAGCAGCATGAATTACCCGGTTATGCCGCTCAGTTGACCGCCTCGGAGGAAGATATCGATCAATGGGCTCTGACGACGCTGCGTTTTATCCAATATCAACAGTTAAATGTGAAGTTGATGCCGGAGATGTCTTCCGTTCCGGCTTACACGCGCGAAGGTTACGAGCGCGTGCAAAATTTGCGCCTCACTGTCGCTGAGGCCCAGTTCGCTTCGCAATTCAACGGCACCCGCTCGATCCTCCAGATCACAAAGAATCTGCGGCTCGACATCAAGTTTGCCCGTCTTACCCTCTTCCGCTTCCTCGCCCTCGAGATTGTGGAATGCTGGCCTGGGCAAGCCGCAGAGAAAGCCGAATCGCGAAGTGGCATTCGCGCAATCTTTGGCCGTAGAGTTTATCGATCTTCGAGATCAAGACGCTGAGACCGGTTCTCAGTCTGGTTTCGCGAAGCATTTTGGGTTAGAGCTGCTGGTTAGGGGTCAGGGAACTTTGGAGTAACCGGAGATCTGCCAAAGGCGTATCCCGGTGGCGGAGCTTGGGTCGCGCTTGACGCGATGTTGTTAAAGCGGGGAATCGCTCCCCGATTGTTAATGGCAATTCCGTAGCCAATTCAGGCCAGCAAGTATTTGCATAGTGACCACGAGGCGACGGAAATTGCTTGGCCTGTGCCCCCTCCAGGACCGTCGCAAAAAATTGATTAAAAATTATTCTTCCGTTTCTGTCAGTGCACAAATAGCATCGCACTCGAAGTGGAAGTTCCCTATACAGAAGAGGAGGCCGATAGAGATCAGCAGGCCGTGATCGATTTTCTTTATCGCGCCGACTGGATTGAAAAATGGTGCGAGTCGGAGGGGAACTTGATGATCCAGTGGACCGAGAAAGGGAAGACTGGCGTCAACCAGCTAAGCGAATTCTACGATAATGCCGGGGCCGGTGACCTGAAGGGCCGCCAGATAGCTCTTTTCGGCCTTATCGCCTACGCCAGTTCCAAACTTGGAATCGATCACAATAATGTCAGCCTGATTGGTAACGCTGATTTGACTCTGGAAAACGGAGCAAACCCGAAGCGAGATGCAGCTTAGGATTGCCGCAGGCTCGTTCGAGAGCTGACTACTTTCCCCACGTTCGGCAGAGCGCAAGCTGCCTTTCTCTATCCGCGAGCGAAAACGAAAAAGGGCATCCAGCGCTTTCGCTGAATGCCCTTCCTCTGCGACTTTCACTTCCAGGAGTCGGATAGGACGACCTCCCGGCGGCGATCGCCGAAGCCGTTAATGGATTGTAACGGTGACTTCGTTCGAGCAGGTTCCTGTATCCGTCTCACAAACCTGATAGGTAATATTTCCCGTCTGGTTTCCGATCTTGCTCCGGGCGCTTCCGTCATCGTCCGTCGTCCCGATAACAGCACCATCGCGCAACACGTTCATGTTGCCGCCATTAGCCGGGCTCCAGGTCAGGGCTGCAAAACGCTTGCCTCCCTGCCTGATCACATCCGCTGAAAGCGTAATGCTGCCGCCGGTGCCGGCATCAGCACGGACCAGCCAGTTGCCGAACAATCCGAAGCTCTCGATCGGAGCCACTGGGAGATCGTTGTCATTCAGGTTATTGATGTTGCCACTCGCGCCGCCCGCCACATAACTGCGGTTGAAGATAGGATTTGACTCGTCAAACGCGCCCGGGAATTGGCCCGCATTGTGGGTGATGAGGTAGCCGACGAAGAAATTCTGCGTCGTGATCGAGGCGCTGATGTTCGTCGTGATGAAGGTGTCTGTCCCTTGGTTGGCAACGATACCACTGGCAGTTGTGAGCAATACGGCGTCGCCGGGATCTCCGTCGCCATTCGGATCACTCCAAATCGCGACCGTGTAGGGAAGTCCATCGAGAGTAGGATCAGGGAATGCCGGTGTGCCCCAGGCAATCGAAACGGAACTGATGTTCTCAGATCCCGCTATGACCTTAAACTCGTTCAGGCTGATAATGTCGCCACCGGAAGTCAGCCCAATGGCGTCTTCCGCCGACCCGTCATCGATCTGGTAGGTCGATGCTGGGAAGAGAAGCCGATGGATCGGATTAGCCGATTTTGTGTTACCGTGGGTTCGTACCGCTGACGAGATCGACACGGTGCCGGCGCGCGCACTAATCGCGAGCGAAGCAACCAAAGCCAGAGTCGTCATGGTGACTTTCTGCAGAGTTGTATATTTCATAATTGCGGGAAGTAAGCCCGATCTTGGGGGGAAAAGTCAAGCTTTTTCCGCAGATTTTACCATTCCCTAAATTCCCCAGAGTTACTTCACACGCCGATTCCATCGTTTTCAGAATATTTCAGCCACTTTTGAAGGTTCGTGGATTCCGGTGGCGATTTCCGCTCAGAAAATGCCCGCGCCCTCTTGTCCGCCCCGGGCGAGAATCGAGCTCGGTCCAGATAAGCATGCAAGATCGCGAGTCCGGCGCTGCCGCTTGCGAGTGAGCATTGGGCGGTCTTGTCGTCGACCCCAGCGCAAGGGCGATTGAGTCAATTGCCGCGCGGCTTCTGTCGCCGGGTGAAGATTGAGAAGTGGCTGCCAATTCTGGACCATTCCGCACTCTGCGCCATTCGAATGAAAAGGCACTGGCGATGCGGAACCGCGCCATTGGGGCGAACACGGCGTGAAAAAATATCCAAAAAAAGCTCTTGCCACCCCCATAGTGTTATAGTTAACTATATCACTATATGAGTGGCCTGCTCAAAGAAGTTCAGTTGCTGCCGGGTGTTTGCCGTCATTGCCGGGCGATGAGGCGAGCCGAGCGAGCCGGTTCACGCCAAGGCTACGACGGCCAGAGAGGAGGCGGAGCACCGAATGAGTCGTGAATGGAACGATAATCAGCCGATTTATCGCCAGCTCCGCGATCGGGCCGTCCATATGATTCTCGACGGCGTCCTCAAAGAAAGCGATCCGCTGCCATCGGTGCGCAACGTCGCGGCCGAATATCGGGTCAATCCGCTCACGGTTCTCAAGGCTTATCAGGAATTGGTGGATGAGCAGTTGGTCGAGATGAAGCGAGGGCTTGGCATGTTTGTCAAAGCCGGCGCCCGCGATCTGTTGCTGAAGGGCGAACGGCAGAAATTTCTTGCCGAAGAATGGCCCAGGGTCGCGGAAAAGATTCAACGGCTTGGTCTGACGCAGAACGAACTCGATGATGCCGCCGCAAGGCGCGGTTCCAAGGCAAAGGGGAGGGAGCGCTAATCATTATGGCAACGATTGAAGCACGCGGACTCCGCAAAGTTTTTGGAACCACTGTCGCGTTGGAGAATATCGATCTTCGCGTCGAAGAGGGTCGCATCCTCGGGTTGATCGGTCCCAATGGCGCCGGCAAAACCACTGCGCTCAATGCAATTCTCGGGCTCACCTCGTACGAGGGAAAATTGACGGTGCTCGGTCGCGATCCGTGGAGCGCGCGGGAAGAGCTCATGCGCGACGTCTCCTTCATTGCCGATGTCGCCGTTCTGCCCCGCTGGATTCGGGTTTCCCAACTGATCGACTACGTCGCCGGCGTGCATCCGAAATTTGATCGCGCGAAAGCGGAAGGTTTTCTGGCCAGGACGACGATCAAGCGCACCAGCAAAGTCAGACAACTATCGAAGGGAATGGTCGCGCAGCTGCATCTGGCGCTGGTCATGGCGATCGACGCGAAACTGCTGGTGCTCGACGAGCCGACCCTTGGTCTCGACATTTTGTATCGCAAACAGTTCTACGATTCGCTCTTGAACGATTACTTCGATGATCGCCGGACCATCGTGGTGACGACGCATCAGGTGGAAGAGATCCAGGATGTTCTGACCGATCTCATGTTCATCAACCACGGCCGCATTGTGCTCGATTGCAGCATGGAGGAATTCGAGTCGCGCTATGTGGAAGTGATGGTGCTCCCGGACCATTTGGCAGGGGCCCGGTCGCTCAAGCCGATGCACGAACGCCAGGTGTTCGGTCGCAGCGTGATGCTTTTTGAGAATATCGATCGTGGCCAACTTGCGGCGATGGGCGACGTCCGTACGCCGAGCATCGCCGACCTGTTCGTTGCTGTGATGGGTCGGGGACCAGAGGTCGGAACTCAGAAGTCAAAGGAGGGAGGAACTGAATGAACACGCAATCGAACGCCATACCCGAGCTTCCCCCGATTCGCAGCTAATCGCGCCCGCGGCGACTCGGCCGATGTCGTGGTCGGTCTGGCGTGAATTGTGGGAGAACCATTCGATCTATATCGCGCCCCTAGTCGTCGCCGGGATCATTTTATTCGGCTCGATTGTCAGTGCGTCTCATCTGCCGGAGCGCAGGCACAACGCGATGTTGCTCGATCCGGCGCACCGGCGAGCCGCAATCGAGATGCCATACGACATCGCGGCAATGATGATCATCTTTACCGCCTTCATCGTTGGCATTTTCTATTGTCTCGACGCACTCCACGGCGAACGTCGCGAGCGCAGTATCCTTTTCTGGAAATCGCTGCCAGTTTCGGATCTCACAACCGTCCTCTCGAAGGTGATCATTCCGCTCGTGGTTCTGCCGCTGGTGAGCTTCGCGATCATCGTTGTTACGCAGTTCATTATGATGCTCATCAGCACGGTGGCCCTGCTGCCGGGCGGCCTTGCCGCAACGACTTGGGCAAACTTTAATCTGATTCGGCAGTCGCTGATTCTGCTCTACGGTCTGGCCGCAATTGCGCTCTGGCATGCGCCGATCTACGGCTGGGCGTTGCTGATTTCAGGCTGGGCGCGCCGGGCGACATTTCTCTGGGCCGTCCTACCGCTTCTCGCGATTGGCTTCTTCGAAAAGATCACCTTCAACACCTCGTACTTCGCCTCGATGCTGAAGGACCGTGTGATAGGGTTCGCTCCGCAAGCGTTTGCCTTCAACGCTCACACCGTCGGCTCGGCAGCACTCACGCCGGGGAAATATCTGGGCACGCCAGCTCTTTGGATTGGGCTGGTATTCGCGGTCGGATTTGTCGCCGCGGCCGTCCGACTGCGCCGTTACAGCGGACCACTCTGATTCACAAGCGGATGACGTTAAAGCGTGTTCTCAAGTGGAGCGTAGGCGGGATTGTGCTCGCGCTAGTGTTGGCGTTCCTGGTCGGGTTCATCGCTTACTGGAGATCGACTAACGATTGCGATCGCAAGACTGCTTTGGTCAATCCGATGAAAGCCATTCGTTTTTGCGAGTATGGTTCACCTGACGTTCTCAAGTTTGAAGACGTTGAAAAGCCTGTTCCGAATGACGATCAAGTCTTGATCAGAGTTCGCGCGGCTTCCCTCAATTTTATTGACCCGGGCGCGATGCGAGGGCCGTGGCCGCTTCGCCTGATGTTCGGGCTGCGCAAACCAGAGAAGACAGGGCTAGGCAACGATGTGGCCGGCCAGGTTGAAGCGGTTGGCAAAAACGTGACGCAGTTCAAAGCGGGCGACGAAGTCTTTGGTGTGACTCGTCCTTCTCTTGCGGAGTATGCGTGTGCTCGCGAACGAGCGTTGGTTATTAAGCCAGCTAATGTGACGTTTGAACAAGCGGGCTCTGTAGCTTGGGCGGGATTCACCGCCCTGCAGGGTCTTCGCAAAGGTAACATTCGGCCGGGGCAAAAGGTCCTGATCAACGGCGCAACGGGAGGCGTGGGCACTTTCGCTGTCCAGATAGCGAAGTCACTCGGCGCAGAGGTAACGGCCGTATGCAGCACGGGAAAAGTTGATCTTGTCCGGTCAATCGGCGCGGATCACGTCATTGACTACACCAAAGAGGATTTTACCAAAGAAGACCAGCGTTACGACGTGATTTTTGATAACGTTTGTAACCACTCCTTCTCAGATCGCCGGCGCGTCCTAACTCCTAATGGCATCTGCGTCCTTGCCGGAATCGGAGGGGCAGGACTACACGCGGAAGCGTGGGGGCGTATCGCTGGGACTTTCAAAGCGGGTCTGTTGTCGCGGTTCGTCCATCAGAAGTTCGTCGGGTATGGTACGAAACTGGACAAAGAGGATCTGAAGCTATTGAGCGACCTCATGCAAACGGGGAAGATGACACCCGTCATCGACCGGACTTACAAGTTGAGCGAGACCGCGGAGGCGATGCGGTATTTCGAAGAAGGCCACGCGCGCGGCAAAGTTGTCATTACTGTGGAACAGGACAACAAACTCTAACAACGAGCAAACTCCGATAAGCCGATGAAATTAAAACGTATTCTAAAGTGGAGTGCGTCCCTCATTTTCGTCGGTTTGGTATTGGTGACGTTTATCGCCTACTGCATTTCGAGTAACGATTGCGATCGTAGGCCTACCCCGACTCATCCGATGAAAGCTATTACCCATTGCGAATATGGGGGTCCTGATGTGCTGAAGGTGGAAGAGGTCGAAAAGCCTGTTCCAAATGACAATCAACTATTGGTAAAAGTCCGCGCCGCAGCAGTCAATCCGCTTGACCTCACTATCCAAGGCCCGCTTCTCCTTCGCCCGTTATCTGGCCTGCGCAAACCAAAAGACACTCGCCTGGGTGTCGACTATGCCGGAACGGTTGAAATGGTTGGAAAAAACGTCACTAATTTCAAACCGGGCGATGAAGTATTCGGAGGAAAGACAGGGGCCTTTGCCGAGTTCATCTGCGTCTTGGCCGACCGTGCGGTCGTTCTGAAGCCCGCTAACGTGACATTTGAGCAAGCGGCCTCAGTTCCAGTGGCGGCGATCACGGCGCTGCAAGGTCTTCGCGACAAAGGCAAAATCCAAGCCGGTCAAAAGGTTCTCATCAACGGTGCATCCGGAGGCGTGGGCACTTTCGCCGTCCAAATCGCAAAATCATTCGATACCGAAGTCACCGGCGTCTGCAGCACCCGGAACGTCGATCTTGTCCGATCGATCGGCGCGGACCACGTGATCGATTACACCAGGGAAGATTTCACGAGGAGCGACCAGCGTTACGACTTGATCTTCGACCTTGTCGGAAATCACTCGTTCTCGGAGCGCCGGCGTGTCTTAACACCGAATGGCATTTGCGTCATGGCCGGAATTGGGGGCGCAGGATGGCGTGACGGAATCCTGGGGCGTTTGGCTGGTGAACTCAATGGATATCTACGGTCAAGGTTCACGAGCCAAAAGTTCGTTGCCTACATCGCACAATTCAACAAGGCAGACATGTCGATCCTGGCTGATCTGATGCAGTCCGGAAAGATGACGCCGGTGATCGATCGAACCTACAAATTCAGTGAGGTCTCGCGGGCACTTTGGTATCTGCAAGAAGGACACGCTAGAGGGAAAGTCGTAATCAGTGTGAACTAAAGGGAGAAAAAATGAGGACAAACCTAATGGACGAATCGACTGCAAAATCATCGCCGCGCCGTAGGAGCAGGTTACGCCGTATCCTGAAACGGGTCTTCTATCTGACTGTAATATTGATCGGAGCCTTGGTTGTTTACGCCTGGGTTACGGGCGCCCGACAAGAGCCGATCGAAACAGGAGAACCGCACATGAAGGCGGTTGTCTATACCGACTTACGGGTCGCCGGACGTTCTCGAGATCAGGGACATAAAAAAGCCGATGCCTAACGATGACCAAGTCTTGATCAAAGTTAGAGCGGCTTCCATCAATCCGCTCGACTGGCACTACATGGAGGGAACGCCATATATCATGCGGGCGTTGGGGGTTGGCCTGCGCAAACCAAAGGATCCACGACTCGGCGTTGACTACTCGGGCACGGTTGAAGCGATTGGCAAGAACGTAACGCAGTTCAAACCCGGTGACGACGTATTCGGGGGGCGAGGCGGTACCTTCGCCGAATATGTCTGCGGTCGGGCCGACAAAGCGATGGTGCTGAAACCAGCTAACATCACGTTTGAGCAAGCGGCCTCTGTCCCGATTGCAGCAATCACTGCGTTGCAGGGCCTGCGCGACAAAGGGCACGTGTCGCCGGGTCAGAAGGTTTTGATTAATGGTGCATCGGGCGGTGTTGGCACGTTCGCGGTGCAGATCGCGAAGTCATTCGGCGCGGAGGTAACCGGCGTTTGCAGCACGAGGAATCTGGACCTGGTTCGATCACTCGGAGCAGATCACGTCATTGATTACACGAAGGAGGATTTCACGAACAGTGGACAGCGTTACGACGTAATTCTCGACAACGTCGGCACGCAGCCGCTGTCAGGATTCAAACGCGTCCTGGTTCCCCAAGGGATTTGCGTCATGATCGGAGGAGGAGGGCCGAACGATGGAGGGTTGATCGGTCCCCTGGCACGTCCGCTCAAAGCGCTTCTGCTCTCTCCGTTCATGAGTCAGAAAATGGGCATGATGATGGCGGAGTTGAACAAGAAGGACCTGAACGTCCTTGGCGATCTGATGCAATCCGGAAAGGTGAAACCGGTTATCGACCGGACTTATCCGCTGAGCCAAATCGCTGACGCAATCCGCTATCTGGAGCAAGGCCACGCTCGCGGGAAAGTGGTCATAACGGTCACGCAGGACAAATCTTAACCGGCAATAATCTGAGAATCGTCTCTCCGAGTTACTGCGGCTGCGGAACGATGCGGATATATGGCTTTGGCGCTTTCCAGCCGTTTGGATAACGCCGCTTTGCTTCCTCGTCGGAGACCGAGCCGGCGATTATCACGTCTTCGCCTGGTTTCCAGTTCGCCGGCGTGGCGACCTGATGTTTTGCCGTCAGTTGGAGCGAGTCAATCACGCGCAAAACTTCGTCGAAATTCCGTCCCGTCGTCATGGGATAAACAAGGATGAGCTTAATCTTTTTGTCCGGACCGACGACGTAAACGTTGCGAACGGTGGCGTTATCAGCCGCGGTCCGCTTTTTCGCATCGCCAGCGGCCTCGGCTGGCAGCATCCCGTACAACTTTGCCACTTTGAAATCAGCGTCGCCGATAATGGGATAGTTCGGTGCATGTCCCTGTGTCTCCTTGATGTCGTTGGCCCAGCCTTGATGATCGCCGGTGGAATCAACCGATAGGCCGATGACCTTGACGTTCCTGCGGTCGAACTCCGGTTTGATGCGTGCCATGTAGCCGAGCTCGGTTGTGCAGACCGGCGTAAAATCCTTCGGGTGTGAAAACAAAACGGCCCAGGAGTCGCCGATCCAATCGTGAAAGCTAATCTCCCCCTCAGTCGTTTGTGCTTCAAAGTCTGGTGCTGTCTCGCCTATTTTCATTGGTTGTTTTGCCTCTCTATTTTGCTTCGCAGCAGATTTTCCAAATTGGAGATCGAAAGTCAATGCCTGAAATACCAACACGATACGGGCGAGGCAAGGCGTTAGCGCCACGTCGCGGATAGCGGTCTCACGGGGGAATCCCATGCCGGTCGGCTGGCCGTGGAAGCGGTCCTAATAAAGCCATGGCATCTCGCCCGGACGGGTCGCCCAAAAGCAGGACGTATTGCGAAATATGCAGCTTTTTTCGGGTAGAAAAGGGCGCGTTGTCTCCATTCAGGCGCTAGACGCGGCCCGCCAGATCAGCCGCAGAAAGGATTTCGGCGATTCGGCAGTCCGCGTGGCCACAGCTAAAGGCGAGCTAGGCTGCGCCGATCCCTCTGTGAAGGGAAAATGGTTAGGATCTCGAACGTCGGGCAGCCTGGAAGCAGAAACGCCGGAAAGCTATTTCTCTTTGTTCTTGAGCGGAAGCGAAAAGGGCATCCAGCGCTTTCGCTGAATGCCCTTCCTCTGCGACTTTCACTTCCAAGAGTCGGATAGGACGACCTCCCGGTGGCAATTGCCTAATTCTAATTCTCTATTGGGCGACTCTAATGCACTACAACTCTAACTTCATTGGAGCAGGTGCCTGTGTCTGTTTCACAGACCTGATAGGTAATCGGTCCGGTCTGGTTTCCGAGCTTGCTCCGGGCGCTTCCGTCATCCGCCGTCGTACCGATTACAGAGCCGTTTCGCAACACGTTCATGTTGCCGCCATTAGCCGGGCTCCAGCTTAGGGCCACGTAACGCTTGCCTCCTTGTCTGATCACATCCGCTCCGAGCGTAATGCCGCCGCCGCCGCCGCAGGAATCAAACTTGTAGTTACCGATGCGCGTGTGCCAGTTAAAACTGCTGAGTGTCGTGTAGTATTCATTCGCATGCCAGAAGGTCGCGCCATCGACAGGATCAACCGTGGTCATGCTATAATCTCCCCAGCGGTTTGAGGTTTGGCTCGCGAGGCCATCGAACATGACCGCTTCGCCCTGACTGAGATCATTCAACGGGTCGGTGACAAGACGCCCCGCATACCGAATGCCTGGGAACGCGCTGGTGCTCGAGATCGCATAACCGATGGACGTGTCGCCGCATGAATCAACCGCTATGCTGGGCATGAAGCGCCATAAACTGTCGCTGTTATTGGTCCAGGTTTCCTGTTGAACAGGGGTGGCGGGAAATGTGCCGCCGGTAACATTGAATTGATACCAACGAATACCCGTTGGTCCGGTGCAGCTCGCGTCGGTGCAGACGGTGCCAGACGCCCACAACGATTCCGTTCCGCTGCGATTCTGGTAAACCAGCGGCGTCATGATTTTGTCGCCCAAGCTGTCCAGTTTTGACGACGTTCCCTGCTGCGGCACGATGGTAAATCCAGCGCTGCTGGTAAAGGCGTCGACGAACCCGTTGACTGTAATCAGGGAATTCGGGCTGTGGTTAGTGCCAACGCCAAGAGTAGAACCTCCCGGCAAAATCGACATGGAAAAGCCAGCCTTTTACCTGGGTTAGAGTGACGCCTCCACTGGCTGGGCTGTCCACGGCCAGGAGAAATTCATCTCGTCCCGCGGGTGGGGGATCACCCGTGCGAAAGGTCGCGCCAACCAGGCTATAGGAATCGCCCACTCCGGCGAGAGGGATATCAAAATGGACAGCATTAGCGGGACCGCCAGCAAGCATGGAGCCGCGATCGAGCGCAAAGACACCTACGCCTTCGAAAGGTCCAAGGGTGGGACCGAAAAACAAGTTGACCGTCAGGATATAGGCGCCGCCAGGGGCCGGGTTATTCCACAGCGCGAGTTTCGGGTAATCGCCGAGCCATTGGATATTGGCGGAATCATGTTGCACCGCGTAGAGGAACCAGCCGCCGCTTACCGGGTCGCTGGTTTTGGAGACGGCAATGCATTGATAGAACGGCCCATTAAGCGAGGCGAAAGCGAAATCGCTCACCACCCAGCGATCGGCGAGTTGATCATAGAAAACAAAAGGGTCACCGTCGTTGCTGCCGCTGCAAGGCGTGCCCGTCAAAGGGGCGAAGAGTGAGTTGTAAGTGGTCGGGCCCGACAGGGTGGCGCCGCTCTTGTCAAAAACCTTGAACGAGCTGTTGACTGCTTCGATGTAATGATTCGGCCCGACATCTCCATTGGTGTCCGGCGGCTCGCAACCGCAGCCGCTCTGGGTTTCCGCCACTCCCTCGAAGGTCAGCAGCGGGGCCGGCATTGTGGGCGCTGGTCGCAAGATATTATTGAGCAGGGTCGCTCCGAAGTCAGGACACTTCAGCAAAGGTCCCGCCTCTTGATTCCCCGTCCCTGGTTGAGGGTGGCGTGTCAGGACCCTCTCCTCGAACTCCTCTTTTGGGGCGATGTAAGGGAGACTGCGCAGATCCTGGTTCAGATGCACCGGGCCAACCATCGGGACTATTTCCGGTGAATTAGATGTGGCTGGTTGGCCGGCTGGCTGGGCGGAGACTTTGGAGAACATGGCCCAGCTAGAAAGCGCCAGAAAGACGCCAAGGCTGCCAAGCATGATTCCGAAAACGACCCGCCAAATAAAGAAGGCATTGCGTGAAGATGAGCTTTTTTTCATGTATTTAGTTATTCCTTTCCTGAGAGGGTGTACTGAATTTACCTGTTACGGAGGCTATGTGGATGGGCGTCCAAATGTCACGCCTTTGTCCCTAACGTTTTTGTCATGTTTCAATCATGTAAATTCGCGACGTATTTAAGATGTTTTCGCTCCTCCCATATCCAGGAATTGATTTGCCCCAGCGTTGCACAATGGTGGCAACACGTTTGTGAGGCTTTGCTGATCTATTCAGCGTCAAAGGAGAAACTAACTGATTTCGGAGGAAGCGTTGGCCGGGGCCCACCACCTAAGCCGCGACTTTGTCGGCGCAGTGCAAGGTTTTCGCCTTGGTGACCGTATTACTCGGTTTCCGTGAATGCACTACTGACGCCGGATTGATCGATCGCTTCTTCCGTTCCAAGATTGTCGCGTTCTCCGCTCAGTTCACCCTTGGGTGCCGGTGCTCCGGAGCGTTGCTCGCCGGGCCGTGGCTCCGCTCGCGTCACTTTCTGTCCCCGGCGTGAAAAGCCTGGTGTCCCGACGGTGACGCAGGTGCAACCGGTGCCTTCGGCACAACCCTGACAGCAGTAGGTTTCGCCATCGTGGGTATATCCTTCTCCAGGCCACTGGTTCTTGATCATTCCGCAGCCGGGACACGCCGGCACCGGACTCGACTCCTGGCTTTGCTTTCTTTCCATTTTCATAACGTGTCGTTCCAGCTGAGTTGCTGCGTCGCCTTTTCAAAAATTATATCGTCTTCCTCCGTCAAAACGGATGTTGTCAGTAGCTAGTAATCGCAGCGTGCGAGATCCGACGGCAAGCGATGCCGTTGCCGCGACGGTGCACGGACCAGGCAGAGGAAGTGCAGATGCGCAAACACATCACACTGCACTACAGATGTACATTCACTGAATATTTGAGGCATTTCAGCGTGTCCAATGTCCAAATCGCAGTCCGCCAGCGTGTGACCTCAAATCGTTGAACCCTTTGCCGGCGCGAGAGCTTTCCGCACCGCGGCAAGGAATTTTTCGTCGTTGAAGGGTTTGCTGAAAAAGGCGACCGGGCCAATCGCCATTGCAGTCGCGCGCGCGGCCAAATCGTCGCGCGCTGTGACGACGATCACGCGCGGGCGCGGTGAGAGTGCACACATGCGCGCAAGAATCTCCAGACCAGTGACCCCCTCCATCCAGATGTCGGTCACTACGGCGGACACAGGGTGGGTGGCAGCGTGGGCCAGAAAGTCCTGCGGTTTATTAAACGCGCGTACTGCAATGCCGTCTGAGGCAAGCAGGTATTGCATCGAGCGAAGGACCGAGGCGTCATCATCCACGACGCAAACTTCCTCGGTCGGAGAGGCGCCACTATCGCTCATGCCGCTTGGCTTTTCGGCTGAAGCCGGATAGCAGGCAGAGTGAAGAAGAAGCGGGCTCCGCCATTCGGCGCATTCTCCGCGCTGATTTTTCCATTATGCGATTCGACAATGGAACGCACAATCGTTAGACCCATCCCCATTCCCTGTTGCTTGGTGGTAAAGAAATGATCGAAGACTCTTTCCGGGCGCTCCTTCGGCAAACCCGCTCCGAAATCGCGCACGCTCACTTCCACCTTCTCTCCTTGGAGCGAACGCGTGCCAATAAGGACGCGACGCTCGGAAGGCGGACGGCCTTGAACAGCGTCGAGCGCGTTCATGATCAGGTTCAGCAACACCTGCTGGATTTGGACAGGAACGGCTTCGACGTTTGGCAAGTTGTCCTCCAGTTCAGTTGCGATCACACTTTCGCGTAGGACGGCATCCGAACCGACCAGCCGAATGGTGTTCGTGATCACGTCGTTGAGATCGACCCGAGCGTGGACGCTCTTTTCTTTGCGCACAAGCCGGCGAATTCCGCGGATCACTTCGCCTGCCCGTTGACTGTCGGCTACGATGTCGAGGAGCAACTGCTTCAGCAGGACGGGATCAAAGTCATCGCGTTGGAGAAAACGCCTCGCGGCTGAGGCGTTGTTCGAAATGGCGGTCAGCGGTTGATTCAATTCATGTGCAACCGAGGCCGTCATTTCGCCCATCAGCGCCACGCGATTTAGATGGGCCATTTCCTCTCGTTGGATTTGCAGCTGGAGCGCGGTTTTCTTCTGGGCGCTGACGTCAATCGTTATCCCGATGAGTTTGCTTGTTTTCCCTTCCTCGTCCTTCAAACAGCGGCCACGCGCGATGACCCAACGCGTTCTGCCATGAGGCAACACGAGCCGGTGCTCGCACTCGAAGGTCCCTTGTGACGCACAGGCATGGTTGAAGGCCGCATGGACTTCCTCCCTTTCATCGGGATGCACCCGGGCGCAGATCAGCTGGCGGCTTAAGGGTAGCGTGGAATCGAACCCGTAAATGAGACGCCCTTTGTCGCTCATCCAGGCACTGTTGTGCTCCGGATAGATGACCCAAAACGCAAGGTCTGCGGATTCGGCTGCGAGATTGATGCGTGCGTCGCGTTCTCGCAATGTCTCCTGTATGCGTTGGCGTTCGATCGCAATCCCGGAGATGTGCGTGGCGACCTGCGTCAGGCGTGTCTCCTGAGAGTTTGGACCCCGCTTCTCCCGGCGATACATAGCGAAGGATCCAAGAACATCACCTCGTGGCGAAAAGATCGGCGTCGACCAGCAAGCGCTTAGGTCGAGAATCCGTGCGAGTCCGCGGTAATCAGTCCAAAGTGGATCTGTCAATACATCGGTCACCACCACCTGCCTCTTTAAAAACATGGCTGTCCCGCAAGAACCATTCTTTGGCCCAATCGGCGCACCATTGACTGCCTCCACGTACGCGCCAGGCAAACTCGGCGCTGCGCCGTGCTGGACCCGACGGCCGTCAGTCGTCAGGACAAGAATCGAACAAAGCATTCCTTCAATCTGCGCCTCCATCAGAAGCACAATGCTTCTCAAAATGTCCGGCAGTGGCGCATCCGCCGCGACCATCTCCAGGATTCTGGTCTGCCCCGCGTGGAACGATTCCTCGACGTCCTTTTGTGATTTCACGGCTTTAAGGCTGAAAACAAAGCGCCCCGCACAGCGACGAGGAACGCCTCGTCATCGAAAGGCTTGGTGAAGAACGCAATCGCCCCTAATTTCAGCGCGATCTGGTCCGCTTCAGGCTCTTCGCGTCCCGTCATGATGATCACCCGCGTGTGCGGCGACACCTTTGCGACCCTCGCCTGCACTGCCAAACCGGTCATGTGCTCCATCCAGATATCGAGAACAACGACGGGCACCGAGTGAGTCTTTACATACTCGAGAAAACTTTCAGGATCGTCGAAAGCGCGCGCGGCTAATCCGTCGGACCCGAGCAAACGGTCAATCGAACTGAGAACGGTCTTGTCGTCTTCGACAAGGCAAACAACTTCCTGATCCCTCGTTTCGTTAGCTCTCATGGGCTTTTGCGTCGGCCGCCCTTCTCGAGTGGCTCTCAAGAGCAACTCGTAGCCTATTCAACCTAGTCCTGCCCGATAGTGGACTTTAGTCCCATGGCGATTCGCGGTCGCGGTACGCGCGGTAGCTCGAAGTTTTCTCCGGTTTGCCCCCGGCGGGAACAATCAAACAATCGGCGACTCCGAATTTTTGAATCGTCAGGCCGTCTTGCCCTTAATCATCCGGTAGATGATCAGAAGAATAATTGCGCCGATGACCGAGGCAATGAAACCGGCCGGTTCGCCTGCGGCATACCAATGCAGTGCGCGGCCGAGAAAACCGGCGAGAAATGCACCTGCAATGCCGAGAAGAATCGTGATGATGAACCCACCAGGATCTTTCCCCGGCATCAAAAGTTTCGCGACTGCGCCGACAATTAGACCGATGATTAACGTCCAGATTACGCTCATAGACAATCAGGATGAAGTTGGCTTGACCGATTCGTAAAGCAGAAAATGCCGTCAACGAGAAGCACCAACAATCCGGTGAAGAAGCGGATGTCGTAATTCTTTTATCCAAACCGCTGCGTTAATCCGATCAAACATGTTTAGGCGCATCCAAGTAGGCTTTCAGTGCACTTTGACCGAGGCGGTAGTTTCGCTCGCGACCATGCTGTGTTGCGCGGCGCCAGCGTGGTCTGGGCCTGTGCCCGGATCCCTGCCGGCGCAGTGGAACAGTGGCGCTGAAGACTGCGTAGCGTCACCTCAAGCTCCTTTGCAAGTCTACACCTACGAACCGCAAACATTCATCTTTCGCCAAAGTCCCTGCGCCGATCCGGAAGCGAACTTTCTCTATCTGCTGGTCGGATCACAAAAGGCTCTTCTGATTGACACTGGAGCCGTCGCCGATCCAGCCAAAATGCCGCTGGCAAAAACCGTCCTTTCGCTTTTGCCGCTTAAGGACGACGTGCGCCTGCCTCTTCTCATCGTGCACAGCCACGGACACCGTGATCATTACGCCGGAGACGGTCAATTTGCTTCGGCACCGGATGTTCAGATTGTCGCAGCAGACCTAGGCGCTGTGCGCGGTTTCTTTCAGTTTGATCATTGGCCTGACGGCGTCGCGCATTTGGATCTGGGCGGCCGCGTGGTGGATGTCATCCCGACCCCTGGGCATGAAGAGGCCCACATCGCTATCTACGACGAGAGAACCGCGCTCTTTTTCTCAGGGGATTTTCTGCTGCCGGGCAGGTTGACGATTGAGGACACCGCGGCGGACAGGAAGAGCGTCGCACGCGCGATTGAATTTCTGGCGGGGCGTCCTCTCGCGAATATCCTTGGCGGCCACATCGAACGTGACCTGGCCGGCCGCACCTATGCTGAGGGCTCCACCTATCATCCTAATGAGCGTGCTCTCGAATTGTCGCGACAGGATTTGCTCGCCCTGGCCTCGGCTCTCGCCACATTCAACGGGTTCTTCGCATCGCATGAGAACTACTCGATCACTCATCCGATGCATAATCTCTTGGCGCTTCTGTTCGCAACGGTTGCGCTGCTGAGCATCGTTGTGTTCGTCTTGCGCCGTTTGTGGAAACACCGCCGGCCTCGTAGTTGATCGCGATGCTAGGCCCAGCTGCAGTCCGGGAAAGGCAAGCTAATCGTCCCGGGCCATCCCGCTCGCAATTCGAGCTTCGCGTGAAGCGAGCGAGAGCGTAAAAAGGAGAAAATTATGGCAATCTACTGGTTGGCATTTCTAATCGGCCTAGCGACTGGTCTGCGAACGCTCGCGCCGCTCGCAATCGTGAGTTGGAGCGCGCATCTCGGCTGGCTGCATCTGGAGCATACCTGGCTGTCGTTTCTCGGCTCGAAAACATCCATGGTTAGCTCGCGTCGTAAGTGCCGTATAATCAGGCTTTGTGCAGCTAGTTTGAGCTGATTCGACTTATTTGCGAAAGTACACAAATATTGTGCAAAGGTACACAAAGTAAGCCGAACGGGTGCTCACGAGAGGAGTCGAACCTCCACGGGTTTCCCCATACGGTCCTGAGCCGTACGCGTCTGCCATTCCGCCACGTGAGCGTTGCGCCGGGCGGCCTGTAAGTTGCCCTTCGCCGTCCCGACCGCAAGCGCCAATCAGCGCCCGCGCTTCTTCCGCGCCCGCGCTTCAATGGCCCGGGCCTTGCGCCTCTTGCCTAACGACCTCAGAAGATCCGCATAATTTGAGGCGACGATCTCGTAGTCCTCCGGCGGTTTCTCCATGTGCTCCCAATCGCGCAGCGATTCCCGATAGAGTTCTCCGGCGCGGGTCAAGTCGCCGCGCGAATGATAGACCACCGCGAGATTGCATTTCGACTGCGCGATATCGGAGTGTCCCCTGGGATTGGCCTCGCGGCGAATTGTGAGGGCGCGCTGGTGTGCCGCCTCCGCTTCCTCGAAACGGCCTTCATTGGTGTAGAAGACGCCGAGATTATTCAGGACCGCCGCCACATCCGGATGCTCGGGCCCGAGTTGCTTTTCATAAAGCTCGAGCGCGTGCATGATAATAGGGCTCAGCGGCTTTTTGCCGGCCGCTCCGGCGGTAAATGAGAGCCACATTGTTAAGCAGGGTGCCTAAATCGCTGTGGATGACGTTCTCAATCTGGCCACCGGCGTGGATCGCTTTCTCGTAGTAGGTGATTGCGTCTTCTTCTCCGCCGGCGACGTCGCAGAGCAAGGCCAGCCTCCGAGCCAACTGGTAAATCCACGCGTTGATCGAGCGGCTCGATGCTTTCCACGATCCGGAGGGCCCGGGCGAGGCCAACATTCGCTTCCGCGCGTTCGCCGCGCTGATCGTACAATTGTCCGAGTCGTTCGTAACTCAGCGCGAGCGAGGGATCGTTCTCGGGAAAAATTCGTTGCGCTAATTCAAGCGCTCTCTCCCCGATCCGGATTGCCTCAGGGAGACGGCCGCCAGCACGAAGCGTCTCCAAGTTATCCTGCAGAATGCGCCAAAGATTTTCTTCGCCTTTCACGCCTACCAGCCTTCACTAAGCTGGCTGACGAGGCGGGTTGCCAGTTCTTCGGCCGCAAGCGGTAAGGCCTGGCGTTCATCCGAGGTGATGTCGGGTCCGACGAAGAAGCTGGTCGTGCCGACCACTTCAGCCGGTGAGGCCAGCACTTTGCCGGTCTTGCGTTCGACGAGCGAATAACGCACCCGCATCGAGAGGCTGAATTCGGTCGTGGCCAGAACGTTTCCGCGCACCGAACGCGCCGGGGCGCGAGCTGATTCGAGTGATGTCACCTTTCAGGGTCGCGTCAGCCTGGTCGTCACCGGCGATGCGATAAGTTCCATCTTGCTGGAACTGCTTGATCACGCTGTCGGTCACGAGCACCGCGATGCGAGGAAGGAGCGTTTTGTTGCCGAAGGTGGGGACGGCAATGCTGTGAACCGACCGCAGATAATAAGGTTGGACCGGGCCGATCCGATAACCCGCGCACCCGCCTAACGAAAAGAGAGCGAGGGCGGCGACGAGGAATTTTTTCACCGCTAGGGTGTCGCGGTCGCTTCGGGCGTGGCTGAAGGCTCTGGTGTCGCGAGCGGATTCGCGGGAGGGGCGGAGCCATCCACCGCCGCGGGAGGCGGGAGTGAATCCGAATCTGTCGGCAACGGCGCCAAATCTCCGCCGCCGCCGCGCAACTCAGGCGGGACAGGCGCTCGTTGTTCCTCCGGTGCTCCTCCGGCGGATGCTTTGGCGATGTCCTTCTTCCCCTTGTTCTTCGCGTTCTTCTCCGCAAAAGTGGCCGCGGGTAGCAAGGCGACATCTCCCACCTGGGCGCGTAATTGATCAATTCGTTTCTTCGCGATTTCGCTCTCGGATGAGCCGGGCTGCTGACGAATCACCTCGTTATAATAAAGGACCGCGGCCCGATAGTGTTTTTCCTTGTCGTAGAATTGGGCGATCTGGAGCGAACCTTTAGTCAGACGATTCTCGAGCAGGGCAATGTTTTCGCGGGCTTGCGGGGCTTTTTCGCTTTTCGGAAAACGAAAGAGAAAATCCTGGAAAGCAACGCGCGCGTGCTCGGCCGCATCCGGATCATAAGTCCCGGCACGAGCGGCCGTGAACCAAATATAGCCAATCTGATACTGGGCATCCACAGCGAGGGGATCGTTAGGGAATTTTTCCACGACTGATTGGTAGGCATCGATCGCCAGGTCAGCTGAGCCTTGCTCCTCGCGCGCCCGGCCGATGTCGAACTGGGCCCGCGCCGTATAGCGGCCGTAAGGAGCACTGCGCACGATCGCCGCAAAGATTTCCACCGCATCATCCATGGTCGAGCCGAGTGGGACCCCGAGAATTTTCCTCTTTTTTTTGCTCAGAAGGATCTCGCCGATGCGGAACTGTGATTCGATCGCTTCCTGGAAATGCGGCGTCTGCGGATACGATTCCATTAAGCCCCGGTAAATGGCCGCGGCTTTAATCAAATTGCCTTCCGCTTCGGTCAGCCGGCCAGCGCGAAAAGTCGCCTCCGCCGAATGATTCGAGTGGCGGGTAATGCTTCACCAGGCGCTTGTAAATCTTGATCGCCCGCGCCGCGGTCCCCAGCTTGCTCGGCCGCTTCCGCTTGCGCGAAGAGTTGGTCTGCATTACCGCTGATTTCTTCCTCGCCGGGCGCCCGATAATGGACCTTTTCATTCGGCTTAAAAATGACTGGGGCAGGGCTCCGCTCCGGGAAAGCGACACAGGCAGCCGCGAACAAGAGAAGAACTCGAATTCGATAGCTCATCGGAAGTCGCAGGGTAGTGAACGATACTGGCTCCGTCAAGTTGGGCGACCCCGGCCGGTCGAGGGAATGTCGCTCGAAAAAAGCGCGACGATGCGCTCAATTCCGATACGCTGATAAGAGCGCCGGCACTTGGGTTGCCGCCTGGACTTCGGCCTCCATTTTGAACCTGATCGAGCAGCAGAAAATCCGGATTGGCACCTGTGCCTGGAGCTTCGACGAGTGGAGCGGCGTGTTTTATCCAGAGGGTTGGCCATCGAATCGGTGGCTTGAGATTTATGCGCGTTATTTTGCGACAGTCGAAATCGACTCTACTTTTTACAGCGCGCCCTCGGAAACAGTCGCGCGGCGCTGGATGGAGATGACGCCGGCGCACTTTCGTTTTACCTGCAAGTTGCCCCGCGAAATTACCCACCTGCGTCGGCTGCGCGATTGCCGCGCGGAGTTGATCGCCTTTCTTCACGCCCTCGAGCCACTCGCGCCCAAATTGCGTGTCGTCCTGATCCAACTCCCGCCCTCCTACACGCCGAAAGAAGAGAAAATCGGCTTTCCGGGATTTCGTCGCGCAATTGCCCGCGGATTTCCGCTTCGCGATCGAATTCCGCCACCCCGGCTGGCATCGGCCGCATTTCATCCGCCTCCTCCAAAAACATCGCCTCTGCTGGGTTTGGTCCGACATGAGCCGACTGAATGAGCGCAACCAGGCGCCCTTCGAATTCCAGCCGATTACAACGGATTTTCTTTATTTGCGGCTCCTCGGCGATGCCCTGACAAAATACGACGCGAATGGCCAGCGGATTCATCGTTATGGCAAGTTGCTCTGGAAACGGGAGGCGGCGCTGGACAGCTGGGCGCTGCGCATCCAGCGGCACCTCGACGAAATTCGCAGCGTCTGGACGTTTGCCAACAATCACTACGAAGGCTTCTCGCCCGAGACCTGCCAGCGGCTGGCGCAACGCCTCGGGTTTGAGTTACCTTTGCCGACCGCGGCCGCGGAGACGTCCGCTCAACGAGCGCGGCCAGCTCGATCTTTTCGCGGAGACACCGCCGGCCTGACGAACTGTGGTTTCGGCTTGTAGCCTCCCTCTGGGAGCGCGGGTCTGCGCGCGGCTGGGTAAGGGCCGGCGATCCGCTCACCTCCCTAACGAATCTCGGCCGCGCCAAAATAGGGTTGCAATTTTTCCGGGATTCGGACCGATCCATCCGGTTGCTGATTTGCCTCGATCAGCGCGGCGAAGAGCCGCGGCAGGGCCACGCCCGAGCCATTGAGAGTGTGGCAAAAACGGTTTTTTCCCTCTGCGTCCTTGAAGCGCAAATTCATTCGGCGCGCCTGAAAGTCTTCAAAGTTCGAGCAACTGGAAACCTCCAGATACGCTTTCTGTCCGGGCGACCAAACCTCGAGGTCGTAGGTTTTGGCCGAGCCGAAACCGAGGTCACCCGTGCAAAGTTCGATCACCCGGTAATGCAAGCCTAACGATTGCAGGACGCGCTCGGCGTCGGCCGTGAGCGCCTCGTGTTCGTCGTTGGAATTCTCCGGCGCAGTGATCTTCACCAGCTCTACCTTATCGAACTGATGGACGCGGATGATCCCGCGCGTTTCCCGCCCGGCCGAGCCGGCTTCGCGCCGAAAGCAGGGCGTGTAGGCGGTGAATTTCTTCGGCAGGTCCGCGAGGGCGAGAATTTCTTCGCGATGCAGATTCGTCACCGGCACTTCCGCGGTCGGGGCGAGAAACATCGCTCCCTCCTCCAGACCGTACATGTCTTCCTCAAATTTCGGCAATTGCGTCGTCCCGATCATGCAATCGCGCCGGACCAGGAATGGCGGGCTGACCTCGAGGTAACCGTGCTCGCGCGTGTGCAGGTCGAGCATGAACTGAATCAACGCTCGCTCCAGTCGCGCGCCCGCGCCGGTGAAACAGATGAATCCGCTTCCACTCAGTTTGGTCGCGCGCTCCGGATCGAACAGCCGCCAGCCGCTCCCCGAGCGCGACGTGATCCAAGACTGGCTCGGCCAGCGCCGGTTTTTCGCCCCAACTGCGCACCACAGGATTATCTGCCGCGCTTGTGCCGACCGGGACTTCGGCGCGCGGCAGATTAGGAATGTTGAGCAGCAAATCACGTTGCCGGTCCTCCGCTTCGGCTGTTCGCCTAACGAGTTCAGCGATCTCGTCGCCGATCCCGCGCACTCGGTCCTCCAGCGCGGCGGAATCTTCCCCTCGACCGCGTGCGCCGCCGATTTCCTTGCTCAGCCGTTTCCGGTCTGCGTTGCATTGCTGCAGGGCGGTCTCCATTTTCCGTCGCTCCGCATCGACCGCGAGCACTTCATCAATCTTCGCCGGATCATCGCCTCCACGGGTCGCGAGCCGGCTTTTCACAAAGTCGGGCTGGTCACGGATCAGGCGAATATCGAGCATCGAGGAAAAGAGGACAGGATTGACGGGATTAACAGGATTTTTTTGATTCTTGTTAATCCTGTTTGTCTTCTATTCCAGATTTTTCGTCAGCCGGAGCAGGTGTGGACGGAGTCAGAATGAGATCCGGAGAATCAACCGCGGATTACACGGATGACGCGGATGGGAGGAAGGCAAAGGACGCGGCGGCCTTCGGCCACCGTTCCCACATTCGTGAAATCCGTGGTCTCTTTCCTAATCCATTGAATCCTATTAATCCTGTCAAACATCAACCTTCCGAAACCGCGTGACTTCGCTCCGCCTGCCCGCATAATTTCCCCGTGGACGACCTCAAGCTTCTCGGTGTCGCGCTCGGCCTTGCCTGCCTCGCTGGCCTCAATCTTTATCTGACGGTTTTCGTGACCGGCCTCGCGATCCATCAACATTGGATCATCCTTAGTCCCGCCTACCAATCGCTCGCTGTCTTGGGCGATCCGCTCATTCTTTGGATCTCGGGCACGCTCTATCTTCTGGAGTTTTTCGCGGACAAGATCCCGTGGGTCGACTCAGCCTGGGACACCGTCCATACCATCATCCGCCCGATCGGCGGCGCGCTGCTTGCGATCCGCGTCCTGGGGCAGCCGAGCCCAGCCTTCGATGTCATCATCGCCCTCCTGGCGGGAAGCGCGAGCCTCGCCACGCACTCCGCCAAAGCCTCGACTCGTCTCGTCGCCAATGCCTCACCCGAGCCGTTCTCAAATATCGTCCTCAGTCTTGCCGAAGACGCCGCCGTTGTCGGCGGGCTCGCGCTCATCCATTACAATCCGCTTTGGGCGCTGGGGATTTGTATTTTTCTCCTCGCGATCATCCTCTACTTCGCGCCCAGGATTTTTCGCGCGGTCAAGATCAAGCTCTGGCTCATCTGGAAGAAACTAAACGGGCCGGCTGAGAGCGAAGCGACCCCGATCCTGCCTACAGCCTTGTCCTCCCGCGCCGCTGCGGCCTTCGCCCGGGAGAATTTGTTAGGCGAAACTGTGGCCTGGGCTGTGCCGTGCGTCAGCAAACGCCTCCGCGGCCTGCCGGCCAATTCCTCCGGAACTCTCATTGCAACGAACGAGGATCCGGACAAACTCATTTTCATCGTGCCCAAAGGTTGGGGCGCGCGAGCGCAGACGATTCAATCTTGACGGCTACCGCGTCGCGCGAGAGCCGAAGTTTCTTTCGGAAAATCTGGTCATCGCACCGGAAAGCGGCCGGGGAGCCAGAACGACCTTCCTTTTCGAGCGGGGTCGCGGCGGGCGCGTCCAGCAGATCGTGGAATTTTTGAACACCCGTCTCAGTTCCGTGGCGACCACTTCCGAGCCAGCCCCGTTTGCCTAACGAGGGGGTAATGCGCTTGGGGCCTGGAGGTAAGGGGATTCGAACCCCTGGCCTTCTCATTGCGAACGAGACGCTCTACCAACTGAGCTATACCCCCGTAAGCCGCTCTGCCGGAAAGACTTAACTTGCGGAATCACAGGTCATTTTCAACCTGGGGGTCCACCCGTTTTGCCCCCCCGGCACTTTTCGGAGAGTCCACTCCTGTCCGGAAAAGTCAAGCTGTTGAAGCATTCACGATCAGGCCGTGACCGATCTTTTTGGGGCTGATACGAGGGGAAACGTGGGGAGCTGGAGCGGGATTCATCAAGCGAAAAGGCCCTGGCCCGATCATGGTTGAGAACAAGCAACAAATCCTTCGGGCTTGGCTTGAGAGATAGCGCCATGCATGATGGTCGACGTGAACCAGTGTTTAACGGGCGGCAGCCCCATAGACAACCCGATTATACGGAATAATTCCATCTACTCCTCGTTAGGCGGCCGTGCGCCGGATCAAAAAGAAGAAGTCGCTTATGCCGAGACGTAACATGCCAGACAACTGGGTCCCACCTGTTCCCGCTTGGTCCGCCGATCTCGGCGACAGTTCGGCGCTCGCAATTGCTTACTACGGAGTGCAGCACCATACTAGCGACACCCGAGATTTCGAAACTGCCTTTGCCTTGCTTCGGCATGGGCCCGACGCACCAGAGCACATCGAACGAGGCCGATTCGACGACCTCGCCGGATTGGTGAATGAGGTCTTCGTCTGTTACTGGCGTGTCCCCGGCACCTATGTGCGCTTCGCTGAACAAAGTGCGTTTGCCCGTTGGCTCGCCGACGATGCTCGCCTGTCTAGCGACGTTGGCGTGTGGGTGGAGGCCTTTCGCATCCCGATGACCCGGTTCGAAACCTTATTCTCCTCCCAATGCCCGGCTGGCGCGGCGAGGCTGACTGATAATCCCATGGCCGGGCCTATCGATGAGCACGGCTATTGGGGAGGTATGCGCGACCGCATTCCGGCAAGCAACGCCGACGAACTCTCAAGCCCGCTCGACGGCACTCCTAACAGCGCAGATGGTACTGAAACTCGGGGCCGGCGGATCGGTACTCACCGCGCCGGAGAACCTCTGCCTTATCCGCTCGGCGCAAGACTGGTCGGATTGTCGGGGCGACGAGCGAGAGAGTTACCTCCGCGACGTCCATCCAATGCTCACGAAAGGCATGGAGTTCCTGATGGAGAATCCCGCTGAGACTGGTTGCCTCACCTGCCGCTTCATCCAGCAACTGACCGAGGATGGCGACGCCGACGATAAAACCTTCGGCATGGCTTATTTCGTCGACATGTCCAGACTCGAAGCGTGGTCGAAGAGTCACCCAACTCACCTCGCCATCTTCGGCAGCTTCATGTCCCTCGCCCAACGACTGGGCAATGCTATCACGCTCCGTCTTTGGCACGAAGTCGCGGCGCTTCCGACCGATTGTACAACTCTAGAGTACGTCAACTGCCACAGGCGGACGGGATTGTTGCCGTTTTTAGGTACTGAGTCGGTGATCAGGATACGGTGCATGACGCTGGGGAGAGGCGGGGTTCTAGACAGTTCGCCACCTAACCAGATGCTGGAGCTAACGGCGACCCGTGTTGTGTCCACCCTTGGGGAGCTACAATGGATGTCAGCCTGGGAAGCGCGTAGCGTCTTGACCATTGGGCCCTGGCCAATCCTGAATTCTATCGGCGTCGCTTTGCCCTATGTCTTCGTTAGCCAGGCAATGCTGCCGCGGGAACAAGACACCTGGGCGTCTTTGGAGGACTATTACATGGCGCACAGTCGAGTGCTCGTCGGTGTCCTGTTGCTTCCGCCTGTGATCAGCCTTAGCTACAACTTCGCCCGGGGCAATTTTTTGGTTTTTCGCATGCTCACATCGCGGCCGTCTTTGTGGTTCGATTGGGCGTTCCAGTGTTACTTATTGGCTGGCAGCAACGATTGGTTCACCGTCTTGGGTTGGCGGCGCTAACGGTTACCCGGATTGTAGGACTGTTCACATAAACGCCTAACCAACCGCCGATGGAGTCAACCGCTGGCCGGCATGTCTTTAGCCAGAAGCAGCCTGGGCAGACAAGACAGAGGATCAATTGTTGGCCACCACACGAGGAGCAAGAGCTTGTGTCCTAAGCTGGTCGCTCACCTTCTGAATTTGCGCTACCTGCTCCTGGAGTGCCGACTGTAGCTGCGCAACGGTTGCTTCCAGTTTCTGGACTTTGCAATCCTGCTTGGCTATTTGGCTGCTCTGTTCCTCAACCTTCCGGTGCTCTTTGAGAAACTCATTAAGCAACATCGCATTCACCGCTTCGTAGCGCACGGTATAAGGCTTGCCTTGTTCATCTCTGGCCACCAGATCGGGGTTCACCTTCTCGACCTGCTCAGCCACGAGGCCGAACTGCGGGACACTGTCGGGGTCAAGCTCGTGCTTATAGCGGAAGGTGACCGGTTGGAGCGCGAGGATCGCTTCGCTCGCTTTGTCCATTGGTTGGATGTTATCCTTGTAGCGAACAGAAGAAGTCATCGTCCCCAGATGTCCGCTCGAATCGATGACCACACCGACACCTCCACCTACCGTCACGCCGTTGATTCCGTTGATATAACAACCGAGAGTTATGCCGGTCCCGATCCGGGTGATGTTGCTATCGGTCGCCAGGCCAACGTTGCCGATTTCGATGTTATTGGTGCCCGTCGTGACGGCAGAGCCGGCGGAGATGCCTAGCGCAATGTTGTTGCTGCCGGTCGTGTTGCCAGAGAGCGCGGCATTACCGAGCGCGACGTTGTTGCTGCCGGTCGTGTCGCCAGAGAGCGCGAGATAACCGTCGGCCGTGTTGCTGGCTCCCGGTACTGCTCGCCAGCGCCCTGTAGCCCGTGGCCGTGCTGAAGGAGCCGGCCGTATTGGCAGAAAGCGCCTGATTGCCATTGGCCGTGTTATAGTTGCCGGTGGTGTTCTTCAAGAGCGCTTGCACTCCGTTGGCCACGCTGTCATGGCCGGTATTGTTGTTATTGAGCGCCTGATAACCGTTGGCGGTGTTATTGCTCGCGGTCGTATTTCTGTAAAGCGCTCCACGACCATTAGCAGTGTTGAAGCTGCCGCTGGTGTTGAAAAAGAGCGCCAGATAACCGTCAGCTGTATTGCTGCCGCCACTGCTGAAGTGAAAGAGCGCTTCATAACCCGTGGCCGTGTTATTGCTGCCGGTTGGAGGGGTGCTAAACGAGCCAGACAGTGCGCCACCACCAATGGCGGTGTTGAAGCTACCCGTCTCGCTCGTCGTGAGCGCCCCGTTGCCCACGGCGGTGTTACTCTCGCCAGTTGTGTTGCTAAAGAGGGCGTAACTGCCGACTGCCGTGTTGCCGCCGGCGGTTGTGTTACCATTAAGCGCATACGAACCGGTGGCCGTGTTGTCGTTGCCAACTGAATTGTTTCCGAGTGCACCCGCACCGCAAGTCGTGTTTTCGCTGCCCGTTGTGTTTGCAAAGAGCGCGGCGGTACCTATAGCCGTGTTAGCGTAGCCGCTGTTGTTCTCTTCAAGGGCTTGGTAACCTACTGCAACGTTGTGGATGCCGGTGGTGTTGTTCGTTAACGCGTCGTCACCCAGGAACGTGTTGCTATTGACGAGATCGCAGCCTTCTCTACAATCTGCTCGCACCGTCGGCGAAAACGCAAACGCGGCGACACCAATTGTCAGCCAGAGGAGGAGATAACCGCACCGCCAAGGCGAGCGCGCGAGTGAGGTTCTGATCGGAATACTGGCATTGCTGAATCGCACTTTGTTTTGCATAGAGGCTTCCTTTCACCTAGTGATTTCCCTGCGACTACAGGTCTGAAAGAGGGGAAGAAGCCCCCGGGTCAAGCTTCTGCGCCAGATCCAGATCTATCGAATGGCGCATCTTGACGACACGCCCGTACCGTTGTCAATGACCAATTCGCCGTGCCGAAACGCGCTAGTGGCGAATCTCAGTCGGCTTCAACCAGTCTCGTCAGGCGAACCAAAGCTCAATTATTCGCCACCACACGAGGAACAGGGGCTTGTGTTCTAAGCTGGTCGCTTACCTCTTGGATTTGCCCTGCCTGTGCTTTGAGAGCAGCAGTGAGAGTCGCAATCTGTGACTCGAAGCCTTTCTGTTGCGCCGCGACGGTGGCTTCCAGTTTCTCCACCTTGCGGTGCTCTTTGAGGAACTCGTTGAGCAGCATCGCGTTCACCGCTTCGTAGCGGACGGTGTAAGGCTTGCCATTCTCGTCACGGGCCACCAGATCAGGATTGACCTTTTCGACTTGCTCGGCCACCAGACCGAATTGTGGGATACCTTCGGGGTCAAGGTCGTGCTTGTAGCGGAAAGTGACGGGCGCGAGGGACAGGATCACTTCGCTTGCCTTGTCCATCGGCTTGATGTTGTCCTTGTAGCGCGCGGAGGAAGTTACCGTGCCCAGATGTCCGCTGCTGTCGACGATGACTCCAATACCACCGGCCACCGTCACACCGCTGACGCCCGCGATGTAGGCGCTGGTTTGATTGCTTCCGATGCGGGTCGTATTGGACTCAGCGGCGCCGCTATTGCCGATGTCGATGTTGCTGTTTCCGGTCGTGACGAAGAGCCCAGCACCCGTACCGATCGCGATGTTACTGCCACCGGTCGTATTGTTGACCAGGGCGTTATTGCCGAGCGCAGTGTTGGAGGAGCCGGTCGTGTTATGTTCCAGCGCGTTCTCGCCGTCCGCGGTATTGTTGCTGGCGGTGTTTGATTGCAGGGCGAAGGTGCCATTAGCGGTGTTATTGCTGCCGATTTTGTTCATGAAGAGAGCTTGCACACCGGTTGCAGAGTTATTAGTTCCCGTGGTGTTAGAATTGAGCGCCTGATAACCGTTGGCAGTGTCGTTGCTCGCGGTCGTATTGTGATAAAGCGCTCCCCGACCATTCGCGGTGTTGAAAGAACCTGTGGTGTTGAAGAATAGCGCTAAGTAACCGTCGGCTGTATTGCTGTTCCCGGTCGTGTCGGTGAAAAGCGCGCTCGTTCCAGTGGCCGTGTTGAAGCTGCCTGTGGAGTCAGACCCGAGCGCGCTAGCGCCTGTGGCCGTATTGTAGCTGCCTGATGCGTTGTAATAGAGCGCCCTAAAACCCACAGCCGTGTTGTAAGCACCTGTGGTGAGCGTAAAGAGCGCGTTTTCACCCTCAGCAGTGTTGGCGTTGGCATAGCCCCCGTCCGGCGGTGGATCGACGGCGAGCGCGGCAGGGGGCACGATCGCGAGGCAGATAGCTGCGAGAAGGCAGGCGAGTTTTGTTCGTGGATGTAGGTTTTTCATAGGGTTGCTCCTGAGACGCGCAATTTGACGGGTCGAGCGGCCGCAGGTCAAGACAAATGCCCTGGGCTCGTTTGGAGCCACTGTGAGAATCGGAGCCGAGGGCTCAAGAAGGATCTCGTGAAAATATTTTCAGCAAGCAACAGACCGCTCCAGTCCATCAGAGTCCGGACCTGTCCTGACGCGTCATATCAAGAGGCAGTTTCTCACTCGTTAGGCGCATTTGCGCTGCAAAAAAGCGTCATCATAGTTGCAACCCCGACCCAGTTCTCGCCAGCAAATTCTGGCGGGAATGAGCGGCGGAACGACAACATGGTAAACGTTATCTCAACCAGCAAGGAGCGGCCGCTCTACGTCAAGGTCAGCAACTTTCCAGGCCTCTACCGGAGCACGCGTTCTGGGCGCTACTACGGCTCGAAGAAATTGCGCGGGAAGCGAAGAGACGTGTCGCTGCCGCACCACCGACCGCAAGATAGCAGAACGCCGACTGCGGGAGTGGATGAGGAATCTCGTGGCAGTGAACCGCGACCTCGAAAGGACCACGCTGCGGGAATTAATCCAGAAGCTCGTGGCGGTGAGTCAGGGTAAGTCGGCCAAGACCCGAGCCACCAACCGCTCGATCATTCGGCAACTGGAACGCACCTTTCCTTGCGGAATGGAAGTAGAGGTGCGCCAGATCCGTTCATCTCACTTGGACGAGTGGCTGGCGCTGCACGAGAACAGGCTGAAGAACACCAGCTACAACCGTTACGCCGGTTTCCTGAAGCAGCTCTTCGACATTTCAGTCCGTGACCGGATTATTGTGGAATCGCCTTTCACTGAAGTTCGGACCCGGTGGAAGAAACCGCAGGAACCAATTCGCTTGGTCCCTACACGAGGAGTCAATCAGTTTTTAGAACATTGTAGAACACGGCACTGTTCCTCCCTGAGTCGGCAAATGTTGCTGCCAGTCTTCGTCTGGGTGGCCTAACGATCAAGGCCAGCCCTCCTGCGCGGCTGGAGGACATTGGCTGGGGCGAGTGTTGGACCTTTAACGCCACCGATCGGTTTAGCCTCATTCTGTCCCTCTGATTGCGAAGGCAGTGTGCGGACATTTGCTCGACAGCTCCGCAGAAATCCATTCAACTCCGCGAATGTTCTCGATTATCCGACCTCACTCAGGAGCAAGCAGGGTGGCTGTTTGCGCCCTTTGCGCCGCCGTGCACGCGGCCGCATCGCCCGGCCCACTGCCGCCTGAGCCCGATAGTGTTCTCGCGCGCGAGATCTTCAAAGAGCTGATCGAGATCAACAGCACGCACGAGCACGGCTCAACCGAAGCCGCGCAAGCCATCCGCCGTCGCCTGCTCGCGGCAGGCTTCGCCGAAGACGATCTAACCTTCATCGCGCCACCCGACCGTCCCGCGAAGGGCAACCTCGTCGTGCGCTACCGCGGCACAAAAGGCAGCGCCAAGCCAATCCTGTTCCTAGGCCATCTCGACGTGGTCGAGGCAAAGGCCGCCGACTGGTCCATGGATCCGTTCAAGCTCACGGAGAAGGATGGCTGGCTCTACGGCCGCGGCACCGTTGACATGAAGAACGGCGACGCCGCCCTGGTCGAATCGCTAATCCGCCTGAAGCGGGAGCACTTCACGCCGCCGCGCGATGTCATCGTCGCGTTCACCGCGGACGAAGAGGCGGGCGGCGATTCCAACGGCCCGCAATTCCTGCTGAAAAATCATCGTGAGCTCATCGACGCCGAGATGGCAATCAACCTCGACGGCGGGGGCGGCGATTACAAGGATGGTAAACGCGCGTTCTTCGAGATTGGTACTAGCGAAAAGACTTACCTCACGTTCACGATCGAGGCAACGAGCCCCGGAGGCCACGGCTCGCTCCCCGGCAAAGACAATCCAATCTATCGTATCGCGAACGGCCTCGCGCGCCTCGAAGCGCACGCGTTCCCGGTCATGCTCACGGACACGACGCGCGCGAGCTTCGCGAAATTCGCGGACCTCGATCCAGGCCCGGACAGTGCGGACATGCGCGCTGTTGCGAAAACGCCGCCGGATCTCGCAGCCGCGGATCGCTTGAGCGCGAATCCGCGCTTCAACGCGCAGCTTCGCACCACGTGTGTGGCGACGCTGATCTCTGGTGGTCACGCGGAAAACGCGCTGCCGCAGCGCGCGAAGGCGACGATCCAATGCCGCCTTATGCCCGGCGACCCCGCACAGCATGTACAGGAAGAATTAACCGCAACGCTGGCCGATCCAAAGATCAGTATTACGCAGGACGCGCCGCCGATCGTGAGCCCTGAGTCGCCGCCTTCGCCGCAGCTGGTAGCGAAAATCGCCGATGTCGCGCATTCGATGTGGCCCGGTGTATCGCTCGTGCCGACGATGTCCACCGGTTTCAGCGACGATCGCCAAACGCGCAATGCGGGCATTCCAAGCTATGACGTGAGCGGCACATGGTCCGACGTGAATGAAAACCGCGCGCACGGCCGCGACGAGCGCATCGGCGCGCGCGAGTTCGACGAGAGCGTCGAATTTACTTATCGATTAATCAAGACGATGAGCGAGACGAAGTGACCAAAACGGCGAGAGCGAGTCACTCATAAAGACGGAGAAGAAGGCCGGTGGCTCAAAGTCATCCCCACCGCGGGCGGTGATATTCAGCAAGAACAAGATCATCGGTCGCCAGGGTTGAGTGCGCCTTTGAGACAAGCGGGATGGCTCGGGGGTTGGGAGTTCGCATGCTGGGATCGCTGGCGGAGGTTTACCTGGTGCTTTCGAGGAATCTCGTAACTTCGAAATGTGAATAGAGTTTTTTCCTCAAGGCTTTGGAACTCTTGAGCAATCCGCGTTCTTCCAACCGCTGTATGCTCCGGGTAGAGATCCCGAGCAGAGAAGCAAGTTCAGACCGAGAATACGCCAACTTCGGTTTGACTGTTATGGATGCCTGAGGCTCGGCAGAGATCACTTATTAGAGAATTTGTTTTGGGTAATAACGAACCCCACCCGTTTTGTCCCCCTCCTGCCTGGAACTCAGTCTGCTGGTGTCCAGAACGGTCCAGACGATTGTTCAAATCCGATGCGTCGGATTTTCTTTTAGCGACCGCAAAGGTCCCGACGTGTCCGCTTCGGTCCGGCGACGTCACAAAACCGCAAAAAATCTTTGCGAACGAGACGCTCTACCAACTGAGCTATACCCACTTAAGCCGCTCTGCCGGAAAGATTTAACTTACGGAATCACAGGTCATTTTCAACCTGGGGGTCCACCCGTTTTGCCCCCCCGGCACTTTTCGGAGAGTCCACTCCTGTCCGGAAAAGTCAAGCTTCTGGAGCATTCGAGAGCAGTGAGTGGCTGACGTTTCTGCGCCCATCACGAGGGAAACGTGGGGAGGTAGAGCAATATCATCTAGGTGAAGACGATCCTCCGCTCGACGAGCACCGAGCACCTGTGCCCGCTGGACAGCCACTAGCGTTCAGCAACCACTCTGGCGTTCGTAATCACCGCTTAGGCTACCAGAACGCTCGGCGGACCCACACCATCGCGGCGTTTGATTTCCTCCATCACATCCTCGGCGATGACTTCCAACAGGCGTTTTTCGCGTTCGGTCATTCGGCGTGGCTTGATATCGAGGATGCAGAGCGAGCCAATCGGAAGGTTGTTGCTGCGAAGCGGAACGCCCGCGTAAAAGCGCAGACCGCGCTCTCTCAATAAAGGGTTGTTTGCAAATCTTCGGTCGCGTGAAAGGTCTTCGACCACGAGGACCTCGTCGTTTGCGATCACATGGCCACACACCGAAAGCTCACGCGACGTCTGCTGTGCTTCGGCCATTTCCTCCGGCAGCCCGACGTGCGATTTAAACCATTGGTGATCGCGATCGATGAACGTTATGAGTGCAATCGGCACCTCAAAAATGCGTGCCAGCTTTTTCGTGATGCGGTCGAAAACTTCTTCACGCGTGCCATCGGCCAAATGCAAACGAGCCAGTTCCTCGAGCCGGTTCTCCTCGTTGTTCGGGATCACGCCAGGGATCATCTCATCGGCAATCGAAACGGAGAACTTCGCGAGTTGCACCACTGCCTCGGCAAGGGACGCCACCACTTCGTCCGCACCAGAAGAACGCAGCCGTTCTCCCGCGCCAGCTAGGTTTTCGGTCGCGCCCCAGATTCCGACCACAATCCTCACATGTGGCAATTGAGCACGAAGTTTCGCGCTGAGATGCCGAGCATGGATCAGAGTGGAGGGTGCGACAAGCGAGATGCAAATCGCTTCGGGATCCGACTTCGCCGCCAGCTCGACGAGTTCGCCACCGCTGAGCACCGCCGAGGCGTTTTCGGCATCGAAACCTTGTTGTCGAAGCAGCTGCACAAGCATCGCTCCCGCAAGTTCATCACGGTAGGCCCGAGCCGGCAGGCAAAGCACGCGGCATGTCGGACCCGAGAGAGGAAATGGAGTTTGTTCGGCGACTGCCTTGTCCGCATCCAGCTGCGACTTTGCCGGCGGTGCCGAGCCGAGATCTTCGATCAGATCGTGGATGTGACGGTGAATCGCGGAACGCTGCTCGGGCCCCAGCTCGTCGCGTTGCGCGTCCATTTCCGCCAGCGTGACCGTTGGGATCAGAACAGAATCGTAAAGAGAAGTGAGTGAATCTGTTTTCACGTATGCTTCCGCGAGGTCGTTCGCTTCATCCAAACCGAACGCGAGCAGCCGGTGATAACATTCCTCGTGCGGAGCGAGTGCTTGCTCTTCGCTCAGAAGCACGCTCAGGAATTGCAACTTCGGCACGTGTCGGCCCATCACGGCCAGGCACACGGTCAGCGGGGTCGCGAGGACAAGACCGATTGGTCCCCAAAGCCACGTCCAGAAAACCGCTGAGATGATCAGCGCAATGGACGAGACGCCGGTGCTGGATCCGTAGAGCCATGGCTCGAGCGCATTTGCATTGATTAATTCAAGCACAACGAAAAGGCCAAGCGTCAGGAGCGGACTGAGCCAGCTCGTCGAAACTGCAAACGAAAGCAGCACCGGAACCGCGGCCGCAATCCATACTCCCACGTACGGCACGAATCGCATGATCGCCGCGAATGCGCCCCAGAGCACAGCGTTCGGTATACCAATAAAGTAGAGTCCGATCGCGATGCACGAGCCAAAGCTCACGTTCACCAGCAGCAGCATCGTAAGGTAACGGGCAACACGGCTCCCGGCGTCGTCCATCGCCCGCGTGGTCGCGCTGATCCGGCCTTGCCCGATTAAGCGGATCATTCGGCCGCGCAGATCCTCGCGCTTCAACAGCATGAAGATGACAAGCAATAAGACGAGGCCGGCCGTCCCGAGCGGTCCGAGCAATCCGGTCGCGGTGGTTTGCAGGACTTGCGGAAGACGGCTTTCCGATTCGACAATGCGAACCGGCATTGGCTGTTGGCCCGCAGGCGCGCTACGAGCGCGCGCGGCTGTAGTGGCTTTTTCCGGCACCGGACTGGTCGCATTCGCCGGCGGCTCCAACGAATCGGGCATTTGTTTTTGCAGCTCGGAAACGCTGTGCGAAAAGCGGCCAAATGCGCCGCCGGTGGGAAGTCGGATCGCGTGCAATCTGTTGTCTATGTTTGTCTGGTAGTCGGGAAGCTTCGCCGCGAGGTCGATCAGTTGACGCGTTAACAGCCAACCGGCTCCGCCGACGACGCTGAATAGCAGCGCCACGACGATCAGAACAGCCGCGATACGTCCGATCCAGCGTTCAATGTAGCCGACCAGCGGTGCCAGCAGGAAGGTCAGCATCGCCGCGAGCGCAAGCGGAATAAGCAGTTGGCGTCCGACATAGAGAATCGTGACGACAAACGCCGTCAGCAAGATCATCCAGATCCCTACCAGCGCGGCGGTCGAGGCATTCTTCATCGCTCGCATGGCATGTCATCCGTCGTCCACAGTGCGGTTTCTAGCAAATACGCGACACGCAGCCCGCGCACCGCAGCTCAGATTTGCAAACATCCAAACGTGTAAAACACCACCAGTCACACAGTCGCGCATTTCCTTTCGAGGCGGGCTGCGATTCTTGTCGCTTAAATATGCTGGATGAGTCTGGGAGTTTTTGGCATTATTGTTTTTTCTCTCGCAACGATCATAAGTAAAAGAAATGGCATCCGAGAAAGATCCGCCAGGCCGGAGTGAGCGCGAAAAGACGAACGTAACCCGTCACACCGAACCCGTTAAAACCGACGAACCGCGACGCGACTCAGATTTGCCGTCTGAGCACCAAGCGGACTTAAACCGGGATGCTGGACGAGTAGAAGCAGACAAGGCCAGATTGCAAAGCCGAAGCGATTCAGACGCTTCTCGTGATCTAGGGAGGGCGGATAAGGGAAGAAGCCCCGCAGAACGCCAGGCTGAAAGAGATGAAAGACTGCGCGTAGAAAGAGAAATTACGGACGAAGCAATCAAAGCCGAACGATTCCGGGCTGATGCTGCTACAGCAAGGGAACGGAGCCCATTATCAGGCATCCGCCAACACTTCCGCTGAATTATTATCGCACGAACAAGAGAGGCACCAAGCAACCAGGGCGGCTCTTACGACCAGGGAAGAACTCCTTGCCATTGTAAGCCATGACTTGAGGAACCCTCTCCATCACATATTAATAGGAGTGCAGAATCTATTGGAGGAGCCGGAGGATATAGAAGAGATCGCCTCATCGATAAATAGAAGCGCTGGAGAAATGCTCCGGCTCATTCAAGACTTGCTCGATGTCGAACAAATAGCCGTAGGCAAATTGACACTGCACTACGGCGAGCATGACGTTAGTGAAATCATTAAAGAAGCCGTAGAGGAATTCAAAGGAGATGCCGCTTCCAAAGAAATAACCTTGAGCGCAAAGCCTAAAGACGTGTGTGGCTACGTTGTGTGCGACCGAAACCGCGTTATGCAGGTCTTGTCAAATCTGATTGGAAACGCGATCAAGTTCACACCGGCTAAAGGTCAAATTTGTGTTAAGCTGCCAGAGAACCGGTCCCGAAGGCAAAGAAGTGCAAGTTTCAGTTAGCGATACCGGAGAGGGAATCGCCCCAGAGAAGATTAATACGATCTTCGAGCGTTTCTCACAGATACATAACCAATATCGGCGCGGCATAGGACTTGGACTCTACATTGCAAAGATGATGGTCGAAGAACATCCCGGAAGAATATGGGTTGAGTCGAAGCTTGGAGAGGGCAGCACGTTTCATTTTACTCTTCCACTCCGTTCCAGCTTAGGAACCAGTTGACCGGGTAAACTGCATAGAATTGGCGCAAATGGGTAGGGACAGACCTGGACGAATTGCGGGCACCTGGTGTTCTGACATAAACCTTGACGGGGTGATGTGATGCTGGTAGGGTGCCTTTAGTTACGTCATTCGACGTTTCATCGCATCTTTAGCCGGGCTGGGTCTGCCCGTGAGGCTGAACCTTCGCTGGGACACCGCTTTACGCGATTTCCAAACCCGACTGGCGCCCCTGAGTCAGCCAATGTGAGACCGCATCTCATCATGCGCCTCGTGGGGAACCTTCTGGTTCCATGGAGTTGGAGCTATTGAACCAACGAAAAAGGACGACCCCATGATCTCGAAAATTAGCCGTGCAGCATGTCTGACGGAACTCACTTCCAATCCCAAATCCTTCCGCAATTGTCCAGACTTGCAGGGCGGTGTTCCCGGCTGTGGGCGGAGGCAAATCTCGATCTGGCAAAGACCGTCCTCTTGATGCCGCCGGCAAACACAAAGCGCTGCAAAAGTCCAAGCGCCCACGGGGTGCAAAGAATGCCGAGGAGGAGCCCGCCTTACGCGCTGTCGGCACTCTAGAGCGCAGTAAAAGCATGATTTCGGCGGCGATGCGTGTCTGGGAGCTGAAGCGGGATGTCCGCGGTTAGTCCGGACGTTTTCATTCACGTCTAACAACAAAAGTGGCCGGGCTTCAGGCAGTCTCGTCAGTCAAATGGAAGATCAATTATTCGCTACCACACGAGGCGCGAGGGCTTGTGTTCTAAGCTGGTCACTCACCTTCTGGATTTGCGCTGCCTGCGCCTAGGGCGCTGTAGTTCCGCTAAACATCCTTGGTTGACGGAATTGTTGCTGGCCACATCGCGTTACAGCTTCCCCATCAACAACAAAATGATGAGGATGATGATGACGAGACCGCCCCCACCATAGTAGCCGGGTCCACCCCAGCCAAAACCGAAGCCGCCGCCGAAGAGGATGACGAGGACCACGATCAAGAGCACAATGCCAAGCGTGCTCAGGCCCGCCAAGCGCAACAGTCGATTACTTTTTAATTTCATGGTTATTGTCTACTCCCCCTTGGTGGTGAATTGCCAGACTTAATTATTCACCACCATAGGAAAGGCCTGTGTCTTGGAGTTGTTCGCTCACCTTTTGGATTTGCGCTGCCTGCGCTTTGAGGGTGGCACTGAGGGCTTCAATCTCCTTCTGCTGCTGTTGCAGCGGTCGTCTGAGACTGCTGTCGCTGTTGCGTCACAATCGCTTCCTGCTTCGCCAGAGTTGATTTTACCTGAGCGATCGTTGCTTCCTGTTCCTCCTCCACCTTGCGATGCTCCTTGAGAAACTCGTTGAGGAGCATTGCATTCACCGCCTCGTAGCGAACAGTGTAAGGCTTGCCTTGCTCGTCGCGAGCCACAAGGTCTGGATTCACCTTTTCCACCTGCCAACTGCGCGACGCTCTTCGCCACTTGTTCCCCGGCGCAAAACCAACCCTTCTCCGCATCGGGGGCGGCGTGGTGGGTCGAACGCGCTAAAGCAAGGTCGGCAGCTAACGGCTAACTTCTTCCAGTCGCATCACAGGATGAACTTTCCACACTGAGCAGCTCGCATCATAAGTGGGACGATTTCGGCGAACGCGTCCCTGGCTGCGCAGGTGGGCTTCATTCTTACGGTTTTCACCAAACGGCAGCCCTACTCATTACTGCGGATCGTGACAGTTTCGGTTTGGGGCGAACCCATCGCACGACAGGCCAAAGTGCGTTGTACTGTTAAGACAGCTGGTCAAAGCCGCACTTATCGTGAAGCGATGCGTATATTCATCTTGGGGGTAGCGTAAAGCGGAAAGTTGAGCCGGCCCCTCCTTCGCTTTCGACGGTCACCTTTCCGCCGTGGGCCTCAACAAACGTCTTGACGATGGCGAGACCCAGACCCGACCCATCCTCTTTTTCTGGATCAGTTTCGAATTTGTCGAACACTTTTCCCAAAGCCTCCTCCGAAATCCCCGTCCCATTATCACTGACCCAGCATTCAACGCCTTCTTCACCGAGTTCTCGTGCCTCGATGATAATCTCTCCGCGCGGGGTGTATTTAATGGCGTTGGCAATTAGATTCTGAAAGACTCGACGTAACAAGCTGGCGTCGGCGCAGACAACCAGTTCGTCAGGCACCTGATTGATCAAGCGGACGCTTTCGGTTCCCGCGATCGGATGCAGATCCTGAATGAGATTCTGGACAAGCGGCCAGAGATCGAACGAGCGTCGCTCCAGTTTGACTCCAGTTTCTGTGACGAGATTGCTGTTATCCTCAATTACCTTGGTGATCAACCCATCGAGGTAGCGCACATTGCGGTGCAAACTTTTCAGCATTTGCTCAGCGGCAGGATCCGGTTCCGCCAGGGTCGTCCTCAAGACTCCGGTCGCCAGGGAAATGGCATTGAGCGGAGTACGAAGATCGTGCACGACAAAAGCAAGATACTCTTCCCGGCGCTGTTGCACTTCCAGGGCTCGCTGAGTGGCGTAAGTCTGGACGGCCAATCCGATGGCACCGTCTAGAACGCGGTTTAGAATATGAAAAGGTTCCCCTTGCAACCGCAAATCATTGCTCTCGGCGAGATCGTGGATGCAGCCGCGCAGGATATTATACTCCGCTACCACTTCTTCAATATCGAATGCGTTCTCGAGTCGTTGTAATCCGTGCGCTGTCGGGCTGCTTTCGCTAAGTGCTTCCGGAATCGACTCGTCGGACTTTTCTCGGAGTGCAGCGGCCAATTCATCAATCAGTCCGGGCAGGTGATCGTTCAGAGTTGGGACGTCGAGATGTCGCGCGGAGGGGAGTTGCCTGACCTGTTGCCGCCAGTTCGAGAGCAAGGCGCTGCGCTCTTGCTTGATCAGCGCTGCTAATTTGTCCAAATGTTTCCCGGCCATCTTTGCCTCGGTCGAGGGGGTTTGCCGGGCTTCGGTTGGCAAATTTACTTTCGCCGCTCGGCTCTCGCCTAGCTCCGGACTCGCGCCGACCATCGACTGAAAGATAGAGTTCGTATCCATACCAAGTGTGTCCTCCGATAATCCCGCCAGCGCGGCATCGCGCTCGGATATTGTGGCGTTGACATCGATCGCCAGCGCCAACCTAAGGCCACTTTTCGCGCTTCCCTAATGAAATAAATGAATTTCAGCCTTAAATCGTCGCTGTGAATAAGCGCAAAGGGATGAGGGCGATTTCGATACAAGGATGTGGATTGCCATCTTCGTTCATCGCAGGGGTGGCGTGGCGTGTGACCATGGGTCGTCAGAGAGCCGTCCTTCACCACATCCGAATCGATGCCTGTGTCATCGTGGGAGATTCGTCCATTGCAAAACGGGCATGCCGATACGGCCCACCGGAATCTGACCTGCGAATCATGTGGTATGCTACGCTGGATTTTTCGACTGATTGCAATCGCTGTTATTGGTAAATTTTTGAATCAATACCTCGCCTCGCGTGCCCCTCAGGTGCGACGGCAAGAGGTGCCTTGATGTTCGCCTTCTTTTCCTCCCGCACCGGCTGCGTCGGATCCATCATTGTCTCGATTCTCGGCACGATACTGCTGATTTTCATGCTGCGCGGATGTCACGGGTGAGTAAAATCTTGACCGTCTTTGAAGCGCGGCTAGGAGCGGGCATGCGCGCGTGTGATTAGCCCTTCACATCTGACTTCTCAGTTATGAAGGAGGTTTTGATTTGTTTCCCCGCGGTCGGCCTCTGCCTGGGCGTGGTCCGAGGTGATGAGAACGTTTAGGCGGTTCAAACCCGACTCCAAGAGTGGGGGTTTTATCTCGGGGAAGTCAGCGGGGCGTACGATGAAGTGACCGCCGCGGCCGTCACTCGTTACCAAATTCGGAATGGCCTGGCGATTTCTGGGCGACTGATGGGGCGATCCAGCAGAGCCTGTGATGTATTTGCGAACGAGACGCTCTACCAACTGAGCTATACCCCCTTAAATCGCTCTACCGTTGAGACTTAACATGTGAAATCACAGCCCGTTCTAGGGCTGGGGGTCCACCCGTTTTGCCCCCCGGCACTTTTCGGGGAGTCCGCTCCTGTCCGGAAAAGTCAAGTTGCGGAACCATTCAAGATTACTCCGTGACCGGTGTCTTTGCGGCTGATACGAGGCAAAAGGGGCGAGGTGGAGCGGGATCATCTCGTTAAGACGATCTGTCCTGCAATTCCGAAGCCGGCGCTTTGCCAGCCTCCCAAGGTCGGATAAGAACTTCGGCCAGGCGAGAACGAAGGTAAAAGTAGCGGTACCGCAGTCTGAGCGGAGAGGCCGGGCTTCTAAAAAAGTGGACACAGCGAATAGGCTTCGAACCGCAAAGGTCTAGTGTA
>CAVYVJ010000040.1:0-235504 GCA_963771865.1 uncultured Verrucomicrobiae bacterium
GTGTTTCGGGGGACCGGCGGGCGCCGTCGACGATCCGCGTCCGCGTGCACGACTGGCGCTTCTTCCGCCGCGCTGCTCGACGGCGACATCGGCGTCGGCGAGTCGTACATGGCCGGCGAGTGGGACGTGCAGCGACCTGCTTGCCCTCGTGCCGGTCTTCCTGCGCGAAGCATCGGTCGTCGAGCCGGTTCGCCGTGGACGCTCGGATCGCGGCGGCGGCCACAGCATCCGCCGCCGGCTCGACGCCAACACGCCAGCGGCAGCCGCCGCAACATCCGGCACCACTACGATCTCAGCAACGACTTGTTCGCTATCTTCCTCGACGAGTCCCTGACGTACAGCTCCGCCGTTTTCGAACCGGAAGGCGACGCTGGCCGAGGCGCAGCGCGAAAGATCGACGGCATCTGCCGGGCGCTCGACCTGCAGCGGGGACAGCAGTCTGCTCGAGATCGGCAGCGGCTGGGGAACGTTCGCGATGCACGCGGCGCGCTGGTACGGCTGCCGCGTCACGTCCCTCACGCTGTCCGAGGAGCAGCTGCGTCTGGCGAGCGAGCGTGTCGAACGCGGCGGGACTCGCGGACCGGGTCGACATCCGGCTCTGCGACTACCGCGACGTCGAGCGGCAGCTTCGACCACATCGTGTCGATCGAGATGCTCGAAGCCGTGGGCGCCGAGTACTACGGCGCGTTCTTCGCGCGCCTGCGATCGCCTGCTGAGGCCCGGCGGCCGCGCTGTTCCTGCAGACGATCGTGGTTCCGGACCAGCGTTTCGATCGTATCGGCGGGAGTTCGACTGGATCCGCAAGTACATCTTCCCGGGCGGCTGCTGGCGTCGCTGCGGCGGCGATCGCGGCGGCCATCGCCCAGCATACAGCGCTGCGGATCGAGTGGATGCGCGACATCGGCGCCCCACTACGCGCGCACGCTGCGGCTCTGGCGCGAGCGCTTCCTCGCGCGCCGCGCCGACGTGCGCGCGGCTCGGTTTCGACGAGCGCTTCCTCCGCATGTGGGAGTTCTACCTGGCGAGCTGCGAGGCCGGCATTCGCCGTGCGCTACATCGGCAATCTCGCAGCTCGTCTACTCGGCCGCGCGTCCCGGAGCGCCGCGCCGGCGATCGGGAGGCGGCCATGCGCATCGCCGTCGTCGGTACGGGCATCTCGGGCCTGGTCGCTGCGCGGCTCCTGCAGCGCGCGGCACGAGGTGACGGTCTTCGAGGCGGCGGGCTACGTCGGCGGCCACACGCAATACCGTCGAGGTCGAGCGCTACGGCCGACGCCATGCGGTCGACACGGGCTTCATCGTGTACAACGAGAGCACCTACCCGAACTTCGTCCGAGCTGCTGGCCGTGCTCGGCGTGGAAGTCCAGCCGACGGCGATGAGCTTCAGCGTCCACTGCGAGGCGACCGGCCTCGAGTACGCGGCCCTCGCCGCGACGCGCGCTGTTCGCGCGCGCCGCAACCTGCGTACGCCCGTCCTTCCACCGCATGGTGCGCGACGTGCTGCGCTTCTACCGCGAGGCGCCGCGTCGATTCTCGAAGACGGCGCCGACCCTGACGCTCGGCGAATACCTGTCGCCGCGGCGCTACTCGGACGCGTTCGTCGAGCACTACGTCGTGCCGATGGGCGCGGCGATCTGGTCGACGGCCCCCGCCGCGCTTCCTCGAGTTTCCGGCGCGATACCTTCGTGCGCTTCTTCCTCAACCACGGTTGCTGTCGCTGCGCGACCAGCCGCGCTGGCGCGTGGTCCGCGGCGGCTCGTCGCGCTACGTCGAGCGCCTCGACCGCGCCGCTTCGCGGGCGCATTCGGCTCGCGTCGCCCGTCGAGCGCATCCGCCGCCGCCGACGGCGTCGTCGAGATCGAGACCCGCGGCCGCGCGCCGGAGACGTTCGACCAGGTCGTGATCGCGACCCACAGCGACCAGGCGTTGCGCCTCCTCGACGATCCGTCCGCGGCCGAGCGCGCGATTCTCGGCGCGATCGGCTACCAGCGAAACGAGGTGCGTCCTCCACACCGACACGCGCGCTGCTGCCGACGAGCCGCGCGCGCCTGGTCCGCGTGGAACTACCGCATCTCGCGCCCGCCGGTCGGCACGGTCGCCGTGACCTACAACATGAGTCTCCTGCAGGGCCTCGACGGTCGCCGAGAGCCGTTCTGCGTGACGCTCAACGATGACGGCCACGTGGACCCTTCGCGTGTCATCGAGCGCCTCACCTACCATCATCCGGTATTCACGCGCGAGGCCGTGGCGGCGCAGAGCCGCTGGAGCGACATCAGCGGCGCCGCTCGCACGCACTACGCCGGCGCCTACTGGGGCTACGGCTTCCACGAGGACGGCGTGAACAGCGCGCTCGCGGTCTGTGCGCACTTCGGCGCGTCGGCTCGAAGACCTCGTACCACGCCTCGCTCGCAGCGCCATCCTGCATGCCGAGTGCGGCGAAGGAGAGCGTCTTGCTTCGTGACCCTCACGACGAGGCCCTGCCGGCGCTTCGCCACATACTCGCGCCGCCGCCCGGTGCGTCGACGAGCTGCGTCTACGTGGGCAGCGTCGTTCATCGCCGCGTAGAGCCAGTGCGTCACGAGTTCCGCTACCGCATCGCGCTGCTCTGCATCGATCTCGCCGAGGCCGGCCGTCTCCAGGGCCTGGCGCCGCTCTGGGGCTTCGAGAGGCACGCGCCCGTGTCGTGGCGGCGCAAGGACCACTTCGGCGATCCGCGTGTCCCGCTCGACGAATCCGTACGCAATCTGGTGGCGGAGCGAACCGGACATTCTCCCCGCGGTGTGATCCGGCTCGTCACCAGCCCGCGTGTCTTCGGCTACGGGTTCAACCCGATCAGCCTGTACTTGTGCGACGACGAAGGCGGCGACCTCGAATGCATCGTCGCCGAGGTGACGAGCACGCCGTGGCTCGAGCGGCACTGCTACGTGCTGCCGGTCCCCGTCGCCCGCCGCGGCCAGGCCGTGCAGCGCTTCGTCACCGCGAAAGAGCTGCACGTCTCGCCTTTCCTCGACATGCAGCAGGACTACCGCTGGCGCATCGAACTGGCCGCGGACCGCCTGTCGGTGGCGATCACGGCGACGGCGGGCAGCGGCAAGCCCTTTACCGCTGCGCTGACGCTCGTCCGGCAGCCTCTCTCCCGGTCTTCGCTCCTTCGCTGCGCGCTGCAGCCGGCGTTCGGCGCCGCGGGCACGATGGCCGCGATCCACTTCGAAGCCTTCCGCTTGTGGTGGAAGGGCGCTCCATACCATCCACATCCCGCCGGCGATGGCCGCGAGCAGTGTCCAGCAAGCAGGAGACCAAACCATGATGATCGCGCATGCGCTGCGTGAACGAGTGATCGCGCCGAGCCGTGAGGCCGCGCTGCGCTCGGCAATCGAGCTGGCCGAGCGCGGCTGGCTCGCCGACGACCTCATTCGCTCGGGAATTCGCTCCTTCGTGCGCGAGCGCCTCGGGAGGAGGGAGTACGGGGCCTGCCCACCACCGAGCTCGCCGCGCGGCTTCGTACGATGCCGATTGCGCTCGAGACCGACCTGGCGAACCAGCAGCACTACGAAGTTCCGGCGGAGTTCTTCGGCAGCGTGCTCGGCCCGCGCCTCAAGTACAGCTGCGGCTGGTGGCCGACGGGCGTGACGAACCTTTCCATGGCCGAGGAGGCCATGCTCGAGCTCACACGCGAGCGCGCCGGCGTCGAAGACGGAATGCACGTGCTCGATCTCGGATGCGGCTGGGGGTCGTTCGCGCTGTGGCTCGCGGCGCGCCAGCCGAACAGCGCGCATCGTCTGCGTCTCCAACTCCGCCAGCCAGAGGAAGTTCATCGACGAGCGCGCGGCGCGCGAGCGGGCTCGGAAACGTCGAGATCGTCACGGCGGACATCAACCGGCTCGAGCTGCACCTGCGCTTCGATCGCGTGGTCTCGGTCGAGATGTTCGAGCACGTGCGCAACTACGAGCTGTTGCTCGGGCGCGTCCGCGCGCTGGCTGGCGCCGCACGGCCGGCTGTTCGTGCACATCTTCTGCCACCGTCGCCGCGGCTACCTCTACGAGGCCATGGCGCAGGCAACTGGATGGCCCGCGAGTTCTTCAGCGGCGGCACCATGCCGTCGGCCGATCTGCTCTCGCAATTCCAGGACGACCTCGCGCTCGAGAAGAGCTGGTGGATCGGCGGATCCCACTACGCGCGCACAGCCGAAGCCTGGCTGCAGAACCTCGACGCGAGACGCCGCGAGGTGGCGGCGCTGTTCGCCCCGGTCTACGGCAGCGCTCGGGGGGGCCGTTCGATCCAGAGATGGCGGCTGTTCTTCCTCGCCTGCTCGGAGATGTTCAGGTACTCCGGTGGAGCCGAATGGGGCATCGCGCACCATCGCTTCGTTCGCTAGATGAGTTCCGCATCTCGCGGTGAGGTCGAAAAGGAAGCATATGGGGAAGAAGCTGGGCGGCGCCGAGAAGACGAAGAGTGTACACGGGGCCTATCCCGTGAAGACGGTCGCCCGCCTCACGGGCCTTACCCCCGACCTCGTGCGCGCATGGGAACGCCGGTACGGCGTGGTGGCCCCGGTTCGCGGTCCGCGGGGAGCGCGCCTCTACACCGGCGAGGACGTCCTCCGTCTCCGGCTGCTCGCCGATCTGGTCGCCCGCGGACGGGCCATCGGCGACATCGCAGGCATCGCCCCGGAGGCGTTACGGCAGATGGCGCTTCAAGACACCTCCTCCGGCGGCGCCGTGATCGCGGCGGCGGGGACGAGTGAGCACGTGATCGAGCGCGTGCTCGCGGCGCTCGAGGCGTACGACTTGATCGAGGTCGAGCGTGCCCTGGGCGAGTCGCTGCTGGCGCTCGGAGCTGTCCGGTTCGTGGAGGGCGTCGGCGTGCCCTTGCTCGAGAGGATCGGCGAACGCTGGCGCGCCGGCGAGCTCTCGCCTGCCGAGGAGCATCTGGTGTCCACCATCCTGCGCAGCCTCTTCGGCGGTCTGATGCGCCTGCAGGCGCCACTGCGGAGCCCGTCGGTGCTTCTCACCTCTCCCAGCGGCGAGAGACACGAGCTCGGACTGTCGGTGGTCGCGCTGCTCTGCCTGCAAGCCGGCTTGGCCGTCGCCTATGCCGGGGTCGACCTGCCGGCGGAGGACATTCTCGCAGCGGCGCGCCGGTCCGGCGTTCGCATCGTCGGCCTCTCCGTGGTGTCGGACGAGAACCACGACCGGGCCGTCGAACAGCTGCGCCGGGTCGAGAAGGGTCTGCCGGCCGAGGTCGAGCTCTGGCTCGGCGGGCGTGATGCGGACCGAGTGACGCGAGATCTCGGCAGGACCCGTGCTCTCGTCCTGCAGACCTCCGCCGCCGTCGAGGCGGAGATCCGCCGCGTGGCCGAGCGCGAGGGCGCGTGAGTCGACGCTCCGCGGCTACGACCTGAAGGCATCGCGAGCTCTGGGATCACATCCGGCGGCCGGGAACGTGGTGGGATGGCGCCCAGCGCGTCGCCATCGCGGCGGAAGCGAGGCTCGCGGATGACTGTCCCTTCTGCGGTCGCGAGCCGGATTCACGACGGTCACATCGTGCAGAGTCATGTCTGAGCGTGTCGGCGCGTCGAGCGCCGGAAGGGCGAAGGCCGGGTGCGAGCGAGACACCGGACCCACCACTGCCGATGCGAGGACTGCGGCACTGAGCGCTGCTGGCAATGCAACGTGCACATTTACGCGAGATGAGGATCGTAATTATGGCCCAACATACCGGCGATCAAGCTGGCACATCTGGTGGTGAACGGCCGTGTCAGGCTGCCTTGCGACAGGCGAGGAGTTGATCCCGCAACCGCGTATCAATGGGCGTATCGCCAAGCCAAATGCGGAAGTACGCTGCCGCGAAGTCCGCTCCGTCGATGACGCCAAGCCGAGTGCCGTTCAATGCCAGCTCAGTCCCACTCCCCGGCACATAGGTGAGCGAGTAGCGATCGGCAGGTTTGACGTCTCGGTAGAGCGCGTTGATCCGGCCCAGCCGCGGGCGCAGTGCGCTCAAGGTTTGGCCGTCGACATTCTGCGCGAGAATCTGGTCGCCTGCTTTTCCGAAATCCGCGCCGCTGATGCTCCAGAAATAGCTCAGCTCGAGGCGCTTCGGGACGTCGGCGAAGATGTCGTCCCCTGCGGCGCCGTCACCCAGGTACAATGCGGCCACATAGGCTTTTATGAACAGTTTGTAGCGCAGCAGCCCGACGCAGCTCAACCGCATCGTCACGTCGCCGGCCCGCACCTGATCCGCGAAGTCCACACCTTCCAACTCGGCCGCAGCGCTTGACCGCACCGCCATCGTGGCGATGAGCAGCGCCCCGACGATGACCCGCGCCACGCGCGGAAACGAACCCATCCCTTGTGTCATCTCATCAACTTCTGGATCTGCTGCCTGCGATAGTCGGTGTGATGCGTTCTGGTTTTGCTACAGCGCACCGGCCGGGCTGCGCAGCGGAACGCGGACGGTGGAGGTGCTCAAGAAGTCCCGGAGCCACAGCAGGCTTGGCATCACGCAGGCCCACACGATGGCGATGCCGACAAGGCTCAGGCCCGCGTGCGCCGGCAACTCAATCGCGCCGAGCCGCGCACCCGCCACATAGCTGACCGGTCCGCAGAGGGCGCCGAGCGCCGCCGCCAGTCGGTAACGCCCTGCAAGCCACGCCATCGAGGCGTTGAGCGTCGTGGCGAAGATCATCCAGAGGGCCACCATCCATAACGGACAGAGCCAGGGTGCGGCACTGGTGCGTGCGAACGCGTACAGGCCCGCGGACGCCTGCAGCGTGTCGACCGCGAAGCCAAAGACCCCGATCATCAGTATCAGCCTGGCCTCCTGCACCGGTGCGGCGGTCAGAAATAGATGGATGAGCACCAGCGCGGCCACCACGGACGGACCCAGCCAGAGCTGCCCGTGGCCGGCCCCCATCACGCAGGCAAACCAGCCGAGGTAAAACATCGCGAAGTTCAGCAATCGACCCATACGCTTCCTTTCCCACCCTCAGATGTACGCCCACTCTTAGCTCGCAAACGGATCGTTGTCAACTTCTGTCCAGACAAATATTGACATCCTGAGCCGTCCGCGCTAAATGAAAGCGCAGAGAGATCCCGAAGAATGTCGATCGAGAAAGGCGAATCGCTCATGGCAGACATGCAGCAGTCGCGTGCAACCCACGCCGATAGAGAGCGGACGCACGGCAATCCGGCGCGCCGTGCGGTAGTGCTCGTCGGGCACGGCGGTGTGCCGCGTGACTATCCGCGCGAGCGGCTGACGCAGTTGCGCGGCCTGGAGGCGCGGCGACGCCTCACGAAAGCCCCGCCCTCCCCGGAGGAAGTCGCACTGGAGACGGAGTTGCGGCAGTGGCCCCGAACCCCGGCCACGGACCCCTATCAGGCCGGCTTGAAGAGCCTCGCGGCGCACCTGCGGCCGCTCCTGGAGCCCACTCGACTCGTCCTCGCATACAACGAATTCTGCGCACCGACAGTGGCCGAGGCGGTGCGCGCACTTGCCGCCAGGGCATGACCGACATCGTGGCAGTGCCGTCGATGTTTACGCCGGGCGGCGTGCATGCGGAGATCGACATACCGGAGACCCTCGACGCGTTACGCGCCGAGTTCCCACACCTCAGCGTGCGCTATGCGTGGCCGTTTCGGCGGAGAGCACCTGGCGTCGTTCTTCGTCGAGCACCTGCGCCGATTCGAGAGCAGGGAGCGGCATGTTTGATTCGCACAGCTTTCTCACCGGCTTCGCGGTCATTCTGACCGTGGCGGGTATCACGTGGCTGGTCAGCGTCCGCAAACATGACGTCAGCATCGTCGACAGCCTGTGGCCGCTGTTGTTCCTGATTGCGGCGGCAACGTATGCCGCCACGGTACCGCAGCCGGGCCCGCGCACGACCCTGGTCCTCGTCCTCGTCGGCCTCTGGGCGCTCCGCCTGGCGGGCTATCTCACCTGGCGCAACTGGGGCACGCCGGAAGATCGGCGCTACCAGGTCATCCGGCGACACAACGAGCCGCACTTTGCCCTCAAGAGCCTCTACCTGATCTTCGGCTTGCAAGGCACGCTCGCCTGGATCATCTCTCTCCCGCTGCTTGCCGCGATTGCCGCGCCACGCCCCGTCACCGATGCTCGACTACGCCGGCGTGGCACTCTGGTTACTCGGCTTCGGCTTCGAATCCGTCGGCGACTGGCAGCTTGCCCGTTTCAAGAGTGTCGCCACCAACGGCGGCCGAGTGATGGACCAGGGGCTCTGGCGCTACACCCGCCACCCCAACTACTTCGGCGACTGCTGCATCTGGTGGGGCTTCTATCTCATCGGGCTCGCCGCCGGTGGCTGGTGGGCCGTTGTCGGCCCGCTGCTCATGTCGTTTCTGCTGCTGCGGGTCTCCGGGGTCGCGCTGCTCGAGCGCGACATCAGTGAGCGGCGACCGGCGTATCGCGACTACATGCTGCGGACCAATGCTTTTTTCCCCGGAGCGCCGAAGCGTTCCATCCGTGGAGTCGGTGCAGCGCACGACGCGGACTCACATGCTGATGGAGGCAAGGTATGAAGCGGAATCTACGGCATTGGCTACTGGCGAGCAGCTGTCGTCCTGGCTGGCTGCAGTGCTGTACAGCGTCCGCCCATCCAAACGGTGCCCCATGTGGATCTGCCGCGTTTCATGGGCGATTGGTATGTGATCGCCAACATTCCGACCTTCGTCGAGACGGATGCCTACAACGCCGTCGAGTCGTACCGGCTCGACGCCGACGGCACGATCGCCACCACGTTCACCTTCCGCCAAGGCAGCTACGACGGCGTGCTCAAATCCCATCATCCGCGCGGCTTCGTCCTGGATACGCAATCCAATGCGGTCTGGGGCATGCAGTTCATCTGGCCGTTCAAGGGCGACTTCCGCATCGTGTACCTGAACAGTGAGTACACCCAGACGGTCATCGGGCGGGAAAAGCGCGACTACGTCTGGATCATGGCCCGCCAGCCGACGATGCCAGAATCCGACTACCAGCGCATCGTCGAATTGTTGGGCCGCGAGGGCTACGACACCGCACAGATCCGGAAAGTGCCACAACGGTGGGAGTCGGCTCAGTCGGCGAACTCGGAGTGAGCTTTGCACACTGAAACCTCAAAGGAGAATGACGATGAGTGAAGAAAGCAAATGCCCCATAATGGGCAAACCGGCAGAGGCACATCGAACCGCGACTGGTGGCCGAACCAGTTGAAGCTGGACATCCTGCACCAGCATTCCCCCGAGTCCAACCCGATGGGCCCCGATTTCAACTACGCCAAAGAATTCAAGAAGCTTGATCTGGCCGCCTTGAAGAAGGACCTGTCCGCGCTGATGACCGACTCGCAGGACTGGTGGCCAGCCGACTGGGGCCACTACGGCGGCCTGTTCATCCGCATGGCCTGGCACAGCGTCGGCACTTACCGCACCGGTGACGGACGTGGCGGCGGCGGCACCGGCAACCAGCGTTTTGCGCCGGTCAACAGCTGGCCCGACAACGGCAACCTGGACAAGGCGCGCCGCCTGCTCTGGCCGATCAAAAGGAAATACGGCAACAAGATCTCCTGGGCCGACCTTATGGTTCTGGCCGGCAACGTGGCGCTGGAGTCCATGGGCTTCAAGACCTTCGGTTTCGGTGGTGGCCGCGTGGACATCTGGCAGCCCGAGGAAGACATCTACTGGGGTTCCGAGGACAAGTGGCTGGGCGACAAGCGCTACAGCGGAGACCGCAAGCTGGAGAACCCGCTGGCTGCCGTGCAGATGGGCCTGATCTATGTGAACCCCGAAGGCCCCAACGGCAACCCCGACCCCGTGGCCTCGGGCCGCGATGTGCGTGAGACCTTCGCCCGCATGGCCATGAACGACGAAGAGACCGTCGCGCTCGTCGCCGGCGGCCACACCTTCGGCAAGGCGCACGGCGCGGGCGACCCGAAACTGGTTGGCCCCGAGCCTGAGGCTGCCCCTCTGGAAGAAAGGGTCTGGGCTGGAAGAACAGCTTCGGCACCGGCAAGGGCGTGCACACTACCACGAGTGGCATCGAAGGCGCATGGAAACCCAACCCCACGAAATGGGACAACGGCTACTTCGACATGCTGTTCGGCTACGAGTGGGAGCTGTCCAAGAGCCCGGCCGGCGCTCATCAATGGCATGGCCAAGGACGTGAAGCCGGAACACATGATTCCGGACGCCCATGACCCATCGAAGAAGCACCGGCCCATGATGACCACGGCCGACCTGTCGCTGCGCTTCGACCCGATCTACGAGCCCATCGCGCGCCGCTTCCACAAGAATCCGCAGGCCCTTGCCGACGCGTTCGCCCGCGCCTGGTTCAAGCTGACCCACCGCGACATGGGCCCGCGCGCACGCTACCTCGGCCCTGAAGTCCCGGCCGAAGACCTGATCTGGCAGGACCCGCTCCCTGCTGTCAAATATAAGTTGATCAATAAAAAGGACATGGCCTCCCTCAAGAAAAAGGTCTTGGCATCTGGCCTGTCAGTGGCGGAGCTGGTCTCCACCGCCTGGGCCTCGGCGTCCACCTTTCGCGGCTCGGACAAGCGCGGTGGCGCCAACGGGGCGCGCATTCGTCTGGCGCCGCAAAAGGATTGGGAAGTGAACCAGCCCGAGCAACTGGCCAAGTGCTCAAGACCCTGGAGAGCGTCCAGCGCTCGTTTAACCGTGCGCAGTCCGGCGGCAAGAAGGTCTCCCTTGCCGACCTGATAGTTCTGGCCGGCTGCGCAGCGGTCGAAGCAGCGGCCAAGGCTGCCGGCCACGCGGTGGAGGTGCCCTTCACCCCGGGTCGCACAGACGCCTCGCAAGACCAGACCGATGTGGAATCGTTCGCCGTGCTGGAGCCTGAGGCCGACGGTTTCCGCAACTACCAGAAGAAGACATTCACCGTGTCGGCTGAGGAAATGCTGGTGGACAAGGCACACCTGCTGACCCTGGGCGCGCCGGAGATGACGGTGCTCGTCGGCGGCCTGCGCGTGCTGGGCGCCAACGCAGGCCAGTCTCAGCATGGGGCGTTCACGAAACGGCCCGGGAAGCTGACCAACGACTTCTTCGTCAACCTGCTCGACATGGGCACCGCGTGGAAACCCACCTCCGATGCAAGAGACACGTTCGAAGGGCGCGACCGCAAGACCGGCGAGCTCAAGTGGACCGGCACCCGAGTTGACCTTGTATTCGGCTCCAACTCGCAGCTGCGCGCCCTGGCCGAGGTGTATGCGCAGGACGATGCGAAGGAAAAGTTCGTGCGTGACTTCGTTGCAGCCTGGAACAAGGTTATGAACCTAGACCGCTTCGATCTCGCCTGATCCTAGCCCAAACGTCTTCGGGGGCTTCTGAGAAGGCGATAAGAAAAAGATCAGCTAGCACAGCGGACGGCGTGCCGTTGCGGAACCGGAGCGATGCGCCGCATGGAGATCGAGCAGATGAGCAGCGAGCCCCGCGTGACCGTGCGGTGCAGCGGTCAACCGGCACACGAGGGGACGGCTGTGGTGTACTGGATGCAGCGCGCGCAGCGGGCGATCGACAACCCGGCGCTCGAAACCGCGATCGGGCGGCCAATGCGCTCGGCAAGCCGGTGGTGGTCTACTTCGCGCCGGTGCCGTTCTGTCCGCGGAGCAAATCTGCGTCACTATCACTTCATGGTGGAGGGCCTGAGCGATGTGGCCGAGGACCTCGCCCCGCGCGGCATCGGCTTCGTGGTGCGCAGGTCGCCCGAGCACGACTTCCTGCGGTTCTGCGAAGAGGTCCGGCCGGCGCTCGTGATGGGCGACGAGAATCCGCTGCGCGAGCCGAGCGCTGGCCAAGCGCGGCTCGCGGCGCTGCTGCGCGTCCCGTTCTGGACGGTCGACGCGGACGTGATCGTGCCGTCGCGGCTCCTGCAGAAGGAACAGTACGCGGCCCGGACGATCCGCCCGCGAATCCACGCCTGCTGCCGCGCTTCCTGCGTCCCTCCGTCGTCATGTGCCGCGGCACACGTGGACGAGCCGCGCGGCTGTAGACCCTGCGCCGGCGCTGAGTCTGCTGGACGGGTTCCCGCATCGACCGCGCGGTGAGCCCGGTGGCGACGTGTGCGGGGTGGCAGCCAGGCCGCGCGCCGGCGCGTTGCGCCGCTTTCGTCGGGAAGCGCTTGAGCGGATACGCCGAGCACCGCAACCATCCCGAGCTCGACGCCACCAGCCAGCTGTCGCCCTATCTGCATTTCGGTCACATCGGTCCGCGGACCGTGGCGCTGGCAGTCGCGAGGCCGCGTCCCCGCCGCGTGACCGCGAGGCCTTCCTCGAAGAGCTGATCGTCCGGCGCGAGCTGGCATCAACTTCGTCCGCTTCAACCCGCGCTACGATCGCCTCGGCAGCGCCGAGCCCTGGGCGCAGCGCACCCTCGCCGAGCACGCGCGCCGACGCCGCGGCCGAATCGATACACGCCGCGGCAGCTGGAGCAGGGCGAGACGCACGACCCGCTCTGGAACGCCGCGCAGCAGCAGATGGTGCAGCAGCGGCTGGATGCACGGCTACCTGCGGATGTACTGGGCCAAGAAGATCCTGGAGTGGAGTGCCATCGCCGGAGGCCGCATACGAGATCGCGGTGACGTTGAACGATCGCTACGAGCTCGACGGGCGCGACCCCAACGGCTACGCCGGGATCGCGTGGGCCATCGTCGGCAAGCACGACCGCGCCTGGGGCCCGGAGCGGCCGGTCTTCGGCAAGATTCGCTACATGTCGTACGCCAGTACGTCGCGGAAGTTCGACAGCACGGCGTACATCGAACGGATGCAGGCGCTGGGAGAGGAGCGCAGCACATGAGCGCCGCTGAACAGTCAACGCACGGCAGGCCGAGCACGGATGTGGAGAGCCCGCCGGATGCGACGATCCGCATCGGCGTATCCACCTGCTTGCTGGGAGAGCACGTCCGTTTCGACGGTGGACACAAGCGCGACCCGTTCCTGGTGGAGACGTTCGGCCGCTACGTCGAATGGGTGCCCGTGTGTCCGGAAGTCGAGGCCGGGCTCGGTCGACCGCGTGCGGTTGTGGCGCACGTGTACACGGCTGGCGGGCCTTGCGCCCCTCATCCGAAGATCCGCGGAGTCCGCACGCATGAGCGACCGCTGACGGTCGAGGAAGCTGTCTGGGCGCGTTGGGGCCGCCGCGCCGTTACGGTCCCACTCTATCTGCTTCTCGGAACCCTCACTGTGCCCTCCTGCCGGTGACGATCACGCTGGCGCTGGCGAGCGACGAGTCCGCCGAACCAGCCACCTCGTCACCCTGCGCTGCACGCTCGGGACTCACGCTCTACTTCGCCTGCGAAGCCGTGGGTATCGTCGCGAGCTTCGTGCTGTGGGTGGCGACCGGGCTCTGGCCGGGGGCCACCGCGGAGCGCGTGGTGACGTGGAACCTGCTCCTGCAGCGGCCTATGGGCGCGGACGCTTTTCACCGGCGCGACCCGGCTCTTCAGCATGTGCGTAGGAAGTGACGGGCGAGGAAGCGGTGCGCCGCGGGCCACTGTTTCTGTTCAGCCGGCACGCGAGCACACTCGATACGCTCTTGCCCGCCGTGTTCGGTTCTCAGCCGTACACGCTGCGCCTCGGGCATGTGATGAAGCGCGAGCTGCTCTGGGATCCGTGCCTCGACATCGTCGGGCAGCCGGCCCACCCAGGTGTTAGAGAGCGCGCAACGATGAGGCGAGGCACTGAGCGATATCTCGATAGACGTCCGGTGCGAAGCCGAGACCGACGTGCGTGGTGCGAACCTCGAAGTGCTCAATGTTCCGGTTCTGCGAGTTCACCATGGCAGAGCGATCGCTCCTCCTGACCGGCGCGACGGGGTTCGTCGGTGGCGCCGTCCGACCGGCGCTCGCCGCGCAGGGGTGGCGCGTGCGGTGCTTGACGCGAGACGCGGCGCGCGCCCAGCAGCGCGAGCCCGGGCTCGACTGGGTCCAGGGTGACGTGGGGGATCCGGCCTCGTGTGCCGAGGCGGTGAACGGTTGCCAAGCCGCGCTCTATCTGGTGCACGGGATCGGCGAAGGCGCGGACTACCACCGGCAGGAGGTCATGGCGGCCTCGACGTTCTCTAAGGCGGCAGCCGCCGGCGGCGTTGAACGCATCGTCTACCTCGGCGGCGTCGCCCCGACCGGCGCGGGCTCCGAGCACCTGCGCAGCCGGCTCGACGCGGGCGAGGCCCTGCGTGCTGGCCCGGTCACAAAATAGGTCAAAATTGTGAAGACTCGTTTTCCCCGAGCGAAAATAACTAGCCGAGCAAACAGGCCAACTGACCGACGGGCGCGACCCTATAATGTGGGAGGGGCCTTGGAAAGCCCGGCCTCGCGCTCGGCGCTACGTTACGGGTGCCTCTATTCGATAATCGTCACTCACCAGCAAAATCGTCCAGGTATTTCTTCGAAAAATTTCGGCGAACTCCGACCAACACTTTCCGTATATACAAGTAGGCCAACAAGAAAATAACCGAGGCGCGGAGCGTCCCGCCTAACGACCAAAAACAACCCCATGAAAATCCAACCAACTACAATCAAATCGGCGCGGTGGCGCGCTTCCTTCGAGCCACATTCATCCAGGGCTGCTGCCGACGTTGGTATTACTTCTCACATTCAATCCAGTCGCGCCGGCAGCGCCACCTGGCTGACAAATCCAGCCACGGGGGACTGGAATACCGCCGCTAACTGGACAGACAGGCGGCCCGCCCAACGGGTCTGCGGACACGGCAATCTTCGCCACCTCCAATATCACCGGTGTTTCCCTCTCGCTCGAGACCGAGGTCAACGGCATCGTTTTCAATGCGGGCGCAGGGGGGTTCACCTACCACCGCTAAGCCCAGCGCTTAGCGTTGACCATTCAGCGGCGCGGGCATCACGAACAATTCCGGAATCGCACAGAACTTCGTAACCGCGGTTGATCAATCCGGTAACTTCCCTGGAAATATCACTTTCACAAACAGTGCGACAGCGGGAAGTCATACAGCCTTCACCGACGACGCGGTACGGGTGGTCCGCACCCGGGCATAATGTTTCTTGGCGGCACTTCAACCGCTGGGAGGGCAACGACTTTCAGCAACCCGCCGCTCCAACGGTGAACGAAGGTTCGGGCATACAAACTCAGGTGGGGGCTCACTGCTGGCAATGCAGATCCTCGACAACCGCGGAGATTACGCGGCAGTCATACACCCTTTGACGGCGGATCCACGGGCATAAATATCATCAACAGCGGCGCCACCGCGATGAATGAGCGGCGGTGGGACAGTATCGACGGGACTTCTCGACCGCCGGCAGTGGCACCATCACTGTAAACGGCGCGACCGTGAACGGGACCAGCCGAGGAGTGGCCTCATTCAACCTAACGAATAGCGACCATCTGATGATCATAAACGAGCTAGGGGAGGTATGCCGCGCAGGACGGTGGGCTCACACAATCTTCATCCGATTCACCGCGGGCAATGACACCTTCACTGTCAATGGCGGCACCGTAGCCGGTACCGGCGGCAACCCATTTATTTCTTAGACGAGGAACGCGGGAAACGCCACGGTAATCGCCAATGGCGGCTCTACGGGAGGCGATCCGGGCGACTATTCATTCGTTTCCGATAATTCTGACTGGCGGCACGGCGCGCGTCGAGGTCTTCGGCAACGGCCTCGAGCATTACACTAGGAGCCACCTGGATGCGGCTGGACAACACTCCGGGCGTGACCATCGGCTCATCGAAGGGAATGGGGATTGTGTTCCTGGGAGCATTAATCTGGCGTAGGCGCGAACAACCTGAGCACGACCTTCTCCGGGGTTATCCAAGATGGCTGAGTTCGGCACGATCGTTGACCAAAACAGGCAGGGGCAAGCTGAAGCTAAGCAAGGCGAACACCTACACCGGGGGCACTACGGTTAGTAAGGGCACGCTGCTGGTCACGAACAGAACTGGCTCGGCCACGGGCACCGGCGCAGTGCAGGTGAACGCCGGCACGCTCGGCGGGACGGGCAAGATTTCCGGGCGGTCAAATCGGGACTGCAACTACCGCCGCGATTCTGGCGCCGGGCAGTGGAGCGAGGCCCGGCAAACTTACGCTCTCAACAACACTCACGTTTAATGCGCGGGCCAATTACAAGGTTGATTTGAACAGCACCCTTGTCACTGCCGATCAAGTCGCGGCAAAAGGAGTGACGATTAACAGCGGTGCCACAGTTACGATTGGCGATCTCGGAAGCGGCACGCTCACCAGCGGCACAGTCTTCACAGTCATCAACAATACCGCCGCGACCCCGATCGCCGGCACCTTCAGCAATCTTGCGGACGGCTCGACATTGATCGTCGGCAGCAACACTTACAAAGCCAGCTACGAAGGCGGCAACGGAAACGACCTTACGCTGACAGTGGAGAACTGACCCAAGCGAACCAATTTACTAAGTCTAATCGCAACCAGACCCAAAGATGAAAACAAATACTTTAACAACCGGTTTGTCGGCCGCCCTGTCCGCGCTACCTCTTCCTCTCTCCTCGTATTCAATCTTAGCATTATTCAGAGCGCATACTCTGGGAGTGCCACCTGGATGGCGACCCCGGCCAGCGGCGATTGGAATACGGCGACGAACTGGACTCCGGCCACTGTGCCGAACGGCGCGGCCGATATTGCAACCTTTGCCAGCAGCAGCATGACCGCGACTTCACTCTCGGCAGTCACCGCAGTGAACGGCATCATTTTCAATCCCGGAGCGAGCGCGTTCACGATCACGGCTGCGCCCTCCCTCACCCTCACCCTGAGGGAACTGGAGTGACGAACAACTCAGGAATCACTCAGAACTTTGTCACCGAAGTTGGGGTGAGGGGTGATCATGGAATCATCACCTTTGCCAATGGTGCGAGCGCTGGGACTCTGACCTCCTTCACCAATAAGGGTGCGACCTTTAACGGCCCGAGGGGACAACCATGTTCATCGATCACTCCAGCGCCGGTAGCGGGACGTTTACCAATGAAACTGCGAGTCGCCCGGCAGTAAGCGGGGGTTTAGCGTACTTTTTCGATGCTTCCACCGCCGGCAATGGCACTTTTGTGAACGAGGAAGGAATAGTCGGTGGCGGTGGGACCATCCCATTGGAAGAAGACTCCAGCGCCGGAAGCGGAAGTTTACCAATCATCCGTTTTCAGGCATACAAATTTCTATGGAAGTGCCACGGCAGCAAACGCGACCTTTACCTTCGACGGCGCCAACCATAATTTTGGGGCCGGCGCCCAGGTTAATTTTACCGATACCTCAACCGCAGCGAGCGCTACTTTCATAGCTAATGGGGGGACCGCCAAGGCGCTTGGAGGCACGGTCGGTTTCTCGGGTAGCGCAGAGGCAGATCACGCGACCTTTATAACCAATGGCGGGACGACAGTTAATGGCGCCGCCGGTGGTCGAGGTCGGCTTTGCATGAGAACGCGACGGCGGGCGCAGCCGACTTGGTCAATAACGGTGCCGGAGTGTCGGCGCGAAGGGTGGTTTTACCTCGCTATTTTGGCCCGGTGAGCGCCGACGAGGGAACGTTTGTCGCCAACGGTGTCATGAAAATGTCTCAGACTGGGGCGCTATCGACTTCTACTCCGGCGCAACCGCGGCCAATGCGACGTTGATCGCTAACCCGGGGTCGAATGGTGGCGACGGTGGCAAAATTATCTTTGCGACGAATCCAGACGGCGGAACGGCCAAGGTCAAGGTTTTCGGCAATGGTGCGCTCGATATCAGCGAATTCAATGCTTCCGGTGTAACTATCGGCTCGCTCGAGGGTAACGGTTTGCTCTTTCTCGGTTCTTACAATCTGAGTGTGGGGACGAACAATCGGAGCACGATCTTTGCCGGCCGCATTCAAGATGGTGGGACCCTTGCCGGGTCAGGTGGTTCGTTGACCAAGGTCGGCAGTGGGACATTATTCTTCGTCAAGCTAGTATCTACACCGGCGGGACGACAATCGCCGACGGAACACTCCTGGTCGGAGCAAAAGGGGCTCCAGTACAGGTAAGGGACCAGTCCTGGTTGCGGCGGGCACCCTCGGAGGCAGCGGGTAACATTTCGGGAGCGGTAACTGTTGGCGCCGGCGGCGGTCCAGGCGCATTTCTATCTCCCAAGAGATTTTCCGATAAGCCGGGTCTGTTAGTTATTCAAAACAGCCTGACCTTTCAATCCGACTCCACCTATGTCTACGAGCTGCAGACGTCCAACAGCCTTGCCGACCAGGTTACGGCCAACGGAGTGACCATCATTAGTGGGGCACAGGTTTCCTTTACCGATCTTGAGACAGGAACGCTGGCGCAGGGGACGGTCTTTACTGCAATCAACAACACCGCCGCAACACCGATTGCCGGCACGTTCTGCAATCTCGCTGACGGCTCAACCTCACCGTCGGCGCAACACTTATAAGGCAAATTACGAAGGCGGCACCGGCAACGACCTGACACTCACGGTGCAATGATCCCAATTTCACATCAACCAATAGATCTGGATCCTGCGCAGACGCTTGGCCTGGGGCTTCCTCGCTTTTCCAGACTCAGTCACGGAAAACCTCCAGGTGAAAGAATCCCAACCATATGTATTCAATAAACAAACTCATCAACACCATCAGTCTCATTGGCGTATTCGTTCTCGCTGTGGCGACGGCGCGAGCGGTCAGCCCGCCACCCGACGGTGATTACCCGGGCCTAAACACAGCTGAAGGCGGGGCTAACGCCCTTCTTAAGTCTCACGACCGGGACGGCCAACACAGCCATCGGTTTAAGGCGTCTGCAGTTCGACAAACCATTGGCACCAACAACACAGCGGTTGGCTCAATGCGCTCCAACAATCAGAACGCCGACAATAATACGGCCGTCGGGTGGACGCGCTTTTTAACAACACGGACGGGGAGCTTTAACGCGGCCGCGGCGATTCCTCGCTCGACAGCAACACAGGCGGTACCGAAATACGGCGACCGGTTTTTCCGCGCTCAAAACCAACACCACCGGCAGCCTCAACGCGGCCACCGGTAGTCAGGCGCTCTTCGGCAACACGAAGGGCACGACAACCTGCTAACGGTAGGCAAGCGCTCTTTCGCAACACGGACGGTATCTACAACACGGCCACGCTTCTGAAGCGCTCTTTAGCAACACGACCGGCAGCGACAACACGGCCGCGGGTGTCAATGCGCTCTATTACCAACACCACCGGCGGCCTCAACACGGCCACCGGTCTACGCGCACTCTCCAGCAACGCGACTGGGCGGCGAACAACACAGCCAACGGTGCGAATGCTCTCGTTCGCAACACCACCGGCACGGCAACACGGCTGTCGGATGAATGCGCTCGCTAACAACGCAACCGGTGGCAACAATACCGGAGTGGGCTCTTCAGCCGGTATCAAAACTCACCACCGGTAGCAACAACATTGATATCGGCAACACGGGCATGGCCGGCGAGGCCAACACCATCCGCCTCGGCACCGAGGAACCCAGACGGCCACATTTATCGCCGGTATTAGCGGCGTAACTGTAGCAAGCGGCGTCGGAGTCATTATCAACCCGCAAGGTCAGTTCGGAACGGTTGTTTCCTCGGCGCGTTTCAAGGATGGCATCAAGCCAATGGACAAGGCGAGCGAAGCGATCCTCGCGTTAAAGCCGGTGACCTTCCGCTACAAACACGAGCTTGACCCCGAAGGCATCCCGCAATTCGGCCTCGTCGCGGAGCAGGTGGAAAAAGTGGACCCTGATCTGGTGGCTCGCGATGAGCAAGGAAAGGCTTACACCGTGCGTTACGAGGCGGTGAACGCGATGTTGCTTAATGAGTTCCTGAAGGAGCACCGCAAGGTAGCTAAACAAAGCGGCGAGATTGCTGAGCTGAGAGCAACCGTGGCCGAACTGAAATCGGCTATCCGGGAACAAGCAACGCAAATCCAGAAGGTGAGCCTACAGGTCCAGGCGAACGAGCCAAAATCGGGCCTGGCGTTGAGCAGTAAAGAAGTTCTACATACCAACTAACCAAAGAACCAGAAAGCGATCACAATGAAATTAACCGCCCAAGCGGCACATTCAACATCCAAAGGAACCCAAATATGAAAACACCACTCGCAACCAGCCTCGCGACGCTCATCACTTCTCTCGTTGCATTTACTTCCGCTCCCCAGGCGGTGGCTCAAGGAGGAACCTGGACAAGCATCGCGTCCATGCCAGTGACTCCAGTGAATCTCGCTTCTGCTTCCGGCGCAGCTTTTGCTGGAAAATTCTATGTTATCGACTCCGGCTCTGGCAACGGAGTCCCGTTGCCCATCAAGGTCTACGATCCTGTCACTGATAGCTGGGCTCTCACGGCCGCGGATCCTGTGCTTCGCGGACAGACGGCAGTCGGCGTGATGAACAACAAGATCTACGTGGCAGAAGGTTGGGATGGTCAGTTTGGATCCGATTCTAATGCCCCAACCAAAGCTCTTAGAATATATGACCCAGCCACGGACTCGTGGGCGACGGGAGCGTCCAGCCTGATTGCGCGAGGCCTATCGGCCACGGCCGTGATTGGCGGAAAACTTTACGTCGCGGGCGGGACGGCGGGGCCCGGTTATATGAATTTTGCCGACTTGGAAATCTACGATCCGCTCACTAACAGTTGGTCTACGGGAGCGTCACTCTCAAGCCAACTGACCTCAGCGGGCGGAGCCGCATTAAACGGTAAATTTTATGTGCTTGGGGGTTATGTTGGTCCGAGTGCCTACAACAACCAGATCACGGCAGCTGTCCAGATTTACGATCCTGTCTTGAACGCATGGAGCACGGGAACGCCGATGCCAACGGCCCGGGCGGCCATGGTCGCGGGTGTGATCAACGGCAAGTTATACGTCACCAGCGGAAATGTTGCGGATGGCAGCAAGGACGGTTCGACGGTGGTCTACGATTCGACCACAGCCAGTTGGTCGACGGATGCAGCTGAGCCAACGCCGCGGGCCAACGCCGCTGCGGCGGTCCTGGGCAATAAGTTGTTCGTCGCAGGCGGTAATACAGACAACATCACCGGCACTTCAACCGCGGAAGTTTTCGCTCCGGAAGCGGCTGCGCGCAATGTCCTTGCCAAGATTCCAATCCCGGCCAGCTCAGGAGGTGGGAAAGTCGCAGTCAATCCAGCTCTCAATCTCGTTTATACCGCCAGCGGGCTGCTCTCCGGTGGAACCCTGACCGTTATTGACGGACACACCCTGACTGTCGTGACAACCATCAGCGGCGGCGGCAATTCACTCCAGGGGGTAAGCGTAGACTTGAAGAACGACAATTTCTGGACGACGAACCTCTACGGCGGGAAGGTGCTGACTTATTCCAGCGCCAATACGCAAATTTTCGCCAACAGCGTCGGCTACTGTCCGATCGAAACGACCTTCGATTGCCAACTGCGGCGGATGTGGGCCGGCGCGCAATGTGGCCCAGGAGACGACCCTGTCTTTGTCTTCGACGCTGACAGCTTTGCTTTGATCGCGGGACCGATCAGCACTGGCGGCGTCATGGGAGAGACCCTCGCTAATCCAGTGACCGGGAAGCTCTATGTCACGGCCAGCGGGGTTTCCAAGGAGGTGGACCCAACGACTTTTGCCGTGACCACGACCAGTTTCGGAATCGTGGAGGCGATTGACTCGGTGACGAACAGATTGTTTGCCGCGCAGGGAAGCAGCCTGCAAATCGTCAGCGGGGCAAACGATACAGTCAACAAGACGGTGGCACTCAGCTACACGCCGGGGGATATGGCGGTCAATAATGCTCTCGGTCATGTCTATCTCACCAACTCTGCTGGGAATGCGATTGAAGCTCGATCGGAGCAGGGCGCGCTGCTGGGGACATTTCCCCTTGGGACGGGAAACCAGCCGACGCAGATCGCGGCGGACTCCATTCGCGGACGGGTTTACGTGAAAGTTGTGGACGGATCAGGATCCTGGTCGGTCTGGGCGATCGAGGATCTCACCTCGGCCAGAGCCTGCATGCGCCCGGGCGGACCGTGAGTTGATCACCCTGGCGGGCGAGCATAGTAGCACAGGCATCCTGCCTGTGGGGCGACCGGGCGTCTCGCCTGGTCGCTGCAGATTCGGCGGGCAAGATGCCCGCCGGCCCCACAGCCTCGCCATAGGACGAGTCCGTCCGACTGGCGGACAAGATGGCTGTGCTACGGCGCGCCGGTCGGCTACAGTTGTACTTAAAATGCTCTAGTTCGCCGACGCAGCTTCGCCGTACGCCTTTTGCGGGGCTTGGGGCGCGTGATGGGACGAATGGGACTTATGGGACCGATGGGCGGCGGGCTTGGAGGCGGGCGCGGGTCATGCGCTCGCGGAGGCCGCCCTCGGCCAGGAAATCGTGCTCGAGGCGGCGCAGTTGCTGGTCGATCAGGTAATTCGTCTGGTGGATAAGGCAGAGGGCAATGTTCGCCAGGACTTCGGACGGGCGGGTTTCCACAAACTCGCGGTAGTCTTCGAAGGTTTGCGGCGTTTTGCGGCCCAGTTGGCGGACGTAGCGGGCCTCGGTCGAGTCCTTCTCCCAGATTCTGAGGTCGCGGGCGCGCAGGAAGTCTTTGTAGTCGTCGAGCAATTCCTCGAGGCTGGCGCGGGCGACGTTGGTGAGCTTGATCTCGGTTTCCTTGGAAGTGAGGGCCGCTTTGCTGCCTTCGAGGATGTTCTTTTTTCCCGAACGCGCGGATTGGATCATCTGGTCGATCGTGCGATCACCCCGAGAGAGGAATTTGTGGCGCAAAGCGGAAGGTGAGGTCGTAGACGATCTCGGCTTTTTGGAAGGAGAGGAGGGTTTGGTAATCGCCGCGCGGAGGGAGCAGGCGTTCGGGCCCATGGGAAGGATGGGAAGGATGGGAAGAATGTTTCCCATCAGTCGCATTCCTCTCATCGCTCCTATTCTTCTTCATCGCAGCTTGTCGCTATTTTGTGCGGTGCTTCGGGCGCAGGCTCGAGCCCGCGCCGTTTCAGAAGCGGCTCGAGGTAGGGATCGCGGCCGGTGAAGTTGTGGAAAAGCTTCATCGCGTCCTGGCTGCCGCCACGGGATAAGAAGCGTGTCGCGGAAGTGGTCGCCGTTTTCGCGCTTCAGGCCGCCGTGTTCCTTGAACCATTCGACACTGTCGGCATCCAGTTCCTCGCTCCAGATGTAGCTGTAATACCCGGCGCTGTAGCCACCGGCGAAGGCGTGCGAAAAATAGGTGCTGCGATAACGCGGCGGGACGGGCGCGAAATCGACCCCGCTTTCTTCAGCGCGCTTGCTTCGAAGGCAAGAGCGTCGTTAGGCACTTCCGCTGGCTTTAGTTGGTGCCAGGCTTGGTCGAGCAGGGTCGCGGCGAGATATTCCGTCGTCTTAAAGCCCTGGTTGAACTTTTCCGCGGCCAGGACCTTGTCGAGCAGCTCCTGCGGCATCGGCGCGCCGGTCTGGTAATGCTTCGCGTAATGCTGCAGCACTTCTGGCCAGACCGCCCACATTTCGTTGACCTGCGACGGATACTCCACGAAATCGCGCGGCACACGCGTCCCGCTGAAGCGCGGATATTTCACGTGCGAAAACATGCCGTGAAGCGCGTGACCGAACTCATGGAACATGGTGCGCACTTCATCGTAGGTGAGAAGGGTGGGCTGGCCTGCTTCCGGTTTCGGAATGTTGAGGTGATTCGCCACCACCGGCTTCATGCCTAACAATTCGCTTTGGTCGACGTATTCGTTCATCCAGGCGCCACCGCGTTTCGAGGGCCGGGCGTAATAGTCGGCCATGAAAATTGCGAGCTGCTTGCCGTCCTTGTCGAAAACGTCAAAAACCCGGACATCGGGCTGATAAACGGGCAAGTCATGACGTTCCTTAAAGGTGATGCCGTAGAGTTGCGTCGCGGCGTAGAAAACGCCGTCGAGGAGGACGTGGTTGAGTTCGAAATAGGGTTTGATCTGCGCTTCGTCGAAGGCGTAGCGCGCCTGCCGGACTTTTTCGGAGTAGTAAGCCCAATCCCAGGAGGCAAGTTGGAAACCGCCTTTCTCTTCGTCGATCAACTTCTGCATGTCGGCCGCTTCCTTGCGCGCATTGGCGACCGCGGGCGGAGCGAGTTGCGCGAGCAACTTGTTGACCGTCTCGACATTCGTGGCGCTGTCTGGTCCTCGAGTTGATAGGCAGCGTGGCTCGCGTAGCCGAGGAGGGCCGCGCGTTCGGCGCGTAATTTTGCCATTCGTAGCACGACCTGCCGGTTATCCCATTCGCCGCCGTGACTATTCCGCGCGAGCGATACTTTCATGATTTTTTCGCGGAGAGCGCGATTTTTCAGATTCGTGAGAGGCGGCTGATCTGTCGTGTTCTGAAGCTCCAAAACAAACTTGCCTTCCTTCTTCGCCTCTTTGGCTGCGGCCGATGCGGCTGCCAGTTCGGTCGGAGAGAGCCCATCCAGTTGCTCGCGCTTCTCGACCACGATGGCGTCAGCATTTTTTTCCTTCAGGACGTTCTGTGAAAACTTTGTCTGGAGCTTGGCGAGCTCGGCGTTCAGCTTCTTAAGCTTGGTCTTGTCAGCGTCCGAGAGCTTGGCGCCGGCGCGCACAAAATCCTTGTAGTAACGCTCGATCAGCCACTGCGATTCGTCGTCGAGGCCGAGCTTGGCGCGATCGTTATAGATGGTCTCAATTCTTTTGAAGAGCGGCCCGTTCAAAAAGATCGCGTCCTTATGCGCGGAAAGCTTTGGCGCCATTTCTGTTTCGGTCTTTTGCAGGGCTGGATTGGTATTGGCGCTGGAGAGATTTGAAAAGATGTGATCGACGCGCTCGACCAGCTCTCCCGTTTTCTCCATGGCGACGATCGTGTTCTCGAAAGTCGGCGGCTCAGGGTTCGAAGCGATCGGCTCGATCTCTTTGAGCTGTCGGGCCATCCCTAGCTCGTAGGCCGGGGCAAAGTGCTCGTCCTTGATCTTGTCGAAGGGTGGATAATGAAGATCGAGCGAACTTTCTGTGAGGAGCGGATTGTCGGTCATGGATGCGGCGGTTGCAGTCGGCGAGGTAGATTCATCCGCGGCGAAGGCGGAGATGACAAGCAGCGGCGCACAAAAAAGAGCGAGGAGCCGGACGCGGGTGGAGAGCGAAAGAGAGCAAATCATAGTGTAATATCGTTAAAGGGTGGTGCGACGGTCTCAGCTCGATGAGGGATCGAGCGGGGACTATTTACACTCTGTTTTCGCCCGGGAAAGATCTTCTTTCCGCAAAATCGATCGTGGTTTTGCCGAGTCGAGCAACCGTGTCGCTCGCTTGCATTCACCGGGGCTGTCTCAGGGGATCGGGAGAGGATGCGCTGAGGACAGCGCACACTACAACGCATGCCGGCATGCGTTTCAATAGAGCGAGATGGGTTCTAAAATTTCTTCGTTAGGCTGATGTAAACAAAGCGTCCGGTCGAATCGTAAATGAAGCTAGGATAGCCGGTCGAGCTGCTGCCGAAACCATAGGCTTTCGGAGGATCTGTCCCAAAGATATTATTGCAACCGATGGTGATCGCGGTCCCATTCAGGACTTGCTTCCACAATGGCAGGCCGACACTGACTGTTTGGCTGACCGCTGATTCGGTCGCTTTCCCGTCCTTGCCCGTCGTCACATCCCTGGCATCCTTCGAATACCCGGCCACGGGCTGGTTCTCAACCGGCGGGATAAAAGTGAAGTCATATGAGAACTGGCCATCGAAGAGCCATGTCTGGCTCGTATAGTGGATGAGCCCGTTGGGATAGCGCTCGTGAAAACCATCAATGAAACGAACCGTGCCGACGACATCGAGATGCTTCCACGTCCAATCGAGCCGCGAGATGCCTTTCCACTTAAGGAAGGCATCGCTCGAGTCAGCGTTGGGGGTGTTGCTGACTTCTACTGCGGGCGCGCTGGCGATCGGCGCAAAGTGGAACGAATCGAGGTAGGTTGCCTGGGTGAGACTTGTGAAGATTCCGAACGATGTCTGCACTTGCATATTGCAGACCGAGATCGACTCCGCGAGCGCGTTTGCGTTCCGCCATTTTGATAAGTCTTGATGATGCGCGTGACTTCGCCGCTCGCCGGATCGTGCAACACCTTTTCGCCGGGCAGGAGTGTGCCGCTCTCATCCCGGCTTAGAACGTCGCGGTCGTCAGGAAGAAAGGTGGCTCCCGTGAGATCGATATTGTAGATGTCGACCGATAGAGTCAGGCGGGGCACAAATTTTGGCGTGTAAACGATCCCAGCGGTGAAGTTGCGCGAATCCCCCGGCTGCAACGACGGATTGCTCGATAACCGTCAACGGAGTATCGATATTGACACCACCGAAACCGGAGGTGGCGAGCCAAACAATTGATAAAGGGTCGGCTGAAGAAACCCTTCGCCCCAGGTCGATCGGATCGTGAGACTTCGTCCAGAGGCTGCCATTTCATCCCGAACTTCGGGACGAGCGCGTTGGTATTGTTATTCCGGAAAGCCTCGAAGCGGGCCGCGGCCGTAAAATCCAAGGCGTAAAAAGCGGGAACGGAGTTCGCCACGCTAAAGATCGGAATATCGGCCTCAGCGTAAATGCCGTAAGATTTTCGCCCGGCCTTGGTGCTGTTGGTTGGGCTTGAGCCAACGGTTTTGCCATTCTCCAGGAGGTCGATATCCTGCTCGAGATTTTCCCGGCGAAACTGGCCACCAAAGGCCAGACCCACGCCACCCGCCGGCAGCTGGAACAACGCCGTCGTATAAATCGTCGCGTCGAGCGTTGCGAGTTTTGAGGTGTCGATGTCCTTAGGGTGGACGGTCGCGAAGTTGATCGTCGCAAAGTTGGAAGGGAACGGAACCCGATAATCCGTAAACGGATTGAATGGGGTCGTCGTGCCGATGTATTGGGTCGAGCTCGGGTCGAAGATGGGGTCATTGGCGTTTAAGATCCGGTCGAACAAAGCGCTGGAAACAAAAGTCCCGGTGGAGGTATTGCGGATCTGGCTGTAGCGAAAGCCGGCGTCGTAGCCCCAGGTTCCATCGAATAGCTTTTCGCCTTTGAAACCAAACGTCGTCATGAACGCATCCGTCTCGTTTTCGATCAGGCGGTCCCCAAATTCCGCCAGGCGCGCGCGACTGCCGCCCGAGATGAACTGCTGAAAGGGATTGAACGGATTGAAAGCTCCCGGGGGAGCTCCAACTTCGTTCGCGCTCAATCCGTCGCCTGTCCCGTATGGCTCGCCCGTGGCGGGATTGATTCCGTCCACGGGATGTTGCGGCGGGATAAAGAGAGTCGTCGATCCCTGGCGAGGAAGGTGCCCGTGGCTGAAGCAGCGAGTTCGTTATGGACCTTTACGTTCTGATAAAAGAGGTCCGCATAAGCGACGAGCTGATCGCCCCAGACCTTGTGCTCGGCGTTCACGAAGCCGCCGTATCGTTCCGTATCAGGAAAGGAGAGAGAGAACTGGTTGAAATTGAATATCACCGCGCGGCCTGGCGTATACACGTATTGGGAGACTGGCGCGAGGCCGTTCGTGCCAAACGGCGCGTGGCCGAAGAATGTTGTTCGCACGGTCTCGCCCCCGTCTACGGGAGTCGTCGTACTAACACCCGGGATTTTGGCCTGGGGTCAGCCGCGGCAAGACCGGCGTCGTTCAAAACGACGTTCACATCTCCAGTATCCGGATTACGGACTTGCTTGTAGAACTGGGGCGTCGCTTCTGGCGTTCCGACCACGTCAGCGGGCAATCCGAGAGCCGCCAGCACGGCATCTCTCGAAAGCTGCAGGTTATATGGACTCGCGTTGGAGCTCAGGAACGGCGGCATGGCGGAGAAACCGCGGTCGCGATTCGCGATCGAGTTGCGGTGATAAAAGTTCATCACACCGGCGACCTGCGTCTTATCGTCACCGGCGCCGAAGATGAGACTGGCGGCGTATTCGCCCGAGTCTTTGTCGAGCGAGTTGCCGTATTCCACCTTCGCCTCGGCGCCATGATAGTTGTGGCGAAACTTGATGTTGACCACTCCCGCCACCGCGTCGGCGCCATAGATGGCGGAAGCACCATCTTTCAGCACCTCGATGCTTTCGATCGCGGCGTTCGGGATCGAGTTCAGATCGACAAACGACTGGGTGCCGTCCGCTCCGATCGGATAGGGCGCGACCCGGCGGCCGTCGATCAGGACAAGGGTGGCGTCGGGCTCGAAGCCGCGCAGCGAGATCGAGGAAGCGCCCGGGGTAAAACCGGTCGCGTTATTTGAAATCGGCACGCCGTTTGCATTCGCTTCCGGCAGGTTCTTGATTAATTCTTCGGCGGTCCGTTCCCCAGATTTGTCGATCAGTTCGCGGTCGATCGTGAGCACGGGATTGGCGCCGACTTCTTCTGCCGTCGGAATGTTGGAGCCGGTAACAATGATCCGGTCGGTTTCGACGGCAACGCTGGGCGGCGGCGATGCGGCGGCATCCGGGCTGAGGTCTGAGATGTCAGAGAAGGCGATTGACCCATTGTTTGTCGCACTGTCCACCGCGACTTGCCCGAATGCGACCGAGGCCAGGAGGAACGAAATTCCCACTGTGCTCAGTCCGACGCGGCTAGTGGATGATTGCTGGATAGGAAGGTTTCTCCGCGATTCTCCGACCTATAACAAAACTTCGAAGAAGCGAGCAAGACTTCATTGAGATCCAACCTCGCGTGTAGACCGCGCACTGCGGGCGGGCTGTGCGCTTCCCATCGCTCCTAATAGACAGTCTTCGGTTCCGGTCCGGCGAGGATCTTCTGGAAGCGCGGATTGCTCCGGAGCGAGTCCCACTCCCAGCGCAGACGCAGGTCGGCCAGTGTGATGTTCGAGCTATCCTCCGACGTCGCGCCCACCGGGCCGGGAGTGGAAAGCAGACGCTCGATGAGCGTAATCGCCTGATCCTGTTCGCCAGTGAGTGCATACACGACCGCCAGATCGGCCGCCCAGACAGCGCCATGAAATGCGTTCTGACTTTCCGGCTCAAGCTCAATAGCCCGACGACCCTCCCGCATGGCATCCTCCTTCCTGCCCATGTAGGCGTAGAGTAATCCGAGGTCAGCGTGGCGGCCGGGATCGCCCGGATCGTCCCGCAGGTACTCTTCGATCGCGGGCACGCCGCAGCAAAATAACGCTGTGCCGTGTCGCGGTCGCCGCGAGCGAGAGCGGTCCGGCCGAGGAAGAATGTTTTGGGACAACCTTTGGTTTGAAAAAAATATTCCGCCGGCGAATTCGCCGAAAATCTTTTCTGCTCTGGCATAGTCGCGCTGCAGCATCGCCAGGTCCCAGCGCGCCAGGACCGCGGCCCCTTCTGGTCCAATCGGCATGTCTTGCAAGATTTTCTCGGCCGATACCGGATCGCCTTGCTGGTAGAACGTCAAGCAGGCAAGAAGAATCTTGAGCAGCTCCCATGCTTCGGCTCACAGCTCCAGCGTGTGATGGAATCTGGCGGCGGCCGTCGCCCAATCCCGCACAAAGTAATAATTGAGCGCGGCGTGGAATGCGACCTCGGCATTTCGAGGATCGAGGGATTGCGCGCGGTCGATAGTAACTAACGAGTCGCGCCAGCGTCCCTGCCGCCGGTAGATAATACCAATATGGGCGTAGACCTCAGCGTTATTAGGAGAACGCGCGGCGGCGATCTCGAACTCCTTCAGAGCTGCATTGTAGTTTTTGTCTACTAAGTAAAGGCAAAGGCCGCGAGCCATATGAGCTTCGCCCAAGTCCGGCGATAAGCGTAAAGCTTCCTCGGCCTGGGCGCGCGCTTTTGCCTTCCGGTCGCCATGATCATCATACTCGCTTGCCAGGTCGCTGTTAAGAAGGGAAGCGTGCGCGTAGGCGAGCGCGAATTTGGGATCAATCGCCGTCGCCTGTACACAAAGCTGTTCGGCCGCCATCATATCAATCGTCATCGTCATTCTTTCCGAGTGCAGTGAGGTAAAGCACATAGGCTTCAGAGTTAGTGGTGGGCTCGACAGAGAGACGGGCTTTTTCTTCTGGCGCGAGTGTCGCTTTGAGAGCGGCGGCGATCTGCATGGCCAACTCTCCTTGAAGGCCGATCGAATCGGCGACGGTGCGGTCGTAACGTTCCGCCCAAAGGTGCCGATCGTTGCGCGCGTCGATCAGTTGGACGTTGACCAGCACGCGGTTGCCCGTGCGGCGTATGCTCCCTTCGAGAAGTTCGCCACATCCAGCGCCCGGCCGATCTCACGCACATTGCCCCGGCTGTGTTTTTGATAAGCCATCACACTGGTGCGGCTGATGACTTTCAAATCGTGTATCTGCGCAAGGCTCGTCAGGATGTCATCTTGAATCCCGGCCGCGAAGGATGCGTCTTCCTTTGCCTTCGCTCAGGTTCTCGAAAGGAAGGACCGCGATGCTTTTCTCCGGCGCCGGGACGTGGTTTGAATTCCCCGATGCCAGTAAGTACGGAAGCCCGCGCCGAGCAACGACTAAAACGCGAGGACCACCGCAATCGCCGCTGCGATCGCCGCGCGCGAGCGAAGCCAAGAAAGCGCCGTGGGCTTGGCTGTCAGACTTTGTGAGTCCGCGGTCATCTCCATCCGGTGTCGGACGGCCTTGAGGGCATCCATCAGTTCCCTCGCGCTGGAGTAACGCTCGTTAGGCTCTTTCCGCAGGATCTCTGATGACGATCTTTTGAAGTTCGGCCGATATATTTGTCTCGGGGCAGGGAAGGGGAGGCGGTTCGACGGTCAGGATGGCTTGTATTACTTCGGTCGCGCTGTCACCGGCAAACGGTGCGCACCTGGCCAGCATCTCATAGAGGACGGTCCCGAGACTCCAAATGTCGCTTTGCTCTCGCACCGGTTCGCCGCGTGCCTGTTCCGGCGACATATACCGGACGGTGCCGACGATCGAGCCGAGTCGGGTGTGAAGGACCATGTCCGCCCCGAGGTTTTCATCCGTGATCACAAGCGGCATCGGCTGCTCGGTCAGCTTGGCGATGCCAAAGTCGAGCACCTTCACATAACCGTCGGGCCGCAGCATGATGTTCTCCGGCTTGATATCGCGATGAACAATCCCTGCCTGGTGCGCCGCGACGAGCGCACCTGCTACCTGGATCGCCACATCGAGGGCTTCCTCCATTTCCATCGGCCCGCGTTCAAGGCGTTGACGCAGGTTCTCGCCGTCGATCAGTTCACTCGCGATATAGTGAGTCGAGCGATCTTCGCCGATCTCGTAGATCGTAACGATATTTGGATGATTAAGCGCAACTACCGTGCGCGCTTCCTGTGCAAATCGTTTCAGGCGCTCCACATCGCCGGTAAAACGCGACGGGAGGAGTTTCAGCGCAGCCTTCCGGCCCGCTGTCACATCGGTGGCGAGATAGACCTCGCCCATCCCCCCGGCACCGATGCGCTCCGCCAGCTCGTAATGGCCGATCCTCTGGCCAACGAGCAAATCAGGCAGCTCACTCTCAAAATCTTTGCGGCGAAGCCAACCACCGGCGTCTCAATGAAACTGCGGGCTCGTTGATGTGATTGGAGAAGGGTTTCGACGTTAATCCGCAAAAGCGCATCCCCCGCGCAGGCGGTGTCGAGGAATGCGCCTAACTCATCGGGTCGCTGAGCCAGCGCCGAATGAAAGATTCCCTCGATCGTTTGTAGCCGCGCCGGCGTCATATTCACCCGAGTCTCCGAAACCACCAGGGATGAAGGGCATCGTATCCTCGTATTTGATAAGATACCAGAAGGTTATTGGAGCCGGGGCGGCGAGAAAGCGTTTAGACAGTATCAGCGCCCAAATCGTCCTTGTCGTGGAGGCAGTTCTTGGTAGGGCGAGACTCCTGTCGAGCCGGGGATGACGCTCCGAGAACGAATCGCAGCGGATCCAAGTTGTAACTGCGGGCGTTGACCCGCGCTGATCTGGTGCGTGGCCACGTTTCGCTTCGGCCGGAGTCAACGCCCGCCTCAGGCGGGCTACAACCATGTTTCAATGCGTTGCCTGGTTCACGCTGAGCAATTCCGACTAGGGTCACATTGGCAATTTTTTCCTCAGATCAAACTTTTTCCAATTCGGATGATCACTTTGCCCGGCATTTCTTGTTTATGGCGGTGAAAGGCAGAACCAACAAAACAACCAATAGAAAGAACAAGAAATGAAAAGCATGAACAAGAAAACCATCCTCGGAGCAACCACGTCCGCCCTCGGGCTGATGGCGCTGCTCACTTGCACATTCCTGGCAACTTCAGCAAGCGCCGGGAGCCAATCACCACAAAATCACGGGGTGCGACTCGTCGGCCTGTTTGAGTCACAGGTCACCGCGACCAATTGCGCGGGCGTCGTCATTAAGACCTTTGAGGCATATCAGATGTTTCATCAGGGCGGCACCCTTACGAGCACGGATAACCAACCGTTTGGCGGGGCCGGCCCTGGCTTCGGAACCTGGCAATACAACGGCGGGGGAAGCTACTCGGCGCCCTTTCAGATCTACACCTTCAACACCACCGACGGCACCTGGTCCGGAGAAGCCAAGATCACCCGAAATATCCAGCTCGCGGCGGACGGGAATAGTTATACTGCCGACTGGCACGGTCGAGATCGTTGACGTGAATGGCAACGTGCTTGTCAGCTTCTGCACCAGCGAAATCGCGACGCGGGTAGTCGATTGATCAAAAGCAGTCAAGCGCGGGCTCGGCGAATCACTTCGCCGAGCTCGTCTGCTTGCAGGTTGTAGCCGGGGTCGGTGACCCCGGTCGATGTGAACCATGGTTAGTCCGCGCTGTGCAATTCCGTATAGAGCCAGGCCTTGGCAAATTCCCAGTCTCGCCGGACTGTGATAGCGCGAAATCTTGAGCACCTCTGCGATCTCATCATAGTTGAGCCCGCCGAAGTATTTCAGTTCGACTACTTCTGCCTTTCTCGCGTCGAGCGTGGCCAGTCTCTCGAGTGCTTCGTGAAGCTCGACGATCTCCCTCGATTGCCCCAGGAGAGACAAGCGCGGCTTCGTCCAATTCCACCTTGAGTGCGCCGCCCCCGCGTTTTTGGGAGCGATAGCTCTTGGCGTAGTTAACCAGAATCTGGCGCATGGCCCGGGCTGCGACGGCGAAGAAGTGGGCGCGGGTTTCCCAGCTTGGGTTGGTTTGATCAGCCAGGCGCAGATATGCCTCATGAACCAGGGCCGTCGTTTGCAGGGTGTGATCTGGACGCTGTCCGCTCATGTAATGGTGAGCAAGGCGCCGTAGATCCTCATAGACGAGCGGCGTGAGTTGGGTGAGAGCGCCGTCATCACCCTCACGCCAGTGCGCCAGGAGCCGGGTAACTTCCTGCGGAGAAGGCAAAGGCATATCGCTAAACTTCCATCATCTCCACCACCGTCGAAACTCGGAGGATTGAGAGCATTTGGCAAAGGTTTTTAATTCGGATGGACGCCCGCGACTCCAGAACCCAAGCCATCTTATAAATCCAAAAAGGTTGTCATCCTGAGCGGAGCGAAGGCTCTGACTATTTTCCCTCCGCCCGTGCGTTCGCCACCGGAAATGATCAGAGATGGAAAGCCCGGCCTCGCCTCCGGCTGCGTTACGGCTTCGCTCCGCTCAGAATGACAGCGCTATTTATGAGATGCTTTGTTGAAAAGCACGACCAACACGCGTTGTAGCGTGCGCTGTCCTCAGCGCACTTCCTCTTCCGCTGAGACAGCTCGAAAGCATTCGGGCTACAGCAGTTTTACAAATGCAGGCTTTTCAACAAAGCCAGATAGGCTCTTGCAACTAATCCTTCGGCGCAAGTGAAGCGACGAGTTTTTCGAAGCGCGGATCGCCGCGCAGCGGGTCCCAATCGGGATCAAGTTTCAATTCGCCGTAATCAACAAAGAAAGGTTGCCCCGCATACAAGCTCAGTTGTTGCAGGGCCAGGTCTTTTTCGCCGACCCAGGCATAAATCATCGCGAGATATCGGAGAGCTCTAAGGCCCCAGCGCGGCTCTCTGGATAAAGGCCAGAGCTCGCAGGCGCGCTGGCCGGCTTCGATCGCCTCCTGCTTTTCGCCGAGAGCTGCTTTTACTTGGCCGAGGAAAGTCCAGGTGAGCGCATTATCGGGGTTTTCGCGCAGTTGCTTTTCCAGGATGGCGCGCGCTGCGGTAAAGGCTGAGCGGGCCGTCTCGGGGCGGTCGAATATGCGGGCGGTATAACCCACGTACCATTCCCGCGGCGAAACAAAGCCAAAATAGCCCTGGAATCCCTCTGGTGGGATTGTCGCCAGTGCACGCTCCGCGGCGGCGACATCGCGCTCAAGCATGGCGCAATTCCATAAATCCTCGGAAATACTTGGAGCGACGCCCGGGTTTTCGGAGACAATGGCATAAAGCTCGTTGCGCCATGGCCGGATGTCTGCACGCTCGGCCAACGGTTGAGCGGCGAGGAAGATTCGGAGCCTGTTATCGTGCGGCGAGAGGGCAAGGGCGCGGCGGCCAAATCGAACAGCCTCGCTATAGCGACGCATGCTGTAGCAGATATCGGCGGTAGCTGTGAGATATTCCAGGTTGCGTGGATCCAGCTCGACCGCGCGTTCAAAATTCCGCAACGCCTCCGTCCAGCGGCCCTGGCGCACGTCCACCATCGCGGTCTCATAATAAATCGTGGCATCGTTAGGCAAGGTGCGGCGGGCAAGCTCTAGCTCAACGCGCGCATGATCGTAATCGCGCAGGCCCCGGTAGAGGTATCGAGCCCGGACAAGGTGCACTTCACCGGCATCGGCCTGGAGCTGAGCCGCCTTCTCAATCAACGCGGTCTCGGTTTGAAGACGCGCGGGAGTGTGATCCTCACCTTCATAAAGAGAAAGATGCGCACGAGCGAGCGCGCAATACGCCCGGAGAAAGCGAGGATCACGTGCCACGGCCTGCTCGAGTAACCTTATCGCTTCACGCTCGCTCCCGGACTCGGCGGTCTGCAATATGGCGATTGCTTTCAGGTAAAGATCGTTGGCGACCAGGTCGCGCGTGGGCGGATGTGCGACGGCGGCTTTTTCGCTCGCGGAGATTTTGGCCTCGAGTTGCCCGGCGATCGTCTGGGCGATTTCACTTTGGATGGCAAAGACATCAGCCACGTCGCGATCGTAGGTTTGCGCCCAGAGATGGGCATCGGTGCGGGTGTTGATGAGCTGCGCGTTGATTCGCAGATGATTGCCCGCCCGTTGCACACTGCCTTCCAAAAGATGTGCGACGCCAAGCTCCTGTCCGATCTGCCGCGAATTGCGCGGCTTGCCGCTTTCGTAAGGTGAGGTCGAGGTGCGACTGATTACTTTGAGGTCGGCGATTTTCGCCAGGTCGGAGAGAATCTCATCCTGGATGCCCGTCGCGAAGTAGGCGTTCTCTTTGTCGTTGCTCAGGTTCTTGAAGGGCAGGACCGCGATGCTTTTCCCGGGCGGCGAAGCCATTGGCGGAGCGGCGACTTCCTTCGAGAGTAGCCAAAAAACCGTCGCGCCTAACGACAAGCAAATCACGGCTGCGCTGGCCAGGATCGGGTTGCGCCGCGACCAGCGCCAGGCGCGCGCGGCCAGCGGGACGGGGCGGGCTAGAATCGGTCGTCCTTCGAGCCAGCGCTCCAAGTCCTCAGCCAAATCTCCCGCGGATTGGTAACGCGCTGACGGTTCCCGCTCGAGACAGCGTGCACAAATCGTTTCCAGCTCGCGATCGAGCAACGGCGCGAGTGAACGCAGCTTCGGAGCCGGACTCGCTGCAGCCTGCCGGATAACAGAGAGAACATTTGTGCCGACGAAAGGCGGGCGATGGGCGAGGAGGTAAAAGAAGATCGCGCCGAGGCCATAAACATCCGCCGCTGGAGTGAGTTCGCCGGCCGCGCTCTCCGCCTGCTCCGGCGCAATGTAGCCAGGGGTTCCAAAGCTCGTCAGGCTTTTGGTCAGGTCGCTCTCCGCGCTCATCCATTTGGCGAGGCCAAAATCGCTCACGAGCGGTTCGCCGCGGGAGTCGAGGAGAACGTTTCCCGGCTGGAGGTCGCGATGGAGAATGCCTTCGCCATGCGCATAATCGATCGCGCGCGCGACTTTTGCGATCAGCTTCACGCACTCGTTAGGCCGACCCTGCAACCCAGCCGCGGCGGCCCGCAGACTACCGCCGATCGCATATTTCATACTGAAGAAAGGCATGCCATCGTCGCTCTCGCCGATCTCGTAAATGGGGAGGATATTGGGATGATCGAGCTTCGCCGCGGCTTCCGTTTCACGTCGAAACCTAACGAGAGTCTCGTGTGAGTCCGCGTTGTAAGCCAGGACCCGCTTGAGCGCGACAATGCGTCCTGAGTGACGTTGCCGTGCCCGGTAAATGACGCCCATCCCGCCGCGCCCGATTTCTTCCAGGATTTCGTAGTTGCCGAGGCGCCAGTGTTGGTCCGGCACTTGTGCTTCCGCGAGGACCTTCTCGAAAGCCTCCGCTGAGGCCTCACCATCGGCTTCCAATCCCTGACGAAGAAGACAATTTGCGCACAGACCCTGGCCAACGCGCGTGGTCGCGCCGCACTCTCCGCATTGGCTGGTTCTCTCGAGCGGGTCCGCGGGCCGGTCTGGCGAGTCCGCGAAGGTTTTCATGGGTGAAGGGGAAGCGCGGCGCCATCCGGCGTCGGATTCACCGGGAAAGAATGGCCTGAATTAACCCCGATTTACAAGATCAACCACAGGCAAGGACAAACTTCGACCGGAACTTACCGGCGCCATTTCGTTAGAACCTTAGTGAAAGAAAAACACTAAACCTAACAAAGAAAGAATCGGCAATTATGAAAACAAGACTAAGAAAGATTACGAGCTCCTTATTCTTCGCCTGCGCGTTGGTCAGCCTGATCGCTGTGGCAATGACGGTCAGCACACCAGAAATCGCGCGAGCGCAGAAGGTTCCACCACCTTGTGGCGTGCAGACTCTGCATGCCTCCTATATATTCGCGACGAGCGGATACAACATCGTCGCGGGAGTTGCGCAACCAAAAGCCATTGTCGAAGGCATCGATTTCAACGGCGATGGAACGCTCACGAGCCCGTTCTCCACCGTCAGTCTAAACGGACTTATTATCCGGACCTTCGGATCAACAGGATCCTATACCGTCGCAGCGGATTGCACCGGGACAATCACATTCGATGCCGGTCCAAGCTTTGATACCTTCGTCGACGCGAAGGGCAGACAGCTGTGGATGATCATGACGGGACCAGAAGCAGTCCCGGCCGTCTTTGAAGGAGTAGCAACGAGGGTGCCGCATCAAGACGCCGCAGAGTGAAGCCACGCAACGACTGCCTGCCAGTCTCGTTGCCTGGTTTGACTAGTTAGCTGCGCGGCAGCGTTAAAAAACTTGCTCGCCTAACAACTACAAAGCGCCGGTTCTGTTGTCGAGACAGAACCGGCGTGCTCTTCGTCACTGAAATCGAAAGGACAACGTGCTGAGCGTTGAATCTAACTCTAAGGAAACCTTAGGTTCCGGCCGCGAGCGTGGCGCAAAGATGTCGGATCTCGTCATCCACGTCCGCCGGGTTTTGAACCGTATGCGCCACTTCATCACGCAGGAGCCATCGGTAACGTTGTCGCAGATTGTGGAGTTGTTTCTTCACCATTGTCTCTGCAATTCCGAGGCTGGTGGCTAGATCGGCGTACGATAGTTCGCTGCGCTCGGCATTGAGATGCTTGCTCAGTGTTTCGAAAAGCCGGAGGCGTCCTTTGGCTTCGCATTCTTCCCGCAGTCGCCCCAAGGCCTGCTCGACAACGGTCGTCGCCCAGCGCAAATCGAATAGCTGCTCCGGCGGCGACGAGTCCGGGGTTTGCGCCGCGATCGATAACTCCGAGGGCGCTTCCGCCATCCACTCATCCCAGGAGACAAATTGCACGTCGCCGCCACGCTTGCGGGCCTGCCTTCGTTCCACGGTGTGGCCGAGAAAATTCTGCAGTGACTTGAGGAGAAACGAACGGAACCGGCCACGGCTCTCGTCAGCGTGCCGGAGCCAGTTAGTTTCCAGGATCATGAGAAAAAAATCCTGGGTTAAATCCTGGGCGTCCTCGCTCGAATAGCCGCGCCGGCAGACATAGGAGAAGATCGGGCGCCAGTAGGTCCGGCAGAGTTCGGTCAGCGCTTCGCGGGCTTGTTGCTCGCCGCTCTCAAGCTGGGCGCCGATCAGAACCAGGCTCCAGCGGGTGGTGGCAAAGACGCGGGGTTCGCTTGATGATTCCTGCATTTTGCCCCTCTCTGGTTCCCTGAAAACAGAGTGATCGTTCTCTGCCTTCCAGACAAGCGAAAACTACCGCTCGCCGCACCAAATCCGGGGCCGGGACAAATGAATCCGGAACTTCGTCCGAGCGTTTCGTTAGAAACTGGTATGAAGGTTTGTCTCAATGAAAGGCAAATTAACAATATTAAAAAAAGAAAGAGAACCAACAAATATGAAGACAAGAATCTCAAAACTAATATCCAGCAGCGTCTTGCTGGCGATTGCGGCTTTGACCGCGCTTTCCTTCGCTTCCGCTCGAGCGGCTGAAGAAAACCCATCGTCGAACCCAATAATCGGAGGCGTCTGGAAAACGATGGTTACACCCGTCGATTGTGTAACTGGCAACCCGCTCGCTCCCCCTTTTAACGGTCTGTTCACCTTTAACAAAGGCGGCACCATGTCGGAATACGGCATCAGTCCCCTTGTTATGCAGACTCCGGCCCTGCGCAGCCCCGGCCACGGAACCTGGCAGCGCGAAGGCGGCCTAAATTACTCGTTCAAATTCATATTCTATCGCTATGACTCGACTGGCCTTTTCATCGGCTCGCAGAAAATTACCGCTGCCTTGGTCCTCGGAGCCAGCGGCAATGATTTTACCACGAGTTCTGCGATCGAAATTTTCGATGCCAACGGCAACCTGATCGGCACTGGCTGCGCCACCGCTGCCGGAACGCGGTTCGAATAAAGACGAATCGGCTTGAGCCAGCGCAAGCCGGGAAACATGAAACGATAATGACACCGTGAGTTCCCGCTAGAATTCCGCCCGAACAGTCTTTCCATCACTGCAAAGGTTCTGCGCTGGCAGCCTTTGCAGTGGTGGCGTCCTGCTTCCAAGCCCACAGTTACATGATCAGTTAGCCTTCCAACGTTAGGGGGTCTTTTTTTTGGCGCCGCGGGTATTGCCTGCACTATCGTCCAAGGACAGTCTTCGGCTCCGGTGCGGCGAGGATTTTCTGGAAACGCGGATTGCTGCGCAGCGAGTCCCACTCCCAGCGCAGACGCAGGTCGGCCAGCGTAATGTCGGATGGAAGATCAGTCCCCGACCCCGGGAACGGACCGGGAGTGGAAAGCAGACGCTCGATCAGTGTGATCGCCGGGTCCTGTTCGCCAATAAGTGCATACACCATTGCCAGATTGGCCGCGCACATCGCGCCGTGAAATGCGTCCTGGCTTTCGGGCTCGAGTTCGACCGCCCGACGAGCTTCCCGGATGGCATCCTCATTTCTATGCATGTAGGCATAGAGCAATCCGATTAAAGCGTGGCGCTCCGGATCGTCGGGGTCATCGCGCACCCACTTTTCGAGAGCTGGTATCGTCGCTGCAAAGTAACGCTGGGCCGATTCGTTGTCGCCGCGGGCAAGGGCGGTCCGGCCCTGGTAATATGTTTTCGGGGTAATGCTCGTCTTAAAAACTTCCAAAGGCAGATCGCTCAAAATCTTCTCCGCGGCGGCATAGTCGCGCTCCAGCATGGCCATGTCCCAGCGCGTTAAAGCCACCGTCTCCATCAGAATCAAGGCTGGCTGGAATGTTTTGCAGAATGCGTCTGCCCGCGGCGGGATTGGCGTTCCGAAACACTTCGAGGCAAGCAAGGCCGATCCTGGCCGCGACGGAATCGGGGTTGATTTCCAGCGCGTGAGTATAACAGGCAGCAGCGGCCGCCCAGTCCCGCACATAAAGGTAATTGTTGCCGGCGAAATGAGCGATAGAGGCATTGCGAGGGTCGAGGGAGAGAGCGCGTTCGTAGCTGGCTACCGCTTCGCGCCAGCGTCCCTGCCGCCGATAGATGCCACCAACGTAATCATAGATCTTGGCGTTATTGGGAGAAGCCGCCGCGGCGACCTCGAACTCCTTAAGAGCTGCGTCGTAATTCTTCTCGCCCAAATAGAGACAAAGGCCGAGGGCCATGTGAGCTTCGCCGAGGGTTGGCGATAGCCGCAGGGCCTCCTCCGCCTGGGCGCGGGCTTTCGCCGTCCGCTCCCGGTAATTGCCAGAGCTTGCGAACCAGCTATTGAGTAAGGGAGGCTCGCGCATAAGCTAATGCGAAGGTGGGATCAACCGCCGTGGCCTGCACATAAAGCTGCTCCGCCGCGACTCTCATCTGTTGCTTCCTTTCCGAGTGCTGTCAGGTAAAGCACGTAGGCCTGTGAGTTAGCGGTCGGTTTGGCAGCAAAGCGCGCCATTTCTTCTGGCGCGAGTGTCGTTTTCAGAGCGGCCGCGATCTGTGTGGCCAGCTCGCCCTGAAGGCCGATCGAATCGGCGACGGTGCGGTCGTAGCGCTCCGCCCAGAGATGCTGGTCGTTGCGCGCGTCGATCAGCTGCACGTTGACGAGCACGCGGTTGCCCGCGCGCCGGACGCTTCCTTCGAGCACATTCGCCACGCCCAGCGCCCGGGCGATCTCCCGCATATTGCGCCCGTCGGGTTTTTGATAAGCCATCACGCTCGTGCGGCTGATGACTTTCAAGTCGTGAATCTGCGCGAGGCTCGTCAGTACGTCGTCCTGGATCCCGGCCGCGAAGTAGGAGTTTTCTTTGTTGTCACTGAAGTTTTCAAAGGGCAAAACGGCAATGCTCTTCTCCAGGATTGGTCCCGTCGGAAGGTTTCGATGCCAGTAGAATGGAATCGCCAGCGTCAGAGCAGCTACCAGGGCTGCTAGCACCAGCGTGGCGGGCGATCGTATCCAGCTCCGCCATGAGGGAGCCGCAGTCGAGCGCGCCAACTCATCCTTCAATTCCATCCTGCGACGGAGACTCTTTAGAGCCTGAAGCAGTTCGTTAGCGCTCTGGTACCTTTCCTCGCGCTCTTTGCGCAGCGCCTTGCTGACAATCGGCTGAAGTTCGGCCGGAGTTTGCGTGATGAAACTCGCCAGCAGGGGCGGTTCTGTTCCTAGGATTGACGCCATTGTCTCTCTTGGTGTCTCGCCGGTGAACGGCGCCCGACCGGCTAGCATTTCGTAAAGCACCACGCCGAGACTCCAGACATCGGTCCGCTGATCAACCGGCGCGCCGCGCGCCTGTTCCGGCGACATGTAACGGACCGTTCCCAGGATCGGCCCCATGTTGGTCTCGACCAGTAGCGACGCTTCTTCTTGCGCCATCGTCACTGGCACTTCCTGTTCGGCCAGCTTCGCAATCCCGAAGTCGAGTACTTTCACGTATCCATCAGGCCGCAGCATGATGTTCTCCGGTTTGATGTCGCGGTGGACAATGCCCGCTTGGTGGGCGGCCGCGAGCGCAGTCGCGACCTGGATTGCGACGTCGAGCGCTTCATGTGCTTCCATCGGAGCGCGCGCGAGACGTTGGCGCAGCGTTTCCCCGTCAATTAGTTCACTTGCAATGTAGTGAGTCGAATCATGTTCCCCGATCTCATAGACGGTGAGGATGTTTGGATGATTGAGCGCAACCACCGCCCGCGCCTCCTGCTCGAAGCGCTGCACACGCTCCGCATCCCCGGTAAAGCGCGTCGGCAGTAGTTTAAGCGCAGCCTTGCGACCCGCTGTAATGTCGGTGGCCAGATAAACCTCACCCATCCCGCCAGTGCCGATCCGTTCACAAAGCTGGTAGTGGCCCATTCTCAGGCCGACTCGCAAATCGGGTGTGCTTTTCAAGAATCTTCGCGGCGAGACCAACCGCGGAAGTCTCTATGAAGCTGTGTGCCGGTTGATAGGCAGCGAGAAGTGCTTCGACTTCAGCGCGCAAAAGTTCATCACCCTGGCAGGCCGTGTCCAAAAATACGCCGATCTGGTCGGGCTCTCGATCCAACGCCGAATAAAAGATTTCTTCGGTTCTACGTAGGCGCGCCGGCGTCATATCCACTCCCAGCCTTCAATCGGCTGGCAGGAGTTTAACTGTATTCAGTTCGCGCTCTGCAATCGCGTATAGAGCCAGGTCCTGGCAAATTCCCAGTCACGTCTGACCGTGATGGGTGAAATCTTGAGCACTTCGGCGATCTCATCGTAGTTAAGCCCGCCGAAGTACTTTAGCTCGACCACTTCCGCCTTTCTTGCGTCGAGTGCGGCCAGATTCTCCAGCGCGTCGTGTAAATCAACAATCTCCGTTGCTTGTCCCGCCGAGACGAGCGCGGCCTCCTCCAACTCAACCTTGACCGCGCCTCCGCCTCGCTTTTGCGAGCGATATCTTCTGGCGTAATCGACCAGAATGTGGCGCATGGCACGTGCGGCGACAGCGAAGAAGTGGGCGCGGTTTTGCCAGCTCGGATTGGTTTGATCGGCCATGCGCAGATAAGCCTCGTTTACCAGCGCCGTGGCCTGGAGGGTGTGATCGGGGCGCTGGCCGCTCATATAATGATGGGCGAGGCGCCGCAGGTCTTCGTAAACCAGCGGTGTGAGTTCAGTGAGGGCGGCGGCGTTCCCGTCACGCCAGTCGGTCAAAAGCTGAGTCACTTTTTCGGGGGCGGAGGTTGAAGAGGAATCCATGAGCGGTCGTCGTCTGCTTTCACTTTACAACTTTTCTCGCCTCGAAAGCCCGCGAAAAAATTTTGGATCGGATGATCACTTTGACGGGCGTTTCCCGTTTATCACGGTGGACGCGTCAGCTCGACCGCCGCTCATCCACGTTTGTGGAGGAAGGCCAAGGGGGGCGCCGATAAAGCAGCGAAACAAGCTCAACTAAAAGGAGAATGAAATGCGTTTAAGAAAGCAAATTGTAGTCATCGCGGCCGCTTTGGCCGCGACAACTTCCCTGGTCTGCGGTCAGGGCAAACAGTCAGCAGCGTCAACCGAAAACCAACCGATCGTGGGCACGTGGCAGGTGCTCAGGCACGGGGTGGATTGTGTCACCGGGAATCGGCTGAACCCGGACTTTCCGACTTTGATGACCGTCAATCGAGGCGGGACACTTAATGCCGATGGTCTCGCGCCCGGCGACACGCCAGGACTGGTCACTACGGAGCATGGCAATTGGTCGCGTCTGCCAGGCACACACAGTTACACAGTGCGCGACGTGTCCTACGGCTATGATGAGACTGGCGCTTTCACCGGAAGAGGTGAAATTACCGCTACGGTGACGCTCGCGACCGGCGGCGCTACCTTCACCGCCGACACGAAAGTCGATGTCTACGACGCCGGCGGTAATCTGCTCTTCTCGTTTTGCGGGATGTGGGCGGGGACGCGGTTTCAATAGACGGGAAGAAGCGGTGCCTCCCTATCGAGCGCCATGTCGTGATGCTCTGACAAAACAAAATGAGGACAACCGTATCTTCTTCCGTTGGTGTTCGTCGCGATCGTCGATTATGCCCGCGACGAGCAAGGCGGAGGATCCCACCGCCGTCGCGACGACCACAAATGTCACTACCGCTGGCGGCACGTTGTATTCTTTCACCGTCCTTTATGCCGACGATGGAGAAATTGACGTCCATACCCTCGGCGACAACGACGTGCGCGTGACCGGCCCGGGTGGTTTCGACGTTGCGGCCGCATTTGTCAGCGTGAACTTCAACACTCAATGGCACACCGCGGATCGCGACCTATTCGATCGTCCCGCCAGGCGGTAGTTGGGATTTCGCCGACAACGGCACATACAACGTGGTGATGCAGGCGAATGCGGTCCGCGACGGCATCGGCAACCCCGTCGCGGCCGGCAATATCGGCAGTTTTACAGTGATGACACCTAATTCGACGCCAACACCTACCCCAACCCCCTTTCCTGGGACGGTTCTCGGCAACATCTCGACGCGACTGGCTGTGCAGACCGGCGACAATGTCCTCATCGGCGGTTTCATCGTGACCGGCACGCAGCCGAAAAAGGTGATCGTGCGGGCGATCGGACCGTCGCTCAACGTCAACGGGGTGCCGCTGCCGGGTAAGCTGGAAAATCCGACCCTTGAACTCGATGGCCCGGGTGGCCTGATTGCGTCGAATGACGATTGGCGGAGCACGCAGGAAGCGGAGATTATCGCCAGCACCGTGCAACCAACAAGCGACCTGGAATCGGCGATTGTTGCGACTTTGCCGGCGAACTCCACCGGCTACACCGCAATTGTCCGCGGGGTGAACAACAGCACTGGCATTGCGCTGGTCGAGGCATTTGATCTCGATCGAGCGGTGGATTCCAAGCTGGCCAATATCTCCACCCGCGGCTTCGTGCAGACGGTCGACAATGTGATGATCGGCGGCTTCATCGTCCTGGGGCCCGATCCGCAAAAGGTGATCGTGCGAGCGATCGGACCTTCGCTGGCCGACGCCGTTCCTCCGGTGGTGGGAGCTTTGGCGGATCCGATGTTGGAATTGCGTGACAGCAACGGTGCGCTCCTGGCTTCGAATGACAGCTGGCAGGATAGCCCCGATAAACAGGCGATCATTGACAGCGGTGTGCCGCCAACAAACGACATGGAATCGGCGATCGTCGCGACGTTGCCGTCGAGCGTCACCGGCATCGCCTACACCGCGATTGTGAGTGGCGTCAATGGAACGACCGGCGTCGCCTTGGTTGAAGTTTTCGCTCTTGCCCCTTGACCATAGGCTCCCTTCTCAACCAACGTGCCAATTTGCGCGCTCGGGCCGTCTCTCTCGGTCACGAATGGTTTGGCTGACCCGAGGCTCGAGTTGCATGACGAAAATGGCGCTCTCCTGCTCGGTAACTGCAGTTCGAGGCGCGAAAACCTAACGGGAGTCGAGATCACGTCGAAAACTTCGTCCTTAACTGAGATCGACAGCGAGTCGTCTATTCCGAGGTCAGCTGCTGAGGAAAGGTCGCAGAAAGAATTGTATTCTTTGCCGTGAGATGGATTGATGCAGAGGCGCGAGTGGATCCAGCCGCAGCCGTTAATGTCGGTTTTATGTCTTGCCTCGGCCGGTGTGGCCTCAGCTAATCTGGAGCGCGCTATTTGCTTCCATGGAATTGATGCGAACCGGTATGGTGACCTATGTTCGTTAGGCAGGCTCGAGCGTTTGGCTGGCCATCGTCGCCCTCTGTTTTTGCGCTTTGGAGCCCGTCCTGGCGGCCGCAGAATCGATTGCTCTCCTCCACGTGACGGTGATTGACGCGACCGACGCGAAGGCGCGGCCCGACCGCACGGTGCTGATCTCGGGGAATCGGATCGTGAGCGTTGACCAATCCGTGCCACCGGCCGGAGCGCAGGTCATCGATGGTCGCGGCAAATTTCTCATCCCGGGTTTGTGCGACATGCACGTGCACATCGCTGGCGTGACGGCTGATCCCAAATGGAGTAAGGCGACTCTCCTGCCGCTCCTCATCGCCAACGGCGTGACAACGGTGCGCGACATGGGCGGGGATCTCGCGGCGCTGCAAAGCTGGCGCAAGGAAATCGCTGACGGCAAACTGATTGGGCCACGGATCTATTGTCCGGGACCGATGTTGGACGGCGGAAAATCGGATCCGCCGGCAATGCTGGGCGATTTCTTCGCCTAACGAAGGCCGCGCGGCGGTCCGCGATTTGAAAGCGAAGGGCGCGGATTTCATCAAGGTGCTGTCGCGGCTCGATCGCGAAACGTTATTTCGCCATCGCGGCCGAATCGAAAAAAGAGGGAATGACTTTCGTCGGCCACGTTCCGAATGCGCTTCGCGCGAGCGAAGCCTCGACGGCCGGTCAAAAAAGCATTGAACACATTTTTTATAGCAACCTGACCTTTGACTGTTCGGCGCGAGAAGAGGAATTGCGCCGGAAGTCGAGCGAAGCGCGCGCGAAAAAGGACAGCGCCGGCGCGGCGGCGGCGCGGGACGAGGCGAACGCAAGTTTCAACAAGGAAAAAGCCGACACGCTTTGGAAGACATTCGTTAGCAATCGGACCTGGGTCGTGCCAACGCTGGTGGCGATGCGGACGATCGCGCAGCAGCGTGAGGCGGCGAAGGGCGACCTGCCCGGCCTGGCTTATATGCCGCCGGCGTTGCGCCAGAGCTGGGCGCCTAACGAGATCGAAAAACAAGTCTCACCCGAGGTTGCGAAATGGTATCTCGCTCAGTTCCAAAACGACATGAAGCTCGCGCGCGCCATGCATGACGCCGGCGTGCAGATGATGGCCGGTTCGGATTCGCTCGATCCCTTCAATTTCCCGGGGCCGAGTCTGCACGACGAATTGCAGTTGCTGACCGAGGTGGGTTTCACTCCACTCCAGGCGCTGCAGGCCGCGACCTCAAACCCGCCCAATTCCTTGAGGCCGCCGGCGAAGGCGGTTGGGGCACGATCCAACCCGGCAGCGATGGCCGACTGGTTTTGCTCGAGGCCGATCCACTCGCCGATATCGCCAACACCAAAAAAATCGCCGCCGTCATTGTTGGCGGGAAATTTCTTGATCGGGCCGTCCTCGACCATCTGTTGGACGAAGCTCGCGCCGCAGTTCGTTAGGCCGAATTTGCCATTTCGAGCAGAACGTCAGCGTGGCAGGGTTGGTCGAGCGGACACCAGCAGGCCAGATTTTTCCCGCGCAAACAGGCGCGCAGATCGCGCAGGTTGAAGGCGTCGCGCGCATACTGACGGTAGAGCGCGATCGATTTCGCGATCGTGAGCTTTTCTCCGCCAATCAGTTCCGAACCGACCTGGAAAGGATTACCCCAGACGGTCGGCCGCCCGACATAGACCGTGTTCGGCGGCATTTTCCAGTTTTTCGTCCGGCGCCGCACAACGCGATGGGGCTGCTGCGTTTGGCCTGCACGGTCAAAGCTCGCTGCCTTCGCGCGCGGTCGCAACGCCGTTGCAGACGCTTCGCTCTGCGAAGCGCAGGAGTTGACATTCGCTCGTGCAAAGCGTCGCACAGCCGCCAAGGAATGAAGGCGAGGCGTGTTGTGTAGTCCTTAGACCCAGAGCGTGCGGTCGAAAGTGCGATACTGGATGGCTTCGCTCACGTGCTCGGGCGAAATCGATTCCGCACCCGCCAGATCGGCAATGGTGCGCGAGACTTTCAGGATGCGATCGTAGGCGCGGGCGCTCAGGTTGAGCTCGCTCATCGCGATCCGGATTAGTTCCTGGGAGTCGTCGCTCAGTTTGCAATGCGCCTTGATCGCGCGCGTTGTCATGCGGGCATTGCAGGTGGTTTTTTTGTCGGAACGAAAAGCGAGTGCGTTGGCGTTCGCGCGCCTCTCCGACTCGTCCACGAATGGCAGTGGAATGCTCTTCCGCCCGCTCGCTCGAGATGTCGCGATATTCCACCGCTGGCACTTCGATATGGAGATCGATGCGATCGAGGAGCGGACCGGAAATGCGCTGGCGATAACGCTGCACCTGCACCGGGCTGCAGCGGCATTCGCGTTTCAGGTCGCCAAAGTAGCCGCAAGGGCAGGGGTTCATCGCCGCGACCAACATGAACTCGGATGGAAAAGTAATCGTGCCCGCGGCGCGCGAGATCGTGACGCGGCCGTCTTCCAACGGCTGGCGCATGACTTCAAGGGTGGAGCGTTTGAACTCCGGCAGCTCGTCAAGAAAGAGAACGCCGTGATGCGCGAGGCTCACTTCGCCGGGCGCGGGAATGGCCGAGCCGCCTAACAATCCCACATCCGAGATGGTGTGATGCGGCGAACGAAAGGGCCGGGTCGCGACAAACGAAAGCTCCGGCGTGAGCAGACCCGCGATGCTATGGATCTTGGTTGTCTCGATCGCTTCCTCCAGCGCCATCGGCGGGATGATGGTGGCGATGCGTTTGGAGAGCATCGATTTGCCGGAGCCGGGCGGGCCGATCATGAGAATGTTGTGCCCGCCGGCGACCGCGACTTCGACCGCGCGTTTGACGTGACCCTGGCCTTTGACGTCGGCGAAATCGACCTCGTAATTTTGATGGCTGGCGAAAAACTGGCTGAGATCGCCGCGCACCGGCTGCAATTGGGTTTCGCCCCTAACGAACTGAAACGCCTGCCGCAGGTTCTGCACGCCATAGATCTCGATGCCCTCGACCATGGCCGCTTCACGCGCGTTCGTTTCCGGAACGATGATCGCGCGCTTGCCCCGTCGCCGCGCTTCGAGCGCGACCGGCAGAACTCCCTTGACCGCGCGGACTGCGCCATTGAGCGCGAGTTCTCCGACGAAACTAAAATCGGCGAAGAGATCTTCCTCGATCTCCTGAGCGGCGGCGATCATCCCGAGCGCGATCGGCAGATCGAAGCTCGGTCCTTCTTTTTTGATGTCGGCCGGCGCGAGATTGATCGTCGTCCGTCCGCGCGGCCAGTAGTAACCGCTATTGCTGATCGCAGTCGTGACGCGGTCCTGGCTTTCTTTCACCGCCGTGTCGGGCAAACCGACGATGATGATCTTGGGGTTGCCGCCGGCGGCGTTGACCTCGATTTCGACTTCGTAAGCATCCACCCCATAAACAGCGGCGGAGTAAATTCTGGCGAGCACGGGCCGAGCCTGTCAGAAGCGAAAGGCAAAGTCCAAGCAAGGGCGCAAGAATTTCTGGCTCGCCTGTAGCCGGGACCGCTGGTCCCGGCCGGCGTTCTGATCGCGTGAGGAAGTCGGAGGCTGCGTCGTTGATTCCGTTCAATTTCAGCGACGGCGCCTGCCGGGGTCATCGCCCCCGGCTACAGAAAGAGCTGTAGTCGAGCAACTGGCCGAAATCCTGCTTTCCGACAGCAACAGAGTAAGAGGCAAAAGGTGGGCTACTCCGTTCATGAAAAAAGTTAACTCCGTCGCGGAGACGGTTCGCCGGACACGCGTCCGTGGGGCCGCTCGTCTCCGCGAGATAAAGCCGACAAAGCGAAAGCGTGTTTTGTCGCAGAAACGGCCGACGACGGTCCCGAACCTGCCGGAACATGAGTTTCGGAAACTCTTTGACGCCAACCCCACGCCGATGTGGGTCTACGACACAGCCACCTTGCGCTTCCTCGAGGTCAACGAAGCGGCCATCGCGCAATATGGATATTCACGCGAGGAGTTTCTCGCCCGCACGGCGCGCGAAATCCACTCGGTCGACAACCTGGAAAAGTTTCAGGGTCTGCTCCTCCAGGCCGACGGCGCCGGCTTCCGCGGTCGATGGCGGCATTTGCGCAAAGACGGCTCGACAATTTTCGTTTCCCTTTATTCCAGCCCGCTCGCTTTTGCGGGCTATGCGGCGCGCATGGTCGTGGCGACCGATGTGACCGAACAACAGGAGGCCGACGAAAAAATTCGCCAAAGCGAAGCCAATCTCGCGCTCGCCCAACGGGTCGCGCGCATGGGCAGCTGGGAATTTGATGTGATCAGTCGCGAGGATCGGGCGAGTCATCCACCGCGTTGGTCAGAGGAAACGTTCCGCATTTTCGGGCTGGATCCGGCAACGACGAAGGTGGCGCACGACACTTTCCTCAACCTGCTTCACCCCGACGAACGGCAACTGGCACGCGAAACTTATATTGAGCAAGTGCGAACCGGAGCGCCCTTCCGGATCGATCATCGCATTATCCGGCCCGACGGGTCAGAGCGCATTGTGCATGTGCAGTCGGACGTGGTGCGTGATGGGACCGGCCGGATTGTGAAAATAGCGGGGACGGTGCAAGACCTCACCGAGCTGCGGCAGGGGGAGCGGCTGCTCCATCAACAAGCCCGTTTAATTAACCTGGCTTCCGATGCCATTTCCGTCCGCAATCTGGATGGAACCATCCGGATGTGGAACCAAAGCGCCGAGCGTCTCTATGGTTGGACCGCAGCCGAGATGTGCGGCCGTTACGTCCGCGAAACGCTTTATGAAGATCCGGCCCCCTATGATGAAGCGAATCGGGCGTTACTGGAAAAGGGTGACTGGCGGGGAGAACTGACCCATCTCTGCAAAGATGGGCGCAAGATCATTGTCAGCGCCCGCTGGACGCTGGTGCGCGACGAACGGGGCGAACCGGAATCCGTCCTCATCATTCACACCGATATCACCGAGCAGAAAAAACTCGAAGCTCAGGCCCTTCGTTCGCAACGACTCGAAAGTATCGGGACACTGGCGTCGGGTGTGGCGCACGATCTGAACAATATCCTCGCACCGATTCTCCTCGTTTCTCCGCTTTTAAAAGCCGATCTGCCGACGGAGGAAAAGGATGCTTTTCTCTCGCTCGTGCAAGCCAGCGCGGAGCGCGGCGCCAATCTCGTCAAACAGATGGTCACTTTCGCGCGCGGCGCCGATGGCGAACGCGTTCTGGTCCAGCCATCGCATCTCATTGAGGAAGTGGCGAAAATTGCCGGGCAGACCTTCCCAAAGTCGATCACCCTGCGCACGAAATATCCGCAGGATCTCTGGATGATCGAAGCCGACCCGACGCAGTTGCAGCAGGTCTTGCTCAACCTCTGTGTCAACGCGCGGGACGCCATGCCCGAAGGCGGCTCACTTCGCCTAACGAGTGAGAATTTCAACGTCGACGAACATTACGCCAGCATGATGGCGGGCGCGCGGCCCGGCCCGCATGTCATGATTCAGGTGACGGACAACGGCAAAGGCATTCCCCGGCACGTCATCGACAAGATTTTCGATCCCTTCTTTACGACCAAGGAAATCGGGAAAGGCACCGGTCTGGGCCTCTCCACCGTGATCGGGATCGTCAAGAGCTATGACGGATTCATAAACGTTTATAGCGAACCGGGCCACACCAGTTTCAAAGTTTTCCTGCCGGCCAGTAATGCGACCAGCGCCACTGCGGAACCGGCCGCACCAGATTCCGCTCTCGTTGCAAATGGTCACGGCGAGAAAATCCTCGTGGTGGATGACGAGCCTTATATCCGCGAGGCGGCCGAGACGTCTGCTCGAGCGTTGGGGCTACACCCCGCTTCTGGCGGAGGACGGTATCTCGGCCCTTGCTCTTTTTGCCCAGCATCCGAAGGAAATCGATCTGGTTCTGACCGATCTCGTCATGCCGGTGATGGACGGGTTCATGCTCGTGCGCGCGCTGCGCAAGTTGAATCCGGAACAAAAAATCATCCTCTCCACTGGAAGAAACGAAGATCTGGATTCACCCCAGATTCGTTCGTTAGGCTTGAACGCCTGCCTGATGAAACCGCATTCGCGCGAAAAATTGCTCAGCACGCTGGAGGAGACCCTGCGGGGCGAGCATGCCGCTTCTTCCTAACTGTTGTAGCCGGGATCGGTGATCCCGGTGGAACCTTTCAAGGGCGCTGCGCGGCCGGGATCACCGATCCCGGCTACAACGGCGTGTTTGCTAATTTTCCGTTCAGTAAAGCGTGTCATTCACATTGCGACATCGCGACTTGGAGGGACGATGCCTCTGTGTCGTCCGCGATTCCTTGGGGGCAGTTCGTTGCAGACCTTTCCCGCTTAGAAACACGGACGGGACAGAGCCCGTCCCTCCAAGTCACTACATGACTCGCTTTAGGCGAGAATGAGCCGAATCCCGAACCGCTCGATTGCGGTGCGGGCCGTCTCCGGAAGTTTTTCGTCCGAAATCAGAACGTCTATCTCGGCGAGTTGCGCGACTTTAATAAAGCCGGTGTGATTCCATTTTGAAGAGTCAGCCAGCAGGATGACCTGCTTGGCGGCCTTGATCATGGCCCGCTTGACCTGGGCGATCTCGAGCGTGGTGTCGGTCAAGCCATCCTCCAAATCGAGTGCCTGGGTGCCGAGAAAAAGTTTCTGGACCGTCAAATTCTCAAGGGTTTGTTCAGTCAGCGGGCCTACGCTGCTCGAAGCTTCCCGGCTCAGCGTTCCGCCGAGCAGGATCACCTGTGCGTCGGTGCTTGTCCCGACCGCGAGGGCAACATTGAGAGCGTTGGTGACGACCGTAAGCGGCCGAATCGCTTCGAGGCGTGACGCCATTTGAACGACGGTGGTGCCGGCGTCCATGATGATCGTGTCGCCGGGCTGCACGAGTTGCGCCGCCGCCTGGCCGATACCTAGCTTCGCTTTGAGATTCAGGGTCGCGCGTTCGTTGAGGCCAGCCAAATGTGTCACCTGCCGGGGAGTCGGTGGGGGAATGGCGCCGCCGCGATCGCGCAGAAGCTCGCCGGCTTTTTCGAGTTGGGCGAGATCGTTCCGGATCGTGACGGTTGAAACACTAAAGGTTTGCGCCAGCGCGGTGACATGAGCGGAGCCTTCGCTTCGGACGAGATCGAGAATCTGGCGTCGTCGATGCTGCGTCATCGGGGCTCTGGTTCGGGGAGGGCGAGTTTTGCGCATCTTTCGTTTAATTCCGTTTTCTTTCACAGACTTTAAATCGCTCATTTTACGAGAGCAGTCAAGTTCGCAGAAATATTTCAAAATATTTTCTTGACCGCATTTTAACTTTCGTTATCTTTCGAAATACTTCGTTATTTTAAGATCATGAAACGACTCGTTGCTGTCACCGCTTGCCCGACCGGAATTGCCCATACCTTCATGGCTGCCGAAGCCTTGAAACGCGCCGCGACCCTTCGCGGTCACGAAATTAAAGTCGAGACCCAGGGTTCTCTCGGAACCAAAGAACCGCTCAGCGCCCAGGATATCGCCAACGCTGACGCTGTCATCATTGCCGCGGATGTTCATGTCGATACCGAGCGCTTTGGCGGCAAGCCGATTCACGTCGTGTCAACCGCGGAGGCGATTCGCCACACCGAGGCTGTCATTCAGGACGCACTCGCAGACCTCCCGGCTGCTCCCGCTCCGATCGTTGCCGCGCCAATCACGACTCCAGCCCCTGCGGCTGTTCTTCCAACCACGCCCGCACAACCCGAAGCGAAGCGGCTGGTTGGCATTACCTCCTGTCCGACCGGCATCGCGCACACTTTCATGGCGGCGGAGGCGTTACAGAAAGCAGCCAAAGCGCTCGGTCACACCATCAAGGTGGAGACGCAAGGGTCCGTCGGCGCGAAGAATCAGCTCACACCGGAAGACATCGCGGCCGCGGATGCCGTGGTCATCGCCGCGGACACGAAGGTGGACACTTCGCCGCTTTGCCGGGAAGCGGCTTTATATGACGAGCACAAAGGAGGCGATGCAAAGTGGGAAAGAAGTCATCGCCGCTGCCCTCGTCCAACCGATCGGCGGGAGTGGCGGCCTAACGAGCGCAGTCGAACAGGCGAAAGCGGAGCGCGCCCGGGCCCGCACCGGTCCCTACAAACATTTGATGACCGGTGTTTCCTACATGCTGCCGGTCGTGATCGCCGGCGGCCTCGCCATCGCGCTCGCCTTTGCCATTGGCGGAATTTACGCCGGCAAACAAACGGGCACGCTCGCCTGGGCGTTAAGCCAGATCGGCGGCGGAACGGCCTTTCAACTTTTCGTCGCCGTCCTCTCCGCTTTCATCGCTTTCTCGATCGCGGATCGTCCCGGCATTGCGCCAGGTCTGATCGGCGGCATGCTCGCGCAAACGTTAGGCGCGGGTTTCCTCGGCGGCATCGTCTCGGGTTTTCTCGCCGGTTACCTGACGAAATTCCTCGCCGACAAAATCAAACTTCCGGCCACGCTCGAAGGCCTCAAGCCGGTTTTGATTCTGCCTTTCCTTTCCACCATCACCGTCGGGTTGCTCATGATTTATGTGATCGCGCCGCCGGTCCAGGCGCTCAATCACGCCATGAACGCCTGGCTCAACGGCATGCGCGGCACCAACGCGCTTTTCCTCGGCATGATCCTCGGCGCCATGATGGCCTTCGACATGGGTGGTCCGGTCAACAAGGCCGCTTACACTTTCGCGGTCGGATTGCTCGCGAGTAAAATCTACACGCCGATGGCGGCGGTCATCGCCGCCGGGTATGACGCCGCCGCTCGGGCTCGCGCTCGCGGCCATTTTGTTCAAGAGCCGTTTCGATGCCGAGGAACGTGAAGCAGGAGGGCCGGCGCTTGTTCTTGGACTTTCCTTCATCACGGAAGGCGCGATCCCGTTCGCGGCCAAGGATCCATTGCATGTCATTCCGGCGACCATGCTCGGTTCGGCAGTCGCCGGTGCGATCTCGATGACCAGTGGCGTGCAATTTCTTGTTCCGCATGGCGGAATTTTTGCGGCTCTCATTCCCGGCGCGGTCACCAACCTGGTTCCGTATCTCGGCGCGATCCTCGCCGGGACCGTCGTCACCGCCGGTGCGCTCTTTTTTCTGAAACGTCCGCTCGATTTGCCTAACGAAACGTCCGTCGCCGCTTCCGTCCATTAAACCCGAGATCCATGCCATGATTGAACTCACTTCCGCAAGCATTCGGCTCGGTGCACGGGCCGCGACCAAAGAAGAGGCGATCCGCGCCGCCGGTCAGATTTTGGTCGAAGCCGGCAACATCGCGCCGGGCTATGTCGAGAGCATGCTCGGCCGCGAGCAACAGGCGAACACGTTTCTGGGCAACGGCATCACCATTCCGCACGGGATGCAAAAAGACCGGGAATTGATTCATCGCACTGGCATCTCTGTCTTGCAGCTGCCCGACGGTGTGGAATGGAACCAGGGCCAGACTGCGCGCCTCATCGTCGGCATCGCCGCGAAATCGGACGAACACATCGCCGTTCTCGCCGCCCTCACCGACGTGCTCGACGACGCCAAGATCGCGCGTCAGCTCGCGCAGACGAACGATCCGAATGAAATCATTGCAGCGCTCAATCGACGGGTCGAGGCCGCCGTTTCGCCGAGCGAGCAGTTGGCGAACGCGAAACAGATCGAGTTGATCCTGACCGGCTCGGCCGGATTGCACGCGCGACCGGCGACCTACTTCGTCGATGTCGCGTCGGAGTTTTCTTCAGAAATTTTCGTCCGCTTCAACGACAAGCTGGCCAACGGAAAAGCGATGGCGTCGCTCCTCAAGCTTGGCGTCACCGGCGGCTCGACGATTCAGATTCTTGCCTCCGGCGACGACGCCGATGCGGCCCTCGCTGCGTTGCAGGAAGCGGTTGCGAGCGGACTTGGCGACGAGGACGAGAAAACGGCGGTGGCGGAGGAGATCGTCTGGACGCCGGTCTCGAACGGACACTGGTTAGGCGGCGTCTCGGCTTCGCCGGGCCTCGCGATCGGCCCGATTTTTCATTTCCAATCCGGCCGTCTCGTTGTCGAGGACAAGCCGAAAGACATCGAGAGCGAAAAGAAGCAGTTGAAATACGCCCTCGAGGAAGCGCGTCAGCAACTCGCTGGAATCCACGACGCGGTCAAAGCGCGGGCCGGTCGCAACGAAGCGGCCATTTTCCGCGCCCATCAGGCGTTTCTAACCGATGTCGATTTGTTTAGCGAAGTTCATCAACTAATCGAAGCCGGCCACAGCGCCGCCTGGTCGTGGCAAAAAGTGATCGATGCGCGGGTCGCCGAAGTGGAGCGGGTGCAGGACGCAAGGCTGGCCGGGCGCGCGGCCGATTTGCACGACGTGGGGCAGCGAGTCCTGCGCGTGCTCACCGGCACTCAGGCGACGGACGTGCAACTGCCTAACGAGCGAGTGATCCTGGTGGCTGACGACCTGACGCCCTCCGACACCGCGCGTCTCGATCCGAAACGAATTCTCGGGCTTTGCACCGGGCTGGGGGGCGCGACTTCACACACCGCGATCATCGCTCGCTCGCTCGACATCCCGGCGGTGGTCGGAGCGGGAGCGGCCGTGCTTGAACAACCGAACGGCGCGATTTGCATCCTGGACGGAAGTAGCGGGCGTCTCTACGTGGCGCCGACCGATGCCGACCTGAAATCCGCCGAAGCGTTTCAAGTCGATCTTCTTCACCGTCGCGACGCGGAATTTGAAACTCGTTATCAGCCCGCGATCACGACCGACGGGCATCGGGTCGAGATCGTGGCGAACATCGGCAAAGCGGCGGAAGCGGCGGCCGCGGTCGAAGCCGGCGCTGAAGGCGTCGGCCTGCTGCGAACGGAGTTTCTATTTCTCGAAAGGCAGTCCGCCCCGACGGAGGAGGAACAATTCGCGGCTTACAGCGCGATGACGAAAGCGCTCAACGGTCTCCCGCTCATTATCCGGACGCTCGATATCGGCGGCGACAAAGTCGTTCCATATCTTTCCTTTCCAAAAGAGGACAACCCGTTTCTCGGAGTGCGCGGCATTCGGCTTTGCCTGCGCCATCCGGAATTGTTTAGGCCGCAATTGCGCGCCATCTATCGCGCCGCGCAAACCGGTCCGGTTAAAATCATGTTTCCGATGGTTGGCACCGTCGAGGACCTGCGCGCCGCGAAAGAAGCGGCGGAAAAAGTGCGGGCGGAACTGGGCGCGCCGCCGGTTGAGATCGGGATCATGATTGAAGTGCCCTCAGCGGCGTTGCTCGCCAGCGAGTTGGCGCGCGAAGTCGATTTCTTTTCCATCGGCACGAACGATCTGACGCAATACGTGCTCGCGATGGACCGGATGCATCCGGCGCTCGCCAGCCAGGTCGATGGGCTGCATCCGGTCGTCCTGCGTCTGATTGACCAGGTCGTGCGAGCCGCGACGGCCGCCGGGAAATGGGTTGGAGTGTGCGGCGGAGTCGCGGGCGAACCGCGGGGCGCCATGATCCTGGCCGGTCTCGGCGTGGCGGAGTTAAGCATGAGCCTGCCGAGCATCGCCTCGATCAAGGCGCATCTGCGCAACACTTCGCTCGTTAGGCTAAAAGCTTTCGCCAGGAAAGCGCTCGCCTGCCAGTCGGCCACGGAAGTGCGGGCGCTTGAGCTCCCTGCCTAACAAACTTTCAACTTTCCTTGCCATGAAAAATACCGAGACATCATTTGAAGTCGTGACCGTGACCTTGAACGCGGCCATCGACCGCACCGTTACCATTTCCAACTTCAAGGCCGGCGCGGTCAATCGCGTCGAGAGCGTCCGTTCCAATCCCGGCGGAAAAGGCGTCAACGTCGCATCCGCACTGGCTGATCAAGGGCACGGGGTCGCCGTCACGGGTTTTCTTGGGCGCTCCAACGCCGGCGCCTTCGAAGAACTTTTCAGTGCCAAGCGAATCGCCGATCATTTCGTCCGCATCACGGGCCAGACGCGGATTGGAATCAAGATCACGGACCCGGTCCGGGTCGAGACGACTGACATTAATTTCCCCGGACCGGCGCCAACCGCGGAAGAAGTTGCCATGGTCCGGGCGGAAATCGCAGCGCTCGACGCCGAATGGTTTGTCATCGCGGGCAGCCTCCCGCCTGGGGTCGATCCTGGAATCTATCGCGATCTGATTGCGGACCTGCGCCGGCACGGCCGCAAAGTTTTGCTCGACACGAGCGGCGCGCCTTTTCCGCTCGCCCTCGAGGCGCTGCCGACTGCGATCAAGCCGAACATTCATGAATTCGAAGCCTATCTTGACCGATCGTTGCCTAACGAAAAAGAAGTCGTCACGGCCGCTCGCGAACTGATCAGCCGCGGGATCGAGCTGGTCGTTATCTCGATGGGCAAAGAGGGCGCGTGCTTTGTCACCGCGAACGAATCCGTCATCGCGCGGCCGCCCGACATCGAAGTAAAGAGCACCGTCGGGGCGGGGGACGCGATGGTTGCGGGAATCATATCCGCGCAGTTGCGAAAAATTTCTCTGCGCGATTGCGCCCGCCTCGCCACCGCATTTTCCATCGACAGCCTTACTCGCCTTGAAAGCGGGTTGAGCTCGCCCAGTGCCATCGAGACCGCGATGCAAAAAGTTACGGTCGCCTAACGACACTAAGCCAAACCAAGGAAAATGAAAAAAATTGCAACCCTACTGGGTAGCCTGACTCTCACTCTCAACGGCGCCTTCGCCCAAACTGCGGTCTCGCCGCGGATCGCTCCGGCGCCGGCCGCCGACACCCCGGTCAGCAGCGTGACCGCGTCGCAGGACGAATCGTGGATGCGAGGCAAATACGGTTTGGGGAACATGAACGGGATGCGAACGGTCTGGTCCGATACGGGCGTCGAGCCGTTCCTTTATTACACCAACATCCTCTCTGGCAATCCGGTCGGCGGAAGGGAACACGGAACCACCGACGTCGATGACTTCTATTTTGGACTGAATCTCTACCTCGACAAACTGGTCGGCTGGAAAGGGGCAAAGTTGACTGTCAGCGGGGTGAACCGCGATGGACTTGGCCTGACGGAACACTATGTCGGAAGTCGCTATGACGTGCAGCAAACCGTCGGCGGTCAAAACTTTTTCGTTTATCAGGTGTTTCTTGAGCAGCGCTTTTGGGATGACAAGGCTTCGCTCAAGCTCGGCCGCTTTGGCGCTTCGGATGATTTCAATGGCTCAAAAATCTACGGACTTTACCTGAACAACGGTATCGACGGCGACATCCGCAACGTCCTCTTTGATACCCAGTTTTCAGCGTATCCCTTTGCCACCTGGGCGGCGCGCCTCCGAGTCGATCCTACCCCGGAATGGAACGCGCAGCTCGGTGTTTTCCAGACTTGGAACGACATCTTCGATCGCACGCATAACGGATTGAACTGGGGCATCCGCGGTGACGACGGCGTCTTTGTCATCGGTCAGGTTGGTTGGAGCCCGGAGTTCTGGAAACAGTCGGTGCCTAACGAGAATAAGGATGGGAAGACAGTGGCAACCTCATCGGAGCTCAAGGGTTTGCCCGGACACTATTGGGTGGGCGGATCGTTCTCGCCCTGGAGCGGCTTCAGTGAGTTCGGGACGAACAACAAACGCTCGGGGTCCTACGGATTCTACGCCCACGGCGACCAAATGGTTTATCAGGAAACGCCCGGGAGCGAGCAAGGTTTGACGGTCTGGGCGGCCTCCGGGCTTTATCCGCAGCCGAGCATTTCGATCGTGCCGTTCCAGGTCAACTTCGGCCTCGTCTACAAGGGATTGCTCCCATGCCGCGATGACGATCAAACAACCTTTGGATTCATTTACGGCAACTTCAGTGAGCACTATGCCCGCACGGTGAAGGCGGCCGGAAATGGTGTCCCCACCTACGAGTCTGTTTTTGAATTCGGGCATCGGATTCAATTGACGAAATTCGCGTTCATCCAGCCCGACCTGCAATGGGTCATCCGTCCGGGTGGCACGGGCCAGATTGACGACGCTCTTATTGTCGGCGCGGAGCTGGGTATCACGTTCTGATTACGTTACCGTCGTCCGCCGTTGTAGCCGGGATCGCTGATCCCGGTCGCGCAGTGTCAACCGAGGGACTTGCGGGGATCGAGGATGCCGCCCGCTGCAAGAGCTACCGGGATCGCCGATCCCGGCTACAACGGCGCGTCGCTAGTATGGGATCTTGTCCGGTTTCGCCATCCACTCGCGAAAGAGCTCGAGCGAATGTTCGCGCTCAATTTGCTCCATCGGCAGGGAGCGCGCCGCGATTTCTAGTGGCAATTGCTCGTAGATGAAATCGTCGTCGAATCCAATTTCGGCGGCGTCATGCCGGGTGCAGGCGTAAAAGACACGGTCGAGCCGTGCCCAGTAGATCGCCGCCAGGCACATCGGGCAGGGCTCGCAGGAGGTATAAAGTTCGCAACCGCGCAGGTCGAACCGGCCTAACGATTGGCAAGCGGCGCGGATGGCCATGACCTCGGCGTGCGCCGTTGGGTCGAACAAAGTGGTCACCTGGTTGTAACCGCGTCCGATAATCTTTCCGCTGCAAACCACGACTGCGCCAAACGGTCCGCCGCCCTCACTGCGTCATGCCTTCGCGCCCTAACGAGACCGCCTCCCGCATCCACTGCGCGCGTTCGGCTTCGTTAGGGGAACTCGCAAAACACCAGTCGAGAACCTCTTCATCCGAGCCACCCTGCAACGTCCGCGCGGCCAGCTCCTCATAGTCCACGCCGAGAAACCTCGTGCAGCGTGCGTCGAAACAGGTGGGATCTTCCGTGCCGAGAAAGTATCCGTCCTCAAGTCGGCCTTCGGCCTTCAGCCGGATCTTGTCCAACATTCGGGCGAAATAAATCAAGCCTCGGGTCTCGTGGTAATCGCTGCATGGAGTTTGCATGAGGGAGAGGTCTGCGGTGCGTGATATACTGTCAAGAGCCACTTGCGGTGAAAGAGGTAGACCAGTCTTACGAAGCCCTATTTACAGGTGGCTCTGGGAGGCTGTCTGGTCCTAAGTTGCTGCAGACTCGGGTTACCGATGAACGCAATGCAAGATAGACATTGCTATTTATGAGTTGGCTTCTAGAGACTGCTAAGCGCCTGATCGAGGACTTCGAGGATGAAATCGGCGTCCTGCTGATGAATGCACATCGGCGGCGAGAACCGGATCGTTTGCCCTTGCAAACCGCCTTTGCCTAACAATAAGCCCATATCGCGACAGGTTTCCAACACCTGAGCGCATTCCGCCTTGGCCGGTTCTTTGGTGGTGCGATCTTTCACCAACTCGATCCCCAGCATGAGACCTTTGCCGCGAGCGTCGCCGATTACATTGTGTTTCTCCTTTAGTCGTTGCAGCCCAGCGGAAAGATGGTTGCCGATGGCGAGCGAGTTGGCCTGCAATTTTTCGCGATCGATCACTTCCAGCACCGCCTTGCCCTGTGCCGAGACGACGGGGTTGCCGCCGAAAGTGTTGAAATGAATTCGCTGCGAAAGCGCGGCGGCGATCTTCGGCGTGGTCACGACTGCGCCTAACGGGCAGCCATTGCCGATCCCCTTCGCCATGCAGACGATGTCGGGGATGACGCCCTGGGTTTCGAAACCCCAGTAATGCGTTCCGGTGCGCCCAAAACCCGCCTGGACTTCGTCGGCGATGCAAACGCCGCCCGCCGCTCGCACATGTTCGTAGGCATGCTTCAGATATCCGTCCGGAAAAACAATGCAGCCGCCCACGCCTTGGATGGATTCCGCGATGAATCCGGCGATCTGACCCGGCGTCGCGTAATCGATCAAATTCTTCACGTCCGCCGCGTAATTTCGGCCCGCGTTCGGATCGCTGTGACCCCACATCCCTCGGTAAGGATCAGGTGTGACGGAGTGATGGACGCCGAAGCTATGCGGCACGTTAAACTTCCAGGTCGCGTGCGCGGTCAGGCCCATGCCGGAGGCGTTGCCGCCGTGGTAGGCATTACGGAGCGCGATCATGTCGTAATTGCCGGTGTAGGCGCGCGCCATCAGCATGGCGAGATCGTTCGCCTCCGAGCCGGAGTTGACGAAATAACAGACCTTCAGTTCACCCGGCATCTTCGAGGCCAGCTTCTCGGCGTACTCGGCAATGTTAGGATGCAGATAGATGGTGGTCGAATGTTGGAGCAGTTCGTTTTGTTTTCGCGCTGCTTCGACCACATCGGGATGACAATGTCCCACGCTGATCGTGACGATCCCGCCTAAGGCATCGAGATAGCGTCGTCCGGTTTCGTCCCAGACATACTGCATCTTTCCCTCCACGAGCGTGAGTGGCTTCTTGTAGTAGAGAAATATTCCCGGGTTCAGGAATTCCTTGCGCAGGCGCAGGATTTCATCGGGGCTGGGTCCGGTGTAGGGCTGCGGTTGATGGGCGAAGGGTGGCAGTTCGGGTGTTTGCATCTTTAGATGTTTTGTCATGTTGAGCAGAGCGAAACATCTCTGACCATTCCAAAATCGCGCCTCAAGCGGAATGATATCAGAGATCCTTCGCTCCGCTCAGGATGACAGCGTTTGTTGGGGTGCGCGAACGGGGGAGCATCCGCCCGAGCAGATACAAAGCGAAGGCGAGAAAGAACCCGACGAACCAGGCGTAATGATACAGGGAAACGAAGAACGGCGCGACCGCAGCGGCCGGCAACACTTTGATCGTGACGAGAAATCCGGGAATGTTAGGCAAGATCGCCAGCGCGAGCGCGGTGATGGCGACGCCGCTGAATCCCCCGCTGATAACGATAGCGACCGTGGGGTTGATAAAGATCGTTCAGGTCGAGCTGGCACTTCCGATAAACATAATAATCAGCGATCATGATTCCGCCGACCGGGCCGAGGAGCGCACTGTAACCAACCAGCCAGGTGAAAATGTAACCGGAAGGATCGGCCACCAATTTCCACGGCATCATCAGCACACCGATGATCCCGGTAATCAATCCACCCAGTCGAAAGGATATTTTCCGGGGCGCAAGATGCGAAAAATCGTTCGCCGGACTGACAACATTCGCCGCAATGTTGGTGGCCAGAGTTGCGATGCAGAGGGAGAGCAACGCGACCACCAGCACGACCGGATTCTTGAATCGAGTCAGCACATCGACCGGGTCCCAGATCGTTTCTCCATAAATGATCGTGGTCGCCGAAGTCACCGCCACACCGATGAAGGAATAGAGCGCCATCGTCAGCGGCAGACCGAGCGCCTGCCCGATGACCTGGTCGCGTTGCGAACGCGCGTAACGCGAGAAATCCGGGATATTGAGCGAGAGCGTCGCCCAAAAACCGATCATGCCGGTAAGCCCGGGCACGAAAAAGGCGAAGAACTGGCCGGACTTTGGTTGTCCGGGATCGAAAGCGGACGGTTGCGAAAGGATGGGACCGAAGCCGCCGGCGTTTTGATAAGCCCACCCGAGCAAGAGCAGCCCGAGGGCGATGAGGAGCGGCGCCTTGATGTTGAGCAGCCACCGGATGCAATCGATTCCCTTGTAGACGACCAGCATGTTGACGCCCCAGAAAAAGAGAAAGCAAAGGAACTGCGGCAGGCTAATGCCGAACACGCTCACGGAACCCTCGCCTAACGACGGCAGAAAGATCGCGAGGATTTTGAAAATGGCGTTGCCGCCGATCCAGGTTTGAATGCCGAACCAGCCGCACGCGACCAAGCGCGCGCATGAGCGCGGGAATGTTCGCCCCGCGCGTGCCGAATGAAGCGCGGCAAAAAACAGGGAAGGGGATGCCGTACTTCGTCCCGGCGTGGGCGTTCAAAATCATCGGGATGACGACGATGAGATTGCCGAGAAAGATGGTGAAGATCGCCTGCGACCAATTCATTCCGCCGCCGATGAGCGATGAGGCCAGCATGTAGGTCGGAATGCAGGCCGACATCGAAATCCAGAGCGCGGCATAACTCCCGAGGCGCCATTTGCGCCGCTCCATTGGGACCGGTGCGAGATCGGCGTTGGACAGGTGACTCTCGGCCAGATCGACATCGACGTCCGGCGCGAGCGAAGGAGAAACCGTGCTCATGAAAAACGATGATCGTGCCGCGCCCGGCCCCAACGCGCAATAGCAAAGGCTGGGAAGAGCGGAGCCGATCTCGATCCTCCTCGTCGCTTCCACTTTGAACAAATCGCGGCCCAACCTAGGATTGCTGCATGGAAGAAGCCGAAGTTCCCATGGAGCATCTGCACGAGCAGATTCATGAAAGTGCGCAACATAGTCTCGCCAGATGGATTTCCTGGGTAGCGCTGAGCACAGCCATCCTCGCGGTTTTGGCCGCCATTGCCGGCTTGCTTGCGGGAAGTCACGCGAACGAGGCGATGATGAGCCAGATCGACGCTTCCGATCAATGGGGGTTTTATCAGGCAAAAAGTATCAAGGCGGCGCTTTTGGAAGCGAAGGATGCGGTCTCCTCGTCATCGACGGCCGCGGATAAGCAGAAGGCTGTGAAATACGAGGAAGAAGAAACCGAGATTAAAAAGGAAGCGGAACAAAAACAGGCCGAGGCCAAGGCGCACTTTCACGCCCACGAGGTCTACGCGCGCAGCGTGACGCTTTTTCAAATCGCGATTGCGATCGCCGCGATTTCCGCGTTAACCCAGCGGCGTCTCTTTTGGGGAATCAGTCTCCTGGCGGGCGTCGGAGGTCTGATCTTCTTCATTCTCGGAATGACAGCGCAATAAAACTTTTCATGCACTTCGCAGCGGCTGGAGGGACGGGCTCTGTCCCGTCCGAGTCTAAAAGGTCCCCGAAGAAACACGGACGACACCCACCACGGCGGGCAGGCTTCGGTCGTCCCTCCACGTTCCGGGCTTTACACACTTGTGAAGTCCAGGACTCGTTTTACCGACAGGAGATTGGGTTGGGTCTTTAGCGGCCGGAGCAACCATCATTGCGTTATTCATCTACCGTTCAGCGGATTCCTGTCCCGGCCAATTGCTCGATCTGCTCGACACTCGGCTCGGATCTGCGGATCCAATCCTGCGCGTTTTGGATTTCCTGTTCAGTCGCAGCGGTTGCTGGTGCGGCCGCCTCCGCGCGCGCGACAAGTTTGCGACCGATCTTAACCGGCTTCGCGCGCTTGATCGCAAAATCCCAATGCCAGCCGAAACGCAGGAGCGCGTAATACATTGTTTTAGCCTCCAGCGCGCTCACTCCGCTGCAACGCATCGCATTGTAAAACATCCGGTCGCAATCCTGCGGTGGGCGGTTCTTTTCGGTGTAGGAGACGTCGTGCAGGACGGAAGCGTTGCGATACTTGCCCTCGAAAGGCCCGCCCATGAAAGGCCAAAGCGAGCGCGGAATCGACGCCCCGTCGACGACCGAGCCGGCCGGGGCGACCCAGGCGTTGCCTTGGGGATCGACGTAGCGCAGTTCGCGCAACAGCGTCATGGTTCGTCCGTCCGAATTCCAGCGTGTCTCCGGCGCGCCCGTGTAATAGCCCCATGGATGTGGCTGGATGGCGGCCTCTCGCCAGGACATCGACGGGGTCGACCCGCAACCGGCCAGGAGGTTCGCCGCTAAGAGCAATCTGAGAAATTTCCTCATTCGAATTGTGAGACGATTCCCGATTGTTTTCCGGACGCAACTTTTCGTCCGGCCGCAACTAATCGCATTGTTGGGACGATCTGCCTCCGGCGGACTCCGTTAAGATCCTGAAACACGGACGGGGAACACGAGCCGTCCCTCCATCATTGCCAAGTTTATGGCTCTATGGCATCACGACAGGGTAATGGTCAACCGGCACGAAGAAATTACGACCTCGTTACCCCGGATCTCGATGTTCTCCCAAGGCTGAAGGGTTTTCGCCTGCGCGGACTGGAGATGACCCGGCTGGAGTCCTTTGTCGACGCCGCTTTCGCTTTTGCCGTCACCATGCTTGTGATCGCAGGGCAACAGGTGCCCGACGATATCCCGACGCTGCTCAAAGCGTTCAAAAATGTTCCGGCCTTCGCGGCTTCAATCGCGGTCCTGGCAATTTTCTGGCGCGGCCATTGGCTTTGGAGCCGGCGCTTCGGTCTGGAGGACACATTTTCCATTTGGATGAGTTGGGCGCTCATTTTCACCATGCTCGTCTATGTCTATCCGCTGAAACTGGTGTTCAGCGGGATGTTTTACTCCCTGAGCAATGGCGCGCTCGGTTTGAACCTCACGGTGGAGACAATCGGGCAGGGAAGAGAGCTTTTTGCGGTTTACGCGATCGGCTTCAGCGCGCTCGCGCTCGAAATCCTGCTCTTAAACTGGCACGCATGGCGAAGGCGTGACCCATTGCAGCTGGACGAACGCGAACAGCGCCTGACCCGCAATGAACTTTTTGGCTGGAGTGTTCCGCTCTACTGTCGGTCTCGCTTCGCTTCTCCTCGCTCTCACCATGCCGCCGGGCAAGATCGGTTGGAGCGGCTGGATTTATTTTTCGCTGCCAATCTTGCTCCGGCTGCAACGCTGGCTGCGACCGCGCTAGCTGCCAGCCTGGCGGAAAGCCTGCGTTTACGGTCGCAAGTAACCAAACTGTTACGAACCTCTCCTTGAGAAGGGGCCGCGGCGCCGAAGAAAATGCGGGCCATGAAACCAAACAATACCCCGTCTTTTCATTCTCCCCGCGCCTGACGAGCGTCCTCTTCCGCGCTTTGCTCTTTTACAACGCCGGTATCTTTGTTTGCGCGGCGCAGGCCGGAGAGATGCAGAGTCGGCCTGCCATCGGACCCAACGGCGTCATTGTGCAGAGCATGTTCGGCGGGCAGATCTTTGGCTTCGATATCGACCAATCAGGGACCGAGGGCATTCTGAGCGAGGCGCAGACCATGGACAACGGTAAGGTGCTCGCAGCAATCGAGACTTTCGATCAGGCCACCGGGGCCATCATCAAAGTCATCAAGATGACCGAGACCCAGGACGACTTCATCACTCTTGGAGTGGTCGGTCGCTCAACCGGGCTGGTGGAGCGGGAACACGTGATCAGCTTTCTGAATGTCGAGCGCAGCTTCAAGATCCTTGATCCATTGCGGAAAAATCGGTTCACCGGCAATTGGACCCCGCCGATCGACACTGGTCACCTTGTTTCGGCCGTCAGCCGCAACCAGGGCGTACACAACGTCGCGGTCTTCGCCGAAGATATAACGAGTCACTTCGAGCCAGTTGTTTTTAGCTCCGATGTCGCGGCTAACACTTTCGGTCCGGTCGTCACCATTACCGATGAGGATTTCACTTCGGGCGGCAATCCGCCGATGGCGTATAACAGCACAACGAATCAGGCTGTTCTAGGTCACCCGAAGTTAGGGAATCCGTTTGTTCCAGGGAGGATCGCCACCGTGGACTTGACTACTGGCACATTCACGAAATTCACCAGCGTCGGTTTGGGAGACGTGAATGGTATTGCGGTCGACCCTGTGACCAACACAGCGTGCACGACGACCGAGATTGATTTTAGCGTGGAGTTTTACGATCTCACGAACCAGACAGGCTTTGCCCAGCCGCTGCCGAATGCGACTAATCAATTCAATAGCGGGGCCGACGTGCAATTCGATCCGGTCAACCGGCTCTTCTTCGTCGCCCAATCGCACTCCACCACGGCCGCGAGCGGCAGCAGCATTCATGTCTATGATGTCGCAGGCAACCTCATCGAATCGATCAATGGCTTGAACTTCTCCAACGCTTTCAACGTTATCCCGGCTCACATCTCCCTTAACCCGCACAATCGCACAGGTTTCGTCGACGGCCCTGACGAAGGTGTGACTCAGCTCCAGGGCTTTAGTTACTGAGGCTCAGCGCGACACGCTGGGTAACCCAGCACGCCGTCGCCCTGCGAGTAGATTAGTCCACTGCGCGAACTGACAGGCTCGTGCACGCGTTGACTCAAACTCGCCGCGAGGTTCCTCGCTTACTTCTTGGCGTTTCGCGGATCGTCCGTTGGGTTGACGTAATTGATTTGGAACGGTCCTTCGCTGTCGATCTGGATGATCGAGTCGCTGGTGGTTGAAACGAAGTGCGACATGCCGGATGGAAGCACGGCATAGCCGCCCGCGCTCATCTCCTGGGTGGCCGCTTCATCGAACTTGTCGCCCATGCCGAGCCGAAACGTTCCCGAGATAACGGTGACTCGTTCCGCCGTCGGATGGGTATGAGGCTGGATCTTGTAACCGGCCGACGCTTGCATGCGCACGGTAAACGGTCCGGCCTTGGTTGGATCAGCCGTTCAGCACCGCCATCTTGGCCCCGCTCGGCAAGCCTGGCGGCATCTCACCCCATTTCAAGTCCGATGGGGACATGACTTTGTGCTGTTCCTCGGCCGCGAAGCCGATTAGGGCCGCGGCTGCCACAAACACGCTGCATAGGATAACGATCTTTTTCATGATGTATGCTCCTTTGGTTGATGGTTCGGAAAACAGTTACCCCGCACGGTGCCGAACTCAAGTCCGACTAATCGGCCGCGCCTTCAATCATCATTACTCCGTTGCTTGCCGAGCTCACGCTCGGTCCTTTGCACAAAGACAGCATGTTTATCCGGGGTCAGGGCGCGTCCCGAGTAAGTGGCATAGACTTGTGTAAACTCCGCGCCAAAGAGGAGGATTTGCGCGGAATAGTAAACCCAGAGGAGGAGAGTAATAAGGGAGCTTGCCGCGCCGTAGGCCGAAGCCGCGCTTCCGCTGCCGAGGTAAAGCCCGAGCGCCCATTTCCCGATCGCGAAAAAAATCGCCGTGAGAGTGGCGCCAATCCAGACGTCGCGCCACTGGATCTTGACGTCAGGCAGAAACTTAAAAATGCTCGCAAGAAGGAAAATGACCACGCCCAGATCGAAGATCCAATACGTGGCCAGCGCGACCATTATTCCGCCTGGCACCGCCCCCTGCAGGTAGTGACTGAACGCTTTCAGAATGCTTTCGATCACGAGTGAGACCAGGAGGAGAAAGCAGATACCCGCGACCATTGCAAAAGAGAGAAAGCGCGCCCGCAGGTAACCGGCCAGACCAGCTTCTGGTTTCGGCTTCACTCCCCAAACGGTATTGAGCGCGTCTTGCAGTTGACCGAAAACACCGGCTGCCCCGAAGAGCGCAAGCGCGATCCCGAAAACGGTCGCAAGAACGCTTTTTCCTGGTTGCGCTGCTCTCTGCGCAATTCCCTGCACGGTCTCAACCGCGCTTTGGTCGAGGAAATAGCTCATCTGTTCTGTAATTCTATTCCAGGCCCCGGCCGGATCGTGGCGAAAAAGTAATCCGACAATGGCTAGGATCAGAAGCGTGAGAGGAGCGAGAGAAAAGACTGTGTAATAAGCCAGAGCCGCGCCGAGCTGCGGTGCCTTATCATCCAGCCATTCCTGAAACGTCTGTTTGAAGAGGTGAAAGGCAGTGCCGAAGAAAGATTTGTGGTGTGTCTCGGATGCTGTGGTCATTTTATCTTAGAATCGTTTCTTGTTCGGCCCTGGGATGGCGCTGCTTTGGGGGTTTAAGAAGCGATTGAACATATCAATCACTTGTCATCCTGAGCGGAGCAGAAGAGAATCTCTGACCATTTCCGATCCACTCAGCGCGGAAATAGTCAGAGATGTTTCGCTTCGCTCAACATGACAGGAAAACGGATGACGCGTCTAACGAGTTAAGACGTTCGCGAGTGGCGCCGTGGGCCACGCAGCTCTAAGGTGGCGACCCCCGGGATGCTCCTACTTCGTCCTCTTACGCGCGGCAGCAGCTCCTTTTTTGCCCAGAGCAGTCCGCACCTTCTTTGGAAGATGCGCGATCGTCTTTTTCTTTCTAGCAACGGCGGCGGCTTTCTTGATGTTCTTGCGCGCAGCGGCTTTCTGCTTGGCGGAGGCCATTGCTAGCGGGTCCTTTTTCTGGTCGCGGCTGCTTTTTTGGCCGCTCGCGAGCGATCAGCTTTCGTGCGCCGGCGGGCTGCCGAGTGAGCCTGACGGGATAAAGCCCGATGCGAAGCCGCGCTTTTCGGCTCGCGCTTCAACGCCTTTTTGACCGCGCGCGACCGCGTCCGCGAAGGTTTGCGTTTGCCTGCGCCGCTGCCCTTTTCCAAATCACGTTTCGCCTGTCGCCGCACTTTGCTGGACGCCGACCCCTTCTTCGGCGGCGGCAACTTCACCCCGGCTCGACGCGCTTTCGACAACCCGATCGCGATCGCCTGCTTGGCGGAGCGTGCTCCATGCTTGCCTTCGCGGATGTGTTCCATTTCCTCGCGCACAAACTCGCCCGCCTGGGTTGACGGCGCCTTGCCTTCCCGCGCGTCCGCTTGCGCCCGCTCGATCGTCTCTTTCTCTGGCATACATGATAATAACGGGACGGCCCCGCGCTCCGGATGCTCCCGCAGGCGTCTTCATTTTCAACGCCACCCGCGCCAGACAAAGATGTTTCGCCCGTCAGCTTGCGGGATTCTCCGGCGAGCGCAGCAGAGTGCCGACGGTCCGGCGATCGCTCGCTGCCTCGAGACTACTGAGGTACGAGCGAAAGCGCTTTGAGAAAAGCTGGCTTCGAATTTCCCAGTACCGAGCAATCCCTGGGGCGGCGATATAATGGCGCAACAGTTCCTCCCAGCCGTGCCACAGTTGATTGTCCAGCAGGCCGTTGAGATAATGAAAATGAATCGTCTCGAGCGCCTTGAGAAATTGATGTGCGGCGTGAAAGAAACGCGCCTGATCCTCCGTTGACAGCTTGCTCAGATCCTCCAGACCCACTCCCCAGATGCGGGACATCTCGGCATTTTCCATGAAGGTGTTGGTCACATCGCGGAACGCCGAAGCGGCGGCGTCCTGGGCAGCAACTTTGGCGACGCGGGTGCTGCGGTGGACCTGAAGGGCAAGATAAAGCACGGACAGGACAACCGCGATGGAACTGACGAACTGCGACCCGGCGTTGATTGCTTCCCAATTCATCGAAGTTGGCTGACGAGCCGAAGTGATTTTTCACCACGATCGGGACGCTGGCAACGGCCCCTGTTCGAATCACTTGCGCGCAATATCTTTAAAGTCCGCGCGAAATAGAAGTGGACGCGGTAATGACTCGGTCCAGCTCTTGCACCTTAGGTCACAGCGCAGGTGGCCGCCTGACGCGACGGCGATTGTTGGCGAGGGCTTCGAGAGCGGTGAGAGTGCGATCGATCTCGGCCAGCAGAGGAGCGAGGCGTTTCGCGTCAGAAAAAGCTTCGAGGAGCGCGGCGTAATACCAAAGCGTGCCTTCCTTGCCACCGTGGAACCGGCTCCACAGTTTGTCGCCGTCCGTCCGGTAATTCATGAGAATGGCGCGCAGGTTGTGCAACTTATCGGAAGCCGACACCAGCTGAGTCGAAACGGGCGCATGTTTAAGATGTGCGATGTAGCCTTTCTTCCTCATGAGCCAGGGCGGCTTGGGCGTTTGATCGGTATCGGTGCAACCGTCGACAATCTTCGCGACCGCCTTGCCGAATCTTCTTTCGATATCGCGCAATCGTTTCGCCCCGCCGCAATCCTCCACTGCATCATGCAACAGAGCTCCGATCGCCTCGGTCTCGTTCGCGCCGTATTCCATCGCGATCGCAGTCACGCCGATGATGTGGGCGATATAAGGGATCTGCGTTTTCTTGCGCAGTTGACCGCCGTGAATCCGGGTGGCGTAGACTAAAGCTTGTTCAAACTTTCGCGACAGCCGCATCCGAAACTTTGCGGGTTAAGCCGGATTTTCGCAAGATTCCGTCGACAAACATCGGCTACTCAGCCAGCGCTGGCAGGGCAACTGCTGCCTTTTTAGGAATGATTGCGACAAAAAAAATGGTTCATCACAGTTTCTACCTGGTGCTCTCCATTTTACTCGTTGGCGTGAGTCAGGGCGTTCTGGCTGACGACTTGGCCACCCCAAGTCCAACGCCAGCTTATTACAAGCCTCTCCCGCCGGGCCCACTTCGGCGCGCCGAATGGGTCGATCGAAGGCGCGCGATCGCGGAGGGATCTCAATCGCATGCAGATGCAGCCCAGGCCCGAGCCCAGGCGAAGGCAAATCGCCACTCGACCGCGGCGGAGCGCGAGGCAGAAGCCAAAGCTGCCGCGCACGCGCGGGCTCAAGCGCAACACCAGCTCGCGGCTGAAACGCGTCACGAAACGGCCAAGGAAATACCTCACACCAACTCTGATTTGATGTCTCGAATGGGATTCAGCGAAGAAGAAATTGCGGCGCAAAAGGCGCGCGAACAGTCGGGCAAACTCGGGGCGAAAGAAAAAACGGATGGAGTTTTGGGAACGACGCCGCCACAATCCGCGCACAGTTCTGACACTGGAGCCGGCGGGCGATTCACAGGCCAGGGCCCACGGTGCTGCGGCGCACACGCCGAGCAGCGCCTCGCCCGCACCGGATCCGGATTCTCATTGAAGCCGATGGCAGGCGGAGCTCCGAAAGTGTTCGCGAGCAAGCGCCCGCCCTACAACCGTCGCCATTTTCGCAAAAACGCATTGGCAAATTCGCGCCGTTCGTCGAGCATACGCCCGTAGGTCCGATAAACCTGAAAGAGAAATAATTTATGCCGCATGTCGTTACCAATAAATGTGTCGGGTGCAAATTCACTGACTGTGTGGTGGTCTGTCCGGTGGCCTGCTTTTACGAGTTGGATGGCCAGCTGGTGATTCACCCGGAGGAGTGCATCGATTGCATGGCCTGCGTTGACGAATGTCCGGTGCACGCCATCTACGCCGCGGAAGACGTGCCCTCAGAATTTCAAGGAGACATTGAATTCAACGCGACCGAGGCGCACCGGGTGCAGGAGTCGGGGCACGGCGCTCTCGAGGCGAAAAAGGATCCTTTGCCGACTGCTGCCCAGCGGAAGACGGAGTTGGGTTACTAATTTCGCCGGGAGCGCGTTGCCGGCTCGGGCGCATGGCAGGCGGGCGCCTGCCCTCCAATTTTGGCGCTTCGCATCGACGACGTTGAATTGCGATCGCATGAAGTCGTTGCGTTTTCAATTGCGCACGCATCCCCCAAAAAACCGGATACACTTCGGTTCATGAAAAGGACTCGCAACCCGATTTCAGTTCGCTCAGGGCAGATCGAATTCCTCAAGCTCAATACCGAAAGTTGGGAATGGCGCGATGCCTATCAATGGCTCCTCGGACTGACCTGGCTACAGTTCGCCGGAGTCGTCGGCGCGGTCTACCTCTCGCTTAATCTTCTCTTCGCCACCCTTTATACGATCGGAGGTGGAATCTCCGGGATGCGGCCCGGATCATTTCTCGATGCTTTCTTTTTCAGCGTGCAAACCATCGCCACCGTTGGCTACGGGAACATGGCTCCGGCCAATCTTTACGCAAACATTCTCACTACGATCGAGATCATGACGGGCATCTTCCTCGTCGCCGTCATGGCCGGCCTCATCTTTGTCCGGTTCTCGCGGCCGATGGCGCACATCGTCTTCAGCAGATCCATCGTCATCGCGCCTTTTAATGGCCGGCCCACCTTGATGCTGCGGATTGGCAATTTGCACCAGCGCAGCATGGTCGAGGCCGAATTTCGAATCTTTTTCAATCGCGACGAGCCCCTCGTTGAAGGCGACGTCTTCCGTTTCTTCTACAACTTGAAACTCCAGTTCGATCGGCTCCCAAGCTTTCCCGCGGCCCTAACCTTACGACATGTGATCGACGAAAATAGCCCGCTCTACGGTGCGACTCCCGAATCGCTCGCAGCAAGCCGTGTTGTCCTGATGGCGTCGGTCGTGGGTATTGATCCAGTCATTCCGGCGACCGTTCAAACCCAACAGGATTACACCTGGCAGGATATTCGGTTTAATGAGCGGTTTGTGGAGATATATACCGATCATGGAGACGGCAGGCTCACGGTCGATTACGGGCAGCTCCACGATACTGAGCCAGTCCAAGGATAGATGGAGGGGACGACCTCTGTGTCGTCCGCGTCTCCGACTTGTAGGGGCAGACGGTTCGGGTGCCGTAGATGGCCTCCGGGGTGAGATCCACGGACGACACAGAGGTCGTCCCTCCAACCGCGGCAGGCGGGGCGCCCGCCCTACAATTCAGAGACACGGACACGGAGGCCGTCCCTCCAAGCGGTGCGAAAGGGCCTGCCCACACACCGTTTGTAACAATTTCGAGACGCGCACTCGCTCGTTACGTCACGATACTTCCATAGGACTCTGCATCTTATGAAAACCTTGAAATGGATCCTGCTCGCAATCGTCCCGATTAGTTTCATTATCGCCAATCTCGCGGCGGAGAACGAACCACCAAAAAAACCTAAGCCGGAGGTGAAGAGCAGTTATGCGCCGGTGGTGGACACGGAGAGTTTTTCTGCCGTGCGCACTCGGATGATGGAAGCAAAGGCCGGCGTAATGAAACATCAGGCTGATCTGTTGGCCCAGCGCTACGATTTGGGTAACCACCCGGCGGAAGGCGTCGTGATGGATCGCACTAAACCTGTCCAAAAAGGTGTGCGCGTAAAGTTATCTGGTGGCGTGAGCTGGTCGCAGCTCGCCGACATGACGCCGGACCAAATTCGCGACAAAGATTTGTTTCCCCAGGGTTTTTTGCCCTTGCCCCATGCGAATCATCCTGAGGGCGGAATGGTTTTTCCGAAGTTCGAGATTCAGGAACTAATCCGGCAAGAGCAGCGCGATCTCACTCGGTTCGATCTCGACTTCGATCTCCCGGAACATTTTCTTCCCGAATTTCCGCCGGCTATCTATCTCACCACTCGCCCTGATCTGGGAGACGTGTCGAAAGGCAAGCTGGTCACGATCGATAACTTCTACGACATGTTTAATGGTATCCTCAATCCGAAGCAACTGGAGGGACTAAGACTGCTCCTGACACCGTTCCCACAGCAACAATTCAATCAAACCGCCGATCGCAGATCGGACAAGCCAAGCCGGGGTGTGACCTGCCTGGATTGTCATGCCAACGGTGGATCGAATGGCGCCTTCCATCTCGCCGGCGACGTCCGGCCACAGGAGTTTCGGCATCGAATCGAAACGCCCGTCTTGCGGGGTGTTAATATCCAAAGGCTTTTTGGCTCGCAACGTGCCCTCAAGACAGTTGAGGATTTTACGGAGTTCGAGCAGCGTGCCGCTTACTTTGACGGCGATCCGGTGACCGCGACGAAGAAAGGAGTCAATGTCCTGGAACGCGGCAGCCAGGTCCATTTCATGTCGGAGTTTGAGGAGATGCTCGATTTCCCGCCCGCGCCGAAGTTAGGCTGGGACGGCAAGCTTGACTCCGCCAAGGCCAGCCCTCAGGAGTTGCATGGCCAGGAGGTGTTTTTCGGGAAAGGGCAGTGTGCTTCGTGTCATACGCCTCCTTACTACACTGATAACCTCATGCATAACCTCCAGGCCGACCGCTTCTACAAGCAACATATGGTTAACGGGATGATGATGGCCTCGGATGGCCCGATCAAAACATTTCCGCTCCGTGGGATTAAGGACACACCTCCCTACTTCCACGACGGTCGATTGCTTACCCTCGAAGATACGGTGGAATACTTTAACCTGGTGCTGAATCGTAAGTTATCCGACGAGGAGAAAAGCGATGTAGTAGCCTTTCTCCAGGCATTATAGCAACGGCGCAAAGAAATTGTAGGGCGGGCGCCTCGCCTGCCATGTGGAGCGTAACGTCGGCGTATCAGTGCGGGTAACAAAACTCCCGCACTTCTCTATTCCCTTCGGAGCGCAGCAAGATTCTGCACTACCGCAACCAATTCGGCGGAATCCACCGGCTTGGCGATGTGCAACTGAAAACCAGCCCGCAACGTCCGGATGCGGTCCTCATTGCGAGCCATCGCCGTTAATGCCACCGCGGGCACCTGGCGCCCTCTGGGCAGTTCGCGCAGGCGACTGAGCAGTTCGTAGCCATCATGCTCGGGCATGCCGATATCGGTGATGACTACATGCGGCGAAAAGCGATCGAACTGATCCAGGGCTTGCTCCATCGAGCGCGCCGTGCAGACTTCGGCGTGGGTCCGCTCCAGGATCCGGCGCACGATTTCGATCGAATCCTGCTCGTCATCCACCACCAACACCTTTACCCCGGTCAGGTCCGCCTTCGTTGCTCGCTGATCGACCGCTTGCCTCCAGTGCTCTCCGTGGATTTCTTCTGTCTGGTGGTGCACGGGCTGCAAGGGAAGGGTGACGACGAAAGTTGCGCCCTTGTCGATCCCGTCACTCGCGACCCGCACCGTCCCGCCATGCAGCTCAGTCAGATGTTTCACAATGGATAAACCAAGGCCGAGGCCGCCGAAACGGCGGGTCGTGCTCGCGTCGGCCTGGCGAAAACGATCGAAGACATGTCCGAGAAACTCTTCCGGGATGCCCCGACCGTTATCGGTCACGCAAATCTCAACATGCGAATTCGCCCGTTTGACCACGACGTGCACGCTGCCGCCTTTGGGAGTGAACTTGATCGCATTCGTCAACAGGTTCCAAACGATCTGTTGGATGCGGTTTTTATCTCCCATCACGATCCCCGTCATGCTGGAAAATGCGGAAGTCAGGCGGATCTCTTTCGCGTCGGCCGCAGGGCGGACCGTCTCGATGCCGGCGCCCACGACCACCGGCAGATCCACGGGTTGAATGTCGAGATTCACTTTGCCCGTCTCGATTCGGCTCATATCGAGGAGGTCCTCGATCAGTTGCGATTGACTGCGCACATTGCGTTCGATGATCGGGAGGGCGTGCAGGAAATTAGCGACTGTTCCGTCTTCGCGCAGGATCTGAACCCAGCCGAGAATTGCATTGAGCGGGGTGCGCAATTCGTGCGAGAGCGTGGCCAGGAATTCAGCCTTCATTCGGTCAACACGCTTTAGTTCGTCGAGCGTCTCGGCGAGTTTGCGTTGCGCCTCTTTTTGTCCCGTAATCTCGCGGGCGATCTTCGACGCGCCCACGATGGTGCCGTCCGCACCTCGGATGGGCGAGATCGTCAACGATACATCGATCAGGTGGCCATCTTTGTGCTGACGCTGGGTCTCGAAGTGATCCACCCGCTCAGCGCGATGGAGACGGGCAATAATTTGCGTTTCCTCGTCCAGGCGATCTGGCGGGAAAAGCTTGGCGATCGACTGCCCGATCATCTCCTCGGCGGTGTAACCGAAAATGCGTTCCGCCGATTTGTTCCAGCTCATGACAATGCTCTGGAGATTCTTGCTGATGATGGCGTCGTCGGATGAATCGACGATCGCCTCGTACAAGAGGTCGGACGGAAGGAAGGTAATTTTTTGGCTCACAGGTGGGTATCGCGTGAATCGTAAATCACATGCCTTCTGGTTGCGAATCAAGTGCAGTTAAAGGCACAAACTTGATGGGATGGTCGCAGACAACGTGCCGGGCGTGAACGCTGGAACGTGCAGGGCAGGCGAACCGCTGCCACGGCTCCTCAAATCCTTCGTTCGCACAACTTATGCTCAAAAGATCGATGCCGATGCGTGCCGATATCTCTCGGAAAGAATGGTTTGAACGTTTCGAGAGCGGTCTTGCCCTTCTTCGACAAGCCTTGGCGCGCGGTTCGGAGGTTCTCAATCCGTTGGAAAAGGAAGGCGCCATTCGTCGTTTCGAATACTGCCTCGAGCTCGCCTGGAAAGCGGCTCGTGAATTCCTCGAAGACTCCGGAGTTCGCATCGATCCGGTCACGCCGAGAGAAGTGTTTCGCCAGGCGGCCGCGGCAGGGGTGGTGCCGGACGGCGAAGCCTGGATCGACATGCTCAACCACCGCAATCTCCTGGCACACAACTACGACGGTGTCGTGCTTTCCGAGGTGAGCGAGGCGATCGCAAAGCGTTATTTCCCTGCGATGGAGCAGTTGCATCGCTTTCTCGCCACCGCCCAACCCGAAGGCGAACCGCCGGGAGCCTGCAAATTGTAGGGCAGGCTGCCTGCTCACGAACTCCGAATGTTTTCGCGAGCAGAGCGCTTTCGGAGCTCCGCCTGCCACGCGGAGGGATGTCGGTATCCCCTCTGATCCCCTAGTCACTCGGACCGGAACGGAACCGCTGAAGACCGTCTGATCACACTGGCCGCTGTTCTTCGACTGAGACTGGCGGAACCACGCTAATCATTACATCTTCATTTCTTGGGAATAACGCGCCCGCAACCACCTCACATTGATATGAAAAGATTCGCTCTCTTGGCCGCACTACTCCTTGCCGCTGCATCCCCATCCTTTGCGGCAGACCATCGCATCAAAGTCTCCGACACCGAATTCACGCCGCTGACCGTGAATGCGGTCGCGGGCGATACGATTACCTTTGTCCTGGCGCCCGGCGCCATCGGTCACAACCTCCAGTCGGTGACCATACCCGCAGGCGCAGAGCCCTGGGACACTCCGCTCAATGCCGAAAACCCAAGATTCCGCATCCAGGTGACAGTGCCTGGCGTCTATCGCCATCACTGCAGCATTCACCTTTTCATGAAAGGTGTGATCCGCGTCTCGGGACAAGCCGGTTAGTCCAACTGGCACGCGCTCGAGGCGGCGGCTTATTGGCGTTTGGGTATCACGCTGATGGAACCATCGTTCTCCAGCAACGCGGCTCGCACCTCTTCAACCGTGGCGCATCCGTTTTCGCGCAGAGCGCTCATGACCTCATGCCGGGTGATTTTGGCACGTTTCAAAGTTTGTGGGTAAAGCTTGCCATCGTGGATGAGAACGTCCGGCCTTCCTTCGACCAAAGCTTCGAGCTTTTTGCTTCGATAAGTGAGAAGCCCCACGATCCAGTTGAGCCCGACCAGGGTAACTGCTGAAATCATCCCTCCGATGACGGAATTGTCGCCACCGTTCATCGCGTTTTGAACAGCGTTGCTCAGGACCAGAAGCAAAACCAGATCGAATGGCGCCAACTGTCCGACCTGCCGTTTGCCGGTTAAGCGCAGCAAAGCGAGCAGGAAAACGTAAATGATGATCCCGCGCAGAACGAATTCCCACCAGACAAGCGACATGTGCCACATGACTTAACGATAGGAGAATAAAGCCCGCGCACCCAGTTTTTCTTTCGGTTTTTCGCGAAAAGCCGTTAGGTCGGAAAGCTGTATTGCAGCCTGTCTGCCAAAGTAATCGATTAGGAGCGGCTACCAGTTTTGGTAGGGCGAGACTCCGTCGAGCCAGGATGTGCGGGTGATCATGCGCGCCGGGCCGATCTCCGGCTCGACGGAGTCTCGCCCTACCGCATCATGGCCGATCTTACCGCTTCAAATTTGGAGCCGGCCTCCTCTTGGACGAGACGGAGGTCGTCCCTCCAAGTTTGCCGAAGTGACAATTTGCCCGAATTGCAAGACAAAAAACCGAGGCGAGATTTCTCATCGCGACGGTTTCTTCTTCAAAGGCGTGCTCCAGGCGCGAGGTTCACGCCCGGGGGTGAGGTGCGGAAAATGAGGCTTCTGACCGTTCTAGGGCACGTGAAACGCGTCGTCTTGAAGCTCGGTTGTGATCGGCGTGTTTCGCCTGATGATAGTGCTAAGAGTTTGTGCTTGCACCGTGGCAAGGGTATCAGGATCGAGATAGGCCTCATACCAGAAGCGATCGCCATCGCGCAGGCGGCGGAACTGATCCTTTATGATGGTAAACATAGTCTCGCCGACCAGAGCGCCCGCGAGATGTGGTTCCACCAGGCAACCTACCCAGGGATCAACGTCGTCAGGCGAGCTATAGGCGGAGGTCAGCTTTGCTTGTAAGTCAGTGTCAGGTGTCATATCGGCGAAAGTCGCCTTGGCCGTGAGCCCAAAATCAACCCGCACCTCGTTGTAACCGGGCATGCCATGGTCGCGCCCGCGCTGAATGTTCAACGCCGCCAGATCGAAGCCCGGCGGGCGTGTTCCAGCAACTTGGAAATTGCGCACCGCATCGATGAGAAAGGCATCGACTTCCTGGGGCACTTGCTTGGCGAGGCCGCGCAGGTACTGTTCGATCCCAACCTGGCTCAGTAACTCCGGGTGAAAAAAGCCAAGTCCAAGCGCCAGGTCGCCTAGCGGTGACTTAAGCTGCGCGTTGAGTCGCCAGAAGACCGGCGGCAGGAGAGAGTGACCTACCCGATAAGCAAACGTTGAAAACTCATTCGACTCGGTGGGATCGACCGTCGGATCATAGGCAACATAGGGATCAAGCGCATTCGGCCCTAGCAATATGGGAAGGAAGTCACGATAAGTAATAAGCTGAATCTCTGCGCCTACAATACCGCGAGCACGTTGAAAAATTTCAGCGTCTTTGAGAGTGGGGTTAGCCGCTTTGATACTATCGGCCCAAAAGTTGTGCTCACGCATGAAGAGCGTTTGCAGCGCCGTTAGTCCTATATTTTCATTTACCCGCACATCTCCCGCGAGAAAGAAGGTCGCGCTGGGATCGGGCTGGTTCGGAAACCCGTCCACGTTAAGAGGCAAAAAGTTATTCGTGCTGTTCTTGAGATGGCCGGTGCCGTCGTTGCTTCTGAGCTCTTTCGAAAGGACCTCCCCCGATCCGTATACCACCGAGCCATCGATAAAGGCGCTGTTCACGTTTGTCTGCTGGCGAATACCATTCACCATCTGGAAGCCCGAGCGCTTGAAAGGAAGCACCGCCGTGCCCGTGCCGCGCCGGTCGAATACCGGATCGAATTTTGGAACCGGAATATCGAATTCCTCGACCGGGTTAGCCACGCGGCTCAAGCCGATGTCGTGATCAATGAACTGACCCCATGCCCAGACGAAACTGGAAATGTTTTCGCTGTTGGGAATAAGACCCGACTGCGCATTTACCAAGTTGCTGATCTCACGGGCGCTGAGGCGATCTGCGCCAGAAGGGGAACCGGTTCCATCGCCGTAACCGACCGTTGTTTTTCGAAGCAGCGGCGTGTTGGCCGCGCCAAAAAGTGAATTATTCGAGTTGTTAAACGACCCGTCGAACGTGCGGAACTCATCCGGATAAACCGCCGCGCCGTCACGAATCGGCACCCGCACTTGCGGCCTTGGTTCCGGTGGTAGAGGCGAAGCATGGAATGCATTGAACACATCGAGCGAAGTTGGCTCATGGTTTCCATGGGCAGCCAAAAAAAACGGAACTTCAGCAGAAGCTGTCGCACAAAATCCCGTGACAGCACAGAGGGGGCAGAGCAGACGAGTGAACCGGGGAGTTTTCATATGGATTTTTCGGGACGTTTCGATCCTCCTATTTATTCGGCTTAATTGCAAGTCACGGATGTGTGCGAATTCGTCCGGAAGTTTGCTACGAACACGCCTGACTTGATTGAATTACTTCGTCCGTCCCTTTGGAACTTCGCGGCAGGTATGGACAATTCAAAAGAATGTAGTTGATCGAGAGGTCGACTTTGCGGACGGGACCCCTAAAAAGGCGAGTTTCGGATGAGGCCGGGCTTCGCCGTAACGCAGGTGAAGTCGAGGCCGGGCTTTCAAAATGGAGAGAATTTTGTAGGGCAAGCGGTCGCCGCGGCGACCTTTCCAACATTGTTCGAATCTATCCTGGTGCGTTTTGGGTTAGATCGGGCCACTGATACAAAGCCGGACTTTGACACGACCATTTAGGACGTTGACTGTCGGACGCGAGGGTGAAAAGGATTTGCGGAATGTCATGTCAATATGAAGGCTGACTGACCCCGATTTCATAACCCTGACTTTCAGCTAACCAATGGTCCAGGACGTGGAGCGCTGAGTTTTCCCGGAGAAGATACAAGAAAATCCCGCCTTCGGGAAAGTGGGGCGGTGAGGAGAAAGCTTTGTCTCCACGTAAGTTACTCGCGCATGAGCTGTTGTGTCGAGATACACGCCGCGGCACGCCTTATGCGAACGCATCGAAACGACAGATGACATACAAACAATCAACTCATGGAGGAATAATGGTTATGAAGAAGGTAATCTTCAGTATTGCCTGCTGCGCATTGATTGCGCCGCTGGCCTTCGGAAAAGGTTCGCAGACAGCAACGATTGTGGAAAACGGAGTTATCGTGACGGGAACGAGCCCGGCTATAACAGTTGAAGGAGGCGAGGTGGCAAGCTATCAGCCTCCTAAAACTCTGGTTGTTCGAAACGAGGGTCCTGGCCAGTACGTTCTCAACGGTCGCGGACATGTGTTCGACAGCAAAGGGAAAAGCGTCCAAACCCGAATCAGACCCGGCGCCCACGTGCAGGTCTATTTTGCGAACAACGGCGGTGTGCGCACGATTGATCACGTTGTGGTGGACTGAGACTGCATAGTTTGTGGTAGGACGGATACGCCGCAGGTCGTGCGAGGCCTGCGGCTTTCGAGTGGGTTAGAACGCGCGAAGATCGCGGGAACTCTTTGCGGGCACACTTATAGTGTCCTTGAAGGGCAAGCGCACCGCTTGCCGATTTGATGCGTCGCGGACAAAGCTGTGGTTCCGTGCGGCCCGAGTTAATAACGTTGCCGGTAAAGTCCTTGGACGGGACGGAGCCCGTCCTTTCAAATAAGAAGCGCGCGCGTAACAACGTTTGTAGTGCGGGAAACATGGCAGGCGGAGCGCCCGCCCTACAAAGAACAACCGCGGCGAGGGTGATCGTTAGGCTAACCACAGGAGCGGCGGAAAAGGTTGACAGCGGGTGCCCGGCCGCCTCAGACTTGTGGCATGCACCTCGGTGGACGAAGACTATGTGCCGAGGCCTTTGTCGCGGGGCTCACGATGCTGGCTCCCATTCCCGCGCACGCGGAGGCCGCGGCCCGGTGGCCACAGTATGGCTTCAATGCCCGCCACACCCTGTTCAATCCGTTAGAGAACACCCTCAACCGGTCAAATGTTGCGACGGTCTCGCTCCAGTGGGAGTTCATGACCGGCAACGGCGCCGGTATCGCACCGCTCAGCGGTCCCGCTCTCGCGGATGGCGTCCTCTATGTCGCCTCACAGGCACAGACGACCTTCACCGCGCTGGACGCCGTGACCGGCGAAACCCGCTGGATCTACACCGGGATCAACACGTTTTCCGATCCTGCGGTCGAGGGCGATCACGTCTACACCGCTTCGCTCGACGGCAACCTTTATGCCTTCCCAACGAGCTGCGTCGGGACCTGCACACCCACCTGGGCGGTGCCGGTCGGCACACTTGGGACTAACTCGCCGCCTACTCTCTCGAATGGGAACGTTTACATTGGGGGATACGATGGCCGTGTCTACGCCTTCGACGCCTCGACCGGCGCCGAGCTCTGGTCAGCGAAAGTCAACCCGCCGAACGTTGCCGATCCGCTGAACTTCGCGCCGGCCGTGTCGGCCGATCGGGTGTTCGTTTCGGGCGACCGGGGCGTGTACGCATTCCCGGGGAGTTGCTCGCACACCGTGCACACCTCTCTGGGTTACCAAGACGCAGTTCTCGCCGGCAGCGGCACCGACGGTAGCTGGTGGGTCTGTGCTGGTGGCCGATTATCAGGGCACGATCTACGCGATCGATGCGGCCACAGGTATCATTAATTGGAAAGGCGCCGTCACGCCCTTTGCGCATGCCATCGCCGCCGCACGCGGAGTAGCATATGTGACTTCGGGGCAGGGGGAACTCGTCGCCTTCGCCGTCGCGGGCTGCGGGCAGGCGCAGTGTGCAGTCCACTGTGGACGTCGGCGCCGTCTGGGCTCTCCCTTTTCACCCCGACGATCGCGAACGGCGTCGTCTATGTCGGCGCACTCGACTTCATCTACACGCAAGGCGATGTGGTTGCCTACCCGACCAAGTGCAGTGACGGATGCGAGCCGCTCGCGACGCTCGACCTGGGCGGGGCGAACGAGACGCCGATCGCGGTCGCTGGCGGGCGCATCTACGCGACCACAGTGAACGGAAATATCGACTCGCTCGGGTTGGCGCAGTAGCTCTTCGACAATACCGCGGCAAGCGGAGCACTTGCCTCGCAACCGGGCTCAGACGCGTTCGATGCTGATGGTTTTGTAGGGCGGGCGCATCGCCTGCCAATCTCAATCAAACGAAGGCAGGCGACGCGCCTGCCCTCCAATAAAAGGATTGTAGCCGCGCTTCAACGCGTTTTGATCAGCCCGGAAGGTCCAGGCATTCCCGTTTATTTCTTTTTCGGGTTCTCCATGACCCCTTCAGCGATGCACTGCCATTTGCCATCGCGCTCCATCCAGGTATCGATCCAGGTGTAGCTGCGGGTAAACTGTTTTCCGTTCTTGTCCTTGCCGTTGTCGATCGTGGTGCCGCAGACGGTGGCCAGATTCGGCCCATAGATATGAACATCCATATTCTCGTTCGCCGACGAGCTCAAGGTGGCAGGGTCATTTTTAGCCTCATCGAGGAGTTGGGACTTGGTCGCATGTTTTCCTTCGGGACTGAATCCGGCAAAGTCGTCCGCGATGAAATTTCCGATGGCGGCGGTATCCTTACTTACGAGTGCCTTGACCCAGGCGTCTTCCATCTCCTTGAGTTTGGCCGAGACGGCAGAGTTTTCCTGAGCGTGGACACCGGGCGCAATCGCGAAGGCGAGAAGTGTGGTTACGAGAAGTGAGGCGAATATTTTCATAATGTTTTTAGTGGCGCGAGCGTGTTGCGCAGCCGCCAAAGCGTCAAGACATAAATAAAGCCGCCGGTCAAACGACGGCGGGCGGAGCTCCGAAAGCGCTCTGCTCGCGAAAACATTCGGAGTTCGCGAGCAGGCGTCTGCCCTACAAAACGAGGATTGCCGTGGCCTCCGGCGTTCCGATGTCCGAAAATGTCGTTTTCGCGTCCTTGCCGGAACAATTCCCCGTCGCTACAATGGATAACTTCATGATACACCACCGATCGTTGTCTTTTTGCCAAGTCTTTGTCTTGTTCTTTTTCCTTGTCGCAACCCAGTTTACAATCGCTGCGCCGCCTTCGCCCAACTGGCAGCAACTTACTCCTGCTCAGTCTCCGCCGGAGCGCTACTATCCCGCGATGGCTTATGATCCGGCTTCGGGGAAAGTGGTCCTTTTTGGGGGTTTTGGCGGCACGAGTTATCTCGGCGACACCTGGACTTTCGACGGGACGACGTGGACCCAGATAAACGACACCGGTCGCGCCTTCGGCACGAGTGAATATGCAGATGGCCTATCGATCGCCGCACGCACCGGGTCGTTCTTTTTGGCGGGTTTGATGGCGAGTTGCTTAAAGATACCTGGATCTGGAACGGCACTGACTCCACTTGGACTCAGGCCAACCCAAATCACACACCGCAGGCGGTCGATGGCGCCTCGGTCTTTACGGATCCGAATGGTCGGGTTGACGTTTTCGGCGGCTATAACGGCATGATCTATCTCTCACAGATGTTTCAATGGAATGGGAGCGACTGGCAGAAACTGACTCCTCCGACCCTTCCTTATGGCCGGTCCATCGCAGGATTGGGAGTCGATACGCACGCAGGCAAGGTAGTCATTTTCGGTGGCCTCAATGACACGGTGAATCCGACCAACACGTGGGTCTATGATGGGAGTAACTGGACGCTAGAGATGCCAAGGACACAACCGATCTGGCTTTACGGGCCGGCTGGTGTGTTCGATCCGAGTCTGCATGCGGTGATCCTATTTGGCGGCGGTAGCGGCGGCGTGCAACAGAACGCGACCTGGGCTTGGAGCGGCTCGGATTGGAAACTCGTTTCAACGGCTCAATCGCCTTCGCCACGGGAAGGTGCCGGGATTACCTACGATCCAGGGCTTGGCCACGTCATTCTTTTCGGTGGCGGCGACAACAACAATCTCTTTAAGGACACATGGGAGCTGGTTCCCTAATCCCGAGTGTCGAAGTTAGGAGGATAGCTTGTTGCGCTAGCGCATCGCGTGCTGACCCGCGGCCGCGACCCGTAACGCAAACCAACCTTCAGATGATGCCGGGCTTTGCCATAATGCAAGTAAGCCGGGGCCGGGCTTTTATAGCTGATTTCGGCCCTGGTGCATCCGGCTGCGGTCGCAGAATCGATTCTTCAAAGAAATATAGGCGCCCGTTTCCCCGGCATTTAGTCGGTATCTTTTCGGGGTCGTTTTGGGATACAACCGTTACTAAGGAGGATTGTGTAGCCCCCACCAGGGCGACGCCGATCGCGGTGTTGTGGCCGGGCATAATGTGGGTGCCATGAACAGAGATTCATGGCTTAAAATGAGTTCCACTGCGTCGAGTTTTCCATACCACGCGATTCGATCGCGTAACCATGTCGATCGCGATCTGCCCTACGGCCGCCGAGTCACGATCAGGCCAAAGTCGAGCGTCATCCGGTACATTAGTGCCGGCATCGCAGTCCTGCTCGCCGCCGGAATGCTCTACCTCTTCTTCCTTGCGCAGAAGGAGAGGAATGAGACCAGAGGCTTCGATCCGAACCGGGCCATCCCGAGCGACACCGTCTTGAGGCAGCGATTAAAGCCCAGGGAATATTGGGTCGTGCGGGAAGGCGGCACCGACATGCCTTTTCAAAACGAGTTCTGGAATAACGAGCGCGCCGGCATCTACGTCGATGTCATTACCGGCGAACCACTCTTCACTTCGCTCGACAAATTCAAGAGCGACCTCGGCATGCCCGCGTTTAGCAAACCGATCTCGAAGGACCTTCTCGTCGAGAAGTTGGACACTTCGAGCGAGATGCAGCGCACCGAACTGCGCAGCAAACGAAGTAATGCCCACCTTGGCCATCTCTTTCCTGACTCCACGTCACCCACCGGACAACGCTACTCGATTAACTCGGCCGCCCTCCATTTCATTCCAATCGAACAAATGAAAGACGAAAGTTACGGAGCGTACCTGCCGCTCTTGAGGAAAAAGTAGCGTCTCTCAACCTGAAGTTGTAGGGCAAGCGCATCGCTTGCCAAATCCCTGGAGGGATGTGCTCTGTCACGTCCGCGTTTCTAGCGTTCTCCCTGAGGACGGAACAGAGCCCGTCCCTCCAAACGACGGCAGGCGGAGCTCCGAAAGCTTTCGCGAGCAGGCAGCCCGCCCTACAACCTTGGACGGGACGGAGCCCATCCCTCCAAAGGGGCAAACCCGTAATAAGCAAAACCGCGACACGAAGCATTAAATGTCTTGCATTTAGTCGCCTATTCTGCGCAAAATCGCGCATGAGAGTCACCCTTGGTTTGCTGTTGGTGTTTGTTGGCGTTGTCCTGGCGGTAAGCGGTCCGCGGGCGTTGGGGGACGACAATAATTTCAGCGGGCAGCAGCTAACTCAGGTCAGTTTTGATCGGTTGATTCCGGTTTCCTATCCGACCATCAAACGAAATTTGCTGATCTTCAGCCGACGACAATTCCATTGATTCATCCTGAAATTCCGCAGGTTCATATCACGGAGGATCTCGCTCAATCATTCTCCCGGCCGCTTTTGATCACGAGCGAGTAAGGCCAGGCCGTTGGCCGCCCGACTAAACGCTCAACGTCCCAACATTTGAACCGCGACAACGACTCAACATTTCGGCGTGGCCGAAAGTTGATTGTCTGGCTACGATCAGATTCCTTTGTTACCACGGTCAAATGAACAAGCTGCTACCGCTCTTCGTTGCTCTGATTGCGTTCGGCTGCGGCTGGGATAGCCACTCGCTGCTCATTGCGCAGACGCAATCGGACGCGAACGCTTCGCCATCTGCAACTGCAACCGCATCATCGGCGGCCGAGGATGAGAACAAACCGCAACTGCTGAACACCAGTCCGAGCGGAACGTTTCGTATCGTCCAGACTGGGGAAGACTTTTGGATTGTCGCCGCGGCGGACGAAAATCAGCGGACAAAAATGCATTCGGCGGAAATTGTCTTCCCAGAGGAATTTCGCTTTTCGCCGGACGAAAAGTGGTTGTATGCCGAGCTGCATCACGGGTCGTGCATGTCCGGCGCTGATCTTTACAAGAGGATCGACAGCAAAGCTGGTAACAACGCCGCACCTTTTCAGCTCATCGAGCCGCCGCTGGAGGATGGCGCTTGGGCTGAAGCGCTGAAACAACGGTTATTCACGAGGAATTTCGCGGACGAAGGAGTCTGCGCCATGGTTCGTTTCGGCGGATGGAGCGACGACTCGAGCCGGTTACTCCTCGTCATCCGAGGCGGCGAAGAGCGAGGCAAAACTGTTGGACGATACCTTTATTATAATACGCGCATCGGCCGCTTCGAGCTGACGCCTTACCTGCGCAAGGTCAACTCGGCGTCAGCGAAATCGCATGAGCCGAATGTGCTGGCCTGCGCGGAGCCGGTCGATCCATTGCCCGATGAAGCGACGCTGAAACAGCAGTATGCCGCGGTCGATAAAAAGCTGAACGAGAATTATCAGAAGAGGATTGCTGACGCGGGGAAAGAGGGAAAGGAGATGGTGGCCGAGCTGAGGCAATCGCAACGGGATTGGCTGAAGGCGCGAGATGCCGGGCAGCAGATTTACCTCGCGGCAACTTCGGCGGCGGAAAAGGAACGTAGACGGTTGCAGTTCTTAATCGACGTGACGCGAGCTGAAGTGGAAGACGAAGACGCATCGGCAGCGAGCCAGTAACGGTGGCCGTTATCGGCATCGATGAAGGTCAGTTCTTGACTGACCGCACGGTCCTCGACAGAAAATAGAAGAGCAGCCAACTCCTAATCGCGCTGATTCCCATCTTGTGACGATCTCAAATTCCATGGTTCGTGAGCGCACGCGACGCGACTTTCTTTCGCTCGCCGGCAAAGGCCTCGGTCTGGCCGCGCTTTCTTCCGCCACGGTCGCCTCGTTGCTGAAAAACGTCGAAGCCGCGACGAAGACCGTCGCGCATTTGACGCCGGAAGAGGCGGCCATGGATGAAGACTACTGGGCCGTCATTCAAAACTCTTTCACCGTCACGCGCGGCATCATCAACCTGAACAATGGCGGCGTTTCGCCCAGCCCGCGGATCGTGACCGAAGCGCTGGTGCGTTACACCTGGCAACAGGAAGACGCCACCGCCTACACCATGTGGCAAATTCTCGAGCCACAATCGGAAACGATCCGCACCGGCCTGGCGGAATTGTTCGGCTGCGATCGCGAAGAGATCGCGATCACCCGCAACGCTTCCGAGTCACTCGAGATTCTTTTGATGGGCATGGACTTCAAGTCCGGCGACGAAATTCTCACCACCACCCAGGATTATCCGCGCATGCTGACCACGCTGCGTCAGCGCGAGAAGCGGGAAGGCCTGAAGCTTAAGCTGATTCAGATTCCCATTCCGCCCAAGAACCTCGACGAAATCACCGCGGCCTTTGAAAAAGGAATTACCAATCGCACCCGCCTGATCCTGATGGCGCATCAGATCAACATCACCGGACAGATCACTCCGGTGAAAGCTGTCTGCGACATGGCTCGCGCCAAAGGGATCGAGACGATCGTGGACGGCGCCCATTCCTTCGCCCAGTTCGATTTCAAACAGAAGGATCTCGGGTTGCGATTACTTCGGCACCAGCCTGCACAAGTGGTTGTACGCTCCCAAAGGCACCGGCATGCTTTACGTCAAGCGCGATAAGATCGAAAAGATCTGGCCGTTGATGGCCGCGGAATCCAAGCAGGCATCGGACATCCGCAAGTTCGAAGAGATCGGCACCCACTCGGCTGCGCCCAAGCTGGCCATTGGCGAGGCGCTCCTGTTTCACAACGGGATCGGCGGCAAACGCAAGGAAGCGCGGTTGCGTTACCTGTCACGTTACTGGATGAACCGGCTCAAAGATGTGCCCAAGATTCGCTTCAACACTTCGTTCGATCCGAATCAATCGTGCGCCATCGCGAACGTTCAGATCGAAGGAACAAAACCCGAGGCCGTGGTGAAGTATCTGTTCGACAAACACCACATCTTCACCGCGCCGATCATTCACGAAGAGTTCCAGGGCATTCGGATCACGCCCAACGTCTACACCACGCTCGGCGAGCTGGATCGTTTTTGCGAACAGATGGAGACGATCGCGCGCAAAGGCTTACCCGCATAAGCGGCAAGCGACCTTGCCGTCGTTGGAGGGACGGGCTCCGTTCCGTCCTCAGGTCGGCAGGCGACGCGCCCGCCCTACAAGATGAACCGCGGAGGCAGCGCGGCACTTAGACCCCTCCCACGTTGGATCTGAACGTAACCGTCTTGTTACCGCACCGTGCTTGTGCCCTCATCGCTCCCGACAAAAGATCCAGTCATGAGATCCTTTCAAATACTCCGTCTCCCGATCCGCCGCCTAACGAAGTGGTTTCTTTTCGCGGCCCTGCTCGAATTCCTTTGTTTCGGGACGTTAGGCGCCAATGCCCAGTCGAGCTACGCAGTGCAAGCGCTGGCGATACCGCGGCAGGCGTTCTCGGGTCAGGCGAGCACGATCAACGACGCGGGTGTTTCCGCGGGATGGTACCAAACGAGCAGGGGCTGGTCGGCGGTAAGCTGGAGCGCAGCGGGCGAACTCACTCAGCTTGGCACGCTCAGCGGTTTCCCGAATGCGCTCGCGAACGGCATCAACCAAACGGGCACCATCGTGGGCTTCGCCTTCAGCAGCGACTTTCTGATTTCCCAGGCATTCAGCTGGAGCTCTGACACTGGAATGCAGCCACTCGCCGATCTCGGAGGAGGTGCCAGCCTTGCGCAGGCGATAAACGCCGACGGAACAGTGGTCGGCTGGTCCTACGATCCGGCCGGTATTCTCCACGCGGTCCAGTGGGACGCGTCGGGATCGCTGACCGACCTCAACCCACCGGGAGCCATCAGCGAGGCACTCGGCATTAACGATGCGGGCGATGTCGTCGGATGGGTGTTTCCCAACGGTGGAGACGCGTCGCGCGCGCATCTTTGGCGGCACGATGGCGTGGAGATCGACCTCGGGACGCTGGGCGGCCCGGGTAGCCAGGCCTTCGGCGTGAACAACGCTCTCGCCATCGTCGGCGTCTCCGATCGACCCTCGCCGCGCCCTCCGGTCGCGTTCATCTGGAAGTCAGCCACCGGCATGCGCAACCTCAACATGGGCGCGAACTCGCAGGCCTTCGCGATTAACGATCTCGGTCGCTCCGTCGGCTTGCGCGTCATTAACGGCGGCGTCCTCGGGTTGACCCGGTTTCACGGGCCGGCGGAGGTGCTGCCAGATCTCGCGCCGGACAAGCCCCCGGCCTCTGGTCCCACCTGGGTGAATCGCTGCGGGACCATCGTCGGTTCGTCGTCGAGTCCTAACCCCACAAACGGCAATCCTGTCCCTGCCATCTGGACCAAGGCAACGTGCGACTAGTTTGGAGGGCATCGCTCTGTCGATGCCTTCTGCGATCGCAATCGCCGGCGGGCGCAAAAGAGCGGTTGTAGGGCAAGCGCATCGCTTGCCGAACCGAGAACGGAACGGAGCCCGTCCCTCCAAACAGCGGCAGGCTACAAGATCAGAGGTAACGGTTACTGGACGAGCGAGTAACCAGCGACTTGCCCTGAATTATTTATCGCGCGCCCAGCGCTGCCGCTGCCACCAAGTGTACCGATGTCGACGGGCGCGCTGTTGTGATCAGGCCAGATACAGGCATGCTGTAGTGTTCCGATGCTTGAATAACCAGTAATCACCCCGGAGTTATTGATACCGAAAGCCGGTGACAGGTTACCTCCCGAGGGTTTGCAGTGGCAGCATGCCCGTCGCCTGGGACCAGTAGAATCCTTCGAGAGCGGCATTTATTCCCACCACTTCGTCGTGTATATTAATCCATTCTCCTGCGGTATAGTTCGACCCATTCAGACGCCCTATATCCTGCGTTCCGCCGGTCGCGCTCCAGAAAATTGCATCGAATAAACCATCCGAGGCTGATCCAGTGCCGGTGATATGGGTAAGGTTGTTGATCGAAGTCCCGACCGTGTGGAGTCCTCCGGGCAAAGTCGGCAGAGTCGTGAAGGTATTTGTAGTTACATCCCAGAGAAAGGCATGCACAATGTCGCCATAGGCATAGAGCTGACCGGTCAATTGGTTGGAGTCATTGATACCGAAGGCGTAGTTTCGTTGATCGCCCGGGTCTCGACCCTTGCCCTGCCAGCCAGTGGCGGCCGACCAGAAGGCCGGCGAAGCCAGATTGTTTGAGCGATGAGTCAAGGTGCCGCCGACGTTACCGGAGCTATTGATCGCCAGCCCTTCCGAAGGCCCTCGGCCGGGAAGCGTGACTCCAATATCGACCATGCCACCGGTCGCCGTCCAAACAAAAGCATGAGCGCGTGCGTTGCCTCGGATATCAGAATAGCCTGTCACCGTTCCCGCGTCGTTGATCGCGATGGCATAGCTGTTTGTGCCGCCGAGTGTGCCGAGATCTCGCATCCCATTCACACTGTCCCAAATAAAGGCATGATAAGCTTGTGCGCTGGCGAACGACGCAAGCGACAAAGCGATGCCTGAGATGAGCAGTAACTGAAGTGTTTTTTTCATTTTGTGACTTTCTTGTGCTTAGAATTGTGTGCTTAGAATTGAAATGCCAAAACCGCCGAAGATTGGTCCGCCGGCAGCGTGCATCGCGACGAAAAATTCATCACATTGCAATATACACTACGGGAACGAAGGTCCGAAGTTTCAGAAAAAGCTATATTTTCTTCGAAACATTGAGTTTCAACGCGCGGATCGGCCGGTGGCTGCCCAATCCGTTGAATCCAAAGCGTGCACCCACATCATCATATGGATTGATGACATCAACGATTCGATTTCCCCTGGCTCGCCAGCTCGTTCGCGGGCTTGGTTGGATCGCGGCATGGACTTGGACGATCGTAGCGGGCATCGGAGGTCTCGGTCTTATCATCACGCTGGGCCCGTGGCCGCCAACGAATGGTTGGTTCGCTTTGTTCTCGGGTTTGTCGGCGTGCCCGCTCACCGCGTGGCTCTTGAAAAGACATGCTGGGATCAATTTCCCGGGCTGGGCTCGTCTTGTTGTTGCCGTTCTTATTATCACGGCCGGACGTCTAACCCTGAAGATCGAAGGCCGCGGCACATTCCTTCCTGATTTCTCGGCGTGAGTGTCCAGAAGCCCTGGTGACCATAACTAATAACAGCGCGCGTCGCGAAACAACGTTTTGTAGGGCAAGCGCATCGCTTGCCGAACCGAGGACGAGACTGAGCTCGTCCCTCCAAACGATGGCAGGCGAGGCGCCCGCCCTACAAAGGTGAAAGGCAGAGGGCATCGCTCTGCCGATGCCCTCCTTTGGTCCCGACCCACCTCGGCGGGTCGGTTTCGCTCGTCCCTTAAAAATTACAATTCACGATTCAAACGGCGTTCGGGACCGGCTTCTCGGAGCGACGTGTTTCCGCACGTCTTTGGACCGACCCACCACGGCGTGCAGCCGTTACGGCTACACGCCGTTGGAGGAGACGGAGCTTGTCCCTCCAAGATAGCAGGCGGATGAGACGACGGTCGCGATCGCGGGTGGCCGCGTAACAACGTTCGCAGGGCAAGCGCATCGCTTGCTAATCCTATCAAACAACTTCGCAGCCGTTCCAACAAAGCTCGTCCCTCCAGGCGCCGCGTCCGCCCTACAAGGCTGGGGCTCCGGGCCGCAAGGCCTCGAGCGCGGGCCGGGCGGGTTTGACTGCCGCTGGTGACTTGGCGCGGTTAGAGTCAGCCGATCCGTCGAGGTTCACAATGGCCAGGAATCCGTGGGCAAGGCCCGCTGCGTCAACGTAACGGCCACAAATGTATCCATCCGCGTTGATGCCATTGAGCGAAGTGAAGCCTGCTGCACCAGGGTAGTCAAAGGTAATGATATCGTCCGGCGTCACGAAGAAGAGCCCGTGGGTGACCAGGGCGCCATCAACATACCTGCCCACCACCCAGTTCGAATCGTTATTGTCAAACAGGACCGTTCCGGTGGAACCGGCCGGATCGATGGGAAAAGTAAGCGTGCCATCACTGTCGCGGAGGTACCCGTGTGTTGTGACCCCGTCGGCATCCAGGTAGTAACCCACCGACTGATCGGAAGCATTGAGTGAATAGGCAAGCGTCGCGATCGCGTCTTGGATTGCGAAGACAGTAACGTTCCCGCCAAGGCTAACGAAGGCCTGTTGAGTTCCATCATTGAGGACAACGCTGCCAGCAAAGTCCCCTGCGTTGTTTATCCCCAGCGGGATCGTGTTCGTCGAATCGGCGAGATCGAATTCTCTAAATTTATTATGCGAGTGAAAATAACCATGGAAGGTGCCGGTGGTTCCGTCCAGGTACTCGCCGCAGATTATCCGGTTGTTATTAATCCCGCGGCCCTGGGTGAGATTGCCGGTATCGTTAGGTTCAACCCACGTCTCGCTGAAGACATTGTTGCGATTGCGCAGGAAGCCGCGCGCCACGCCGGTCGCGTCAATTACAACGCCCACGACAAGCCCGCGGTCATTGAGCTTCTGCGGGAAGGTGAGATTCCCAGTCCCGGGATAATCGAAGGTATCGATGACTTCAATCGTTACCGCCGGGGCGACGGTGCCGGTCAGCGGCAGCGCAATTAACAGCGCGAGAATGCGCACAAACATATTTCTTATTTTCATGATGATAATTCCTTTCATTTCTCTGCAGTTTCTGGCTTTTGCGTTCCGGTGGGGCGCAGTCATCATCTCGTGCTGACGAGCGAGTCCAAAGGACAAGAATCCGGCCAAACCGGACGTTGGCGGCGATGGCGGATTTCCCGGAGGGACGTGCTTCTGCACGTCCTTGGACGTGACCCACCGCGGCGGACCGGCTTTCGTGCGTCCCTCTAAATGGAAACTGCGCGCGTAAGAACGTTTGTAGGGCAAGCGCGTCGCTTGCCGAGGCCGGAACCGAGCCCGTCCCTCCATAGGACGGCAGGCGACGCGCCCGCCCTACAAGGTGAAGCGCGGAGGAATCGGGGCACTTAGTCCTCTCCCACGTTGGAGAGCTGCGCTATCGACGAAAGGATCAACCTCCCGGGTCCCTTCTTTAGGCGTGGATGCGAGTCGTCGGCTTCTTGCCTTGCTTAATCTCTTTGAGCTTGATGCAGACGACGGTAAGCCAGGTGATATCGAAAGCATTGCCGAGCGGTTCGGCATCCTGATCCGCTTGGCTCATGTTGCTGTAGGTGTCGTCGATGCCCACCGCCCAAATCTCTTCGCCCGCCTGTTTGAGCGCCACGACAACGTCTGCGCCATCCATCCCCTTGGCCGTCTCACGGAATAAGTCCCAGAGCTTGTTCCGAAAAGGCGAAACGGGATCCGTCCGTGGGCCTTCTTCTTTGTCGACGACTTTTTCTCTTCTTCACCGCACACTCTCGTGTGTTCGACGTCGCTTGCAAACAATGTCCAAATCAGATCGGAATTGACCACGGATTACGCGGATAGGTTTGTAGGGCAAGCGCATCGCTTGCCGCTCCCTGGAGGGACGACCTCCGTGTCGTCCAGGGTCGGATTCGTCCGGAAGTGAATGAGGCCAAAAGAATAAAGGCGAAATAGGTCGACCGTTGTAGGGCAAGCGCGTCGCTTGCCGAGGACGGGACAGAGCCCGTCCCTCCAAATAACGGCAGGCGGAGCGCCCGCCCTACAATACAAGCACGATCGCGGTAGACGTTACGGATCCCACAGACGCTCGGCGCGGCCGGGCTATCAAAGCCCGTCCGCTGGCGTGACGCGCACGACAAAGGAGTGCTGATAACCGGTCGCCGCTTCGCGGTAGTATCCGCAAATGAATCCCTTCTCATTCACTCCAGTAAAGTCTGTGTTATCCACTCCGGTGGCGGGATAATCATACATAGCACTCTGCTGAGGCGTTTGAAAGAAAATGCCGTGATCGTTCTCGAGGACGCGATCCACCGCCCGACCTACCATCCAGCCGCGGTCGTTGATTCCATAAAGATCGGTAGACTCTGCTCCTCGCGCATCGATCGGGTAGATCATGTTCCCGTCCGCATCGCGCAAAAAACCGTGATGTATGCCCGACGTGTCGATATAACGCCCCACGCATTCATTCAGATTGTTTATGCCCTGGGCACTGGTGACGGTACTTTCTGGAATCCGAAAGGTAGTCACGACCCCATCAATACTCACGAAACCTGTGTCCTCGAGGCCGGTGTTTGAGTAACCGCCGCAAAAATTCCCGGCGTCATTTAGGCCCCAGACCTGGGTATTTTTGGCGCCCGAGATGTCAAAGGGCGTGAAGTCGGCGCCGGAATCAATGAAGCCGTGGGCTCCTGAGTCATCAAAATACCAACCGCAGAAGGTATGCATCGCGTTCAAGCCTGACAGGAAGCCCCCACCTTCCCAGTCGGGCCGAATGAGTGGCCGACTAAAACGGCCGTCGACGAAACGGACAAAGCCGTGATTTTTGTCTCCGGCAAACCCGCCCACCACATTTCCCTGATCGTCTATTCCCAATGCGAAGGTTAGAGTGGTTCCATCTTCCGGGTAATCAAAGGTAGCGATTAAATCGAAAGTCACCGGTTGAGCTAATATCTGGATAGGTGAAAAAATGGCCCAGCCCGCCACGAAGTGGAGAAACAAATATCTCGATTTCATACCGCTTGGCTAGCGTTTGCGAATTTCGATGTCAATCCCAAATTGTCGGGTGACGGGATGGTCGCGGCACTTAGGCTCCTTCCATCCGTTGAAAATTAACTGCGCCATCCTGATCGGAATTGACCACGGATTACGCGGATTGTCCGGATAGGTTGTAGCCGGGATCGTTGATCCCGGATGAGTCAAGGCGAAATCGTTCGACCGCTTGTAGGGCAAGCGGTCGCCGCGGCGACCTTGATCAAATAACACACAAATGCGTTTGTCACCAGGGAGATGATCCGATGACCTCAAGACTTCCAGTTGTTGTTAGGGGTCTGAGAAACGCGCTCAATGAGTCTCACGATCTAACCCGCGATTTTCTTACCATTAATCTTGCCACGCGCATTTGCGGTCTATGCAACGAATCCAGAGCTAGAAGGAGAAAATCAATGCCAGGGCTACGAAAAATAACATCCAACAAAACGAGCAAGCGAACGCGGATCGAACCACATAGCGGCGACAAGCGTTACGTCCGGCGCAACAAAGCGGGCGATTTCAAAAAGGAAGTCGGTGTGGGCCGCTCCCTGGCAGCCGATCGCCCGGAGCAAGGCGAAGACCACAGTGAAGAAGGGGCAGGGGGATCGCGGCGACGTGAAGCGATAAGAGTCTTGTTTCGCTTGCCTGGCAGGACAAAGACCGCGGCGAAGATTGCTCTCGCGGCTCCTGTTTGGGTTAGAGTGTTCTTATGGGCAGCTCCGAGACGGCTATTGCGCCACAATACCTTGGATACTTAGGGTAATTCGCCTTTGGTCAGAGTTGTCCCTTTAACCTGAAACGCTGCGGCTTCGCTGGTAATCCATCAACCGCTGGGCGGTCGGATCGGACAGCAAGCTCTCACAGCCCACTGGGACGGCCATCTCTGGCGACGCGTGCCGAACCCGGGCGAGGATTTTCGTTAGCCGCGTAAAAGATCTGCGATCGACGCGGTTTGCCGCGTAAAAGACCTGTGGTCACATGCGGTTTGTTTGGCAGGCTATTCCTCGATCGCGCCTTGGATTTTGCGGAGGTGGGCTCGCAAGGTGTAGTTCGGATCGCGATCTCGCTCGGTCAGGTAGCGGGCGAACTCCAGTTGTTCGCGCAGGGTCTTGCCTCCTTTGATCGCTTCGGCTTGTTGCCGTTCGCGCTCCCAAATGGTGCGCGCGGTGGCGAGGATCTCTTCGACCCGGTCTGCCCTGACGAACAGGCAGCCGTCGTCATCGGCAAAAACAAAGTCGGTCGCGTCCACCTCACAATCACCGAACCGGGCGTGTTGCAGGGCGGTGGCTGTGCGCCGGTCGAGCCGTTGCGGACCGGACGGGCAGGCGCCGTAGCTGAAGACAGGGAATCCGATCTGTCGTAGCTCGGTCGTATCGCGATGGGTTCCCCAGACGACGATACCGGCCAGGCCGCTGGCGCGCGCTTCGAGCGCGGTAAGGTCTCCGATGCAGCCTTCATCGGTGCGGCCGCCGTTATCGATGACGAGGATGTCGCCCGGTTTGGCATGTTGCATTGCTTCCAGGAAGACATCGACGCTGCCGAAGTGGGTAACGGGTAGCACAGGTCCGGCGACGCATTGACCGGCAAGCACGGGCGTGATCCCGGCCGGCGCGAGCCGGAGCGGGATCTTCAAACGCAGGGCGGCGTCAGCGATTAGTGGGGTGGATAGGGATGGCAAAAGAAGTTAGAAGTAGAAGGTAGAGGTCAGAGGTCGGAGGTCAGAGAAGGAGAGGGTTGCCGCTCGCCACGGCGAACGGGCTTTGGATAAATTGTGAGTGACCAGGGAGAATGGAGCAGGGAGTTAATGTCGCATCGCTGTCGCTCGATTGTTTGTCGCTAATCGTTAGTTGGTGAGGTGGCGGGGTTGGCGTCTGCGACGCAATCCTGCAGAGAGCAGCGCGCCGATTGCAAATAGACCGGCTATCGTCGGTTCGGGGAGACGGCTGTGCCCGAAAGAGCGAAGTTGTTAAAGTATAGATCGTCCTGCGGGATAGGACTGGGCGGTCGAGCCGTAGAAAAGATTGAACCCGTCCGCCACCGGCGCCGAATTGGCGGTGAGGGTAACGATATGAGGCTGCATCCCAGAATCGGTCGTGAGGGAAAGGTCCGCCTGCAGGTGAGTCAGGTCGACCATCGTAAATACCAGGTGATAGAGCGCGTGCGGGTCGTAAATGTCGAATGTGTAATTGACGCTTTGGAGGGTGTTGAAATCGTAAAGGGAGAGACTGGAGCCCTCCGGGAAACCGCCGGTGAAAAATGCGCCGAGCTGATTCCCAAACACGGAGGGCCCATTCAAAATCACGCCTTTGGCGCCATCGCGATAATTAATCGCAATGTCGAGACTGAAGCTTTGGCCGGGTTCCATCGGTCCACCCGTGAAATCCCGCTGCGCGCTCACGCTCGCGCCACTCGTATTGCCACTGGTGTTCGCATACATCCCGAAGGCGCGGCCGTTGGTATTGATGGCTGGGTTCAAGCCGCTGGCCCCGGCGTCGCCGATGAAGGTGCCAGCGAAATGCTCGGTGTTATCATTGTTGGTCGTGATCCTCCATGGATCAAAGCCGAACCCGCCGTTGCTGGCGTCGTTCCAGCCGGCGTCGTAAGCGGGATCGGCTGCGCTATCGAACGCCGGAAGAGAGGCAAGTGTGCTTCTCGCGCAAATGGATCCAAGGACGAAAAGGCAAACGCTGAGGCGAAACATTGGGAACCTTTTGAAAAACGAGTCGATCTTTATTTCCTTTTCGAGAAAAAGGCGAGCACTTAAAAATCAGGAGCGCGTCGCTCGCGCACGGGAGCAGGCTTTACCCAAAACAAAAACCGCCTCTTCGGCGATACCGCAGAGGCGGTCTGAGTTTGAGTATGGCTAAGTTACTTGAGCGTGATTTCGCGCATCAGTTTGTCGCCCATGATTTCGCGAACTTCCATCCGCTTGACCGCTCCCTGGCGTTGCGCGTCACGCTGCCCTGAATCTTGTCGTCGATCGGGTCGAGCTTCTCGCGCAATCCATCGAACGCCGCCATGTTCTGGAATTCCTGCATCAAGAGGATATTGAAATCCTCCGCGCCCGAAGCTCCGCCAACCAGGATCTTGTAATCCATGATGATGTTTTGTTTCTTGGCTTCTTCGTTGGTCGCTTTATAAATCTTGGCCAGCATCTTGAGGTAGTCGTCATCCATGCCCGGTTTGGTCTTGACCATGGTGATGGTCCAGACGGGACCTTCGGTGTAAGGCGCATCACTTTGCGCCAATGCAAGGCCAGCGGTCCCGAGGACAAACGCGGCGGTAACGGCTGTCAGTAGTTTCATTTTCATTTTGAGGTTTTTTTCGTGGTTCACTATTCGATTAGCTCACAATGAGCTCCCCTGAACTGGTTCTAATACCGGGTCATCGGGGAAGGTGAGAGTGCCGGGGTCGACCGCTTGCCTGCAAGCAAAATCGGTCGGAGGGCGAAGGGCGGAGGTCGGACCCTCCTTCGCCAAGGCTCCGGCGAGCCAAGGAAGGCGGACGATCTGAAAGCTGACCGCGTAAAAGATCTTCGATCCACGCGGTTGTTTGGCGGACGACAGCGGTCGCTGATCCGATTCATTGGTCATGAGTCGGCTTTTGTTTTTCCTGGCGGTGGTTGGGCTGTGTTTCGCTTCGGCGCGGGCCGATGAAACGGTGCATGAGTTGCAGGTCCGGCTGAAGAAGGCCGGCTTTTATCATGGAGAGCCAAATGGGCGGTACGACAGTGAGACATCCGCCGCGGTGACGCGGTATCAGATTCGCAATGGTCTGCCGATCTCGGGGAAGATGGATGCCGCGACGTTGAACGCGCTCGATGTTCCGCCGCCCAAGAGTTTTGCAGCAACTGAGCCTCGCGCCGGCGTCGGGCGCCTGGCGGCGGTTGCGCAATGGCGACATGCAGTTTCTCAAGAAGCCGACTTCAGGCGAGATCTCGCCGTCGAAGCCTCAGAGCCCTGCGCCAGGACGTGTTGTTGCTTCTTCCGTCGCGACTAAGCCTAACGAAAGGCCAACGATCGAACCACATGCGCCACCGCCTCGTTTGGCGGAGGACATGCCGCATCCGTCCTCGGTCGGACCGGAACTGGGCGCGGCAGTCAACCCCGGGCGACGTCTACGACCCAGAGCGTCTGCGCGACTATGTGGCCGCGTTTATCCTCGCGGGGTTGGATCCGGAGGTGGGCGCGGAAGCCGAGTTTTTTGCCGAACGGGTTGATTATTTCGGCCAGCCGAATGTCTCGCGGGAAAAAATTCGGAACGACCTCCTCCGCTATGACAAGCGCTGGCCGCAACGCCAATTCCGCCTCGCAGGCGACTTAGAGACGGCCCGTCAGACTAACGGGACGGTGCGAGTGACATTTCCACTTCGCTATGAACTGCACAACGGATCGAAATCAGCTTCGGGAACGGTGAGGAAAACAATCATCCTGCGCAAGACTAACGACAGCGAGTTGGAGATCGTAAGAGTGACTGAGCTGGAAAACGGCCGTAACGCAGCCCCGCAGCGCGGGCTTGAACGGGTTCGCTGAAGGCCGGAAGGCGACCTAAGGACGGACTAGTCGTTTTGTGATGCGGGCATTGTCGAGACCGAGATCCCAGATGCCAAACGGATAGGCGAAGCCGGGTTTGCCCAGCTCGACTCCCATCGTTTCGACATCCTGCATCAACGCCTGCCAATCGGCGTCGGTGCCGGGCTTGCCGTCGCCTTTTGTGACGACCCATCCTGCCGGAATGGTGGCTGAGGCGGCGTCGACTGGGAATTTGTAGGTGTGCCAGCCGTCGGGCAGCCGCGAGATATTTCTCCCAACATAGTAGGCGTCGACGCCTTTGCTGAAATCGCCGGTGCCCAGGGTCGTGTTGAGGTCAAGGGTGACAGCGCGGTCGGGGACTTGGACGCCGCTGAAGATGTTAATGTCGAAGGCAAGTGTGCCCACTTTTTTCGCGGCGAAGTTGCCAAGGAAATAGGTGTCCTCGGTGCCGTACGGGACATACCAGGTGGGGACTGCGGCATCAGCGGTAGCGTGGAGGTAGGCGCCCGGGTTTCCGCCATCGGGCTCGATCGTGGGTGGGTTTGTGGTGAGGTGCCAGTCGCCGTTGTTGCTCCCGTTATCGAAGGTCTCGACAAAACCGGCGCGCGCCCCGGGGACGGACAAGAGGAAAGTAAGAAGGATGAACGAAGAAGGAAGAAACGCGAAAATGGAGCGGTGATGCATGGCAAAACGAAGTGCGCGCTAACAAAGAATGTCAAGGGGCGATCGAAGGGATCGCGGTTCTCGGTTATTGGCTGTTTGTTATCGGGAGACGAAAGTCAAAGGCCGCCGTTCGCCATGGGAAGCAGGTGTTGGGTAAGCTGCGGGTCGTCGGGAATCATGCGCAGCCCAACAGAAAAAGCCGCCAAGTTTCTGACTTGGCGGCTTTTCGTTACGAGCTAAGTGGTCTTTATATCCCGAGCGAATCGAGCGTCGGCTGATCGATCGCGGCGGTGGTGTAAAGTCCGTGATCGGCCTGATAGCCGGTGAGTGCTTCGCGGGTTAAGGGCCCGAGTAATCCATCCACCTCACCTTTGTAGTAACCCATTTCCTGAAGGGAGGCCTGGACATCGGCGATGACACGATCGGGCGGCTCGGCTTCCCGACCGGCGTAAATCGGTCCATCGTAAACGTAATATTGCGCCGAAGGTTCATAGCCCCAGGCTGGATACCAATAGCCTCCATTAAAGTAATAGTAGCCGCCGCCGATCAACTCGATGCGGTTGTAATGTGAGCGAGTACCAACCCCGGTCATGAATGGCCGGATGGTAAGATCGGAAAACGGTATAATTCTGACCTTGCCAATTCTCGCTGCCGCTGATGGTGTGGCTTTGGTTGAAGGTGACGGCCGGGATCTGCGGCCTTTTGTTGCGCGTGGAAGTTAGCGTGCTGAGCCTTAATCGCCTGGATGTCGGCCTTGTTCGCCTGCGCAGTGTGCTTGTTAGTCTGCGCGGTCGGAGGATTAGCCTGAGATGCTGTCTCTACCTGGGTGGATTTGGCGGCTGCCTTCTCGTGAGCTGGCTTGGCCGGGTTGGCTGTGTCATTTGTCGTGACGGCTGCTTGTTGGTGCGCAGCGTGGCCTTGTTTGTGATGTTCTGCCTGGTGATTGGCGTTGCCGTTAGGGTTGGCTTGTGCCGGCTCAGTCACTGGTGTTTCAGCCTTCGGATGGTGAGCTTCGGCAGGATGGTGGGCGCGTTACCTTGTTGCCCCATTTCTTGATGGTGGGTTGCGTTACCTTGTTGCCCCATTCCCGCTTCTTGGTGATGGGCGCTGTGGCCCGGCGGCGCGGCCTGCGGTTTGGCCGGCGCGCCTTCCTGAGCCGTCTGACCCTGCCCGTGCTGCTTCTTCTTCGGTGCGGGCGAACTCTGATCCTGCTGGGCCATCGCGCTGGCGGCGAGCGCCAGCGAACAGCTAATAAATATCGTGATAAACGTCTTCATATACTCCTTTAGTCGATTTTGGTTTCTTTTCATTCACATTACCTGGCCGTCATCGAGCGGTGCTCGCGAGAGATTGTGACGGTTCCCTAACGAGAATTCGGGGGAGAGGGGGCGCTTGGTTCCCCTGGAAGGAAAGAAAAGTGATCCGCCTTCGCCAAGGCTTCGGCGCGACGAGTCCGCCTTCGAGGGGCTGCGGGGTAAGCGAATCCACCTTCGCCGGGACTATTCCGAAAGCGTTCGCCCGCCGCGGCGGGCGGGGAGCGCTGAAGGGCGGGCGGCGTGGCAAGCCCGCCGGCGCGACGCTATGGCGCGGCAAGGCGAGTGGAGGAGGGAGTGGCTATTTTATCTTTTTCCAGACGACGTCTTCGTTGTTTCGGCGGTCGATCAGAGAGATCACTTTGCCGTGGTTGTCGTGCCGGAAGAGGATCCGGCCTTCGACGCCTTTGCGGAAGAACAGCTCGGATGTTTCGGGGAGCAACTCGTCGGTTTTACCTTTTCGTTCGGTAAACAGTTTGTTGTCGTTTGTCGAGACGGTTCTGGTTTGCCCGGGCGCTAACTCATAGGTGCCGACGAAGTCAGCGAACTTTTTCGGATCGAATTCGCCGATCGCGGGATCTTCGTAATAGCGGTGTGCCTGGCTGGCGATGATCTGCCAGTTGCCGTTGCGTCGGAGCCAGGTGTCGGTGATGTGATAGCGGGCACGGAGCTGTTGGCCGAAGATGGTTTCGCTCTCATTGAGGTCGTAGCTCAAGACCGCGGTCTCGCTACTGAGCAGACTTTTCGCGTTCTCGATCTTAATCGAACCGGAGTAACCCGCCGGCATAGGTGTGATGTCTGCTACCAGCTTCGCTTTGTCCATGATCCGATCTTTCTCGTCGGCAAAATGCAGTCGTCGGCGAAGTATTTTTTCCATGGCTCAGGATTTCCCGGGACAATGCTGTCATATAACTCCTGGGTTCGCTGGATGAGTTCGGCTGGGGTAATCGAACCTCGGGCGCCGCCGTCTGACCGTCTTGTGGAACTTTGGTGACGTGACCGGCGAACAAGCGCCATTGGCCACTGTCTTTGACGAAAGTGTCGGTGAATTGGAATTGGGCATCGAATGGCTTCCCGCCGGAAATTCCTTTTGTGTGAGTGATTCCAAGAACAACGGCGGTGTCGCCGTGAACCCGCACCTTCATGTCGTGGTTCTCGAAGATTTCATATTTCGGATCGGCTTGTTTCGCTTCCTCGACGTCATTTGCGCGCGTTGTGATTTTGCCGCGCGAGTCGGTGAGCGTGTAATTTTCCATGACCCCGCGCATGATTCCTTCGGCGTCGCTCTTTTGATACGCGAGGGCGAGATCGCGCTCGGCCTGCAGCACGGCTTCTTCCTGGCTTGCGGGTTGCGCGGAAACACACGCCATAAAAACAAGGAAGGCCGCGGCTGCGGTGCAGATGATGAAGAGTTTCATAGGATGAAGGGTGAATAGTGGACGAGTGACCCGCCTTCGGCGGAACTTCGGCGTGGCAAGCTGGTGGTTCTTCGAGCCATTGCGCGAGGGTCTCGGGGCGGTGGAAGGCGAAGACCGGCCGCAGCGCGGGGACGCGCTACGCGTTCGTCGCGGAAGTAGGTCTCGGCGCCGGTGGTCTCGTAGTGGAAAGGTAGTTTCGCAATTCCAACCGGGAAAAGCTGCGCCATATAGTCAGGCAGCTTCTCGGTCTTCCGGCCCAATCGTTTCGCGGTCGCTGGGAGTTTCGCGCCGGCTTTCTTCCTGGCTTTGACAAATCCGACCGGATTGCCATCGAGCAGCAGGAGGTAGTCGCAGCGCCCTTCGACAAGGCGGACGTCGCGGATGGCAAGGCCGCGCCCAGCGGAAGGATCAATGCGTTTGTAGCTTTGCACGACCCAGCCGCATCTCACGAGCAGGGCGTCGATGGTTTTGCGGATGCGTTCATCCGAGGTCGACATTTCGGGCGCAGTTTTAGCGGGGCCGCTGGTTGTCGCAAAGGAAAAAGAGCAAGGCGAAGCCAGCGCCAGTTATTTGATGTGCTCGCAGCCGGGTAATACAGGCTGCGAATGTAGGCGGAGCCGGGGTTTATGCGTTTGACGGATACCGCGGTGCGGGTAAAGGATGCGGCATGAAAATGAATCTGAAGCGACATGGTTTGATGGTGATCGTTGCGAGTCTCGCGACCTGCTGGTTTCTCGCCAGCCCAGAAGTTGCGTCAGCGGCCGAGAAGAAAAGTTCGCCGGCCCCGATGCAGGAAATGAAGCCAGCGGGCCGGCTCGTAGTTGTGCGAGCCCCGACTCTCGGGGCGACGATTGTTGGCCTGAAAGTCGATGGAGTCGAGGTCGGGCAAATCTCCTATAACCGGCGGTATGACGCTCCGCTGGCAGCGGGCACCCATGTCCTCTCAGTATTTCCAGTGAACAGCCTGGAAGACGCGAAGCCGTCGGAAAGACAAGTGACGGTGGAGTCTGGAAGAACTTACACCTTCACCGCCAAGCGCCAGGATATTCAACTCGTCTTGAAGTAAGTAGGAAATAGGAAGAGCGCGAAGGCGGCACCACTCCGTCAGAGGCGGTATAAATTTACTGCGAGCTATCTTTTCCTGGGCGGAAGATTTTTCAGCAGTTGGCGAAGGCGTTTGGTCGTCTGGTCGCGGTCGAGTCGGCTGGCCGCGACGTCTAGGACGAAATTTTCCCATTCATTAACAGGAAGTTTCTCGCGCGGGAGCAAATGATTGGCCTCGAGAAAAACGAGGCAGGCAGCGAGAGCGGTGCGCTTGTTGCCATCGACGAAGGGATGGTTACGGCAAAGGTAGAAGAGATAAGCTGCGGCGACTTCGATCGGCTCTGACATGAGCGGCTTTCCCATCATGGTGGCTTGCGGGGCCGCCACTGCCGACTCGAGCAAAGCAGACTCACGCACGCCCGATGCTCCTCCATGGGCGGCGAGCACTTGCTGGTGAATTGCGCGGACAGCCGAGGGGGTGAGATGGACCAGCGCCTTGCTCACGAAAGGCGCCTGAAGAGAGCGGAATTCTTGCGGATCAATCGTTTCGCGTTTGCGCCGGCTTCGACTGGGTCAAGCGAAGGGCGAACGGGCGTGAGCACAATTGTGCCACCTTCGTGGACGGTGATGGAGAGTTGATCGCCAACCTTCACGTGGGCGAGGTCCATGAGGGCAGCGTCAAAGATTATGCCTTGAGAATTGCCGACTTTGGAAATGGTTTTGGTCATTTGGTAATACTACGTTTTACGTGTTCTTAGGCAAGATGTTTTGCGAGGCGAAGGGAAGTGCCTCGCCGTCGCTGCGGGCAGTCGGAAAGCGCGTGAGCGGGCGGCGTGGCAGACGAGTGATGGCGGCTTCTTAAAAACTGATCCGCCTGAGGTGGACTGACCGATAAGGAGCTGGGGATTTTCTTGATACGGCCGGGTTGCCGATCAGATCCTATTTAGTTGTCGTATGCTCTTTTACGCGTAACAGTTGCTGAGTTTCGGGAGTGACGGTCGTCCAATGTTTTTGCGTCGTTCTTCCAGATGGGTAGCAATGGGCGTTCTCGCCCTCGCCTATTTCGTTGCCGGCAAGGCCGGTCTGCGCCTCGCCTTTCTTCAACCGAGCGCGTCTCCCGTCTGGCCTCCCGCCGGGATTGCGCTGGCCGCCCTCCTTGTTCTGGGAATCGCGCCTGGCCCGCGATTTTTCTCGGCGCCTTTTTCGTTAACGTGACGACGGCCGGCGATATCTGGCACCTCCGTCTGCATTGCTTCCGGCAACACGCTCGAGGCGCTTTGCGGAGCCTGGCTGGTGAATCGATACGCCAGGGGCACGCACGTGTTTGAGCGCGCGCAGGACGTTTTCAAGTTTGCCCTGATCGCAGCCGTGAGCACGGCGATCAGTCCCTCGATCGGCCTAACGAGTCTGGCGCTCGATGGTTTCGCCGACTGGGTCAAACTATGGCGGCGTCTGGTTCACCTGGTGGCTGGGCGACCTGACCGGTTTCCTCGTGATCGCGCCGCTCGTTCTCCTCTGGTGGACCGGTTCGTGGCCGGTCTGGACCGCCAAACAGAAAGCGGAGGCCGCAACGCTGCTCGTCCTGCTTGTCGTGATGGGAGAAATGGTTTTCGGAGGATGGTTTGCCGAATTCATCAGAAATTATCCGCTCGCTTTTATCTGCGGACCGATCGTTCTCTGGACGGCTTTTCGTTTCGGTCCACGCGAAACGGCAACGGCTGTTTGCATCCTGGCGGGAATCGCACTCTGGGGGACGCTGCACCATTACGGGCCCTACCAATTGAACACCCCGACGCAGTCGCTTCTCACCTTGCAGTGCTGGGCCGGGGTGATGGCGCTGACCTGCATGACGCTGGCCGCAGCGATGACGGAGCGCCGACGAATCGAGGCGGAGTTGGAACAGCAGAAGGCGGAGGTGGAGAGCGCCAATCGAACGAAGGACAATTTTCTCGCGATGTTGTCGCACGAGCTGCGCACGCCGTTGACACCGGTGGTTTCTTTCCTCGACATCCTGGAGTCGGACCCGGAGCGGAGTGAGGAAGCGCGCACGGCCCTAACGACGATCCGCCGCAATATCGATCTGGAGCGGCGGTTGATCGATGATTTGCTCGACCTGACCCGGATCGCGAAAGGGAAATTGGTTCTGGAATTGAAGGTGATGGACGCGCATGAGGCCATCACGCAGGCGGTGGAGATGTGCCGGTCGGACGCGGCCGCGAAACAATTGGCAGTCAAGCTGGAGCTTGCGGGCAACAGATTCCTACATCTCGGCGGACTCGGCGAAGTTTCAGCAGATTATTTGGAATCTGCTCAAGAACGCGATCAAGTTCTCACCGGAGAAAGGCAAGATCACGGTCTCCTCGGCCAATGACGAGCCGGGTCGCCTAACGATCGCGGTGCGCGACGACGGGATCGGAATCGAGCCGGAGGCGATCGGCCGGGTTTTCGACCCATTCGAACAGGGCGACCGATCTTTCCGGCAACGCCACGGCGGGCTTGGACTGGGCCTGGCGATTTCGAAGGCAATCGCGGTCGGGCACGGGGGTTCGCTCATCGCGACGAGCGATGGCCGCGATCGCGGGGCGACCTTTCGCCTAGCGATGAACACGGCAAAGCCGGGGGCGACGCCGGCAGAAAGGAAAGCGAAAACGGGCGAAGCGAGCCGCCGCCCGCTGCGCATCCTGCTGGTCGATGACCACGCAGGATACATGTGCGGCTCTCGAGAAGCTGCTCGCTCGGCGCGGCCATCGGATCGTGACGGCGCACAATGTGCGATCGGCGCTGGAAGCCGCGCAACGAGATTCGTTCGATCTGCTGATCAGTGACGTGGGTCTGCCCGACGGAACCGGGGCGGAGTTGATGACCCGACTGCGGGCGGTGCAGACCGTGCCAGGGGTGGCGATCAGTGGATTTGGGATGAACGGCGACGTGGAAAAAAGTCTGAGCGGCAGGGTTTTGCACGCATCTTATCAAGCCGGTAAATTTCGAGAAACTCGAGGCAGCGATGGCGCGAGCGATGGAGGAAACGGGCGAGGGTGGAGGTTAAGAGAGTAAAAAGGAAGCCGTGCTGCATCTTCAAGAGCGGGGGGAGGCGGGCTTCGAAAGAGACGAAGCAAGATTTAGCGAGTCGCGCTGTTAGCGACGCCCTGGCATTAGAAGAAGGTGGACCTGAAGCCAATGTGGATCGAACGGATAGGAAACGGCTTGGGAAGCACCTCGTTTGCTCCGTGATAATGCCAGTCACGAGGCGAGCCTCCACAGCCCGGCGTCGGGCAATTCAGATGATACGCGGCGTGCTCATCCTGCCAGATATCAATCATCCGGCCACTGATCACTTTCCCGCACAGGGCGCAACTCCGGTGGTCGTCGAGAGAAACCCATTTTCGCTCCGGGTCGGCCCGTTGCAACGCAGCCAACTTTTCATCAAGTGGTATATGCCTGTTCTTCCCCATTTCCATCCCATAAGAGAATTCGTGGGCTCGCCGGTTGCCGGATGCGTTTTCGAGCGAGAATCTTCCGTTCGCAATTTTGCTATTTCCTTCGCAAAGAGGCTCTTTGCAGACCATCGGAACTCGCCGTCGTGGGTGACAGACGAAGCGCGGCGCTCAAAGGGGCTGAGCAGCGCCGCGTTGCGTCGACGGATTTTTTCGGTCTGAAAGAAGCAAGTTTTCCCGCTACGGGAGGATATGACCTTTATTGGCTCCGGACTTGATATTAAAAACCGTGACCCGTGGAAGACATTATCGAGAATTCCGGGGAAAGTCCAGGAGGCGCCGCCGTTCGTCGTAAAACCCCAGCCGGCCTGGCGGAAGTTGGGAGCGACGCTGTTAAACTGGCCCCAGCTAATCGTGAGATAACACTGTTTATCTTATTCGTTGGGTGACAGGATGGACGTAGTGGAGGAGACCGTAAAGTTACCCTTACCATCGCCGAGCAACACCGTTACTGTGCCATCGCTTCGATTGGAGACGGCAAGGTCCAGATGGCCATCGCCGTTAAGATCTGCGGATAAAACGCTGTGTGGTTCCAGACCGACATCAAGGGTGGGCCCACGGGTCAGGTTGCCGCTCCCGTCACCAAAGTAAATAAAGACGTGGATCCCATGTTCGTGGAGTGTTTGAGGGGTCCCGGTCTGAGGAAACGCGACGTCGAGGTTGCCATCCTCATTGAAGTCGCCGAGGGCGGTCTCGCCTTTCGAGTTGCCCTGACCCAAAGCAACCGTTTGCCTGGGAGAAAACTGGCCGGTGCCGTCGCCGAGGAAGGTAGAAATAAAGTTACCGGTGGCATTGTGCGGCAGTGCTCCTGCCACCACGAGGTCGAGCTTGCCGTCGTTATTCATGTCGCCAACTTGCACACTCGAGGGAAGGTCGTTACAAGGGACGGTGCTAATGGTGAAACCGCCCTTTCCATCGCCGAGTAAGATTATGGTGGCACTATCGCTCCGGGTGGCCCCGCCAATTGCCATATCAAGATTCCCATCCTGATTAAAATCGCCGCTGGCCATGCCAAATGGATGTGGAACACCTTCGATTTCCAGATCCGGACCGGGAAAATTACCTTTGCCGTCACCAAAAAAGAGGATGAGCTTATCGTCGTCGGGAGCGTTCACGGCGAGATCGAGCCGCCCATCGTTATTAAAGTCCCGCAAGAGGAAACGAACCGGTTCGCCGTCGCCGTCGACTTCGTTAGGCGGCGAAATGGAATGGAATGCCCCCAGTCCATCGCCGAGAAGAACGGTTTCGTCATAGCCCCAGTTATTGCAAGTTACCAAATCAAGTTTGCCATCACTATTCACGTCGCCTACCTGGAGTCCCTTGGGAAGAGTATCGGCCGCGAAATGTCCACCGAGAGTGAAGCCGCCAGCACCATCGCCAAAGAGGATCGCGACGTTGTCGAAGCCGCTGGCATTGACGGCCAAATCCATCTTGCCGTCCTGGTTAAAATCACCGGCCACGATCAACTCGGGCAGAATGAGGCTGCCTGTGCGATGATTGCCGAAGACCGGCTGGAGTAGCGCTGTGGACAATGTGAGACTAACAATAAGTAACAGGAAGAAGTGTTTCATAGTTCGGATTACCGGTTATTGAATCTCGATTTGGCCAATCTGGAGATGAGTAACGATGTCTCCATGTTCATCAAGATCTGCATCTTCGAAAGGAGCCCCGACGATGATCTGGAGTGTGCCGTTGGTGTTAAGCGCTCCCGCCGCAACCACGGACCCGAAACCAGCGAAGGCCTTGGGTTGTGCGCTTGTAACGCTTTTAAAAAGCCTGCCACTGGACCCATCGAAGATATAAGCTTTTCCAGCATTGAGGAGCGCATTCGCAGACTCATCGGGAGCACCGACCACGATATCGGTCCGGCCATCTCCGGTGAAATCTGGGCTCAAAATTATCGAGGACCCGAACTTGGCGAATTTCTGTGCAGAACCGCTGAGCCTGCGTAACAAGGTTCCATCGGCGCCGTTAAAGGTATAAGCTGCTCCCTTGAGGTCGTTGCTAAGCGGAGCGCCAATCGCAAAGTCCGGCACGCCGTCATGATTCAGGTCTTTTCCGGCCGCGACGGCAAAACCGAACGAGTGCAATGGCTCGGTTACAGGACTCGCAACGGTAAAGATGACGGCTCCCGTCGCGCCGCTCAAAACGAATGCGTGGCTGTTCCCCGGTGCGCCGATTAAGATATCGGATACGCCATCGCGATCGACGTCACCAGCGTCGGCGAGCGCGGAGCCGAACCGGCCATTAGCCTCTGCTCCGTTTTGCGCCGGAGGATTCAGGGCGCGGATGAGGCTGCCGTCACTACCGCTAAAGATATAGGCCGATCCGACATCCGGGAGGTCTTCGCTCACGTCTTTCTTTGGGATACCTACAAGCAGGTCGGGAACACTGTCACCATTCACGTCGCCTAACCCCGCAACCGCGAAACCGAATCGGGCGCCTTCTGCGGGCGTGGGATCGTCGAGGGTGAAAATCAGGTTCCCATCTTTGCCGCTAAAAAGGAACGCGCGTCCGGCATTCACCAGATCATCATCGTCTGTTTCGACGTTGTGGTGTGGGACACCGATAAGCACATCGGTCACTCCATCACCATTTACATCCGCAACCGTAGCCATGCTGCTGCCGAATTCACCGCCAAACTTAAGGCCTTGAACTACCTGAAACTGCGGATCGTTGAGTTGTCTTATCACGCCGAGGTTGGCACCGCTGAGCACGAAGACCTTGCCGACGTTCTGGGGCACGCCAAAGCCACGATTACTGCTCGGGAAATCTCCGTCCTGAAAAGGGGCGCCGACGGCAAGATCTGGCACGCCGTCCGCGTCAATGTCATCGATGACGACAATAGAATAGCCAAAGTGTGTAGTGGAATTCTCCGGGTCGGGATCGAGTAGTGGGGTAGCTTGAATCCGATTTGAGGTGAGAGCTAGAGCTATGAGACAAGCTATTACCGGGGCTCCGGCGCTTAAGAAGCTGCGCCGCGAAGGTATGGTCGACGAGACGAGGGAAAGTTTTTTCATGATATTAGTTCACCAGTAGAGTTAATGGAATCAGGTGCAGAGAAAAAACGATTGCAAAGGTGAGACTGCGCTATGTCAAGCTTTTTATCGTGGAACGAATCGCCGCCGCGATTCTTGAACCGATTAGCTTTCGTCGGCGAAAACCCTATGGCTTCTCTCCGCAAGCCGCTACGTTCGACCGGATTACTCGTGCTCGCGTTTGTGAGAGGAGCAGATATTTCGTGGCGCTGGGGAATCCCGTGAGTAAAGGCGGTCGCTAGCGCGAGGCCAAAGACAAACGTCTTGTCGGAAAAGAGTTAAGGCCGGTGACCGACCAGCCTTCAACCCGACTCAGCGAGAAGAATGGAAATATTTCTACAACGCACCGGAATCGTAAGCGCGCTCGCCGTGCAACGAGGCGTCCAAACCCTCGTCTTCCTCAGCTTCCGAAACCTTTACGGTGATGAACACATTAATTACTGCCAGCATGAGATAGGTAAAGAGGAAGGCATAGAGCGCCCCGCCGAGGGCGGCCAGGCACTGCACGACAAAGAAATGAGTGCCGCCCGCGAGCAATCCATCTGCGCCGCCTGCGTTCATCGCTTTCGACGCGAAGACGCCGAGCAGGACCACGCCCAACACTCCGCCAATTCCGTGCACGCCCCAAACGTCGAGCGCGTCGTCCCATCCGAGCTTGTTCTTCAAATGGACCGCGAGATAGCAGACCAATCCCGCCGCTATTCCGATGATAACTGCCGAGGGCAGCGAAACATAGCCTGCGGCCGGCGTGATCGTGGCCAGGCCCGCGACCGCGCCCGTGAGAAGCCCGACAAACTTCGGTTTGCGCTGCATCGTCCATTCAATCGCGAGCCACACAATGGCGGCGAACGACGCCGCGACATCCGTATTCAGGAATGCCAGACCAGTGATGGCGTTGACGTCCAGTTCGCTCCCGGCATTAAAGCCATACCAGCCAAACCAGAGCAATCCGGTGCCGATGGCGATAAGCGGGACGCTGTTCGGGGGCGATTCCTTGTCACGGCGACGCCCGACGTAGAAGACGGAAGCCAGCGCGGCAAAGCCGGCAATGGCATGGACGACGATGCCGCCGGCGAAATCGAGCACGCCCCAGTGCGCGAGCAATCCGCCACCCCAGATCATGTGCGCGAATGGATAATAGACGAGCAATTGCCAAAGAATGAGAAAGGCGAGGTAGGCCTTAAAGGTCACCCGGTTAACAAAGGCGCCGGTAATGAGCGCGGGAGTAATGATGGCAAACATCATCTGGTAGGCGATGAAGACAAATTCCGGCAACTTGTGATTTCCTGGGAACGGAGAATTCAAGTCCACCCCGTGCATGAATGCCTTGTCGAGGTTACCGATGAGTCCGCCCATGGCGTCGCCGCTAAAGCAGAGCGAGTAACCGCAGATGAACCAAAGGATGGTGGTGATCCCCATGGAAACGAAACTCTGAATCATGATTCCGAGAATGTTTCTCTTGCCGGCGAGGCCTCCGTAGAAGAAAGCGAGGCCGGGCGTCATTAGCATAACGAGGCTGGTGGCAAGCAGCATGAAACCGGTAGTACCTGTGTCGAACATAAGCGTGGTGTTGTTGTTAATTGCCCGTTTATAGAGGATTCACATTTTATGACAAGCAGTATTATTCCCCTCCGAATTCACCGCAAATCGCTCCCGAATTCAAGGCGAAGAGGGTGCGATTTCTCTTCGTTAGTTGAGCCAAGCGAGCGTCCGGCAAAGATCATTTTTGCATTCGCCAACTCTCTTCGGGGCCCTCGAAGCAGGGGATCAAATACGCGCAACAATCACCTTCGACCCCTCAACGGCTTCCAAACCAATACGAAGGCGGCGATGGGAATGTTCTCGCGTTGACCGTCGTGCCTTCAAGCGACCACGGCACATTCGGAATCGCCGAGAATTGTAGGGCGGGCGCGTCGCCTGCCAGGGGCGAACAACCAGGCCTGAGCAACAACGGCAAGCGACGCGCTTGCCCTACAATATTTTACGTGGCCCTCGGCTGATCTTGCTGACGCTCAAATGAGGAGCGACTTCCCGAATGAGTAGCTATTATCAGGGTGGCACGACCAGATATTTCGCCTCACTGGGAATGCCGTTGGTAAATACAGTCGCCAGGGCCGGGCCGGCGACGAAGCCCTTTGGTGGCAAAGAGCTAAAGCGTGTGTCGGACCAGGCGCGGTTCGGATCAGTGGAGAGAAAGCTAACCTGCTCGTTCCCGATCGCGCGTAACTGCACTACGGGATAGTTAGTCGATGAGTCCTGATTGGAGTTACCGCCAGAAGCTTGCGAGACCCCTTGGAATAGCGAGCCAGTGAGCTGAACTCGGTGGGCAGCGGGGGTAAAGTTAGCGGTCGCAATTTGCGGCTGCCATTCACTGCTAAAGCCAAGTCCGACATCGTAGAGTTCTGCGCTCCCGAGCTTCATCGCCACCTGCCACCAGCACCTTGCCGCTGGGCAACAACGTCGCCGTGTGTCGAAAGCGTGGGATGCTGAGGCTGCCAGTGACGCTCCAGGTCCCACTCGCCGAATCGTAGAGTTCTGCCGTCGCACGAATCTCGAATGGATTATTGAAAGCGCCGCCCGCGGCGAGTACCTGACCGTTAGGCAGCAACGTGGCTGTGTGACTGTCACGGGCATCGACGAGACTGCCGGTCGTCGTCCAGGTCCCCCTCGCGGGATCGTAGAGCTCCGCGCTCGCGATCGTTATAACGTGGGGCTTGTCTGTGACACCGCCTGCAACCAGGACTTTGCCGGTGGGCAACAAGGTCGCCGTGTGAAGAAATCTGCCGGTGCCAAGGCTGCCGGTCTGCGTCCAAGTCCCACTCGCCGGGTCATAGAGTTCCGCGCTGGCAAGATAACCGCCGCCGCCAGTATCGCCTCCGACGACGAGCACCTGGCCGTTAGGCAACAACGTCGCTGTGTGCTCTTCCCTGACATTTGCAAGACTGCCAGTCTCCGTCCAGGTTCCCGTGGCAGGATCGTAGAGTTCCGCAGTGGCCAAATACCCTGCGCCTGCTCCACCGGCCACGAGGACCTTACCATTAGGTAGCAAGGTTGCGGTATGAACAGTACGTTTCGCTTTAAGACTCCCGGTTGTGGTCCAGGTTCCGCTCGCCGGATGATAGAGTTCGGCGTCCGCAAGAGCTTTGCCGCGTTGGGTGCCGCCTGCCACGAGCACATCGCCGGTGGCCAGTAAGGTCGCGGTGTGGTGAATTCGTCCTAAATTGAGGCGACCCGTGCCCGCCCAGGTACCGCTGGTTGGATCGTAAAGCTCTGCGCCTGCCAGATTGTCATTGGTGTCGCTAATTCCGCCAACGACGAGGACCTTCCCATTGGGGAGAAAGGTGGCCGTGTGATAGTAACGAGCCACGACAAGAGAACCGGTCGTTGACCAGCTTCCGTCCGCGGAATCGTAGAGTTCCGCGCTTGCGAGAGCGCCGCCGTTGTTGGAATCGGCGCCGGCTGTGATGAGCACTTTGCCGTTAGGCAGCAACGTCGCCGTGTGGCTACGGTGTACGACGTTGAGGCTCCCGGTCGTCCTCCAGGTCCCGCTGGCGGGATCGTAGAGTTCGGCGCTCGCGAGAGATAGGCCGTCAAGACCGCCTTCGACCAGCACGTTCCCATTGGGCAGCAAGCTCGCCGAGTGGTCCGTTCGCTTCACGTTGAGACTGCCGGTCACCGTCCAAGAGCGGCTGACCGGATCGTAGAGTTCCGCGGTCGCAACCGGGTTGAGGTTGACTCCGCCTGCGACGAGCACCTTGCCATTAGGTAACAGCGTCGCTGTGTGTCCAAACCGGCCATCAGAGAGATTGGCGGTCGGCGTCCAAGTCCCGCTCACTGAATCGTAGAGCTCGGCAGTCCCCACACCGCCCGACCCGCCGCCCGCCACGAGCACCTGGCCATCGGGCAGCAGAGTCGCCGTGTGGCTCGACCGTGTCTCATTGAGCTCGCCGGTCACCGTCCAAGTGCCGCTTTCCGGATCGTAAAGCTCCGCGCTCCGAGCGATAGCCACCGGCGCACACTAACACCTTACCGTTGGGCAGCAACGTGGCCGTGTGGTTGTAGCGGGAGTCGTTCAGACTGCCCGTCTGCGTCCAGGTCCCCGTTGCCGGATCGTAGAGCTCCGCGGTCTTGAAAGCGCCTCGGAAATTGCCAAAACCGCCTGCGACGAGCACCTTGCCATTTCGCAGCAGGGTCGCTGTGGCGAGAGAGCGGGTAAGGCGGAGATCGGCCGTGCGCGTCCAAGTCCCGCTCGCCGGATCGTAGAGTTCCGCGCTTTTGAGATAGCCGTGACTGCCAGATCCTCCTGCGACGAGCACCTTGCCATTGGGCAGCATCGTTGCCGTCTGCCCCTCGCGTGCGGTAATGAGGCTGCCGGTCGTCTTCAAATTGAAACGGAGCGCCCACGCACGGCTCAAGGAGTAGCAGCGCTGTGCCTAGCGAAAGAAGGAGTGATGTTTTCATGGCAGTTTTAGTTTGGTTTGAACCTTTGGGATTTGCTTGGGATTTGGGAGGTTGGAATTGGAGTTTTTCCTCATTGTGGCACGACCAGATACTTCGCGTCACTCGGAACGCCGTTGGTGAAAACAGTGACCAGGGCCGGGCCGGAGACAAAGCCCTTTGGTGGCAAAGAGCTAAAGCGTGTGTCGGACCACCCGCGCAAGGGATCGACAAAGAGGAAGCTAACCTGGTCGTTTCCGATGGCGCGCAACTGGACTATGGGATAGTTAGTCGATGAGTCCTGGCTGGAGTTACCGCCAGAAGCTTCCGAGATCCCTTGGAAACCCGAGCCGGTGAGCTGCACTCGGTGGGCAGAGGGGGTAAAGTTAGCGGTTGCAATTTGCGGTTGCCGGTTACTACTGAAGCCAAGGCCAGCATCGTAGAGTTCCGAACTAGTCAGGCTAAAACCTGTCTGCCCCTCGCCACCCGCAATGAGAACTTTCCCGGTAGTCAGCAAGGTCGCTGTATGAAGATAGCGGGCGGTCGCGAGATCGCGAGTAGTGCTCCAATTCCCGCTCGCCGGATCGTAGAGCTCGGCACTGGCAAGGAACGCACCGATCTGGACGCCACCGGCCACGAGCACTTGACCGTTTGGTAACAATGTTTGTGTGTGCAGAATTCGCCCGGTCGTAAGGCTTCCGGTAGGGCTCCACAAGCCGGTGACCGGATCATACAGATCTGCGCTGGTCAGGTAGTCCGTCGAATGTCCCGAGCCCCCCGCGATCAGGTACTTTGTTGTTCGGGAGCAACGTTGCTGTGTGGTCCGAGCGTGGCTCCGAGAGGTTGCCGGTCATCGTCCATGTGGCGCTAGTCGGGTCATAGAGTTCTGCAGTCCGGTGGCCGAGTCCCGAGCCACCGGCGACGAGGACTTGACCGTTAGGGAGAAGAGTAGCGGTATGACCTAAACGCCCAATTTCAAGGCTGCCAGTAACCGACCAGATTCCAGTCGCCGGATCATAAAGCTCCGCGCTTGGCTCCTTGTAATTGGAGGAGGATTCGCCTCCCGTCACTAATACATCGCCATTAGGCAGCAATGTCGCGGTGTGGTAATAGCGGGCGGTCGTAAGGCTACCGGTAGTTGTCCAGGTGCCGGTCGCCGGGTCGTAGAGTTCCGCGCTGCTAAGAAACTTTGGGAAAGCCCCGTACCCTCCTGCGACAAGTACCTTACCGTTCTGCAGCAAAGTCGCCGTATATCCAAAATAGCGCGCTTGGTTAAGTTGTCCGGTAACTGTCCAGGCCCCGCCTGCTGGATCGTAAAGTTCCGTGCTATCGGCAGGATAAGAACCACCGGCGATGAGGATCTTGCCGTCCGGGAGCAACGTTGCCGCGGCGTAGTATCGAGCTTCGTTGAGATCCCCGGTGTTTGCCCAGCCTCCATCTGCCGAATCGTAGAGCTCTGCGCTCGCCAGAGCACCGGAAGGAGCAAAACCGCCTTCGATAAGCACCTTCCCGTTTGGCAACAACGTCGCGGAATGCTCAGAGCGAGCGTCCTTGAGACTATCTGTAAGCGTCCATGTCTCGCTGGCGGGATCGTAGAGTTCTGCGCTTGCGGTAAAGGAGTCTCCGCCGCCAGCTATGAGCACCTTGCCATCGGGCAGTAACGTCGCCGAATGATTAGTTCGTGGGTGGTTCAAACTGCCGGTGAGCGTCCAGGTGCCGCTGACTGGGTCGTAAAGTTCCGTGCTACTCAAAAGACCAGTATCGCCGGTGCCGCCCGCGACAAGTACCTTGCCGTTAGGCAGGAGAGTTGCCGTGTGGACAAAGCGGCCATCGTTGAGATTGCCCGTCGCGCTCCACGTCCCGGTTGCCGGGTCGTAGAGTTCGGCGCTCGCAGGATCGCTGCTACCGCCCGCGACGAGCACCTTGCCATTGGGGAGGAGCGTTGCCGTGTGCCGATCGCGCGCGATGGTCATACTGCCCGTGCTCGACCACGTCCCGCTCGCTGGATCGTAGAGTGATGCGCTCGCGAGGATGCTCCGGCTGTTGGATCCTCCTGCCACGAGCACCTTGCCATTGGGCAACAATGTGGCGGTGTGAAACCAACGTCCGTCGACGAAATTCCCCGCGAAGGTCCAGGTCCCGCTCGCTGGATCGTAAAGTTCCGCTGTCCCGCGCGCGGGGCCGCTGAAACCGCCCGCCACGAGGACCCTGCCATTGTTCAGCAACGTCGCGGTGTGGGCCGAGCGTTCGGCCTTAAGATTGCCGGTAGCGTTCCAGGTCCCGGTTGCCGGATCATAAAGTTCCGCACTCGCGGTATAGCCACCAGCAACGAGCACTTTACCGTTAGCCAATAAGGTCGCTGTATGATCAGCGCGCTCGGTGATAAGACTGCCCGTCTCCATAAATTGGAAGGGCGCACTCATGCATGGCTGAAGGAGTGATAAGCCCAGGCCCAGTGAAAGAAGGAGTGATGTTTTCATGGCAGTTTGGTTTGGTTATTCGAACTTTGGAATTGCTTTGGAGTTTGGAATTTGGCGTTTTGGCCCTTGGGTTTTCTACTGGGGCACAACGAAATACTTTGCTTCACTCGGAATGCCGTTGGTAAAGACGGTCGCCAGTGCTGGTCCGGGGACAAAACCGCGCGCCGGTAAAGAGCTAAAGCTGGTATCCGACCAGCCCCGGAGCGGATCGGCGAAAAGGAAGGTAACCTGGCTGTTATCGATGCTGCGCAATTGCACAACCGGATAGTTAGTCGATGAATCCTGGAAGTTGCCGCCCGAGGCTTGGGAGATGCCTTGGAAGCGCGAACCGGTAAGCTGGAGGCGATGGGCGGAGGTGATTGTCGCGGTGTTAATTACAGGTTGCCAGGCGCGACGGAAACCAAGGCCGACATCGTAGAGTTGCGAGCTTGCAAAAGCGTTCTCGTAATCTTCAGTACCTCCTGCCAAAAGCACCTGGCCACTGGGCAACAATGTTGCGGTGTGATCGAAGCGCCCGACCTCGAAACTGTCGGTTATTGTCCAGGTTCCGCTGGCGGGATTATAAAGTTCGGCGCTCGACACAGAAAAGGCGCCGCCGGCCGCCAGCACTTGGCCGTTGGCCAGCAACGTCGCCGTGTGATAAATGCGGGCCTCCGAGAGACTACCCGTGGCTGTCCAAGTGCCGGTCGTCGGGTCATAGAGTTCCGCGCTTTGGTCATAGCCGGCGGCGAGAACCTTGCCATTGGGGAGCAAGGTTGCGGTGTGGCCCAGGCGGGCAGTGGCCATACTGCCCGTCGCACTCCAGGTTCCGCTCGCCGGGTTGTACAATTCCGCGCTTGCGAAACGATCGCCGACGAGATCCCCACCTCCAGTGACGAGCACAGTGCCGTCAGACAGTAAGGTCGCTGTGTGATACTGGCGGGCCGTGGCGAGGCTGCCCGTCATGGCCCAAGTTCCACTAATCGGATCGTAGAGTTCCGCGCTGGCAAGAATGCCGCCCGTATTACTGCCTCCAGCGATGAGCACCCGTCCATCAGCCAGTAACGTAGTTGTTTGAAAACTGCGTCCCACCGCGGGATTACCGGTGGCTCGCCATGTTCCGCTAACGCTATTATAACGCTCTGCGCTAGCATCTACAACGAGCACCTCGCCGTCGAACAGCAACGTTGCAGTATGAAAAACGTGGCTGTTCGTGAGGCTGCCGGTATTAGTCCACCTGCCACTGATCGGGTCGTAGAGTTCTGCGCTGGTGAGATAGAGCCCATTGTAACCACCTGCGGCGAGAACCTTGCCGTTCGGGAGCAGGGTCGCCGTATGCCCAAAGCGACGGGTGTTGAGATCGGCGGTTGTTGCCCATTTCCCATTCGCCGAATCGTAGAGCTCAGCGCTCGTCAGGACATTCGTGGGGCCCTCGCCGCCCACCATGAGTGTTTTGCCGTTAGGCAATAAGGTTGCGGTATGAACCGAGCGAGGGGTGATGAGGGTGCCGGTAGCTGTCCAGGTACCGCTCGCGGGATCGTAAAGTTCTGCGCTGCCGAGCGAGCCACTGCCAGCGGTCCCGCCAGCGGCCAGGACCTTGCCATCGGGCAGAAGGGTTGTGGTATGCTGGGAGCGGCTATTGGTGAGGCTGCCGGTAGCCGTCCAGGTGCCGCTCGCCGGGTCGTAAAGCTCCGCGCTAGCGAGAGCAAGGGGATTACCGCCACCCACGACCAACACTTTGCCGTTGGGCAGCAACGTCGCCGTGTGATACTCGCGTCCGGTCGCGAGGCTACCGGTGGCCGTCCAAGTTCCGCTTGCCGGGTCGTAAAGCTCGGCCTTGGCGATAGCACCACCTTGGTAGTAATTGTGTCCCCCTGCGACCAGCACCTTGCCGTTGGGCAACAGCGTCGCCGTGCGATTATAGGCCGCGCTGACGAGGTTGCCGGTCGAAGTCCAAGTGCCGGTTGCTGGATCATAGAGTTCCGCGCTCGCCAGCTCTCCGCCAGCGCCGTAATTGTATCCGGCTGCGACTAACACCTTGCCATTGGGCAGCAGGGTGGCAGTGTGAAGACTGCGTCCCGTGTGGAGATTACCCGTGGATGTCCAAATTCCACTTACCGGGTCATAGAGCTCAGTGGCAGGAATACCGTTGACGTGGTCGCTGCCGCCTGCCACGAGCACTTTGCCGTTAGGCAGCAAGGTCGCGGTGTGCGCGTCTCGTTTCATCTGGAGACTGCCGGTCGTCGTCCAACTGCCCGTCGCCGGATCGTAGAGTTCCGCACTCTTATAAAGAGATCGCCGCAATCCGGCGGCAACCAGCACCTTTCCGTTTTGCAACAAAGTTGCCGTGTGATAATACCGTTGGTTGGCCATGCTGCCGGTCTCTTCAAATTGAAAAGGAGCGGCTGCCGAAGGCTGCGCGAGTGCCAGTCCCGCCCCAAGTAAAACCAATGGAAACGCAAGTCGCCGGACAAGAATGGAGCGGGTTAGGGAAAGGCCGGTCGCCGCGAAGCATAACGTTTTCATAGGCTTATTCGCCCGCGGAAAGGGCGCCAGGCAATTAACGAACTTGACGCACCCCACAGATTTTCAAGTCCGCGCACGGGCGTCAAGCAAAAACGCATTGGATCCGATGCCTGATCGACGGTTGGTGCGCTAATGCAAGCAGTCCTACAGAGATAGCCGTTATCATCGATGAGAGCTCCATCCAGCCGACTTCTCAACTGGAGCGCGTTGCTCAAAGCAATTTTCGTTTGAGAGCGAGAGTATGACGGGCTCGGCAGGTCGTCGTCGGCCAAACGCCTGGGTGCGGCATTTTTTCGGCCGATGGAAAAATCCGCTACTTCGCGTCGCAAACCTGAAATGATGCGCTAATGTCTCAATTCATGAGACATCTGACGTTGGTCTGCCTCCTCGGCTTTGCGGTCCTGTGCGGCTGCTCCAATGAGGGAAAAATCGTCCGAAAAGAATTCAGACCTTTGCCTTTTTACTCCGCTCTTGGGGTGAGGGGCCTCTATCGATTCGAAGTGCGCTGTCGCGATGGACAGGTCCGCCGGCAGAATGTTTCGGCAGGTGTTTACGCCGACTACCGGGTGGGCGATTATTTCACCGATCAGGCGCAACGACTCTCGTCTCCGGCCCCGCCGGCGGAAGGACCACCGCCGAAGGTAGCCCCGCCCTTCATGATCATGCTCGCGCTCAGGCCTTTGGAGGAATACGGACCTCATTATGCCGCTATACCGACAGCCTGGATCGAGCAGGCGGCGCCACCTCCCGATGATCGCACCGCCGAGCCGGGGAGGGCGTCGCGCTAGGGGCGCGTATCAGTCAGAACGCCGCCTCGAAGTAACTTGTAAGGTCACGCGCCAGTGATTTTGCTTGCCTTCGAGACCCCTTTTAGGTTGAACTATGAAAGTGAACCTTCGCAATTCTTTCCGATCTCTTTTCTTGCTCGTATCTTTGTCTTTCCTCGTCGCGGAAGCGGCCTCGGCCGGCAGCGCGACCTGGAACCTTAGCCCCACCAGCGGAGATTGGAACACCGCCCTTAACTGGACTCCGAATACGGTCCCTAACGGCCCGACTGACAGCGCGACCTTCGCCACATCCAGCACTACAAGTCTGACGCTTTCGGCGAATACGGAAGCGAGTGCGATCGTTTTTAATGCGGGCGCAAGTGCCTTTACGATCAAGCCTAATCCTCTCCTTGCGCTTACCATTAGCGGGGCCGGGATCGCAAATAACTCCGGGATTACGCAAAACTTCGGCAGCACAGTTGATGGGACCGGCCGGACGTCATTTATTCAATTCACGAATAGCGCGTCCGCGGGGAGCAGCACCGTCTTTACAAACGTGGCGGGTTTTGGGATCACTGGCAGCTCCGGAGCCACGGTTTTCCTGAACAGCTCAAGCGCGGGCAATGCGACCTTCAACAATCTCAGCGGCGAGTTCGGCGGGGCGGTATTTTTCCGTGACTCTGCCACGGCAGGTAATGGCACCTTCACAAATAACGGCGCAAACACTTACGTCCAATTTGAAGACACCTCGACCGCGGGTGCCGGCACGTTTACTAACAACGGCGGCAACTCGAGCAACCCATCATCTGGCACGACATACTTTTTCGGCTCCGCCAACGCCGGCACTGGCACGTTTACCAATAATGCCGGTCAGGTAAGGAACGCCTTCGGCGGCGAGACAATTTTTTCTGAGACTTCTACCGCTGGCGCGAGCACCCTGATCGCCAACGGCGGGTCAGGCGGAAGTATGGGAGGCATTATTGCGTTTAATGACACCTCCACTGGCGGAACGGCGCGGGTGGAAGTGTTCGGCAATGGCACATTTGATATCAGTGCGCACAGCGTAGCCGGGGTTTCGATTGGTTCTCTTGAGGGAAGCGGGACGGTCTTACTCGGGTCGAATAGCCTGACCATCGGTCGCCAACCTGTTGAAAACGACCTTTAGCGGCCTCATTTCCGGTAATGGATCACTTATCTTGAACGGGGCGACGACACTAACTCTGCAAAAAGCCAATACTTATCTTGGAGGCACGACCATTATTCCTCGGGGGCTTAATCGCGAACAATGCCACGGGTTCCGCCACCGGTCCCGCGCCGGTGCAAGTGAATAAGGACACACTGGGAGGCAAGGGGATCATTGCCGGTGCTGTCACGATTGGCACAGGGACCGGCCCAAAGGCATATCTTGAGCCGAGCGTTACGACTAAAGGCGCAACCCTCACGATTCAAAGCCTGTTGACTTTTAAGAAGGACGGAAATCTTACAAATAGAGTCAACACGAGCAATCGGACGACCGATCGGGTAGTGGCTAATGGAATAGTCATCGAGCGCGGAGCGAGGTATATGTTGAACACGGCGGCGAACAAGCACTTGCCGATTGGGTTGGTGCTCGTCGTTATGAGCAACACATCTGCTTCGCCAATCAACGGGAGTTTTGCGAACTTCCCGGAGGGCGCCACGATCATTTCGGGAAGCAATACCTACCAAGCCAGTTACGTCGGCGGGGATGGCAATGACATGACGCTGACGGTGGTGCCGTCATTCCTGAGCGAAGCGAAAGAGGCCTTCCAATGTGGGAAGGGCCTCGGTGCCCCGATCCGTAGGCGCGCCCGCTGCACCATCGGGGCACAAAGGCCCCTCCCACATTGGCACTTGAGTTGTCATCAGCGTTTGGCTTGTTTGAAGCGAGAAAGATTTTACTGGCACTGGGGGCCCTCGGCTGTTGATTTGCCCATGAGCAAACAGGTACTTTCCGCTGTGGCGGGATTTCTGGGGCTTTGCATTTCGTTGTCGGCGCAGGAGATGCGGGATTTTGGTTCGATTCAAACCGCCAAAGGAGAGGACGGATTTTTTTGGGACGCTGACCAACGCCTGGAATGACCCGGTGCCGTTGCAACTTGCGGATGGAAGGATCTTCTCTTTCCCGAGCGCGTTCGCCTGGATGGAGGCGCCACCGGCTTATTATATTCCGGCCGTGGCTTTGACGGCGCCACCGCGGGAGGGTCCAATGACAAGCGCCGGCCCGGGATTCACGTGACAGCAGCGGTGAGTTTGTTACCCAAGTTTGATTATGCGGGCGGAGAGGTAGGCTTTTTCTACGGAAAGTCGTCCGGCAAGTTCGGTCGTGAAGTCGAGGCAGGGTATATCTTCGGCGAAGTGGTCGATGGGAACACTCACATCAGCGCGGGCGCGTCCTACGAACACTCGAACGGGCGCGTCCCGATCCTCCTCGGTCGTTAGGCACGCGCACGCCACGACGGCGAGCGCTAACCGTCGGCTCGCGGGCTGCAAGGTTTTCTGACTTGCAAGCGAAAGTCTTGACACGCTGATGGATGGCTGGTAAAGGCTCTTGGGAATTACAGATCACCCGACGTCTCATCCGCATCTTTAGCCGAGAGCTGATTCTGCCCGTCAGGCTGAACCTTACGCAGGGACACCGCTTTGCGCGATTTGCAGACAAGGTCCTTGGAAAGAAATCTATGAAGATGCTTTATAAGCTCTCAACGATTGTTCTGGTCACATTGATCTGGACAGGAACAGTTCGGACGCAGGCGAGCGAAACAGGGGCTGGCACGATATCCAGTCTCTCGGTCAATACACTCGCTCGCAGCGGCTACCTCGAAATCCTCGGGAGGAATTTTAGCGGCAGCGGCCAAGTGTTGATCGACGGCATCTCCGCCCCCGTCACCAGGTGGGAGAGCAACCGCATCGTCGCCTACGTCCCGGAAATAGCGCGTTTGACTGCAGTGCCCGTCCAAGTTGTCAATGCTTCGGGCCAACCGAGCAACACCCTTAACCTCACTGTCACCACACGTGTGTGCGGATGGTCGCGTGAAATGGCGGTTTCAAGCTGATTCGCCCTACATATTGCAGCGGCCAGCCGTCGGCGCGGATGGCACGGTTGTCTTCCACGACTCAAGCGGAAATGTCTATGCGCTCAAAGCTGATGGCAGCTTGAGGTGGACCTTCAAGACGCGCGTCTTCGCCGCCGGACCACCCAGTATTGGCCCCGACAACACCGTCTACGTTGCGGACAGTTCGACAATCACCGCGATCAACCGGGACGGATCCTTGAAGTGGACTTTCACTGAACCACCAGGCGGCCAAGGCGTGATAGCGGGTCCGACCGTCGGGCCGGACGGAAACATTTACGCGGTGACCGACATAGGGGGCCTGGGAGCATTGGCTTTATCGCCGGCGGGCCAGTTGCTCTGGAGCAACACGGGCGATCCGGTCATGGCAGAGCAGGGGCAGCTCGGGGTGGAAATGTCTTTCGGCCCATCCCATCCCGGGGGAGCGGTGGACCAGTTTTACGTGACATTCGACGATTTCGGCAGCTCGGAACGCAATCACATGTATGCCTTCAATCTAACCGGTGAGCAGGTGTGGACGATCCCGCTATTCCAGACGAAGGACACGAGTGGCATGATGCAGCAACAGCGGCCAATCGTCGGACCAGACGGGACCGTGTTTCTCTCGGCAACGGTGGCCACCGGCGGAAACTGGTCGCTCAACGCATTCGATCCGGCGAACGGGACTTTGCTCAGAAGTTATTTCCCAAGCCCAGGCCTCGGCATGTCCGTGCCGACCGTCGGCCCGGATGGCACAGTCTACTTTGGCCAGAGTCTGAGTTACCTTCAAGGAGTTACCGGCGATTTCGTCCCGAAATGGACTTTCTTCGACGGCAGCATCCTGAGCTATCCAGTCGTAAGTCCGGCTAACGACATTGTTTTCACGGGCGGCGCGCCAAACTACGGAGTTCCCGGTTTCGTCAGGGCGTTCAGCACATCGAGCGGACAGCTCTTGTGGAGTTTGGATTTGGGTGTCGAAAACGGCGGAAACCAAAACATGCAATCCATCCCTCGTTTCACGCCGGACGGCAGCACCGTTTACTTCGGGACGTCGATTCCTGGGAGCACGTTCTGCTTCTTGTATGCCGTCGATGCCACCAGCGCGACATCCGGCACGTTGCTGCGCAGCACTGGCATCAATCTTTCCGCCAAGACGCAAGGCGATCAGGTCAAGGTCAAGGGTGTCGTCACTGTCAAAGACGAAAACGGTGCAGTTATCCCAGGCGCCAAAGTCGCAATTACATGGAAGTTACCTGACGGCTCAACCCAAAGGAAAACTGCCCAGACCGACGCCAGCGGCAATGCCACGTTCAGCATACAGAGTGGACACGGCACATACACCTTGACCGTGACCAACATCACGAAAACTGGTTATACCTTCGACCCAGCCAACAGCGTTCTGAGCAAGAGCATCACCAAGTAGCGCGGGTGACCGACGATGCCTGCCGCGTCACGTGCGCTTCGTTTGGCTCGTCTTTTTTCGGCATCGCGGTGGCCTGCCAGGCGACGACCTGCCATTTGCCGTCTCGTTTCAGGAACGTGCCGGTGTTGAGGTAATTCGTGATTGTTTTGTCCCTTTCTTGTCTGTTGTGCCGACGAGGCGGAAAGCGACAATGGCGGTGTCGCCGTATTGCTGGATGCGAATGTCTTCCGCCGTGTAAACGGTGGTTTCGTCGCCCGGTTTTGGTGGGCCTTCCTCGCGCACTTCGCGCAGGATGTCCGCCTTGCCGATCCGGCGGCCGGCCGACGAGGTGTAGATAAAGTCGTCGGCCCAGAAACGCTCATGCATCGCGGCATCGTTCCGGCCGGCGCCGGCCAGGAAATCCTGCAACAGTTTCGTAAGCTCGGGACCATCCGGGGCGGTCTGCGCGCGCAATCCGCACGTGAGAGCAAGCAGCATCAGGGCAGGAAGAACTCGTCGTAAGAAGTGACGAGTCCGCCACTCCAGGCTGACAAGGGGTGACGAGAGAGAAGGCAGTAGTGTTTTGGTGGTCGACATGGTGAAGAGGGGATCAGTGAACATTGAGAAGTGACATGCGTGACAAGTGACGAAGTGACGAGGTGGACCTCGCCGGACGCTGAGATACTTCCTCGGCATGAGCAGGACGCGCGGACTCCAACTGTGAGGTCCCTCGCTGCGCTACGCCGGCTCGGGATGACAGAGAAGAGAGCGCAAGGGCGGTGCGCGGCCGCTTCAGGAAATCGGAGTTCGAATTTTACCTGCGCGCGGCTCTACGGTGCAGCTTCGGCCGGATGCATCGTGTTGGCCAGATCCTGGGCGGGATCAATTTTCCATCGATTCGCGACAGCGTTGAGGTCCGCGTTGAGGGACCACCGGTCAGCCAGGGGGTCGCCGGTATGTTCGACACTCCCGCCTTTAAGACTCATGCAATTTGTGTTGTCTCCGATCTCGGCGATCTGCGCGCATTCATCCGTGGTCAGAGTCACCTCCGGAACAGAAGCGAGCTCCTCGACTTTTTTCTCGATAGTTTTCGCTCCAGTGCCGGATTCTTGAATCAAGGTCGGGACCACGCTTTGCACCGGGGGCTGCTGTAGATTCCAGATACAGGCCAGCTGTAGCATCGTCAGGCCATGGGCCTCGGCGATCGCCCGCATCCGGTCGATTTTTTCCGAACCAGCCTCGACCCAGCCGGCGGGCCGAAAAGTCCGGTGGTCGCGCGGCGCAAACTGGTGGCCGGGCTTGACGTCGTCGTGAAAAAGACCGCCGTAGTCTACCACCCGGGTGACAATTTTCGTTCCGGTTTTTTGGGCGGCCGGAAGGCAGAGTCGTCCCGGCCATGGTTCGAGCGGGTTAAGAATGATCATCGCCCAGTCGATCAACCCTTGAAATCGCTCGAGGCAAAGAATGAGGTCGAGGGTGAATCCGTTGGCCGGCCCTGGGGCAACGCCGAGTTGGGTGGCTAAGCCGGCGTCTTTCAATTTCGCCATACCTTTCCAGACGGCGTCGGAGCTATAGCCGGTGGAATCTGGATTATGCAAGAGAAGCAAATCGAATCGGTCGGTCCGGCATCGGGCGAGCGACTTCTCCGCCGCGGAACGCAGATAGCTCGCGTAATCACTCGGCTTGCGCAGAACCGGGCTGGTGAACCGCGGAAACCCTTTCGCACCGTCGCGTTGTCCTTGATAAAAATCGTGTCCGATTGCGCCGACCAGGCAATAACTGTCCCGCGGTGTTCCCTCGAGCGCGCGGCCAAGGAGGGTGTCGGCATCGCCCGTGCCATAGACATCAGCCGTTAGAAAAGTACGAATTCCTTTGCCGTAGGCGAGGCGGACCAGATCGACAAAACGATCGTCAGCCAACGGCTCACCAAAGTGCATGAAACGTCCGCCACTCCACATTCCGAAAGCTGTCTTTGTCAGTTGCATTGGGATAAGAATAAAAACTAACGCAATATAACACTCAACCGACTTGAATCACAAACCCGCGTGCTGGCCGGCGAGGGCCCGGTTCGATCGTCGGAGAAGAATCAGTTGCAGCAAGTAATAGAATAAAGCGACGCAACCAATGGACAGGGCGAAGAGCAGCACGGCATAGAGCACATCAGAATGCCGGCCGATCCAGTCGTTCCCACCGGCCGCGACCTTTAACGCGGCATCAACGTCGCGGCCAGAGTAATTGTTTCCATATATCCATTTGGCGATCCGCAGTTTGCTGTCCAGAAAGATCAGAAGGTTCGGGTGGATGAATTCCTTGCCGGCCTCGCCGTATTGAAACCCGATCGACTCAAGCAACGCTGCAATATCCTTCCGGGACGCGGTTCCGACCGACCAGCTTAGAGGAATGCCCTGGCTGGCGCGGTAGCTGGCCAGGACGGCGGGAGTATCGGTGTGATCAAACGAAAAAAGTAAGACACGGAACTGGGTGGGATCGGCAGCGGAGTCTGCCAGGGCCGCTTTGAGCTGGCTCAAATTCGTCAGACAGGCTGTCCGACAGCGCGTATAAACCGGGAGCAGAATCGTGGGATAGCCCGCAAATTCCGACAAGTGATGAGCGCGCCCACCCTCATCGATCCAGCTAACAGGCGCGGCCGGCCTGCCCAGCTGTGGCGCGACATTTTCGACCAGGCCACTGAAGAGGTTAGTCGAAAGAGCCAGGGTCAGGCAGAGGGTCGGCAACAACGGCCTCATGTGTGATAATTAGTGGCCAGGCACGGCTGTGACAGGCAACGGGCTTTGAGGAGAATAGGCGGGTGCTCCGGGAAAGCGACTCCGAATCGTTTCGGTAATAGGTGGGGCGTAGGCGATGACAAGCAAGAGCGCGGCGCCAGCCAGCCATGGAGTAAAGCTCTGCACGGCGGGCACGCGCTCGTCGTGATAAACCTCGGAAACGATCAGTTCGAGCGCGCCCTTTCTCGCTGCCCGGCCAAAAAGCGTGGCGAAGAAGACAACGAAGAACATGAGCCCCGCGATGGTCATGATAATTCCGCCGACACTGCCCATCATGTTGGCAAAGTTCCAATCCGCATGATAGAGCGATGAGTGTGGGTCGGAATAGCTCACTCCCAAATTGGTCCGGCGCGGTTCGCCGGCCGCGCCTCCGATAAATAGCCCGGTCGAAAAGATCATTATGCCGAGTGTCCAGATATAAGGCATCCAGACGTTCCAGGCGGGGAATTTGATTTCTTTGCCGGTGAGTTTTGCGACCAGATACAAGCTCATCCCGAGAAAGGAGAGAAAGACCGGCCCGGCCACAGTTTGATGGAAATGAGCCGGGAGCCAGGCCGTATTATGGACGACGTTGTTCAAATTGTAAGAGGCATTAATGACCCCGGTAACTCCGCCAAAGATAAAGATGAACAATCCGGCAAAGAGATAGGAAAACAGCCATCGATCCTTGTCGAGATAAGGCAGCTTCTTCCACCAGCCCAAGAGACCTTGTCCCCCGTTTGCGCGCGCGCGCCTAGTTCCATGGACGCGGCCATGGTGAAGGCGGTAAGGAAGCTTGGGACCGCGACCAGCATGGTAAAGAAGGTATGGACGAACTTCCAGGTATCGCTGATTCCCGGTTCGGTGAATTGATGATGAATTCCGACCGGAGCGGAATAGAGCACGAGCCAGAGAAAAGTGAGGCGTCCGGCGAAATCGGAGAAGAGTTTTCCGCCGCAGAGCTTCGGCAACATCGTGTAGTACATGACGTAGGTTGGAAGGAGCCAGAAATAGACGAGCGGATGGCCGAAGAACCAGAAGAGCATGCGCGCGAGCGGCACGTTGACTGTCGCGACCCAACCCATCGACCAGGGGAGGAGCAGGAAGAGAATTTCGATCGCTACTGGTGCGGTGGCGATGAGCCAGACAATGAAGGTGGCAAAGATGCCGACGACGGCGAGGGGGATTTTCTCCCCGGGATGTTCGCGTTTCCAGGCAAAGTAGGGCGGTAGCCAGTTAAAGAAGGCAAGCCAGGAGCCAACCACGACAAGAACAAGGCCGACATAAAAAGCCGGGTGGGCGCGCAGCGGCGGATAAAACGTATAAAGGACGGTTGCTTTCCCGGAGAGAATCGCGGCAGCGGCCAGCGCCGTGCCAATCATCATGAGCGCGAAAGACAACCAGGCCACCTTCATATTGAGGGGTCGCCGCAAGTAATAGCGAATGACAGCGTATCCGAATGCGACTGCAAAGAAGGTAGTGAAGACAATCGCGTTAATGACGCCGTGTAAGGTGAGGCCCTGGAAGTATTCGAGTCCGAGAAATTGCGCGCTGCGGATGATGCCGGCGCGATACAGCACCTGGACGAGGCCGTGGTAGATACCAAGAATGAGCAACACCATCGGAAAAGTGATCTCGATCAGGAGCATTCGCCTGAGTCCGGGCTCGATCTCAATTGAGTTTTCGTTGGATAATTCCATGACCGCTTACTTTATTGTCTTCAGATACTGAATCATTTGCTCCACTTCCTCGTTGGTGAGGGTAGGCACGGGCATGAGGTCGTCATACCCCTTCATAATTTTTGCACCGGGATGAACAATGCTTTCGCGCAGGTAAGCGTCATCGATCGTGATAACCGTCCCGTCGCGCAATGTCTGGGTCTTCCCGTAGATCCCTTTGAAGGAGGGGGCGAGATCGGCGTCAGCCTTCACCGAATGACAGCTCAGGCATTCCTTGCTGTCGAGCAACCGGTAACCGGGATCCGTCGGCGATTGGCGAAGGAGGCGCAGCTTTGGGCGGGTGGTAGGTTGCCGGATCGACCACGCGGAAGCGGGCTGCCATGCGGTCATGACCCAGGCCGCAATACTCATGGCACAGAACCTGATAATCGTGTGGTTGATCGAATTTGACCCGCGCATAGTTCACCACCCCGGGCACCGCCATGAGATTGAGATCGGTGCCTAACAAAATCAGACCGTGAGTCACGTCGGGTGTACTAAGGTAGATGTCCACGGTCGAGCCGGCCGGGACGGTTACCTCTTCCGGTTCGAATCGCCACATTCGCGCCACATAATGCACTTCATAATGGGTGGGGGAATGTGTGATCACCTCGCCTTTTTGGAACGGCTTCACGTTCGTCAGGCAGGTAGGCAGGCCGACGTGGAAAAGGTTAACCGCGAGCGCGGCGAAGCCAAAAAGGAGCATGACAAATAAGACCGCGACGACAAAGATGCGCTTCTCCAACTGGGTAACGGTCATGGTCTTAGCTCCGTGCGATCATTAACCAATAAAGCAAGAACCAAAGCGCGGCGTAAAAGAGCAGGAGGAGGACGAAAAAGAAGATGGCCCCGCTGGGAAAGAACTTATTTTGTGATTTGTCGTCTTCCATTGTAACTAAGTTAGATCACCAAGTTTTGGTCGTCTTCGGGCCGATTACTTTTCGAGCTGACGAAGTTTCAGGTAGACCGCGAGCATGAGAAGTCCGATCCAGGCGATACTCACGGCGAGGCCGACCTGCCGGAACTTGTATTCCTGACGCGCCTTTTCTACCAGTGCACCGGTTTGTTTGACCGCCTCCTGACCCGGCGCGGCCGTCTGTTGGAAGGTGCTTTGACTGAAGGAATGGATATAAGTGCGCGATTTCTTTAGAATGTCCGTCATCTCGCTCAGCTGATTCTCGATCGGCTCCACATCCAAACCACGTTGCGCCAGTTTTTCGGAGATAGCGGTGAAGTTATTTCGGGCTTCATCCATTTTGGTAATCGTGTCGTGGAAATAGTTTGCGGTCTCGATGCACTTGGGATGGTCGCTGGCAAATTGGCGGTGACAATCGCCGCACAAGGCGCCGGTCTTGGTCGAGAGCATCGAGTCATTGGTCTTGGCGATGGCATGGTCGCCATGACACTTGCTGCACTCAGCCCAGTTATGCTGGTCAAAGGCCTGTTTGTGTTTACTGCCATCGAAAAGACTGGCGTTCGTCGAGTGGCAAAGACTGCAACTGCGGCTGACCGATGCGATGCCGGGCGGGAGGGCGGCGTGGTTTCCGTGACAATCGTTGCAGGCAGGCGCGCCCAGGTCACCGCGCTCGAGCAGCGCCCGACCGTGCACGCTGGTCTTAAACTCGGCCAGTTGCGTGGTCGGGAGAGGGGAGCCATCCGCGAGCGTAAACCCGGCCATGGTCTTGGGATTGGAGTGACAGGCGCCGCACGTTTCAGGAACGCGTTGAGCATAGACCTTCGATTGAGGATCCTTGGCCGGGCGAATCCCATGGACACCATGGCAACTGACGCAGCTGGGCGCCCGATCGTCATGCTTCACGAGCAGCAATTGTCCATGCGGACTCTCCTTGAACTTCGCTAACTGATCTGTCGGCAACGCGGCGTTGAACCGATGCATCAAGGCAGGGTCCGAATGACAGCGCGCGCAAAACTCGGCGACCCAGGCCCGATTCTTGGCGCGATCTTTCTCCGGCCATTGCTTGACGAAATCGTGACCGAAATCAGCGGTTGGATCACCGCCATGACAGCCCGCGCAAGACAGACCCGCCTGAAAATGAACGTCCTCGACAAGGTCCTTTAGATTCATATGTCCAGACGCATCGCCTGTCTTGGGCCGACAGAGAAAGAGATCCTCGGGAGCTTGAACTTCGGAGTCACTATGGCAAAGCACGCAATTGTTTTGCAAGACCAGCTCCATCTTTTGCGGGCGCAACTGGAGAGATAGCAGCATTCCCAAATGCTCCGGCCGGGTGACGATCTGCTTTTGCACGACCTGGCTGAATAAGCCTTTCAGGTTATCATTGAGGCCATCGAAATAGGCTCGTTCTTCCTGTGTGATAATCGGCTTGCCGCCTTTGTCTTTGGCTTCGAGCAACGCCGCCAGCGTCGGAGCAGTCGCAGGAGTGCTTTGTTGAGCGGCGAAAACGGCCGTGGCAAGCAGGACAACGCTGGTGATGATGAAGGTCGTTCTCAATTTGCCCGTCGCTCATCCGGCGACGACCCCATGAAATTTAAGATAGCAATGGCCAGCACCGCCAAGCCCAGCGAGATCGTGCCGGCAAACAGATAGGAAACCCCGAGCAAGCCATGCAACGCGGCTTGCAAGAGTGCCGCGCCGCTGAAGAGAAACCAGCGATGCTCTGAAGCGCAAAAATCGAACTATCACGATGACAAGGCCTGCAGCCAGAGTCCACCAGGCACAGACGCGAGCTACCTTTTGCATGGCAGCGAGTCCTTCGGCTCCTTCGCCCGCGCCGATGTCCCATCCCATCAAAGTCAGATAAGTTAGAAACAAGAGCGCTGCCCAGGCGAGATCGCTGAAAGCCGGCGAGGATCGATCGCGATAAGCGCGCCGATCGAGCCATGGAATAATGGCCCAGATGCCGAACAAAATCCCAATGACAAAGAGGCAAACTTGCGGGCCTTCCAACCCAAAGAGGTGCGGCGGAAATTCTTTCAGCAATTGATACTCCCAAAGGAAATACCATTCGGGTTTTATCCCTGGATAAGCGGGAGCGAACGGGTCCGCCTTATGGCCGAGTTCCCAATCCATCCCAGGGATTCCCGGTCCGTAGGGAAGAAAGACTGCGAGGGCGCCCAGGACCATCAGGCAGGCCAGCCACAAGAGGAGGTCGCGCAGGGCGAAACTGGGAAAGAACTTCATCCCGCGCGGCGCAACTTTGGCCCCGAGCGGGGGTGCCATGCCCTGCCGTTGAATCAAGATGATATGCAGGCCGATCACAGCCACGAACGCCAAGGGAAGGATGACGACATGCGCAGCAAAAAAGCGATAGAGAGTATTGATGGTGACATCCTGGCCTCCTCTCAGGACCTGTAAGAGCCAGTCACCCAGCAGCGGGATCGAGCGCACAATGTTGGTGCCGACGGTGGTAGCGAAGTAAGCCAGCTTGTTCCAGGGCAAGAGATAGCCGGAGAAACCGAAACCCATCGTCAGGGCAAACAGGAAGAATCCGGAGACCCAGGTAATCTCGCGGGGCGGGCGATAAGCTTTCAGCATCATGGTGCTAAACATATGGAGCACCAGAGAAATGATCATGAGATGCGCGCTCCAACTGTGCACGGAACGGATCAGCCAGCCGAAAGGAACTTTTGTCGTTAGGAAATGAATGCTTTCGTAGGCGGTCGCTTCTCCCGGCTGGTAGTACATGAGAAGCAACACACCCGTCACGACCTGGACGATGAAAAAGAACATCGTCACACCGCCGAGATAATACCAACCCATCCAGTGGGACCCGAGCGGGACCTCCTTGTGCTGCAAGAATTCCAGGAGCGGCGAAAGTTGGTAGCGTTGATCCAGCCAGCCGCGTAACCCTCCACGCTTTTCGGCGCTCTTCATATCAGGCTTTCTCGACGGATATGACAATCCCGCCGTCCGGCTGCCGTTGCGCGATATACTTAGTCAACGGTTGCGGCGGCGGCCCGGAAAGCACACGGCCGCTGAGATCGAAGCGGCCATCGTGGCAGGGACACCAGATGACTGACTGGCCCGGCTGAAAAGTCACGGTGCAACCTTCATGCGTGCATTTGGCGCTGAACGCATAGAGCTTATCCTGAGATTGCAGGACAATAACGCGCTGCCCGCTGACCGGGACGATGACAAACTGGTTCTGCTCTAATTTCGCAGACTCATCGCGGGTCAAATGGGTCGGCCCGGTCGGACCGGTTTGCGGCAACGGTTTGAGATAGCGGATGACGGGGTAAGCAATACTGGCGAGCCAGCCGAGAATGCTCGCGCCCAGGAGCAGGTCGAGAAAGTGGCGGCGCGACGTTAACGGACTGGAGCGGCTTCGACCTGTTCTTCCATGACAGCGTTTTATGGAATGGCGAGATTTCTTTCAAGGCCTTAATTGCTTGGGACGGAAGAGAAAAAACGCTCAGGATCGAGCGGCTTCCGCCGGAAATAAATAATTGTGAATGGCGGCGGCAGCTTTGCGGCTGTCGCGGACCGCGCGGACGACCAGATCGGGGCCGCGGACAAGGTCTCCGCCCGCGAAAACGCCTGGCACACTGGTCATTTGATTCGGCCCGACGACCACGCCTCCCCATTGGTTGACCTCGATCTGGTCGGAATTGCCGGCGGCGAAAATCGGCACGGGATCGAAGCCGTAAGCAATCAGCACCGCGTCAATTTCGATGGTGAAGTCTGAGTCCGGAACAGGTCGAGGTTTGCGCCGTCCTTTCGCATCCGGTTCGCCCAATTCCATTCGGACGCAACGCAACTGGGCAACGGCGCCGGCGTTATTGCCTAACAATTCAATGGCGTTGGTGAGAAAGAGGAAGCGCGCGCCTTCCTCGGTGGCGTTGAGATATTCGCGCCGGCTTCCCGGCATGTTTTCGAGATCGCGTCGATAAATGCAGACTGCTTCCTGCGCGCCGCTGCGGAGCGCGGTCCGCAAACAATCCATCGCGGTGTCGCCGCCACCCAGAACCGCAACTCGCTTCCCTTGCACATTGATCAGCGGGCCCTCCGCGGTGTCGCCCAAATTCAACTGGATCAGAAACGGCAGCGCATGAAAAACTCCACGCAGCTCCGCGCCTGGAATATCGAGCTCCTTCGGTTTTTGCGCCCCGATCGCCAGATAGACCGCGTCGAACTGTCTGCGCAACATCGACAGCGAAATGTCGCGTCCGATCTTCACTCCGCACCGGATTTGCACGCCGCGGCGGCGCAACAAGTCAAGGCGCCGCTCCACGACCGCCTTCTCGAGTTTGAAGGAAGGAATCCCGTTAACGAGAAGCCCACCGGCGCGGCTTTGCGCTTCAAATATCGTGACGGCGTAACCGCGCTTCGCCAATTCGTCGGCGCACGTGATTCCGCCGGGGCCGCTCCCGACGACGGCTACTTTCCGCCCGTTAGGCGGGGCGACGGCGGCATCGATCGTTTCGTGTCCGAAGGAGTATTCGTTGATGAACTTTTCCAGCGCGCCGATGGAGACCGGATCCGAAACCGCATTCAGAATACAACCGCCTTCGCATAACCGGTCCTGCGGACAAACGCGGCTGCAAATTTCCGGCATGTTGCTGGTCGAACGGGAGACCTCGGAAGCGTCCAGAAAACGTCCGTCCGCCACCAGAGCGAGCCATTCGGGAATTCGATTCCCGAGTGGACAAGCTTGAACGCAGAGAGGATCGGGGCAGTTGATGCAGCGGCTCGCCTGTTCGCGCGCGGTGGCTTCATCGAACAAGCCATAGATCTCGTCGAAGTCGCAGATCCGTTCGGTCGCGTCGCGTTTTGGCGGGGTCTTGCGCGCGATCTCACGCCAGTTGTGTTTCGCCGGCCAGGGCACGTTCTCGTTTCCCATTCCGGCTCAATTCTCACACGGGCCGCGGGGACGCCTGCGCAAGAATTGGCAAAGACTGTGCATTTATTGGCCAAGGCCATCCTGGTGGCGAAGGTGGATCATGGCCGGCCCGAGCGACGTCACAAAAACCAAGCAGTCGGCGCAGATCGGTTCAGGGGCCAATCCGGGAGCGCGCGGACGCGAGACTATTTCTGAATGCCCCCAGTGTGACAATCCACACAGGAAAACTCAGCGTAGGGGGCGTCGATGTGCACAAAATCCAGACCCGCAAGGGTGATTTGGTTGAGCGCTTCGCCGTTCCCCTGCGCCACGATCACATGGCACGATTTGCAGTCACTCGCCTTGATCGATTTTTTCCCGTCGGCGGCGACGTGCTGCCCGTCATGGCAACGGAAACAACCGTTCCAATTCTTGTGCCCGATGAAATCGGGATGGGTCCGCCAATCAGTTTTTACCTCGGGGAAAAAATTCGCACGATAAATCGCCTGCGCCTCCTCGATGATGGGATTGGCTTGCGCGGGATCGGGATAAGTTTCACGGAGCGAAGCGGCGATCTTTTGCTCTGCCTCGGCTCTTGTTTTGTAGGGCTGAACGAGGGCTGCCACGACCTTGGCTTTGACCCACGGAACTTTCGGATCGAGCCGGCCAGTCTCCAGAGCTAGATCGACGGCGTCGTTAGGCGGGCGTATTTTGTGGGCCGGCCGGCTGTGGCAATCCATGCAATCCATCCGGCGGACGCGATCCTTCGCCGGATCTGCCTTAAAGTCCGGTGTTTGATAGACGGTGACGACGCCGTTGGGAGCGGTCATTCTCACCCAGGGAATCTTCAGAAGCTGGTCATCGCTCGCGATGTACTCGATTTTGTTGGCGATATTCATGTGCCAATGAATACCGCCTTGCGGACCGTTGGCCGCGTCACCCCCGCCAACATTCAAGAGGAGACGAACCGCAAACGGAGTGTTCTTTTCGTCGGAGAGATAATGCTGGTAGGTGTGGGCGCGGGTGCCGACGTATTTGTTTGGCCAGTGGCATTGCTCACAAATCGCCTGGGCGGGGCGCGGATTGGCCTCACTGACGTGAATGGGGCGGTCGTAATCGTTGCGGACCGTATGATAAAGTTGTTTTACTCCATTGAGTTTCGTCTTGAAGTAAGCGGCCGCTCCCGGGCCGACGTGACAGGAGGCACATTCCACCCGGGCGTGTGCGGTTTGCTGTGAAGCGACCGCTTCCGGCTCCATCGGAAGATGGCAGGTCTGGCCACAAAACTGCGCCGACTCCGTGTAGTGATAAGTCTCGTAACTGCCCACTGCGGTGACAAAGAGAAAGCCGACACTGAAGGTGGCAAAGATCGCAAGAATCCTGCGGTCGCGCGGTCGCGACAAATCAATTTTGAGGGCAAGCGGCGTAGCGACTTGAAGCGCGTGGCGTTGCCGCCGCCATTGGAGGAATGCGCCGAAAACCGTGAGAACTATTCCGGCGAGAAAAAACGCCGGCGTGACGAGATAAGCGAGGATGCCGAGATAGGGATTGTGACGACCGGCAAACTGATCAATCGCGAACAAGAAAAAGAACGCGAAGAGAGCACTCGCGGCCAGAACCATTCCCGCCCAACTGATCCAGTTGCGGAAGTTGCGCTGAAAGATAGGCATGGTTCGATTAGTTACAGGACTATGCTGAAAATAATTTCAAATCTTGATGATCCGACGATCGATTAAGATCAACAGTCCAATAACCGCGATCGGCGCACCGGCCGATTTTTTACCGCTAACTCGGGCGGCTACTTCTTTAAGGAACGAACATAGGCGACAAGCGCCTTGACGTCGGCATCGGAGAGTTTGTCGCCGAACGGTTTCATTTTCCCCTTGCCGTCCTTAATCGCTTTGACCGCTTCCGCATCAGTGAAGGTGCCCTGGACGGCAGCATCGCGATAATCTTTGACGCTGAGTTTCTTGCCCATCATCGTGCTCCCGCTGCCGTCCTTGCCATGGCAGGAGGCGCAATGTTGAGTCCAATTCGCGCCGGCATCAGCGGCGAGCGCAACTCCCGCCGAAGTCATCATCGCTGCCGTTAAAAGGAATATTTTCTGTTTCATTTGCATAGAATAACTTTCAACGGCGTGATGTAAACAGACGGTTCCGGCAGAGCCAATTCTATTTCTTCAAGGTCCGAACGTAGGCGACGAGAGCCTTGATATCGTCGTCACTGAGCTTGTCCCCGAACGCCTTCATCACCGTCTTGCCATCCTCCTTCATGCCTTCCTTGATGGCTTTGGCGGCGTCGGCGTCGGTGAAGCTCGCCTGAGTCTTCGCGTCGGTCAGGTCTTTGGCGTTCAATTTTTTCCCCATCTTGGTATCGGCTGCGCCAGTTTTGCCATGACATTGAACGCAGTTGGCGTTCCAGTTTTCCTCGGCGGTGCCGGCGCGCACGGAGACGGCCGCAACGGCCAGCAGGCTGACGGCAATTAAGGTGGTGGTGATTTTCATGATGTTATTCCTCTCTCGATGTTCTCTAATTTACCTCGTTTGTATCGCTAATTCTGGGCTTGTAAATGTTATTTCTGATCCCGGATCTTTAGGGCGGCCCGGCCCGGCGGATGTGTGAAAACTTCGCCAGCGTTGCAACGGCATGCCGGCGACGGCCATCAGTGCGAGCTGACTGAGAACAAAGCCGCAAAGCCACGGGAACGCTTTCTGCATGAACCCGTAGGAATGCAGCCCGACGCCGAGCATGTTTACGCCGAACCAGGAGAAGCTGGTGATGACGTTGCCGAAGAGAGCCATGATCATCAAACCTCGTTGCCGAATGAAGCCACCCCAACGCGCATGCAGAATCATGGCGCACCAAAGGACGATCAGGACCGCGCCGTTCTCTTTCGGGTCCCAACCCCAAAAACGGCCCCATGATTGATCCGCCCAAATTCCGCCGAGCACCGTCCCGACGAAGCTGAAGAAGGTCGCGAAACAAACCACGCCATAGGTCATCCGCGTGAGCGAACTGGCGAGAGCGGGGGAGAGTGAGCGAGTGAAGACGCCGCGCACAACGTAAATGATGGCAAGCATCCCGGCCAGGAACATCGCGGAGTAGCCGGTAGTAATCGCGACGACGTGAGTGGCGAGCCAGATGTTGGTGTCGAGGACGGCTTGCAACATCTCGAGCGTATCGCCGCTGCCCGCGAGGTGATGAGCAATGATGAGGGTGATGAAGCCAATCGCGCCGGCGCAGGCCGCCCCGATCCCGTCGCGAAAAATTCGCTCGAGAATGAGCGCGACGATGACCGCGCCCCAGCCAATGAAGATGGCTGACGAATAAAGATTCGTGACCGGCGGGCGTTCCTGAAGATACATCCGTGAAACCAGACCGAAGGTGTGGATCGCAAGCGCGAGGAGCAGGAGATAGAAAGCCGACCGATTGAGCGGCCGCGTCCAGGCCAGCCATGAGCCGCAGGCGAGGAGAAACGCCAGGACATAAAGGACCATGCTGTGGGTGAACGGATCGACGTGGTTGAAAAGAAACTCGAACGATGTGCGCCCGGTCGCGGTCGGCTGTTGTTCCGCCATCCAACCGGAGAGAAGCGCGACTTGTTGATTGAAGGCCGCGCGGTCGCCGTCACGCCAGGCGTCACCAATCCGGGCATAGCTGCTTACAACTCGGTGAAGTTCGGTCGTTCCGATCGAGTGCAGGATTGTCTCACCGACGGAGCGCCATGCGCCGGGTTGAGCAACACCGGGCGGCACGGCGAAGATGTAGGCGGCTTCAGCCAGTTGTTGATTGCGTTGAATCTCCCGCGCCGTCTCGTCGAGCCGGGTCTGGTCGAAAGTCTTTCCTGTCTCGCGCAGTCGCGCCGCTTTTCCGGCCGCCGGCAAACCCCGCTCGAAAGATTCCAGTTCGCGCGCCCAATTTCTTGCACCCTCTGGTTGCAGACTACTCTTCAGCTTCTGGTAGAGGGCGACGGTGTTGCGCAGGTTGACGACCGCGTTTTGGTAGGCCGACCGCTCGACAGATTGCAGCTTCTCGGCGAGCGCGCCCTGTTCCTCGATTTGCCGCAGGAAAGGTTGCAGCTCGGCGTAACTAAAATATTTGCGGTCCGTTTGCTCCCAACCGAAAAGCCCCAGCACGTCGGCGTTTTGAATGATGAAGACGGGATAGCGGTCGGCCACCGTTGCGTTGAAGAGTGTGTCCGTCAGCCAGCGCATGGCAGTCAGCGATTTCTTATCCGCCAGGCGGGCGCTCTGACTTCCGTGAATGATGAGGAGCGAATTGCGCGCGACCGTGTCGAGGGGTTTGACGCGACCGCCGGCCAGCACCGAAATCTTTCCAAATTGCGTCAGGGCGAAACCATCGTCGAGCGGCTTGGGCGGGCGCCAGCTTGCTGCCACCCAAACCAGCGCCAGAAGACACACAATCGTGGGCAGGAAACGCTTCATGCCAGGACCATTCTCTTTCGTCGGGAGAAGCCGACGAGATGATAACCGAATTGCACGAGCAAACCGAGGGCGACAATCACACAAGCGATGTAAGGCGCGATGAAGCTTGGATTATGCACCACCTGCAGAATTGAAGTTCGATCCCCTTTTTCGAAGCCCGCCTGATAAAACGTTTCACCGCGATAACGCAGCGGGTGGTTCATGTAGATGAGAACGTCGCGCTGCACCGCTCGCTCGGGATCGCTCAGCGTGATGTGACTCGAGAAATTTTTCGGAATTTCCGTTCCCGGATAAAGGTCATGCGCGAATTTTTTCAGGGTCACGCTAAAGTGTTTGTAATAGCGGGCCGGGCGCAGCACCAATTCCCATGTGCGACCGGCACAGGAAAAAGTTTGCCGCGCGCCGAGGGCATCGGAAACAAGCCATGACGCCTAACGAATCACCATCACGCCCTGTCTCGGGATCGGTCGCCACAATCTCAATCGCCGCACTGGCGACATTGCGCTTGTCGACCTCCGTGGCGCGCGGAAGAGCTTCGACCGAAATCCGTGCGCCGGGACCTCGGTTTGCGATCGGGGCAGGTCGGCTCTCCGCCGCGCCCAGCATGTGGAGCTGGGAATTTTGAAAATAGCTCCGCACCACGATGACAAAGGGCAGACTCGAATGCCTTATCGTGCCCTTGCGCTCCAGCAATGTCTCCGGGATGGCCGTCACCTGGTCGAATTCCGGGGAGGTCACGTCGCTCAAGGCGAGTTCCATTGCGCGCGGATCTTCTGAATAATTCCTGGTATCGCCCTGGGCCAGGCGCATGTGGCTTTCGACCGCGAAGAGATCGGTAAAGAGGCCACCGGCCAGCATGATGATGAGGCCGGCGTGAGTAAGGTGAATGCCAAGCTTCCGCCAAGCCCACTGAAAGCGCTTCGCGTGCGCCGCGATTAGATTGATAAGCAGGACCGCGCCGATGAGATGGCCGCCAGGAAAAATCGGAATTCTGAAACGGCTGCCTTCCGGTGGCCACCAAACGAAGAGGCTTTGAAAATAACGCTGCTGAGCCTCATGTATGCCGAGATGAACCTGCGCGATTGTGCCCGCGAAAATGAGAGCGATCGCGGTTGCCAGGCAAATGAGAGTCAGCTGCAGAGAAGTGACGTACTTGGTAAGCCTGCTGATGATCATTCGAAATCGCCCGACCGGAGCGCCTTAACTCCCTCGACGACCACTCTTACATTCCCTCTCCCCAGTAGCAATACGGAAGGCATCATACCTCCGCCTGCCAGAGATCGGCGAGCTAGAGCGTGTCATGCACTTTTGAGCGCGTAAAGCATGGAGGCGGAGGGACGATCCGCCTCAGGCGGATGTCGTCGTGTTTGGGTCAGCATTCACGGCGGGGATCAAACACGGACGGGACAGAGCCCGTCCCTCCAGCAGCGGCAAAGTCCATGACACTCTCTAAAAGCGGAACTGCAGGCTGGAAAGGATCGAATGCGCCCTGTAATTGTTGTGCCCGCCAAAGGTTACGTCGGAGTAATCGTAGAAAGTGTATCTCAATTGCAGCCGCACCTGTTTCGTGAGCTGGCGGGTCACAGTTGCGGATGCGACGTGCTCGGTCGCACCGAGGCCGTAGGGCACGGCGGCGCCCGAGTTATTGAAGTAGTCACTCGCCTCGAAAGAAACTATAGTCCGCGTGGATGTCGGTTTTATCGTTGATAATGAAGCCGGCACCGGCGGTGATGGCCCAGTAGTCGTTTCTAAAATTGACCACCGTCGGGCCCGTATGAGGCGTTAGGTTGATGTCGCTCGCGGGCGTATCGGTTTGATCCAGCACATAAGAAACGTCACCTTGCAGATACAATCGCGCCGTCGGACTCCAATTCACCGATTCGCTGATGACATGCTTCGTGATGACACCGGTCTGTTGCTCATTCAGGAGTGTTCCGTCCGAAAAGACCTCCCACTGGCCGTCGATCGCGGTTCGGACGAAATCGTAGCGAGTCACGAGCGAGAGCGCGCCGTCCGGGATCTTCGGCCGAAATGTGATTCGAACGTTAACGTCATCCGTGTTCCAGTCCTGGTTAATCAGCCTCGGGAAGGATGCGGTCGTGATGTCGTCTCCGTAGGAAGCGATTTTGTGATAATACTGCCCGGAGAAGTTTAGTCTCATGAGCGGGTACCAGTTCGCGCCGACGGAGTATTTTTGACCGAGGAAGTCCGTGTTCTTATCCAGAGGTACGTCTTCGTCCGGTGTTTGAGATTCATTGACGCTGCCCCATTCTTCCTCCCACTCGGCCCGGGCATAGAAAAGCCAGTCGGCCAGACCGCCGAAGCGCACCTCCACGCTTTCCGCGAACCGGTCATAATCCGAGGATCTCGCGCCAAATGCGGGTACCCCCGGTCCGAGGTGAAAGCCCTTCGCGGGATTGGTAGGGGTAAATGGCGCCACATTCGCCTCGGGTTCGAGGTCCAGGAAGACCGAGTCACTATCCCTCGTCTCATGGGTATAGCGAAAGCCTCCCAGGATATCGAGGTCCTTCACCGGCATCCAAAACAGGTTGGCATTGAATACATGCTGATCCACTTCGGCGATCCCAGCCAGGTTGATGAAGCTATGGTCGCGGGAATTAAGCGTTGGCACCGGCTCACCGAAGGCGGCATCGAAAGTGGTCCCGGGGAGGCGAGACCCAGACAGGTCGTTTTGCAAAGTGGTGTAGGAGTAGCCCGCGGTGAACCAAAGCGAATCGTCGAATCGCATCACACCGATTGCATGGCCACTGTACAGGTCCACGTCATCGTTCTGATGTTGGGTAAAAAACCGCTGCTGACCAGGAGGAGCTACAACCGGCGGCAACTGGCCGGCCCCGCGAAGCATATTCAACGAATAGTTGTTCTTGTCGTGTTCGTAACGCATCCCAAGAGAGAGGTCAGTGTTCCCAATCGTCTTCGAGAGGTCGAATGTGAATATGTCCCGCGTTTCATCGATGTTTCGAAAGGCCGGCGCGATTTTTCGTGTGACACCGATACCGGTTAGGTTCGTGTCACCCCACATCGTCGAATCCTTTTGGCCATCCCGGAACTCGTGGGTGTAGCGCACCGTTATCTCGGGCCAATCCGGTACTCGCAGTCCCAGTTCAATCCACGCTTCGCCTCGATCGATATGCATCTCTGGGAACGCAGGATTGAAGAATTGCCCGTTGGGCCGAAAGTATCCGCCGTTCCCGTCGTACCAGGTACGAAATTCGTTGTAGCCAACCTGTATATAACCGAGCTTCGCTTTCGTCAGCTCGAGGAGCAGGCCATAGTCATTCGTGTCAAAGATCGCGTGTCCGTCGAGTTTGAAATCCAGGGTCTTGCTAATCGCTTGCTCGATATGGAGGTCCTGAATTCCGCCAAAAACCTCGTTACCGGGAATTCTGTGCTCCTGCTCGAATTGTGCTTTATCGCCATTTACGGTCGTTCCACCGAAGGCAAACTCGATCCAATTGTTGTAATCAGGAGGTTGTTCCTCGGCGACCGGGGTCGATTTAGCGTCCGGCGTCGCCATCCCATCGGCATTCACACCGGCGTGCAGTGGGTAACTGGCCCAAACCACGGCGCAGACGAAGCCTGCCGCGAATCCAGCTGTTCGAGCTCGGAATGGTGCGCGACGTTTCATAGGATTAAGGTCAATACCTGAGCAGCGGAGTGACGTTCGACCCGTGCGGTTCCTCGTGGCAGCCGGCGGACCAGCAGGTGCCCTGCTGCAGAAAACTGCTGTGATCGACGTCCCCGATCAGAATTGTTCCCGCCCCGGTCTGCTCCTGAAGATGACATTTCAGACAAAGCGTGGCGTTCCGCTCGTTGAGCAATCGCTGGTTGACGGAGCCATGGGGCGAGTGGCAGACCACGCAACCCTGACGCACGGCTTCGTGCTCATAAACCCACGGCCCGCGCTGCGCACTGTGACACTGAAAACAGGTTTCGTTCTGGCCTAACAATTCAACCCCGCCGCCGCGAACCGGTTGGGCAATATTTGTTCCGCCTCCCTTGATCGCATTTCCCTTGTGCGGATTATGGCAGTCCGAACAATTCATCCGGCCTTCGGGCACCGGATGGTGATGCGGCAACTGAAATTGCGCGCGGACTTCGAGGTGGCATTGGAAACAGGCCTGCGGTGATTTTCCGGGATTGACAATCGTATGAGCTCCGCCGCCGCTCTGGACATGGAGGCTTCCGGGGCCATGGCACGATTCGCAACCCATGTTTTGGGCGTTCGCCCCTTCCGCCTTCAGACGTGAATGCGTGGCGGTGCGGAAGTCGCGCACGATCTCTTCATGACATTCGCCACATTTCTGAGTCCCAACAAATTCAGCGCCGGGAATGCTGGGTGGTGCGATCAACGTGCGGGTGGTGGTGCTGCAGGAAAGCAGCAGGATGACGGCGAGGACATAGCCGCCCGCGCCTAACCAAAGCAGTTTTTTACGACTGCTTGCGAGCCACCGCGTGACCATTAAGCGCTTCACGATGGCGGAGTGTGTTCGAAATCAGGGAAGTTCGACTACGCATTTCTTCGGCTAAAGTTTATGCGATCTGGCGGACGTTGTCGTAGCCATCCGCCGCCGGTTCCGTTGCCCTGTGCCCATTCGCTCGATATTCGGTCGGCGACTTCCCGGAGAATTTCTTAAAAACGCGATTGAATTGCGAGAGCGACTGAAAACCGACTTCGAACGCGATCTCGCTAATTCTCAAATCCGGTTTCTGCAGGAGCAGGCAGGCCTTCGCGAATCTCTGGCGTGCAACGTAGTCGACGAACTTCACGCCGGTGACTTCCTTGAATTTCTCGCTCAGATGGTTCGGGCTGATCTGGACTGCCCGCGCCACGATCGCGAGTGAAAGCTCTTCGTCGAGATGCTCCTGAATGTAGGAGCGGGCTTTCCAAATCTTGGCTGGTTCGGCGCGATCCTGAGTGGTCGCAGCAAAATTGGGCTGTTGAGTGAAAGGAATTATTTCCATGCCCTACTAAACCCTTTCCGTCATTACGGGCTCACCGCCGGTTGTTAATTTCTGGTCAGATCTTGCGGGGCCCCGGAATGACTTGAAAGCAAAATCCGATGCGATTTTCGCAAGTCATGAGGAGCGGTCGCCTCCGTTTGAGCGGGATGCTTCCAAGCAAAGGAGGTTGGTTAAATGAATGACACATTAGCTGTGCCGAACAAAGAAGGCGCGAACGCGCCAAATATTATTGCAGCGGTTCTAAGCGCGGTCTTGCCGGGGCTTGGACAGGTCTACAAAGGTCATCTCGCATCCGGGTTCCTCTGGATGGTGGTGGGAATGCCACTCGCGATCTGGATCGGGATCCTGCTCAGCCTGGCCACCGCCGGGATTGGTCTTGTCCTTCCGCTCTTGTGCTGGATCGCCGTGGCCGTTGACGCCTACTACAAAGACGATCGACGTCGCCATCGCCATCATCATCTCGCAGAGCCGACGACCTACGACGACTATGATTAACGCTGACCGGGTGCTGGCCGCTGAGTGATGCGCGCTCGACGAAAATCGTTTCCCGCCAGCATGCCGCTGGGCGAGTTTCTTTTCGAGTACCTCTATCGTTGCGGCGTTCGTCACAGCTTTGGGTTGCCGGGCGATTTCGCTCTCTCGACCTATGCCTGGCTCGAGAAATCGAGAATACGCAGCATCACGATGACGCACGAACCCGGGGCGGGCTTCGCGGCGGACGCGTATGCGCGCGCCAACGGGCATCGGCCTGGTTTGCGTGACCTATTGTGTCGGCGGTCTCAACCTCCTGAACGCGATCGCCGGCGCCTACGCCGAGAAATCACCGGTCGTGGTGGTGAGTGGCGCGCCCGGTCGAAAGGAACGCGAGAAAGATCCGCTCCTGCATCACAAGGTGAAAACGTTTGAAACGCAGCGACGCGTTTTCGACGAGGTCACGGTCGCGAGCACGGTGTTGCTCGATGAAGCGACTGCGGCCTCCGAGATTGTGCGTTGCATCGAAGCGTGCCTGCGTCATAAGCGTCCCGTTTACATCGAAGTGCCGCACGACATGGCGGACCGTGAAATTCCGATCGGGCTTCTGCCCGCCACGGTCGAAGAAAAATCCGACCGCGCGACGCTGACGGCCGCGCTCGAAGAAACATTCGCGCTCCTCCGGAAGGCGAAACGTCCGGTGATCCTGGCCGGCGTCGAGCTGGCGCGCTATCGCCTTGCGCACCTCGTCGTCCGAATCGCGGAACGCTTTAACATTCCAATTGCGGCCGACCTGTTGAGCAAGAGCGCCGTGCCGGAAAATCACCCGCTTTACCTCGGCGTTTATGGCGGCGCGATGAGCAGTGATGAACACGTGCGGAAGTATGTCGAATCCTCCGATCTCGTCCTCATGCTCGGCAATTTCATCACGGACATGAGCATGGGTTTTTACACCGCCAGGCTCGATCGGAGGCGGACCGTCCTCGCCACCACGGAACGAGTCAGCGTGCAATATCATCGCTACGAATCGATCCAGTTCCGCGAGTTTCTCGAGGCGTTGGCGAAGGCGAATATTTCTCCGAAGACATTTCGGCGTTCGCATCGCCGCGCGGTTCCCAAGCCGTTGCGAAAGAAGGAGCGCTCCGAGCCGCTCACGGTGGTCGATGTCTTTCGCATTCTCTCCCTTGATCTCGATGAACACTGCTGCGTCGTCGCCGACATCGGTGACGCGATCTTCGGCGCGGTCGGAATCCGCAGCGCGCGCCAGGCGGAATTCATCGCCCCGGCCTACTACATGTCGATGGGCTTTGCCGTTCCCGCGAGCATCGGTGTCGCGCTGGCCCGTCCCGATCTGCGTCCTTATGTCGTGGTGGGCGATGGCGCGTTTCAAATGACGGGCACCGAAATTTCCACCGCGGTGCGGCTTGGACTTAATCCGATCATTCTGATTTTGAACAACGATGGTTACGGCACGATGCGCAGAATCAGCGACGGCTCCTTCAATGAGATCACGCGTTGGAATTACGAAAAAATTTGTGCGCTCGTGGGCGGAGGCAGTTCCACGACGGTTTCCACCAAGGGAGAATTGGACGACGCGCTGCGCGACGCGCGCGGACTTGATCAGGTGCGAGTGATCGACATCCGACTGCCGCGTGACGACATCAGCCCCCAACTGGACCGAATCGGTCGCGAGGTCGCGAGGATTCGCGGGTTGGGCCAGCGCCGAAAGCGTTGACCGGTGAAGCGGTCTCCGTCATAACCCGGCCATGGAAAATCTTTATCCACAATTGCTCGCCTTTCATGGGTGGCTTCGTTGGGTTGTTCTCGTCGCGGCGATCGCGGCGATTTTCGTCGCGTTTTCTGGCTGGGGCGGGACAAAACCGGCCGGGACGAATCTTCGCCGGTTCAGCGTCATCTTCGTCGCGGCGATAGATCTGAATTTCCTGGTCGGTCTGATTCTCTACTTCGGCGCCAGCCCGTGACGCGCGCGGCGCTGGCCAATATGGGCGAAGCGATGAAGCAAGCGGAGCCCCGCTTTTTTGCGGTGGAGCATACAACGCTGATGTTCCTGGCGGTCGTTTGCGCGCATGTCGGCGGAGCTTTGTCTCGCAAGGGCCGCACCGATCAGATGAAATATCGCGGCGCGGCCATCGCCTTCACGCTTTCCTTGCTCTTGATGCTTGGCGGGATTCCGTGGTGGCGACCGCTGTTCAGATTTTGAAAGAGGACGCGCAGAAGCGCGTTCCTCCGGAGGGACTCGCCGCGGCGAGTCCAAGCTTTTGGTGGCGGTCTCGCTTCTATCTTGTTGGAGGGACGACCTCAGTGTCGTCCGTGTTTCTGGCGGGTCTAACAACATTTGACCAATCACGGACGACTATTGATACACTGCGCGAGGGGCATCATCACAAACGCGCCCCGAGTTCGGCATGTTGTAGCTGCGATCGGTGATCACGGCTGACGAGGATCGCTTCTCAGAACGGCGGTGAGCGAGCCCGGCGGCGACGGGAAGGGAGTCCTTTACTTGCGATCATGGTTTTACCGAAATGGTCAGAGATCCTTCGTCGTCTGCGCGACTCAGGATGACAGGCGGAGGAACGCGATTCATATCCGCATTGCCTTTCAAAAAAATGCGGCGCACAATTTGTTTAATCACAAAAACGGATCAGACCTATGAAAACAAAACTTTCACCTTCCCGAAAAATTCGTTCTGGCGGCAACGGCGCTTCACGCGTCAGTCGATCGGTTTCCAGCAAGGCGCGGCGCATGTTGATCAACGGCCAGTGGGTCGATGCGGTTTCGGGCGAAACCTTTGCCACCTATGACCCGGCAACAGGCGAGGTGATCTGCCAGGTTGCGGCCGGCGATAAAAAAGATATCGATCGCGCCGTGAAAGCAGCGCGCGCGGCTTTTGAGTCCGGGCCGTGGCGCAAGATGACGCCGTCCGATCGCGGGCGAGCGATTTGGAAGCTGGCCGATTTGTTGGAAAAGAATCTCGAAGAATTCGCCCGGCTTGAATCACTCGACAATGGCAAGCCGCTCACCGTGGCGCGAGTCGCGGACGTTCCGCTCGCCATCGATTTGTTCCGCTACATGGCGGGCTGGGCGACGAAAATTCACGGGAGCACATTTCCGATTTCCGTTCCTTACGCGCCCGGGGCGAAGTTTTTTAGTTACACGCTGCGCGAGCCGATTGGCGTCGTTGGGCAAATCATCCCCTGGAATTTTCCGTTGCTCATGGCCGCATGGAAACTCGGGCCGGCCCTGGCGACCGGCTGCACCGTCGTGCTTAAACCGGCCGAGCAAACGCCGCTCTCCGCCTTGCGCCTCGGTGAATTGATTCAGGAAGCGGGCATTCCCGATGGCGTCGTGAACATCGTCACCGGTCTCGGCGAAACCGCCGGCGCCGCGCTCGCCGCTCATCCCGGCATCGACAAGATCGCCTTCACCGGTTCAACCGAAGTCGGCAAGCTCATCGTGAACGCTGCTGCCAATGATTTGAAAAAGGTTTCGCTCGAACTGGGTGGCAAATCGCCCAACATCGTTTTCGAGGATGCAGATTTGGAGACGGCGATTCCGGGCGCGGCCAGCGCAATCTTCTTCAACCACGGCCAATGCTGCTGCGCGGGTTCGCTCCTCTACGTGCACAAGAAGCATTTCGACAAAGTGGTGAGCGGCGTTTCCGCGGCGGCGACCAAAATCAAAATCGGTCCCGGCCACGAGCCTGACACCGAAATGGGTCCGCTCGTTTCCGAGGAACAGCTCAATCGCGTGATGGGCTATTTGCAATCCGGGCGAAACGAAGGCGCCCGGCCTGTCGTCGGCGGCGGACGCGCCGGTAAGCGCGGTTATTTCGTCCAACCCACGGTGCTGGTGAACACGAAGCCCGGCATGAAAGTGGTCAAGGAGGAAATCTTCGGCCCGGTCGTTTGCGCGGTTCCGTTCACCGACCCCGATGGAAGTCGTGCAAGCGGCGAACAGCGGCATCTACGGACTGGCCGCCGCCGTCTGGACTCGTGATGTGTCGAAAGCCCACCGGCTCGCTGCCGAGCTGCGCGCCGGAACCGTCTGGGTGAACTGCTACAATATTTTTGACGCAGCGCTGCCCTTTGGTGGCTATCGGCAGTCTGGTTGGGGCCGCGAGATGGGCGCTGAAGCGCTCGAGCTTTATACTGAGACCAAAGCGGTCTGTGTGCAGTTGTAAGTGTTGCCGAACGGCAGGCGTGAAAGCTTTAAGTTTTAAGTGTTAAGCTTTAAGTGGCGCTGATGCGCCATCTTCAGGCCTGTCATCCTGAGTAAAGCCCAGCGAGCTGTCCGAGCGGATGCTGGACTCGTGCTCCCGTCGAATCGTGCTCAAAATCAGATGCGCCGTAAGAGACACGATTACGATCACGAGTAGGAGCACGGTCCACTCTCCATAATTACCGCGGCTTTACAGCACTCGAAATTGTAGGGCGCGCTCCACTATTTTCGCGCTTCCGGCGTGACAGTAAGCGTGACGCGCTGGCCGTTGCGTTCGACGATCATTTTTACCGGCTGCCCGATTTTCACGGCGTCGAGCGCGTAGGTGTAATCGTAAATGTTGGCGATTTTCTGGCCGGCGAATTCAACGATCACGTCGCCGCCTTGCAGCCCGGCTTTTTCCGCCGGGCTGGCGCCGCGCACACCGCTCAGCTTCACTCCTTTCACTTCGGTCGTGTAATCCGGGATGGTGCCCAGATAAGCGCGGAGCGTTTCTCTCCCGCCGCCGACCGGACCGCTCCGCTCTACTTTCGCCAGATCAGGACGTTCTGGCGCTTGCGCCAAATCGATGACGATCTGTTCCGCGAATTTCGTGACCCGCTCGAGACCCTCGTAATTCAGTTTGTCCGCCGTATCGGTCGGCCGGTGATAATCCTCATGCGCGCCGGTGAAGAAGTTTAGGGCGGGAATATTTTTCAGGTAGAGACTGGTCACGTCGGTCGGGAGGTAGGGATCGTCTTGCAACGCAAGACTGAAGCCGGCCGGGATGTTGCGTTTTTCGAGGAGTCGGCGCCAGGCATGGGATGAGCCGACGCCCTGCACGGTGAGTTTGTTATCGCGCAACCGACCCACCATGTCGGCATTGACGTAGGCGACGATTTTGTTCAACGGCACCGGCGGATGCTCGCAAAATGCGGCCGAGCCGATGAGCCCGATTTCTTCGCCGGACCAGCAGGCGAAAATCACGCCGCGCTTGAATTTTTCCGGATGCTCGCCGTGTTCCTGAGCAAGCGCACCGGCGAGTTCCATCACCCAGGCCACGCCGGACGCATTATCGTCTGCGCCCGGATGAATTTTGTTTTCCTCGCCGGCGCGATCCAGCGAGCTGGTGCCGCCGTGTCCAAGGTGATCGTAATGCGCGCCCGACCAGAACATATTCGTCGCCGCCACCCGGTGCCGGCGGCAGATAGGCGACGATATCGCGGTCGTTCTTTTTAATGTGCTCGACGCCGCACTCGAGTTTCACTTTCACCTTCGGTAAAACGAAACCGTGCTCGGCGTGCGGATTCTCGTTGTCGAGCGCGGTCTGGAGTTGCTTCAGGTTCTTGCCGCCCGGCGACAGAAGTGTCTCGGCCGTTTTGCCGCTGATCGAAGCGGCGATGATGCCGCTGCCGGCGCTCGTGCCGTCATTCGTTAGGGGAAGAACTTCGCCGGCGTTAGGTGAATTCGGCCCGTTAACGACGAGGACCGCTTTCGCGCCGCGCTCGCGCGCGAGCATCGCTTTGTAACGCAGGCCGGCATAACGATTGAGGTGCGCGCGCCGCGCCGGCTCCACGCCTTCCGGCACATAACGCAGGAGAAGCACGATCTTGTCCTTTACGTTGAGACCGTCATAGGAATTATAGGGCTCGCCGTTTCCTTCCGGCACGACCAGGCCGTAGCCGGCGAAGACAACCTGGCCCTGGGCGTTTCCGTTTTCGCTGAACGCCAGTGGCCGAAAATCCCGGTCAGGCTCGACCTTGACAGCGGCTTTCCCATCGATCGCGATCTCGCAGTGCGTCTTGTCCGGCAGCACACGCTCGCCGGAAGTGAATTCGAACGGCAACCCGAAATCCTGGCCGAATGATTGCAGTCCGGTCTTGCGAAAATAATCTGCCAGCCAACTCGCCGCGGCCTGCGCGCCGGCGGTGCCCGTCATTCGTCCATCGCGTTTTTCGTCCGCCAGCCATTCCACCTCATGCTGCAGATCTGTTTTCGTGATCGCGGGCGAAAACGCATTCGTCGCCTCGAATCTTTTCACTGGCCCGCGCGGGCGACTGCGCGATCGCTTGTTGTGCCGCTTCGTCGTTCCAATCCGCCAGGAACAGTTGCGCTTTGCCATCGCTCGTTCGTCCGCTCGTCCAGCAGAGTTTTTTTCCGTCAGGCGAAAAGACAGGCAGCCCGTCAAACCCGCCGGTGAACGTGACCCGCACCGGATCGTGCGCGCCGGCCGCATCGACGATAAACAATTCGAAGTTTTCAAAGCCGAATTTGTTCGAGGTAAAAATGAGGTATTTCCCGCTCGGATGATAAAACGGCGCCCACGACATCGACTTGAAATCGGTGATGCGTTGCTTGTCCGTCCCATCGGTCTTCATGGTCCAGACGTCCGCGATCACTCCGCTTCTCCTCGAAATGCCGCCAGATGATGCGCTGCCCGTCGGGCGAAAAAAAGGGACCGCCATCGTAGCCGGGCTCATTCGTTAGGCGACGCACGTTGGAGCCGTCGGCATTCATCAGATAGATGTCGCCGAACCAGGAGGGGTCCTTTTGGTATCGATCGCGCAGTTGAGGTGCAGTGGTCGAGTGGAAATGCCGAACGGAGCGAACAAAAAACGATTTGCTTTCCATCGGGCGAAACCGATCCCTCGGCATCATAGCCGGGCGATCGGGTGAGATTCACGAGGTCGGTGCCGTCGTCTTTGGCGGAGTAGATCTCGAACGTCGTCGTCGTAGTCCCAGGAGTAACGGCGCGTCTTGCCGCTCGCGCGAAAATCCAGCTCCGCTTTTTGTTTCGCCCCGGCCGTCGGGGTCGCCGTGCGTCGAGGCGAAGATGACGCGATCTGTTCCCGGCTGAAAAAATCCGCAGGTCGTTTTTCCCGTCCCTGGTGACACGCGCCGCGTCTCGCCGTTTTGGAAATCGAGGGTGTAGATCTGGTAGAAGGGATTACCCGGCTCGCGTTCGCTTTGGAAGATGAGCCGGCTCCCATCCGGCGAAAAATATCCTTCGCCGCTGCGTCGGCCTTCGAAAATCAACTGGCGGGTGTTGGTAAGGAACCGCGCCTCCTGCGCGGAATCATCGGTCGCGAAGAGCGCTTGAGAGCAGGCGAGGATGAGAAGGGCAGCGAGGAATTTTCGCATTGATGACCGGGTGTTCACGTTGTTCCAAACGGCGCGAAGTTTATCCATACGCTCAACTTGATCGCGATCAAAGGTGCGCGGCTACGGATAGAGCCATTGCTTTTTCCAGCCGTCGGTGGCGCGAGTGTAGAGGATCCGTTCGTGGCGTCGAAATGGTTTTTGTTTCCAAAATTCGATCTGCTCCGGCACGACCCGAAACCCTGACCAAAACGGCGGACGTGGCACTTCGCCGACGCCGAAACGAACGATTGTTTTCGCGACTTCAGCCTCGAGCTCAAAATAGCCGCGCATCGGCTGCGATTGTTTGGAGGCCCAGGCGCCGATCTGGCTCAGGCGCGGGCGGGTCGAAAAATATGCGTCGGCTTCGGCGTCGCTGACGCGCTCCGCTCGACCGCGAACGCGGACCTGTTTGTCGATTTTGTCCCAGTAGAAACAGAGCGCGACTCGCGGATTGTGCTGCACGTGCCTTTGCCTTGGCGCTCCCAGGTTGGTGTAGAAAACGAACCCGTGTTCGTCCGCGCCTTTGAGCAAAACCATCCGCGCATCGGGCTGACCATTTTCTTCGACGGTCGCGAGCGTCATGGCCGTCGGTTCTTTCAGCCCGGCGTCGATCGCCTCCTGAAACCAGTTCTTGAAGAGCGCGATCGGATCGTCACCGAGTTGCCCTTCGGTTCACCTCAGACATGATGGCTCGTCGCCCGATCGCTGACATAAGCGCGGATGGCTTCGAACTGACTGACGCCGTCGAGCCCGGCTTCTTTCATGACGGCTGCGCCCGAGCCGCTCCCGAGGAAATGACCGTGGGCAAACGGATGCAGCGAATGAGTCGCGACCGTAATCGCTGCGCACCCAGCGCGTCATGGTCGCGAAGGTGAAATCGGTGATGCCCATCGCCTCCTGTTGATGCGCTTCCGGGAAAATATTGCTCTCGCTCCGCCGGCGGGAGCATGTCGAACAATTCGCTCGAGGTAATGACGTAAACATTCAGGCCGAGCCCTCGAATTCTGGATCAACGGCAAGGTCTCGTTCACGAAACGCATTTGTCACGCCCGGTGCCTTGGAGAACGATCGTGCCCTGCGATCGACCGCGCGCGGAGCGCAAACGATAAACTCCTTGCCCGGCCAGCGCCGCCGGAGGCAAACCGAGCGCGGCGCGATCGAGCACCATCTCCGCCGGGCGCGTGACAAACGGCGCGATGATCGCGGGCCGTTTGGCGAGCGCGGCGGAAACGAGAAACCAAATTTCCTGCGGATCCCACGGTGTCAGCGTGATCATCGTGCCGAGCGGGAAATTATCCTGCAGCAGTTGCAATGACTGCGGGTCGGCGTGGGTTGGGCCGTCTTCGCCGGTTTTCAATCCCGCGTGCGCGCAGACGAGAAAGAACGGACGATAAGCCCCGCCTTCGATGTGACGCGCGCCTGATTGCCAATCGCGTGGAGACGCGCTGCGATGTGTCCGAGCGGCGCACTGAAGGCGCCGTAGGACGAGCCCGCCCCGATGTGGCCGCCAAACGCCGAGATGCCCGACAACATCGCCATGATCGCGTCTTCGCAGATTCCGCCGATGGCGAGTTGCCGCGCGCGCGGGATTCGTTTGGCGATTGTAGAATCCGCTGCGGAAAATTGTCGCCCATCTTGTTGATGCTGGTCGATCCGAGCAGGTCGGCCGCGGCGACGACGAAGCCGCCGTCGGTCCGTCGTTGTAGTAGTTGAGGACGCGGCCAAGCTCGTCGCGCAGGGTCGTCTTGGTGTCCCGGAATTCGAGCGCGAGTTCCTTCGGCGCTTGGCCGTTCATTCCGCGGCCGTCACGTAAGCGAGATCGATCCGCGGCGCATCGGCGCTGGCGCTGCGCTCGCGCGTGTTCAGTCGCTTTTGCGCGGCGCGCAATTGCGCGGCCAGCGCCTCCACCGTCGGTCGGCGCGGCTCTCGACGCGCCTGACGGATGAGGCTCGAGCGATTTCCAATAACATGCTTCCACGAATCGCCGTGTCCGTGCCGCAGTTGCAGCGTTGCGCGCCGGTCGCAGCACGGCACGTGGACCGCATCTTTCGGAAACAAGCGGCGCGAGCGCGGTGAAGAATCCGCTCGAACAAAGGCCGTGGCCGGCGCCATGGGAAGCGCGGCCCTCGATCCCATAATGCCAGCCTTTGATCGTCCGATAAACGACCGCCGTCGGCTGGCCGTTGTGCAAGTCGAGTGCGAGACGTTGCGCGGTCGTGATCTGCTGCCAATCGAAACCGTCCGGCACATGATGACATTCCAGTCGTGCAGGTAAGCGAGCTCGGCGGGTGTCCACTGCACATATTCGCCCGGCGTTTCGCCGTCGCGGCAGACCTTGTTCGAGTCGATCGACGCCTGGTTCCAATCGACGTGCAGGATGATGTTATCAAGCGACGCGTTCCCGCCGCCGCCAGCGCCTCGGCCACGCGCCCGGGAGTCATTCCGCCTTCGCCTTCGATGATATGAACACGGGGCGCATTCTCGCCGTAGAGATCGGCTGCGGCCCAGGCCAGGCCGAACGACGCCGGCAAGCCCACGCCGGACGCGCCGGTCGATAGCCTAACGAATGGAGTCGCGGGCGTCGGATGTCCGTCGAGCGCTTTGGCGCGGAACCTGGTGAAGAGCGGCGTGTTGGCCGATGGATTGCGGCGGAAGCCGAGCAAATCTTCCAACCGGAATTGAAACTTCTCCTGGATCGGGAGCAGCTCGGGCGCGGCGATGCGGGCGATTTCGTTGCGCAACGCCCACATCGCGTAAAGGCCGAGCGCCTTGTGCCCGGCGGCGTAGGAAATGATGTCGGCGTCGCGGCGCGTTGGTTTCGCGAGGTCGTAATCCATCGACATCGAAGAGCAGCCGCGCGACGAAACGCCCGGACGAAATGGAGCCGCCCGGATGACCGGAAAGCGGCGCGTAATTGAACATCATGGCGCAGAGGGTGCGGTAAAAGAGGTCGAACGTTTCGCAAGACCTCGAGCGCGGCTTGATTGAGCGGCGGGCCCTCCTCGTCGAGGCGATCGGCGGCGTTGATGTAGACGCCGCGTCGCGTTCCGAACGACATGATGTCCTTCGCAGGCTCTGTCTGTGCTGGTGGGACGCGAATCGAGGGTGGTTGCCATAAGCATTTCTCCTTTTTCGAATGAGCTTAGCCAGCCTCGCCTCGAGCGCGATGCACCGCCCTTTGCGTTTTGCTGTGCAATTCTTGCTCTGCGCGAACGATGGCTTCTGCGACTTACGATTCGAGGCGCGGCAAAAGCGCGTCCTCCGAGTTTGAACAATTCAGGTAAAGAAAACGCCAACCGATGTGGAGCGCGTGGTTGGCCGGGACACTAGCGTTGGCCTGAAAACAAATCCGATATGAAAAGAGATGTTGTTCTACTTGTTGATGCGGATGCCGACACCATCAATGTCATCATTTCGATCGCAGCGCTGACTAATTTCGATGTGCGGTTCGCGCGAACCTCGCGCGGGTTTTTTCCACTGACCCAGGACGGGTTGGCGGATGTTGCATTGATTGTGCTCGATGCCGATCCAGGCGTGCAAAGTCAGGATCTGCTCGAAGCGCTCGGAACATGGGGTTCTGCGCCGCCCGTCATTGTCATTTCGAGTCTCGACGAGGCTCACCTCGATCCAGTCGTCATTGCGCATGGAGCGACGAAATATCTCCGAAAGCCGGTGTCGATGGAGCGCCTCAAAACGGCAATTGCGAAGTTTCTGCGCGCGCCGGAAGCGCGGCATTGCCGCTGTGACGTCTGGGGCCATCCCTGCCCGGATTGCACGAAGCGTCGCGGCACGCAGCGCGAGCCCGAATTAGCCTCCTTTGCCGAGAAAAATTAACAAAACAAGAAATGGAATACCTGATTGTATTTGGCGTCGCGTCGATGATCGCACTGTATGTGTGGATCGTGGCGCACTGCCTGCACGACACCTAGACACGCGAAGCTTCGACTTTTCAGCCGCCGATGGATATCATTGCGGCGGGTGAAGCTTGGGAACAAACAGCTGGTCGAAAAACTGACGCGCTCCGCCATTTGTCGGGATTACATGCGGGCGTTTTCTGCCGCGACCGGACTGCCGCTGGCGCTGCGGCCGGTCGAATCCTGGCAGCTAGGCACGCACGGAGGGGCCAACGAAAATCCGTTTTGCGAGTTAATGGCACGATCCAATCGCGTTTGCGCCGCCTGTCTGGAAGTCCAACGCAAACTCACCGAGAAAGCGGGCGATCGTTCGCGAACCGTCACCTGTTTTGCCGGGCTGTCCGACAGTGCAGTTCCGATTCGAGTCGGCGACCAGCTCATTGGATTTTTGCAAACCGGACAGGTGCTATTAGAACAGCCGACTAAATTTCGATTCGACCAGACGGCGAGAAAGTTGGTCGATTGGGGAGTAAAGATCGATCTCGGCAAGGCGCGCGACGCCTATTTTCACAGCAAGGTACTAACGAAGAAGCAGTATCGATCGATGCTTCGGTTGCTGGAAATTTTCGGACGCCACTTGTCGATCCTGAGCAACCAGATCGCAGTAGGAGATTCTGCGGAGGAGCCGGTGGCAGTCGCGCGGGCGAAGAAATTCATCGAGCAAAATCAGGGCGGCGCGATTTGTCTGGCGACAGTGGCGAAGTCGGTCAACACCAGCACATTTTATTTTTGCAAGCTTTTCAAGCGCGCCACGGGATTGACTTTCACCGAATATCTCGCCCGGGTGCGGATCGAGAAAGCAAAGACGCTATTACTCGATTCCAATCGTCGCGTGAGCGAAATCGCCTACGAAATTGGATTTCAGTCGCTGACCCATTTCAACCGGATTTTCCGAAAAATCGTCGGCCAATCACCGACCGAATTTCGTTCGCGCCTGCACGAAGGCAGGAAGACGCCGCGCCGATTTCGGCTTTGAGCAAAGCGTCCGTCGTCCGAGTATCGCTGCCGCCGACCCGGGAATTCGCCCGGTGACGACTTCGCTCAACTGAGGTGCTTTCCTTCCCGGATGAATTCCTGGAATCCGTTGACGTCGCCGGCGGCGGCGCGGATGCGTTCCAGAGCCGATCTTGAGATCGTCCAACGCAGTCGCGATCGAGAGACGAAGGTAATGCTCTCCTTCGGAGCCGAGAGATCCGAAGGAGCGCCGGTCCATCGTCGCAACCTGATGACGCCAGAGCAGGAACATCTGCACGAGCGTGGACGGACTGCTTCGCTGGCGCTCATCCGACGGGCAATTTCTTGTGCGCCTCAATCGCTCCGAGGTTTTCGCACATGCCCGCAATGTTCGGGAACAAATAGAAGGCGCCCCCGGGCTTGCGGCAGCTGATCCCGGGGATCGCATTCAATCCAGCCACCATCAAATCGCGCCGCTCGCGAAACGCTTCGCACATCTCCGCGATCGTGCCCGCGCTCAAAGGCGACTCGAGCGCCACCACCGCTCCCATCTGATTGTAAGCAGGGATGCAGGAAAAATAATTGATGTTCAGATTCTTGAAGACCGCCGTTTCCTCCGTGGTTGGAAAGACCGCCCAGCCGATCCGGCCGCCGGTCCATGCGAACGACTTCGAGGCGCCGCTGGCGATGATAGTGCGCTCGGCCATGCCGGGCACCGACGCGATCGAATGATGCTGCAGACCGTCAAAGACGATGTTCTCGTAAATTTCATCCGAATAAACCCGGGCTTGCGGTGCTTTTGACTTGAATGACCGCGGCGATGTCTTCGAGTTGCTCCCGGGTCGCCACGCCACCGGTGGGGTTGGAGGGAAAATTCAAGATGATGATGCGCGTCCGATCGGTGATGAGCGGCGCGAGATCGCGGCCGCTGAAACTGAAATCCGACTCCTCGCGCAAATGGAGCGGGACCGGTTTCGCATCAACATAACCGGTGAACGATTCGTAGATCGGAAATCCGGGACTCGGGTAAATCACTTCATCGCCGGCGATCACAGTAAGCTTCCTGAGTGAGACCGATCGGCGGTTTGCCGCCGGGAAACACGACCACGCGATCCGGTGAGACATCGATCTGGCGAGTGCGCGAGATGACGCGCGCAATCGCTTCGCGCAAAGGAAGGATGCCCTGCGGGTCGCAATATTTCGTCTGGTCGAGATCGATCTGCTGTTTGATCTCGTCCGCGACATGTTTGGCGAGCGGGAAATCGGGCTCGCCCAAATTGCACTTGATGACTTTGTGCCCTTGCAGTTCCAGCTCGCGAATCTGCGGCCCGATGCGAAAGGCGTTTTCGCTGCCGATCCGATAAGTCCGCGCGGAAAAGAGACGCTCGCGCCGTGCCGGTCCTTGGGTTTTCGGTTTATCCATCGCCTCAGCATGAATCAAGGTTGCGCTCATATCAAAGTTCTTGTCCGAAGGTATGCCGTCGTCCAGGCGCGGCGAAGCGTTTCGTGGCTCTCCGCTTTGGACTCGTCCTGCTCGTAATCGCCTGAGAATCGGGACGAGTCGCACGAGCAGGGCACGAGTACGACTTAGCACTGTTTATGACTTAGGCAGTGCCGCCTGCGCCGCGGTTTGCATCCGGAACATCGAGGCCCTCATAGGTCTCGGAGACGATATGATCCACCACGTCTTTCACGTCGTGCCGAATTTGCCAGGCGGCCAATTGCCGGTCGGCTCCGGTGCCTTCGCGCATGATGCGCTCGATATGCTTCATCTCGCTTTCGCTGCCCGAGCTCGCGCATTTCCGGCGCGATGAACTCCAGGATTTCGTTGAATCAAACTGCGCGTCTCGACTTCACAATGCCGTCCGAAATCGATCAGCTTTCCATCGAGACCGTAGCGCGAGGCGCGCCAGCGGTTTTCCTCGATCACGCGGCGTCGATAAATGCGGAAAGAGGTGTTTTGCCGGAGGAGCTTGTGCAATTTGACGACCACGGCCTGGATCATGGCGGCGAGCGCGATCGTGTCGTCGACGCGCGATCTGCGCATCGCAGATGCGGAACTCGAGGGTGTCGAAGAACGGATGGAGCCGGATGTCCCACCAGATCTTTTTCCCGTTGTCGATGCAGTTGGTCTCGATCAGGAGTTTCAGATAATCCTCGTACTCCGAGAGGCTATCAAACGGATCGGGAATGCCGGTGCGCGGGAAGCGCTCAAAGATGTTATGCCGATAGGCCTTGAACCCCGTGTTCTGGCCGAGCCAGAAAGGCGAGTTGACCGACAAGGCGTAGATGTGCGGCAGAAAATAGCGCGCCTGATTCATCAACTGGATGGCTTCCTCGCGATCCGGAATTCCGACGTGCACATGCAGGCCGAAGATGAGATTGGCGCGCGCGATCTGTTGCATGTCGTTGACGATCGTGGCGTAGCGTTCGCCGGCCGTGATGAGCTGATTCATCCAATGGGAAAACGGATGCGTGCCCGGCGGAAGCGATCAACAAACCGCGCCGGGCGGCGAGCTGTCGCCAGCTCGGTTCGCAACTGCACGACGTCCGCGCGCGCGCACGTGATGTCGGAACAAATCTCGGTCCCAAGCTCGACGACCGATTGATGCATCTCCGCCTTGACCCGTTCCTTCAACGTGATCTTGCCGTCCTCGAGAATCTGCCCGACGCGCGAGCGCAACCCGCGCGTCTCCGGATCGATGATCTGGAATTCTTCCTCGATCCCGAGGGTGAAAACGTGCGGATCAGTCATGTTGCGCATCTGACTGGCACTTCGGCACTGGCAGGCTCGTGCTTGGTCACTCCGTCGAGCTCAGCATGGAAGTGGCCTCATCCAGGCTCTTGCAGGTGAAAACTTGGACCGTCGGTCGGTAGTGAAAGCGAGACATGATTTGCAGCCCGATGTCACGGCGCGCATCGGGTACCACCCGGACGACCGCGCTGACTCCTTTCGCGTCGCAAAGTTCCATGATCTCCTCCAGATGCGGCGCACAAGCCACGTCCATCGATTCAAGCGCGGTCAGATCGACCAGGAGCCGAAATCCAGCCGGCATTTCCGCGAGCGCATCTGCGACTTCCTCTGCGCAACGCAGCGACGTCGCCGGCGCGACGCGGCCCCGGTAACGAATCACCAGGAGGGCTTTCTCGGCGTCACTCTCGACCATGTAAGCGATGGAGCCGAGCTCGCGGATCTCGCTGATCATGAGCCAGGTCCTGCCATCATCGCACGAGGCGAAATGCTCGGGCTGGAAGACATTTGCAAGAACAGCGGCACGGAGCTCGGTCGCGTCGTAAGGCCCATAGCGCTGGCCGGATTTCGAAACGTAAATCTGCATCGTCTGACGGCGCTTTGAATCTTTCACCGAGTCTTTCATTTATTTCCGAATGCTGGTGTTTGTCTGCACAATACACTCAAACGGCCGGTCGTGGCTCTCCCAGAATTGGCAAAAGCTGTTCTTTTTTTGCGCGCGGCGGCGAAGCTCGCCGGGTCGCTGCCAGGCGGCTTCAAGTTCGAATCGCTCCTCGCCCTAACGAGCACTAGCGCAAATTAACGCGCCAGCGGGCAGCTCGATCGCGGGCGGACGTTTTCGCTCAGGCAAACACTACTCCAAACTTGTCATTCTGATCCCGCAGTCGCGGGAGAAGAATCTCTGACTATTTCGGGAACGCACAGGACTCGGAGAAAATAGTCAGAGATGTTTCGCTGCGCTCAACATGACAGTTCTTGGAGGGGGCTTTGGATGCTTAGCTTTTAGTTGCCCCGGTCTCGGCTCGTAAGGAGCCGGCATCTAAGTCATAGTCCCTAAGTCGCCCGAAGCCGCGGAGGGAGACGCGGGTTCTCTCTGTGAGAAGGACGAATCTCTAGGCGGAGGCAATCAGTGAACGCGCGGCATTGATCCAGAAACCATCGTATAGCCTGGAGTCTGGTTCCACGTTTCCTGTTCATTGGGCGCAAACGGCGCGAAGTCGGTTTGTGCGTTGGGGCCGATCCTCAAGTCCGTCTGCGCGTTGGGGCCGTTTTTCCAGCGCTCGTTTGACGATGCCCATCGACTATAGGCAGACGGCGCGGAGGCAATGATGACCGTCTGGGAGGCGGGCGCTGGCCTGGCGGGTGGGGCCGAGACGGCGGCCTGTTGCAACTGCATGGGCAACGGGGGGTGTGTAATGGAAGTAGTAGAAGATCAAACCGGCGAGGAGGGTGACGAGGAGTGATGTTTTCATAGTAGATTTGATTCGAATGAAGTTAGAAAAACCATAATTGCAATAAACGCATGAAAGCGTCAACAATTGTTTTTGTTGTAGACGTTTCGCTCAGCGAAACGCGAGCCAGGGAATGAGGCCGAGACGACACGCTTCGGTGGATTCTGCACTCGCCGCGACGAGTCCCTCCGGAGGGACGAGCTTCCGCTCGTCCAGGAGTGGGCGCATTCCACGCCATACCTGAACCGAGGTTTCGTTGGGCAACGCTGTTGGAGCCGGGGGCGCTGAACCCGGCGCACGGGAACCGGGGTCGGCGCCCCCGGCTACAACGATGCTACGATCTACTTCCCCTTGATTGCGAGCATCACTTCCGCCGGGGTCCAGCCGTTGCCGCGCCAGATCCTGGCGATCTTCCCGTCGCCGATCAATCAGCGCGGTGGCGAGACTGTGGGAGAGGGTGCCGGATTCGGGCTGAACGAGAACGGAAAAAGCACTCGTTAGGCTTTGAATTTCCTTCGGATCGCCGGTCGCGAAAGTCCAGACGGCCGGATCGGCGCCCGCGTGCTGGGCGTATTGCTTCAGAATTTCAGGCGTGTCGAATTTCGGGTCGAAGCTGATGCTGAGCAGGCGCGTCGCCGCGAGTAAATCGGAAGAAGCCTGAATTGCTTTTTGCAGCTCGGCAAAATTCTGCGACATCCGCGGGCAGAAATTGGGGACCGGGCAACGGGTGAAAATGAAGGTCACGACGAAGGGGTGACCACGGAAGGTGTCCAGTGTGACCGGCTTTCCATCCTGGTCCCGTAATTCAAAAGCAGGCATCATGTCACCTTCGCGTAACCGGTTCCCAGCAGCGGCATCCGCGTTCGCTGCCGGCACGGGCTTGGGTATCGGCAAATGCAGTTGGTTCGCATCGATCTTCCTGACTTGGTCGATCCACGAATCCCGTTGGGTGACGTTGAGTCGAAATGAAATTGCGTCGCCGATTTGCAGCTGCGCGATCTCCTGCGCGTCGCGCGCGATAAACGGCATCGTCATTGCAGGCATAAATCCCGGTATGTCTTCGTGCTCGACCTCAATCGCCTGGTGATCCGGCGGAGTGTTTCGGACGAGGCCGCGCACTTCGTAATGCCACACCTGTTCGCCGGGTGATTCTTTTTTCTGCCCACAACCTGCGAGGAGCAAAGACGCGCAGATGGTCAGCGCAATTTTTGCCGTGCGAATGCCAAGATCCGGTGAGCGCCGGGCAAGAGGAGCGATGAGCATGGTCGCCATATGACGAAAGAAATCACAAGGAACCTTGATCTGCGTCAATACCCGATAGCTCCGCGGAGCCATTCTATTAACTCATGAAAAAGATATTGAGTCAGCCATTTTCCATCATCGCGCTCGGTTGCGGAGCGCTCCTCGTTTCCCTGGCGGGTTGCTCGCGCGCGCCCGAGGCGCCGCCGAAAGAAGTCACCGTCCAGGCCGACGACAAAATGCGCTTCGATCTGACCGCGTTCGAGGTCAAGCCGGGGCAAAAAGTTATCGTCACGTTCAAGAACGTGGGAACGACCCCGAAGTTTTCCATGGGGCATAACTTCGTCGTGCTCGACCGCAGCGTGAACGAACAAAACGTGACGAAATTCCTCGACGCCGCGTCAACCGAGGCGTCGCACGATTACGTTCCGCCTGACGCCAAAGAGGTGCTGGCGCATAGCAAGCTGCTCGGGCCTAGCGAGACCGACACGGTCACGTTCAATGCGCCCTACGTTCCGGGCGATTACCTCTATCTCTGCTCCTTTCCCGGCCATTATTCGCAAGGCACCAAAGGCTTCATGACAGTCAAACAATAATCCGGTCGATCCCAACCAAATCAATCCCATGAAAACAAAACATCAATTGATCGTTGCAGTGGCGGCGCTCGCCACGGTTGCAACTTTGAGCAGTTGCAACAAATCGAGCACCGCACAAAACGAACGCGCGCAAAACGCCTCAAACACCTACGTCGCGCCCGGCGAAAAGGACGAGTATTACTTGTTCTACTCTGGCGGGCATTCCGGCCAGGTCTTTGTCGCGGGCATCCCGTCGATGCGCCATATCACCACCATTCCGGTTTATGCGCCTTATCCGGCGACCGGTTACGGGTTCGATGAGGAATCGAAGAAAATGCTGGGCGATTACACCTGGGGCGATGTTCATCACCCGGCGTTGTCGCAAACGGCCTCGAAGTACGACGGTCGCTGGCTCTTCGTCAACGATAACGCGAACAATCGAGTCGCGCGGATCGATCTGCGCGATTTCAAGACGCACCAAATCCTCGGCCCGATCCCGAACTCGAGCGGCAACCATGGCTCGTCTTTCGTGACCGAGAATACAGAGTATCTCCTCGTGGCCTCGCGCTTTTCGGTGCCTCTGCCGAAAGGACGCGTCGCGGATCCTAACGATTACGCGAAGGAATTTAACGGCATGGTGAGTGCCTTGAAGGTCGATCCGAAAACCGGCGAGATGAGTGTGGCGTGGCAAATCATCACGCCGCCCTTTGACTGGGATCTTGCTTCAACCGGCAAAGGTCCGTCGAGCGGATGGGCTTTCTGGACGAGTTACAACACGGAAATGGCGCACGACGTCCTGGAAGCGAACGCAACCCAGAAGGATCGCGATTTCAGCGCGATCGTGAATTGGAGAGCGGCCGCGCAAGCGGTTGCGGATGGTAAAGCGCAGATGATGGCTGGTGTGCCGGTGCTCGATCCGGCAAAAGTGCCTGGGATTCTCTACTTCTTGCCGATCGGTAAATCACCGCACGGAGTCGACACTGATCCGAGCGGCAAGTGGTTATCCTACGGTGGCAAAGCTACAGCCGGCAGTGACGGTGGTTAATTTCGAGAAGCTGCTCGCGGCGATTAACAACAAGACATTTGACGGAGATTTTCGCGGCATTCCAACGATCAAATATGAAGCGGTCGTGGAAGGCGAAGTGCCGGTCGGTCTCGGGCCGCTCCACACCCAATACGACGGACTCGGCAACGCCTACACCTCGATGTTCATCGATTCGAACATCACGAAATGGAAGCTCCCGCCGTGGACAGATGACGAGCGCAAGGACTTGAACAAAGTCGTGCTCGACAAGGTGCCGACGCATTATAGCACCGGTCACCTCGTCGTTGCCGGCAGCGACACAGCGCATCCCTATGGGAAATGGCTGGTGGCGATGAACAAGCTTTCCGCTGGTCGCCACGTCAACGTCGGTCCCTCTCAGCCCGAATCGAGCCAGCTCATTGATATTTCCGGGCCTAAGATGAAAATGGTCGCCGAGGCATATACCGAGCCGGAACCGCATTTCGCGCAGATCCTGAAAGTCAGCGAAATTCAACCGATCGAAGTTTATCCGAAAGCGGAGAACACGGATACGAGCGCCGTCTGGGAAAAGGAAAACACCGGGGTTACTCGCACCGGCACAAGTGTGGAGGCGAAGTTGATCGCGGTGCGCAGCCGCTTCGTTCCCGACCGGATCGACGCCCAGGTGGGTGACGATCTCACGATCCACGTCACCAATGTCGAGCAGACCCGCGACATGATTCACGGCTTTGGACTGATCGAACACAACATCAACATGGTGATGGATCCGGGCGAGACCAAGACGATGCACATCAAGCTCACCAAGCCCGGCGTCTTCCCGTTCTACTGCACGAACTTCTGCTCCGCGCTCCACCAGGAGATGCAGGGATATCTCGTCGTCAGTAATGCGGGACAGCCCGTCGCCGGCGCTGTTTACAAGACGAACGCATCCACGGCTGCGCCGGTGGCGGCCTCGGCCGCAACGCCAGGACGATAGGAATATAATGTTGTGAGACTGGAACTCGAGCCAGCTCCAGTCTCGTTAGGCCGAGAAGTTATGAAAAAGAAATTATCAGATCTGCTCCGCCTCGAGTTTCGTTTCCTGGCGCGGCCGCTCAATCTTTGGTCGCGTCTCCTTCTTCTCCTGGCGGCGGCGACGATCGTCACCTCGCTCTTCTTTCCACTCTGGCGCATGCACCTGGTCGCGCCGCAATACTCCGATGGCCTCGATCTGTTTATCTACAGCTACAAAATCGTGGGCGGCGGAATGAATGGCCAGCATCTCGTCGAGATTAACAACCTCAATCACTACATCGGGATGGCGCAGATCGTGCAGGCGGATTTTCTCGAGATGCGCTGGATGCCCTTCATCTTTGGTTTGATCACGCTCCTCATCCTGCGCTCGGTCGTCTTCGGGCAAATGGGGAACCTCGTCGATCTCTTCGCGGTCTATTGTTACTTCGGCATCTTCTCGATCGGATCGTTTTGGTATCGGCTTTATCAATACGGACACAATCTCGATCCGCACGCGGCGGTGCATATCAAGCCATTCACTCCGCGCCTCTTGGGCACGGAACAGATAGCGAATTTCCGGGAGTCCAGTTACCCGGAGTTGGGTGCGATCCTGCTCTGCGCGTCCGTCCTCATGATCGTGATTGCCGGCTGGGTTTCGCGAAAGGAGAGGTGGTCGCGTGAGAGCAGTCGCGCTGGGATCTGGGTAGCGCACGCGACTCGCGTGCTGGCGATGGCGACCTCGCCATCGCGAACTTTTGCGGGCAAAAGCCTGTTGCGGCGAGTCGCCGCAACCAGCACGCGAGTCGCGTGCGCTCCCCAGATTCGGCGCTGATGTTTGCTTTGCCTAACGAATGCGATTACTGCCGCCACGCTCCAGGAAAAAATCGACGCGGCTGCGCCTAACGATACTATTCGGGTGGAATCCGGCGTACACCCTGGCGCAATCGTGATCAACAAACCGCTCACGCTGGTGGGCGATCCCGGCGCGGAAATTCGCGGTGCCGGCGTGGGCAAGGTCGTCACGATCGCCGCCGATGACGTCACCCTCCGCGGCCTGCGCATCACTGGCTCGGGTTTGAATCTCTTCGATGACGACGCGGCTATCTTCGTGACCGGCAATCGCGCGACGATCGAGAAGAATGTTATCGCCGACTCCTTGCACGGCATTTACCTGAAGAAAATCTCCGGAGCGCGCCTTCTCGACAACCGCATCGAGGGCAAAACAACCCTCGCCGGCTGCGACCGAATCGGTCGAGAAAGGCGTCGGACAGAGCGTCGAAAATTGCGACACCTCGCTCGTTGCCACCCGGCGCGGCAACGGCATTCACCAGTGGAATTGCGAAGGCAATCTCATTCGCGGGAACGAAATCAGTGAGACGCGCGACGGGATTTATTTTTCCTTTACGAACAACTCCCGGGTCGAGCGGAACCTCGTCCATCACACGCGCTACGGACTGCATTACATGTATTCCGATAGCAACGTTTTCGAGAACAACACCTTTACCGAAAACGCCGCCGGCGCCGCCATTATGTTCTCGAAAGAGCTGACGGTGCGCGGGAATCACTTCGTCAACAACCGCGGGTTGCGCGCCTATGGCATCATCATTCAATCGACCGAGCGGAGTCGCTTCGAGGGGAACCAGATCGAGGAGAACGCGGTCGGCCTCTCATTCAATCAATGCATCGGCAACACGGTCGTGGGTAATCATGTCCGCAACAATTATATCGGTCTGAAATTCGGCTCTAATTCGGACGACAATCGTTTCAGCGAAAATGTTTTCGCGCGCAATCTTCATCCCGTCGAAACCGGCGTCGCCGAAGGCAGCGGCAACCAATGGGCGGTGAATGGCGTCGGCAACTTCTGGGAGTCGGGCGCCGATTTGGATTTCAACCACGACGGTGTTGGCGATCTGCCGCATCGCGAGCTGGATCTTTTCGGCATTCTGCGCCGCGATTTTCCCGCGGTCGCGTTTCTTTCCGCCAGCCCTGCGGTCAGGTTGCTGCATTTCGCGAACGAGCGCGCCGCCATTCCGGGCTTGAGCTCGATCGACGATCCGGCGCCGTTGACTTCGCAGTTCTGGAAACTTCGCGCGTCACGCCTGGCGCGCGCCACCCTCGCTTCTTCCAAATGATCGCGGTCGACAGACTAACGAAAAGCTACGGCGCGAAAGCAGTCTTGCGCGGAATTTCGTTTCGAGCGGACCCGCGCGCGATCACCTTGCTCGTTGGCCCGAACGGCGCCGGCAAGAGCACGACGTTGAAGGTGCTCGCGGGGTTGATCCGGCCCAATGGCGGACTGGCGCGCGTCAACGCATTCGATGTCGTGAACGATCGAATTAAGGCGCAGCGCACGCTCGCCTACCTGCCGCAAAGTCCAAGCTTCCATCCTCGGCTGACCTGTCTCGAAGTGCTGCGCTTTTATGCGCGTTTGCGCGGCGTCCTGACGGCCCGCTGCGAGGCGATGCTCGAGCTTACTGGTCTAACCGATGTCGCGCGCGTTCGGACCGGAAAGCTGTCTGGTGGAATGCGGCAGCGGCTCGGACTTGCCCTGCTCCTCCTCGCCGATGCGCCGATCCTGCTCCTCGACGAACCGGGGTTGAGCCTCGATCCGGCGTGGAGGAAGAGGCTCCAGGAAACGCTCCACTTCGAAGCGCAACGCGGGAAGACGGTCCTCGTCACCACTCACCTGATCGCGGAGTGGAACAATGTCGCCGATCGCTGCCTGCTCTGTCGCGACGGCGCGATCGAGCGCGAACTCGATCCAATGGATCTGCCGCACAATTTCGACGACGCGAATCCCGCAATCGCATCGCTAGCCGGCAGTGCGCTACGCCGAATCAGATGAACACGCCGGCCACGCAATTCAATTTCAAACAGTCGAGCGTTTTGTCCGCGATCCTCGCGCGCGAGTTCCGCGCCGCGCTCATCAATCGCTACTTTCAGGTCTTCTGCGCACTTTCTCTCCTCGGCGGGCTGGCGGCGATTCTTTTTAGCGAAGATGAAAACGCGACCAGCTTTTTTGTGCTCCAACTTGCGCTCTACTTCGTTTCACTTTTCGCGCTCCTCGCGGGCGTGAGCAGCGCGCAGGGCGAGCGGGAAGAGTGGCAAATGCTCTTCACCCAGCCAGTCCCTCGTTCCGCTTTCGTTATCGGAAAATTTTTCTCGCTCTTCTCAATTTTCGGAGCCGTCTTGCTCTTGCTTTTCCTGCCGGCCTTGATCGCTGGCTCGGCTGCGGGCGAGCTTGCCTTGCTCTACGGGCAAACGCTACTTCTCGCCGGCGTGTTTCTCTCGTTAGGCCTGACGGCCGGTTTTCTTGCGCACGATCGCGCGCAAGCGCTCATCACTGGGGTCAGTGCCTGGCTTTTCCTGCTCGTCGGCGTTGATCTCCTCGCGCTCTTCGCCGCCCGCTGGCCCGTCTTCCAAAGTGTCACAGACTGCTGGGTCGCGGCCCTGATGCTGAATCCGCTGGATGCATTTCGCATCGAAGCGCTCTTCGCCCTCCAACAAATCCCCGCCGAAGCCGCCAACAAAACGCCCCTGGCCAACTGGTGGATCGAACATGCTGCGATCTGGTTCGCGCTCATCTCAATTTTTTGGTCGGTCGCACTCATTGCGATCGCCGGTGCCCGCCTGAATCGATGGGAGGAATAGATGCCGAAGTTTAAGACTCTTGATGTGCGACCGCTGATCGCGAAAGGAACCGAGCCGTTTGCCACCATCCGTTCCCGGGTGGATGGATTGAAAGCAGGGGAAGGACTTACGGTCATCGCGCCGTTTCTTCCCTCGCCGTTGATTGAGAAACTAAGCAGCGAAGGCTTCCGGACCAGCGCGCAGCATCAACCGGATGGCGCGTGGGCGGTAAATTTTTGGCGGGAGAGCTAGCCAACGTTGAGCGGCGCAGCGGCGACGCTCTCGTCGCCGAAATTACCAGAAGGCAAAATGACGATGCTGCCGACGTTCTGCCGAGCGCTTATGTATAACGAAGTTGTAAAGGCCATGCGTTCGCGCGATTGCCGCCTTGCGCATCGCAAGGTCTTTTGATACAACCCGAAGCATGAAGAACAAGACATCAATCCTGCATGGCATTCTTTCAGGCTCGCGTCAGCATCGGATTGGCGGCGCTTTTCTTATGCGTTGTGAACGGATGCGCCGCAAACAAAAGCGGCCAACAATCGGCCTCGGTTGAGAGCGGCACGAATGACAGTTTCGCTCTCGCCGACGCCAACCACGATGGGAAGCTTTCCCGCGAGGAAGCAGGTGATTATCTTGTTTACGTGGTCTTCGCGGCCCGTGACAAAAACCGGGATGGCCGCCTGACTCAAGAGGAATGGGCGGCCGGCGATCGGAACCAAATCGAGGCGTTCAAGGTGCGGGATGCGAACGAGGATGGTTTCGTGACATTGGAAGAAGCGATCGTGTACGGCCGTCGCGGCGGGGGCGGGGTGGCGCTAATGCATCGAGCCGATAAGAACCGAGACGGCAAACTCGATCGTGCCGAAATTGAGGCTTACGCGCGCCAGTTCGAGCCGGGTGGGTAATTTGCGCTGGGCTCTTTCTTATTCTGAAACGGCCAGGAAAATAACGGAGATTGGTAGCTGAGTCGTCCTACTTTGCGGATTCGATTCCGCGGCGGTGCGTTCCGAATGGCGCGCAATCGTCAGCCCTAATCCGGGGACAGAATACTTGGGCGACAATTTTTAGAACCCGCGGCGAAAATGTCTCCGCGCGACGCCGAAATTCCGGTTGATGTTGATATTCTGACTGTTTTGAAACCAGAGAGCTTGATAATAATGGAGGCGCTCGCTGGGAGTCATGCCTTCCAACCCCGGCAGATATCCAGCCTGCGAGTCAACTGCGACCACGATTTGGCCGTTCGACGGTGGAGGCGAATCATAACTTACAACATTTGCGTGAGCTTCCCGAGAAACTATCCCGCTATTTAGTTGCGTGCTTTGACTGTCGATTGTTTGTCGACCGGATTGATCTGCCTGCATCGAGTAACTCCCAGAAGTTATGAGAGCACTGCGTTCGCCACGCAAGGCACTCCGCCGATCGGTATCCTCGGGTAATCCTGTCAGTGGCGCACTCAACAAACGGTCGATCTCCGCGACCCGATCTGATTGAGACTGGGCCGGTGCTTGAATGGTGGTGGCCGGCGCCGCTGGCATTGGTTGAACGATCGTCCTTTCCGGCACCGGCATTGTGACGACGGCCTTGGAACAGCCAGCCAGGCCAACGGCCATGGCAAAAAATGCGATAACTTTCGTGTTCATACAAATTCCCCCTCGGAATTGAACTGCACGACGAGTGATTCGATCGGAAAGCGCGATGACTGTCAAGAAAATATCAAACTTTGTCAGCGGCCAAATTCAGTTTGTGAAGCGTGGATAGTTGATGACGAGACACCGCAACGCAGTCAGCTTTTCACCCGGACGCACAACGAACCGCTTTCCCTGGCCGTGACGCGCCTCAACAGGCGTAATCTTTACGGCAATCAACAATGTTATCGGCCATGCCGATTCGCGCCATCTTCAGCAATCGTTCCGACGCCCGACAGTCGTCCCGAACCCTGATCTGACGCAGTCGGCTGCGAGCTGAATTCTACGGAGACTCCAGCACCAGGACCCAATCTGGATCCCCGTCATTGTTATTGCCCGGAGTCGTGAAGTTTTGCGTGCCGGTGTTGCCAAACGGCGACCCTGCGATTTCCGAGAAGGTATTGTTGCTCGGGTCGAACCATCTGGCGTTCGTGAGGCCTCTCATTTGCGTCATGTCGACTGTGATCGTCGTGCTCGTGGGGCAAAAGGCCAATACCAGTGACCCATCCGCCACTCGAGCAGCGGTAACATAGTCGTTGTCATGCAGGCTGCCGCTATCAGAGAAGGTTCCATACCCAGCGAGGACGACGGTGTGCGTTTGATCGGGAACCAGGTCCCACCATTGCCGAGCTGAAAAGAAGTCCTTCATGTACTGCAACTGCCTTATGCCCGGCGTATTCAGATTGCGTGTCCATCCGCTTTCAAAGGTCCAGGTGTAATGATTGCCATACAACTCGCCGGTCGCGCCGCTTAGCATTGTCCAGTATTCCTGCCTGCGCAAAGTCTCCGGGTCGCCGTAATCCATCCCGGTGTTGTCTTCAAACTCATAGTTTGCCTCCTCCATGAACACGGGAACAAAATTTGTCGCATTGTATTCATGAAGAACTTCCGCGTATGTCGGGTAGTAGGTGTAGGCTCCTGCCAATGTCGTATAAGGCACTAGCAACAAATCATCGAGCGAGCCGCTCACCAGGTAGTTGAGTTCAGTGGTTTGCAGATGATTAGGGTCAGCCGATGCGATCCCTTGCATAAGCGCGGCGATCAAATGGTTGTCGGTTGAGCTGGTGTTCCAGGTTTGGAAATCGTTTCCGGTGATCCAGATGATGTTGCTGAAGTTCTTATAGCGGTTTCCCAGGAATTTTCCGTATCGATTTGCCTTTTGAAGTCCATTTTGTTCCAGCACCGGCATCCAGCCCGCGGTCTCGAAGGTGTCCATTACAATCTGAATACCGTGATCAGCCGCCAGCCGGACCATCTGGTCCACGCGCCTGAAATAGGCAGGGTTGGGCGTGGACATGTCTCCCGGCGTGGTAAACGGAATAATGCCATCATAGGTACTTCCATCCGGGCGCCCGGCGGTGTAGGTATTACACAACACCTCGACCCACACCGCATTGATGCCGTAAGAGGCGCGGTTCGCAAAATAGGCATTGGCTTGTTGTGGACTGAGGTTGACCAACAGCGAATGAGGAGAGTCTCCCACCAACACCGTGGGCGTCCCATTCTGATCCACCAAATACCGGCCATTGTCGCTGGCCTTTAGGGGATAAGCCGGGAAACCCGCCGGCTTGACTAATAGTTGTGGATCGCCAGGCCGCGTCTGGCCAGCGACACAGAGAGTGATAATCAGACTTGCGGCCAGAGCTGACGTTCGAATGATGTTCATGGTAGCGTTTATGATTGCTAGCGACCGTTTGCGACTCAGGTGGCGATGTTTCCAACTGTGCGCTTATTTTCTGAAGACCGATAGTGAGAATCTTGGGTTGCTTTCTGTTCCGCCAGCGCCGCTTTTATTTCCTCCACCGGAGCCTTCCGACCCGACTCGAAAGGAGCGGTGAGATTGAGCGGCGAGGAGACAACCGTCCAAGGTGCCGTGGTATCGACATACCCCGACCCTCCGGCACAGGCGCATGACAGCGATGAAGGTAGATCGTTGAGTCCGCGCCGATACGGATGTGGGCCGCCGCCGCCCGCGGTCGTAGAGTCGATGGCGCCGTCGTGAGGTAAAGCCGCGTGCGCGAGCGCGATGTGTCGCCGGTCGTGCCGGGCCGACGAAGGCAGGCCGCCATGTGGCAAAGGAGCGGCGTGGGAGGGTGGGCGAGGAGCGCGTCAAGCGGCGTGGCCGCCGGTGGTGGCGGCGAGCGCACGCCGGGCGTGGACCCGGGTGGAAGGAGCGCGGCATCGGCGTGGTGGGCGCCGGCGGCGAGGTGAGCCGGGGAGCGCACGCGACTCGCGTGCCGTTCGCGGCGACTCGCCGCGAACCTCCTGTCAGCGATCGGCACAGCCGGAAATCATAATTTTAGAGTGACGCTACGGCTTCAGACAAACAACTCTGCGGCGAGTCGCCGCAGAGAGCACGCGAGTCGCGTGCGCTCCCCGGAAAGGAAGAAACGTGCGACGAAGCAGCGTTCTGAGTCATTCCGGTTCGCTGATTGCGACTTTCGGAATAACCTTGAGCATCCAGACTAACGATGCTGCCAGCCAGCAAATTGCGGCTGAGAGCAAATGCGCGACGCGCGCGGCCGGGGCAAGATCGGCGGTAAAGCGCGAGATCATCGCCAAATGGAGGAGCGCGCCGGTGGCGATAAGAAACCAAAGCCTTTTCGAAAGCTGGTGAAGGTTTCCGCTGTGGCCATAGACCACCCGGGTCGCGACAGTGAATACGACGAGGTTGAACCCACTGATAAATATAATGTGGAGCGCGGCGACGCGATAAATCGGCCAGGCTGCCACGACCGCGAATCCGAGGAGAATTGCGATGATTCCCGCGCGCAGGTCATTCGCCAGAAAAGATCGACCCCGGAATGGCAAGCGTTTTCCCACGTAAAGTCCAAGAGCTACTACGCGCATCCAGCCACCGCTTGCCGGCCAATTGAGAACTTCGAGGAAGAAGGAAGCGATCACAAGGATACCGATGAGTGCCGCGAACGCCGCCTCACGCCTCCACTGCGGTGGAAAAGCGCGCGACTCCGGCAAGGTCGAGGCGGGCAGGTCGAGTAACTTCCCAATGAAAAAAGGAGCGACACCGAGGATGGGCAGGAGCACGAAACATTGGTTGAGCAACGCGCTACCGAACTGATACATCCGCGAGTAGAGCGCGCCTTCCGCAAAAGCAACGAGGCCCGCTCCAATCACCCCACTGGCCATTCCGAGCGCCACGAGAACGAAATTCGGCGGCGGAGAATCCTTTCGTTGTTTAAACCGTTTCGCCAGCGACCGCAGAAAGACGAGGAGACAAAGCAGGAAGCAAATGTCACCCGCTCGGTGCGCGCCGCCGAGATGCATGCCGGCTGCGAAAAGGTCTAGCGTAAAAATGGTCGCAAGCTCGGCGGGCGAGAAAGGCGGCGCCGAGGTAAGTCGCGGACCAGCCGTTCCGAGAAATCCAAAAATGAACGAGGCCATGAAGCCTTCGATCATGAGCCGGGCATGCGTGACGTTCGGATAAGGGATGGCAACGCCGCAATAATAGAGAACCCACAGCGACACGCCGGCCGTTCCGAGCAGCGCCCCGGTGGGAAAGAAAATCCGGAAGGGTTCTTCGGCGAGGGGCAGGGACACGCGCCGGGTCTGATCCTGCGCCGTCGAGGACGGGGCGCTTTTCATGACATTGGACGACTCGTTAGGCGTCACGCTTCGCTTTCGGTCGAGACGCTGGACTCACTCGCGGTCTGCTCCAAAGCCTGTTCGATCGCCCGGCAGGGCAGGAGCGCGCACTTGACCCGTTGCGGAAATTTGCGCACGCCCGCGAGGAGGCGAAGGTCGCCTAACGAATCTGGCGACTCGTCTGTCTCCGCCGTGACAAGGCCCCGAAAAGCGCGCAGGAGCGCCATCGCGTCCGCCCGCTTTTTTCCTTTCACCTTTCCAGTCAGCATGGAGGCCGAGGCCTGACTGATGGCGCACCCATGCCCGGTGAATTTGAGGTCGGCCACATCACCATCAGCTCCAAATTTAACCGCGAGATGGATCTCGTCGCCGCACGAAGGATTATCACCGTGCACACGGACGGCTGCGTCCGGCATCTCGCCGAAGTTCCGCGGTCGGCGCGAGTGATCCAGAATCACCTCCTGATAGAGTTCTTCGAGTTCCGAACTCATGCGAAAAACCGGACGGCGTCGCGCAGGATCTCGACCATGCGATCGATCTCCGCGGTGGTGTTGTAGAAATAAAAGCTCGCGCGGGTGGTTCCGGGCACACCGAATTTTCGCATCAACGGCTGGTTGCAATGGTGGCCGCCGCGCAACGCCAGTCCGTGCTGGTCGGCGAAGGTCGTGAGGTCATGCGGATGGGCCGAGGTCATGACGAAACTGACGATCGCGCCGCGCGTGCCGGCCGGCCCGAGCAGGCGAATGCCGGGCAGCTCAGCGAGGCGTTCCAGCGCATAGGTCGTCAGGTTCGCGTCGTGTTCGAAAATCGCGGCGCGTCCGATTCCCTCGATGTACTCGATCGCCGCCGCCAGTCCGATGGCCCCGGCGATATTCGGTGTCCCGGCTTCGAAACGGTGCGGCGCTTTCTTGAACGTGCTCTTTTCCAGCGTGACGCTCACGATCATCTCGCCACCGCCATGCCATGGCGGCATCGCATCGAGAACTTCCGCGCGGGCGTAGAGCGCGCCGATCCCGGTCGGGCCACCCATCTTGTGTCCGGAGAAGGCGGCGAAATCGCAGCCGATTTCGCGGACATCGACCGGCATGTGGCCCGCGCTTTGGGCGAGATCGATCAGACTGAGCGCGCCGACCTTGCGCGCCTGCGTGCAAAGCTCGGCCACGGGATTGATCGTGCCTAACGAGTTCGAAACATGGGTGCAGGCGAACAACTTCACCTCGGGGGTGAGGAGCGATGAAAGCTCTTCGAGAGCGAGCGTCCCGTCGTCGCGGACCGGAATGAAACGCAGACGCGCGCCCACTCGTTCGGCAATCAGCTGCCAGGGCACGAGATTGCTGTGGTGTTCCATTTCCGTGAGGAGAATGACATCGCCTTCGCGAAGAAATTTTCCGCCCCAAGCCTGCGCCACGAGATTGATGCTCTCGGTCGTCCCGCGGGTGAAAACAATTTCGTCACCGCTCGCCGCGCCGATGTAGTCGGCCACACGCTGACGCGATTTTTCGTAGGCTTCGGTGGCGCGCGCGCTCAGTTCATGGAGTCCGCGATGGACGTTGGCATTATCGTGCTCGTAATAATGCCGGAGCGCTTCGATGACAGCGCGCGGCTTCTGGGTGGTGGCGGCGTTATCAAAATAAACCAGCGGATGTCCATGGACCGTCTGTTCGAGGATGGGGAAATCCGCTCGAATCCGATTCCAATCTGGGACGCTTCCTTTGTGCACGAATCAATCTGCCCCCGCGTGACGGCCGCGGCAATTAATTGAGGAACCTCTCTGTCCGGCGAATTCGGCGATGAATTTTTGGCGGGACGCCTAACGCTGACGACGATAGCCTCTCGATGTGACGCTCGATCGGACGCGCTTCAAACAGGCGGTGACCGAAAACACCCTGCGCAGCTGCCAGCTTTTCGTCGGTCTGCCCGACCGCCGACATTGAAGCGGTCGCGTCGTTTGCCCTAACGAAACACCTGGCGAAGGGCGACTATCTTTTTCGCGAGGGCGATCCGGCCGAGGGCTTTTACATCGTGCAGCGCGGAGCCATCAAAGTGCACCGGGTCAGCGCCGCTGGGAAGGAGCAGGTTATCCATGTCTTTCGTCCGGTGGAATCTTTCGCTGAGGCCGCGCTGGCCAGTGCGGGCGGATACCCGGCGGACGCGCGCGCGACGGAAGCCAGCGCGGTGGTGCTGATTCCGAAACGGGATTTCGTTGCGCTGCTTCGAAGCCGGCCGGAGCTCGCTCTGCGCATGCTCGGTTCGATGAGTCAGCATCTTCGCGTGCTGGTGGGATTGCTCGATGATTTGGCGTTGAAAGACACTGAAACACGCGTGGCCAATTGGTTGCTGAAACAGTGTCCGCAGCCGTTAGGGACGGGCGCGATCGTGATCGAGCTCGATCGCACCAAACGCGTGCTCGCAGCCGAATTGGGCGCGACCAGTGAAACGCTTTCGCGCACCCTGGCAAAGTTTCGCGAACAAAAATTGCTTCGGGTCGCGGGGCGAACAATCACGATCACGCAACCCCGCCAGCTCGACAAACTCCTCCGGCAGCACCTCGGCGAGCTATAGTTCAGCGTAACAACTAATTCGAGACAATCGTGGAGGGCGATGCTCTGTCATCGCGTCTTTGAAGTTCGCGCCAACAGAGCGGCGTGCTCCAAAGAATGTCAATGCGCTCGAGGCCATTGTAGCGTCCGCTGTCTCAGCGGACAGAAAGAGCGATTTTTTGTTGAAGTGAATCGCCAACTCAGTGCGCTGAGACAGCGCACGCTACAATTTCTCCATCGTTGAGCGCAATGCTCCGTCATCGCGCCTTTGACGTTTCGCGCCGACAGAGCGGCGCGCTCCGATTCGTTCGTTAGAAATGCGACGGCTCGCGCTGGAGAAATTTTCCGCGACCAATTTCGCCGACAAACTTTCCATCCCGCGCTGCAACCTTGCCGCGCACCGTCACAACGTGCGGCCGGCCTTCGATCTCGAATCCTTCAAACGAGTTGTAGTCGAGATTCATCTGGTGCGTCTTGGCGGAGATTTTTCCGCGGTAGTTTGGATCGTAAACGACAAGGTCTGCATCGCTCCCGACCTTGATCGCGCCTTTGCGCGGAAATAAGCCGAAAAGCTTCGCGGCTTGTGTGCTCGCGGTATCGACGAAACGCTGGATGTCGATCTTGCCGCCTTTGACGCCACGCGTGAAATAAAGATTCACACGATCTTCGAGCGACGGAATCCCATTCGGGATTTTCGTGAAATCGTCTCTTCCCATTTGCTTCTGCGTCGCGAAATCAAACGGCGCGTGATCGGTCGCCAGCGTCGCCACAGATCCATCGGCCAATGCTTTCCACATCACTTCCTGATTTTTCTTATCGCGCAGCGGCGGCGACATCACATTCTTCGCGCCTTCGAAATTCTTTTCCGCATCCGTGCGATCGAGCAGCAAATATTGGATCAGCGTCTCGACCCAAACGTTTACGCCGCGCTCTTTTCCCCGAATTGCTTCAGCGAGCGATTCTCCGCAGCTCGTGTGCACGGTGTAGACGTGCGCGCCCGTCATTTCGGCAAACGTCATGAGATGATGCACGCCCTCCGCTTCGACCACCGGAGGCCGGCTCCAATAATGGAATTCCGGTCCAGTCTTCCCCTCGGCCAGAAGTTTTTTCTGTAGCTCGAAAACGAGATCGGCATTTTCGCAATGCGCCGTGACGATGACGCCTAGCTTCTTCGCCAGCCGCAAGGTGGCGTAAAGTTCTTCATCCGTGATTCCAAAAGCGCCTTTATAAGCGAGGAAGATTTTGAAACTGCTATTTCCGCGCTTCACGATCTCCATGAAATCACGCTCCGCTTCGTCGTCGTAGCGCGTCACGCCCATGTGAAAGGTGAAGTCGCATGCGCTCTGGCCCTCAGCTTTTCCGAGCCAAAGCTCGAATGCCTCCAGCGGCTTCTCATTTCGCGCCGGACAAACCATTTCGATGAAGGTGGTTGTCCCGCCGACGAGCGCGGCCCGGCTGGCCGTTTCGTGAGTGTCCTTCGCGAAGGTCCCCATGAATGGAAGATAAATGTGCACGTGCGGATCGATGAACCCGGGGAAGACGTATTTGCCGGTGGCATCGATCACTTCGGCGTCGTTAGGAGGAGAAATGTCGCGGTCAATCCGCGTTATCGTTTCGTTCTCGCAGAAGATATCCGCGATGTAACATTCGTTAGGCGTGATGATTTCGCCGTTCTTGATAAGGATGCTCATAGAATTGCCTTTAAGGGATTAGCTCGTCTCTCCTTGAGCGCGTTGCCTTCCGCTTTTCTGTCATGTTGAGCGCAGCGAAACATCTCTGACTATTTCTGTGCTCGGAGCGCTCTGCCCGCGGAAATAGTCAGTGATCCTTCGCTACACTCAGGATGACAATTGTGTGTGCGCTCGAAGTGCGAACGCTGATTGCGTAACGACGTCATCTACTTTTTTAAATAATCTGCTGCTTCCAGATCATCTACTTCTTCCAAACATCCCCAACGCCTTCGCCAAACCAGCGCGTGCTGATCACTTTTTGCTGGGTGTAGAACTGCACGCCTTCTTTTCCTTGAATGTGGAGGTCGCCGTAGAACGAGTCGTCCCAACCAGTGAAGGGGAACATCGCCATCGTCGCGGGAACCCCGACGTTGATTCCGACCATGCCGGCTTTAACGCGAGTTTTGAACTCGCGCGCCGCTTTGCCTGAGTTGGTGAAAATGGCGGTGCCGTTGCCGTAGGCGGATTTGTTCGCGAGCTCGATCGCGTGATCGAGGTCGTTCATCCGCATGACGTTCAAGACCGGGCCGAAAACCTCTTCGCGCGCGAGAGTCATTTCGTTTTGCACCTGGTCGACAATAGTGGCCCCCATAAAGAATCCGTTAGGCGCCTCGGCGATCCGGGCGCCCCGGCCGTCGCAGATAATTTTCGCTCCTTCCTTCTCGCCGCTGGCCACGAGACTCATGACTCGGTCACGATGTTGCGCGGTGATGACTGGTCCCATGTCGGGTTGGTTCTTCACATCCGTGGGTCCGACTTTGATGGCGCGGGCCGCTTCGACTAACGAGGGCAACAAGCGATCCGCGGCTGCGCCAACAGTAAGAGCAGTGGAGCCCGCCATGCAGCGCTCCCCGGCGCAACCAAACGCCGCGGTCGAGAGCGCCTCGACTGTGCGCGCCACGTCGGCATCGGGCATGATGACGATGTAGTTTTTCGCGCCGCCGTTGGCCTGGACGCGTTTGCCATGGCGCGTGCCGGTTTCGTAAATGTGTTTCGCGACCGGGGAAGAGCCGACGAAGGAGATCGCCCGGACTTTCGGATGAGTGAGCAACGCATCGACGCAGTCGCGACCGCCGTGCACAACATTTAGGACACCTTTCGGCAGGCCAGCTTCTTCGAGCAGTTTGATCAGGTAGTTCGCGGTCAGGGGAACTTTTTCGCTTGGCTTGAGAACGAAGGTGTTACCGCAGGCGAGGGCGAGCGGAAACATCCACATCGGGACCATCGCCGGAAAGTTGAAAGGCGTGATCCCGACACAGACGCCTAACGGTTGATGGAGGGTCTCGCAATCGACTCCCCGGGCCAGATTCTCGAGCGTGTCGCCCATCAGGAGGGTGGGGATGCCGCAGGCGTATTCGATGTTTTCGATGCCGCGATAGGCGCTGCCACGCGCTTCGGCGAGGGTTTTGCCGTGCTCGCGCGCGACCATCTCGCAGATGCGGTCAAAGTTTTGTTCAACCAGTTGGCGGTAACGAAAGAACAAACGGGCGCGCTCCACTGGCGGCGTATCGCGCCAGGCCGGGAAGGCTTCGGCGGCAGCGTTGACTGCGTCATCGACGACATCGGCGCCGCACATCGGCACTTCCGAAATCACTTCGCCGCGGGATGGATTATAGACGGGCGACGATTCCGCGGCGGAGATTTCGCGCCATTCGCCGGCTATGAAAACGGGACATGGGGAAAGTGACGATTCCGCGGCGGCGGATAAATTGTGAGTGACCGGTGACGAGTTGGTTTTTGTGACCATATTTATTGATTGGCGTTCTTCTAAATTGTCATTCTGAGCAGCGCGAAGAATCTCTGACTCTTTCTGATTCACAGTGCTGGGTGCGCCGAAATAGTTAGAGATCCTTCGTTTTACTCAGGATGCAGGATTGCAGATTTGGTTCGTTCCGTTACTCATCACTCATCACTTTCCTTACGGATGCGGGGCGAAGGCGGTGGCGTCGCCGGCGGCGAGACGGGTTTGATAATCGGCCCAGGCGAGCGGTTTCAGTCCTGTCTCTACGCTGACCATGGTGATGCAACCATGGACCGGGCAGACTAACGAACAAAGGTTGCAGCCGACACATTCGGCTTCCTTGATCTCCGGGACTGGCTTGTTAGGCACGCGTCCTGGGCCGAGGCCGTAGGAGGCCGGATCGACCAGCGCGATCGCCTGGTGGGCGCCGTCTTCGCAGGCGATATAGCAGAGGTTGCAGCCGATGCACTTGCCGTAATCAATCTCGGCGATGCGCTTGTAATTGAGATCGAGCGTTTCCCATCTACGGACGGTGTCGACAGCGCGGCCACGCAACTCTTCGAGGCTCTTGAAGCCCTTGGAGTCGAGATAATCATTCAGGCCGTCGATCATGTCTTCAACGATGCGAAAGCCGTAGTGCATGACGGCGGTGCAGACCTGGACGGTGGTCGAACCGAGGGCAATGAATTCCGCCGCGTCGCGCCAGGTGGTGATGCCGCCAATGCCGGAAATCGGGAGCCTGACTTCGGGATCGGAGGCGCACGATTGCACCATGTTGAGGGCGATCGGTTTCACGGCCGGCCCGCAATAGCCGCCATGAGAGCTGAGGCCGCCGACAAAGGGCTCTGGCACAAAGGTGTCGAGGTTCACCTGGGTGATGCTGTTAATCGTATTGATAAGTGAGATGGCGTCGGCCCCGCCTCGTTTCGCGGCGCGGGCGGCTGCTGTGATATCAGTGATGTTCGGAGTCAGTTTTGCGATCACAGGGATGGTCGCAGCCTCCATCGCCCAACCGATGATGGTGGCGGCGACGTCTGGATTTTGCCCAACTGCCGAGCCCATCCCGCGTTCGCACATCCCATGGGGGCAACCGAAGTTCAGTTCGATCCCGTCGGCGCCGCAATCCGCTGAGCGTTTGACGAAGTCGTGCCAATTCTCGCGTGTATCGACCATGAGGGAGGCGATGACGGCATGGTTCGGCCAGCGTTTTTTCACCTCGGCGATTTCGCGAAAGTTGGTTTCCGGCGAGCGATCGCTGATCAACTCAATATTATTCAACCCAACCATCCGCTGGTTGCCGTAATCGATCGAGGAATAGCGCGATGAGACATTGCGGATCGGATCTCCGATTGTTTTCCAAACGACCCCGCCCCAACCAGCCTCGAAAGCACGATGCGCCTGGTAAGCGGTGTTGGCCGGCGGACCCGACGCAATCCAGAACGGGTTAGGGGACTTGATGCCGGCGAGATTGGTAGAAAGATCAGCCATACGAGGAAGTGATGAGTCCGCCACGGCGGATGAATTGTGAGTGACAAGTGACGAGTTTCATCTTCGATAATCGCGTCTGCGTCTGGTCACTTAGGACTGGTCACCATTTTTGCTTCCAACTCCGGAACGCGAATCGGCGCGTCAAGGCCGGAACCGAACGGGCCGGCCGCCACGCCCCAGCGCGAAGGCTGGATTGGCCCGACCACTTTGGTTTCGCCAAAAAATTTGTGGATGCCGCGCGCGGCCTTCTTTCCTTCTCCGACGGCGTTGACCACTTCGCGGCCGCCGTTGGCGCAGTCGCCGCCGGTGTAAACGTTAGGCAAGTTTGTTTGGCCGGTCTCGAAGTCGCGCGCGACGGTGCCGTTGCGGTTGAGGGTCAGCTCGGGAAAAACCTGCGCCAGCCAACCACTCTGTTTTTGCTGGCCGACGGCCTTGAGGACCATGTCAAACGGTTGCGTGACTTCTGAGCCGTTGATCTGCTCGAGCGCGCCGCTGGAGTTGAAACGGGTTTGCACCAGGCGCAAACCGGTGACATGGCCATCGGAGCTGAGAACTTCCACCGGGGCGTGGTGGAAGAGGAATGTCGCGCCGTCGCTCTTTGCGAGATCGTATTCGAAAGCATAGGCGGACATGTCGCCTTCGCCGCGGCGATAAATGACGACAACCTCTTCCGCGCCGAGGCGGCGGGCCTGTGTCGCCGCATCGATGGAGGTGTTGCCGCAGCCGATGACCGCGACCCGAGCGCCGACCGGGATGTGGTGCAGCGGGTCGGTGTGAATCTGCTCGATGAACGTCAGCGCATCGATCACCTCGGGGAGGTCTTCCCCGGGAATTTTCATTCGCTGTCCGTCACCGAGGCCGACGCCGATGAAAATCGCATCGAACTTGTCCAGCTCGCTTCGAGGAACGTCTGCTCCGACCTCAACTCCGCAGCGAAACTCCACCCCTAACGATTTCACCAGCTCGACCTCCTCGAGGCTTATCTCCGGCTTCATTTTGTAATAGGCGATGCCGTAGGTGTTGAGGCCGCCGGCATTTGGTTTGCGCTCGAAAATGACAGCCTCGTGTCCGAGGTGCGCCAGTTCTGCCGCGCAACCCATTCCGCCCGGGCCACCGCCAATGATCGCGACGCGTTTGCCGGATTTTTTCGCGGCCGGTTTCAGGACTGGAATTCGATTCTCGTAAACGTGGTCGGTCGCGTAGCGTTGAAGCCGGCCGATTTTGATTGGGTCGCTGTCGCGATCCAACATGACGCAGGCGCCTTCGCAGAGGACCTCAGTCGGGCAGACACGCGCGCAACTGGCGCCAAGAATGTTGGCGGTCAGGATGGTGCGGGCGGCGCCGGTGACATTGCCGGTCATGATTTTCTTAATGAACGCGGGGATGTCGATCCCGGTGGGGCAAGCTGTGATGCAGGGAGCGTCGAAACAGAAAAGGCACCGCGACGATTCGACGAGCGCCTGTTGTTCAGTGAAGCGGGGCGCGATGTCAGCGAGATTGGCCGCGAGTTGGTCGGCGTTTAGTTTAGGGCTCAGTGGCATCGTTGCGTAATCTTGCAGAACACTCGCCTCAAAGACGCGGGCGTGCGGGTGTCGAGAAGATCAGCTTCCGGCCTCCGGTGCAAGCTTTGTCGCATCGCTGCGGCCGAGGCTTCGACATTGACACCCAAGTTTCGCCCCATAGCTTAGGCGGGTTGAAGATGGGTGTTACGACTGTATTTCCGCACACGGAAACCGACGAACTTCGCGCGGACGCCGAGCGGCTCGCGCACATCATCATGGAGATGCAGCGCTGCTTCATTCTCAACCTTTCGAAGGAACTCGCCCCGGGAAACGTCTCCTTCCCGCAATTCTTCCTCCTCACCTATCTCGATCTCAAGGAGGTGCTGACGATGTCGGCCATCGCGCAAAAGATGGGGCACACCACCGCCGCTGCCAGTGGACTTGTCGCGCGGCTGGAAAATCTTGGTTATGTCATGCGTTCCCACGCCTCGGATGACCGCCGCAAAGTGATGGTTTGCATCACCTCGCGCGGCACCGCGCTCGTTAGGCGCATCCGTGAGGAGATGATTTGCAACCTGATGAAAATGATGGCGCACCTCTCGCCCGGCGAGCAGAAATCGTGGTTGCAAATTTACAGCAAGATATACGATTACTGCCAAAATAAATGAGTCGTGACCCGGCGGGGGCAGTAATTTCGTCCGCCTACCAGCGCATCGAGTGCTTCTGCCGCACGCGCAAATTTACATCAGCGTTGTTGGGCTTGATCGCCAGCTTGCTTCTTTTCGTGGGGGGGAGCGCCCTTTCGGTCGAATCGGGAATGGAAGGCTATGTTTCGTCGGAGGCGAACGCGCGCAGCTTCACGCTCGACGACGCAGTTCGGTTCGCTTTCCAGCATAACCCCGACATTCTCCGGGCGCGGCAGGAGATCAGGCGAACAAAGGGGCTGCAAATTGAGGTCCGGGCGGAGGCGCTTCCGCATCTTGATGCCGCTGCCTTTTATAAGAAAACGGACCCGAATCTGCAGGGCGGCACCCGTTCAACAACCTTTACCTCGACCGTCCCAACGACGCCGACGCCACCGCCGGGAACGACGCCGGGCCCGAGTCCTACGCCTATCGTCACGGTGACCTCGGTCACGTTGCCCGACAATTCATACGACCTCACTCTTACTGCCTCGCAGCTGCTCTATAACGGCTCTGTCGTTCCCGCGATCCGCGGCGCAAACTACTCGCAGGACGCGAGTATTTTTGCGCTCCGCGACACGCTCGATCGCGTCATCGCGACCGTCCGACAGCAGTTTTATCAGGTCATTCTCAATCGATCGCTGATTGGCGTGCAGGAAGAGTCGGTGCACCTCCTCGAGCAGCAACTGCAGGATCAGCAGAATCGGTTCGAAGCCGGGACCGTCCCGCGTTTCAACGTCCTGCAGGCGGAAGTGGCGCTGGCCAATCAGCAGCCCTCGCTCATCACGGCTCGGAACAATTATCGGATCGCACAACTTCAGCTCGCAAAAACCATCGGTCTCGATTACGACCCGAACCGGCGAGCGCAGGCGCCGTTGCGATGTGTGGGCGAACTGACCTATCAGCCGCGGGAGATGCCACTTTCCCTCGCGGTTGAGGTTGGCAAGGAGCGACGGCCTTTGCTCAAGCAACAGCGCGCCAATGTCCTGGTTCAGTTGGAGGCGGTCCACGGCGCCTATTCCGGATTTCAGCCGATGATTAGTGCCAATGCGGGCTACGAATGGACGAGCTCGCAGTTTTCCGATTCGCTCAATGAGATCAACAAGGGGTGGTTTTTCGGTCTTACAGGGAGCTGGCCGATTTTTGACGGGCTGGCGACGGTGGGAAGGATCAAGCAACAGAACGCGCTTTTGAGCGAAGCTCGGATCACGTATGACGATGCGGTACGCCAGGTAGAGTTGGAGGTGCAGCAGGCCTACTCCAATCTGCAACAGGATCGTGAACTTTATTTTAGCCAGACCAAGAACGTCGACCAGGCCCGGGAAGCGCTCCGGCTCGCCAGTGCGCGATTGGGCGTGGGCGCCGGGGTGCAGTTGGATGTCCTCAATGCGCAGGTCCAACTTACGCAGGCGCAGTCGACCCGGCTCTCGGCGCTCTATAGTTATAATGCTGATCTCGCCGAATTCGATCGCGCAACGGCCACCGACACGATCTACCACAATGGATTGGATCGCGGAACGCGCATGATTAAGTCGACGACGACGAAGTCGGTCGAGTCGTCTGGGAAATAGCCGGGCGATGCGCCCTCGCGCAACCGTGTCCGAATCGTCCCTGGAGTTTTTTCCGGAGCTGCAGGGTCTTGAATCGGTTAGGCACGGATTCATTGGGAGAATTGCCGGGATCGACGTTGCGACCGATCGGGCGGAGGCGCTCGCGCGGCTCGATCAGGCTCATCGCACTTTTCGCGCGCGTCTTGGTCTTGGGGCGATGGCTTTTGCCACCGCCGAGCAGGTGCACGGGAATCGGATTGCGGTAATCGAGGAGTCGCTCGACGAAGACCGATGCTTCGAGGGCGCAGATGGCCTTATCACCAACCAGAGCGGCGTTGCACTGGGGATTTATGTCGCGGATTGCTGCGCGGTTTTTATTGTCGATCCGGCGCGGCGCGCGATCGGCCTTGTTCATTCGGGCAAGAAAGGGACGGAGTTAGGCATCGTGGAGAATGCGATCGGGAAGATGCAGGAAAAATTCGGATCGGTCCCGCGCGATCTTGTCGTGCAGATCAGCCCCTGTATTCGTCCGCCGCATTACGAGGTGGATTTCGCGAGTGAGATAGTCAGGCAGGCGCGTTCCTGTGGAGTGGAGCAGGTGGGGGATGCCGGCCGCTGTACGGCCTGCGATTTGCAGAGCTATTATTCCTATCGCGCGGAGAAAGCTCGCACCGGACGAATGTTAGCGCTGCTTGCTTTAAGTTGTAGCCGGGATCGGTGATCCCGGCGGCGCGGGTGCGACACCGTCCGGGGCGGCCGGGGTCACCGACCCCGGCTACAAGTAGTTGGCACATTTTCAGATTGACGCGACGCGCCCGGCTCTGTTAGGCGTGCGGGGAAATGAAGCGCTGGCAGTTTTCACTGCTCATGATCATTGCCGCAGTCTGTCTGCTCCTCAGCGTCGTCACGATCGTGTTCGCCCGCCAGAATCGGAAACTCCAGCAAGGGATCCAGGATCAGCAATCCATTATTAACAAAGGCTCTCTCAGCCAACAGATCGGGACAAATCTCGTGCGGGAAATGGCGGTAGCGGCGCAAACGGATGAAAAGATTCGGGCGCTCTTGCAGGAGAACGGGTTCAACTTAACGCCGGCGCCGACGGCCTCACCCAGCCCCTAACAATGGACCAGGAACCCTATATTCAGTCGACCCAGCACGAGCGCCCGAGGAATTTTGATGCCTTCTGGCCGGTTTTCTTAATGGGTCTCAGTCTGCTCCTGGTTTTCTCCTGGGAAATCTGGGTGGGGATTGCCACCCGGCGAAGTGCCCAGCAGTTACAGGAGCAGCAGGTTCGGGTCGTCGAGCAGTCAAAGCAGGTTCAAGCGGGTCTGGAAAAAATCGTCCGCGGGTTGGTCGACCTTGGCAAAACAGATGAGGCCGCGCAGAAGCTGGTGACAAAATTTGGGATCAAGGTAAACGAGCCCCAGGTACCGGCCGCTACTCCAACGCCGTAGCCTAACGAGGCCGAGCAATTGGTGCGCGCAAAACCTTGTCATCCTGAGCCGCGTAGACGGCGAAGGACCTCACTGTTGAAATCCGCGATTTATTTGACGAGCAAACTTTGATTGCAAGTGCGAGGTCCACATTCGGCTGCGCCTCAGTGCAGGCCCTCTTTTCCGCGCTGTGTCGGCTCGGGATGACAAACTTAGAACGCTTCGCCCTTCACCGGCCGCCGCGCCACTCGGCATCGGCTTCTTAACGTGTCCGCCGCAGGGCGCAAATCCCACGACGCTTCGCGCCCGCGACAAAATCGAAGAACGACTGCGCGTTTGCGCTCCAGCTTTGGGTTCCGGCCTTCGCGAGCGCCTGGCTGACATTGAGGCCGCCTTCGTAAAGCAAGTGAAAGGCGGCGTTGATTTCGGCGCGCTCCTCCGCAGTAAAACCGGCGCGCCGCAAACCGATGGCGTTCAAGCCAACCACCTTGTTCACGCCGGCCGCCGCGACAAAAGGCGGGATATCTTTGCCGAACCCGGACGTTCCCTGCGTGATCGCGAGCCGTCCGATCCGCATGAACTGATGGAAAACGCACCCACCACCAAGAAACGCGCCATCGTCTACCGCCACATATCCGCCGAGCAGGCAATTGTTCGCGATGATGACCTTGTTGCCGATCATACAGTTGTGTCCGAGATGCGCGCCAGCCATCAGGAAATTATCGTTGCCAAGACGAGTCTTTGAATCCGGGGCCGTGCCGCGATGAATGGTGACGTGTTCGCGAATAATGTTTCGGTCGCCAATTTCCACTGCGCTTTGCGTCCCCGCCTTGAAACCCAGGTCCTGTGGCCGGCCGCCGATGATCGCCCCATGGCCAATCTCGTTCGCCGCACCCAAACGGACGGTGCCTTCAATGACGGCATGAGATTGCACGATCGTGCCCGGGCCAATTTCCACCTCCGCGCCGATCAAAGCGTAGGGCCCGATTTCAACATCCTCACCGAGACGGGCCCCGGGATCGACGATGGCCGTCGGATGAATCTTCACAACACGCCCATTTCCTTGAAGCTGAAATAAGGGAGCCGGCCTTCCGCGGGCGCGCCAATGATCACATGATCGAGCAGCTTGATTTGCAAAAGCTCGGCCACCTCGCGCAAACGCCTCGTTAGGCTATGATCCGCCTGGCTCGGCGAAGGGTCGCCCGAGGGATGATTGTGCACCACGACCACGGCATAGGCTGAATAAATGATCGCCGGCCGAAAGACATCGCGCGGATGCGCAATGCTCTCGTTGACGCTGCCTAACGAGACTTCCTCCACCCGCATCTGATTATAGCGCGTATCGAGCAGGACGATGCGGAGCGCTTCCTTGTGCAGGGCGCGCATTTCTGGCCCGAGCAATTCGTAGACTTTCTCGGGCGTATCAATCTTTTTCTCGACGCGCTTTTCCCGCGCCAGACGCTGGCCCAGACCGAAGGCGGCCGCCAGTTGCGCTCCCTTGGCAAATCCAATCCCCTTAACCGCCTTGAGTTCGTTGACCGAACAGCGACTGAGCGCATCGAGCGAACCAAACCTTTTGATCAATTGCCGCGCGACTTCGACGGCGTTGGAGCCTTCCACTCCGGTTCGCAAAAGGATCGCGATTAACTCCGCATCACTCAGCGCGCCTGCGCCGCGCTCGGCCAACCTTTCGCGGGGCCGATCCTCCGGCGACATTTCTCGGATTTTTAGCGGCGCCGTCATTCGTCTCATCCTGTCAGATTGTGCGGAGCGCTGTAATGAAATTCTGAGAATGACGCCTGAGTTCTAATATCTCTCACTATTTCCGCGCTTGATTGGCTCCGAAATAGTCAGAGATTCCTTCGAAAGACTCAGGACAGGCTCTTCGCTCTGCTCAGGATGACAAACCAAACTTAACTGCGCAGTTGCTCGAGCAGTTCGAGCAACGCTTCGCCCAGGCCGAAGAGCGAATCGACGAAACGGTTCGTGCCCAGCGCAGTCAGTTCCGCCTGTGCATCACGGATCAATTCCGCCGCGGTATCGATCGAGGCACTGAGCGCGCCATTGCAAGGCGAGCTGTGCAAAAGCGCGGTCACTTCTTCGAGTTTTCCTTCCAGGACGAGAACGCAACACCTTTCGCGATCAAAGGCGGAGGCGGACTCGAGCAAAGTCAGCACCGGCAGAGTCAGTTTTCCTTTGCGCAGATCGGTCCCGAGCGTCTTGCCGGTTTCACTTTCGGTGCCTGCGATGTCGAGGCAGTCGTCATAGATCTGGTAGGCGGTGCCGATTTTGCTTCCGTAATTCTGTAGTCGCCTAACGATGTCAGGTGATGCGCCACTGATCGTTGCTCCGAGCTGTGCGGCGCAGGCGAAAAGCGAACCGGTTTTCATCCGGATGATTCGAAAGTAATCCTCGCGCGACAACTGAAGATCGAAACGCCGCTGCGTTTGAATCATTTCGCCGGAACAAACCTCCGTTGCGGTCCGCGCGATCGTGCGACTGATGTTCGTGTCCTCGAAGTCGGTCGACAAGTTGAGGGCATGCGCGAAAAGCACGTCGCCGAGGAGGACGCTGAGGGAATTGCCCCAGCGCGCATTGACCGTCGGTTGGGAACGGCGGCGCTCCGCGTCATCCATGATGTCGTCGTGCACCAGGGTGGCGAGATGGATCAGTTCGACGATGACCGCGAGGTCAAGATGACCCGGGGTTAACGAACCAGTTGCGCCTCCGGCGAGGAGCGCGACGAGCGGGCGCAGCCGTTTGCCTCCGCCACCGATGGCGTAGGCGACATAACCTTCGATCGCCGGGTCGAACGCCGTTGTCTGCGCGGTGATGCGCCGGTCGACTTCATCGAGCTGGGCCTGGACCGGCTCAAAGACGCGACTCAGCGGTCCCGCCACGCCGTGCGCCGTGGCGGCTGAGTTCGCGGAAATTTTCACAAGCGCAGGATAGAAGGTCGGCTTTTAAAGTCAAAGCTACTCCAACCGGGATTCTCGCGGAAAAACCGGGGTGCCGGATCTCTGCAACGTGATGCGCGATGGTCCTGGGAGCGCACGCGACCCGCGTGCTGTTTTCGGCGACTCGCCGAAAACTTCTCGGTGCAGCGGCTGACCTAACGAAATTACATCTCTGCCGTCAAAGAATTGTTCGGCGGGTCGCCAAACGGAGCACGCGGGTCGCGTGCGCTCCCGGAATAAAATCACCAGCGGCGCAACCATTCTTCGGTTCCATATTTTTCGGCGACCAGTTGAGCGGCACGTTCATTGATTGCCGGCGGAATCTCCGCCCACTCAATTTGCTCGGCCAGCCGCGAGGCAAAGCGCGTCGCGGAAGGATCGCGGGAAGATCGGGAATCTGGATGCTGCCTTGGTGGAGAAATCCGGCGCGGGTCCGGCGTTGCGCCGCTCCGGCGACCTTGCGTCCCGAAAGCATGACATCGTCGCGCACCGGATTTGCGAAGCACGCCTCGGAGATTTTCGGTGAGGCGCGGGCGGCCAACTCCGCCTTGCTCCCTTCCTCTCGCAGCGCGTCGCAAATCGCGCGGTGCAGTGCGGCGTAAATCGTCGTTGGCCCGAGGGAAGAAGCGGGATCAACCGCGGGTGTCACAAGCGAATAAGTCAGGTCCTCGCCGTGCGGCACGATGCCTCCGCCGGTCCAACGCCTAACGACATCGCGTCGCCCCATCTCCGTCGCGACGTCGGCAAATTTTCCAAAGTAACCAAAGGAAAGCGCAGGGCTGCGCCAGCCATAAAATCGCAGGATCGGGATGGTGGCGTGTTCGAAGAGCGCCTCGTCGATCGCCATATTGAGCGCGGCGCCGGCCCGCGCCCTGTCATCGTGCACAAGCAGTCGCTCAAACAACATCAGCCAAAATCCGATCGAGCGCGCCGCGCGGGTCGGACGCGGCGGTGATCGGACGTCCTATGACAAGAAAATCTGCGCCGGCGCGCAGCGCTTCGGCGGGCGTTGTCACCCGCTTTTGATCTCCTGCGGCCGAGCCGGCTGGTCGGATGCCTGGCGTGACGATTTTAATTTTCGCTCCGTGCGCCGAGCGGAGCGGTCCGAGCTCGTGCGGACTTGCCACGAATCCGGTGATCCCACTTTCAACTCCCAGTTGCGCCAGCCGCAGCACTTGCTCTTGCATCGAAGAGTTAACTCCTGTTTCGCGCAACGTCGCTTCGTCGGCGCTGGTCAGGACCGTGACCCCGAGGAGCAACATTTCCTCTCTGGCGGAGCGCACTGCCGCCTCGATCATGGCGCGACCGCCGCTCAAATGCAGAGTGAGCATCTCCGCGCCTAACGAACCGGCGCTTTCGACAGCCCGAGCCACCGTGTTGGGGATGTCGTGCAGTTTGAGGTCGAGAAAAACTCGTCCGCCCAGGTCGCGCACCGCTCGTACCATCTCCGGTCCGGCGGCGGTGTAGAGCTGGAGCCCGATCTTGAAAAGGCCGGGGTGCGGCGCGAGCTGGCGAACGAGCGCGAGCGCCTCCTCCCTTGTCGGAACATCGAGCGCGACGATGATGCGTTCGCGCGGTTTGATTGCAGCGGCTTGCCAGTTCATGCGCTTCCCCTCAGGGTTGCGGGAACTTATGCAGCTTTTCGCGCCCGCGAAGATCAATTTATCGCTCAAAATTCTGCGCCGGCGCGAGGACGGCTTTCACGAGATCGATACTTTGATGGCGCCGATCTCGCTCTGCGACGAGCTGACAATCGAGCCTAACGAATCGGACGCAGGCATTGCCTTTACCTCGGATGATCCCACCCTGCCGGCGGGGGAAGACAACCTCGTCGTCCGCGCCGCGCGCAGCTTTTTTGCCGAAATCAGAAAAGAGCCGCGGGTGCGGATCACGCTGCGAAAAAGGATTCCGCACGGCGCTGGCCTCGGAGGCGGGAGCAGCGACGCGGCGAGCACGTTGCTGGGCCTGAACGAGCTTCACGGCGAGGCGTTGACGCCCGCACGCCTAACGAGTCTCGCGGCCGGGATCGGATCGGATGTGGCGTTTTTTTTGGTGCGGGGCGCGGCGCATCTGTCGCGGGCGAGGGGAGATCGTCGAGCCAGTCGCGACGCTGCCGCACTTGTCGTTGCTTCTCTTGAAACCGGAATTTGGAGTGGCAACGCCGTGGGCGTATCAACAGTGGCGCGATGCCCGCGAGTTGCCGGGCGTGGATTACACGGCGCAGAGAGTGGGCGACCTGGCTTTGCAAAACGATCTCGAGCGGCCCGTTTTTGAAAAACATCTTTTTCTGGCGCGAATGAAGAGTCTGGTTGCGCGAGCAACCAGAAGTCGCCGCGGCGCTGCTTTCGGGATCCGGATCGACCATGTTCGCGGTGCTCCATGATGCGGAAACAGCCGACGCGCTCGCAACTCGGGCGCGCGCGGAGCTTGATCCGATGCTTTGGACCTGTGCCGGGCAGATCGTTCTCTCCTCCTCGTCATCCTGAGGAGATTCGAGCGCAGCGACGCGCGGGATCCCGTGGTGCTGCCAGCAGCGTGGCTTCGAAATGACGCGTTGTCATCCCGAGCCGCGTAGACGGCGAGGGACCTCCCAATTGCAAACCGCGCCTTCCACTGACGAGAACGCGCTCATTCCAACTGTGAGGTCCCTCGCCGCGCTGCGCCGGCTCGGGATGACAATATGGCGTGTGAGTCGAAGCCGCCAGCTTCTCGTTAGGCCAACAAGCGATCGAGATGGTCGACACAAATCTGCGACCACGTCTCCAAATTTTCGCGCCGCTCCTGCAACTCGGCTTTGCTCAGGAACGCAAGGTTGGTGATCATCGCTTCTCGCTTTTGCACCTTCGGCTCCTGCAACCGAAACACGTGCACGACCCCGAGATGAACGCGGCCGACTTCAGTCGTGTCGTCGTTCAGAAGCGCGACGATCCGGTCTTCGAAAGGCGTCTCAATCAGCACTTCCTCGTTCACCTCCCGTTCGACCCCGGCGCGGTACGCTTGCTCGTCCCAGGCGAAGAGGGACTCGTCCTCATCGTTCATGTGCCCGCCGATGCCGATCGAGCCTTTGGCGACGAGCCTCTGCTCGCCGGCTTTTTTCCCGCGGACGTAATGCAGAACGCGGTCGCCGCAGGCGAGGATCGCGTAGGGGATGATTTGCTTGTGGGTCGGATCAGTTTCCGCGGTGCCACGGGCGAGAAAGTAATTGTTCCCGCGCGCCAGCATGGCGTTGAGGTACGGCTGCGGCTCGAAGTTCAGTCCATGGAAACTTCCCAGCTCATCGAAGAGACTGCGCTTGACGACAAGAACGTTTTCGTTAGGCGCGCTCATTTTTCTCGTGCTCCTGCTCGTGATCGATATTCAAGCCGGCACGATTACGAGCACGATTATGATCATGAGCACGAGCACGAGTCAGAAGGAGTAGGTCACACCGATCTGCGGGCCGATCAGGTTCAAACTTGGGTTGGGATCGGTTTGCCCGCCATTGGAGAGATGCTGGTAAAGGGCGCCGATGTTGAATTTCCAGTGATCGTTGACGAGGTAATCGAACCCGGCCTGGGTCAAAATATTGAAAGTGAAATCCTGTCCCTGACCGTTCCGAAACGCGTCCGTGCTATCGATAAATCCGGCCCCGACTCCGCCGGAAGCATAGGGCTGCAAACGCCATCCCGGCCGGACAAAGACATGTCGAAAGCCAACTGAAATCCCGAAATAGTGATTTTCCGGTCCGCGAAAAATCGGCTCGACCATGCCGGTAAGATAGAACTGGTTGTAGCCGCGGAAGAGACTGTCATCGTCGCTGTTCACTCCCCAACGCACGCGCCCGGTGAAAAACTGGGCGCCGATTTCGTAGGAGTTTGGATTGCCGATAAAGCCGAGAAGATATGCGCTCTCGGCCGCAAACTCGAAACGCGGCGGGTTAAGAGGTTCGGGCGCAAGAGTGTTCGTTTGGGCGCGCGACTCGGCTTCACCGCCGTGGACTTCGCTCACGGGAAAGCAGGCGGCAGCAGAGGAGGAACATGAGGACGGTCGCCGCGAGTCTCATCGAAGGGCGGAACGATATTTCGAGTTCCCGCAATTGCAATTGAGGGGCGCTATTGTCATGCTGCGATCATGAAGAAATTATTCGCGTCGGGCTTGGTCGTGGCCGGCCTGCTCGTGGTGGTAGCCGTGCACGCGGCAGAAAACGATGCCGCCTCGCTTGCTGAGGCGGTTTGGAAGGCGAGCGGAGGCGAAAGCTGGCCGCAGGTAAAGACGATCGACTTCACGTTTGTGGTGGAAAAGGAAGGCAAGACAGTTGCCTCCGCGGAGCACCATTGGGATGTCGCAGCGCAAACCGATCGGGTGAAATGGAAAGGCCGCGATGTCACGGTCAATCTGGCCGATCCGGGCACGACTGAGGATGCGAAAGCGGCTTATGCACGCTGGGTGAATGACTCCTATTGGCTTCTCGCGCCGCTCAAGCTCAAGGACAAAGGCCTCAATCTGAAGGCCGAAGGCACGAAGGAAATGGACGGCGCGCAGCGGGAGATGTTGACCTTGAGTTTTGCCAAGGTCGGTCTCACCCCCGGCGACCAATACCATCTCTACATCGATCCGGAGACGAAGCTCGTGACCTCGTGGGACTACATGCCCGAGCCTGGGAAATCGATGCACGCGACGTGGACCGATTACCAGAAGTCAGGCGGCCTCAATCTGGCGACGGATCATATGATGGAGGGAACGCGGATCCGGTTTCTGAATGTAAAGGTGACAAGCGCGAAGTAGCGCTCCTCGGAACTAAGACGCCGAGCCTTCGGCTGCGATCCACGCCGTCAGGTCGGGTGGGAGCGGACTTTGCCAGTCGAGTCCGTCAACGCGCAACCTGGCAGAATGAAGGGCGTGCCGCGGCAGCAGTAGCTGGCGCTCGAGTTCTTTAGTCCAGCCGGTTTCGATGAACCGCAGATAAAGCTGTTCGTCGGGCCCGTAAATTTTGTCGCCGATAATGGGATGACCGAGATGCGACAAGTGCACACGGATCTGGTGGGTGCGTCCGGTCTTCGGAATCGCGCGCACGATCGCGCAGGGTGCTCTTGCCTAACGAAACGACGTTCGATCCGAAAATCCGTCACGGCCGCCGCGCCCTTTTCGTGGATCATCTGTTTAAGCCAGATGGCCGAGGATACATGCTCACCCCGGCGGGCGAGCGGGGCGTTGACGCTCGTGTTTTCCCACTCCGGCCAGCCGTGAACAATCGCGAGGTATTCCTTCTCAATCAGGTGGCGCTCCATCGCGAGACCAAAGCGCCGCGCGGCGGCCGCATTTTTCGCAATCAGAACAAGCCCGCTTGTCTCGCGGTCGAGCCGGTTCACGATTGAAACCTGGCCGCCGTTGACCAACTCGAAGGCGAGCAACTCGCGCAAGGCCGCCCAGAGCGTCGGGGTCCCATCCGGTTTGCTCGGATGAATGAGCAGAAAAGGCGGCTTGTCGACCACGAGGTAATCGTCCGTCTCCGCGACAATCCGGAATTTGGGCGCCGCGCTTGCGCGCTTGGCGGGGGTGGGTAGATGAGCGGACGCCGGCATGATTTCGCTGCAAGACGTTAACCGTTATTACGAAGCCGGCGAACGTTCGGTCCATGCGCTCGATCACGTCTCCCTCACAATCAAGCGGCATGAATTCGTCGCGGTGGTCGGACCGAGCGGATGCGGTAAAAGTACACTGCTGCATTTGATCGCCGGACTCGATCAGGCGACGGCGGGCGAGATCGTGGTCGATGGATTGAACCTAACGACAGCGGACGATGCGGCGCTGACCGATTTTCGTCGCCGCCAACTCGGGCTCGTCTTCCAGTTTTTCAATCTTCTGCCGACGATGAACGCGCTCGAGAATGTCAGCCTGCCCTTGCTCTTGCAGGGTGTGCCGATCGCCGAAGCGACCGCGCGAGCCCACGAGATGCTGGCCCTCGTTGGCCTAACGAATCGGGCAACGCACTTCGTCCACCAGTTGAGTGGCGGCGAACAGCAGCGGACCGCAATCGCGCGGGCGTTGGTCCATCGCCCATCGCTTCTGATTGCGGACGAACCGACCGGCAATCTCGACACGGCGTCGTCCGAGCGCGTCCTCGAGCTGCTTCGTCGGATCGCGGATGAACAACTGGCGACTTTGATTCTCGTCACCCACAGCGCGGAAGTGGCGGCGGCGGCTGGGCGGCGAATCGAGATGCGTGATGGCAGGATTGTGAGCGATTGCGCTGTGGCATTGTAGACGCCGCCCTCCGGGCGACGCGGGAGAAACAACTTCGCCGGGGCTGTCGGCGACGCTTTCCCCGCGTTTCGCAGAGCGAAACTTCTACAGATCGGAGCGCGAACGGTTGCTTGACCCAATCGGCAAAACCGCTTTACCTAACGTCTCACCAACCTCCGGAAAGGAAGCGCCTTTGGAACTAAAAGACATCAAAGCCATCATCGATCTGATGCGAAAGAATGACCTCTCCGTGTTCGAAATGGAGAAGGAGGGCTTCCGGCTGAAGCTGCAAAAAGGCGCCGGAGAACAGACCGTTTTTTCCGCGCCGATTTTGCCGCAGATGCTCGCTGCCCCGGTGGCAGCAGCGCCCGCGGCGAGTCCGGGAAGCGGGGTGGCTGCCCCCGCCGCACCGGCCACGACTGAGGCGACGAGAGAGATTACCTCGCCCATGGTTGGCACCTTTTATCGCGCGGGGTCACCCGAGTCGCCGCCGTTTATCGATGTCGGCCAGGAAGTAAACGAAGACACCGTCGTCTGCATCATAGAGGCGATGAAAGTGATGAACGAAATCAAGGCCGAGGTGAAGGGCGTGATTGCCGAAGTGGTGGCCGAGAACGGGAAGCCCGTTCAATTTGGACAGGCATTATTCAAAGTTCGTTAGGGCTCTGGTATTGTCATCCCGAGCGGAGCGAGGGACCTCACATTTGCAATTTGTGTCTTCTGATAATGACCACGCGGAAATTCCAACTGTGGGGTCCCTCTCCGTGCTCCGCCGGATCGGGATGACAATTTTTCCGGTGCGCAACTCATCTCCCGTGGGGCTCGAAACCGCTCGCCTTCTCGTTAGGCATGTTTGAAAAAATCCTGATCGCTAATCGTGGGGAAATCGCTCTCCGCGTTATCCGGGCCTGCAAGGAACTCGGCATCCGTACCCTGGCGGTTTATTCCGAGGCGGATGTGGATTCCCTTCATGTTCAGTTGGCAGACGAATCGATCTGCATCGGCTCCGCGCCGAGCGCGGATAGTTATTTGAAAATTGATCGGATCATGAGCGCGGCCGAAGTCGGCGATGTCGACGCGATTCACCCCGGGTACGGATTCCTGGCCGAGAACGCCCATTTCGCCGAGGTCTGCGAGAGCTGCAAAATCAAGTTCATCGGCCCGACGCCGGCGGCGATGAGAGCAATGGGGGACAAGAATTCGGCTCGGGCGGTGGCGCGTAAGGCCGGTGTTCCGGTTACTCCGGGCAGCGACGGGATCGTTGAAACGGAAACCGAGGCAATCAACGTCGCGAGAAAGATCGGTTATCCGCTCATGATCAAGGCCGTCTCCGGCGGCGGCGGGCGTGGGATGCGCGCCGCGCATAACGAACCCAGTCTCCTGCAAGGGTTCCACAGCGCGCGGACGGAAGCGGAGAAAGCCTTCGGGAACGCTGCGGTTTATATCGAGAAACTGATCGTCAACCCGCATCACATTGAGTTTCAGATCATGGCCGATCAACACGGCCACGTCGTCCACCTCGGTGAACGCGATTGCTCGATCCAGCGGCGCAACCAGAAGGTGATTGAAGAATGTCCCTCGCCCTTGCTCACGCCGGCGCTCCGCAAACGAATTGGCCACGCCGCCGTCAAACTCGCAGAAGCGGTCGACTATACCAACGCCGGCACGATGGAGTTTCTGGTCGATCAGCAAGGTCACTATTACTTCATCGAGATGAACACCCGCATCCAGGTGGAGCACACCATCACGGAGGAAGTTTACGGCTGCGACCTGGTCAAGGAACAGATTCACATTGCCGCCGGCGAGAAGCTTTCGCCCCACATCGCCAGGCCGATGGCGCGCTCGCACGCCATTCAATGCCGGATCAACGCGGAGGACCCGGCGCGGAATTTCCAGCCGTCCGCTGGGCGGATCAGTTTCTACTATGCGCCGGGCGGTCGGGGCGTGCGGATCGATTCCCACGCCTACACGGGTTACACCGTCCCGCCTCACTATGACTCCATGATTGCCAAGTTGATCGCAGTCGGTGCGACCCGTAAATCGGCGATCGCGCGGATGCGGCGCGCTCTCGGCGAATATCTCATCACTGGAATTAAGACCACGATCCCATTTCACAACGCGATCATGCGCAATGCCGACTTCCGCAATGGCAACTACGACACTGGCTTCGTCGATCGCATGATGAAATCCGAGTCGTTTGAGCTCTGGCCGTCGAACGGCAGTCTGCGCGAGTGACCGGGCTGGAAGTGGACTCTCTCGCCCGTTGTCGGCTCTACGCCATCCTGGATCTGGGCTACGTCGCGCCAACCGCCGCGGAAGAGACCGTGGCGCAACTGATTCGGGGTGGCGCCGATGTTATTCAACTCCGCGGGAAGGAACAGGCGGTGGCGGAACTGACCGGCCTGGCGGAGAAACTCCATGGCCTAACGAGTCATGCCGGCATTCCTTTGATTATCAACGATCATCCGGAAATCGTTCGCGAGGTGGCGGCGGAGGGGCTGCATCTCGGACAGGATGACTGCGCGATCGCCGCGGCACGCGAGATCGTTGGACGGGAATGTTGGATCGGAAAATCAACCCACAGCCTCGACCAGGCCGTCGCTGCCGAAGCGGAGGGCGCGGATTATATCGGCTTCGGTCCGCTCTTTGCCACTCCGACCAAGCCTGATTATCAACCTATCGGCACCGAAGACATTCGCCGCGCGCATGAATTAGTACGGCTCCCGATCTTTTGCATTGGTGGCATCAAACTCTCAAATCTTCCGACTGTGTTGGCGGCTGGCGCGAAGCGCGTTGTCATCGTATCTGGCCTGCTGCAAAGCAGCGATATCGCTGCCGCTACCCGTGCCGCCCGGAATCTCCTCGGCGAATCGGAAACCTAAAATCTAAATTACCCATGTCTGTTCTCGTTGTTGGTTCAATCGCACTCGATACCGTCAAAACCCCGGTGGAGGAGCATGCCGATCAACTCGGCGGTTCCGCTTCCTACGCCGCGGCCGGCGCGAGTTTCTTTGCCCCGGTTAATTTGGTTGGCGTCGTCGGCGAAGATTTCCCCGAATCGGAATTTGAGTTTTGGAAGAGTCGCCGGATTGATGCGTCGGGGGTGCAGCGCGTGCCCGGCAAGACCTTCCGCTGGTCGGGGGAGTACGCGTGGGATTTGAATACGCGGGAGACACGATCGGTCGCGCTCAATGTCTTTGAAAATTTCGAGCCTGAGCTGCCGGAGACCTTTCGCGAGACGAAATTCGTCCTCCTCGCCAACATCGCGCCCGCGTTGCAATCGCATGTTCTTAATCAGATGCGACACCCGCGATTTGTCGTCGCTGACACGATGGATCTTTGGATTGAAACCACCCGCGCTGATTTGGACGCGCTTCTGCCGGATGTGGACTTGCTCATCTTGAACGACAGCGAGGCGCGACAGATGACAAAGGAAACGAGCCTGATCAGAGCCGGCCGCGCCATTCGTCGAATGGGTCCAAAATATGTCGCGGTAAAAAAAGGCGAACACGGCGCGCTTCTTTTCGGTCCGGACGATTTTTTCAGCTGCGGCGCTTATCCGCTGGAAGACATTCACGACCCGACCGGGGCGGGGGATACTTTCGCGGGTGGGGTGGCGGGTTATCTTGCCAGCGTCTGTGGAAACGAAGTCGATTTTGCGCAACTGCGAAAAGCGCTGATCTACGGAAGCGTGCTCGCGAGCTTCACCGTGGAGGCATTTAGTCTTAATCGGTTGCGCAACCTAACGAACGAGGAAATCGACCATCGCTACGAGATGTTCAGATTGATGAGCCAGTTCGAGGTGCTGCCATAAGGAATGGCGAATTACAAGAATGACGAAGGAATGACGAATGACAAATAACGAAGAACGCGACCGCACGACTCGTCACTTCGTCATTTAGAAATCATGGGAAAATTGCGTCTCGGCGTTAACATCGATCACGTCGCTACTCTGCGGCAGGCGCGCTACGCGGGAATGCCCGACTCGAAGAACGCCGAACCTGATCCGATCGCGATCGCGAGCCTTTGCGAGCGGTCCGGCGCGGCCGGCATCACCGCGCATTTGCGGGCCGACCGCCGTCACATGCAGGATCGCGACCTGGAGCGGCTTCGTGCCAATATCATGACGAAGCTCAATCTCGAAATGGGCAACACGCCCGAGATCATCGATTTTGCGCTCCGCCTCCAACCCGATGAAGTCTGTCTCGTCCCGGAGAGCCGGCAGGAAATCACGACTGAGGGTGGCTTGGATGTCGTTAGGCACGAGCGCGAGCTGCGGCCGACGCTGAAGCGCCTTCACGCCGCCGGGATTCGCGTCAGCCTTTTTATCGATCCGACTCCGGGCCAGGTCGAGGGGTCGATCAAACTTCGGGCGGACATGGTGGAATTGCACACCGGAGCACTGGCCAATGCGTTTACAGAAAAGATCGAACAACAGGAGTTGGAGCGACTCCGCGAGGCGGCGATGCAGGCGTCAAGTCTCGGCCTCCAGGTCAATGCCGGGCATGGCATCAATTATCGCAATATTGCTCTTATCCACAAAATCCCGCATCTCGTGGAGTTGAATATCGGACATTCAATTATCGCCCGCGCAGTCTTCGTCGGGATCGAGGCCGCGGTGCGTGAAATGCTCGGGGCAATGCAAAACTACGCGGGATGAGCATTATTGGCATCGGTATCGATCTGGTGGATTGCGTTCGCATCGAGCATTCGATCGAGCGCTTCGGCGATCGCTTTCTCAAACGTGTCTTTACCGAAGGTGAGATCGCGTATTCCCAGTCGATGAAATTCCCCGCGCGCCATTTCGCGGCTCGCTTCGCGGCCAAGGAAGCGCTTTCCAAGGCGTTCGGGACGGGCATTGGAAGCTCGATGGGTTGGCGGGATCTCGACGTGCAGAAGAAAGAGAGCGGCGAGCCGTTTGTCGTGCTCAGTGGCGGAGCAGAGAAAATGGCTAACGAACGCGGGGTTAATAAAGTTTGGATCAGCCTCAGCCACACCGAGCAGACTGGAATGGCGACCATCATCCTCGAGGGGTGATGGCGAATCAGGTAGATCGATTGGAGCCGCCGAGTTCCCGAGTTAACGGACCGGAACCAGTCTAATAGTCCCGCCAACTGGGCGGGCTGGACCTAACGACCGTAGCATTCCGGAAACCGAGACTGGAACGATGTCTTGCACTGCTGGCGCGAAAATTGTAAAACCGGAGGATGTTCCAGAAAGACGCGATCGTTCGACTTTTGCGCGACAACGATCCCGCGACCGTCAGTTTAGTGAAGGAGCAACTGATCGAACGAGGCAGCGATGGAGTTGCGGCCTTGCGCGACCTCCTCGCCCTCGATGACGAAGCAGTGACCGCCCATGTGCGCGAAGTGATTGAAAAGATCGAAACCCGTGAGGCGCAAGACGACATGCTACTCTGCGCGCATTTGTTTCCGGAACACGGCGACATCGAGGCAGTCTGGTGGCTCCTGACCCTTTGTTTTGAAGCGGACGCACCGATCGCGAAATTTCAGCGCAGGCTCGATTCATGGGGCCGACGGCTGCACGTATTAGTCACGCAAGCGACCTCGGCGCGAGAGCGGCTCCAAGCCCTGACGACCCTCCTGGCGGAGGATCTCGGATTTCGCGGGAACGCGGAGGATTATTACGATCCGAAGAATTCATTCCTGAGCGACGTAATCGAGAGGCGGGAGGGCATACCGATTTCGCTCGCCATGCTCTATGTCATCGTTGGCCGGCGCGCTGGGATGCAGATCGACGGGATCAATATGCCCGGCCATTTCATCGCCCGCTATGAACGAATCCTGTTCGATCCCTTTCACCAGGGACGAATTTTATCGCGGCCAGATTGCGAGGCGATCCTGGCCCGGCAGCGGCTAAAAGTGGAATCGATCTACTTCGCGCCGGCGTCCTCCCGCACCATCCTGATGCGAATGCTGGCCAATCTCCTTTTCATTTTCGAGCGCGCCGGCGAGAAACGGAAGCATGGCATGATTCAGGGCTGGCTCAAGGCGCTCGAGCGCGAGTAACACTCTTCCGAGCGTGCCCGCTAACGCGCGCGCTTTTCCACTCACGGGTGCAATTCCTCCGAAGCATTGGCTGCTACACGGGCCGGAATGCTCTCATCGGCCACAAAAAAATCGCAAAGCTTTTCGCATCCGAAACATCCTGGCGCTCGTAACGCAAACTAAACGATGAGAAGTTTTGTTTCCGCTTCCCCCGGTCGAAACAATGGATTCAACCTTGTCGCAAACCAAGAATCGTGGAGGCAAAAATGAACATGAAGATCAGAATCGCATGCCTGGCAGTTTTCTCGTTGCTGATGTGCTTCGAGGCCAACGCCCAAACCAACAGTTACTTGGTCACACCGATCATCGACAACACACAGGACGAATTCTTGATCAATCCCTGGGGAATGTCGCGACCGGTGAAGCCGGGCCTGCCCGACAACTTTTGGTGGCTGTCGGACAACCTCACCGGCTACACAACTTTGTATGACGCGAGCAAGGACGGCGCCGCCGCCCTCGCTCCATTGGTGATCAGCATCCCCACCGCTACCGGCACCGGTGTTGGCAGTCCCACCGGGACGGTCTACAACGGCACCGCGGGTCCGGGTCCGGGCGTGCATAATTTTACCTTCGCGACGCTTGATGGCACCATCTCCAATTTCAATATGGGCGAAAAACCGCCTCCCGGCGGCACCTCGTGCTTCGAGTGTCATCGCTCCAGCGCGACCATCAAGGTCAATAACTCAAGCACCGGGGCGTCTTACCTTGGCCTAACCGTGGCCAACAGGACACCGGGCAACATGCCCACATATTACGCGACGAATTTTACCGGGAAAAAAGTCGAAGCCTACGACGCAACCACATTCGCGCCCGTCACTTTATCGGGAAGGTTTGCGGATCCTACGATCCCCCGAAGCTACAAGCCCTATGGCATTCAAGCCGTCAGCAAGCAAATCTGGGTGACGTTCTACAATGGGATCTCGGGAGGCTTTGTTAATGGCTTCGACTTCAATGGAAAGTTGAAGGTGCGTTTGGCCGCCGGTTCTTTCTCAGAGCCGTGGGGCATCGCTCAAGCGCCGGCGAATTTTGGAGCCTTCAGCAACATGCTGCTGGTCGGAAACACAACGAGCGGGATGATCGGCGCCTACAGTCCGACGACCGGTGCATTTCAGGGTTTTCTCCAGGATGCGACCGGTAGTCCGATTGTGCTCCCGGGACTCTGGGGGATTAGTTTCGGTAACGGCAGCACGAAAGCCGGCCCGATCAATGTCCTCTACTATGCGGCCGGGGGCCCGGATGAGACCACTGGCGTCTTCGGCGAGATCAGGGCGAATTAAGTGACGGTTGGATGGACCGAACGCGTGCTATCTCCGTTTCCCGTAGATCATTTATGCCGCTGTCGCTACTGGCAGGTTCCTTTTAACGACCGTTCCAGTTAGCGAGCAAAGTTTCCAGAGCCTGTTGGGTCGCTCGTTTTTGGCGGGCCTGGTTGGCTTTCGAGCGATCGTAACGAATTCGGCGCTGGAATTTTAGCGGAGCGACTTTTCGGCCGAGTTGTTCCAGGGCGTGGACGGCCGCGCCGCGCGAGCGAAGCTTCCTGGTCGCCGCAAACTTCCAAATCGCGGCCTAACGAGTCCGCGAGGAGCTGGAGCGATGCCGGCGATTGCAGGATGCCGCCGGAAACGATGATTTTCTTCGCTCGCCCAATGCTGCTTTCGACCAATTTCGAGAATGTCTGCCAATCGGTAATAAACCGCGACGAGCGCCGCGACCACGATGTCTGCGGCAGTCGTCGCCTGGCTCAAGCCAACAATTGTGCCTGAGAGATTCTCCGGCCAGGTCGGCGCGCGCTCACCTGCCCAAAACGGAAGGATCGTCAGGTTGGCTGCGCCGGCGCTGGCCTTGGCAAGAAGTTTTTCGAGGTCCCGTTTGTCGTTAGGCAGGCGCAGCTCGCGCAGGGCCCAGGCGCGGAGGTTGCCCGCGTTGCTCACTGCGCCGCCGAGGAGAGTGCGCTTGGAGTCGATGACAAACTTAAACAGGCCAAACGGTAATCGGGCTGCGACCGGCGGGACGGCGCGGACCGCGGCGCTCGTCCCCACATTTATCGCGATGAATCCTGGGCGCGTCGCGCCCGAGCCGAGATTGCCGGCCGCGCCGTCGCCGATCGCCGGGAAAATAATCGACTCATGGCAAGGCACTGCGTCGCGGAGCGTCGCCAACCTGCGTTCTCGTTAGGCGGCAGGCCTCCAGGAGTTCATCGTCCCAATCGCGCCGCGCCAGATTGTAGAGCCCGGTCGCGCTCGCCATCGAGTGGCTGCATGCCGCGGATTCTCCAAATTTTCTCGAAAATCCACTCTGCGGGAGAGACCCAGCGTGCGACACGGCGGAAAATTCTCGGCTGAGTGCGCTGCAGCCAACGGAGCTTCGCCGGCAAGAAGGAGGCGCGCAGCATGCAGCCGGTGCGCTGTTGGATTTCGTGTTCGTCGAATTCTGCACGCAAACGCTCGGCATCCTCGGACCCGCGGGTGTCGGCCCACGTATATGCCGGGGTGAGCGGTTCGCCGGCCTGATCAAGTCCGACCAGGCTGTGCCAAAAGCCCGAGCCGCTGATCGCCCGGGGCATTCCTTTCGCGAGGCGCAGGGTATGACGAAGAGACTGTCGAGTCGCGCGCAACAAGATCGCGGGGTCGAGTTCCGCCCCATGCTCGAGGGTATGCCGAACTCGATAGACGCGGCTGGCGCTGGACCCAGGGATGGGGTGCGCCTCGCCGTCAAACAAGGCCGTCCGGACGGAGGAAGTGCCGAGGTCGATGGCCAGGATAAATGGCTGGCGACGGTTCATCGGCAGATTTAATCGCTTTAAGCTTTAAGTTTTAAGCTTTAAGTGAGGGACCGCGGCCTGGAAATTTTCACTTAAAACTTAAGCCTCAAGCTCCAAGCTTGTTTGAGATGTACCAAAAAATTCTCGTGGCACTCGACAACAGCCCGACTGATCGGGCCATGTTCCCGCACATTACAGAGCTGGCGAAGGTGCACGGGTCGGAATTGCTCCTTCTCCATGTGGCTGACGGCTGGGCGGCACGAAACTACAATCGATTTCAGTTGGCGGACTCCGAGGAGATGAAAGAGGATCGGGCTTATCTCGACTCTATCGCGGGAGAACTGCGCGGGGCGGGGATCGTAGTGAAGACCCACCTCGCTCTGGGCGATCCACCGACGGAAATTCTCAAGACCGCCACAGAAGCGGCCTGCGATCTGATTGCGATGACCACGCATGGCCATCGTTTCATAAAAGACTTGATCTACGGAAACACCATCACCCAGGTGCGCCACCGCGCGAAAGTGCCGGTGTTGCTCGTGAACGCGGCGAACTAGCGGTGGGCTCATGCTTTCTCTTTTGCTGTCATCCAGAGCCGCGGAGACGGCGATGGATATCGCAACTGCAATTCACGCCTCCGAGTAACGAGCAAGCGTTTATTGTAGTCGCGAGATCCCTCTCCGTGCTTTGCCGGATCGGGATGACAAGCAGGAGCATCAACGAGGCGAAATTTTGAAAACACTTTTCCTGACCAACGAATACCCGCCCTACATCTATGGCGGGGCCGGGGTGCACGTCGATTACCTGTCGCGTGAGCTGGCGAAGTTGATGGCGGTGGAGGTGCGTTGTTTTGGAGATCAGAATTCGTTAGGCACGAATCCCGAGGTGCGCGGGTTCGAACTGAATACGAGCGACTACACCTGTCCCAAAGCGCTTTCCTCCGTCTTCGGCGCGGTCCAGCGTTGCCTTGATTTCAACACCACCGAAATCACCGCCGATCTCGTGCATTGCCATACCTGGTACAGCCATTTCGGCGGGATCCTGGCCAAACTGAACTACGGCATTCCGCTCGTCATCACGGTGCATTCACTCGAACCGTTGCGTCCCTGGAAGCGTGAACAGCTCGGGAACGGTTATGATTTCACCCTCTGGCTGGAGAAAACAGCGCTGGAGATGGCGGATGCGGTGATCGCGGTCTCCAACGGGACGAAGGCGGATCTGGAGCGGCTCTTCCAAATCGAGCCGTCACGACTGCACGTGATCTATAATGGGATCGATCTCGACGAATATCGGCCGACTGATCGGACCGATGCGCTCGTCCGTCACGGGATTGATCCAGCGCAGCCTTACCTGCTTTTCGTGGGGCGGATCACGCGCCAAAAAGGAATCATTCACCTGGTGCGGGCGATTCAATTCATGGATCCAGATTTCCAAATCGTTCTCTGCGCCGGCGCGCCGGATACGCCGGAGATTGGGGCGGAGATGAAGGCGGCGGTAAGCGAGGCGCAGGCAAAAAGGAAGGGCATCATTTGGATTAACGAGATGGTCGACAAAGAGACGGTGCATCAGTTTTACGCGCGGGCGGCGGTGTTCTGTTGCCCGTCGATTTACGAACCGTTTGGGATTATCAATCTCGAGGCGATGGCCTGCGAAACAGCCGTGGTGGCGAGCGCGGTCGGTGGAATCAAGGAAGTTGTGGTCAATGGCGAGACGGGCTTTCTCGTGCCGCTTGAGCAGATGAGCGAGAGCCCGTTCGAGGCGACGAACCCGGAAAAATTTGAGCGCGACCTGGCGGACCGAATCAATCAGGTCATGGCCAGCCCGGAGTTGCAGAGAAAATTTGGACGCGCGGGGAGGAAGCGCGCGGAAGAGAAGTTTGGTTGGCCCGCGATCGCGCGGGAGACGAAGAAGCTCTATGACTCGCTGATCGCGAAGTAGCGGCGACAGCAAGAATATTCTGAGGGCTGACACCATTTGCGACGAGGGTGTCGCGACGACAGGACTTTCGTAAGGCGCGAAGGCGTGTATGGTGAATGATGTTTGTCGACCGCATCAAGGTTCTCGCGAAGGCCGGTGATGGCGGGCGTGGTTGCGTAAGCTTTCGCCGCGAAAAATTTGTGCCGCGGGGAGGGCCGGACGGCGGGGATGGCGGGAAAGGTGGCGACATTATCCTGCGGGCGGACGAACACACGGACAATCTCGCGGGTTTGTTTTACGAGCCTTTGATCAAGGCCAAAAACGGGTCCCATGGCATGGGAAAGCAAATGCATGGCCGCGGCGCGCCGGCGACGATTGTGCGGGTGCCGGTCGGCACCGTCGTGCATCGCCTCGATTCGTTAGGCGAGGCGTCGGCCTTCATGGAGTCGGCGGGCGGGGCCAACGGGGTCGCGGCGCCAGAAATGGCGCTCGAGCAGATCGCGGATCTGGCTCTGCCTAACGAAGAGTTCGTCCTTTGTCACGGAGGCGAGGGCGGGAAAGGAAACGTCCATTTCAAGAGCGCGCGGAATCGCGCGCCGCGCCAATACTCGGAGGGTGAAAAAGGAGAGGAGGGGACGTTCATTCTCGAGTTGCGGACGATCGCGGATGCCGGCCTGGTCGGTTATCCGAATGCGGGGAAGTCGACGCTTCTGCGGCGAATTTCCGCGGCCCATCCGAAGGTCGCGCCTTATCCGTTTACGACCTTGCACCCGATGATTGGGGTGGTTCATTTCGCCGATTATCGGCGGGCCAGGGTGGCGGATGTTCCTGGCTTGATCGAAGGGGCGCATCGCAATCTTGGCCTTGGCCACGCATTTCTCCGGCATATTACTCGTTGCCGTCTGTTGCTCTTCGTCCTCGATATGGCGGGAAGCGAGGGACGTAATCCGATTGAGGACCTGCAGCATTTACGTCGCGAAATTGCTCTTTACGATCCTCGTCTGGCCAAGCGGCCCTGGCGGGTGGTGGCAAACAAGATGGACCTTGCCCGAGGCAGAAGAAAATCTGTCCGCTTTTGCAAAGCGCTACCCTGATCGCGAAGTGATACCGGTCTCGGCGAAAGAAAAAAAAGGCATCGAAGACTTGAAAGATGCGCTTGATCGGTGGTTGCTTGAACTGGAATTGAATAAGGCTGAGCCCGCGGCCGCTTATGCGAAGACCGTTTTGTAAGTCAGAAGCGAATTCAGTTAGACAACCGGAATCAATGCCGCTAAGAGTTCACGACTTTTTGACTCCCTAACAACGGTTCCCCATTTTTTTATGTCGAAATTGGTCGTCGCAAGTTACTGCACAACATTTCTTAAGTCGGAGATGCTTCATATCTATCGGCAGGTCACCGCCCTGCGCGATGTCAGCACCTTCGTGATGACGAAGAAAATGCAGAACACCGAACGGTTCCCGTTCGATGATATCGAGCTGATTCCGGCGCCGCGTTTCAATCCTTTTCGGCATGGCTGGTTAAAATTTGTGGAGCGGCGGCCACCGATCGTTTACCGCGGAGAATATCAACTCCTGGCCAATCTGCTGGAACGCCGCGGCGCGGACGTCATGCACATTTATTTTGGGCACACCGGGGTCCATTTGCTGCCCTTCATCCAGTGCTGGGACAAACCGTGCATCGTCTCGTTTCACGGCGCGGATGTGATGTTGAAGGCGGACAGCCCGGATTACGCGACCAAGTTGAATAGAGTTTTCGATGCCGTTCCGCTGGTGCTGGCTCGTTCCCGCTCGCTCGAGCAGCGTCTCATCAGGCTTGGTTGCGACCCGGAAAAAATTCGGATCAACCGGACTGGGATCCCGCTCGAGCAATTTCCGGCGCGTCGCCGCGAGGCGCCGAAAGACAGGTCCCTGGCGCTTCCTCCAGGCATGCCGTTTGATTCCAAAAAAGGGCCTGAAGACCTGCCTGCGCGCCTTCGCTCTTTTCTGCCGGGCGAAATCCGAATGCAGAGTTGTTCATCGCGGGGAAAGGGCCGCTCCAGCCCGAACTTGAAACGCTCGCGGCGCAATTGGGCGTGAGCCAGAAGGTCCATTTTACCGGCTTTCTTTCCCAGCCCGATCTGCTCGATCTCTATTATCGGTGCCATGTCTTTTTGCATCCGAGTGAGATGACGGCGGACGAGAATCAGGAGGGAATTCCAAACTCGATCCTCGAAGCAATGGCGACCGGCATGCCTGTGCTGGCGACGCGACACGGCGGCATTCCCGAAGCGGTGGAAGACGGGCGCTGCGGGGCGTTAGTCGAGGAACGCGATTGCCTGGGCTTGGCCACCGAGATGATGAAAATTACGCGCACCCAGCATTCCTTCAGCGAGATGGGCGCGCTGGCGAGTGAATCGGTCACGGCGCACTTCGAGCAGCGCTTTCACATCGCGCAACTGGAAGGCTACTATCGCGAAGCGGTGGAGATCGCGAATGAGGCCGAGGCCCGCGCCGGCGCAGAGCGTCCAGTGGTGGAACGGCAGTTCCAACCGGAACGCGTCCCAGTCGAATAGCAGTCGGCTCGGCCTGTTTTTTCACTGAAGTTCGGGTTCGGAAAATTCTCCCGAAAATCGCTTGTCAGCGTTGGAAAGATGCTCTTCTATAAGCGCGACGAGAGCGGCCTTGAGGCGCATGCGTGTTCGATCCGAAGCGTTCCGCGGTTCGCCGGCATTCGGCAGCGCCGCTTTCTGACGCACCAAATGGCCAATCGTTATTTTCGTTTTTTGTCGCTCCTGGTGGTTGTCGCGGTGCTCTGCGGGGGCGGGTTTGTCGCCACTTTTGCGGCTGAGCCAGCTCAGGTGGCAGCCGTCCCTAACGAACACGTCGCGGAAAAGGAGAAAGGAGTTCCGCTCAAGCCGGATATCCTTGTCCAGATCGGCAAATTCGCGATCACGAATTCAATGCTGGTCAGCTGGATTGTGGCGGCCGCCATTATCGGTTTCGCTCAGATGGCCACGCGTAACATCCAGCAAGTCCCGGGTCCGAGGCAGAATCGATGGGAGTGGATGGTGGAAGGCCTCTACAATTTTCTCGAGAGCGTTATCGGGAGCGACCTCGTTAAGAAGACCTTTTGGTTTTTCGCGACGCTTTTCATTTTCATTCTTTTCGAGAACTGGTTCGGGCTCATCCCCGGTATTGGGACGATCGGCTGGGGTCATGTTGATCCCGCGACCAACGTTTTTCACGTCGACAGACCGCTCCTCCGCGGAGGCAACGCGGATTTGAACATGACTTTTGCCATGTCCGCCGTCTTTTTCGTGCTTTGGATTTATTGGGCGATCAGCTCACAGGGTGTGGGCGGCGTGCTTCACGAAATCTTCGGCGCGAAAGGCGAGAACAAGGGGGTGATGAAGCTGCTCATGGGAGTGATCTTCTTCCTCGCTGGTTTGCTCGAGATAATCTCGATCCTTTTTCGCCCCATTTCGCTTAGCTTCCGGCTCTATGGGAACGTTTACGCCGGCGAAACGATGCTCGAAACCATGGCGCACATGGTCCCGTCGCTTTCCTGGCTCATTCCGATCCCGTTTTATTTCATGGAATTGCTGGTTGGCATCGTCCAGGCGATGGTGTTTATGCTCCTCACCGCGGTCTTTACACTTTTGATTGCGCAACACCAACCAGGTCCACAGGGCGCGCACCACTAAAAATTTCGGCGGCTATGACCGTGGTTCCCGCGGAGGCCGCTGACTACAACAACCAAACAAGAAAGAGATATGATATTACCCTTACTGGCAGAGATGAGCGGAAGCATTCACGTTGGCCTCGCGGCCCTCGGCGCAGCGATTGGTGTCGGATTAATCGGCATGGGCGCCTCCTCGGCGGTCGGTCGTAACCCGGGTGCAGCGACGCCGATTTTGGTCCAGGCGATTCTTTCCATCGCCTTCGCGGAAGCGATCGTGTTTTACGCTCTCTTCCTCGTCCGATAAATCGGTGGGCGCGCGAATTTTCGCGGGCCGGCCTTTACTTCGATGAACATTACATTGCTTGCCGCCAGTGGCGGAATCGTCGACCTGGCTCGCGAAACGGGCGAGCAGTTTGGCTTCGACTTTTGGATCTTCCTTTCGCAGGTCATCAGCTTCCTCCTCGTGGCAGTGCTCCTGAGGATATTTGCCTACAAACCAATCCTTCGGGTGTTGGAAGAGCGCCGGCAACGAATCGCTGAGGGTCTCTTGAACGCGGACAAGATCAAGCAGCAGCTGGCGGAGGCGGAGGAGCGTTACCAGGAAATCCTGACCAAGGGCAACAACGAAGCACAAAAGATGATTGATGAAGCTCGGGCCAGCGCCGGGGTGATCGCCGAACGCAAGCAGCAGGAAGCGATTGTCGCGGCCGAGCAGATTCTCGCCAAGGCGCGGGAAGCGAGCGTGCTGGAGCACGAGCGGACAATGAGCCAGCTCAAGCGCGAGCTCGGCCGGCTCGTCATCGACACCACCGCGAAAGTGACCGGCAAAGTCCTGACCTCCGACGATCAGCGTCGCCTCCAGGAAGAAGCGAGCCGGCAGATGGCCTCCTAGGAACGGAAGACGCGTGAAGATCAGCAAGGATATTCGCCAGCTCTCACGCAAACTCGTGCGCGCAAGCTACGTCAATGGCACGCTTGATCGCGAGAGAATTAATTCCTTCGTCCAATCCATCATCGCGGAGAGGCCGCGCAATTATATCCACCTTCTCGAAAATTATCTGCGGCTCCTGCGCCTCGAATTCGGAAAACGGCGGGTGACAATCGAATCCGCCTCCGAGCTCGACCAGGAAGCGGGCCGGAACATCGTGGCGGGTTTGGAGCATAAGTACGGTGCGGGCCTAACGACAGATTTTGTCGTCAACCCGGCCTTGCTCGGTGGCGTTCGTGTCCAGGTCGGGAGCGATGTCTGGGACAGCAGTGTGCGCAACCGGCTCGAGCGGCTGCAGCAAAAACTTTAATCTAACGAAATATCATGAGCAGCATTCTGGAAGAAATCGAAACACAAATCGCGGGGCTGAAAACCTCGACGATTAAAAGCAACGTGGGCATCGTCCGTGAGGCGGGCGACGGCGTCGCGCGGGTGGAGGGGCTGAGCGATGTCATGCTGAATGAGATGGTCGAATTTCCGAGCGGGGAATTTGGTCTCGCCCTCAACCTCGATGAAACCGAGGTCGGTGTCATTGTCCTGGGCGATCCGACGAGGATTTCGGAAGGCGACGAGGTTAAGACGACAGGCAAACTTCTCCAGGTGCCGGTGGGCAAGGCCTTGCTCGGCCGCGTTGTTAACACCTTGGGCCAACCGATCGATAACAAGGGGCCAATCAAGACGGATACTTTCTATCCGGTCGAGAAAATCGCTCCGGGTATCATCAAGCGTCGGAGCGTCAGTCAACCGGTCCAGACCGGGATCATGGCGATCGATGCGATGATTCCGATTGGTCGTGGACAGCGCGAGCTGATCATCGGCGACCGCGCCACAGGCAAATCGACTGTTGCTGTTGACACAATCATCAGCCAGGCACGTTTGAACAAGGCGGCCGAGGACGGCCACCTGAAGGACTATCGTCCGCTCTACTGCATTTACGTGGCGATTGGTCAAAAAAATTCCAATGTCGCCCGCACCCTCGCGGTGCTGGAGAAGAACGGCGCCATGCCCTACACCACGATCCTTTCTGCGCCCGCATCCGATAGCGCTTCGAACCAGTATCTCGCGCCCTTCGCAGGTGCGGCGATGGGTGAGTGGTTCCTCGATAATGGCATGGACGCGCTCATCATTTACGATGACCTCTCGAAGCACGCCGTTGCCTATCGTCAGGTCTGCCTCATTTTGAAACGGCCTTCTGGCCGCGAAGCGTATCCGGGCGACGTCTTTTACCTGCATTCGCGTTTGCTCGAACGCAGCGCGCGCGTCACGGAGGAAGCTGGCGGTGGCTCGCTCACGGCCTTGCCGATCATCGAAACGCAGGCTGGCGACGTTTCGGCTTACATTCCCACCAACGTCATTTCGATCACGGACGGGCAGATTTACCTTGAGACCGATCTCTTTTTCCAAGGCGTTCGCCCGGCCATTTCCGTGGGACTTTCAGTCAGCCGCGTCGGTTCCGCGGCGCAAATCAAAGCGATCAAGCAGGTCGCCGGGAAGATCAAACTCGATTTGGCGCAGTTTCGCGAACTTGCCGCCTTCGCGCAATTCGGTTCCGATTTGGATTCCGCCACCAAAGCGCGGCTCGATCGCGGTCAGCGGATTGTGGAGCTGTTTAAGCAGATCCAATACACCCCGATTCCAGTTGAAGAACAGGTCGCGGTTCTCTGGGCGATGCAAAACGGATATCTGGATCCGGTTCCGGTGGAGCGGGTCAAGGAATTTCAGACAAAACTGCAGGATTACCTCCAGACCCGGAAAGAGAGCCTGCTCGCTGCCATCAGGACGAAGAAGGCAATCGACAAGGATTTGGAAGCCGACCTGGCGACGGCGTTGAACGACTTCAAGACGACCTGGCAATAGCCGCCTAACGACATGGCGAACACGCAAGACATCCGGCGCCGGATCAAATCGATCCGCAATACGGCCCAAATCACCAAGGCGATGCAGATGGTCGCCGCGTCGAAGATGCGCCGGGCCCAACAACTCGCGCTCGCCGGCCGGCCCTATTCGGAATTAATGAATCGGGTGCTCGTCTCACTGAAGAGCCGGACCGATCCTCTGTTTCATCCGCTCTTGCAGATTCGACCGACCGAAAAGGAACTCGTTCTCCTTATCAGCACCGATAAAGGCCTGGCTGGCGCCATCAATACCAACCTGATGCGCGAGGCCGTGGCCTTTGACGCGGCCAAGACCGTTTACGTGACGGCAGGCCGGAAGGCTCGCCAGTTTGTCGCGCGCAGTCGCCGCGAGCTTCTGGCGGATTTTGAACTCAAGGACGCGCCGACGTTTTTTGAAACGAAGGCTGCCTCCAGGTTTTGCATCGAAAAATTCCTCAGCCGGCAAGTCGACAAAGTGACCGTGCTCTACACCCATTTCGTCAACACGATCGATCAGAAGCCGGTCGCGCAGGTTCTTCTTCCAATCAGTCAATTTGCTTTCAAGGCTGGGCGGGGCGGATCTCAGCCTAACGAATCAGCAGCGACCGACCCGATGCTCGCGTACATTTTTGAGCCGAGCCCGCACGACGTCCTGGATTTCATGCTGCCATATTATGTGCAATACCAGGTTTACCAGATGATCCTCGACGCCAGGGCCTCAGAGCACAGCGCGCGCATGGTGGCGATGAAGAACGCAACGGATAACGCCAATCAATTTATCAAGGACCTCACCCTCGAGTACAACAAGATGCGTCAGGCCAGCATCACTACGGAGTTGCTCGAGATTGCGACGGCTCAGATGGCGCTCGGCGGCTAATTGTCGAGAGAGGAAACAGCAAAATCCCCCTCTCGGGAGGGGACCTCCCAGCCGAACCAGGGTTTACTGACCAGTCGAGTCGGAGCGGAGCTGAGCAATCCGGCGGCGACGCAGCAATTGCGTCACGGCGACGGCCGCAACCAGGCCGATCATGGGGAAAACGGCACTCCATTTCGAATTCGGAGCGACGATCGCAAGCGGGGGAAGGGATACTCCAGCGGCATGACTCGTCTCAAGGACGGCCGGTTCAGCCGGCTCGAAGCCTCCGAGACCATGCTGGGTAGTACTCGCAATGGAAGCCTCGGAGATATTGGCAATTCCTGGCACATGCAAATTCGAGCCGAGAACCTTTGCGTGCGCGGGTCTTGCAAGAAGAGCGCAGAAAAAGAAACAGGCGATGAGCGCCCTTCTGAAATTGCGAGTCTGGAATATCTTCATGAGGGATCTACTTTTATAAATGAAATCTTGTGGTCTAAGCAAGCTTTTTAATCTTCTGATTCTTCTTTTTTGTCATTTTTGAGTCGCAAGGTCAATACTTTTCAGCTTAGTCATAAAATTCAGATAAACAAAAATTGCTAGAATTCACTGGGTGAACAGGCCTCCGTGCCTTGGTTTCTCACAAAAAAATCGGCAACTTCTCGATCCAGGCATGAAAATCGCTGGGTCATGCCAAACGCCAACCTGGGAAAGGCACACAGGGATGGGGGATCGCGGGGACGGAAGCGTCAAAAGAAAGGGACCGTCCCCGGACAGGGACGGCCGCTTTCTACCTTAACCCAAACCAACGTTTGTCTTTGGCCATCTATCGCCGTGATCGCATGCGACTGGGGCACCAGGGGGCGTAACGGGCGCGTTGCACTCTTGCCGAGTGGCTCACCAAAACCATGATGCCCATAAGTCTTTGGTGGGGTCCCTGACTTTCTCTTCCGTATTAACCTTTGCGTTCGCTTAGGCGGCGGGGGCGAGGCGGCCCAGGTAAGAGTGGGCAATTGCTGCTGCTCGTGGGCAGATTTTTGGTTTCCATTCCATATAGTGGGCATGGCGAGTGCTCATATTTATAACATCATGCGTAGATTTTCTGAGGACTTTCGTATGGGCGTCAAGGTAACCAGGGGTTCACCCTGCTCGAGCTACTGGTGGCGACGGCCCTGCTCGGACTGCTCGCCGGAAGCGCGATCTGGTGTCTGACGCAAGCCAACAATTATGCCTCGATTGCCCGGCTCTACACCGGCGCCGAGACCGCCGCCCAGAACCAAATCGACCTCATCCTGACGGAATCCCCATTCAACCCGCAAGCCGTTCCTCCACAAATCCCTCAGCCATTAACGCTTGGGACCAGCGCGGCGCAGACTGTGACCCTCTATAGCGAACCCGCCGGAGCCGGTGGCCAGACACACACGGTTACCGGGCAGATGGTCACCACCGTAACCAGCAACAATGTCGTGACCCAAGGCCAGAATCTCAATCTCTACTCCGCCACCGTCGTCGTCACCTACACTTACCGGAGCAAGGTTTATCGGGTGCAGTTGAATGCGATGCGGGCCTCTGACGTATGATCTTGATATCGTCCCGCCAATCGCGCGGATTCACCCTGCCTCGAAGTCCTCATTTCCATGGGGATAATGACCATCGTCGGGCTGATGATCTTTCTTGTCCTCAACTCCGGGATGGTTCTCTACGCCAAGAACACTGCCGTCAACACGGCCCATCAGCAGGCGCGCGCTGGCGTGGACCAGATGCTGCAAAACATTCACAGTGCGGTTTCCATTCCTCAGTTGGTGGATTCCAACCTGCAGCCCATCACCACTATCATCGACGGCTCAGGTAATCCGGTGCAGGCACCGGGTATCTCGTTCCAAAGCTTTGCCGCTGGTCCGTTTCCGGTAGTTGTGGATGCCCTTGCCACCGACACGTCCGTCACACTCTACTGCCCTGGCTACGCGCCGGGTGCAGGAGCGCGGCTCAACATCCCCGCGTTCGGCATCGAGCTCGACATTGCCAGCACGACGGTTTCCGGCGCGAACCTCAGGTTTAACTTCGCCCAGGCCATTGGGACCGCGATCGATATTGTCGGCACGGGGATCGAGGGCGGGGCTGGAACTACTTACATCATCACGGCATTCATCACGACGCGGAAAACCTACGCCGTCGTCGGAGGCGATCTGCGCTATTACCCCTCGAATGATCCGAACAACTATAAAGTCATCACCCGCAACATTACTTCTGCCACACCGTTCAGCATTCCTTTGACGCCCGGCTCTCCGCCAACGCCACAAAACCGCTACGTTGCGGCCGTCGACCTGTCCGCCGTCGACGCGAACACGAGCCAGCGTGGTTATGGCGCGGTCAACATGTTCCTGAGCTCGAAGATTCCGTTTCGCTGCAAGTTGACCAATACCCAATGAGAACAAGTCACTATCCGAATCGTCGGCAGGCCGGTAACACTCTTATCGTCACCATGATCACGATGGCGATCGTGGGTGTGTTCATCGATCTCGCCATGCAGTATACCAACTCCATCGGACGCAATGTCCGTCGCAGCTTGCTCCTGCGGCAGGCTACCAATATCGGAGATGCCAGTACCGAGATGGCTTTCTCGGCCTGGCGCGCCATTTGTCGGACCAATCAGACGACTGTTTTCAAGCGCAGCGATTTCGATAACGAAATTCCCACACCCACGCCCGGCAACTTTCCTGGTGTGTCGCAGTATACACTAACGAATTACGCCATCTATCCTCTCGACTCCAACTGGAACACTAAGACGGCTGGCACAGCTACCCCTGCGCCGATCGCTGGCACAGCCAGCGGCGACCTAAGCTATTATTATCTCGCTACCGCCGACGTCGTGATTCCTACGATTTCGACCAGCGCCGCCAATCTAAGTAATCCGAACGATCCCCACAACGTCGTCGCCCGCGTCCGGCGGGTTTTTCAGAAGCAAATTCTCTCCCTCTGGCGTTACGCGATCTTTTACACCGATGGCATGGAGATCCACCCGGGAGCGCCCATGGTAGTCAATGGCGACGTCCATACCAACGGCAGTCTCTACACTGGACACAATACCCTTACCTTGAACGGTAATACCACTTATGTGGATCTCTGGTCGATCGGGTTCATGCCCGGAGACAGTCAGCATCCCGAGACTCCGACCAGTCCAAATTGGGCACCCGGTAAGCCGCCGACCAGTGGGCAAGCGCAACAGCCTTACGGCGTGGTTCTGGATGACTATCATCAACTCATTGACTATACCACCTCGCCAACCCCGCTCGATCCTTACCGGTTCCAAACCCAGGCTGGTGCCGTGATCACGATCGACGCTTCAAACAACGTCAAAATCTACAATTCCGCCGGGACTGACATTACCAATGCTACGAGCGGGACGAACAAAAACATATCCGACGCCTTCAAGAGCGCCATCACGACCAACCAAACGATCACTGACAACCGGGAGGGTGCCACCACCGGTAACGCCACCATTCGGCTCGCTACACTCGATGTCAGCGTAATTACTACAGCCATCAACACCGGCAAATTCGGCAACTTCAACGGCGTCGTTTACATTACGGATATCAGTGCCGGGTCCAACGGTCTCACCAACAAGCGCGGCATCCGATTGAAGAACGGCGCCAAGTTGCCAGATGGGACCAATGTTGGGAGTGCGGCTGGCCTCACCGTCGCCAGCGCCAACCCGATTTACGTCCAAGGCGATTACAACACCGGCACTGCGGGTGGCGTGCAGCCGGGGTCCAATTCGGGCGATCCCACCCAACCGACGGTCCCCGGTTATACGCGCCAGCCGGCCGCCATTATCGGCGACGCTGTCAACATCCTTTCCAATTCATGGACGGACGCCCTTTCCGGGACCGTGCCCGCGGCGACCAATACCACGGTCAATGCTGGCATCATCTCAGGCATCGTGCCGTCCGGCGGCGGTTACTACAGCGGCGGGGTCGAAAACTTTCCGCGCTTCCTCGAAAACTGGTCTGGTGGCAAGATTTTTACCTACTACGGCTCAATGCTCGAACTCTACAATAGCCAGCAAGGCATCGGCCATTGGGGTGCCGCCAACGTTTACAGCCCGCCCAACCGCGCCTGGTATTTCGACACCAATTTCCTCTCCAAGCCGCCTCCCGGCGTCCTCGCCTCTTACGATTACATTCGTTCTCGCTGGTACATGCAGTAAGGGACCAAATGCGCATTCCCGGGGAAGATGAGTCCCGGGACGCCTGAGGCGCGCGCCTGCGTTTGAGTGGTCGAAGAGGAAGGATGCCGAGCTGCTTGGTCCGCTATTGCCAGTGCAGACTGAAAAGACTTCCGCGAAAGGCGCGTTGAAGTCCTTCAAAATCCGTCTTTCGCGCCACCAGACGTGCGCGCAGTTGCGTGTCGCCCAAGTTTGCAAAGAATATGCTGACCATGTAATCCTGACCGTAATAGTTGTAATTTACTGTGATTGCGTAGCTTGGTTGCCGATTGATTGGGACCGGGTTTTGCTCCTCCGCCACAACCTTCGCTTCTTTGGCATCTCCCGGAATTGATCCGAGCACGACCTGGCGCAACGGCACCACTGCCGCCTCGTCGAAGAGTTGGGGCCCGGACAGTGCAACTTGCTCGATCGTCGCCTGCGCCTGCGAAATATTTGGCGTGAGTTTGAGTTGCGTTGCGCTGCTTGTGAAGGTCCAGTTTCGCGGTGGCTCGTAGGTAATGGAATGGCCGTCCTGGTGAAAGATAAGCTGCGGAAAAGCGACGTTTTCGAGGACGCGCTGGCCTTTCGTCGGTGTGAAATCGATCGGTCCTGCCGCGCAGGGGAGGAGGAAGCTGCAAGAAAGGGCTGCCGTCAGTAAGGTTCGCATTTCAGATTCCGCGGACTCGTGCGGCGGGAGAAGCCGGTTGCCTTGTCAAAAAAGCAGGTCACATGCCGCCCCGAGACGGCGCGCCAAAGGCCATGGCATGTTCGTTGCATCATTTTCCTCAATCTCAAGCCGACTGAGCAGATCCTCGTCCAAACCGATTCGTCCGAACGCTCGTTCGATGCGGTCTCCGCTCGCGCCTTCAATGTCGTTCGTCGCTGGCGCGAGATCGCTCCAGAGGACGAACTGCCTTACAACTGAAGCCGCGGGCTCGACGTGCTTTCCAACGCACGAATATTCCGGTTTCCCCTTGTCGGGGGCCGCAACTTCGTTACTTTGGCTCTCCCGCGCACTGGACCGTCGTCCGGCGGGTCGACTCTCTTATGAATACTGGTAATATTGTCCAAGTCATCGGTCCCGTCGTCGACGTGGACTTCGCCGACGCCGGGAAGCTTCCTGGCATTTACAACGCGCTCGAGGTCGAGTTCGAAGTGAACGGCAATCCGACCAAGTTGACTCTCGAAGTCCAACAACATCTCGGCGAAAGCTGGGTCCGCTCGATCGCGATGTCGGGAACCGAAGGACTCAAGCGCGGCATGCCGGTGACCGATACGGGCGGGCCAATCACTGTCCCGGTGGGTGAGGGGACCTTGGGGCGCATCTTCAATGTAACCGGCGATCCGGTCGACAATCGCGGTCCCGTTTCTTTCACGAAACGTTATCCGATTCACCGCAAAGCGCCGGAGCTGACCGAGCAGGACGTGCAGGCAAACATCCTCGAGACGGGGATCAAGGTCATCGATCTGATTGCTCCCTTCACCAAGGGCGGCAAAGTCGGCGCATTCGGAGGAGCGGGCGTGGGCAAGACGGTCGTGATCATGGAACTGATTAATAACATCGCCAAAGGCCATGGCGGTTTTTCGGTTTTTGCAGGCGTCGGCGAGCGTTCGCGTGAAGGCAACGATCTTTACAACGAAATGAGCGAGGCGGGCGTGATCGATCAGAAAGACCTGAGCAAATCGAAAGTAGCGCTTGTTTACGGACAGATGAACGAGCCGCCGGGCGCGCGTCTGCGGGTCGCGCTCTCTGCGCTGGCGATGACGGAATATTTTCGAGACGAACGCAATCAGGACGTCTTGCTTTTCATCGACAATATTTTCCGTTTCTCGCAGGCGGGCGCGGAAGTTTCAGCATTGTTAGGCCGGACCCCGAGCGCGGTCGGCTATCAGCCGACGCTCGCGGCCGAGATGGGCGATTTGCAGGAGCGCATTACCTCGACCAACAAAGGCTCGATCACGTCGTTTCAGGCGGTCTACGTTCCGGCCGACGACCTGACCGATCCGGCCCCGGCAAACACTTTCGCGCATCTCGATTCCACCATCGTGCTCGAGCGCGCTATCGCCGAGCTTGGCATCTATCCGGCGGTCGATCCGCTCGCTTCAACTTCGAAATCACTCGCGCCCGAGATCGTCGGCGAAGAGCATTACAATGTCGCTCGCGGCGTGCAGAAGGTCCTCCAGCGCTACAAGGATTTGCAGGATATCATCGCGATTCTGGGCATGGACGAGCTCAGTCCGGAAGACAAGCTCACCGTCTACCGCGCGCGCAAGATCCAGCGTTTCCTCAGCCAGCCATTCCACGTCGCCGAAGTCTTCACCGGCACGGCTGGTCAATACGTCTCGATTGCCGAGACGGTCCGCGGCTTCAAAGAAATCCTCGATGGCAAGCATGATGAGGTGCCCGAGCAGAATTTCTACATGAAGGGCGGCATCGACATGATCAAGGAATAGCATGGCGCGCACGCTTCGACTGGAAATCGTCACACCGGACGCGAAGGCATACTCCGAGGATGTTGAGATGGTCGTGCTCCCCGGCATGGACGGAGAGCTTGGCATTTACCCGCAGCACGTCCCGGTGCTGACCACGCTTAAGCCCGGCGAACTGCGCGTTTTCAGAGGCGGAACGCAAACCTCGCTCGCGGTCGGAGAAGGTTTTGCCGAAATCACCGGCGATTCCGTTTCCGTCCTGACAGATATGGCGCTCGAATCATCCGCCATCGACGAAGCCGCGGCGGAAGCAGCCGTGGCCCGTGCTCAGGCGGCGATGGAAGGGGATCACGTCGGCGAAGAGGTTGCCGCTATCCAGGCGTCGCTGCAAAAGGCGCTCGCGCAATTGCACGTCAAGCGCCGGCATCGGCATTAGGTTTGGCGCCCCTAACGAATGGAAGCGCTGCCCCGGGGCCGTGTAACGTGGAGCGTTGCGAACCAGGCAACCAAAATCCAAGTTCCAAATCCCAAGGAATCTCCAAGCTTCAATATCCAAACATCGCGGGCGCGATTGCAGTTTTTGGGATTTGGAATTTGAAGATTCTTTGGAGCTTGGGTTTTGGGATTTGGAGTTTTCGCACTCCCAATCTGCGCTAAAGGTGGGCTGGTATGTCAACGCCAGAAGCGCTCGGAATCATTGCCGGTAGCGGCGTTTATCCGCTCCTCCTCGCCGACGCCGCCCGTGTTGCGGGCGTGAAAAGGATCGTCGTCGCCGCCTTTACCGACGAAACCTCAGCCGACATCACCAACCGCGCCGACGAAATTGAGTGGTTGCGGGTCGGACAGCTCGGTCGGCTGCTGAGTTTTTTCCGTGAGGCGAAGGTGCAAAAAGCGATCATGGCCGGGCAGATTGCGCCCGGGAATCTCTTCAGTCTTGCGTCCCGATTTCAAAGCGATGTTCCTGCTCGCGCGTCTGAAGGAGCGCAACGCCGAGTCGATTTTTGGAGCGATTGCCGACCAGCTCGCGGAGATCAACGTCGAGCTTCTGCCGGCGACCACTTTCCTCGATCATCTCCTCGCGCCTCATGGGCACATTGCCGGGCCGAAACTGAAGGAGCGCGAAGAGGAAGACGTCACCTTCGGTTTCGAGATCGCGAAACAACTCAGCGCGCTCAATGTCGGCCAGACGGTCGTAGTGAAGAACGGCACCGTCCTCGCGGTCGAGGCCTTCGAGGGCACAAACGAGGCGATTCGCCGCGGTGGCTCGTTAGGCAAGAAGAACGCGATCGTCATCAAGGTCACAAAACCCGGGCAGGACATGCGTTTTGACGTGCCGGTCATCGGGACCGAGACCTTGCGCGTCGCGGCGGAAGCGAAGGTGCGCGCGATCGCGATCGAGGCCGGTCGCACCTTGCTGCTCGAAAAAGCCGCGCTCATCGACTTCGCTGAGCGATCCAAAATTTCGCTCGTTGGTCGTTAGGGCAATTCGTTTTGCAATAGACGCAGTCATCCGGACATGTAAAAGATTCGGTTATGAACCCCATGAGCGTTTCCTTCTGGAGGACGGGCCTGGCGTTCTTTCTCCTCCTTGCGATCGTGGATCGCGCGCGCGGCGATTGGATTCGGGATTTCCGCGGCGAAGTTTCCTACAACGATAATCTGTCGAACTCGAACCGCGCGTCCGACAAAGAGGAGCGACTTCTCCTTCGACGGGCACGTGGCTTTTGGTCGCTTCGGCGAGCTGACCGATGATCTGCGCCTCACGGTCACGGCAGACGTCGATGCGCGCGCTTTCGCGCACTACGATGATTTTGATAGCATAACGATTGGTTCGAGTGCGGCCTTGCGTTATCGCTTCGGCCTCGGTGCGATGGCTCCGTTCGTTCGAGTCGAGGCGAGCGGAGGTTACGCCGCTTTCAAACAGTCGCTTCAGAGCGGCGAGCGATTTAACACCGGTCTCACGGTCGGGAAACGGCTGACGGAAAGGTTTGCGATCGACGCCTCCTATTTCTACGAGGACATCGGCGGTGAGGTCCGGGTTTTCGATCGCTTCTCGCATGCTTTTGCTTTGAGCACCTCGTTCGATCTGACGGAGAGAACGCGGCTGACCGCGGACTACGAGTTGCGCAGCGGCGAGGTGGTCTCATATGCCGTGCCGCCACGGCCTGACATCGTGGCCCTGGCGAACGATCGGCGGACGGTCGGCACGTTTGGCGAGCCCTATGTGGCCTACAACTTCGACGCGATCACGAACACTCTCTCGTTCGGCGTGAGCCAGGCTTTGACCCAATGGGTCTCGGTTAACGCTCGCTACGAGTGGCACTACACCACCCGGTCGAACATTTCCTACATGAACAACGTCCTGCGACTTTCGATCCATGCGGCTTTTTGAAAGTCTGTTTCTTCTCGCAACGTTCGTCACGACGGCGGCCGCGGGGGATCTTGCGGTTGCGGTCAGCGATCAGAACGGGAAACCGGTCAAGGACGCGGTCGTATATGCGCTGCCGGTTTCTGGGCAGCCGCCCTCTCGCAGGGCGCAGGGCGAAGTCGTGCAACGGAACAAGCAGTTTATGCCGTACGTCAGCGCGATTCAGGCTGGCAGCCTGGTCCAGTTCCCGAACAAGGATACCGTCAAGCACCACGTCTATTCGTTCTCGCCGGCGAAGAAATTTGAGCTGCCGCTTTACGCTGGAACTCCGCCCGAGCCGATTGCGTTCGATACACCGGGAGTTGTCACGCTCGGCTGCAACATTCATGACTGGATGATCGCCTACATCCTTGTCGTCCCGACGCCCTGGTTTCGGGTCACGGATTCCAACGGTGCAGCCCAATTACGCGATTTGCCGGCGGGAAGTTATGACGTGGAGGTGTGGCAACCGCGGCTGAAAAATTCTTCCGTCCAGCCGCGCCAGCGCGTAGCGGTAAACGCCGATATCCCGCTCAGTTTCCGGCTCGATCTTAAACCAGACTTTCGTCTGCGACGAAGTCCGGCGGATTCGGCGGGCGATGGCTATCGTTGAACCTCGATTGTCGCGAGTGAATTTTCCCTGGCACTTCCGCACCTTTCGCGGACGGCTCGCGTTCTTTTTCCTCTCGCTCGTCGCGGTCCTTCTGGCGGTCAGTTTTCTGATTGTCCTCCAGGCTAACCGTCGCCACGCGCAGCGGCAGATTGAAGACAACTTGCACGGTGGTTCGCGGATTTTTGCGACCCTGACGGAGAGACGGCTGGATGAACTGAACGAGCAGGCCCGCATGCTTGCCTACGATTACGGATTCAAGCAGGCGTTCAGCAGCGCGGCTGACGATCGCGCCACGATGCGCCTCGCGATGCAGAACTGGCGGGATCGGATCAGGGCCAGTTTCATGGTGCTCGTTTCGCTGGAAAAAAAAGCGCTTTACGACAGCGATCAGCCGCAGCGCGATGGGACAGCTTTCGATTTGCCAGATCTGATCGCCGCCGCTGAGGCCGACGATTCGCTGGAGGCGCGCGGACTCGTGCTGCGCGACCAAAAACTCTTCGCGGTCGTGGTGGTTCCGCTGCTCGCGCCGGAACCGATCGCCTATATCTGCCTCGGCTTTCGCATCGATGACGCCTTTGCGACCCAGTTGGGCAGCCTCACTCACCTCGACGTCTCGTTCGTGAATCAGAATGGCGCACCGCCAGCCTGGACCATTCTCGCCTCGACCTTTGATTCTTCGAACCGGCAGAGATTGCTCGCGTCTCTCAGAAGAGGGAGAGGGAGCGAAGAAGTCACGATCGTCGCCCTTGGAAGAAATCCGCTTCGTCACCTTGGTCGAACGTCTTGATTTGCGGAATGGAAAAGCCGCGGTCGCCTTGCAGCGGAATCTGGAGGCAGAGCTGGCGCCGTTTCGCGTCTTGGAAGGAGCGCTCCTGGCCGTCGGCCTCGCGGGTCTGCTTCTATCGGTGCTCGCAGTATTTGGAATCGCCAGCTCTCTGAGCCGGCCGATCCTGCGCCTCGCGGAAGATGCCCGCCGAGTCGAAGAGGGCGATTACACTCCGCAGCCGGGCATGGCGCTCGACCGGCGCGACGAACTCGGGCAATTGTCGCGCTCTTTCCAGCACATGACCGCCGGGCTTGCGGAACGGGACAAGGTTCGCGATCTCCTCGGGAAAGTAACTTCGCCGGCGATCGCGGCGGAATTGACCCGGAGTAAATTGTTGCTCGGTGGCGAAGAGAAAAAAGTCACGATTCTTTTCTCCGATCTGCGCAACTTCACCCCGTTGAGCGAATCGCTCGCTCCGGGTGAACTGCTGGAAGTGCTCAATGCTGTTCTCACTTCGATGAGCCAAATCGTCGATCAACACGGCGGCGTGGTGGACAAATACATCGGCGACGCGTTAATGGCGCTGTTCGGCGCGCCGCTCGAAATGCCTGATCAGGCGGATCAGGCCCTCGCCACCGCTCTTGAGATGCGCTCCGCGCTCGCCGATCTAAACCGGCGACTTTTCCAGCCGAGGGGGTTCACGCTGGGCTTCGGCATCGGGATTCACACCGGCATGGTTGTGGCGGGAAATGTTGGGTCGCCGGAGCGCTACAACTACACCGTGATCGGAGACGGAGTGAACATCGCCGCGCGTCTCCAGACGCTGACGCGTCAACCCGATTACGAGACAGAAATCATCGTGAGCGACGCCACTTTGCGCGAAAGCACGGGCGTGTTTGAGACCCGCTTGATTGGGGAAGTGCCGGTGAAGGGCAAACAACAGCCCGTGCTGATCCACGCGCTCCTCGGGCGAAAGTGAGCTGGCGGTGTGCCCGGTTTTACGTCCGTGTCGGGTCAGGGAACTTCCCGGTTGCAAATCGACGTTCGAGACTCGAAAATCGGGGTTCTCCCACGGGGTCTTAGCTCAGTTGGTAGAGCGCCTGAATGGCATTCAGGAGGTCAGGGGTTCGAACCCCCTAGGCTCCAGAGCGAAGAGCTAGCGGCCTTTCGCACCCGCAGGGCCAAAGGTTCGAGCCCTGTAGGCTCCGAAGTTTTTGTATTACAGAAAGTTTCGTTCATCAGGTGAATTGTTAGGATTCTCGTTAGGCATTCGTTAGGCAAAGGAAAAAAGATCTCAGCTGTCGGTTCCACTCCCCGCAGCCAGCACACTGAGGAGATCTCGGGCCGCGGACGTGGACGATGCTGGATTTTGTCCGGTGACGACGCGCCCATCGATGATTGAGAATGGCGCCCAATCGGCAGCCTTTTCATACAGGCCACCTACTCGCTTCAGTTCATCCTCGACCAGGAAGGGAACAACATGAGTGAGCTGAACAGCTTCTTCTTCGCCGTTTGTAAAGCCCGTGACGCGCTTACCCTTCACCAGCGGCTCACCTTTGTAGGTGACCTTGTGGAAAACGGCCGGTGAATGGCAAACTGCGGCGACCGGCTTGCCGGAGTTATAGAAGGACTCGATCAATGCGATCGAGACAGGATTATCGACCAGGTCCCACATGGGGCCGTGCCCTCCGACATAGAAAATCGTGTCATAATCCTCCGATTTCGCGTCGGCCAGCTTGATGGTCTGGGACAGTGCCTTCTGCGCTGCCGAATCTTTCTTAAAACGCGACATCGCGTCGGTCTGATTTTCGGGCAAGTCGCTCTTGGGATCGATCGGCGGCTGTCCGCCTTTCGGAGAAGCGAGGGTCAGTTCAACGCCGGCGTCTTTAAAGACAAAGTAGGGCGCGGCGAATTCTTCCAGCCAGAAGCCAGTCTTGCGACCGGTGTTTCCCAGTTGATCATGGGAAGTTAGGACCATCAGTATTTTCATTGTTTCCTCCAATTGTGCGAGCGGCCCGGAACGTGAATCCGTGGGGCGCGCCGCGTCTATTTCATGAATGTCCTAACGAGCGCCGCGATTTCGTCCGCTTTGGTATCGAGCGCGAAATGTCCCGCGTCGAGGACGTGGACTTCTGCGTGAGGCAAATCCTTGCGATAGCGTTCCGGCTCGCCGGGATCGAACGAGAGATCGTACTTACCCCAAATCACGAGGAGACGTGGCTGAGCCTTTTGCATCCATGCCTGCCACTTCGGGTAGGCGTCGACGTTCGTTCGATAATCGTAGAAAAGATCACTTTGAATGTCGGCCTGGCCGGGCTGATTGAGAAAATAAAACTCATCGGTCCAAAGATCCGGGTCATAGCGATCCACATTTGGATCGTTTCCGACATGGCGGGTTCGCGTCGTTGCCAGCGAAAGAAGATTTGTGCGCAGCGCATCTTCGTGGGCGGCGCGATCTTTCCAGAATTCGCGCCGCGTCTTCCAATTCGCGCCCAGGCCTTCGTTATGCCCAGCCGCGTCTTGAACAATGAGCGCGTCGACGCGCTCCGGGTGCGCCAGCGCCATTCGAAAACCAACCGGTCCGCCATAATCGTGCATGTAAAGCGTGTAACGCGAGAGCCCGAGCGCTTCGGTAAAATGATTCATGATCTCGGCGATGTGATCGAACGTGTAGGAGAATTTTTTCGGGTCCGGCCAATCGCTGTGTCCAAAGCCCGGGTAATCGGGCGCGACCAGGTGAAACCGATCGGCACAGCCGCGCGAAGAGCGGCTCGAATTGCCGCGAAGAAGTTGGAAGACCGTGCAGCAAGAGAAGCGTCGGCGCGTCTTTCGGACCGGCCTCTCGGTAAAAGATCGACAATCCATCGATCTGTTTCGTGCGATAAAAAGTCGGGTATTCCATGGCGGATTCCTTTCCATTAACCTGGGCGAGCGCGAGCAATGCAAACGAAGCCGCGAGCATCAAAATTCGCGCTGCCACAGTTCGTTGCATGATCGGGCCTTTCTTAGTTAGACACTTCAAAAATCACGTCCAGTAACACCGGTGTGCCAAGCGGAAGGCTGGCCACGCCATAGACCGAGCGGCAAGGGTTCTTGTGTTCTCCGAACACCTCCTGCAGCAGGTCCGAAGCACCGTCTGCGACTTTCGGCTGATCGCGGACGTCTCCCGAAGTCGCCACCGACACGCCGAGCCGGACGATTCGCGTCACCTTGTCGAGTGATCCCAAATATTCTCGCGCGACCGCGAGCAGATTGAGCGCCGCGAGGCGAGCGGCTTTGCGTCCGGCTTCGACATCGAGCTCGGCGCCGATGCGCCCGACGTATTTCGCCGCGCGGCCTTCCGTGGGAAGCATGCCGGTCAGGAAAAGCAGATTACCTGTCTGGACCGCTTCCGCGTAGGTGCCGAACGGTTGCGGCGGGATCGGAAGTTTGATGGCGAGTTCCCGCAAACGCTGCTCGGCGCCGGTCGGATTGGAATTTTCTACCATTTGCCAATGTGCGCACCACCGTCCACGTGCAACACCTCTCCTGTGATTTGACGAGCTTCGGTCAGATAAACAACCGCGCTGGCGATGTCTTCCACCGTCGTGACCGAGCCCATCGGCGAAGCGCTTTTCAGCGAGTCCTCCGGAGCATCGGCGTGCAGCGGGGTGTCGACGACGCCCGGCGCGACAGCGTTGAATCGAATGCGCTCTTTCGCGTATTCCAAAGCCAAACTTCTCACCACCGCGTTCAGGCCACCTTTAGTGATCATGGAAACGGAAGCCGGCTCGCCGGCAATTGGATTGTCGGCCAGCGCGGCAGTGATGCTCACGACGCTGCCGCCGCTCTTCTGCGCCTGCATTTGTTTCACCGCAAGCTGCGTGATGTAAAAGAAGCCTGCAAGGTTGGTCGAGACGAGGGCGCGAAAGTCGTCCGCTGTGTATTCCGTGAACGGCTTCACCATGAAGATGCCGGCGTTCGCGACCACGGCATCGATCGAGCCGAACTTCCTGGTCGCGAGTTCGGCCACTTTCTGCGCCGTCTCAAATTGACCGATATCGCCGTCGACCAGTGCGAGATGGTCGGAAGCTGAAAGTTCCTTGGATTTCGTCGCGCTTCGCGCGGTTGCTACCACATCGTAGCCGCGCGCGAGAAAAGCCTGGGCGATGCCCGCGCCGATACCTTGCGACGCGCCCGTGACGATTACGGTCTTCTGATTGTGTTCCACCGAGTTAGCGGAGTGATTTGAATGCAGCGCGTAGCTCCTGCGTGAATAGCTCCGGCTGTTCCCAGGCCGCAAAGTGTCCGCCTTTGTCGAGCTTATTATAATAGATGAGCTTGGGATAAGCTTTCTCCGTCCAGCTCTTCGGAGCCTGATAGAGCTCGTCGGGAAAGGCGCTCACCGCTGTTGGAACGGCGACGCCTTTCGGCGCAAAGAAGGCAAGCTTGCTTTCCCAATATAAGCGGGCCGACGAAACCGCCGTGTTCGTGAACCAGTAGTAAGTAATGTTGTCGAGCACGTCATCTCGCGTGAGTCCCTCAGACTGGCCATTAAAGACGCGCGACATCAGCGCCATGCTGACCCCATCGTGGTCGAGCATCCAGGCGGCGAGGCCAACAGGTGAATCCGCCAACGCGTAGAGCGTCTGCGGACGGTTAGCCATCTCACTGGCGTAGCCCAAGCCGTGCTTGTAGAAAAAGGCGAGCTGATCGTAGGCGTGTTTTTCTTCGGCTGAGAGACTTGATGGCGCTGGCGCACCGGCAAAAGCCGCCTTGTCGATGTCCGGCGGAACAGTGGCAGGCATGTTGGTGTGAATGCCAACCAATCCCGACGGCGCGAGCAGCGCCATTTGCTCGGTGACTGCGTTGCCCCAGTCGCCGCCTTGCGCGACATATTTCGTGTAGCCGAGGCGTTTCATCAGCTCGACCCAGGCCCGCGCGGTGCGAATCGGGTCCCAACCGGTCATTGTTGGCTTGCCTGAATATCCGTAACCCGGCAGCGACGGAATCACTACGTCGAACGCTTCTTCTGCTTTTCCGCCGTGGGCCGTCGGATTTGTCAGCGGATCAATAATCTTCAGCTGCTCAATGATCGAGCCGGGCCAGCCGTGCGTGATGATCACCGGCAACGCGTTCGGATTTTTCGAACGCACGTGAATGAAGTGGATATCTAATCCATCAATCGTCGTGACGAATTGCGGCAGCGCTTTCAGCTTCGCCTCGCACTTCCTCCAATCGTAGTCCGTCGCCCAATAGCGCGCGAGTTTCTGCATCGTCACCAACTGCACGCCTTGCGTCATATCATTGACCGTTTCCTTTTCGGGCCAACGCGTGGCCGCGACCCGTTTCCGGAGATCATCGAGCGCAGACTGCGGCACGACCGGAACGGTGAAGGGTCGGATCGCGGTTGAATCTTGCGCCGCAGTGGCAGCGGCTGCGGCTAACGTTTGGATCGCGACCGCCGACGTGATGGCGGCTGCAAAGAACATTACAGACCCGAAAGCAAAGTACGTTTTCATGTGAACCTCCAGTTGTGCGAGCGACCAACGTCGCGCGTTTCCCGGCGACAAGTCGGTCAGGCGGAACTCTTTTTGCGGAGACGTCTGACGAACCTGGCGCTGAGCGGATTTTCCAGCGCTTGGCAGGAAAGTAAAGCTACAACTGTGTTACAGGAAACTGCGGACCGGTTCGCCTCCGCTCATCGCTCGTCGGTCCGAGCATTGCGGGAATGTCTCGGCCGAATCACGGCGCGCGCCCGACCCATTGGGCGCGCCAGGCAGGAGCATCAAATGAATCGGCGAAATATTGTGTCTCGTGCGACACTTTTCCGTCTCGGAACTCCATCACACTCACGGTAAAGAGACGTTTGCCGCCGTAGTTAATCACGTATTCGCTAACCCAGAGCTTACCTTCTCCCACGATCCGCCTGACGCTAAACTCAGATGGCTTATCAGGGTGGTGGCTACGCAGCGCCTGCAGATTTTGGCGACCGTAAATGATCTCGCCTGACTGCGGGTACTCGCAAACAACGTCATCATGATAGATTTCGTGTTCGCCAACTTGATCACCCGCGGCGGAGGCCGCCCAATGTCGATCTATCGCCGCGCGAATATTGTGCTCGTCCATCTCTTCGATAACCAGTCCCCTCTCATGACATCAGATATTACACCTTCGCACAAACCTCGGCTTTGACGCGCCATTCAAGCGGAATCCTGGATTTGTTATCCGAATGTCAAAAAGGTTCCAAATGGTCGACTCAGGGGCTCGACCCACGAGGAACCACGGCTCTTCGATTTTCCGTTTCGACTAAAGAAAAGCCGTAAATGACAAAAAGGTCTCGGAGGGGGTTCGACCCAGGAGAAATCAGGCTTTTCGAAGAGGCTTTCTAGTCCATTTCAGGCACAAATGACAAAAGGGGAACGGAGCCCCTAGACTCCAGACATTCGCTTGGAGCGCAGCGGAAGGTCTGCACGCCCGAAGTAGCACGAAGGCGGGCCTTCCACCGGTGAAGGAATGCTCTACGGCTTGGCAGGCCAGACATATGACCTCTGCTTGGAGCGCAGCGGAGACTCAACACACAAGCGTTGTCATCCCGATCCGGCACAGCGCGGAGAGGGACCTCACAATTGCAATCCCGCTTCAAGTGTCTAGACCCGGCAATTGCAGTTGCGAGGTCCCTCTCCGTCCTGCGGCGGATCGGGATGACAAGAGTGCTGCAATCTCGTTCTCGATCGCTCGGCGACTAATGAGTTAGTGGGGAGTCGGCTTAGACGACTCCCCACTAGACATTGCTACGACAGGGTAGTCGGCGAGTTATCGATCGACTGCCGTCGACGACGGTGTCTCCGACCGGATTCTAACCCTGACTTCATTCGAACAGTCGCCTGTGTCTGTTTCACAGATCTGATAGGTATCTGTTCCAGTATGCTGATGGATATTTATCTGGAAGTTGCCGTCATCGGCCGTCGTCCCGCGAACAAAACCATTCCGCAATACGTTGACCTGGCCGCCATCAGCCGGGCTCCAATTCAGAACCACAAACCGGTTGCCGCCCTGTCTGCGGATACGTCCTCGAGCGTAATGTCGCCGCCTCCAGTTCCCACACCTTTGATTGCAACGCTGACCCGTTCATCCGGGGAAATGCTGCCAGACTCGTGCAGGGTCACCTCGCCGAACGCCACTGCACCGGTTAGGTTTGTTGTCGGCGTCGCTGTAATTGTGAGCTGTCGCGTTTCTCCAAGGCCTCCACCGAACGTAAAGCTGCTCGGTGAAACCGCGATATCGAATCCCGGCGTAATCGCAGTGCCTGAAGCCGTCCACCTTGTCGCTTCGGTGCGAGTATTGCGTACCGTGCGCGTCCAAGTGCAGCTCGGAGTGCAATCCATGTTCCGCACCGACGGCATGTTCAGGGTCTTGGGATCCCCGCCGGTAGTAGGATTCGCAGCGATGTAATGTGCCGTGGTCTCATCCATCACCACCCGGCGAGCGCGGCTTTGGTTAGATCGAGCCTTCCGCTGCCGACGTCGTCTGCATCCCACGGAGTTGTTCCATCTTCCTTGGTGCCGCCGTTAAATGAAGTCATCATGAGGGCCGATCTCGTCTCTGAAACTGTCCAGTCTGGATGGACCGCTCGCACCAGCGCAGCCGAGCCGGTGGTGTGCGGGCTGGACATCGATGTGCCGCTGATGCTGCCGTATGCTCCAAGGTTGAGAGGGAACGCGGCATAGACGAGGACGCCCGGGCCCGTGATATCCGGCTTGGTGATGTCCTGGTAGGGCGCCGGGTCGGGACCGCGCAAGCTGAAATCCGCCAAAATGTCGGGCTGAACATCGGCTGCTCCATGGAGAGAGAAATCAGCCGTTGCATTGGTCGGATTTGCATCGCAAACGCTGCTAAAGCGTCGCCCGGTATTTGATCACAGCTGTAAGCGGGGACGCTAGGCTGCCCGGTGGTGTCCATTAAGACCGTCCCGGCCACGTTGTTCCGGATTACCACCATCGCGGCCCCGGCGTTGAAAGCGTTTGTGATTTTCTCGGTGAACGGGCAGTTTCCGCGGCGGATCAGGGCCACCGAACCATTGAAGAAACCTGGCGGGAAACCGGCTCGCTACTGCAGCCTTCGAAGTCAATATTCTGACCGGTAAAATGCCGAATTGGAAAATCGTTGAGCACCGTGCCATCAGGCGAAGCGCTTCCGATGGAGAGGCCAATATTCTGGGTCTCCGGCGGAGGTTGGCCGGGACCGCTCGCCGAGATCACACCATCGAAAAGCACCTTGTCCTTGGTCGATGCGGCCACCGTGAGCATCCACGGACCGCGATGGTTCACCTGACCGACAACGGTGTCGCCGTTGCCAGCGGAGGCAGAAACCAACACGTCGGAATCTACAACATCGAGGAAATCCCGGTCATTATCGGTCCATGGAGAGGTGCCGCCTGAGATCGAGAAATTTAAGACCGAGGCGTCGCCGTGGATCAGCACGCTATCAATTCCAGCCTCAATGTCGGCGTCGGGACAGGTAAGGCCGGGACAGACCTTATAGGCGCGGATACTGGCGCAAGGAGCCATCCCAGAGATCGCCAGGAAAGGCGGCGGGTTGGCGTTAGTCCCCACGGCATTGCCGCCCGCAGTGCTGGCGGTATGAGTGCCATGCTCAACCGTGTCGAGTGGATTCGGACCGTCGCAGAGGCCATTTGGGTCTGTGCTGGAACAATCCAGTGCACTGATGAGCTTGTCCGGTTCAGTCGTGCCGTGACCGCAAGCCGGATCGTTGGCAAAGGAGGGATGAGCTGGATCGATGCCGGTGTCGAGCATGGCAATGACGATGCCTGCGCCTTTTGTGCCGGAAAAGCCTGGTGGCACGGCGCTGCCGTCCCAAATCTTATCGGCGCCAATGAACTTCGGACTGCTAAAAGTCGTCACGTGATTCAAACGTTCGCGCTCCACCGACTTGATGCCCGGCAATCCGCGAAGAGCCTGCGCTTCCTCAGGAGTCAGGCGCGTGGCAATACCACTGTGCGTCACAAGAAAGTGATGAGTCACTTTCAAGTCGCGGCCCAGCGCCTTGGTCATCGCCTGAACGTGGTTGGCGTGTTCGGTGTTTATCTGATTGCGGTCCGCCTGTGCTTGCGGCGTGTTTGCCTTGAAACGCTCACCGCGAGCGAGCGTTGTCGATGCAGCATTCCTTTCTCGGCGAATTTAATTAAGTAAACGAAACGACCCTCTTTATCTGCCGGCGAATACTCAATAGCGTCCGTGGCCGAAGCGTTGGGATTTGCGGCCGTTTGCTTCGATTGGGGCGACGCATGCGAGTACTCGCTGAGCTGCCACCACCAGGCAAACGCCAGACAGGGATAAAACAACACCAACTAGGAGACGGAGATTAAGAAATGCGGATTGCGAAGGAGATTTGGTTTTCATAGGCGATTTTGTTGGAAAAATTAAGGATTACAAATTTGTAATGATTAGCCAAGACAAATATTATTATTTTTTTGAGAACCGATTTTTCGAACGCTGCAAGAACTCAGCCGCTCAGATGGCGGCAGGTTCGCTGAAGATGCGATGAAGCTTTGCCAATGAACTGGAAGGATCGAATCCCACATGAGCCGCGCCTGATTGCCAGAATGTTTCTGCAATGATGACACCCCGTTTGGCATCTGCGGTTGCGACAGGGGTCTTTACGTCGCTCGCAGTCCTTCTGGTCGCGGCCACGATTTATCTGGCGATCCCTCATTACGCTGATGTTCGGGCCGGACGAATCGATGCCGGGTATCTTGAATCAAGCGATTGCAGGAAATGCCATGAAGGAAACTACGCGACGTGGCATGCGACTTTTCACCGCACGATGACCCAGGACGCAAATCCCACCAGCGTGCTGGGCGACTTTGAGCGCGACAACACAATTACCTACAGGGCGTTCGCGCTGAAATGGTTCGCGAGAATAAATCCTACTGGATGACCCTCACCGGTGTAGATGGCAAGAAGCAGCGACTAGAAATCGGACGCACGATTGGTTCCCGGCGAATCCAACAGTATCTGACCAGAAACGGCGACCAATGGGTTCGCCTGCCGATCGCCTACGATCTTGTTCAGCGCCGCTGGATGCACCTTAACGGGTCGTTCTTTTATCCCGACGGGAGCGATTACAAACAGCATGTCACAGAATGGAATTCGAACTGCGTTTTTTGCAACGACGTCAAGGCGCAACCCCACCTCAATTGGACTGACAAATCGTGGAATACAGAGGTAGCCGAATTAGGCATCGCATGTGGTGCCTGTCACGGCCCCGCGGGTGAGCACGCCCAACGCGCTCTTTCTCCGGTGACGCGGTATCTCTGGCATGTGAAAGCCTCGGGC
>CAVYVJ010000041.1:0-176521 GCA_963771865.1 uncultured Verrucomicrobiae bacterium
CACGCGCGTCAAGCGCATGGGATTTCACGGCATCGGCCTAAAGTTCCAGTGTCAAACTCGAGGTGCGCGCAATCGAGCTACTCGGAACGCGGGTGCCGCCTCTGGTGCGAACCGCACGCGAGGCGGCTTAGTTTGGCGCCGGCGGAAAAGCGTCCCACGGGAACTGGGGCCAGCGACACCTCGCCGTCGCGAGAAGCTCAATTAGGGAATGCTCATTGTCACCCCTTTCGACCCGAGAAAGTCGCCAATGGACGACGAAAAGCCGCTGCGTCCTCGAACTAGTTTAAGCGGATCAGAGTTGTTACCGCCGAGTCACCAACGCCTTTTGTCGCGGTCCAGGCACCGCGGCTTCTTTGGCGCATTGCCAGAATCTCTCCGCGGCGAGGCTGAGCCGGCCTTTTGTCCCAACGATGCCGACCGAGACTGGTTTCGGCTCAGGGGTGATGTGTAAGAACTTTACCCGGTTTCCGAAACTGTGACCCACAGCGTCCAGGCTAACGGCGATGCCGGTTCCGCTTCGACGGCCGAAATGATGCCAGAAAAACTGTCGTGCTCCTCCACCACCCGCGGTTTCTGTTTCACCTTCGCAAAGATGATCGATAGCAAATCGTAGTAAGCCGGATAATCTTCGCGAGTTAGGCCAATTAGAGGTTCGGCCGCAACTTCGGCAATGGGAATGGTGCGGCGTCGAGCAAACGGATGCTCCGGGGAGACCGCAACGCCGACACGTTCTTGAAATAATTCCGAATAGCGCACGTCGTTCAGCGCGCTGGCCTTGGAGGGAGGGACGATCAATCCGAGTTGAAGCCGGCCAGCGCGTATGCCATCGACAATGTCCTTATTGCTCCAATCGTATGTTCTGACGTGCACGTTTGGCATCGCCCCCTGAAATGCCCGTAAGATTTTCGGCAGGATTTCGGCCGTTGGCGTCGGTGAGTAGCCGACGTGCAGTTCGGTAGGCTCCGCGCTTGCAACCTCGCGCGCTCTTTTGACGGCCTCCTCCGCGTTCTGCAACAACGCGCGCGCATTGTCGAGGAACGATCGTCCTGCATCAGTCAGGCGCACTGACTTGGCCGTGCGCTCGAGCAGGCAAAATCCAAGTTCCTCTTCGAGATCGCGGATTTGCCGGCTCAGCGCCGGCTGCGAGACATGCAGCTTAAGCGCCGCGCGCGAGACGTTTTCCATCTCGGCTACGGCAACAAAGTAGCGCAGGTGCCTCAGTTCCACGGCTGAGAAACAGTATGTCTGTTAGTTATGCTCAGGCAAGAAACATAGTCTTTCCCGAAAGGCCACGGGCGACCCGATAGTCTTCTCATGAAAACAATAATGTTGGCAGCACTTATTCCATCAGCTCTTCCGGCCCTGCGAGTCGCCGGAGCGCTCTTTCTCATAATTAATCTGCTTGGCGCCGCCTACTTTTGGCATTTCCGGCGACAGTTCTTCGGTCCCGATTCGACCGTCACCGGCGACCGCGTGGCGACTCGTCAGTTACAGGCGATCGTGCTCGGCATTCCGTGGCTCTTTATTACGTTTCGAATCTTCTACGTGTGGGTCGAAACCTGGATTGCCTAACGATTTCCAACGCGCGAAATCCAATCCCCGGGAAAACATCGCGTTCGCCGAGCTCGTCGAACGCGAAGGCCTCAATGACCTCCGGGGAAAGCCGTCCAGACAACGTCGGTCGCGAGGCCAATTCGATTGCAATTTCGACTTTTGGTGGCCACCATCAGGCGGAAGTGATCGGCCGCACAACAGGCGCCAGGTCGCCGGGTTACGCAGCTGACCATCAGGCCAGTCGAAATCGTGAGCGATTTCTGAAATTTTGGCCTGCGGAAACTTGAGATATCGATGGGAGGTCCAAATGAAGCACACCAAAGCCAGCCAGTGGACCTTGCGAGTGCTCATCGGCCAGATTGTTCTCGCGATCAGCGTCGCGCAGGCGCGCAATGATGCGCCGCCGAGCTCTGATAGAACTTGGTCGCCGCCAAAGCTTCTGAATTACGAAAGCGAGCTTGCCGGCCAACGTTATCACCAAGGGTGAAAGCGGCCTCGCGCGTTTCGATTAATCCCCGAAAAGTCTACAACCTGGCAGAGCTGATCGACATCGCGGAGCGCAACAACCCCGAAACGCGGGTCGCCTGGGAACGCGCGCGACAGGCAGCCGCTGCGGTCGGTCTGAGTGAAAGCGCTTACTATCCATTTCTCGCCGCGTCTGCGGCTGCGGGTTACGACCGCGCTTTCATTCCGTTTCCCACGCTGGCGGTGAATCAAGAGAAGCTTCTGACAAATCCCAGCCTCAATGCTGTCAAGATTACCGGTGGCGGTTCACTGGTCACCGAAGCTCAGGTTTACCGCGCAGAGTTGAACGCGAAATGGTTGTTGCTCGATTTCGGCGAACGAAGCGCCGTGGTCGCGGCGGCCAGGGAGCAACTAATGATGGCGAACGTCGGCTTCAACGCGACGCATCAGAAGATCGTTTTCCAGGTAACGGATCGTTTTTATCAACTCGGAACCGCTCGCCAAAAAGTTCTCGTGGCGCGAAGCTCGCTGGAAGCCGCGCGAACGGTCGAAGCAAGCGGTCCAGGCGCGGATCGACAATGGGCTCGCGACCAAGCCCGAGTTCTCCAGGCGCAACAGCAAACCGCGCAATCCGAATTTGACGTTGAAGCAACGACCGGTCTGGAGAGTGACGCGCGAGTTGCGTTAGTGGAGAGCATCGGACTGTTGCCAACCGTGCCACTGAACGTGGCCGACCTCGGACAAAGATCGACCTCGGAGCAAACGAACGGTTCGGTCGATGAATTGATCGCGCGAGCATTGTCGCAACGGCCCGACCTGGTGGCAAAGCTCGCAAACGTGCTACGCGAAGCAGAACGAAATTCGAAAAGTGCGCGCGGAGTATTACCCGAAGAGTTGCGATCGACGCGCACGTCAGCGAGACCGAGCTCGATGTCAGCATCGCCGGCTCGAAATATTTCGGGGACACCAAGCCAACTTTCGGCGCCTTCCTCACTGCCAGCGTGCCGATCTTTGACGGTTTCGCTCGTCGCCACAAAATGGAAATGGCCGAGTCTGAATTGCACGGCGCCGAGAACGAACTCGCCGGCGCGCGCGATTCCGCCGTGCGCGAAGTTTGGAAGGCGTACACCGATTTCAAGACCGCGCTCCGCAAACAGGATTCCGCGACCAAGCTGGTCACTGCGTCGCAAAACGCGTTCGACGCGGTGCTCGAATCTTACAAGAACGGGCTCAGCACTTATCCGGAGATCGTTAGCGCGCAGACGGAACCTGGCGTCCGCTCGAAGCGTGAGTCACGACACGCAGTCCGACGATTTTCACGGCCGCAACCGCACTCGCATTGAGCACCGGCGATTTGGCGCGGCCATCGGCCCGACCGCTCCGGCCTTCAGCCGGTAAATCGTTAGAACGATGAAAACGCGTGGAACAGTTGTGAAATTTGTTGCCGCCGGCTTTGTCTTGATCGTTCTCTTTTTCGGGGCGTCGCGCCTCTTGAGCCACCATTCGTTAACGGTCGATGTTCTTGGCTCGTATTTTCCGGCCTGGATGGTCTGCATCTTGAGCGGGCTGACGTTGACGCTGATTGCCCATTGGATCGTGCAGGTCCGCAAACTGAAACCCTACCTCGGCCCGGCGCCGCTGATCTATTCGTGCCTGATGATCATCTTCACCTTCGCGACGTGGATTTTGTTTTACCAAAACTGACATGCATCAAGCCCACCACACCTTTGAGCGAACAAGACGCCGTGACGTCACCGGACGATCGCGCTGAACAGCGCAAGTTCGTCCGCAAACTTGTCAGCATCGCCATCGTTGCCGGTGCCGTGCTGATTACGCTTTACGTCTGGTCAATTATTGAACGACATCCCCGAACCGATGATGCGGCCGCGCGCGCCAATGTGGTCGGAGTCGTTCCGCGAGTGCGTGGGCAAATCGTCAAGCTGGCCGTTCAGGACAATCAGCTGGTCAAAGAAGGGGATCTGCTTTTCGAAATCGATCCTGACGACTACGAACTGTCGCTGGAGAAGGCGAAGTCAGCGCTGCTTGCGTTGGATCAGCAAATTGAGATCGGCAAATCGCAGGATGAAGAGCTGAAGTTTGGAGTCAAAGCCGCCGAAGCAGGTGTGGCACTCGCAACGGCGCAGGAGAAACAGGCTAACGACACGTTGCACCGGCTCGAGCCGCTGCTGCCGAAACATTTCGCGACGGCGCAACAAGTGGACGAAGCCACCACCGCATCACGGGTCGCGGCCCAGGGATTGGCCGCTGCGGAACAAAAACTGAATCAGGCCAAAACTGCGCTCAGCACATTACAAACATTGCTCGCGCAACGACCGGGCGCGGTCGCGGCGGTAAGGTTCGCCGAGCTCGAACTTTCCTACTGCAAAGTGACGGCGCCGTTCCCGGGTCGCGTCGTGAATCTGAATATTTCCGCCGGCGCGTACGCAAGCGCCGGCATTCCGGTTTTTTCGTTGCTCGACACTCGCAAGTGGTACGTCCTGGCGAATTTTCGGGAAGCGGAAATTCGACATATCGCTCCAGGCAGCGAAGCGATTGTTTACCTCTCGTCCGCGCCTAACCAACGCTTTCGTGGAAGAGTGCAGGGGATCGGTTGGGCGGTGAAGCCCGAAGGTGAGATCGATTTCCCGCCCGCTGATGTCCCTTATGTGAAGCGCGAACTGAACTGGGTGCGCGTCGCGCAGCGCTTCCCGGTTCGCATCGAGGTCGAAAATCCCGACCAGGATCTTTTCCGCATGGGCGCGTCCGCGGTCGCGATCATCAAAGGTCCGCCGCAGGAAAATGAATTCGTTCCCCTCTCTTGATCGAAGACCATGCGTTATCCCAGCTCGGCCGCCGAGGCCAGCGTACCCGTTAAACGCTACGCAATCGGTCGCCCTCAGATGCTGCGAATGCGTGGACGCGTCTCGCGGGCTGGAGCATGCGAAAACGCTGAGCAGTCACATGAGCGCGACATTTCTCGAGCACGTCCGAATGATTCGGATTGGATCGGCTGGCTCAAACGCGAACTGGCGCGACACGCGCAAAATCCGGACGGCATCCTGGTCGGTGGCTCCGTTTTGTGCGTGATCATTTCGATGGCGTTGCAGGTTCCGGAGCTGTCTGTCACTGCCTATATGTGTTTTTTCGTCTCGAAGGAGACCAAGCATCTCACGACACTTACCGGACTCCTCGGATTCATCGGCGCGACTATCGGCATCGCCGGCACTCTTCTCCTTTACAAGTTCACCTACGGTCATCCCGAACTGCGCATCCCCGGAATGGCAATCGCGCTTTTTCTCGGAATGTATCTGTCCCGCGTTTTTGTGCTCGGGCCGCTTGGATTCTCATCGGCTTTGTTGTTGCGGTCTCGCAGTCGGTCGGAGAAGCCGTTCCCTCACCTGAACTCTTGGTTCGAGGACTTCTTTGGCTCTGGGTGGCCCTCGTTTACGGCGCCGCGCTGACCGTCGTGCTGAACCTTCTGTTTCTGCCGGACGAAGCCGGCCCGGCTGCACATTCGCCCAAACCCAAAAGGCCTTATTTGTGCCCGACGCCTTCACCAATCCCGCCCACGTGCATTTCGCGCTCAAAGTCACTTTCGCCGCGATGTTTTGTTACATCTTTTATTCGGCGATTGATTGGTCCGGGATTCATACCGCGTTGATTACCTGCACGTTCATCGCGCTGGAGAGCACTGAGGCGACGCTCTATAAAGGAACGTTACGAATCGTCGGTTGCGTGATCGGCGGCGCGCTCGCGCTTTTCTCCATCGTGTTCCTCATGCCGCACATGGAAACGATCGCCTCGCTCGTCGTCCTGGTTGCTTGTGCGGCTGCCATCGCGGGCTGGGTCGCGGCGGGAAGCGAGCGGATCAGTTATGCCGGGCTCCAGATGGCATTCGCTTTCTTCTACAGCGTCTTTCAGGGATACGCGCCCGACACCGATCTCGATAATGTCCGCAATCGTGTGGTTGGAATCTTTTTTGGTCTGATCGTCACCGGACTCGTCTTCAAATACATCTGGCCCGAGCGGGCAATTGGGCATCGCGCCTAACCATAAGATAGAGGGTGACATTCGAGCCGGCGCTTGAAATAATAGGCGTCGATGAAGCCAATTCATCTCGGACTGGTTGATGGCGCGATCCTCATCGTCTACTTCGCCTTCGTTCTCGGAATCGGCTTCATGCTCAAACGCCACATGCGCTCGAGCACCGACTTCTTTTTGTCGGGCCGCCTGATTCCGACCTGGGTGGCCGGCCTGGCTTTTCTCTCCGCCAACCTCGGGGCGCAGGAAGTGATCGGGATGGCCGCGTCCGGGGCCAAGTACGGAATAATGACCAGCCATTTCTATTGGGTGGGCGCGATTCCGGCGATGGTCTTCGTCGCGATCTTTATGATGCCGTTCTATTACGGCTCGAAGGCGCGCTCCGTTCCGGAGTATCTCCATCTGCGCTTCGACCAAAAGACCCGCGCGCTCAACGCCATGACCTTCGCGGTCATGACCGTTTTTTCCTCCGGCATTTCGATGTACGCGATGGCGCTTTTGCTCAACCTCATTTTGGGCTGGGATTTCAATGTCAGTGTCTGGCTCTCCGCCATCATCGTGCTGCTTTATATCTCGTTAGGCGGCCTGACCTCGGCGATCTACAACGAGGTGATGCAGTTCTTTCTCATCGTCGCGGGGTTTATCCCGCTCGTCTTTCTCGGACTGCGCGATGTTGGTGGCTGGAGCGGTTTGCGGGCTCGTCTGGACGAAGTGGCGACGGCGCAGCATTACGCGCCCGGCGCCTTCTCCCACTCATGGAGTTTCATGGGAAGCGCGGCCGATAATCCGATGGGGGTCGAGTGGCTCGCCATGCTCATGGGTCTCGGGTTCGTGCTCTCGTTCGGTTACTGGTGCACCGATTTCCTCGTCATCCAGCGGGCGATGGCGGCGGAATCAATGGCCGCAGCGCGCCGGACGCCGCTCGTCGCCGCCGTGCCGAAAATGTTGTTTCCTTTCCTGGTTATCCTGCCGGGAATGATTGCGATTGCCCTGACCCAGCGACACGGGATCAGTGGATTCGCTTTGCCTAACAAGCCTGACGGCTCGCTCAATTACGACCTGGTTATCCCGCTGATGCTGCGGCATTATTTTCCTTCGGGACTTCTGGGCCTGGGACTGACCGCGTTGATGGCCTCGTTCATGTCCGGCATGGCCGGCAACGTGACCGCCTTCAATACGGTCTGGACCTACGACATTTACCAGGCGCATATCCGACCCCAGGCGAGCGATTCGAGTCTGCTTTGGATGGGTCGCGCCGCCACCGTTGTCGGAATCGTGATCAGTGTCGGCGCGGCTTATTTCGCCGCGCACTTCAACAACATCATGGATCTGCTTCAGCTGGTTTTCGCGTTCGTGAACGCGCCGCTCTTCGCCACGTTTTTGCTCGGCATGTTCTGGCGACGCGCCACCGGGCACGGCGCGTTTGTCGGGCTGCTCAGCGGAATCCTGGCCGCCGCTGTTCATCATGGACTGACCCAGCCAGCCGGCGCGTTGACCCTGGTCAAGGGCGGATGGCTCGGCCATGTGCTGCGAACCTATCCGAGCGAGATGGCGCAAAATTTTTGGACGGCAATCTTTGCCTGGACGACCTGTTTCGTCGTCACGATCCTTGTTTCGCTGATCACGCGACAGAAGAAATCGGACGCGGAACTGGTCGGCCTGGTGTCTTCGCTCACTCCGCGCGCCATCGAACACGAGACGATCTGGTACCGGCGCCCGTTCATGCTCGGGATCTTCGTGCTCGTCCTCGTGCTCATTCTGAACATCATTTTCTGGTAAACCCATGACCTTCTTCGATCTCCGTCTGCCTCTCGGCTGGCTCTTTGTCATCCTCGGCGCGCTCGTCGTTTGCGCCGGTTTCTGGTCTCCCGTCACATCCGAGGGAAAGTCGTTAGGCGTTAATATCGATCTGATCTGGGGCGGAGTGATGATTGCGTTCGGCTTGATCTGCCTGTGGCTCACGCGGCGGTATGCGCGGAAGCGCGCCGAGCGCTCCACCAAACCCTAGAACGTAATTCCGGCTTCGACGCCCAGAACCAGGGCGTTCTCAATTCGATCGAGCCCGTTCGGCTTGATCACGTACTGAAGGTTTGGCCGGAGGTAGAGCCAGGGCGTGAGTTGAATCTGATGATTGAGCTCGATGTCCGTTTCATTCGTCTGCGCCGGCAGGCCGGCCGCGCGCTGCGCGTCATGCACGGAGCCGCTGAACCACGCCGAATAAAATCCAAGCGCCGTCTTATCGTTAGGCCGACAGGGAATCAGGCCTTCGTAAATCAATCCGCCATTCAGGAAGAATGGAATCGGGCTTTTGTCCTCGTCCGGTGAAACGACCAGGGTGACAAAGCCGTTCAGCCCGGTCTCGGGCCGGTTCGCATTTCGCAAAAACATTTGCTCGAAGAGGAGATAAAATCCGCCCTGGCCGGAATGTTCGCGACCGGGCCCACCACTGATGAAAAGATTTCCGCCGAGGCGATCCTGGGCCACGTCCGGGAAATCGCCCGTGTGAACGTATCCGCCGAAACTGTAACGGCTCGGCATTCCCCACAGGCCAAACTTGGATTGGTAGCCAAGCTCGGTGAAGAGCAGCACGCCGTTGTCGCCGAAGCCGAAGTTCGCCCCGTGACGATCGTCGCCGGACGCAACGTCGCCATCGTAAACGCCGAATTTCACGTAGGTATCCTTGGTCGTCTGCACGCGGGCGACTCCGCCCCAATACGCCGCCGGGTATGCCGTGATTCCGTCAGGCATGTTGAAAAACGGCGCCGGCGGCTGACCGCAAATGCCATTGTTCACGAACTGGCAATAGAACGGCGACGTCAGAAAATCGGACGTCGTCGTGATGCGCCCGTAGGAAAGCTCCAACTGATCGTTGAACAGCTTTTGATCGATCCGCATTTGCACAAGTCGAAACACTTGCCCGCCGCCGAAGATCTCTTGCACGCTGATGGCATTGCCGATCGAGTCCTGGGTGAGGCCGCGTCCTGACCGCTGCGACACTGTTACCAGGAACGTCGTGTTCGGAATGGTAAAGAGCTTGTCGAAATCAAACTGCACGCCGAATCCGAAGTTGTGCAGATAAGTGAATCCGTGTTCGAGGCCGCCGACCGGATTGCCGGCAGGTTCGGTGGTGTATCCGCCGGTGATTTCTATTCCGTAATCGTACAACGTCTGTCGAAGTCCGAACCAATCGCCGGTGGCGTAATGCTCGCGATCAAAGTGCGCTGGTTCCCCGGGGGGATCCTCCGGCGGACATGTCAGGCATGCGGCCGAGGCCGTGTCGATCGACACCAGCACGGAAAGCGATGCGATGATCAGCGGCGATTGATTTCGCTCTTCACTTTGTTGTTGGCGAGATCAACTCATTTTTTCTGCGACTTGGCAAGGACCGGATGACGCTTCGGCCAGGGCGCTCGAGTCGCACGCTCGATCGTTAGTCGCCGGTCAGGTTTCCATCATGGGTCTTTGCTGCTGATGTAACGCGGCGCCGAGCAATGTGAGCGGAACGAGTGAGACCAGGAATGTCAGGTGGTACCAGACCGGAAATTTGCTCCAGAGCAGATAGTGATCAGGAATGAAAAGAACCAGTAGTGCAACTCCGGTGAGCGTAGCCGCTCGCCTCCGGTCCTTTCCAATCCATGCGGCGACAAATCCGGCCGCGAGGGAAGAGACGGCGCCCAGGGCCAGACGGGCGAGCTTCATTGCAAAGGTAAAATTGAAAGCGGTTTCGGCCTCATGATAGTGCGGCCAGGAGGTCCGCAGGGGCAGATTTAGGACGGTGGCGACAAAGATCCACGTGACCAGGGCGGCGAGAACAGCGCCGACCGTCTTGAAGGCCGAATGGGCGTTGGAGGAGCTATCGGGCTGGGCAAATGCCGAGGATACTGTTTTCATATTAGTTTAATTGTAGTATTACAATTGTAATATGAAAGCCGAATTTTTTATTCTCGGCGCCCTTCACCGCGGCGATCTGCACCCCTATGAAATTAAACGACGGCTCAGTAACGCTCTGGTCGAGTGCTACACCGACGTCGACGTCGGCACCCTTTATTATGCCGTCCGGCAACTGGTCAAATCGGGGGATATCGCGCCGAAAACGAGGCAGAAGGTTGCGCGCGGCGGCGAACGCACGATTTATCGGATCACGTCTCAGGGCCGGGAGCGCTTTCAGGAGCTTCTCCTCGATCGATTTCAGGAAGAAGGAACCGTGGCCCAAACGATTTATCCGGCTCTGCTCTTCCTCCATCTCGCCCAACTGCCGGCCGTGGCCGAGCTATTGCGTGAGCGCCTGCGTCAGACCGAATCAGCGATGGTAAAGATCGGGGCGATCAAAGAGCAAGTTGGCGCCGTTCTCGGCACCGGCAATTGTTATCTCATGGATCACCTCATCGAAGTGCGCCGACTCGATCGCCAATGGTTGCGGCGCTTGCTCAGCAAGGTGCAAACCGGAAAAGTTCGAGCACCCCAGCCTGCTGCAATCAAGCAGCTACAGTCGCTCTCGGCGGGTGCGAAAGAAATCCTCTTAAAGGTAGCGATCCCGTAGCCTCCGCGGTTTCTGCAGGCCTATCGACGTGGAGAAGCAAACTGAGCTGAATGTTAGACAGTTGCCCTGCACGGCGGCGGCTTTTCCAAGGGAAGAAACATTGTCTTTCACGAGCAGGCAGGTCCGGTCCGATGATATCAGCATGACAAATCCAGTGGCGGGTGACATGTGATGAGTGACGAGGAAAAAGGGTCGCGCGATAAAAAGATCGACATTTCTGAAATTTCGGCTCTCAAAAGCTTGAGATAGAAATGGCCGATGAATCAATCTCGATCGCCTGTTGAATTTCAATGAAATCACGGCGCTCAGGGCTCCAAAAAGTTCCGGCGAGTCCAAATGGTTCTTGCCGGCGCCGCGGTTTTCGCGAGCTACGGATGCGCACATCTCGCAACGGTAAAAACAACGGAGCCGCGTATTCCGACGATCGCCTCGAGCGAAGACGAACTCACGCTCGCGAAACAACGCCTGGCCGCAGCGGAGCGAGCGCAGCCACTGGTCGCGCTCGGCGATGATCTGTCGGCCGCAAAGATTTCACTGAATGTCCTGGAGCAACGGCCTGAACGATTCGTCGGCGCAGAGCATTTACAACTTTTCCGTTGCACGCGCAGTTGAGAATGTCTGAGCGCGCGAAGATTCAGCCGTGGCAGACATGAGATCGACATCGTCAACGGCGGGAGCGATTACATCACTCACGACGCCCAAGCCCGTCGATCCGGAACACGATCCGAGTCGATACGATGTGTTTCCGACCGATAGTTTGAAAATCGGCGGACATTTTTTCAAAACTCGCACGCTGGTTAGCGGAATCGGCGCGCCCCTGGTTGCGGTCAGCCGCACAGAAAACCCGCAGTTTCGTGAGCAGTTTAAGCTTCGTCGCGTTTACGCGCCGATTACTGCGGTAGTGAAATTCTCCGACTAAGCGTGCCGAATTGGAGTTTGTCGATCCGATGAAGGCGGAGCGCGTCGTTCTCGGCAAACGAACCTTTCCGCTGGCTGCCGACCTTAGCGCGCCGACCGCGATGTTCATCGCGCGCGAACATCCGGAACGGCTCGGGTTTGCGCGGGTGATGGACCCGCAAAAGTACGCGGACACAACAAGATTGTGTCAGCTGCAGCAGTACGATCCAAACCGCACGCCGGTGATCTTTGTGCACGGCTTGCAGGAAACAGGAGCGAGTTGGGCGCCGATGATAGACTCTCTCCGCAATGATTCGTGGATAAGAGAACATTATCAGTTTTGGTTCTTCAGTTACCCGAGCGGTTATCCCTATCCCTACTCCGCCGCGCTCTTCCGGCGCGATCTCGACGGCATCAAGCGCGCCTTTCCCAATCACAAGCGAGTCGTTCTGCATCGGCCACAGCATGGGTGGAATGATTTGCCGTCTGATGATCACTGACGCGGGCGACAAGATCTGGCGCGACTTTTTCGGTACGTCTCCGGCCAAAACGCCGTTGGCCGGTGATGGGCGCAAACTTCTCGAGGAGTCTCTCGTATTCAATCATCGGCCGGACGTTCAACGAGCGGTATTCATCTCAACACCGCATCGCGGCAGTAAATTCGCGTCCGGCTGGATCGGACGGATTGGTTCAGGCCTCGTCAGAACTCCCGGCCTCTTCACCCCGATTTACCAGGAGATGAAACCGCTTCTGGTTGAGGATCCCACCGCCGCGGCGTTCAAACGCATGCCGAATAGCGTCGACACGCTCGAGCCTAACGATCGTTTCGTGCGCGCAGTGAACAAGCTTCCAATCGCGCCCGGCATTCCCTACCATTCAATCATGGGAGACCGAGGCCGGGGCGATACGCCAAACAGTTCTGACGGCATCGTTCCATATTGGAGCTCTCACCTCGAAGGTGCAAAGTCGGAATTAATCGTGAATTCGGATCACGGCGCGCAATACAATCCGCAGGCGATTCGAGAAGTTGAACGGATTCTCAAAGAGAATCTGACCGCCAGGAACTGATGAAGCGAATTTTCCTTGTTGTTTTTGCGGCAATGTCGATCCAGCTCGCGCCGGGCGCTGAGACACCTGCTCTGATTGAGCGGCCCGCGTCAGAAAAGGGTCCAACTCAGGTTTCCGTCGGAATCTGGATTGTAGATATCGATAAGATCGACAGCGCGGAACAAAATTTCACCGCCGAGGTCGCGGTGGTCTTAAGGTGGAAGGATCCTCGACTAGCTCACACCGGTAGTGGAGTGGTGCGTTACCCGCTCGAACAGGTTTGGCATCCGCGCGTTGGCATCGCCAATGAGACTGCTTCCGTGATTCGCAAATTTCCTGACGCTGTCGAAGTCGAACCCGACGGAATGCTGGTTTATCGCCAGCGTTATGCCGGACCGTTTACCCAACCATTGCGGTTGCAATCATTCCCGTTTGACCGGCAAGCTTTTCACATCCAGCTCGTCGCCGTCCGCTACGGTCCCAACGAAGTAAAATTTGTGCCGGACCAGGATTGGATACAAAACGGCCTCGAACAAGCCGCCGGAATCGCGCCATCAATCACCCTCCCGGATTGGAAAGTAGAGAAGTGGGAAACAAAGCCACTCAGCTATGCGCTCACACCGGGTCTGGAGTACGCTGGTTACGCCTTTGAATTCACTGCGACGCGCAACGTCGAGCATTACATTCTAAAAGTGATTCTCCCCCTGGTGCTAATCGTAATGATGTCATGGACCGTTTTCTGGATTGATCTGGTGCATGCTAGCTCGCAGGTCAGCATTGCCATGACCTCGATGCTAACTCTGATTGCTTATCGCTTTGCCGTCGATAGCCAGCTGCCGCGCCTGCCTTACATGACACGGCTCGACCTGTTTACCCTGGCGAGCACGCTCCTCGTCTTCTTTTCGCTGATCGAAGTAATGGTCACGATTGTTCTCGATAACAAGCACCGGGAACTGGCGAACAGGATTGATCGCTATTGCCGCGTCATTTTTCCCGGAATCTTCCTTGTGGTTTCAGTTCTAATCTTCTTGCCGGCGCGCGGCTGAGGCGAGGGGCGAGAGGTCCACCTGATAAATGGTTCAGATGTAGCCCTAACGAAACCTTAATACGAGCTTGCTCCCAGGGATGGGTCCATGATTAATGAATTTTGTTGTGTTGAACGGAAATGGTGAGATCGCGTTGCGACTGGGCGCAGCGCTCATAATTGGAGGCCTGCTCGGGCTAAATCGCGATCTGCACGGCAAACCGGCCGGTATGCGAACTCACTCGTTGGTTAGCCTTGGAGCGGCAGTGGCCGTCATCGTCTCGCTTGGATTACCGGGCGAGTCGAAATCGATGGATCCAAATGCGGTCAGCAGAGTCCTGCAAGGCATTGTCACTGGAATCGGTTTTCTGGGAGCGGGTGTAATTCTGCGCGATTCCGCTGGTCACGTGAGCGGCCTGACAACGGCAGCGACCATCTGGATCTGCGGCGTCCTCGGCGTTGCCTGCGGCTTGGGCTATTGGCCCGTTCTCGGAATCGCTATTGCCCTGACCGCGGTTGCGCTCGCCACCGGCGGTCCAATCGAGCATTTCTTCGAACGCTTGTTCAAAAGAAAACGATCCAAGGCGACCGACCGCGACGGGTAGATTTATTGGGCTTCGACGAGTCGGCGAACTTGATTGCGGCAAACATCTTGTGCAGCGAAAATGGTGTTCTCGCTGAGCAGTGGAAAGTCCGCCAGGAGGAAGCGACAAGTATCCCTCGAAGAGCGGTCTTCCCTGTTCGGAGATAGATTTCCAGATTAACCAATTTATGATGAGGGTGGTTGCTGGACCATGAGCACGAGCGACACGAATACGTCAGCGTCTGTCGAGCCAACATCCGCAAAGACGGAGCCGGTTGCGACGCAGTCTGCGCCGACGACGAAAGGTTCGAACACAAAGAAGTTCAGGTGGCGAACCGCGCTCATTATTGTCGGCGCGCTCTTGCTTGTCTTTGTCATCGTTCCACGGGCGTTTCACGCCTGGCACACGGTGTCGACCGACGACGCATACGTGAACAGCCACGTAACTTTTGTCGCGCCGCGCGTCATCGGTCAGGTGGCGCGCGTTCTGGTTGATGACAACAACCGCGTGAAGAAAGGCGATGTTCTGGTTGAACTCGATCCCGAGCCGTATCGTGTCCAGGTCGCGATCAAACAGTCGGCGGTCGATTCCGCGGAAGCGGAACTGACGGTGGCGCAAGCGACCGTGCGCAGCCAAATCGGCCAGGCCCGTGGTCTGCGCTTCAAACTTCAACACGCGATCGAAGATGTCGACAATCAGGTTGCGCTCATCCGAGCGCGCGTGGCCACGTGGGAACAGAGCAAGGCAACGCAAGTCCTGGCCCAAACCGAGTTCGAGCGTGGAAAGAAGCTTCTTCAGACCAAAGTGTCGAGCGAAGAGGAGTTCGATACGAGGCGCAAGGAGCTCGATGTCGCGAATGCCCAGGTGAAGCAGGCTCTGGAGAATGTTTATCAGGCGCGCGCGACTCTTGGCCTGCCGGCGCAACCGGCGGAAGGCGCCAATCTGGCCGATGTTCCTGCCGATCTCGATCAAACCTTTTCATCAGTTCGCCAGGCCGTGGCCGACCTTATGCAAAGCGCGGCCCAGCTCGGCGTGGTGTCGTCCTCCTTCGATTTGACGCCAAAACAATTGCTCGAGGAATTTTATCGGCGCGATCCCGGTGGAGACATCAACAAAATCTACGCCAAGATCATCAAGACTGCGCCCGGTCTGAAACAGGCTGAAGCGAAATTGATCCAGGCCCAGCGCGATCTCGACGACGCGAAGCTCAACCTCCGTTACTGCACAATAATTGCCGAAATCGATGGTGTGGTGACGCGGCGCAACGTCAATCCGGGTAATAATGTGCAGGTCGGCCAAAGCTTGATGGCGATCCGTTCGCTTCGCGATGCCTGGATCGATGCGAACTTCAAAGAAACGCAACTTCGCAACTTGCGAATCGGTCAGCAGGTCGAAATCGAAGCCGATATGTATGGCGGCAAACACAGATTCGAAGGGCGCGTTTCCGGTTTCACATTCGGCACCGGCTCGACCCTGGCCTTGCTGCCGCCCCAAAATGCGACCGGCAATTTTGTAAAAGTCGTTCAGCGTTTGCCGGTGCGAATCGATCTGGTGAATTATGATCCCGACAAGACGCCGCTTTTCGTCGGACTCTCGGTCACACCGGCGGTCGATTTGTGGAGCAAACCAACCGGGCCTAACGCCGGGATGTTTGTGCAGGAGGCAATGTCGCCGAACGATGGGAAGCTAACTCCGAAAGCTTTCGCGAGCGAGGCAGCTGCTCCTCCAGACGGCGCGGCCTCGAGCGCGACCCCGGCGAAATAATGAGTTCGCCCTCGATCGCTCTGCCGAATTATTCGGCCGCGACGGTCCCGCGTGCCGTCAATCCATGGGTGATCGCGCTCGCTGTCGTCATCCCGACGTTCATGGAAGTGCTGGATACGACCATCGCGAATGTCGCGCTGCGCCATATCGCGGGCGGATTATCGGCCGCGGTCACCGATGGCGAATGGGTGATAACCAGTTATCTCGCCGCCAACGCAATTATTCTCCCGATTTCCGGCTGGCTCTCGATTCGGCTCGGGCGTCGTAACTACTTCTTGCTTTCGATCCTGGTGTTTACCATCGCGTCCGCCTTATGCGGAATGGCGACGAGCTTAAACATGCTAATCTTCTCCCGCGTTTTGCAGGGTCTGGCCGGCGGCGGATTACAACCGTCAAGTCAGGGAGTGTTGCTTGATTCGTTTCCAAAAGAAAAACAAGGAGCCGCCCAGACCGTCTTCGGAATCGCCGCGCTGCTCGCGCCTGTGGTCGGACCGACTCTCGGCGGATACATCACCGACAATTACGGATGGCGGTGGGTTTTCTACCTCAATGTGCCAGTTGGAATTCTCGCGCTCCTGATGTGCCGGGCTCTCATTTTCGATCCGGATTATCTGAAGACACAAACTGTCAACGCGCGCAAAGAACACCGGGCTTTTGACACGCTTGGCCTTTGCCTGCTCGCGGTCACGATGACTTCATGGGAAGTCTTACTTAGCAAAGGACAGGAATGGGATTGGTTCGGCGATCCTTTTCTGCGCGTTCAAACGCTGGCCGCCCTTTTCGTGGTTGGCCTGGGCGGCCTTGATTGTTCGCGAGACACGCTTTGACAATCCATTAATCAATTTTCGGACGCTAAAGGACAAAAACTTTCGCGTCTGTTGCATCATTATCTTTTGCGCGTTCGCCACTCTCTACGCCAACACGGTAAGCCTTCCGGCGTTGCTTCAATCGCTCTTCGGCTACGACGCGACGACCTCGGGGCTGGTGCTTTCGCCCGCCGGACTCTTCGCGATCATGATGCTCGTAATTGTCGGACGCTTGTTAGGCCGGGGTGTCGATGCGCGCTATCTCATGGCCGCGGGTCTTTTCATTCTCGGGGTCGGTGGTTATTGGATGTCGCGATTGAACCTGGAAATCAGTCCGTGGCAAATTGTCTGGCCGCGCGTTCTCTTCATCATGGGCCTCTCCACGATTTTTGCTCCGCTCAACGTCGCCGCATTCATGCGTATTCCACCGCAACTGCGCGGCGCCGCCGTCGGTTTGCTGGCGCTATTGCGCAACGAAGGCGGCAGCGTAGGAACGTCTGTTGCTCAGACACTGCAGGAGCGGCGCGATCAATTCCACAGTCTGCGACTCGGCGAAAATCTCGATCCGCTCAATCCGGCGGTGACTTCCTATCTCGATCAAGTCCAGCCCGGTTTTCTTCAGCAAACCGGCGATCCGGTGGCGGCTAAACAATTGGCGTTGCAAACGCTCGCGAATTTGCGCGATCAACAGGCGTTGTCGCTCGCCTATTTTGACACCTTTTTCGTTTTTGCCGTTGTCGCGGTTGCGCTCGTCGCGCTCATTTTCTTCATGAACCGCTCGGTCGCAGCAAAAGACGCCCATATCGCTGCGGAATAACTAATCCGTTTAGAGCAAGGGCCGGATATCCACCGTGGTTAGGCCGGTCACATTACGAGGAAAGACAGGCATCCATCCGCGGCCCCGGATGAAATCCTGGCGATAAGCACCAGACCATCTCCAGTCGCGCTCCGGAGCTTTTTCGCCACAGCAAGCGATAGGTGAGATGCCGCCGCCACGACGCGACTGGTCCACCGGTCATAAAATTGGTCTCGAAAGGTGTGGGCCAGCTGATCAGGCTTCTTTCGAGGGTAAACGAAACCTTGTCCACCGGCTCAGGCGCGAAGCTAAAGACCACGTTTCCGGCATCGTCACGATTGGTTCCCAGGATTGGACCAAACGTGAAGGACTTTCCATCTGTAGACAGTTGAAGCTGCTTTCCATCTCCTTGAACCGTCAAAGGGAATGCTATCCAATCGGACATCTTGCTCGTGGGCATCTGTTCTTGGCCAATAAAAAATGCGCCGGCGTGGTAAGTTCCTTCTTCTCCGTTGTAAGCCGATAGCGGCCGCACCGGCAACGATGCCAGGCGAATTGTCTTGAAGCGATCGAGGAAAAGAGAGAGCCGCTCACCCGCCGCCACCCACGCGAATCCGATGATGGCGATAAGCGCAACGACGGCGAGCGACGTGAAAATCAATCGCCGCACGAGAAAGGATATCACATCGCAGGCCGGCCAGTCTCGGCGGCCTGTCGACTGGGGTCGATCGCTTCTTGTGCAACTGGGCGGTTGAGACTCACGGCTAACTCGCCGAGGTGCCGCAAGGTCGCTGTTTTGCTAATTACCGACAGCAACAGTTGGTGCTGGTTTTGTCATTTCAACCCGATCACTGGCCGTTTTCAGCCCGGCAGTGAGAGCGCGAATTTCCTTTCTTTGTTCGGAAAGGGCGGACTTGAGTTGACCGATTGCTGTTTCCTGCTGGGAATTCCTGGTCAGTTCTTGTTCCAGCTTTCGATGTTCCTTGAGAAATTCATTGAGTAACATGGCGTTGACCGCTTCGTAGCGGACAGTGTACGGCTTGCCCTGGTCATCGTAGGCCACCAGGTCCGGCGCGACCTTCTCTACCTGCTCGGCTACGAGGCCGAATTGCGGGATGGCTTGAGGATCAAGATCCTTCTTGTAACGGAAGATGACCGGCTTGAGAGAGAGGATCGCTTCGCTCGCCTTGTCCATCGGCTGGATGTTCTCCTTGTAGCGGGCGGAAGAAGTGACAGTTCCAAGTTGACCGTTGCTGTTGACAATGACATTGACGCCACCGGCGACCGTGACGCCGTTGATCCCGGCAATAAAAGTGGCGGTCTGAGTGCCCTTGGTTCCAATCCGGATCTTTTTCGATTCGCCGGCGAGACCAGAGGCGCCGATATCGATGTTGCTGGTCCCGGTGGTGAGATTGGAGCCGGCGGAAACACCAAGAGCAATGTTGCTTGCGCCGGTCGTGTTGTTGAGGAGGGCGTTGATCCCGACCGCGGTGTTACTGCTGCCGTTGGTGTCGTTGAGGAGGGAGGAAAAGCCGAGAGCGGTATTGGCGCTGCCGGTCGAGGCGTTGGCGAGAGCGGTCACGCCAAAGGCACTGTTGTTGTTGCCGGTAGTATTGTTGGCGAGCGCTTCAAAACCACTCGCCGAATTGCTCGCTCCAGTGATATTGAGTTGGAGGGCGAGCGCACCGACCGCGGTGTTGTTCGCGCCAGTGGTAGTGCCAGTCAGGGCGCCCCATCCAACCGCGGTGTTATCGGAGGCGGTTGAGTTATTCAGGAGTGCACTATTTCCAAACGCGGTGTTATTGTTGCCGGTGGTGTTGAGTTCCAACGCAAAGGCGCCATCGGCGGTGTTGGCGAAGCCGGTCGTATTACTAAAAAGAACGTCGAAACCAGTTCCGGTGTTTTCATTGCCGGTGGTGTTGTTAAGAAGAGCCTGGTAACCGGTGGCGGTATTATCGCTCGCGGTCGTGTTGAGTTCTAGGGCGAATGCGCCGCTAGCGGTGTTGAAGCTGCCGGTGGTGTTGTCCCGCATGGCCTGCGAGCCACTGACGGTATTATCGTTCCCGGTGGTATTGGCGTGGAGCGCGTCAAACCCCATCGCCGTGTTATCGCTTGCGGTTGTGTTATTGAACAGGGCAAACGCGCCCGTAGCGGTGTTTTGCGTGCCCGTCGTGTTACCAGCAAGCGCTTCATTCCCCGTTGCCGCGTTCAAGCTGCCCGTGGTGTTCGCAAAGAGTGCAGTTTCACCGGTTGCCGTATTGCTGTTGCCCGTGGTGTTGCTCAATAGTGCCCGATAGCCGGTGGCCGTGTTGAAGCTTCCGGTGGTGTTAAGACGGAGCGCAAAGGAGCCAAACGCGGAGTTTTCGCTTCCTGTGCTGTTATTAAGTAGCGCAATATCGCCGATGGCGGTATTGTCTGCACCGGTGGTGTTGAAAAAAAGCGCGTCGAATCCTATCGCGGTGTTGTTAAAACCCGTCGTAAGACTAAAGAGAGCACTCGCGCCTTCGGCTGTATTGTCGTTCGCATAGCCTCCGTCGGGAGGCGGAGTAACTGCGCGGGCAGTGGACAGGCATAGGAGGCAAGCGGAGAGAAGGCTAGCGAGTTTGGTTCGCGAATATGGACTTTTCATAGGGTTGTTCGGCTCGAATCAGTTTCGTCAAAGGACAAGAGATCAATCATTCGCCACCACACGAGATGCGGAAGCCTGTGTCCTGAGTTGGTCGCTAACCTTCTGGATCTGCGCCGTCTGTGCTTTGAGGGCCCCGGTGAGCGCCTCAATCTGTGCCTGCTGCTGGGCGACCGTGGTTTCGAGCGTCTGCATCTTTGAATCCTGCTTGGTTATGTGGCTGCTCTGTTCCTCAACCTTGCGGTACGCCTTGAGGAATTCATTCAGCAACATGGCGTTGACCGCTTCGTAGCGGACGGTGTACGGCTTGCCCTGGTCATCGTATGCCACCAGGTCGGGAGCGACCTTCTCCACCTGCTCGGCGACGAGACCGAATTGGGGAATGGCTTGAGGATCAAGATCCTTCCTGTAACGGAAGGTGACGGGCTTGAGGGAGAGGATCGCTTGCTCGCCTTGTCCATCGGCTGGATGTCCTCCTTGTAACGCGCCGAAGAAGTGACTGTGCCCAGTTGACCATTGCTGTTGACGATGACGCTGACTCCTCCGGCTACAGTCACTCCATTGATTCCGGCGATGAAAGCGGCAGTCTGAGTTCCCTTGGTTCCGATGCGGATCTTCTTGGACTCACCGGCTGTCCCGGCGGCGCCGATATCGATATTATTCGTGCCCGTGGTGAGATTGGAACCGGCGGCATTACCAATCGCGATATTGCTCGCACCCGTTGTATTGTTCAGCAGCGCATTGATTCCGACCGCGGTATTACTGCTGCCGGTGGTATCGTTGAGCAAGGCAGAGAAACCGAGGCCGGTGTTAGCGCTTCCGGTCGAGTTATTCATCAGCGCGCTTGCTCCCATTGCCGTGTTGTTGTTTCCGGTACTGTTTAGTTGCAAGGCGAGAGAACCAACGGCGGTATCGTCCACTCCAGTTGAGGTGGTGAGGGCGCCGGAACCGACCGCGGTGTTATCGTTAGCCGTGGTGTTACTCAAAAGCGCGCTATGACCTAAGGCGGTGTTATTGCTTCCGGTCGTGTTCATTTCGAGAGCGAATGCGCCCTCGGCCGTGTTAGCAAAACCGGTCGTGTTGCTAAAAAGCACGGCAGACCCCGGTTCCAGTGTTTTCCGTACCTGTCGTGTTAGTAACCAGTGCCAAATAGCCGGTCGCTGTATTCTCGTTCGCGGTGGTGTTGTGTTGCAGCGCTTGTTCACCGATCGCCGTGTTGGAGGCGCCAGTCGTGTTGCTTAGCAAAGCCTGAGCACCATTGGCAGTATTAGCGGCGCCGGTGGTATTGGCCACGAGTGCGTCAAAACCCACCGCGGTGTTGTTGTTTGCGGTGGTGTTATTCTCGAGGGCATCAAAACCTGTGGCCGTATTCTGGGTCCCGGTCGTGTTCCTGACCAAGGCAGCAGAACCAGTCGCAGTGTTAAAGCTGCCGGTGGTGTTGGCCTCGAGTGTAAACGCACCCATGCGCGGTATTGTTTCCGCCGGTCGTGTTGTTAAGGAGCGCTTCAAAGCCAGTCGCGGTGTTGCCGGCGCCAGTGGTGTTGGCTAAGAGCGCAAATGAGCCAGACGCGACGTTATCTGAGCCTGTGGTATTGGCAAACAGGGCACCGTCGCCAAGAGCGATATTATCGTTGCCAGTTGTATTGGAAAAGAGCGCTTCAAATCCGATTGCGGTATTGTCAAAGCCAGTGGTTAGGCTGAACAGAGCGCTATTGCCTTCAGCCGTGGTTTGGTTGGCATATCCCCCGTCGGGAGGCGGACTAACCGCGCCCGCTGTAAACGAGAGCGCCAGAAACGCGATCGTGAGCGCTGTCAGAAGCAAGCCGCGTCGCTGAGGCGAGCACAGGTATGAGCTTTTGGTTGATAGAATGACTTGGTTTAATTGCGTTGCGTTTTTCATCGGTATTTCCTTTCGATCTGTTAGTGAATTTCTTGGACTTGCCTCGAAGGTCCTTTTTGGGCGTTCACCGATGTACAGTCCTAAATCGGGCGCGAGATAACGCGGAAAGTTGAAAATTGTTCTGGGGGGCGAAGCGGGGAGAGGAGAAATCAGGAATGATTGATCAAATCGCCTTCGGCGATCAGTCTTTGAAAAGCAGGCGTGTTGCGGATGGGATCCCAGGCGGGATCGAGGCGCATGGTGGCCGGGCTGAGAGTAAGGCCGCCACCCTTTGACGTGAGTAGCCGTTGAAGGATGGGAAGTGCGTGCTCGAGATCGCCAAAGTTCGCGTAAACTTCAGCCTGCACCTCCATTGGATCGAGTCCGTTGAGCGCGTTTTTACTTACTGGCTGGATGGACATGGCCTGCTCAGCTTCGGCGATCGCAGCGTTCTTTTCCCCACGGGCGGCGAGAATTTGCGCTGCAAGCTGATGGAGCTGAACGGAATCGGGATGGGTAGGAAGCAGGGCGTTGGTCTTCGCCCAGGCGTCATCGAGTGAGCGCATGCCCGCGGCGCGATCGCCTAGCGCGATCAGGCTTTGAGCAATAAACAACTCTTTCTCGCCAGCTTCCCCTTTTGGTAACTCCTGGGCGAGCTGGAGAGCACCGGCATAGTCGCGGCTGAAAAATGCAGCTTTCCAACGGAACATTGAGACAAAAAAGGCCGTGTCCTTAGGCAACCTGGAGAGAAAATCGCGAGCGTCTTTTACTTTTCCTTCCATCAAAAAAGCCATCGCATTGGCCCCCACGCAGTTCCAATCGTTAGGATCAAGAACCAGCGAGCGATCGTAAGCGGCGTGGGCCCGACTGTATTGGCGGGTGGTCGCGGCAAACTGCCCGAGCAGTTGAAAGCAACGGCTCGAATCCGGGCTTAAGTTTGCGGCCTGTTGAATGGTATCGACTGCTTCATCCCAACGTCCCAGTGCGGATTGAGCGATCGCGGTCGGGATAAGAATGATGATCGCGCCCGGCTCTTTTTCTCGCACCCGCGTAAAGTAATCGAGAGCCTTGTTGTAATCGTGATCGACACGGAGATAAACCATCCCCATGGCGCATTCGCCGTCGGTTAGTCCAGGTTGAAGCGAGAGCGCCTTCTTCGCGTTCAGGCGCGCGTCGCGCCCAAGCGCAGGATCGCGAGCAGTCATGAAGTCAAGCCTTTGAGCCTCGACAATAGACAGCCAGCCATAAGCGCGCGCGAACTTGGGATCACGTGCAATCGCCGCGCGGAACAATCGCAGCGGTTCCTCGACAGTGCAGTTGCCGCGGAACCATTCCCGCCACGCATATCGACCTTGGAGGAAAAGATCGTAAGCTTGTGGGTCTGCGCTCGTGTCGCGTTCGGCGTTGCTGGCCGAAGACGGGAACTTGAGTTTGAGCGCGGTCGCGATCTCCTCGGCGACTTCATTTTCCACGGCGAAGATGTTTTTCAGATCGCGGTCGTAGCTCTGGGCCCAGAGTTGGGCGCCGGTATGGGCATCGATTAACTGCACATTGATATGAGCGCGTTCGCTCGCCTTCTGAACGCTGCCCTCGACAAAATTGGCTACGCCCAGGTGGCGCGCGATTTCGGGTAGGTTATCCGGCTTGCTTTTGTACTTGGTCGTGGATGTCCCTGAAATGACTTTTAGGTCGCGAACACTGGACAAGCTCGTCAAAATTTCATCCTGAATGCCTTCGACGAAGTAAGCATTAGCTTTGTCTTCGCTGAGATTTTCAAAGGGCAAAATGGCAACGCCGCTAACAATCGGCGGTGGTCGAACTAGTTCGTTTTTCCAAACCAGGACGCCGACTATCGCGAGCAAGGCAGCCAATGACCCTGCCGCGACCGCAATCGCTGGATTGCGTTGCAACCATTTCTTCCCCCGGACGAAGAAGCCAGCAGGTCGGGCCTGGATCGGCTCATCACGTAGCCAGCGTTCAAGATCTTCGGCCAGGGCAAGGGCGGAACCGTAGCGGCGCTCCGGATCTTTCTCGAGACACTTGAGGCAAATAGTGGAGAGCTCCCGATCTACTTTTGGATTTAGAAGTCGCGGCGGTCGCGCATCCGTTTCCAGGACCAACCGAACAGTTTCGTAAGTGGTCTCTCCGACAAAGGGCGGATTGCCGGTTAGAAGTTGGTAAAACACCGCGCCGAGCCCGTAGACATCTGCCGCGCTGGTTAACGTCGCGTTGTTACCACTGGCTTGTTCCGGCGCCATGTAACTCGGCGTGCCCACCATTTCCGTCGTGCGCGTAATGTTCCTTTCTGTCTCCAACAGTCGCGCCAGACCGAAATCGGTGAGATGCGGTTGGCCCTCCGCATCAAGTAAGACGTTTCCTGGCTTGATGTCCCGATGCAGAATGCCGTGCTCGTGAGCGTAGTGCACGGTGCGCGCCAGCTGAGCGATCATTTCCGCTGCCCGTCGGATCGGCATGCCGTCGCGCCGGACAACTTCGTCAAGCTGGCCACCCTCAATCAGATTCATGCTGTAATAACAACAATCGTCGCGCTCGCCGATCTCGTGAATCGGAACAATCGAGGGATGATTCAGTCTGGCGGCTGCCTCAGCCTCGAAGCGGAAACGTTTCAAATGTGATTCCGTCTCCCATCGGCCGAGACCGATCACCTTCAGGGCAACAGTGCGGTTAAGGCTTTTCTGGCGCGCACGATATACTACCGCCTGACCGCCCCGACCAATTTCATTCAATAACTCATAGTCATCGAATTCCACCGGCATGCTTCGGAGAGTCGATTCGGGTCTGCCTTCCTGGTGCTCGATCTCAAGCAGACCGAGCATCGTCTTAAAAATGCAGACACTGCACAGTCCCTGCGGCGCATCGGCAAAGATGGGGCTCTGGCACTCGTGGCAAACTCGCTTCGAGCTTGTCGAACTGATCTTGCTGCCATCAGTCATGTATATGCTTACTGTCCCAAAACTTCGAAAGCATCACGTCTGCAACACAGCGATAAAATGCCGTAGCTCGTCTTCGACCTCTTCGGGAACCGCGACGGTGTGGGCGATTTCTTCACGTAATAAGAGTCGACATCGCTCACGCAAACGATAAGACGCCTGCCTCACAGCCGCTTCGCTCATACCTAAGATTCGCCCGGCTTCGGCCTGCGAAGGACGGCTTGATTCGCCCGCGAGCATTTGCTTCAACTGTTCGAACAGAGCGATATTACCTGCGACGCGATACTCCTCCTCGAGGCGTCCCAGCACTTGCTCGAGTAGAATCAAAGCCCAGCGCCGCTCATAGATTCGGTCGGCGGTTAACGTATCTGCCGGCTCAAGATCAGCACGTTCCCGGGCGAGCAGCTCATCCAGTGGCACCAGCGGTTTACCTTGACCCCGCTTGACCGCCATCTCGCGCCGGCGCGCCTTGGCGAGGAAATTCTTGAGCGCGGCAAGGAGATAGGACCGCAAACGTCCCTTCTCCTGCCGGACGGCGTCGAAGTCTTTTCTCTCCAGAAGCTGGGCAAAAAAACCCTGGGTGAAGTCTTGCGCTTCCTCCGGGTTATAACCTTCCCGCCTAACGAAACCGTAGAGTGGCCACCAGTAGGTCCGGCAAAGTCGCTCGAGCGCTTCCTCCGCGGCCGCCGATTCCCCCTGTGCGCTGAGGACGACGCTCCAGCGGGTGGTGGCAAAGGCAAATACCGGATTTTCGGATCCCTCATCCGTGCCAACCAGCGACCTTACCTTCTTCGCCACGCTGCGATCCAAACTAAAGTTGGATCAAAAAGCAAGTCGCTTGAACATCAAGCAGGCACCAAATTTGGGGAGTGTCCGAGGAGAATTCGCGTCTCTCGCGCCATCTCATTTGAATTTTAGCCGAAGATGATCCCGCAGTGGCGGGAATACCAGACCGTGTGGGCGTCGAGGTCTCGAGAAATCGTTAGGCGAACGCGACAAACAAGAGCAGCGATTGTTATCGACCATCGCCTGGACGCTAATCCCCAAAGCAGAAGGTCGCGCACAAGAAATGCGCGGCAATTCGCAATTGCTGCAGAGAAGGTCCGATGACGCTCCGAGAAGATTTGGGAGAAAATAATGCAGGCAAACTACGCCAACCAAAACTGAAACTGGGCCGCCGTTTAACGAATATGAAAACAATTCTCGAACCTAAAGTCTCTGATTCCACATCCCGATTACATGTTCGAGTCCACTCCGACTCGGCCACCATGCGCGCCAATGTCTTTCACGGACCGAACAATATCCGGATTGAAGAAGTGCCGCGGCCCCGCGCCGGAGTGGGTGAAGCGGTCATCCGTATTACGCTCACAACAATCTGCGGGACTGACCTCCACATTTTGCGCGGCGAATATCCGGTCAGGTCGGGACTCGTGATTGGGCACGAGCCGGTCGGCGTGATCGAAGAACTGGGCGAGGGCGTTACGGGCTATCAGGTCGGCGAGCGCGTGCTCGTTGGCGCGATCACGCCTTGCGGTCAATGCCGGGCGTGCTTGTCCGCACAGTGGGCTCAATGTGGACATGGCGAAGGCGTGGAAGCGATCGGCGGGTGGCGTTTCGGCAACACGATCAACGGCGCCCAGGCCGAATATCTTCTCGTGCCCAATGCTCAGGCGAACCTCGCGAAAATTCCGGATGAGCTCAGTGATGAGCAGGTCGTGTTGCTTGCCGACATTGCGTCAACGGGATTCAGCGGGGCCGAATCAGCAAATATTCGAATCGGCGATACGGTCGTTGTTTTTGCGCAAGGACCGATCGGACTTTGCGCGACGGCCGGGGCGAAACTCATGGGTGCTTCATTCATCATCGGGGTGGAGAGCGACCCGGTTCGGATGAAAATGTCGAAGCAAATGGGTGCCGATGTCGCGCTCGACCCGAAACAATGTGATGTCGTCGCCGAAATTAAAAAACTCACCAGCGGTGGCGCCGACGTCGCGATCGAAGCGCTTGGCCTCCAGGTAACATTCGAAAACGCGTTGCGATGCTTGCGTCCTGGCGGGACGCTCAGCAGCCTCGGCGTTTACTCCGGCAAACTTCAAGTGCCTTACGACGCCTTCGCCGCCGGCATCGGCGATTACAAAATCGTGACAACGCTGTGTCCGGGCGGCAAGGAACGGATGCGCCGTCTGATGTCGTTGGTGCAATCGAAGCGTTTCGATCCGACGCCATTGCTCACCCACAGTTTTACGCTCGATAACATTGTGGAGGCGTACGAGCTGTTCGGCTCGCGCCGTGACGGCGTCCTGAAAGTTGCAATTCGTCCATGAGGACTGCGACCAGGCCATCAGTCCAGGAACTCCTCGCTGGATTAATCCCGGCCCGCTTGAAGGGTGGATCGCGCGGTCTTGTCGAGAGAGGCTTTCGGATTCCAAGACGAACATTTCGCCCCATCAATCGCCGGGATGCTCGCCAGGCTTTACGCGGAATCGTCCGTCAACGGGGATCTGCTCCGGAAACTCTTGGTGCCGCAGACTTTTTTTGCAATTCCGCGCGCTTTTTCCTTTTGGAAGGGGTGGAGACAAAAACCATTCGAACCGAATGGCTACGATCCATATGGCAAGCATAAGCAGTTCATTCGCACCTCCGAGGTTTGACTCAATGAATAAAACAACATTGGCAATGGCCCATGTGGTGGCCAACAGGACTTTAGTCCGCCACGCTCATACTCGCTCTCTCTGCAGAAACCCACTGAGAACTTCGATAGCGCCATCTTGGATTGTTCGACTCCTGCAACAGGCGAAGAGTCCCTCTTTTTACGACAGGGCGACTATTGGGTTATCCGGTATCGGGGTCAGGTTGCTTTCCTCAAAGCTTCGCGCGGTTTGGATTGCCTTGCCCTGCTCCTGCGCAATCCCGGGCCTGAGTTCCACGTGACCGAGTTAGTGAGGCGAGTTACCGGGAAGCCTCTGGTATTAGGAAAAGGCGGGCACGCCGGTAGTAACGGGCAGGGTGGGCTTCTCTCTGATGTTGGTCCAATCCTCGACGCACGGGCCAAGGCCGAATACAAGCGCCGGTTAGACGATCTCCGAAGAGACCTGGAAGAGGCTGAGCGCTTTCACGACCCCGCTCGCGCCGAACGATCCCGCAATGAAATAAATGCCCTCGCCGGCCAGCTCGCCGCGGCCGTCGGACTGGGTGGACAAAATCGCCGGATCGGCTCGGAAGCGGAACGCGCGCGCTCCGCAGTGACGAAGCGAATCAAAGGCTCAATTAACCGAATCGGCAAAGCGATTCCCTCGCTTCGCATCCATCTCGCCGCCCGGGTCAAGACCGGATATTTCTGCTCTTACAACCCCCATCCGGAGCGTCCGGTCGCGTGGAGATTTTGATCTTCCTGCGCTTTTTTTGGGACACGAAAAGTCACAATGTGACCTCAAAGGTTACGCCTAAAGGGTATGAACATACATACAGCAAATCAGCTAACCACTAAAGTAAACCCAGGAAGTCGGTCGCTTTTGCGGCACGGTTTCGTTCTCGCTCTTGCCTCGCTGGCGTTTTTACCAGCGGCGTGGGCGCAGAGCAATGACGCGGAAGCGGTCCAAGCCATGCGGCCCGGCCACCCTGCAAGGCACCTATATGTCCTCCCAATCGGGGAATCTGAATGGCTTGCCTCTCGCGCAAGTGAACCGGATCGTCGCCGACGGGGTTGGAAATATTACGGGGACGGGAACCGCCGTTGTTAACGGTGTCGTCACCAACCCGGTCATCACAGCAACATATACCGTGGACTCCGACTGCAACGGGACACTGACCTCTGTGCCCCCAGGGTTATCCCAGAACTTCGTCGTGAAGGAGAATGGCTGCCAGGTCTTCTTCATCGTGACGGCGCACCCGGCAGGGACCGCGACGATCTCTGGCGAAGCGGTCAGGATCTCGAAGAGGACCGACTAACACCGGCGTTAGATGCAAAGCGGGTCTCAGGCGAGGCCCGCTTTCTTCGCTCCCTCCACTTATTCACGAGGATAATCAATCAACATCGAAAACAACGTTTCCCGTTCTGGACGCAACGAAATCAACCAATAATAAAACCCACAAAACAATGAATAAACGCACAAACGCACTACTTGGAACAATCATCGCCACTTTGATGTCTACCGAGCTATCGTTCGCCGACGGCGTGCTACGCTATGGCGATAAGGATGTCTTAGGCACAGGTAGTTACTCGCAGGATCCGACAACAGGAGCAACCCTATCCGGTCTTCAAACCGGGCAGGTCACCTTCGGCGCACCAGCGACATATCATTCCTATCCTTTTGATCCGGATCCGACGGATTACCCGGGCACGGATCAGATTTTTGTTGGAAGCAATCAGACCAGGTCTCATGACGGCTACTCTGTCTATGCGAATCGCATACCCGGGCCGCAAGTGATCACATTAGACTACAGTTCTCTAGTTCCTGCTGGCAGTCAGATCGATACATTTACCCTCGGAATCGGCGCAGACGACTTCCAGTTTCCCGTTTGGCGACAGTCGTTTACAGCATCCATCAATGGTACAGTTAACACCGCGTTGAAAAGCACCCTTAACAGTCTCGTCCAGACGGGACCGCAGGTGCAATTCTTCTCCATCGGCCTGAATCCCGCCACACTAGACGCTAGCAATGTGCTTACTCTTACGATCGACGAGGGCGGTGACGGAGGCGACGGCTGGGCCGTCGACTTCTTGACTGTTGGTGTCGAAACAAGTGGCCGGATCTGCAAGAAGAAGATAGCGATGATGGACCACGCCGGCTTTGGCTCTCAAAGCGGTCTCTACACAATCAATGCGGATGGCTCGGTGCTCACGAAATTGTTGTCAGTCCCCGCCTCGCCTCATGGGGGCGGTTTTCCTCGCTGGTCTCCAGACGGCACAAAAATCATTTTTGATGCAGAGTTTGGCGGCAACGACAAGATCTATGTCATTAACGAGGACGGATCGGGCTTTGAGCAATTGACCTTCGGTTCGGCGGTCGATCGCGATCCGGCGTGGTCACCGGACGGAACCATGATCGTGTTTAGCAGCTATCGTGACGGACTCAGTCACTATGACCTTTTCATGATGAACGCGGATGGCAGTAATATCACTAATCTTACAAACAGCCCGAGCTCCGATGAGTTCGTTCCAGATTGGTCGCCGGACGGCACCCAAATCGTGTTCGACAGTTACGCTTCGGGTTATCCGCAAGATCTGTGGATCATGAACGCCGACGGATCAGGCCAGACAGACCTGACGCCCAACACCAAAGCCTATGCCGATGGAAGCGGCAGATGGCTGCCCGACGGAAGCAAGCTGACATTCACGAGCACTCGAAAGGGAGAGGGTGATGTATTCATGATGAATCCTGACGGGACCGAGGTGACAGATCTCACAAACAACCCCGCCTACGATTACGGTGCCACGCCCTGGTCGAATCAAAGCAGTGGTAGCATCGAGGTTGCCTTCACCAGCCGTCGAACCGGCTTTAGCGGCGTCTATACCATGAATGGTGACGGTACTCACCAAAAAGCCATCTTCCTGACGAACGCCTTGGACAACCTCTATCTCGACGCCCGAAAATAGAACGGCAGACAAGAAGACCATCCAGACAAAGCGACACAAACAATTCTATGAAAACAAATTCCACTTCTCAATTTGCCTTGTTCATTTTGCGCATCTTCCTCGGTGTTTTGCTTTGCTCAGTCGGCATCCTTTTAATCGCGGCTGGATTTGGCACATCCGCCACCGGAACGGCCCGCCATGCAGCAACGGCGCAGACAGCTGGTGCTTGGAAGCCAACCGGCAGCATGAGCGTCGGACGCCAAAGCCGCTTTACAGCAACATTGCTAACGAGCGGCAAAGTCCTCGTCGCCGGCGGCTGCCTCGGCGGCTCCCAGGACCCGTATTGTCACACCAGCGCCACCGCGGGAGTGGAGGTATACGACCCGGTACCGGCTTATGGACTTCCGTGCATTCGATGGCAACTCCTCGTATCGCGCATACGGCGACGCTGCTTGCAAATGGCAAAGTCCTTGTGGCGGGCGGTGAGGGAGCCGGCGGCTCGATCTCCAGCGCCGAAGTCTACGACCCAGTTAACGATACATGGGCCTTTACCGGGAGCATGAGCACACCGCGTGTTGCAAACATCGCGACACTCATCACCACGGGCCCATTGTCCGGCAAGGTACTTGTGGCGGGCGGTAGTAGTGTTTGTGCGAACTGCACTCCCCTGCTCGACAGCGCTGAGCTGTACGATCCTAATACCGGCACTTGGTCGTTAACGGGCGATATGAATCTCGCCAGAGACGATTTCAACTCGCCCGACGCGCTGCCCGATGGGTCGGTATTTGTCGTCGGCGGCATTACATGCTGCCCATACCACTGGTTCAACAGAGCCGAGACCTACGATCCTGTAACTCAGAGTTGGACGTCAACGAGTGGTAAGACCACGCCTGCCAATGGGCCGGCAGTAATATTGCCCAACGGCAAGATACTCGTGGCGGGCGGCACTAGAGGTACCCAGCCTACGAGTGTCAACGTCGCTAGTGCTGAACTATTCGAGCCCTCCACGGGCGCATGGAGCCCGGCTGCGAGCATGTCCATCGATCGTGCCGGTCACACAGTTGTGTTGCTTCCAGGCGGGCAAGCCCTCGTTGCGGGTGGTTACAGCGGCGGCTGGGGTGTCTGCAACGACGACCTCGCCAGCGCCGAAATATATGATCCGAATACGGATACTTGGTCCCCGACCGGTAGTATGAAGCGCGCTCGGGCGAATCACACGGCGACAACTTTGCCGGATGGACAAGTTCTCGTCGCCGGAGGTTCAGACTGCGAGGGCAATATTCTATCCAGCGCGGAACTCTACACTCCAGCTACAACAAATGACTCGTGTATGCCGCCTCCAGCCGGGTTGGTTAGTTGGTGGGGAGGTGATGAAGACTCGAGCGATCTGCAAGGCAACAACGACGGTATCCTGAAGAACGGCGCCTCGTATGCAGCAGGATTCGTTTCACGCGCCGGGTTTTCCTTTGACGGAGTTGATGACGTGTGCAGGTGGGCGACACGCCCAGTCTCAAGATGACCACCGCCATGACCCTCGAGTGCTGGGTCTTTCCGACTGGATCGAAGAGACGATGCTATTATTGCCAACCGAGAGGGAGAATATGAGTTCGCTCGGTGGCGTGATGGAACAATCCAATGGGCTTTTGCAAACACCGATCCGGGTTGGACGTGGATCAACACCGGATTTGTGGCGCCTCTGTGACTTGGACACATGTCGCCATTACTTATGATAATGGGCTGATTACGACTTACGGCAACGGTGTCCAGGTTCATCAATACACGGCTCTGGACCAATTGGCGATTTCGACCCTACCCTCAACGACTTCCGGATCGGAAACCGGCAACAGTTTCGCGAGCCATTTCCCGGAAGCATAGACGAGCTGAAGATCTACAATCGAGCCCTTTCCTCTTCCGAGGTTGCGGCGATCTACGCCGCCGGCTCAAGCGGAAATTGCAAGCCGGAGGTTTTCGTTCAGGACATCTCACCCTACGCCGTTCCGAAAGCAGGGGGCGTGTACAAAGTGGGAACGACCATACAAATCCTCGATGCCCTCGCCCATTCAATGTCCGATGCGACTGTTCGAGTGACTGTCAGGCTGCCCGACGGTGGATCCTTTAGCGACGCAGTCACGACCGATTCGGATGGTAACGCAGACTACTCAATCTTCTCGTCCACCCACGGCACGTATGTATTCAGGGTAGAACTGGTAAGAAAGCCCGGCAGACAATACGGCCGACAAAGCAACGTCGAGACTCGGGACGAAATCACCATTCCGTGATGTGAAAGCAAACAACCCACAGGAAATCATTCGCATGAAAACAAACTCCACTTCTCGATCTGCCTCTTTCATTCCAGGCGTCGTCCTCGGCTTTCTTTTATTATTCGGCTTGTCGGTCGGGTCGCCAGCTAAGGAATCTAACGCTCTGTCCGCGCCGACCTTCGTTCCTGGATCAACCGCGCTCCATTTCGATGGTGCAACACAGTGGGTCAGTCTGCGCTATTGGGACATGGGTACGCTTACCCTTGAATCCTGGATCAAGCTGGACGTTGGCGGAACGGGCGGCCCATTTCTTGGCCGTCAGGAAGATCTGATCTTAGGCGTGGTCGACGGTAAGGCATACCTTCAACTAGAGCTAGGAGGCGGCAACTGGCGGGTGTTGCAAAGTCAGCAAACGCTGGCGTCCGGCGTTTGGTATCACATCGCCGGAACTTACGATAAGGCCACCATGAAAATCTATATTAATGGGCAACTGGACGGGGAGCTTGCCGCAACGGGCGTCCTCTTCCACGACGGCTGTACGGCCTACTGGAGCATCGGAGCGGTGTATGATCGCTGCTCAAATCGGTACTTCGCATTGTTCGCCGGCACAGTCGATGAGGTCCGCGTATGGGATTATGCTAGAACGCAAGACGAAATCCTCGCCACTCTTAATACATCGTTGAACGGCGACGAGCCGGGTTTGATTGGCTACTGGCCTTTGGACGAGGGAAGCGGTCAGATCGCCACAGATAAGTCGGAGCATGGACGCGATGGCACATTGGGCTCGACACCTCAAGAAGACGCGAACGATCCCGATTGGGTCAGTGATGCGCAGGCCGCCTCCTACCAAGACACGATTCTCGCCGACAATCCCATGATGTATTGGCGCCTCGGCGAACCCTGTAAGACGATTGCCTACGACGAATCGCCTAACCACCGCGACGCGACATACGTTCATCGGCCCACCCACGGGTTACCCGGCGGTATCGCCGACGATCCAGACACCGCAGTCGGCTTCGATGGTATTAACCAGTATGCCAGGTGGACGCCTACTTCCAGCTACGCCGGTGAGTTTACAATGGAGGCGTGGGTGAAGGAAAGGCACGTGCACTTAGCCGAGACCTTCTTCAACACACGTTCGGCTGCCGGCTGGTTCGGCTGGACTGGCTTTGACTTCAAGTTCGACACCCTCGCGGGGAAAGAGATTCGCATGGACGTGGGGGACGGGACTACTTGGCTATCGATTTTTGCCGTGCCCTTCGACTTCGTGCCGCACGTTTGGTACCATGTCGCGGCCGTGGTCACTACGACGGGAGCCATGTGCTACGTCGATGGGTTAGCCATCGGCTCTGTGACATACACGGGCACTCCAATCTTATTCGACTCAACGCACAAGGTCGAGATCGGTAGTTGCAGTTTCTTAGACGAGTGGTTCGACGGGGCCATAGACGAAGTAGCGGTCTACGCCTACGCCCTGAGTGCCGACCAGATTGCCACACACTACAGCGTGGGAATCGGAACTTACATGGCTTCGCGCGGCAATTTTTCTCGCTAAGACCTGCGTCTCCTCCCAGCGGATTCCATTCTCAAACTACGCAGGGCGTGCCTGACCTGTCGCGCCATTCAGAGTGTGAGTGTAATCAACAAGTAATTCCCGACAAATTACCTGACTCGGTAACAGCGAATCTCCGCCGCCTGACTTCCGTGATGCGGAACGGCGACAAACAGATTGTCGCGGTCTGGCACGAAAAGTCCGGTTCGAGCACCATCGGCAGTATCAATCCTGGCAACAGTTTTGTAGCTGCTGGCATCAGTTTGCTCGATGACGTCTATCTTTCCCGCGCCGCAGATCGCGTAAAGGCGATGACGCTTGCTGTCGAAAAAAATCTCATCTGGGTCACCAGAGATTCCGATGCTCGTAACCGTCCTGCCTGATTTGGTGTCGAGCACGACAAGCTTTGCAGGGACACGACAGCCGATAAAGAGTCGCTGATTGGTTTCATCAAGTGCCATCGGGAAATTGCCAAGCGCGCCGTCAGTTTTCCAGGTTGCAATGACTTCACGCTTTTCGCGATCGATCACCGTGACCTGCCGCGCAGTCGGGGACATTCACGAAAATACGAGGCCCATGTTTTTCCAGTTCGAATGCTTCCGGATGGGCGGCCAGTTTGATTGACCCAATCGCCTTGCCGTCCGACGCGCTGACAATCCCAATTCCTCCGCTGCCGAAGCCAATGTAAACCCGCTTCGATGCATCGTCGTAGCGGACATTGTCGGCGTCGTCCTTGAAATCTATTTCTCCAACTAACTGGTAGGATCTTGCATCGTAGATCTTGCAGACACCGCCTTTGTCGTTGGCGACGTAGAGGCGGCCGGCCTCCGGAACGTAAGCGATTCCTTGCGGCGCGCCGAGCCCGGTAATCGAGTGCACTCGTGCGCCCTTTTCGAGGTCGATGACCTCGACCGTGTTGTCGCCGAGCGCACAGACAAACAGTCTTTCGCCAGTCGGATCGAACGCGAGGTGATCGATGCGCCCCTCCACGCCTGGCAACGCGATTGTCTGTTTCAGTTCGAGCGGGGTGACGGTTTGCGCGCGAGTCGCAACGACGCCAGCGCAAAGGAGCGCGACAATTGCGTGAAAGCTTGTTCTCAAGGGTTGTTCAATCTTGCACCGGCGAGCTCACGTTGAACACGCCGCTCATCAATAAGGTATCAAATTGTGGCTTTTCCCACGAGAATCATATTTTGGGCGGCTCGTTGCATCCGATCGAACGCGATGATTCGTCGCTGCCACGTGAGCCGCCCACCTGGTGCACTGTAGCAGATGAACCGTGAGTGGAGCGCGATACTCCGTTCTCGCCCGGTCCTTCACACCCACAGAGCGGCGCGCGCCAGCCGCATCTAATGATATACGTGACTCACAAAGCACCTGATACAGGCCACTAGAACGTATCCCAAACTTGTCATTCTGAACGAAGTGAAGAATCTCTGACTATTTCGGAAGCACGCTGCCCTAGAGGGGGAAATAGTCAGAGATGTTTCGCTTCGCTCAACATGACAGTTTTCGAAATGTCTTGGGACAGGCTCTAGTGATTCAGCTTATCAGTTAACTAAAGACCATCGTGGAACGCGATGCTCCGTCATCGCGAGCCTGAACCATGTGCCGACAGAGCGGCGCGCTCCAGTCAGAGCGCCCTCGGTGCTTCTGCTCTCGCTTGTTCCAGCACAGCTTCAGCGTATGGAGAATATCGTGAAAGAAGGTGACTCGCAGATTCGCGGGATCTCCGACACGGCGCGATGGGTGGCTGTCTATCGTGCGCGCGAGAGCGAACGGCCGGACGCGGTCTTTCGCGATCCCTTTGCCCGGCGCCTGGCGGGCGAGCGCGGGGAACAAATTGCCGCTTCCATCAGCTTCGGGGAGAAAAATTCGTGGCCATTTGTTGCTCGCACGTGGGCCATCGACCAGGTCATCCGTGAGCGGGTCCACGATGTAGACATGGTCGTAAATCTCGCCGCCGGACTCGACACTCGCCCTTATCGCATGGAGTTGCCGCCCTCGTTGCAATGGGTGGAAGTGGATTTGCCGGAACTGCTGACCTACAAGGAGGAGAGCCTCCGAAGCGAAAGGCCGGTATGTGCGCTTGAGCGGATTCCCCTGGATCTTTCGGATGTGAACGCTCGCCGAGAATTGTTCTCTGACCTGGGCCGGCGAGCGAACCGCGCTTTGATTATTTCCGAGGGATTGCTGATTTATCTCAGTGAGGAAGAAGTCACGGCGCTTGGTCGTGACCTCGCTGCGCCTGCGGCGTTCCAGCATTGGCTCATTGATTTGGCTTCGCCCGGTCTCTTGCGCATGTTGGCGAAGAAAATGGGCGCGCCGCTCGACCAGGCCGGCATCCCGTTAAAGTTCGCGCCGCAGGAAGGTCCTGATTTCTTTGCCCGCTGCGGTTGGGAGCTGGAAGAGGTGCACTCTGCCATGCATACGGCCGCGAGGTTGAACCGGCTCTCATTTTTTCTTCGCATCATTGCCAAAATTTCGTCGCCTAATTTCCAAGCCAAACGCCCCTGGTCTGCTGTCTGTCTGTTCGCGAAAAAAGAAGGAATAGATCAGAAGATGGAGGTTGATCGCGGTTTTTGGGAGCTGCGCTGCGTCCTTGCCGCGCAAAGTGCTCTCAAGCAAAGCGATCGGGACGAAGCAGCGCGAGGTCTATGGTCGGCTTTCGACCGGTCAGGATTTCAGCAATCAGCAGCCCGGTGATCGGCGCCAGCGTCAGCCCGAGCATGGCGTGTCCGCAGGCGGCGGTCAGATTGGAAAGGCGCGTGAACCGGCCGATGTAAGGCAGCCCATCAGGGGACATTGGCCGGTAGCCGAACCAGGGTTCAATGCCGGCGAAGTCATCCGCGCGAAGATCCGGAAAGTAAGCTTGCGCCGCCGAGACAATCTGTTCGATACGCTCGGGGAGGACGGCATGGCTATGGCCGCTGAGCTCCATCGTGCCGCCGAAGCGCAGTTCATCGCCCATCGGCGTCACGGCCACTCGACGCTCGGTCAGGATCATCGGCTTGGTCAGCTTGAGGCGCGGTTGTTTGATCGTTAGGCTGTACCCTTTCCCGGGCTGCATCGGCAGGTGAATCCCAAGGCCGCGGGCCGTCTCCGCTGCCCAGGATCCGGTCGCGAGCACGAATTCATCCGCGGCCAGATCGCCGGCGGTTGTCGATACGCTGGTCACACTGCCCGCCTTTACTCGCCAGCCGGACACGCTCGTGTTCCAACGAAATTTTACTCCCTGCGCGTTCAGGAGTGCGATCAATGTCGCGACGAATTTCTGCGGGATAAGATGGGCGTCGATCGGGAAGTAAATTGAGCCGGCAACATCCAATTGCACCCCCGGTTCCATCGCACCGGTTTCTTTTGCGTTCAGCACCCGAGCCTCCACGCCGACTTCATTCGCTACCCGCCCGAGACCACGCGCCTCGTGCTCCAAGCCCTTCCGGGTTTTGCAAAGATTCAACAGACCCGCCGTGCGAATCTCAAATTCATTGCCGGTCTGCTCCGCCAGCTCGAGGAAGAGTGTTCGACTCGTTAGGCAGAGATCACGCAGGACGGGCGCGGCCCGGCGAGTGTGGGCGGGTGTGCAACTGCGGGCGAACAACCATCCCCAGCGGATCAAGTCCAGATCGAGCCGCGGCTTGATGTAAAACGGACTGCGCGAGCTCATCATCCATTTCAACCCTTGCCAGACCATGCCCGGCGCCGAGACCGGCACGACATGGCTCGGCGAGACATAGCCGGCGCTGCCGTGCGCACACGAACCTGAGCCGTCCGAATTTCGCTCGATCACCGTGACCGCAAATCCTTCGCGCGCCAAAAAGTGGGCCGCGCAGAGACCGACGATGCCTCCGCCGCAAACGATCGCACTGCGCGGATTACTCATGAGTCAAAGAACGACTGCATCATTTCAGTACGATCCTGATCGAATCCGCCTCGCCACTCAACTGTTGGAGACGCCGTCGAATCTCTTCGTGGTCCTGGTTCTGCTGCAAGCTGGGCTGGCGCAAGGTGTCTTCGGTCATCTCGTCAGCACAAAAGAGCCGCAGATGAGCCCGCATGCGCGGCGTATCGGTCTGTGTAAAATCCGGATATTAAGGCTTACAGCAATTCTGAACCGCTGGTCCGATGAACGATCTTCGCCTTGTCCTTCGCCAACTTAAAAAAGCACCGGCGTTCACCGTCACCGCGCTGGCCACGGTCGCGATCTGCCTGGGCGCCAACCTCGCGATTTTCGCGGTGATCGATTCCATTCTGCTCCGCTCGCTTCCCTTTCCGCAATCCGATCGGCTCGTCACGATCTTCAACACTTATCCGAAAGCTGGAGTCGAGAATGACGGCTCGTCGATCACCAACTACTACGAACGGCGCGGCAACATCCCGGCCTTCTCGAGTCTCTCCATTTATAGCTACGACACCTGGAGCGTCGGCGATATCGGGTCGACCGAGCAGGAAGAGGTTTTGCGCATCTCGCCGGATTTTTTTACGACGCTCGGCGTCAACCTTGCGATGGGTCGCAGCTTTACCGAGGAGGAAGTCGCCGTGGCCGAACACAACGGGGTTGTCATCGTGACCGACGCCTACTGGCGCGAGCGGCTTAATTCTGATCCGAACGTGCTCGGAAGGGACATCCGTGTGAACACCATGCCAAGGAAGATCGTCGGTGTCTTGCCTCCGGATTTTCGATTCCTTTCCTCAGAAGCGCGTCTTGTCATGCCGATAAGGACCCGACCGGAGCAGCGCAGTCCGAAGCAGCGCCATTCCGGGGGAGGCGGCACGCACATGATCGCGCGCTTGCAGCCGGGCGCAACGATCGCAGAGGCGCAAGCGCAGATCGACGCGCACAATGCCGCGGTCGAGAAGGATAATACCGAAGCCAAAGCGATGGCCGAAGCCGGCTTCCGCTCGCCGGTGTTTTCACTTCATGCCGATCACGTGCGCTCCATCCGTCCGACACTATGGTTGATGCAGGGCGGCGTGTTTTTCCTCCTGCTCGTCGGCGCGGTCAATTTGGTCAACCTCCTCCTCATCCGCGCGAGCGGGCGCGCGAAAGAAATGGCGATCCGCCAATCGATGGGCGCGAGCCGTTGGCATGTCGTTAGGCAAGTGATGACGGAAACGGTCCTGCTCACCCTGGCCGGCGGATTGCTCGGGCTCGTCGTCGGAGCCTGGGGAATTCGGTTGCTGGAAGTTCTCGGCGCCGATCGTCTGCCGCTCGGCGCGCACATTGCGTTCGATGGCTGGCTGGCGTCGCTCGGTCTCGTTGGCGCGGTGGTTCTCGGAGTCGTCATCGCGGCGCCGATCGCCTGGTTCAACCTGGGCACTCATCTGGCGCATGCGCTCCAGTCGGAGTCACGTACCGATACGATTAGCCGCGCCGCGCAGCGACTTCGCCACGCATTCATCGTCGCGCAAATTGCTCTGGCCTTCATTCTGCTGACCGGTGCGGCGCTCCTCGGATTGAGCCTGAAAAAAGTGATGGCGGTTTCTCCCGGTTTTCGGGCCGATCATGTTCTCACCGGGGAATTCACTGTGCCGTTTAAATATGACGCCCGTCCTATCCTCGATCGCCTGCTGGAAACAATTGATCAGCAACCTGGGGTCGGGGCAGCCGGTGCGATCACGAACGTCCCGCTGAGCGGAGGGAACGGGAAGAGCGCGATCACACCGAAAGGTTACGTGCCGCCGGCGGGCGAATCATTGCAGGGTCATTATTCCTATCAAGTCACGGGCGATTACTTCACCACGCTCGGCATTCCTCTACGCGAGGGCCGGTTTCTAACTTCGGCCGACTCTCATCGCGCGGACCGGGTGTGCGTGGTAGACGAAGATTTCGCCCGGCGCTACTGGCCCGAAGGCGGTGCGCTCGGTCACCGCGTGTTCCAAGGCAGCGACTCGGACGACGCGAAACTGTTCACCATTGTCGGTGTCGTCGGCGCGGTGAAACAAGCGGGGCTCACGGAACCGAAGGGGCAGGGCGCGGTTTACCTGCCGTTTTTTGAGACCTACTTCGGCACCATTTTCGTTGTCACGCGAACGAGCCAGCGTCCGGAAGCGTTTGCCCAGACGCTGCGAAAACTGGTGCGCGCAGCCAATCCCGATTTGGCGATCGATAACCTCCGCTCCATGGAGACGCGCATTGCCGATAGTCTGATCGCGCGCCGCTCACCGGCGTTGCTCGCTGGAATTTTCGCGGTCGTCGCGCTACTCCTCGCGGCGATTGGAACTTATGGTGTCTTGAGTTATGCCGTCGCACAGCGCCGGCGCGAAATTGGCATTCGGATGGCGGTCGGAGCCCAGGCGCATCAGATCGGCCGGCAATTTCTCTCGTTAGGCCTGCGGCTCCTCGGGGCCGGCATTCTTTTCGGGGTAATCGGGGCGTGCCTGGCCGGTCGCGCCATGCAGAGTGTCCTTTTTGGAGTTCCTCCGCTTCATCCTGCCGCGCTTTTCGGCAGCGCCGTGATTATCGGTGCGGTCTCCCTTGTTGCCTGCCTCATCCCCGCGCGCCGTGCCACCAAAGTGAATCCGATGATCGCGCTCCGCGCCGAATGACACCCAGGTCCTGCCCCTGGAAAGGCCGCTCTCACAGGTCTGAAAGTGGCGGCAGCGTTTAGGTTTTAAAGGCTCGTGCGCAGAGCCGCGCAAGTAAGAATTTCCGAGCCTTGTTAACGTGCTGCCTACTCACTTCGCGGCCGATGTGCTGACGCTGGAGAGGCCGGAAGCGAGAAGCGCACCTTGGATTGCTTCTGCCAGCTTCTTGGCTGGCCCTCTACCCCAATAATGGAAAAACAAAATTCGCGGTTGCTCGTATGTCATGTGCGAATGAATGGCGACGATGTTGATCCCGCCGGCACGGATGGCTTTCAGTGCCGGTTGCAATTGGTCCTCGGTCACGGCGAAATCTCCATCGACCACAGCATTCTCATCGCTGCCGGCGAAGGCCATCCACGTGTTCACGCCCATCGCGTTGTCGATCTTGACGGCGTGCATCGTTGCCCGGTGGCCGATAGTGAATTTCACCATTCCGTCTTCCGCTTCGCCGCTCATTTTGAAAATATCGTTCAACGGTCCGGGTGAAATTGAGTTTTCTGCGGGCAAGGCCGTTGCGCCAAATGAATCCTTCGGCTGCGGATCAGCCGCGCGGATTTGTTTGATCTTGTCGTACACTTTGCGCACCGCTCCGGCGAGTTGCTCGGTTGTTCCATGGCCTTCGAGGTGCATGAAATAAACCTTCGGGTGGTCGAAGAGAAAATGGTTGTGCAGAGCAGTTACGTTGAGGCCATTGTCGAGAGCGGTCGAGATTGCGGGGTTCACTTCATCCTCGAACAAAACCGTGTCACCCATCACCATTGCTTCGGCGCTCAGGCCCTTCGTGAACGCAGCCCAGGTTCCAAGTCCCATGAACGGCGGCATCGTCCAGCCATCGACCGAGACCTTCACGTCACTGCGCGGGAAGGTAACCCTGTAGACGCCTTCCTTTTCGTTCAGCTTGCCCTTTAATCCGGTGAGCTGATCAATCTTGGCGGTATCGAGATCCGCGGCGACCGCTGTGGTCATCAATGCGACTAAGCCGAGCACGAGCGCGAGACCGGTGGCGACTTCGATTGAGCTCACGAGTTTCTTCATGTGCCAAGCAAAGGCTGCGTCTGTGTAATTGCAAATATGAATTGCAATACCTATTCCAAAGTGCAGTCTTGGGCCTTGAAATGGACGCTGCGTGGCTCCTGCTACTCTACAGCTTGCCGAGTAGGCGAAACACTGAGCGCGCGTCGGTTCGGCCTGGCTTATCCGCAGGTTCATCGACCCAGAAGCGAGGTTCGTCTTCGCGTCGAGGTTTTCGTCGGGGACCGAAGTTATTCCTTTCGACATCGTTGAAGCAGAGTTTTCGCACCACGGCGATGCCTGTACCTTTGAGACTTTGGTGAAATGTTTTGCGATTGATGACAAAGCAGTGCGCAAGATCGGCGAGATGATTCACGATGCTGATTTGGACGACGCCAAATTTCAGCGCGTTGAATGTATCGGGATTGATCGGGTCTTCAAAAGCTGGGGAAAAACTCCCATGACCGACAAAGAGATTCTAACCGCTGGCTTCACATGCTTCAACGGCCTTTACGAATTCCTTCAACGCCGATGAACCGGGAAGCCTCTAAGACTCGCACGTCGGTCAAGACACAGCACCCAGGTTTTGCTGAAGCTTTCCGGTTTTGGCTGAAGCTTGGCTTCATTTCTTTCGGCGGACCGACCGGCCAGATCGCGATCATGCAAACAGAGCTGGTCGATAAGAAGCGATGGATCAGCCAGGCGCGATTTCTCCACGCCCTCAATTACTGCATGCTTCTTCCGGGACCTGAGGCGCAGCAGCTCGCCACTTATATCGGTTGGCTCCTGCACAAGACCTGGGGTGGCATCGTCGCCGGGGCGTTTTTTGTCATTCCCTCGATCTTCATTCTTTGGGGGTTGAGTTTCGTTTACGCGGCTTATGGGAACCTTCCCTGGATCGCCGCTATCTTCTACGGATTGAAGCCGGCGGTGATGGCGATCGTAGCCGTCGCAGTCATTCGCATCGGGCGGAAAGCGCTCAAGAACGAAGTGATGTGGACACTCGCCGCCCTGGCTTTTGTCGCGATCTTCTTTTTCAAAATACCTTTCCCGATCATTGTTCTAACTGCCGGCCTGATCGGATTTGCCGGCGGCTATTTCTGGAAATCCAAATTCGACGTTGTCAAAGGTCACGCCGCCAAGGCCGGCAATGCTTCTGTGCTTGATGACGAAACGGAGTCGCCGCCGCACACCCAGCCATCGCTCTCACGTGCAATTAAAGTCACGCTCGTTTGGCTCATACTTTGGCTGGCGCCGGTCATCGGAGTTGGTTTGTGGTTAGGCTGGAGCCACACCCTGTTTACTGAAGGCGTTTTCTTTAGTAAAGCAGCCGTCGTCACTTTTGGTGGCGCTTATGCCGTGTTGCCTTATGTCACACAACAAGCTGTTTTTCATTACGGCTGGCTCAAGCCGGGTCAGATGATGGATGGACTAGGTCTCGCCGAAACTACGCCCGGACCACTCATCATGGTGTTACAGTTTGTTGGCTTTATGGGCGGATGGCAGCACCCGCAAGGTCTTTCCCCGCTGCTCGCGGCCACCCTGGGTGCATTACTCACTACCTGGGCCACTTTCACACCCTGTTTTCTGTGGATTTTTCTGGGTGGTCCTTACATTGAGAAACTGCGCGGCAATGTCAGACTCACAACAGCACTTTCCGCAGTTACCGCAGCGGTTGTCGGTGTCGTGCTAAATCTCGCCGTCTGGTTTGCGCTGAATGCGCTCTTTCCAAATCACGGAAATCTGGATTGGTTTGCGCTCGCACTCACCGTCGTTGCCTTCGTCGGAATGTTGAAATGGAAGTGGGACGTTATTCCGGTCGTGGTCGGCTCAGGTTTGTTAGGACTCGATTTACCGGACATTGATCTATTGAGTTCGGTGAGCCATCTCAGCGCTGACGACGCGCAAGAGGCGCCTGGAGGGACGGGCTCTGTCCCGTCCAAGGACCTGCAGAAGCAGGTCCCTCCGATCGAATTCAGCCACGAAGCTGACCTTTGACCTCCGCCTTCCGCCCTCCGTCTTCATCCTTGGCCTTCCAACTCACCCTTTTTCCCGCGCAGGAACCAAATGACATAGATAAAGGTCGCAATCGCCGCCGGAACCATAAAGACGCTTGCCTCGGTCCCTAACTCTCCGCCGTTGAGCAGGGGAGGCCCGTTAAACGTGACCGCGAGGAGATGCCCAACCGGCGCCTGACCTCCGTTATGAGTGCCGATGAGAAAGAATTGTCCGAAATCAAAGGCGGCATGCCACCCCACCGCCCACCAAAGCGTCCCGGTGCGCTGCACACTCAGGCAAATCGCCAGACCGAGGATAAAGATCATCCCAATATCCATCGCGTTCTCATGTGGCTTGCTCATGTGCAACCCGGCGAAGATCGCGGTCGTGATGATGGCCGCCGGCCAGAACCCGGCCCCGCGCCAAAGCACCTGCAGGGCGTAACCGCGAAAGAGATATTCCTCATTCAAGCCCACGAGCAGATTCGCTCCCAGCCAGAGGAGGGTGAACCAAGGCAGCGCCGCGCCGGTCAGGGCTAACCCATGAACCTGCATCGCTCCGGACGCGATCATGCCGCCCGCGACGAAGATCACCACGAGCGTTCCGGCCAGCATTCCTTTCCAGAAAAATCGGCCAAAAGCCTGCGCGACCGGCAACCCGTAATCATCGACGCGCCTGTGTTCGATGAACGCGGCGATCCCGGTCACGACCAGCACGATAAGAAGCGCGACCAGCTCCTCGAGGAAAAGGCTCGGCGCAGAGAGTTCATCGAGACGAATTCCCAGTTGGCGGCCGAGAAGGGAGATGAGCTGCTCGCGCAGAAAGAACTCGGCCAGCTCAATCCCGAGGACGAAAAGGAGAAAACGCCAACCCGCGCGCAGACCGTCCGGGCCGACGAAGATTGAAGCAATACCTGACCATCCCTTCCGCGCCATCGAACCGATGCAACCGAATTCACGCCCGGCGCAGTCAATCGGAAACGGGACGACGTTTCAGCTTGTCAGAATTTCAGCGTTTCAGCTTTTGGAAATGCTGCTCGCCCGCTCGTGCAAGGCTTGGGCGAAGCGTTCCGGTGCTTCAGCATCCATCCGCAGGTAGAGCGAAGGCTCGATGAGTTCCAGCTCCATCAGCCAAAAGCCGCCGCCATGATTCGCCCGCACGAAATCGGCGCGGGCGTAGAGCGGGACGGAGTCGAGCGCGCGCAAAGCGGTGTCGCCGGCTTCGCGCAATTCGCTCTCCGCCTCGACCGCCCGAATGACTCCGCCGTGTTCCTCCTGGACGCGAAAGTCGTGCGCCTTCGGCGTTTTCAGGATGGCGTGACTCAGCTTGCCGTTGAAGTAGAACAACGAAAACTCGCCTTCGCTGATCACATGGGAAAGAAACGGCTGCACCATGAATTCGCGCTCGGCGTAGTGTGCGCTCAGGTCGGCGGATGGCTGCCGGGCGCTGCGGGCATTAACTCGAAAAACTCCGTGCGCGTTCAGCCCGACCACCGGCTTGATCACGACTTCGTCGCTTCCTACTTCTTCGATTAACGCCGGCAGCTCCCCGACAATGAGCCGCTCCCGCCAGATGGTCGGGACGACTGGAACGCCGCGCTCGGCCAGATCGCGCAGGTAAGTCTTGCGAATATTCCAGCGGACGAGATCGAGCGCGTTGAAGAGCGGGGTGCCGGCGCGCTCAATTTCGGCCAGCACACCGAGGAACGCATCGGGATCGGCGATGTAATCCCAGGTCGAGCGAATGACGACCGCATCATAAGCGCGCCAATCGCATGACGGCGTGCGCCAGGAGATCGCTTCGACGCGCCAGCCGAGAGCAGCCAGCGCCGGGTAAGCCAGTTCATCGTCGATAACAAAGCCCAGTCGAGTCATCAAGGGTGAGGAAAGCGCAGCGAAGCATGTTTAATTTCAGCGTTTCAGATTTTCAGCCTTTCAGCTTTTTAATAAGATGCTGCAACCCATGACCACAATCACGCCACGCCTCTTCTCGTTTACCTGCTGTCTTTTGCTCGTCTCGTGCGAGATGGCGACACCGGAAAACTATTTCGACCGGGCCGTCCTCAACTGCAATATCATGCATGGCTTTGCCGGCAGTGGTCTGCGGCGACAACTGGAAAGCCCTTCGGTCAAACTGGGAGAGAATGGCCAGACGGTTCCGATGGCGCGAAAGGAAGTGATCGACAACACCATTACGTCGCTCGAGACCAATTTCGAAAAGGTGAAGAAACTCAAGGAGACGGACGAAACCCGCGACATTCTGCGGGCTTCCGTCGCCCTCTACGAATATGTCCTGCCCGTTTACAAAACCGAATACCAACAACTGGCGAAGCTCTATGATGAAGGCGCGCCCCGGGAACAGATCGATTCATTCGCTCAAAGCATCGAAACAAAATATAGCCCCGGCTTCGCAAAACTTTTTGATCGGCTGACCGCCGCAGGCAAGCCGTACGCCGCGCGCCACGGAATCAAGGTAAACTGGGGCGTCTCAACCGAGCCCGCCCCCTAGTTTCGGTTCATCGGGAGGAGTCGGGGAGCAGGAGAGCGCGCTCAATTTCAGTTTGTCAGCTTGTCAGCTTTTCAGTTTCTTGATAAGATTTTTTTCTCAAAAAGCAGCTTATGAAACTCATCAGCATTCTCGCCCTCTCCGTCGCTCTGCTCGCCTCCACCCAGGCGGTGGTGGAAAAACCTGCCGGACACACCAAAGGCACGCCGACCGGCGGGCCGACCGGGCCACTCAAGCCGGGTGAGTATTGGTGGAAGCCGGAGCTTTCGCCGAGCGGTCCGCTCATGATTTTGGTGAGCATTCCCGAGCAGACCATGCACGTCTATCGCAACGGCATTCTCATCGGGCGCTCGAGCGTGAGCTCCGGTTCGAAAGGCCGCTCCACCCCGGGCGGCGTCTTCACCATTCTTGAGAAAAGTGAGAGGCACTACTCGAAGAAATACAACAACGCGCCGATGCCCAACATGCAGCGCCTCACCTGGACTGGCATCGCCATGCACTCGGGAAACCTGCCGGGCTATGCCGCAAGTCACGGTTGCATCCGCTTGCCCTTCGATTTCTCGCAACTGCTCTTCAACGCCACAGAGAAAGGCGGCACGGTCGTGATTGGCGACGGGAAGACGCCTGTGCCCCGCCTCGCGGCGAATCCTGGCTTGCTCCTCGCGCCCAAGGATCTGACTCCCGAAATGCTGCGCCCGCTCGCGAATAATGAATACGACTGGAAGCCGGAACGCAGCCCCAGCGGACCAATTTCGATCGTAGTTAGCGCGGCCGACAAAGCGATCTATGTCTATCGCAATGGCGAACCCATTGGGCGCGCCCCGGTTGAAATTAGCGGGTCGGGAGCGCTCGGCGACCATGTCTTTGCCTTGCTCGAAGGAACCACCGGACGGCCGAGCTCGTTCGTGCCGGGCCGCGAAGGACGCAAATGGATGAGGGTGACCAGCGTCGGCGACAACGTTGATGCCGAACAGATCGCGCCGCGCTTGCATATCAATCCGGAGTTCGCCGGAAAGCTCTACGACGTCATTGCGCCGGGAACGACGGTCATCGTGACGGATCGGCAGGTTGTGCGGAAGGGGATTGCTGAATCACCCGTTTTCGCCGCGAATTAGCCCGCGCCGTGCAGACAAGGACGACCCCATCCCCACGGACCCAATCCCGACTAAGCGCTCCAACCCCGACTAGGCGCTCAAAAGAAACTACGAAACCAGCATGCCAGATTCCTCCGAGGCTCCTCCGCCAATAGGTCAACTGACATCATACTCTCACGACAGCCCGGAGCACAAGCGATGGGTCGGAGAACTGGCGGCCAAACTCGTAAGAAAAGGGGGTCGATGCCATCTTAGATCAATGGGACGCGGGCCCTGGAGATGATCTCCCGAAGTTCATGGAGAGGGCTATCAGTCGCGCAGACCGGGTGCTGATGCTTTGTCCGATCTGTATGTACAAAAGGCTGACGATGGGAAAGGGGGTGTTGGCTATGAAGCCATGATAGTCACGGGCGACTGGGAAGAATCTCGCAATGAACAAATTCATTCCGATTATTCGACAATCGCCCGGCGATCAGAAAAAAGCCCAAATTCCTTGAAACAAAATACCATATCGATTTCAGCGATGATCAGGAATTCGAAGAACAGTTCGACGAGCTTATTCGAGAGATTCACAAGGCGCCAAAGCACCCCAAGCCAAAACTTGGCACAAATCCTTTTGCAAAAGAAAAAACGATCGAAGAAAGCAGGGCTGCTGTTCCTGTTTTCGCTTAAACTTGTCCTTATCGATCGAGATTCCTAACGATGCTCGAGAAGCATATTTCGTGGCCCAAGAACTCGCTCGCAACGGTGACAAGATTGGATGGCGCAAATTTTTACAAAAAGGGGTGTCTTCGATATCAAAAAACCTTCTCTCATGGCGAGATACTCAGGGGAAGGAACTGCCGCAGAAAGTCCAAGAGTTATCTCAGTGGGCACTCCCGGGCGTTACAAGTATTTCTCCTTTAATTGCGATTGCATTAGCAGGAGTCGAATCTCAATCGGAATACTTCAACAACCAAGTAGGACTCCTCGATGAATTCCTCCAACCAACGGGTTGGGAAGGATCAGGAAATACCATCGTTACACAATTTCCGGAGACGATCGCTTTTGTCTACCAAGCTTTGCTGGGCGCTGTCGCGATGCAAACGCAACAGGCAGAAATAGTGAAGCGGCTTGCCTGGTCGAAATCCCGGATTTCCCGGCCGACTCGAGAATCAACCCCTCTCGTCCGTTCTACCAAGGTCACTGGGTGGCCTGAGTCTTTGAATCACACGTGCACGATAGCCTGGGCCTTTCTGCTTCAACTGCCGGAACATTGGCCTTGGCTGAATGAGATCTTCGTCGATGCGAACTACTACAAGGCTGCGTTAGGTGCCTACTAAACGCCGTGCTAGAACATGATCGAATTCAGTAATGCGCTAGAACAGAACCTGGATTTGTCAGAGGCTAGGAGGATTTCACTGATGGTGCCCGTGTCCTTTACAGTAATGGGAGAAGCCGTCTCGCGCCGTGCTTTAAATCTTCTTAACGACAATCGATCGGTCTTGGCGGACATGTGGCGCAATATCAAAGGCGATAACGAAGAAAAGCTCGCGAGATGGAAGCAATGGGAAGGTGTAATGAAGTCTCGTGAGTATTCCAAGTGTATAGAGGTATGGAAGTGGTGTTATACGCCGTTTCATAGCGACTTTGTGAAAAAGCTCTAAACAATGGAAGTTAGCATCGGCCAAAGCGAGGTCTGACCTTGATCTGTCGTTGTTAACATGGGTCTGATATGGGTCGCGTGCATAAGACATGACACCTTTTCTTCTCGTCCCGCCTTAGCTTGCGAGAGCACAAGCCTCTGATAAGCTCTCGGCATGTTCTTCAACCACCATCAGGCCGGGCGGGAACTGAGATCACCTCCGCACGGCGCAACGCTCAAACATCGCACGGCGAATCGCACGGACGAGCACGAGGCGAACGAAGTTGCTTCCTCTGTCGCAAACCTGAAGGGTTGGTCTCGCCCGATCTCCGCCGCCGCGAGCAATGGTCTCCGTGGTGCCGGATCGAGAAGAAGACGGCGCAGGAAATGGCCGCGGCCGCTCGACCGGCCCAAGCTGCCGGAGCGCCGCTCTCGCCCTCGGACCGCACATTTTACGAAACGCAGTTCGGTCACGATTTTTCCAAAGTACCAGTGCACGCCGATCATGCTGCCGGGGAAGCGGCGCAGGGGCTCGGGGCTTCAGCTTACACTTTGGCTGAAGACATCGTATTTGCAGAGGGAAAATACCAGCCACGAACGCGGGCTGGGAGGATACTTCTGGCGCACGAGTTGACTCATGTCGTGCAGCAGCGAAGTGCGGGCTCGCCAGTCATTCAACTCCAGCCGGCCGACAAAGGTGAACCAACCAAAGGAGACTGTTCCGGCTGGGAGAGTGATATCGAAAGTTTCGCCAAACACGTAGCCGATTACTATCTGACTAACGAGATTGGAAAATCCCCGGCGCTTTTAAAGGGTCCGATCATCCATAGCCCTGCCACACCGATCGTCGAAGTGCACTACGCCGATGGCGAGATCGTGAACGTGGTGCCGAAGTTTAACTCACGCGAGGTCATTGCCAGAAGATGGGGACCCACCGACAAATCCCCGCGCTGCGTTTATACCTATGATTGTGACGCCCAAAGCCAGTTGGTGCTCACGAGAGTTTCCTGCACGGGTGGGAGCGGATTGAAGGGTGGTGGGAGCGGCGCGGGCAGCGGAAGCGGTGCCGGCAGCGGACAAAGCGCGCCCTGAGCCAGCGGTAGCCGGTTAGGAGACCGTTTAAATACTGGGTGGGCCGCACCCGTCGACGGCGCGAGGCGGCAGAAGGGCAGCTGGCGCCGTCGCTCGCTCGGATTTGGGACAGCACAATATCTTCGGCCGACGGAGACTGAAGCTAATTGTTGCCGCGATGAACAGGATCGCGAAGCTCGTCGGGTTGGCGGGAGCACATGCTTCTGGCGAAGCCTTGTCATGCTCATTTTTTGCTGAAGGCAGTCGCCAGTGCCGCTAGGCCGCGTGCGTAGCTTTACGCGGTAACTTCTTTGGTTTCGCCTTCTTCATCGCGGATTCCTGGTGCCCTTCTTTGCGCTGCTCTTGGAAGTTGCAGATGGTCGGACAGCGCTAAGCCTAATCGCCAGTTTGTCGGACTCTAACTGTGACTTCATTCGAACAATCGCCTGAGTCGGTCTCACAGACCTGATAGATAAAGGTGCCGGTGTGGGTTCCAAGCGTGTCCTGGGCGGCTCCGTCGTCGTCGGTCGTATGGACAACAACACCATTTCGCAACACGTTTACGCTGCCGCCATCAGCCGGGCTCCAGGTCAGACCCACAAAACGATTGCCGCCCCCTCTGTGGACACTCGCTTCGAGCGTGATCGGCGAACCCGATTGCGCACAATATCTCCCGCCGGTGTTAAACAAATCGGGGATTCCGGCGTATCCACCCCAGACAATCATTTCGTTGTCGGTCCACACGGCCGTGTGCGATACGCGGCCAGACGGAGCGTTGGAAATCGTCGTGGCTGTCCAACTGTTTGTGCTTGGGTTGTACCTACCGCCTGTATCCGTAGGAAAGAACGAGTCATCGATTCCACCCCAGACGATCATTTCATTATTAGTCCAGACTGCGGTGGGATTCGCTCGTCCTGAGGGTGTATTCGTGGTGCTGGTGCCAGTCCAACTATTCGTGCTCGGATTATATCTGCCGCCGGTATTAAATAAGGTGCTGCTATCACCTCCAGCCCAGACAATCATTTCGCTGCCGGTCCAGACTGCTGTGTGTCCTGAACGGCCAGCGGGTGCGGCGGTAATGCTGGTTGCTGTCCAACTGTTGGCCGCCGGACTGTACCGGCCACCAGTATTAAAATAGGGGCCGCCGTCATCCGATCCTCCCCAGACAATCATTTCGCTGCCAATCCACACTACCGTGTGACCATATCGGGCAGCCGGTGCATTGGTCGTGGTGGTCGCAATCCAACTATTTGTTGCCGGATTGTATCTCCCGCCTGTGTTCAAAGTGGCCGTGCCGCTCCAGCCCCCCCAGACGATCATTTCAGTGCCGGTCCAGACGGCCTTGGGGAGGTCTCTGGGAGTAGGCGCATTGGTGGTGCTGGTAGCTATCCAAGTATCGGTGCTCGGATTATACCTTCCGCCGGTGTTGAAAAAGCTGGTGCCAAAACCTCCCCAAACGATCAGTTCGCTTCCGGTCCACACGGCCGCGGGAGACTGTCGGCCGGTGGGCGCGTTAGTGGTGCTGGTAGGCGTCCAAGTGTCGGGTACTCGGATTGTATTTCCCGCCCGTTATCAGAGGAGCGCCACCGCTGTCCAGGCCTCCCCAAATTATCATTTCGCTCCCGGTCCACACCGCCGTGTGATCGAATCGTTCGGAGGGCGCATTGGTGATGCTGGTGGGTGTCCACGTGTCATCTATGCATCCGTTCGGCCCGTCTGATATTCTGGGAAGCGTATAGGTAGCTGCGGACATTCCAGGCATTCTTAGCTGGGCCTCGGCGCTTGGTTTTACCTCGCTCTGAAACCTTGATTCTTTGCCGTCCGAATTTGTCACCGATCGCTCCGCTATGGCGGGCCGAGCCAGGCATTCTGCAATAACAAAGGGATCGTTCCCTAGCGCTTCAAAGACTTCACGCAACACCTCGGGTTTTTTGGTGTGCTTTGCCATTTGCTCCATCTCGGTCTGCAACTGCTCGGCCATAATCGGACCTTGTCCGTAATCCTCCAGCGCCTGTGAGTTGCGCAGATAATCTTCCACCTTTTTCTCGATCTCCGCCCGCGACATCACCTTGTCCAGCGGCGGCTTCGGATCAGGGCGCTCTTTCGGCCAGATGCGATGGCGCCAATTGACTTCTTCGATCGCGTGTTGATAAGCGACGCGATCTGCAAACGTCAGCGTCCGGCTCCTCTGGATGGCAGGCGCAGTCGCCGACGAGAGGGCGACAACGCATAAAAATAGGAGCACGACTGCGGTATTGGGAAGAATCTGAGCGGCTACCTTGCTTTTCGCTTCAACCTTCGGGTTAGTTTGTCTTTTCATATCGATTTACTCCTCTTATCAGTCTTTTTCCTTTAAGGCGCTGGAGGCACGTGTTTTCACATTTCTTTCTTTCATCATTCCTTCTTCGGAATTTCCGAAGCGAAGTCTTCCCAGAAATTCTCTTCCTGTCCCAACCCATTTGTTGCGGAAGGAAAAAGATTGAATTCACGAACGGCGTTGTAGCGGGCGCTGCTGGAACTGGCAAAAAAAATTCCGCCCGGTCGCGTGGCGGTACGGTATGGGTCGACTCTTAGCCACTTGACGTTGGGAAAGCGGTCGGATGTCCTCAAATGAATAGGTCAGCTGTCAAAAGACACGACCCAGCCGGGCGCTCCCTCGACAGCGACGCCTTCTCTCACGGTTGAGTCGGCATGCTTTGGTAGAGTGAAACAATGGTTTTGCCGACGGCGTGACCCATGGTCGAGGCATTCGAGAGCACTACCACCGTGTACGGTTCCTTGAGGTCACGGATTAAATCGTACTCGGCGCAGAGCCCCGGGGCATCGCCGTCGTGACCGATGACGTCCCGCTCCTCGTCGTTGGCCTTATTCACCATGAACCCGTAGCCGTAGGTCTTGGCGCCGAGTTCCGGTTTCGGAGTCGTCATGAGCTGGTAGGTCTCGGGTGAGACGAGCTTCCCGCTGCGGAGCGCGGCCACAAAGCGAACCATGTCTTCAGCGGTGGAAACAGTCGCGCCGTCGGGCGCGCCGCGGGCAGGCGGGGGCGAAAATATCCGTAAATTCCGGTGACGAAGTGATCCTTGTCAAAGTAGTCCTCGTAGCGAACCGCAGACTTGGGATTCGGCGCGTTGCAGGAAATCCTGAAAGCTATGTTGCATCCCCGCCGGCTGAAATATGTGGTGTTGAATGTACTCGTAATAAGTCTTCGCCGCTGGCCATCTCGACGATGCGGCCGAGGAGCAGATAGCCCGCGGCGCTATCCTGGTAGTCGGTGCCCGGTTGGAAGCCCGGCGGTTTGTGGTCGAGGATCGACAGATAGGACTGAATATCTTTAAGGCGGCGCACGTTCGCGGTGAACTTATCGGCAGGGAAATCGCCCAGGCCAGAGGTGTGCGAGAGCAGGTGCTTGATCTTGATCTTACTGGCGTTCGCCTTGTCCGGGTAATCGATGAACTTACTTAAAGGATCGTCGTAAGAGAGCTTGCCAGCTTCGACGAGTTGAGCAATGGCGAGGGCAGTAAAGCTCTTGTCGATATCGCCAACCTGAAACCGGGTATCGACGGTGTTCGCTGTTCCGAAGCTGCGGTCCGCCAATCCGAAAGCCTTACTGAAAATCACGCGGTCGTTCCGGGCAATTGCAATCGTCCCGGAAAACAATTCCGCTTTGGCCAGCTTCGCCGCGTAGCTAGAGATTTGGGCGAGGCGTGCTTTCTCGCCCGCGGGCGTGGCTCCGGCGGCACTCTTGGGCGATTTCGCTCTCTGAATTTGCAGCGAGCTGATTCGGTAGGGCGGAGCTGGTTCGACCGTGACCATGACCGCGCCCCAGTCGCTCGGTCAGGTTTGATTGGAAAAAACCGATCGCGTCGTTGCCCTGCTCGCTGATCTTGCCCCGGCGAATCCCACCGGCTCGGTGCACGTTATCGGCCAGATAACTCGTGAGATCGTATTCCCCCTGGAGGGCGACGTATTCGGTTGTGAAACTTGTCTTCACCAGCGGGCCGATGGCGGAGTAATCGCCGGTCTCAAGGAGCTTGAAGATTTCCTCCGCCCGTTTGCTTTAGCCGGCGGCGCTGTCGCACTTGGTGATGGCGAAGCCGATGGCAGTGTGGCGCTCGGTCGGGGAGACTGTGCCAACCCGATTGGCAGAGACCACCCAGCCAATCCGACGATAGCAATAGCCATTAGTATCCAGCCCGCGACCGGTTGCTTCATGAGAATCTGATACCTTTGATGCGATTGATTTTCAACCGCCGGCGCGTGAGGAGGAGCTCTTCCGCAATCTGAAAAAGCTGAAACGCTGAAATTCTGACAAGCTGAAATCGGAGACGGAGCCGCGCCTTTACAGGCGACATCGCTCATTTCCGCACAGGTTCCCCGCCATTTTACTTCCATCAGCAACCGTGAGCTGGCATGTTTGGGAGTTATGAAATACAAGACCTACCTGTTTAAATTCCTGACATTCCCGGACGGGAAAACCCCAGGAGCCGATCTCTTCATAAAAGCCCAAAACCAGAGCGACAAGACGATGAATGACGATGAGGTGCGCGAGGCCGCACGCGCTGTGGCCGCCGAGCATATCGACGTTATGAAGCCTCTGACAGCGAACCCGGGAACATTGATCAAGACAGCCGAAGAAGAAATGCCGACGACTTACTTTCGGCACGAGCACTACCCGGCAATGGTGGTGTGGGAGTCGAACGAAGCCATAAGGCACGTTGATTAGGGCGTTCGTCAGCGCCGTCGCGCCAGCGCAAACGGTTTTTCTCGAACGCGATCCTCGTTAGAACGGTGTCGCGTCTTTGGAAGGCACGACCTCCAGGCTTTTCGAAATTTCCGCTTCCCCTAACCGCTTCGTCCGCGGCGCCTTCTGAATAGCAAGAAATTGCGACTAATTTTTGTTCTTTACAGTTGCCAAGAGCTTTGCCCATGCTGCGCGCATGAAGCTTACCCCATGATCCAGGGCAGTCCGAGTCGTCGGAACTAAAGGACGAACGGGATGATTCGCTTCACTCGCTCTCGATAAGCGGCGTATTGATCCGGGAACTGTTTGCGCATCACTTCTTCTTCGTGGGTCGATTTGATCCACAAACTTACGAAGATGAGGATGAGTCCGATAATTCCCCCGATGTGCCCTTGTTGAATTGCCGTTGCGATAACCATCGCTAGCAGGCCGGTGTAGATCGGATGGCGGACCAGCCGGTATGGACCGCGCACGATCAATTCGTGATTTTCTTTCAGAGTGACCGTGCCGCTCCAGTTGCGCCCGAGAACGGCCCGGGCCCAGATACAGAAACCGACTCCGCAGATGCATAAGAGCGCAGCGGCAACAAGCAAGGCGTCGGTGGGGGGAATGATCTGGACGTTCAACGGGTATCGGAAACGGGACCTGCGAAACAGGAGATAGCAGCCGATTACAATCGGGATCATGTAGCGCAAACGATGGGTTCCGCTCTCGCGGTAGACGGTGCGCTTGGTGAAGATCGCAGCCAGGAGCCAGACAACGATAAAGACGCCCCAGCAACTGCTGATAATATTGTTCACGAGCAGATACATGCAGGAAGCAATCATCGGGGTCGTGTCACCGCAATGACGGACGGGATTCGAGGGGGCTTACTCCAGTGGGCGTTCAGAAGTTGCTCTATTTCTCGAAGGCAAGATCGCTGTGAAATCATCAACGGATGAGCCATGACCCATTGCTTGCACTCCCGGCCAACGGGCAAACGCGAGCTGGAGGCAGGAAGAATCATCAAGTCCAGCAGAGTCCAGATGGAGATAAACTGGACTGCCCGAGCGAATGGATTGTGTTATTCAATGAGTTTAGAAGCACGCTCGATGGGCGCATTCCGCGACACCCTGGGTTTTGGCTCAGGTTGGCGAGCGACGTTCTCCCCGACCCGCGCTTCCCAACCTGTCATCCCGAGTCGCGTAGACGGCGAGGGACCTCCCAGTTGTAATCGACGTTTCTTTTTTCGGAGCAGGCGTGCACTGCGGTTGCGAGGTCCCTCTCCGTCCTTCGGCGGATCGGGATGACAACCTTGGGGACGTGCCGTCTCTCAATCAGGAGTCTTGCCTTAAACAAACGCTTTCGCGACCAAATTCGCGGGCGAACCCGATGGGTCTACCCCGCTTGGGCCGCTCTATCGGACGGCCAACGGCAATCTCTACGGGACGACACTCTTGGGAAGCTCCGGCGGTTTTGGTCTGCGTCTATGAGGTGATCTTCTGAGTTATCCTTACTTTGTGATCGTTCGCGGAGAAACGGAGTCAGTTCTGAAATCTCGCTGCTCTTCGGACTCGCTCTCGTTGCCAACCTCTCTTGTGCATCTGCTGTAGCGACGGCGTGGCACAGCAGCTAGCGCGACACGTCGACAGCAGAATATTTAATGGCGATCGCTGCGGCGAACTGAGGCGCCAGCCGATCAAAATTGGCTCAAGCGCCACTTTCGGCGCGGTTAATGCTTGGCTCGCAGGGTGTTGAAATGAGCCAGCTGTGATAACCCCGGTGCGCCAGCTGCAGTCGCAGACGCGTCTCGCCACATGCCAGCGAGGATCGCGTGTGCTGGCTACAATCGTTTTGCTGGTCGGCCTCTCTGAAGTGCTGAGCTGGATTCGGCAGGATAGCGGACGCTCAGGTTGGTATGCGGCAGCCATCGGGACCTGCCTCTTCGTCGTCGCTCTGGCCTTTTGGCTGAACAGCCATCTGCTCTACCGCCTGGATCAACAAACGCGCGAGCACCGCGAATGGGCGGAGGAAGCGGTCCGGGCGTCCGAGGAGCAATATCGAATGCTGTTCAATTCGATGGAGGAAGGTTTTTGCACAATCGAAGTCGTCTTCGACGAGAAGGAGGATCCGATTGACTACCGTTTTCTGGAAATCAATCCGGCGTTCGAAAAGCAAACCGGGCTCAAGGACGCGAAAGGGAAGCTCATGCGCGAGCTTGCGCCTGACCACGAGCAGCATTGGTTCGACATTTTCGGCCGGGTCGCGTTAAGCGGCGAATCAGTGCGCTTCGAAAACCGGGCCGAGGCTTTACATCGCTGGTATGAAGTTTACGCCTTTCGCGTCGGCGCTCCAGCGGACCGGCGCGTCGGGATTGTCTTTAGCGACATTACCGCCCGGAAAAAGCGCGAGGAAGAAATGCGCCAGGCGAAAGAGCAGGCTGAGCGTGCGTCGCATGCAAAGGATGAATTCCTGGCCGCGCTTTCTCACGAACTGCGCACCCCGTTGACACCGGTGCTGCTGGGTGCGGCGGAACTATGCGACGACAATCGCCTGCCGCCGGACGCGCGCGATCAGCTCGCGATGATAAAACGCAACATCGAACTGGAAGCGCGCTTGATCGACGATCTGCTCGATCTCACGCGTATCACCCACGGCAAACTCGCCATGCGGATGGGAATCTGCGATGTGCATTCGCTCCTCGCTCTCGCCGTGGAAATGGTGCGGGGCGAAGCGCGCGCCAAACGCCTCACGATCGAGGTCAATTTGGAGGCGGCTGGCACCAATGTGATTGGCGACCCCGCGCGCCTGCAACAGGTGTTTTGGAATTTGCTCAAGAACGCGGTCAAGTTCACTCCCGAGGCTGGCCAGATCGCCGTGCGCTCACGCTCCGCCGACGGGCAACTCATGGTCGAGATTGCTGACACGGGTGTCGGGATTGCCCCTGAAGCGATCGAAATAATATTTCTGCCATTTGAACAGGCCGCCGAAGTGCGAAAGGACCGGCGATTTGGCGGCCTCGGCCTGGGTCTCTCGATCTCGAAGGCGATCCTTGATGAACATGGCGCAAAGATTACGGTGGATTCCGGAGGCGTCGGTCACGGAGCGTCGTTCCGCGTTGCATTGCCGGTGACCACAGCACCGCTCCCGAAGCTCGCGAAAGATGGCGCGCTCGAATGCTCCGAAGGAACGGCGGGACCGGGAATTGGAGTTGCAGAGGTGGCTCTTCGAGTGTTGCTAGTGGAAGACCACGAAGCGACCATTCAGGCGCTGCGCCGGTTACTCACTCGTGCTGGCCATCAAGTCACAAGTGCAATGACGGTCGCGGGCGCGAGACAGGCGGCCGAGAACGGGAAATTCGATATCGTGATCAGCGACCTCGGTTTGCCGGACGGAACCGGCTTCCAGTTAATGGAAGAGTTACGCAACACTTATAGTTTGCGTGGGATCGCCTTAAGCGGCTACGGCATGGATGAAGATCTGCGTCGCTCGCGCGATGCTGGCTTCGCAGCACACCTTATCAAACCGATCGATTTCGAGGTGCTGCGACAAGTGGTCAGCCACATGACGGAAGAGCCTGTCGTTAGATGTTGATCCGCGGGTGAGACTCAGCCTGATATGACACAACGGTACCGGTCCCCAGGTTTCTTTGGGCAGTCACACTCAGGGTGACCGAGGGCTTTAAGCTGTTCGCTAGCGTGAAGCAGCCGCTCGTGGCTGATTAGCGGGCCGTCGATCCCGGCCCGTATGGAATCATGACCCAAGAGGAGAAGAACGGACACGCGGCAACTTGGTGTCGAGGAGCAGTGGTTGCTCCGTAATCTTGCAGATGCTCGGGAGGTTGTTTCCGCTGGGGACAGCGGACTCTAGAACGCGCAGCCCCTGACTCGCACCTCACTTCGACAAACCGCCGTTCGCGGCGGAATATCCCACGGCGGCTCCTGAAGCCGCGCGGAGCTTAGGATGCGTATCTTAATCGTAGATGACGAAAAGAATATCCGGCGCACTCTGACGATGGCGTTGGAGCCGGACCATGAAGTGACGTGCGCTGCGAACAGCGCCCTCGCTCTGGCCGAACTGCGCGCGGCCCCGTTCGATGTCGTGTTGCTCGATCTGAAGTTGAGCCAGGAAAGCGGGCTCGATCTGCTCGAGGAGATTTTGCGCATCTCGCCGCAGACAGCGGTGGTGATGGTCACGGCTTATGCGTCGATTGAGACTGCGGTCGAGGCAATGCGACGCGGCGCCTTTGATTATCTGCCAAAACCCTGCACGCCGGAGCAGGTGCGTCAGGTGCTCGAGAGAATTGAGAAGACGCGGAAGCTGGAACGGCGGGTCGCCGAATTGGAATCGCGACTGGACGCGGAAGGGCCGGAGAACGACCTGACCTCGGAAGCGCCGGCCATGCAAAAGACCCTAGAGATTGCCTTCAAGGCGGCAGAGAGCGAGGCCACGATTCTGCTTCTCGGCGAAAGCGGCACGGGCAAGAGCGTGCTCGCCCGCGCGATGCATCAAAGGAGTCCGCGACGCGGCGGCGCCTTCGTGACCGTGAGCTGCCCGAGTCTTTCCCGCGAACTGCTCGAAAGCGATTTGTTCGGTCACGTCAAAGGCGCGTTTACCGGCGCGCATGCGGACACGCTGGGAAAGGTTGCGGCGGCAGATGGCGGGACGCTCTTTCTCGACGAAATCGGCGAGCTTCCGCTGGAAATTCAAGCCAGGCTCCTGCGCCTTTTGCAGGAACGCGAATACGAGAGAGTCGGCGAAACGAAACCGCGCCGGGCGAATGTGCGCGTGATCTCGGCGACTAATCACGATCTCGCCCAGGCGGTGGCGAGCGGAAAATTTCGCGAGGATCTGTTTTATCGTCTCAACGTTATCTCGTTGTCCCTGCCGCCGCTGCGCGACCGCAGCAACGACATCGAAAAATTTGCGAATCGTTACCTGGAATTTTTCGCCTCTCACGCGGGGAAGAAAGTGCACGGGCTTTCTTCCGACGCGCTCGTCGCGCTACAGCAATACAACTGGCCGGGAAACCTGCGCGAGCTGCGCAATGTGATCGAGCGCGCGGTAATTTTGTGTAGCGGCGAGACGATTGAAGTGGCTGATCTCTCCGACACAATCAACAACGACTCCGGGGTCCGTCTTGGCGGAAAATTGACTCTGGAGGAAGTGGAGGCCGAACACATTCGTCGCGTGATCGCAAACACGCGCACGCTCGACGAAGCGGCGACGGTATTGGGGATTGATCCGGCGACGCTTTATCGCAAACGCAAGAAGCTGTAACGCCCGTAGCTGGTCGGCGTCGGGCAAAATGCAAGACGTTTGCCTAACGAATCTTGCATGATGCACGACACCGATTTGTTGCGTGACAGTGACGATGAATCCGAAGTGCTTGACGGCATGGCGTTAACAACTTCTCTGGCGAATCAGGCACGGCGCACGCTAAGGCTGGAAGCTGCGATAAAAACGCAGTCACTTGAACGCGAATTCCAATGCCGATTTTGCAGCTTGCAGCGTCTTCGAGGCCCACCCATCATCGAGGTCGCTGCACCGGTCTGCCGAAACCACACCGGTTAGCAGCGGAACCGCAATCGCGCGACCGGGCCGCATGAAACGAAGAATCTTTCTCGGGCTTGCACCGCTCTTCATCCTGCTGGTGGCGATCGGTCTCTACGCGGTCACGCTTTTTTCGAAGCTTGGCAGCCAGGTCGATATCGTTCTGCGCGAAAACTTCCGGAGCGTTCTCGCCGCTCAGGAAATGAAAGAAGCAGCCGAGCGGATGGATTCCGCGCTCTTCTTTTCTCTGGTCGGCGAAGAGCAACGCGGCCGCCAACTCTTTACGCAAAACCTGCCGGCGTTCCGCGCGGCACTTCACACCGAACTCAATAACATCACTCTTCCTGGAGAAGGAGAGCTGGCCGCGAAACTAAAAGAGGGGCACGAAAAATACGTCGCTCGCGCTGAAACTTTCTGGAGCATGTCCGATATCGAGTCGCGCCGGAAAATGTATTTCGGCGAGATGTTGCCGGCGTTCACGAACATCAAGGACACGACCCAGGAAATCATTCGCATCAATCAGGACAACATGGTGCAGGCTGATCGGGAAGCGCGTCGCCTCGCTGCGCAATCGACCCGCTACATGATTTTCGCCATCGTCGTGGGGATTGCTGGCGCGGTCTTTTTTGCCGGCCGGCTGCAGCGTTCCATCCTCCGCCCAATCCGCAGCCTAACGAGTGTCTCGAAGGAGCTGGGCGAGGGGAATCTCGACCAGGTCGTGCCGGTAAGCTCGCAGGACGAGCTCGGCCAGCTCGCCGACACCTTCAACAAGATGGCGACGAAGCTGCGGGCCTATCGCCAGGCGATGGGCGATCAGGTGTTACAGGCGCGGCAGGCGACGGAGATCACCTTTTCCGCCTTTCCCGACCCGATCATCGCGCTCAGCTCGGATGGCCGGATCAATTTCACCAATCCTGCCGCCACGAAATTTCTCTACAACATCGGGCATCAGGACTCTTTGCCGGCGAGCGTTCAGGCGGAAGTCGATCGCGTTCTCAAAGGCGCGCCCGACTTTCTTCCGTCAAGTTTCGAGCGGGTGATTGTTTTTCGGGTCGAGGATCACGAAGTCTTCATGCTCCCGCGGGTGATTGGGATGCGGGATGAATCCGGTAACATCTTCGGCGCTGCGATCATTCTCCAGGACGTGACGCGGCTTCGTCTCCTCGACGAAGTGAAAACCAATCTCGTCTCGACCGTCAGCCACGAATTGAAAACGCCCCTAACGAGTGTGCGGATGGGCCTGCATCTTCTCCTCGAGGAACGGATTGGCCCGCTCAACAGCAAGCAGACGGAATTACTCCTGGCCGCGCGCGAGGATTCCGAGCGGCTGTTGCGGATGATCAATGATTTGCTCGATCTGGCGAAGCTCGAATCGGGCAAAGCCGTCTTGCCGAGCGAGGTGATCGAACCGCGGGATCTGGTAGAAAGCGCGGTGGACGATCTGCGCGCGTTTGTCGAGTCGCGCGGGTCACGGCTGGTCGCCCGGGTTGAACCAGGATTGGCCAAGGTCTTTGTCGATGCGCAGCAAATCGCGCATGTCCTTTCGAACTTTGTCTCCAACGCCGTCAAACATACCAAAGCCGGCGAGGAGATCGTGATCAGCGCCAAGAAACGGGCCGAACAAATACGATTTTCTGTGATCGATCATGGCGAAGGCATCGCGCCGCAACATCGCGCGCGAGTTTTCGACCGCTTCTTCCGCGTCCCGGGTTCAGAGGTGACCGGGGCTGGTCTGGGGCTTGCCATCGCGAAGGAGATTGTCCTGGCCCAGGGCGGCACCATTGGCGTGAACAGCACGGTCGGCAAAGGCAGCGAGTTCTATTTCGATCTACCGCCGGCAAAGAAGGGAGCGGCCTCATGAATGAGAAGATTCTAGTCGTGGACGACGAACCGAATGTCCGGTTGAGTTATCGGACAGCCTTGGAAACCGAAGGCTATGTCGTCAAGGAAGCGCACTGCGGCGCCAAGGCTCTCGATCAGTTAGCCGCCGACACTTTTGCCCTCGCAATCCTGGACATGCGCATGCCCGAAATGGACGGCCTGGAACTCCTGGCACAGATGCGGAATCGCGGGCTCACGACCCCGGCGGTAATCATCACCGCCTATGGTGACGTCCCGCACGCGGTGCGCGCGATGAAACTCGGCGCAATCGATTTTCTTAAGAAGCCGATCACACCAAATGCGCTCCGCCAGATCGTGTCGGAAGTAGTCTCGCGTCATGAAGCGGACGCGACTCCTCGCGTTCCGCCGCGCGATGACTTCGACAGCCACGTCATAACCGCGCAACGTCTGCTTAACCTGCGTGATTTTCGACGCGCGAAAGAGCACCTTATTCGCGCCCTTGAGCTAAACGATAAGTCGGCCGAAGCCTTCAACCTGGCCGGGGTTCTCTTCGAGATGAATGAAGACTTCGACCGCGCCAAGAAATACTATGGCCAGGCAATTAAGCTGGATAAACACTACGAGCCTGCGCAGCAAAATATGCGCCGAATCTTCGAGCTCTTTCAGTTCGGTTCCAGTAAAGAGCCAGTCGCGCTGGGAGGTGACTAACGACTCATGAACGACCGGGTAACCAACAAAAACAATATGATCAAGACTTCCACGTTTGCCTTCCTGCTGAGCGTAATTGCTCTCGTAGCTGTTTCAGCTGGTCCACTGACGACCGCAGAAAGCAAAGCCATTGCCTCGCCAACACCGGAGCCGCGCTTCAAGATTTACGGGTGGGTTGACACCGGCATTACGTTCAACCCGGCTGGTCCTGCTGATAACCAAAACTTCGGCCGTCTCTTCGATGACCGTAGTAATGAGCCGCTGCTGAACCAGGCGGTCATCACCCTTGAACGGACGCTGGCGCCGCAACCCGGTCAGTTCGATTGGGGGTTCAAGTTGCAATTCATGTACGGGAGTGACGCGCGCTTCATTCATTCGCTTGGGCTGTTCAGCGGCACGGCCGCTACCTCGTCTCTCCAGCCGGACCTGTCCGAAGCGTATCTCAACCTGCATTTTCCCATTATCAGCGAGGGCGGCCTCGACTTGAAGCTCGGCAAATTCGTCACCCTGGAAGGAGTAGAAACGATCGATCCACGGACAAACTTCTTTTACTCGCACACCTACATTTTCAATTTTGGAATTCCTTTTAATCATACCGGAGCCCTGGCGACCCTTCACGCGACCAAATGGCTCGATCTTTACGGAGGAGTTACGCGGGGCGTTAATACGAGCGTCGACGACAATAACGATAACGTCTCTTTTCATGGCGGCGTCGGCCTGAACTTACTCGATGGGAAACTGACGGTGCTTGCGAGCACGTCGATTGGTCCGGAAACGCCAAATAACAACCACGATCAGCGTTATCTCAATGACATCGCAGTGACCGCAAAGATCACGGATAAGCTTACCTCGCTGACCGATCTCAATTATGCTGCCGACGCTGCCGCTGGTGCCGAGGCTTTTGGTATCGCGCAGTATTTTACTTATACGATTAACAGCTGGTTAACGGCCGGAATCCGCGGCGAAGTCTTCTGGGATGATGACGGTTTTTATGTCGTCTCGTTTGCCGATACCCATGATCCGATGCGCGGCCTGGAAGGCCAGCCGACGATCGATCCGCGCACCGTCGGTGGCGGGAAGACCACCTATGGGGCGATCACCGCCGGCGTAAACATCAAGCCGCCGATGCCGAAGCCACTCGCCGGCCTGGCGATCCGGCCCGAGCTGCGATACGACCGCGCTCTTACCAACACCCGGCCGTTCAACCAGTCCAGCGATCGCGACATGTTTACCCTCGGGATTGACTTTCTCTTCACCTTTTAACCCAACGCATTATGCAAGATCTCTTCTTTATCGGCCTCACTGTCGGCTTTTTTGTTCTCATGCTCGTCTTCATCTGGGCCTGCGAGAAGGTCTAACCGGCTTAAACCCATGGAAAACATCCTCGTCGGAATCATCGCTCTCGGGCTGATCGTTTATCTTATTTTTACGATCATCCGGCCGGAGAAATTTTAACTAACACTTCTCATGAATACCTCAGGTTGGATCCAGCTCTTCCTTTACACCGCTATCCTGCTGCTCACGGCCAGGCCGGTTGGCCTTTATCTCTGCCGAGTGCTTGAGGCAGATGGCAAAACGTTCCTCGACCCAGTGTTCAAGCCGCTCGAAAGGCTGACCTACAGGCTAATCGGCGTTGATCCGAAACAGGAACACGATTGGAAACGGTACACCGCGGCGATGTTGCTCTTTAGTTTCGTCTCCATGGTCTTCACCTATGCGATCCTCCGTTTGCAGGCGGTCCTTCCTTTCCAGGGCTTGTTGAATCCGCAAAAGCTGCCCGCGCTGAGCGAGCATCTTGCCTTTAATACTGCGGCCAGCTTCACCACCAACACCAACTGGCAGAGCTACAGCGGGGAAGGAACGATGTCCTACTTCTCGCAGATGGTGGCTCTAACCATCCATAACTTCGTCTCGGCCGCGGTCGGTATTTCCATTGCGGCAGCTTTGGTTCGCGGAATCGCCCGGCACACCGCGCAGACGATCGGCAACTTCTGGGTCGATCTGACCCGCGTCACTTATTACCTGCTTTTGCCGATCTGCCTTGTTTTCGCGCTCGCGCTCGTTTCGCAAGGGATGATTCAAAATTTCAAGCCGTTTGACTCCGCGACCCTGACCGAGCCGATCAAGGCACAGGTCGAAAAGAAGAATGCTGCGGGTGAGACCGTCAAGGATGCCAGCGGCAACGCGGTGATGGAGGAACAAATCACCAACACGCAATCAATCGTGCAAGGTCCGATGGCGTCGCAGGTCGCCATAAAAATGCTTGGGACCAACGGGGGCGGTTATACCAACGCCAATGCCGCACAGCCCTTCGAGAACCCGACGCCATTCTCAAACTTTTTGCAGATTCTCTCGATCTTTCTTATTCCGAGCGCGCTCACTTATTACCTCGGGCGGACGGTCAAAAACCAAAAACACGGTTGGGCGGTCTGGGCCGCAATGTTCCTGCTCTTCTTCGGCGGCGTCATGATCGCCTGGCATTATGAGGCGGCGGGGAATCCGAATCATGACCTCGCTTGGGGTCGATCCGGCGGACGGCAACATGGAAGGAAAAGAAGTTCGCTTCGGCATCTTTAACTCCGCACTCTTTGCCACCATCACGACGGACGCTTCCTGCGGCGCGGTTAACGCGATGCATGATTCTTTCACGCCGATGGGCGGCCTTGTCCCGCTGCTTAACATCCAGCTCGGTGAAGTTGTCTTCGGGGGAGTGGGCGCGGGTCTTTACGGCATGCTCATTTACGTCGTCATCGCGGTCTTCATCGCCGGGCTGATGGTCGGACGAACGCCCGAGTATCTCGGAAAAAAGATCGAGCCGAAGGACGTGAAGATGGCGTCGTTCGTCATTCTCATTCTGGCGTTCTCCATCCTCGGTTTCACCGGCTGGGCGAGCGTGAGCAAAATGGGTTTGCCGGATCCGGCCACTGGCGCACTGACTGATGGCACGAACAACAGCGGTCCGCACGGCTTCAGCGAGATACTTTACGCGTATACATCGGCCACCGGGAATAACGGCAGTGCCTTCGCTGGCCTGACCGCGAACGCGCCCTGGTATGACACCACCATCGGTCTGGCCACACTCTTCGGACGTTTTGCCATGATTGTGCCGATCCTGGGCCTCGCTGGTTCACTCGCGCGCAAAAAATCAGTCGCAGAAAGCGCCGGCACCTTCCCTGTCTCAGGTCCGCTCTTCACCAGCCTGCTCGTCGGCACGGTCTTGTTAGTTGGCGCACTAACCTTTGTTCCCGCGCTCGTGCTCGGCCCAGTCGTCGAGCACTTCCTCATGCACGCCGGTAAATTGTTCTAACTCTCAACAAACACTCTAACTGTCCTAACATGGCTGCAAAAGTTCACTCCATCTTCGACCCAGCGATCGTCGTTCCAGCGATCGGCTCTGCGTTTGCCAAACTCAATCCTGTCCACATGGTCGGCAATCCGGTCATGTTCGTGACCGAAGTCGGCGCGCTGATTACGACTGTGCTGCTCTTCAGCGGAGGGCAGGGGGCGTCGTTCGGGTTTCTTCTCCAGATCACGCTCTGGCTCTGGTTCACCGTCGTTTTTGCCAACTTCGCGGAAGCAATGGCGGAAGGGCGCGGTAAGGCTCAAGCTGATACGCTCCGTAAAGCAAAGACTGAGACGAAAGCAAATCGCTTTCGTTCCGATGGACAACTCGAGGAAATTGTCTCGAGCCAACTCCGGAAAGGCGACTTCGTGCTCGTGAAAGCCGGTGAGTTGATTCCCGGCGACGGCGAAATTATCGAAGGCGCCGCGACCGTCGATGAATCTGCCATTACCGGCGAATCAGCGCCGGTGGTGCGGGAAGCGGGCGGCGATCGCAGCGCTGTCACCGGCGGGACACGAGTTCTTTCCGATGTGATCAAAGTCCGCATCACCGCCAACCCCGGCGAGACCTTTCTCGATCGCATGATTGGGCTGGTCGAAGGCGCGAAGCGTCAGAAGACGCCGAATGAGATTGCACTCACCATCCTGCTCTCCGCGCTCACGATCATTTTCCTCATTGTCCTCATGTCGATGAAGGCTTTCGGCATTTACGGCGGCGTCGATTTCTCCATCACGGTGCTGGTTGCGCTGCTCGTCTGCCTGATTCCGACCACGATCGGCGGATTGCTGAGCGCGATCGGCATTGCCGGCATCGATCGTCTGGTGCAGAAGAATGTGCTCGCGATGAGCGGCCGCGCCGTTGAAGCCGCCGGCGACGTGGATGTGCTCCTGCTCGACAAGACCGGCACGATCACCCTCGGCAATCGGCAAGCGGCGGAGTTTCGTCCCGCCCCCGGCGTAACGAAGGAAGCGATGGCCGAGGCTGCCCAGCTCTCCTCCCTGGCCGACGAAACGCCCGAAGGCCGCAGCATTGTAGTTCTCGCGAAAGAGAAATACGGATTGCGCGGGCGCGAGCTGCACGATTTGCCCAACGCCCAGTTCGTTCCGTTTACGGCGCAGACGCGCATGAGCGGCGTGAATCTTAATGGAACCAAGTATCGCAAAGGCGCGGCCGACCAGGTGAAGGCTTTCATCGGCGGCAGCCTGCCGGATGCGGTGCAATCAGATGTCGACAAGATCGCCGGCAATGGCGGGACGCCGCTCGTGGTCGCGTCGAACGAGCGAGTCCTCGGCACGATTTATCTGAAGGACATCGTGAAAGGCGGGTTGGCGGATCGCTTCGAGCGGTTCCGCGCCATGGGCATCCGGACCATTATGATCACGGGCGACAATCCGCGCACCGCCGCCGCCATCGCGAAGGAAGCGGGTGTGGATGACTTTCTCGCGGAAGCGACGCCGGAACAAAAGCTCTCGCTCATCCGTAAGGAACAGGAAGGCGGTCACCTTGTGGCGATGACGGGCGACGGCACCAACGACGCTCCTGCGCTCGCGCAGGCCGATGTCGGCATGGCGATGAACACCGGCACCCAGGCAGCCAAGGAGGCTGGCAACATGGTCGATCTCGATTCCAATCCGACCAAGCTGATCGAGGTGGTCGAGATCGGGAAACAGTTGCTCATCACCCGCGGCGCGCTCACCACCTTCAGCATCGCGAACGACGTCGCGAAATATTTCGCCATCATTCCGGCCATGCTGGTCGTGACATTTCCGCAGATCTCACCGCTCAACATCATGAAGCTGGCTTCACCGCAGAGCGCCATTCTGAGCGCGGTCATCTTTAATGCGCTCGTTATTATCGCCCTCATTCCGCTCGCCTTGCGCGGGGTAAAATTCCGTCCGCTCGGCGCCGCCAAAATCCTGCAGCGCAATCTCCTTATCTACGGTGTCGGCGGCGTCATCATTCCTTTCATTGGGATCAAGGCGGTCGATATCGCGATCGCCGCCCTTCATCTCGCCTAATGATTTCGACCATTCATCATCTCATGAACACGATCATCAAAGAAATCATCACTTCGATTCTCGCTACCATCCTCTTCGCTTTTATTCTCTGCGGGATCTATCCCGTCATCATTTGGGGAGGCGCGCAGTTGCTCTTTCCGCGCCAGGCCAATGGCAGCCTCCTGGAAAGCCGCGATCGTACCATCGTCGGCTCGGAGTTACTCGGACAAAACTTTAGTAGCGCGAAATATTTTCATCCGCGTCCCTCCGCCGCGGGGGCGAACGGCTACGATGCCGCCAACTCAAGCGGCTCGAATCTCGGACCGACCTCGAAGAAGCTAATGGACGCGATCAAACAGCGGGTCGACTGATTACCGCAGCGAAAATGGTCTCGCCGCCGACACACTCGTTCCCGGCGATGCCGTGACCGCAAGCGGCAGCGGACTCGACCCGCACATCAGCGTGAAGAACGCATTGCTGCAAACGCCGCGCGTCGCGAAAGAGCGTGGTCTCAGTGTTGATGTTGTGAAAGGCGAGATCGAGAAGGCAACCAGCGGACGTCAGTTCGGTATCCTCGGTGAGGCTGGCGTCAACGTGCTCAAACTTAATCTCGCGCTCGACGCGATGGCTCCGCCAAAATAATTCGTCATGTCTGAGGCCGCCCCTGCTGCTCGACCCAGCGCCGATGATTTTCTCGCGATCATTCGCCAGCAGCAGCTCGGCAAGTTGAAGATCTATATTGGGCCGAGCCCGGGTGTGGGAAAGACCTACGCGATGTTGAATGAAGGCCGTCGCCTGAAAAAGCGCGGCGTCGATGTCGTGATCGGTTATGTCGAGCCGCACGATCGGCCCGAAACTTCGGCGCAGATCGGTGACCTCGAAATTGTGCCACCGCGGCTCGCGACCTACCACGGCATTACCCTCAGGGAGATGGATGTGGACGCAGTCATCGCGCGCAAACCGACGGTCGCGCTGGTTGACGAACTCGCCCATACCAACGCGCCCGAAAGCAAGAATCGAAAGCGTTACGAAGACGTGGAGGATCTGCTTTGCGCCGGCATCAACGTCATCAGCACGGTCAACATCCAACATCTCGAATCACTCTATAATTACGTCGAACAATCAACCGGGGTGCGGGTGAAGGAACGCGTGCCTGACGAAATCCTGAGCAAGGCTGATCAGATCGTGACGGTGGATTTGCCGGCGGAAGATTTGCAGGAGCGATTGCAGGCGGGAAAAATTTATCCCAAGGAGCGAATCGAAGCGGCGCTGGCGAATTTCTTCACGCAAAAGAATCTGACGCGCCTGCGCGAAATGACTCTGACCGAGACCGCGAACTTCCTCGACCGCCAGCAAAGAGACGCGGCCGGGAGCGAATCGAACGTCAGCGCGCTTGGACAAGTCATGGTTGCGATTAGCAGTCAGGGCCCGGACCCAGGCCGGATGTTGCGCAAGACCGCGCGTCTCGCTTCGCAGCTCAACGCGCAATGGTATGCGGTTTACGTTCGGACTCCGGCGGAGTCGGCGGTGAAAATCGATGCGGCCACCCAGCGGCGCGTGATCGACACACTTGAGACCGCGCAAAAAATGGGTGGGCTTGTTTTCTCGATGAAGGGAGAGGACGTGGCGGATACCTTAATTTCGTTTGCCCGGGAATATGGCATCACTCACATAGTCGTGGGACGTCCGGGCCGCTTCCAGTTGAAGCGGCTTTTCAAGAGAGCCCTGCATCAAAAATTATTGCAGGAGTTACCGGACGTGGACCTGGTCGTTGTCTGAGTCAGTTTGATTCTGCTCTTACGGAGGTCCGTTCGCGCACCGACAGGTCCTTCAAACGAGGGGTCATGGACGTCGCGAACCGCTGGAGGGACGGGCTCTGTCCCGTCCGAGTCTATGAAGCTCCGAAAGAAACGCGGACGACACAGAGGTCGTCCCTCCAAGCTGCGTGCCTTAGGCAGCGCGAGTGGAAAAATAACTGCAGCAATTATCTTATGGTCTTACGATCAGAGTCGTCGTGGTGGTGTGGGTCAAACTACCGTTCACTCCTTGGACAGTGAGTGTGAAGGTGCCTGTCGGGCCCGTGGCTGAGGTTTTCACCTGAAAGTTCGAGCTAGTAGTAGCTGGGTTGGGAGTGAAGCGGGGTTGAGCTCCCGAAGGCAAGCCGGTCACACTCAGAGTGACCGAACCGGTGAAGCCGTTGGCTGGCGTAATGGTCACAGTATAACTGGTCTGCTTACCGTTCCGGATATTGCGCGAGGCCGGAGTCACCGCGATCGAGAAGTCGGGTGCAGGTGTCGGCGTTGGGGTTGCGGTTGGTGTTGGAGTCGGTGTTGGGTGGGTTGGTGTTGGTGTTGGAGTCGGAGTCGGAGTCTCGGTTGGCGTTGGTGTAGGAGTAGGTGTCGGTGTTGGAGTCTCAGTCGGGGTCGGAGTTGGAGTCGGAGTCTCGGTTGGCGTTGGTGTAGGAGTAGGTGTCGGCGTTGGAGTCTCAGTCGGGGTCGGAGTTGGAGTCGGAGTCTCGGTTGGCGTTGGTGTTGGTGTCGGAGTTGGCGTCGGTGTCTCGGTTGGAGTCGGTGTCTGGTGTTGGTGTCGGAGTTGGTGTTGGGGTCGGAGTCGGAGTTGGAGTCGGGGTTGGGTGTCGGAGTTGGGGTTGGCGTTGGTGTCGGTGTCGCGAGCTTGAAATTGGCGATGCGGGTGCGCCAGTTAAATGAGCCCGGTCGTCGCATAGTATTCCTGGGTATACCAGAAAGTGGAGTCGTCCACGGGGTCGACGGTCAGGGCGCTGTAATCGCCCCAACGGTTGCTCGTGCCGGTCTGGCTGCCCGTGCCCGCGATGATCGTGGCCTCACCCTGAGGCAGAGTGTTCAATGGATCAGTCGAGAGGCGCCCGGTATATCGAATCTGAGGATTAATAGTTGAACTGGAAGCGCTATAGCCGAGGGCGATATTTCCTGCCCCGTCCATCGCGATACTACCCATCCAGCGCCAGGTCGTATCAGGCTGATAAGTGCTCTGCTGAAAGACCGTCACCGGGCCGGCCGTTACGTTTCGTAACTCGACCCAGCGTATGCCGGCGACGGAGCTCGAACTGACGGTATAATTCAAGACGACTGATTCGTGATCCCCAAAATTTCGATAGGCCGCCCGGTGCATCAAACGATCGCCTATAGCGTCCAACTTGCTTGAGGAGCCGGACCCAAGCTCCGGCACGCAATTGCGGTTACCCGAGCAAAGCGTGGTGAAGCCAGCCGCGGCTGGGGAAGCAAACAAGGTAAAGGTGGAATTCGACGGAATCGCAAAGTCCACATGGAAATGATAAATCCGATAAGTGTTGTTATTCGGCCAAAGGAAGAATGAGCAAGGCGCACCTGTCGGCGGCAGGGTAGAACCATCCAGATCGGCCGGCAGCATGAGCGGGAACGAGGAACCCAGGATGGGCATGGAAATGATCGTCGCCGCCTGGCCTGCGAGCATCTTGGTGCGGTCCATCGCGAAAGCTTGCGGACCGAGGTCGAGTGTGCCCGAGGAGTTGAACACGTTCATGCTCATGTAATAGGCGTCCGGCCAGACGCGAGAGCTTGGGATAATCAAAGAAATTCGAGCCCAGATGGAAGCCGTAGCGATTCCAGGTGCCCGTGGCATTGCTCGTGGTGGAGACCGCGACGCATTCGTCGGTCGGGACGCTGGTGCCGGCAAACTGGCTGATGACCCAGCGATTCGCGATTTGGTCGTAAAGCACGACTGGATCGCCGAAGCCAGAGGTCTGGCAGACGCCGCCAAAGCCCGACCATAGCGAAACGATGCTGTTCGGTCCGAGAACGGAAGCGCCGGTGATCTTATCGAAAACCTGGTAGGCTTCGTTCACCATTTGCACGTATTGCGTCGCGCCCACTTCGCCGTTGGTATCGGGCGGAGCGCAGCTACAGGCGACCCCCGGGAACGGGATGCCGTTAAAATTCAGGATTGGTGCTGGTATCGACGGTGCGAGCTGAGAAAGCAGCGACGATCTCTGGACAACCGCATCTGGTTGGTCCACGTGCGCGGTCACGATCAGGGGGTTCTCGGGCGCTTCATGTTCCTGGACTCTTGTCACCGGCCACGGCTCCATCTCACTGAGCGCGAGGTGAAACGTCGTTGTGATACGAAGGGATCACGACAACCTTGTTGCTGTTGCTCTGCGCTCTCAGGGCGGGAACCAGCAGAACGCCGAACGCGGCCAATGCGAGTGGCGCGATGCGGAAGCCAAAGAGCCGGCGAGAAGTAGCAGAAATAGATTTATTCTTATTATTTTTCATACTTGAGGCTCGCCGTGGAGCGGGGCTGACCGGACATTCGGCGGGTCGATTAATGACAGAAATCTCCCGGGTGTCACGCTTATTTTTTGGAGATTCCATCTTGGCGGTAGTGCTCGTCAATTGTCAGTTGATCGGTTCGCACCCATCACGAGCTTAAGTTGTAGCCGGGATCGGCGATCCCGGCGGGGGCGAGCGTCGCCACCGGCGTGTGCGACCGGGGTCACCGACCCCGGCTACAACTCGATTGGCCCAGGAGAAGCCGCCCGTTAGCTCACCTGCCGAGGAAACGTCGGGATTTTCCCGAACAGAAATTGAAACGGGATCGGGCTTCGCGCCGACCAGGCGTTCTCTTCATGTTTCGCCTCAGGGAACGCCAGATAAAACAGGTCAGATCCGGGGCGATATCCTTTCCAGATAAGACGGTCCCGCATGCTGCGCGTTGCCTCGTAGTTGTCGCGCGGCCAGCCGCTATCGAGGTAGATTTTGATTTTTCGCCTCGGCTCGGTCGCGACCCGCTCGATCAGATCATCCCGGAAAGTGAATGTGCTCGAAAGGCAGGCCACCTTGCCAAAGATTTCCGGCCATTGCCAGCCGAGATAAAACGAAACCACCCCTCCTAACGACGAGCCCATCGCAGCCGTATCTTCCGGCCCGGGAAGAGTTCGGTATTTCGCGTCAATCAAGGGCTTGAGCGTTTCGACCAAAAAACGACCGTAGTCTTCGTAACCCGGCCGGGTGTATTCCCGCTCGCGCTCGTTAGGGTGGATGCCGACCACGATCGCGGTGTCGATCGCATTCATGCGGTCGAGCACTCCCAGGACCTCATCGGTCTTCCAGGTGTTTCCGAGAAAAGCTTCCTCCTTGAGGAAGAGGTTGTTTCCGTCATGCATGTAGAGCACTGGATAACGCTTGAGTGTGTTTTCGCGATAACCAGGAGGAAGGAAGACGCGAAAGCGATGTTCCGCTCCCGCCGGGCCGGCAAGCGGCTGCATCAATTCGCAAATGCTACAATGCGTCTCGTCGAGAAAGTAGGGATGAATTTCGACCGGCGTCCCGGAGGTCACGACCGCGAGGAAATTTTCGCCCCGTGACCAGGCGACCTCGCGGTCACGAATGAGGAGGGGTTTGAAGTAAAAAAATGGTTGCCTCGTTTCGATGGCAAATTCCCAGCAGCAATCTTCGTGACTAACGGACTGCGCTTCGATGTCGCGTTCCCAGTCGGAATCGATCCGGAGCACGATCCGACCCGTTGCACACGGGTAGATGACGCGGATGATTTGCTTCTGGACGGTCAATTGCTCATTCATCGCCTAGGAGACTGTTGAAATACTGGGATGGTCCGCGTTGCTGTAGAATTTGGCGCTGGCCAAGGCGCGAGCGCAGCGCCGATATCCACGCGATCCCGGCCCAGCGAGCAACGCCGGCCAGCGCCAAATTCTGCGCAACCCTGCGGGCGCGAGGCAGAAGGGGTGGCTGGCGGCGTCGCTCCCTCGTTGCAGCCCACACTGGGGATGCGCCTCGTTCGCTCCTTGCCATCCACCCCTTCTGTCTCTACGCGCGGGCCATCCCAGCATTTCAACAGTCTCCTAAGGGCCGCGACCTCGGCGCGCAGCTCGCGCGCGAGCGTCTTGCGATCACAAACAGCTGAGCTTCGGCGACGAGAAGCGAATTGTGGCCTCCACCCGTGGTTTGCCGAAAAGGTTTAGCAGATGCGGCACCAGGGTCATGTCTCGCCAGTAGCAGACTTCGTTTGCGACCGAGCCGTGGGCAGCCGATAGTCGATTCCGGCCGGCGCGGTCGGACAGCGGGATTGGACAGCGGCTTGCAGGAGCGAGATTTAAAGGGCAGAACGCTTGTCGCCATCGGAGCTGGTTCCTTCCGGAAACAGAACCACGAGCAAGCCGGATTCGATGGCCGCCGCGGATCTGCGCAAGTCCAGCCGTCGGCCGACGAGTGGCGATTGCGCTCGACAAAGATTGTCCCGGCGGCGCGCGCCAGCCAGCCAAACAACGGCCAGCCGCGGACATCACGTTTCGCGACGAAAACACATGGCTGCAAGCGAGCTGAGCGCGATGATGTCGAGATAGCTGAGATGATTGCAAACGAGCAGTCCAGAATTCGGCATCGATCCTTTGGTCGTTAGGCGAAGTCCCAGCACGCGACAGGCAACGCGACACCAGCGATGCAACCAGGCGGCCCGCGCCGCGCTGCGCTTGGCCCCTTGAGAAACGGGAGCGGGAGCGCAATCTCCAGAAGCGCGATGCCGGAGAAGAAGAGAACGCAGAGTGCGCGGACACGCGCAGTGTTGTAGCCGGGATCGCTGATCCCGGCCGGTCTGGCGCGTGACTGGCTTCAACACTGCCGGGATCAACGAACCCGGCTACAACAGCGGCTTCGTTCATTTCAGGAAATGGTTGCGCACGATGGCGGGCAGAGTTTGCAGGTCGAGCAGCGTAAGGAAATCGATCGTGCCGAACTCGCGATCGATCGCTGGCGGACCGCAGATTTTTGCGCCAATCATGAGGTAGGCGCGCAGCAATTTGGTTGTAGCCGGGATCGCTGATCCCGGCCGGCCTGACGCGTGGCCAACTCCTTCCCCGCCGGGATCACCGATCGCGGCTACAGCGGGATGACCGATACCGGCGACAGTGCAAGCGTAAATCGGTTGCGGAAAGGTTTGCCAGACCCGTTTGACGAGATACTTGCGGCGCAGTTGTTCATAAGCCGCGATGCCTTCTCGCGGATCCTGCGAGGTCAGCGAACTGCAACCAACCAGAAACCGCGCCCTGCGTTCCCGCGCATAACTTGCGATCCCGCGCCAGAGCAGATGGAGCAGGTTGAAGTTGCGATGAGCCCGATGCACACAGGCCCTGCCCAGTTCGATCATTTCCGAGCGCAGCGGCCTGTAGGCCGCGAAGTCGAATTCCCGCTCGCTGTAATAGCCGATGTTTGCCGCCGCCACCGCACCGGTTTGCAGACGGTAGGTTCCGACGACTTCACCGCTTCGCGATTTCCTCGACGATCAGATGATCGCAAACGTCATCGAACGGATCGACATCGCGCTCCAGTGCAGTGCGATTCCGCCAGGCCTTCGCCCAGTTCGAGATTGAAAACCTCAAACCGCAACCGCTGGGCGCGCCGAACGTCGTCCGCGTCTTGCGCCAGCCGCGCTCGCGACGTAGTTGTCGGCATCGCGATTTCGCAGCGCCGTGTTCATGTTCGTGTTCTCGATCAGGGTCATCAATTGCGTTCTCCAGTAGTTTCACCGCGAGCGCGGTCCAGCCGGTTTGATGGCTGGCGCCGAGGCCGCGGCCGGTTTCGCCGTGGAAGTATTCGTTGAACAAAACCAGGTCGCGCCAATGCGGATCGGTGGCGTATTTCTCGACCTCGCCGTGGCAGGGGCGCGCGCCATTTTCGTTAGGCAAGAAAGATGCGGGTGAGCCGACGCGAAAGTTCCTGCGCCACCTGCCTGCAGGTTCATCATGTTCCCGGAGCCGGTCGGGCATTCGACCTTGAAGCTGTCGCCGTAGAAATGGTGATAACGCTCGAGCGCTTCGACGATCAGGTAATTGATCGGGAACCAAATCGGCCCGCGCCAGTTCGAGTTGCCGCCGAAGAGATAGCTCGTTCCTTCGCCCGGAACGTAATCGACCCGATGCTCTTCGTTGCCGGCGCGGAAGATGTAGGGATGCTCGCGATGGTAACGCGAGACCGAGCGCAAGCCGAAGGGCGAAAGAAATTCGTTTTCATCCAGCATGTAGCGCAGGGCGCGCTCAAGCCGTTCCTGCGTCGGCATCGCGAGCATGCGGTGGAAGGCGCCCGGGCAGAGCTCGCAATAAGTGACTCATGTCGCGCAGGTCGGCTTGCGATATTTGAGGAACCAATCCATCCGCTTCTTGAATCCGCGCAGTTTCTTGATCTTCGAGTTCTCGATGACCTCGACCGCGATCAAGCGGCAGCAGCCCGACTAACGAACGCGTGCGCAAGCGGAATCTCGCGGCCGCCCGGCGTCTTCAGCTTGTCGTAGTAGAAGCCGTCCTCTTCGTCCCAGAGGCCGGTGCCGCCGAGCGAGTTCATGGCGTCGGCGATGTGGATGAAATGCTCGAAGAATTTCGAGGCCATGTCTTCGTAAACCGGGTTGTTTTCCGCGAGCTCGAGCGCCATCGAGAGCATCGTTAGGCAATAGAAGCCCATCCAGGCGGTGCCGTCGGCCTGCTGGAGAAATCCGCCGGTCGGGAGCGGCTTGGAGCGATCGAAGACGCCGATGTTGTCGAGCCCGAGGAAGCCGCCGGAAAAGAGATTATTGCCTTCCGCGTCCTTGCGATTCACCCACCAGGTGAAATTGAGCATCAGTTTTTGGAAAGCGCTTTCGAGAAAAGCGCGATCGCGTTGGCCGCGCGGCCCGGTCATTTTGTAAACGCGCCACACCGCCCAGGCGTGCACCGGCGGATTGACGTCGCCGAAAGCGAACTCGTAGGCCGGGATCTGGCCGTTCGGGTGCATGTACCATTCGCGCAGGAAGAGCTCGAGCTGCTTCTTGGCGAAGTGCGGATCGACCTTCGAGAACGGGATCATGTGGAACGCGAGATCCCACGCCGCGAACCACGGATATTCCCACTTGTCCGGCATCGAGATGATGTCGCGATTGAAAAGGTGTTTCCATTCGGCGTTGCGGCCGCCGAGGCGTTCGGGCGGCGGCTTGGGTTGCCCCGGATCGCCGTTCAGCCATTCGCGAATGACGTAGTTGTAGAACTGCTTGCTCCAGAGCAGACCGGCATAGCCCTGGCGCGCGACATTCTTCGTCTTCCGCGTGACAGCCAGCGGGCGCGATCGCCTCGTAAAATTCGTCCGCCTCCTGCGATTCGCTGGGCAAAGATCTGATCGAAGTCGCGAAGGTTGTAGCCGGGATCGTTGATCCCGGCTGGTCTGCGCGATGCCGTCTCGCCGCCGGGATCACCGATCCCGGCTACAGCAGACAAGCGCAACCTAACGACCCGCGATTCGCCCGCTCCGATTTCGAGCACGTAGTGGGGCGCGAACTTCGTCCCGACGTTCGCTGGATTCACGGCGTCGGTCCGGCCGTGAACGACGCGCTCGTGAAAGGCGTCTTTCGCGAAGCGCGGTGCCGTTCACGTTGCCGTAGAGCCGCGCCGCATTCGTTTCGTTCTCGGTGAAGAGCGGCGTCGCGTCGCCTTCGTAGGCCAGTTCGTATTCGCCGAGCTACATCGTGCCGCGCCCGGACGAGGCCGTCCCGCTCCAGCGTGATCGTCGGCTTTGCTCGTGCATTCCTCCGGCACCGGTCCCCACGACCAGGTATTGCGAAACCAAAGCGTCGGGAGCAAATGAAGCGTCGCTTTTTCCGGCCCGCGATTCGCGATCGTTAGGCGAATCAGAATGTCGTTCTCGTCCGCCTTCGCATATTCGGCAAAGACATCGAAATAGCGGTCCTCGTCGAAAGACGCCCGTGTCGATCAGTTCGAATTCCGTCGCGCCCAGGCCGCGCCGGCGATTCTCCTCGACCAACCGTCCATAGGGAAATTCCGCCTGCGGATATTTGTAGAGCGCCTTCATGTAGGAATGCGTCGGCGTCGAGTCGAGGTAGTAATAGAGCTCCTTCACGTCCTCGCCGTGGTTGCCTTCCGAGCCGGTCAGGCCAAAGAGCCGCTCCTTCAGAATCGGGTCGCGCCCGTTCCAGAGCGCGAGCGCAAAACAGAGCCGGCACTGGCGGTCGGTGATGCCCAGCAATCCATCTTCGCCCCAGCGATAGGCGCGGCTGCGCGCATGATCGTGCGGGAAATAATCCCAGCAGTTGCCGTAGGCGGAATAATCTTCGCGCACCGTCGCCCATTGCCGTTCGGACAAGTACGGACCCCAACGTTTCCAGTTTTTCGTTCGCGTTGCGTCGTCCTCGAGCCGTGTGTGCTCGGCAGTGATCGAAGTCATGCTCATTGGTCGCGGGTCGGCGCCATTCCTTACGCGAGAGTTTTCGCTTTCTCGAAGACAGGCGAAAAGATCAGGAGAGCACGGTACGCTCGAGACGAAGCAATTCGCCTAACGACCATGCCTGGAACGGACAGCCGGCGGGCGTGTGGGGTGGATCGCCGTCCGCGATCTCCGAGACGTGGCCGAGGCCGGCGTGTTCAAGATGTTCGAAGAGTGGGGGAAGGAAACGCGCGCGCGCCTCGGCTTTTGCTTCCGCGGAATTGCCACGCACTCGCAGCCAGGCTTCCACGAAGGCGCCGATCAGCCACGGCCAGACGGTGCCTTGATGATAACTCCCGTCGCGTTGCGCGACGCCTCCGCCATAGTGCCCTACATAACCGGGTTCGTTAGGCGCGAGCGAACGCAGGCCAAGCGGAGTGAGAAGGCGCGTCTCTACCGCATCGACCACCGGCGGCGCGCGTTCCGGCGATAAGAGCATCAAGGGCAGACCGCCAACCGCGAAGATTTGATTCGGCCGGAATGATCGATCGACCGTGCCGGGTTGATGATCGCAATCGACCACGTCGTAGAGATAATTGCCGTCGCTGTTCCAAAAGCGCGTCTCAAAGGCCGCCCGGCCCTTCTCAAAGACAGGTTGCCAATGCGGCGAGAATTGCGCGCCAATCGCGAGCGCGTTCAGCCAGAGCGCCTGGATTTCGACGGGCTTGCCAATCCGCGGAGTGATTTCGCGTCCCTCGACGCGCGCGTCCATCCAGGTGAGCTGGTAACCAGGTTCGCCCGCCGCCAGCAGTCCATCTTCGTCGGCGTGAATTCTGAAGCGCGTCCCGTCGTGATAGCCAATCAGGATCGCTTCAACCGCCGCCCGCAATTTTTCCGTATGACAATCCGCAGTCAGTTGCGGACGGTTCTCGACCGAGCGCAGATAATCGCCCACCGCGATGATGTACCAAAGTGAGGCGTCAACGGAGTTGAACTCAGGCTGCTCGCCGTGGTCCGGAAAGCGATTCGGCAACATTCCTTCGGAAACCACCCTCGCCCAGGCGAGCAAAATTTCGCGCGCTTCATCGAGACGTCCGCTGGCCAGACAGAGGCCACGGATGGCGATAAAAGTGTCGCGTCCCCAATCGCCGAACCAGGGGTATCCGGCGATGATCGTTTTGCATTCGCCGCGTTTCACGAGATAGGCGTCGGCCGCACGCTCGAGCGGACTGGCAAAGTTGTTGCGGCGATGCTGCTCCATCGTCCGAACATGGAGATAATGGGTCTCGATCGATGTTGTAGCCGGGATCGGTGATCCCGGCCGGTCTAGTGCGTCGCCCGGTTTTTGCGCGCCCGCTGTAAACATCAACACCGCCGGTTTGTTGGTCAGATCGAACTCGAAGACGCCGGGCGCGGCGCAGTCTTCGATTGCGTCGAGACCCCGCGCCTGTTCTTCGCCGTAAAGGAAGTTGCGATACCAGGTCGGCTGATGGGCGTAGCTGCCGTTGCTGAAGGTGACGACGGCCGGGAGTCCATCGTAACAACGCCAGATGCGACGCTCGCCCTCTTCCTCGGGTGCAAAACGGAACGAGCCGTTTTCGTGATGAGTCGAGTGAAAATCACGACCGGAGAAAAACGGCCTAACGAAAAGCTTTGTTGCTGGCCGCACGCCAGACCGACCGGGATCATCGATCCCGGCTACAACGTGCCACGACACGAAAACGGCTGACTCGCCCGGCTGCACCAGGATTTCCTGTTCGACGACGAGATCATCCGTCAGACGAAAACGCCATTTTGGCCACGGCTCGCGCTTGAAGCTTTCGATCCGCGACGCGCCGTCGGGATGAATCACATCCGGCGCGTAACGTTGCGAGGAAAGAGCAAAGCTTCCGCGTGGCGTTTCCACCCAGGCATCGAATCCGTTGACCAGCGCGACGCGTCCTGCGGGAGGATTGGTCGCCGTCAGGAGGAGCGCGTGATAGCGGCGACTGCGGATGCCCGAGACCGTCCCGCTGGCGAATCCGCCGAGGCCGTCCGCCTCGATCCACTCTGCGCTGGAATCAATCGGATTCATAGCGTGAGCGTGGATCGTGCTGTAGCCGGGATCGTCGATCCCGGACGGCCTGCATGTGGCAATCTCTGGCTCCGCCGGGATCAGCGATCCCGGCTACAACGAAATCAACGTGATTCATGGCTCGAGGGTGACTCGATGCGGAAGAGAATGATGATGAGCAACAAAGTCAGCGCGGTTATCATTCTAGCCTCCAGTTTCGAATCCGGGATAAAGAGTCATGCCGCCATCGACAAACATGGTCGTGCCCTGGATGTAGTCGGATTCGTCGCTCGCCAGCCAAACCGCAGCCCGGCCGATTTCTTCCGGTTCGCCGATGCGCTTGTAGGGAATCAACTTCAGGAGCTCGGCATAGTGTTCGGGCGTGTCCCAGGCCTGCATGTTGATCGGCGTGCGAATCGCGCCGGGCGCGATCGAGTTCACCCGGATCCGATAGGGCGCGACTTCCTGCGCGATGCTTTTCATCATCAACATCACGCCGCCTTTCGAGGCCGCGTAATTGACGTGACCCGCCCACGGAATGACTTCATGCACCGAACTGATGCAGATGATCTTGCCCGCGCAGCAGGAGATTTTCGGGCGCACGCCGCGACGTTTGAATTCACGAATCGCTTCGCGCGCGCAGAGAAATTGACCGGTGAGATTAACGCCGATGACTTTGTTCCATTGCGCGAGTGTCATCTGGTCGACCGGCGCATCCGATTGCAGGCCGGCGTTGTTGATCAGGATGTCGACCGTGCCGTATTCATCGCGGACGGCGGCGAACATCTTCGCGACGTCCTCCTCATTCGAGACGTCAGCTTTGAACGACATGGCGGTATGGCCATGGCCGCGCAACTCATCCACCATCGCTTTCGCTTTGTCTTCGCCGGCGACGTAGTTGACACAGACATCAGCGCCGGCGTGCCCGAGCGCGAGTGCGATGGAGCGACCGATCCCGGAGCTGGCGCCGGTCACGATGGCTTTTTGGCCTTTGAGCAGTTTGCGGTTTTCGGTTTTTGGCAGGACCGGCTTCGGTAATTCGCCGTAGCGTGGTAGCGGGGTGGTCATTGGTTTGGATGGAAGAGTTGGTGCTTCGACTGACATAATAGTTTTTGAGTTCTTGGTTTTGCGGATTCGTCGTTCATGGTTCCAAACCTTACAGTGTAGCGAAGTGCCACTGCGCGCCGGCGCGGGGAAAAACTGTCCCATTTTACCTGCTCGCCTCGGCGCTGTTTGTCATCCTGAGCCGCGGAGACGGCGAAGGACCTCACAACCAGAGTGCGCGTGTGCCCTGACTGGGAAAGCACCAATTGCAGTTGCGAGGTCCCTCGCCGCGCTGCGCCGGCTCGGGATGACAAGATGTGGAGGCGGTTTCAAAGACCGAGAGCGGAGTGGCGAAGATAGAAGTCTAGTGAGTTTCTTGGACCTCCTTTCATCCGTGTTTCCGGCAATAGGACGATCGCGTCCGTCGCACGCGTAAGGAAAACGCGGTTGCCGCGACCAATCGGACATGAACAACGGCAGCAACTACGATTTCATCATCATCGGGTCCGGCGCGGGCGGCGGCACCCTGGCCTACAAGCTCGCACCCAGCGGGAAAAAGATTCTCCTCATCGAACGCGGGCCATTCGTTAGGCGAGAGAAAGAGAACTGGAACTCTCTCGAGGTAAATGCGCACGGTCGATACAATACGAAAGAACTCTGGCGTAATGCCGACGGCAGTGAATTACATCCGCACACAAACTATTACGTGGGCGGGAATACGAAATTCTACGGCGCCGCGCTCTTTCGACTGCGCGAAGAGGATTTCGGCGAGATCAAACACCACGGGGGCATCTCGCCGGCCTGGCCCATTTCATACAACGAGCTCGAACCGTATTACGCCGAAGCAGAGCGCATTTATCATGTCCACGGGACGATGGGCGAAGATCCAACCGAGCCGCGCCGCAGCGGGGCGTATCCGTATTCCGCGATCAAACACGAACCGCGCATTCAGCAGTTGAGCGAGGACTTCGCGGCGCACGGCTTGAAGCCGTTTCACACGCCGCTCGGCGTCATGCTCGACGAGGCGAATCCGCAGAAAAGTCCCTGCATTCGTTGCAGCACCTGCGACGGCTTTCCCTGCCTCGTCAACGCGAAAGCGGACGCACACATCTGCTGTGTCGTGCCCGCGCTCGCCTATCCGAATGTAACCTTGCTGACCGATACCAAAGTGACCCGTTTGCTGACGGGCCCATCCGGGCGCGAAGTGACCGCCGTGGAAGTGGAGCGGAATGGGCAAAAAGAGACTTTCTCGGGCAGCATGGTTGTCGTCTCGGGCGGCGCGATCAATTCTGCGGCGTTATTGTTGCGTTCGGCGACCGACAAGCATCCAAATGGTTTGGCGAACGGTTCCGATGTGGTCGGGCGTCATTACATGGGGCATGTCAATTCCGTCCTGATGGCGCTCTCGAAATGCCCGAACCCGACGGTCTTTCAAAAAACACTTTCGGTGAACGATTTTTATTTCGGTTCGCCGGAGTGGAATTTCCCGATGGGTCACATTTCGTTCGTCGGCAAACTCGACGGCGACACCCTCAAAGCCGGCGCGCCCAAAGTGGCGCCGAAATGGACTCTCGATTTGATGGGCAAACATTCGCTCGATTTCTGGCTGACCTCGGAAGATCTGCCCGATCCGAATAATCGCGTCACGCTCAACCGCGAGGGTGAGATCGTCCTGCAATACCAGCCTAACAATGAAGAAGGGCACAAACGTTTGATCAAGAAGCTGGAAAAGCTTCTCAACGAGCAGCGCGCCTGCGGGGTCCACGGGCACGACTGCCACGAGGGTTTGTTCTCGCGCAATCTCTTCCTCGGCCAGCGCATCCCGCTCGCCGGCGTCGCTCACCAGAACGGCACGATCCGTTTCGGCAACGATCCGAAAACGAGCGCGCTCGATCGCAACTGCAAGGCGCACGAGATCGACAACCTCTACGTAGTCGACGGAAGCGTCTTCTGTTCGAGCGGTGCGGTGAATCCTGCCCTGACGATCATGGCCAACGCCCTTCGGGTGGGCGATCACTTGCTCGAGCGGATGGGTACGGAGCGCAGCCACGCCGAGGCCAGTGAGCTGGTCGCTGCGTTGTAGCCGGGATCGGTGATCCCGGTAGATTGCAGCGACGTCCACTCCCGGCCGGGATCACCGATCCCGGCTACAACATATGCGCGAAGAAGCTCCAGTGATTTCTGCGATCGTCGAAAAGCGAAAAACGCTTTCGCGCGAGCATGCTCTGCTCGTTGGCATCAGTGGAATTGATGCGAGTGGCAAAGGATTCGTTGCCGCGAAAGTGGCCGCCTCGTTAGGCAAAGCGGCCGGGATAGCGATCCCGGCTACAACGTCGCCTTAATCGGCGCCGATGGCTGGTTAAATTTGCCGCACGTTCGGTTCGATCGGGAGAATCCGGCTCAGCATTTTTACCAACATGCGTTCCGTTTCGAGGAGATGTTCGCGCGATTGGTTCTCCCCTTGCGAGACCGCCGCTGCGTCGACCTCGAGATGGATTTCACGGAGGAAACTGCATCGAATTATCGAAAGCATCGTTACGAGTTCCGCGACATCGACATCATTCTCCTGGAAGGAATTTTCCTCTTCAAACCACCGTACCGACAGCATTTCGATCTCACCTGCTGGGTTGATTGCTCTTTTGAAACAGCATTGGCGCGCGCGGTCAAACGCTGCCAGGAAGGATTGCCGCCGCTCGAGACGATCCGCGCATTCGAGACGATTTATTTTCCGGCGGAGCGCATCCATTTGCAGCGGGACCATCCCCGCGCGGCAGCTGATTTGATCCTGCCAAACGACGGCGAAGAAATGGCGGTTGGTAATTCCTCAATTTTGCTTCCCAAAACATGACCGCTGGAATAAGTCATGCGCATGTCGCTCCAACCGGGAGGCTTAGGAGGATTTGTGGACAAAACGAACTCGGAAAATCTGACGGTCGGAAGCGTGAACAATCCGGAGCGTTGGGTCGATGAACACGGCGACGTGCTCTATCGCTACGCATTGGCACGGGTGCGCAAACCGGAAGTGGCGCAGGACCTGGTTCAGGACACGCTGCTGGCGGCAATTCGCGCAAGTGACCGGTTCGCCGGTCAGTCATCGATCCGCAGTTGGCTTTGCGGAATTTTGAAACACAAGCTCTGTGATTATTATCGCAAGCTCGGACGCGAGACTTCTTTCACCGACCTTGAGTTTCTCGAAGATGAATGCTCGGACCGATTTGTTCCGGAGGGCTATTGGGTGCATATGAACGGCCCGAAAGAGTGGAAACCAGAAGCCGATGAGGTGATGCATCGTGATGAATTCTGGCAAACGATGCGCGATTGCCTGGGCAAATTGCCGGAACGCGTCGCCACCGTTTTCATGATGCGCGAGATGGACGAAATCGAGAGCAAGGAAATCTGCGCGACGCTCGCGATCACCGACAGCAATCTCTGGGTCATGCTGCATCGCGCGCGCATGGCCTTGCGTGAATGTCTCGCGGTCAACTGGTTCGAAAAATCGGAGTGACGGCAATTGAGACAGCTAAAACCACCTTCGGAATGGACGCCGAACCCGCGCCCCGCGGACGACACTTCGATTCTTCAGGAGCACCGCAGCTGGCTGCAACTGCAGATCGTGCTGCTGATCTGCGGTTCACTCCTTCCTGTCCCGAAGTTGTTCGAATCATCTCCCAGGGAATGGATCAGGAGTTGTCGCTCCTCACCCGGGTCAAACTGCGCATCCATTTTCTCATGTGCTCATTTTGCGAGCGCTATGAGAAACAGCTCAAATATGATGCGCACGGTGGCGCGCGAGTTTCCGGAGAAAATCGGTGATGCGTCCGAGGAAAAAATGCCGGACGAGGTGAAACAGCGCATGCGTGACGCGCTGCGATCCTGAAAATCGTCACTTCAGATTGTCGGTCGATCGTGCGTTGTAGCCGGGATCGGTGATCCCGGTCCCGCGACCAGCTGATTTGTCGATGCGGCGGTCGCGCCGCGCCACCCGGGATCGCCGATCCCGGCTACAACCGCTGTAAGGATCGCGCTCCGATCCCGACGAATCAGCAATCACCAAATCCTTATGATTCTGAATTCCAAATTCGAAAAAACCATCAGCTTGATATGCCGCGGCATCGCGGCCGTCATTCTGCTCCAAACTCTCTTCTTCAAATTCACAGCCGCACCGGAATCGGTTTACATCTTTTCCAAGGTTGGCCTCGAACCCTGGGGCCGCATCGGCTCCGGGGTGGTCGAATTGATTGCCGCGCTTTTGCTTTTCGTCCCGCGTTTGCATTGGCTCGGTGCGGCGGTCGCGATCGGGGTATTGAGCGGCGCGATCGTTAGTCATCTCACCGTCCTCGGCATCGTGGTGATGAACGATGGCGGCCTGCTATTCATCCTCGCGCTTATCACCGTTGCCTGTTGCGCGGTGGTGCTCTTTTTCGAACGCCGCAGCATTCCACTCGTTGGAGCCCGCCTGTGAATCGCTCGCCACTGATCGATTCCGCCGTCGAAATCCTGCGTCAGGGCGAAACGCTCCTGCAAACGCTCGATGACGAAAACTATACCCGCCGGGTGCCGGCCGTGTTTACTTCAGCGATCGGCGGTCATTACCGCCATTGTCTCGATCATTTTCGGTGTCTGCTCGAGGGCGTGGCGGCCGGTGAAGTGAATTACGATCACCGTCAACGTGACGTGCGGATCGAGAGCGACCGGCAGTTTGCCCTCGCGGAAACCCACCGCCTCCGTCAAGCCTGCGAAAAGATCCCGGCGCGTGCTTTGGCGCTGCCGTTGAACGTGATCAGCTCCCTGAATTACGATGCCGATGACTCCGCCGTCGGGGCGTCGAGTTTCGGCCGTGAACTGATGTATGCGGTGGCGCATGCGATTCACCACTATGCGCTCCTCGCCGTGATGTGCGGTCTGCTCGGGGTGAGGGTGCCATTCGGCTTTGGGATTGCCCCCTCGACCTTGCAACACCAGGCGGATGAAGAAAAGGCTGCCTAACGAGAATGAATTGCGATGACAGAGATATTTCTGGACGCTCCGACCCTGGCGGTTTCCGTCGGGATCGTCCTCCTCAGCTTCATTTCGGAGGACGCCGCGGCCGTTTCCTCAGCCCTCCTCGTCCTCGGCGGTCCGGTCGCGTGGCCCGTGGGCTTCGTCAGTTGTTTTCTCGGAATCTGGGCGGGCGATCTCGGGATTTATTCCGCGGCCCGCTGGGGCGGTAGACCGATTCTGCGCAGTCGCTGGCTGGCGCGGCGGATTAAGCCTGAAGCCGTCAGCCGGCTCGAAGAGAAATTCGCGCGACGGGCCGCGCTCACGCTTTTCGTTAGTCGGTTTCTCCCTGGGACTCGGGTCGCGACCTATGTTGCAGCCGGGATTTTCTCGACCCCGCTGCTCTCTTTCGCCGCAGTCACAGGTTGCGCGGTTCTTGTCTGGGTGACGGCGATTTTTGGCCTAACGAAATTATTTGGAACGCAGGCCCTGGTCTGGCTTGGTTTTTTCGAAAACAAAATCGCGGCGCTTGTCTTGATCGCGCTGCTCTTTTCCGCGGCACTGTTATCGTTAGGCGAATTGTAGCCGGGATCGTTGATCCCGGCCTTGATGGCGCGGGCCATTGCGATGCAACCCTCAGCCGGGATCACCGATCCCGGCTACAGCGCGGCTGGACTCATTGGGAATTCTGGCCGGCCTGGCTTTTTTATCTGCCGGTCGCGATTTATTACGGCTGGCTTGGCCTGCGCTATCGCAGCTTCACGTTGCCGAGCTCCGCTAACCCCGGGATTGTCACAGGCGGCCTCGTTGGTGAATCAAAATGCGCGATCATCGATCTGCTCCGCCGAGTCGATCCGGCCCTGGTCGCCGAGGCCTATCTTGTCGAAGGCCAGACTGTGACCGATCGAATGTTGTCGCTCGATCGCATTCTGCGCGAGCGCGAGATCGCGTTTCCCTTCATTCTTAAACCTGACTTCGGGCAGCGCGGGAACGGGGTTCGTCTGGTTCGTTCGCTACCAGCGGCGATGGAGTATCTGCAGCAGGTCGCCGCCCCGGTAGTGGTGCAACGATACGCTTCGGGCCCTTATGAGGTCGGCATTTTCTATTACCGTTTCCCCGACGAATCGCGCGGGCGCATTTTCTCGATCACGGAAAAAATCTTTCCCACGATCAGGGGCGACGGGAAACGCACGATCGAGGAATTGATCCTCTCCGATCCGCGGGCCTCGATTATCGCCGGAAAATATCTGCGACGCTTTGCGCAGCGGCGGGATGAGGTGCTGGCGACGGGTGACGAATTGAAACTGGTCGAATGCGGCAACCACGCGCAGGGCTGCATTTTTCGTGACGGACGCCGGCTTTGGACGCCGGAGCTGGAAGAGGCGATCGATCGTCTCTCCCGGATCCCAGGCTTTTTTATCGGCCGCTACGATGTCCGTTACGGTTCGGAGAAGGAGCTGCGGGCCGGTCGAAATTTCCAAGTCGTGGAATTAAACGGGGCCGCTTCGGAGGCAACCAACATTTACGATTCGCGCAACTCGTTAGGCGCAGCCTACCGCACCCTTTTCGAACAATGGCGTCTCGTCTTCGCCATCGGAAATATCAACCGCCGTCGCCGGGGCCTCGCCTATTTCGGTGCCCGAACTTTGGCGGGAATGGCGGAAATATTCGCAAGCGGCGTTATCTTACCCGCTCGCGGACTGAATGTGTACCGTCTCTTTCCTTCCGACCACGGCCGGTTTTCGGCTGGCGATGAATCGCGATGAAAAACGGACGCGGGTAGCCGCTCTTCCTCCGGAATTGTTCAGACACGGCAGTTGCCGCGCCATTTATCCGCGTGAGCCTAACGACGGTACCTGGCTGGCAGTGAATGACGCTCGGTCTCTGCCTGGCGTTGATTAACTGGCACCGAATCAAGCGTGAGCCCAAGGAAAACCCGCAGAGCCGCGGCCGGATCATCCCACAATTGATCGGCCATCCGGATGGGCGGGCCATCGATCGCGAGCTTCGCCGGATGGAATTAAGTCGGCTGCGGCCCTTCCGGTTGATCGCAATTGAGGCAGAGCGGCAAGTTGTGACGGAGTGGCGGTGGGATGCGGCCGATCTCAGCGCGCGCAAACATCGTTGGCAAATTTGCCATTGGTTTTCCTCCGGCTACGACGAAGCGCAAGCCGAAAGACAGCGCACCAAGATCTGCGCGACCTTGTCGTTAGGCAAAGTGGGTTCGCTCCGGGATCTGCATGCGTCGCATCTCCCCAGACGCGGCCCGTTCTCGATTTGCATGCATCGCGCTGACGCAATGACCGTGAGTTACTCGGAGGTGAATCTTTCCGTCGGCGCGCATGACGCTGCGCTATTCCTCCGGACCGCCGTGCCGAGACGGGCGAGCGACGGTCAAGTGGCTTCCGCTCCGTTGTAGCCGGGATCGTCGATCCCGGCCGGTCAAAGATGGGAAGCGAGGACCTTGAGTGATTGCCGGGATCACCGATCCCGGCTACAACCAGCTGTAAGTTTCGCTCTCCCTGGACGACCAAACCGTTATGGAATCCATCACTCGACCAGTCTTCGTTCCCGTCATTCTCGGCACCGCGCGCCAGGGCCGCCTGAGCGAGCACGCCGCGCGTTTCGTTTTCGAAGAAGTTTCCAAACGCGAGGACATGACGACGGAATGGATCGACATCCGAAACCTCCGGCTCTCGTGGGATGACGCCGGCGAAGCCCTGAAAGATGCGCAATTTTCCGCCACCGTCCGTCGGGCTGACGGACTGATCCTGGTCGTGCCCGAGTACAACCACAGTTTTCCCGGCCTGCTCAAGCATGTGCTCGATAGCAACCTCGAGGAATACATTCACAAAGCTGTCGGCGTTTGCGGGGTCTCCGCCGGGCCCTTCGGCGGCGCGCGCATGATTCAGAGCTTGGTGCCAGTCCTGCGTGAGTTGGGTTTGGTGACAATTTTCTGGGACGTTTATTTCGGCTTGGCCGGCAAGTTATTCGACCCGGCGTCGGGAAAGATCACCGATCCGGCCTATGTCGGGCGGTTGAAGAAGTTTGTCGACGAGCTCGTCTGGATGGCGCGCGCGCTTCGCTTTGCGCGCGAGAATATTCCGGCGTTGTAGCCGCGGGCGGTTCGCTTCTGTCATCCCGATCCGCCGCAGGACGGAGAGGAACCTCACAAGCTACGAGCGGCTTCGCTTGGAAAACAACGCTCCGGCCGGGATCACCGATCCCGGCTACAACTTCGACCAGCAGCACATCGTGTCCGTCTGGATCGCTGACCAGAACGCCGCGGGAAAACCGAGCTTTATCCTTCGGCACGATGGTAACGTCGGAGGAGACAAATCCGACATGGTTTTGCTGAGCTTTTGCGCCATTGCGTCCAAGTCGTTGGTCACGATCATGGTTTGCCAATGGACAAGGTCGTTCGCCTTCGTTCCGGCCGGGATCGGCCGCCCATCGCGCGGCGTGAGGTATTCGAGAAACTCGATCCCGGGTCCGCTGTTCGCACGCATCGCAGTGATCTGCAGATGCGCGCCGAAAACCTGATTGAGATGTTCCTGTTCGGTTCCGAAATTTTCGCTCTCGCCCGCTTTCCGCATCCCCAGCAGGTCGCGATAAAATCTCCAGGCTGGCAGCGGTGTTCGCGATCCCGATCGCGGTATGATCGATCCCGAGAAACAGCTTTTCGTTAGGCTGCTGCCAGCGCGGGTCGCCTTTGCCGGATGGGAAGTAGATCAACTCGAGGTTATGTCCGTCTGGATCATGAAAATAGAAGGCTTTGATGCCGGCCGCGGCGGTAATCGATGGCGGCAGCGTCTGTGGCGCCGTGGAAACGAATTGCACTTTCATCGCTCGCACCTTCTCGAATGCCTTATCCATATCGCGCACCACAATCGCGATATGTTGGAACCAGCGATCGTTGCTTCTTGAGTCCGCGGGAATCGGTTGACCGGGCGGCGCGAGATACTGCGTCAAATCGATGAACTCCTCGCCCAATTGCATCCGCACGATCCGCATCCGCGCGCCGAAGACACCTTCCAGGTGTTCGTATTCCGGGCCGAGCACTTCCACTTCGGAGATCTTCCGGAAGCTAAGCTGCGAATAGAAGTCCACCGCCCGATCGACGTCGCTCACCGTCACGCCAATCGCCCCCACCGCGATCTCCGGCGCAGCAGACGCTGCCGCTGGGAGGGCAAAGATTGCAACGAAAAGAAGCGACCAACGACGAATCAAGTTAGGAGTGATCACAATCAATTTGTCGGGGATGATGCGAACTCCTTACGTTGTAGCTGAGATCGGTGATCCCGGCGGTGATGGACGTTGCCGCAGGTCGGCCCGGATCGGCGATCCCGGCTACAACTCGCGTTTCACGAGTTCGGGAAACGGCAGTTGAAGATACAGCGCGCGTTGTTGTGGTGATGATACTTGGCGCAATACACCTCGCGCTTGCGGCGGAGATAAAGCGCCGCCGCTAACTGCATCGCAATGACCGGCGCGGTAAAGTAAATCCAGAGCGCGGTCCAGAGATGTCCAACGTAGGCAGAGGCGAAGGTGCGCGCCGGGTTCATGCTCATGCCGGAGAAAGGTGCTTCAAAAGTGATAAAGGTCGCAACAAGGCATCCGGCGAAGATACCCGTGTAGCGCGCCAGATGCGGTGTGTTGCTGACCTGCAAGACAACCGTCATGAGGAGAAACGCGATCACCAGCTCGGCGGTGAAGGCTACGGCCACTCCGTTCGGACCGGGCAGAGTCGCAACGAAGTTTACTGCTCCATCGGCCAACGCGTCCCGAACAAACCAGGTTAAAACCATTACACCCAGGATTCCGCCGGTGAACTGGGCTATGACATAAAACAACGTATCCCAGCCCTTCACCTTCCCAAGGCGCCAGAAGGCAAGCGTGACCGCTGGGTTAAAGTGCGCGCCGGACCGTTTGCCTAACGGAGAAAAGACAAGCGCGATCGCGGTGCATCCCATCGCGAGACCGACCAGCATTCGCCGCACGAATGGGTCGGGGATTGCGTGCTGGACTGGTGAGGACGGATGCATGAGCAGAATAGTGAACAGTCCGGCCGAGATCATGAAAAGGCCCAGCTCGGCCGCTTCGCAGAGATACTCTGGCCAGTGGGAACGAGCGATCCGCCAGACGGAAGACAGCCTTCCAGGCTGTCTCGGCAGGCGGGCATCTTGCCTGCCGTTTGTGAACCGACCGGCTGGAAGCCCGTCGGCCGAGCCAGGCAAGGATGCCTGACTTCCAATCTTCACGGCCGCACTCCTTCGATATTTAGCTTGATCCGATAAAGTCCGCTGCGAGCGCAGAGGTAGAGCGTTTTTCCATCCGCATCGCCCCAGGCAAAGTTATGCGGGTGCTTCGGCGGAATAATCGTGCCGAGATGTTTGCCCTCCGGCGACAAAATCCAGAGGCCGCCGGGACCGGAGACATAAAGGTTGCCGGCTTTGTCGACCTTTATTCCGTCCAGCGCGTCTTCCCCTGGCGCGCTCGTCATATCGAAGAAGATCTGGCCGTTCGTTAGGCTGCCGTCTGGCTGCGCCTCGTAGCGCATAACGACTTTCTTCTTCTCGTCCCAGTCGCCGACGTAAAGATATTTTTCATCCGGTGAAAACGCGATCCCATTCGGGCCGGTGAAGTCTTTGCTGACTAACTGAATCTTCCCATCCTTGACCGCAAAAACGCCGCTGAAAGGCAGCTCCTTACGCCGGTCGTCGAAGAATTTGGGCAGTCCGAAGGGCGGATCGGTGAAATAGAGCGTGCCGTCGCTGCGATATACGAGATCGTTAGGGCTGTTCAGTCGCTTGCCTTCAAATTTGTCGGCCAGCATCGCAAGCCGGCCATCGCTTTCCAGTCGCACGACACGCCGGTTGCCGTGTTGATTAATCGTGAGGCGCCCGGACGGATCAAAGGTCAGTCCATTCGATCCCGGCTGACCATATTCGGCAATGTCGGCGCCCTCGTAGCCGCTCTTCTCGCGAAACACGGTGAGGGCGCCGTTGCCCTCGGGGGAATATTTGTAGATCGTGTTGCTGTTCGGGTCACTGAAGAGCAGGAAGTTACCCTTGCGATCCCAGACCGGGCCCTCGGTGAACTTGAAGCCATCCGCGAGCTTAAAGATCTTCGGATTGGGCGGCACGATCGCGTCAATCGCCGGGTCTTTGCGCACCACCTCGACGTTGACTTCACTCGGAGTGAGCGCGACCGGAGCCACACCGCCCTTGTAAAACTCGAGCTTCGCTTCGCGAATCCAGATGTAGTTGGTCGGCGGATTGGAGATCGGTCCGTTGATTCCAAAAATCGCGAGCTGGATGTTTTGTCCGGGCTCAACACTGCGACTAACGATGAGGCGATTCGCCGCATTCCAACCCTTGATGACGGAGCCGCCGCTTTGCCCGGGCGCACGGGATAACTCTCCGTCGATCCAGATTTCCGCGTAGTCATCGAGCGATGTCTCGAATACTGCAGTGGTGCCGGTTAGATCCACTCCGCCGGCCTGGCCGGCACCGTCATGTTGATGCGATACCAGTTGAAGCAAAGCCGTCCGGTGGAACGACGCGCGTCGAGGGTTGTCGGCTCGATCGTTGGCCATGTCGAATCATCGAAATCGGCCCCGCCCGCATGCGGCTCGTAATCATAGGTCTTGTTCGGTGGACCGGTCGGTTGTTTGTCCGGACCGGCGGCCTTGAAGTCGACTTCTATGATCCTGGTATCGCTGTAACGCCACTGACCCTTGACCAGATCGACGCCCGCTTTCGTGGCGAGATCGATCGTTGCTTCCGGTTTGCCGTTGGGCGCATCGGCATTGGTCTGGGCAAATGCGTGGCTCACGAGTAGGAGGAGGATGCCAAGAGAAAGGGCAACTGCCATGCGCAGGCGACGCATCGAGGAACTGAAGGAGGCGCTTCGTTCTCTGCGGTTAGCGTTCATCGCCCAGGCACGAACGAGGATTTGATCGATTGGGTGCGGAATCATGGCGGGAGTTAAAACGAGGGTGGTTTCTGCTGGGAAAGAGTCGGCCAGTTTGCGTCGGCCTTTTTCAAATTTCCTTCGACATCCTGATGCCAGAGCTTCCAGGCCTTTTCGTTATGCTGCAGAACAAGGCGGCCGTGCAGGATCTGGAAATATTCAACTTGGATGGGCGCGAGTTTGTTGATCGAAGCCGCATAACCACAGAAGCCGCCGAACTGCGGCGCATACTTCGCCGGGTTACCCTCGAAGGATTTCTTGTGTTCAGCGGACGCGAACCGATAGGTGCCACCGTTGTAGGTGGCGGTATAATTTGGATCACCTTTGACCGGCTTGTTGTCCGTGAAGTAACCGACCGGGTCGTAGCCCTGAAGAGCAAGGCCCTGTTGGTCGACATTCAGGGCCTCCCCGGCCGCCGCGAAATGCGCGACTGCAGATAGAACGATGGTAGCAAGGATTAGTTTTTTCATGATGATTTGCTTTTCGTTAGTTATGGAAGTTGAAGTTCAGGTCGCTGGTTGTGCTTGTAGCCAAAAGAATGAGCAGTGACTTTTTCATAGTGTGTTCGGTTGATTTCAGCGCGCGGTCACGAGCGAACCGCCGCGGCGATTGGTTTGCAGACGAAATAGAGAAACGGCCCGCGCACTTCCTTAAACCAGTGCGGCACGCCGGCAGGGACGACGACGACGTCGCCCTTCGTGATCTGGTGCGCTTCGCCGCCTTCAATCGCCCGACCGCGAATTTCATTAGGTGCGACCTCCCTGGGATCGATCGCTCTGCCGCCGATGACAAAGGTGGCGGAACCTTCCACGACATAAATCACGTCGGTGGCCAGGGTGTGAATTTCCGCTTCGCCCGGCCCGTCCCGCCGGCTCGCGTTCACTTTGTAGCCGGTGGATTCGGCAAGTGTCCCATCTTTCGCGAAAGCGGCTGCGACATCCTTTTGCTCGATAAACGTCGCCGCCATTGTAGCCGGGAGCGATGATCCCGGCTGGGCAGCGGAAGACTTGATGTTCTCACCCATTGCGCTCCCGATGGCACTCGCGCCCGCGATCGCCAACTCTTCATCCTGGGCCGCGCTCGCCGCGCCGCTCACCCCGATTCCGCCGACGACCTGGCCATCGACCATGATCGGAATGCCGCCGATCAGAGGAGTGAAGCCTTCAACTGCTGTCATGGCAGTCCGGCCCTTGTTGATTAATTCCTCGAAGAAGCGCGTCGGTTTCTTGAATAGGACCGCAGTGCGCGCTTTGCCGACTGAGATCGTGGATCCCATGGCGAAAGTCCCATCGAGACGTTCCAGCGCCATTAGGTTGCCGCCCTCATCAACCACTGCGATGACTCCGCCAGGGGCATTGTTTTTCCTTGCGTATTCGACCGCCGCGGCGATGGCTTTCTTCGCGCCACTCAGGTCGAGCGATTTCTTTTCGATAACCTGCGCAGTGACTTGTGGTCGTCACCGCGATAAAGCGGGAGGATAAGTGAGAGTTTTAAGAGGAGCTTCATAAGGGATTTTTCCGGATTTCGCAGTTGTGGCCGCCGGGATCAGCGATCCCGGCTACAACAAGCGCATAGTTAGTTGACCGGATGTTCAAAGGCGGCTTCGCCAAGATTGACCTCAGCGAAGGCGCACCAGATCTGGACCTTGGCGATGTCGTGAACGTATTTCGGTACTTCGATCGACTTGTTCATCTTGTCGCCTTTGACCATGAGCTTTTGCAGGAGGTAGGTGTTGCCTTTGGAGTCAACGACTTGCCAGTGCGGATCAGGCGTTTGCGGGGCGACGAAATCGTCGGAAAGAGTCAGCATGCTTTTGCCCCCGTCGGTGGTGTGGGTGACGAAGCCGGTATTGGCTTTCTCCCCTTGGAATGGGCCACTCTTGTGAGCGTCACCCGCAAAGCTCGGAGAAGCTGCAAAGACGAGAGTTAACAATGAAACGATTATAGTTTTATGGTTCATGGGATTTCTTGGTGTTGGATTGGTTAGGTTTGAGCAGCCGGTCTTGGCCGTGACTGCGATTCACCCAATTCGTCGGAATCCTTTACGAATCCTTACAGTCCTTTGCCGAGATCGCTGATAACGCGCTGGAGGGATGATCCGCCTCAGGCGGATGTCGTCCGCGATTCTGAACCGGGGACGGAACAGAGCCCGTCCCTCCAAGGGCGAATGCGTGTCGCAGCGGGATCAGCGATCCCGGCTACAATCGCCAGGTGCGGACAAAGTCGGAGAGATTCGGAAAAAGGTCGGTCGCGGCATGGATGATGAGTAGTGCGGCGAGATTCCTGGTGCGGGCCCAAATGATGCCGAAAAAGATGCCACTCACGGCCAGGGTCACGATCGAGTAGGCGATGGCATCGAGCGCTGTTGGATTTGTCCCTAATCCCTCGACGGTTCCAGCGTGACGGAAGATGAATCCCGGCGCGTGCGCCAAACCAAAGAGTAGTGCCATCAAAACGACGCCTGTGATTTCCGAACGAAACCAGGCGCTGAGACGCGATTGCAAGAGCGCCCGGAAAAAGAATTCTTCCACAAGTCCGGCCTCGATTGCGAGCCAGGCAAAGCAAAGAGGTAAACCCAGGACTAACTGGTGAACGCTAAATTTGCCCTCGCGAAGCGGAGCGGCTCCTCCGCCGAGGAAGTATTGAAAGGCGAGGATTGCGACGCTGCTGACGAGAACGATTGGAAAGTGGGAGCGAAATAGCTCTCGAAGGCCGGCTTGTTGCCAGCCGAAGTCGCGCAAGCTGTACCCGCACAGAGTGCCAAAGAGCACGAAAGGTATGGCGACGAAAACGATCAGCTTCTTGATCAGGGTGACGAAAAACCGGATCTGGTCGGAAGCGATCCAATCGCGTGGCAGCCACGAATCAATCCTTTGCGGCCCAAAGGCAAGATAGGCGGACAAAGCAATGACATACGCGACCAGGCCGAGCATCTCGCGCCGGGTCGGATGTTGGGCCACCACCAAGGGCTTCGCGCGCTTCGTTGTCCACCAGGCCATGAGGGGGAAGCCGATGCCGAAGATGAGCAACTCGAGCAGAGCATCGGAGATCGAGAAGTCGGGGCGTCGTGAGAGGACGGCGAGACCTGCGAGATAGATGCCAATGGCAAAGACGAACCACGGGTTAGTAAACAATTGGCGAATTGTCTTCATTCGCTCCTAGACTTAACGATGCTACGAGTCATCTCATAATTCCCCCCATAAACCCTGTCATCCTGAGTGAAGCGAAGGATCTCTGATTGTTTCTTCAGCCTACGACACCGGAAATATTCAGAGATTCTTCGCTTCGCTCAGAATGACAGATTCTGGGGCGACTCTGTGATATTTTCCAGATGTGTGGCAAGTTACTTCTCGAAGTCACCGGATGAGGCGCTCACCCGGACGACCGAGGAGAACAAAAGTCTTCCGCACGCCGCCGGCTACTTGAGTTCTTTGATCTTATTCATGATCCGCTCTCTCGCTTCGGCGGACAATGAAGCGTTGGAGCTTTGGTCCGCATGTTCGGGGAAGGCGCACGCCGTCTTGCGCATGGTAATGAAGCTGCTCCTCGTAACGCTGACACCAACAACAGATCAGGTAATGCAGACGTTTCTTGATCCGCATCGAGAGAGGAAGCGGCCGGTCCATTGAATCCGAGAGGATGCGCACCATTTCACGGCATTTTGGAGTGTGCTTGCCGATCAGGATGACGAGCTTTGTCTGCCACCAGTTACGCCGCGCCAGGACGGACGGGTTTCCAATCGGCGATGGATTGTAGGGTTCGTCCGGCATCAGTGTTCTCCGCGTTGGTGCAGATCAAACCAGTTCATTTCGAGACATTCGCGCAACGCCATGCGCCCGCGATGGAGCATGACCCAAAGATTGCTCTCGGAAATTGCGAGGAGCGCGCAGATTTCCTTGCTTGGGACATCTTCCATTTCACGCATGGAAAAAACGTCGGCGATTCTCTGCGGCAGCTTGGAAAGACAATTGCGCATCGTCTCCCAAAATTCGCCTTTCTCCATCACTTCGGCTGCATCCGGTTGCCAATCATGCGGCCCTTTTTCATGGTTCCAAAAACCGATCGAGACAAACTTCTCGGAACATTCATCGGAAAAAAATTCGAGATCGGTGAACGATGTTTCGCGACCAGCTTTTCGATAATGGTCAATGATCTTGTGCTTGAGGATTCCGCACAGCCAGCTCCGGACGGAAGAGCGCCCACCAAACCTGGCATAGCCGCGGACGGCAGCGAGGAAAGTCTCCTGCACCAGATCCTCCGCGACTTCCGGTTTGCGGACGCGCGCCAACGCATAACGATAAAGGCAGTCGCCATTTTCGCTGACCCAGGCGGCCGCAGCCTCATTCAAATCCAAGTTAGCGTTTGAATCGCCGGCTGGTTCCGCCATCTCTAAAAACGCTTTCACGCCGGCGAAGTTTTATCCGCCGGCCTCAGAGGCGACAAGCCGCGTGAGCGCGACTTCTTCCCAGAAAGCGTCGCAAGAGGGTTTCCATGACCGCCGAGCGATCGTATCTCCGGTAAGCGGCCCAAAGCGCCTGGTCGATTTCCTGAAGGCTTGATCGCCGTGGCCGGCTCTTTCTTCCTCGTCGTGATATCGCGGGTGATTTGTGAAGTGATTGAGACATGTCTCAGGCCTTTCTTAGGCGGCGACCAGATCTCGCCGGTGATCGTATTCAGTTATTGCAGTTGGGTGTTGCGCTAGCTGCGCGAGAAATCCCCCGATCAGCGGTTCCGATCCAGCAGAGGATTGCAACTCGGTGGAGAAGATCAGGACGGCCGGATGTGAACCCAAACCAAACTCGAAGGTTACCGGAGTCAGGCCGCCCTGAAGGGGAGAGTCGATCCAGCCAGCGCGACGTCCATTCGTGTCGGCGATTATCTTGGATGAGTGCTCAAGGGGTTGCCAGGCCAGTCGGCCACCGTTGGTCTCCGGTTCGATTGCGAAGCTGGCGGCGGAAATTGGATCGCGGGTATGGAAAATTGGGCTCACCTTAAGTCGAGCCGGGAAAATTGTTCTGCCGATCAAACGCCAGGAGATCGCGACGGTATCGCCGCCGGCGGGCAAGAGCATTTGTTGCTCAATTGAAATTCCGTGGGTGAGCGGCAGGAGCGAGCGCGGCCACATTGTCCCCCGAAACGACGGACTGTCGGAAACAGGATCCTCATCCGAGCAGATTTCGTAAGCTCGGCCGTTTGTCTCGATCCGGATCGACAGCCCCACGAGGGTAACTTTGGCTCCACTCGCTCGACGGTCCCCGACGCCGCCCCAACAGAAGTGTTTGTCTTCGAGTTGGCTAAGATGGAAAGGCACTTCGAGTTTGAACATGATGTTTTGTGTTGCTGATGAGTCGGACCGAACAGGCGTTCCTTACATTGTTTTGGAAAACCATTCGAAAGCGGCGAGATCGATGCCGCTCCTGACAATCCCGTTTCGCCCGAAAACACGCGGATATGACAAAGAGATATCGCGAACATGTAGGCTTCGATTTTTCCTCAACTAATGGAGACTTCCAAGGCCATTCTTCTGCGGAAACGCAAATTGAGCGACACCAGCCTCGTGATCACCTGGTATGCAGAGTCGCTCGGGCGGATCGATACAGCGGCGAAAGGGGCGCGCCGGCCGAAAAGCATTTTCGCCGGGAAGCTCGATCTTTTCTTCGAGACGGAAATTCAGATCGCGCGCAGTCGAAAATCGAGCCTGCACACTTTGACGGAGGCGGTCCTGCGCAATCCGTTTGCGGGGATTCGCGCGAATTATCTGCGGACCCAGACTGCTTCTTATTTTGTCGAGTTGATCGAACTCGGCACCGAACCCGAGCATCCCGCGCCGGAATTTTCAATTTATTGCAGCGCGCTTTTGGTTTTCTTGACGCGCAGGACGCCAGCCTGCGCGCGGTGCACCACTTCGAGACGGAGCTCGCGCGTCTCTCCGGCGTGCATGCCGCTGCGATTTTGAAAAGCGATCCGGCCAGAGCGCTCGGCGCGCTTTTTGGGCGGCTTCCAAAATCACGCGCGCCTTTGCTCAAAGCGCTGAAGGGTTGATGGACGAGCCTCGTGCGCTTGTCATCCCGATCCGGCGAAGCGCGGAGAGGGACCTCGGCAACTGGAATGGTCGTTTCCTTGTCACCGCAACCTTCAGATTGCAACTGCGAGGTCCTTCGCCGTCTGCGCGGCTCAGGGTGACAACAGAGAAGGGAGCGCGGTGCCGGGGAGTCGTCGTCGTAAAATTTCTCGCCACATTAGCGCGATTCGCTAAGCTTCCGGCTCCATGAAAAAATCATTGTCCCTGCTCGCCGCTTTGCTTTGCGGTTCCATTCTAACGGTCCATGCCGACGACACCTACAAGATCGATCCCGTCCATTCGTCGATCAGTTTCAGGGTGCGGCATTTTTTCAGCTCGGTGACCGGAAGTTTCAAGAAATTCGAAGGCACAATCAGCGTCGATCCCGATCACCCGGAGAAATCTTCCGTCAGCGCCACGATCGACGCCGCCAGCATCGATACCAAGAACGAAAGCGCGATGAAGATCTGCGCAGCGACCGATTTCTTCGACGTCGCGAAATTCCCGACCATCACTTTCAAGAGCAAGAGCGTGAAGCAGACCGGCGCCGACAGCGGCGACATTCTGGGCGATCTCACGATGCATGGCGTGACGAAAGAGATCACTTTGCACGTCAAGTTCCTTGGGAAAGGCAAGAGGGATGGGGGACAAGCCGATCAGCGGCTGGCAGGTGACGCCGGAGCCGATCAAGCGGAGCGAGTACGGTTTGACCTGGAGCAAGATGGTCGAGGGCACGGCGGCTGTGGGCGAAGAGGTGACAATCTCGATTGATATCGAGGCAGACAAGGCGCCCTAACGCCGCTGCCCCTGCCATCTCAGCCCTTTATTCCCGTCAGGGTGACGCCGCGCATGAAATAGCGCTGGGCGAAAAAGAAAATCGCGATCACCGGCAGGGTCATGAGAAGCGACCCGGCCATCACCATGCCCATGCCCTTGGCCGTGCCGGGATTGGAGACCTGCACCTGAAAGGCATAAAGGCCGAAGGAGAGGGGATAGAGGCGCTGATCAGCCAGGTAAATGAGCGGCGCCATGAATTCATTCCAGGTTGCGAGAAAAGTGAAAATGGCGATGGCGGCGAGCGTTGGCCTAACGAGTGGGAGCATGATGTGCCAGTAGATGCGGAGAGAGCCGCAGCCATCCAGCCGGGCGGCATCCTCGAGGTCGCGCGGAATGCCTTTGAGAAATTGCCGGAGCAGGAAAACATAAAATGCCGGGGCGACAAAGCTGAGAATCCAGAGCGGCTGAAGGGTGTTGTACCAGCCGAGCTTTTGCATGATGAGGAATTGCGGGATCATCGTGACCTGGGCCGGGATCATCATGGTCGCGAGGAGGAGCGCGAAGCAGAGGTTGCGTCCCGGCCATTGCAGGCGGGCGAAACTGTAGGCGACAAGCGAACAGCTGAAGAGCGTGCCGACCAGGTTCAGAATCACGAGGAATAAACTGGTGCCGACGTAACGCCAGAAAGGAGTCTGATCGAAGGTCAGCCGATAGTTACGCTGGATCTTGGCCCACCAGGCTTGGATTTGATTGCTCCGGTGGAGTTCGAGCGTGACCTTGAGTTCGTTAGGCGCATTTGTCGCCGGGATCGTTGATCCCGGCCGTCCTTCAACAACCGGTTCGAGCGATGTCCAGGTTTTGACCTTGGTTGGTCGATCGTCCGGACCGCGCTCCTGCCAGGTGTCGATCACCCATTCGTGATCGGAGAGCGGCAGCGTCCGCGCCGCCCGATAACGCCGCCCGTTTTTCTCGATGAAAAGTTGCAGCCCATGCCAGGTGTCATCGGATTGGAGCGAGAGTTGCAGACGGTGCAGGCGCTCGAGCGGAAACGTGGTGTGAAAAGTCTGGCTCAACCTGATCGTGTCACCCTTGGAAAAATCGTAATTCAACTCGGCCCTTGGCTCGTTAGGCGAGCCGGCTTGGAATAATTGCGCCCGGGCCGTGCCGCCGAGTTGCCAGAGGTTGGCCGCCGCCGTCGCCGGCACGAGCAGATCCTCCTCCTGGTCGTAGGACTGCGCGCGCAAAGCGCCGAGACAGAAGACGCGCCGTAGTTGGCCCACGACTTCGCTGATCAGCTGCGTCGAAATAAGAGGCGTAATCCTGGCGTGCAGTTGATCTGACGGCAGCTCCCAGTCTTCGCCCGGCAAGATGTTTAAAAGCCGGGCATAAATGCCGCGCGCGGTTTGATGGCGCAGTTCCTCACGAGGGAGATCGTCAGGCCAGGGATAATTCACCGCGGCCAGTTCCTTTTCGATCAGACCCACCGCTTCTTCCAGGTGCGGACCGCGGACGTCATCGAATAACCGATCGTCCAGGTAAGGCGATTGCAGTCGCGGGATGGGCCGTTCCGGCCAGAGCGTGAGCGATTCGCTGAAAAGCTCTCGATCGAGCTTGGCCGAGGTCGCGGCCATCCAGAGAAAGGGCCAGACGAAGACGAGTGAGCCCGCAATGAGGAGGAAGTAGATGAGAAGCGTGCGGAGCGTCTTCATGTGGAAAATGACGAATGACGAATGACGAATGACGAATGAATGACGAAGGCTGAATGACGAATGGAGTCGTCACGGTTCCTCGTTTCGTCATTGGTCATTGGGCAATTCCTTCGTCATTCGAAATTTGTCATTCGTCATGTTCACTCCCCTTCATAGTGCACCCAGCGTTTCGAGAGTTTGAGTTGCAGAATCGTTAGGCCAAAGACGACCAGAAAAAGAAACCATCCCAGCGCCGAGGCGTATCCCATTTGCAGAAAACGAAAGGCGCTGTTGAAGAGATGATAGGCGTAGAACAGCGTCGAATCGATCGGGCCGCCCTGCGTCATGATGAAGGCCTGGGTGAAAATTTGCAGGGTGCCGATCAGGCCCATGATGAGGTTGAAGAAAATGTAGGGCGAAAGCAGCGGCAGGGTGATGTGGCGGAAATGTTGCCAGGCATTGGCGCCGTCGAGCGCGGCGGCTTCGTAGTAGGTGTCGCTGATTCCTTTCAACCCGGCCAGCCAGATAATCATGCCGCCGCCTGCGCCCCATAGTCCCATCAGGATAAGCGCAGGTTTGCTGGTGTGTTCGTCCTGCAGCCAGTTAGGTCCGTGAATGCCGAAGCTGGCGAGGAAGACGTTCAGCAATCCGGCGTTCGGATTAAAAATCCAGATCCAGAGAATGCTGGCTGCGACCGCCGGGACGATTGACGGCAGATAAAAAAAGGTGCGCCAGACGGCGACGCCACGGATTTCGAGATTGAGAAGGAGGGCGATCGCCGAGGCTGAGCGCCATGCCTAACGGAATCCCGATGATCATGTAAGCGGTGTTACCGACCGATTTCCAGAAGAACCGGTCGCCCGTAAACATCCAGTGATAATTGGCGAGGCCGACGAAGCGCGCCGGATTGAGAATGTCGTAATCGCAAAAGCTGATGATGATGGAGAAAAGAATCGGACCGCCGGTGAGGGCGATGAAACCGATGATCCAGGGCGAAGCGCAGAGCCAGCCGCCGCGCCATTGCGAACGGAAATACCGGCTGCGCGTGCCTTCGATGGCTGCGGAATTCCCGCGCGCCGGCTTCGTTTCCCACAAGTAAATAAGGCCGCGCCGAGCGCGAGAAGCGCGAGATAGACCGCGATGAAATATTTCCACGGCACAAGCGGGCCGCGCGGTGGACTAAGGGCGCGGTCGAGCTGGCGCTGCACGGTTTGATTCGCATCGTCGAGCGCGGCCTGCGGCGAAAGCTTGTGAAAGATCGCGTTTTCCGTGGCTCGTTTCTGCTCGTTAAAGAGTAACTGTCCGACTGGCGTAACTGGCCGAATGGGTGAATGATCAAGCAGACTGTTGAGCAACTTCACCCCGTCGCGCACCTTATCTGGAATAGATGGATTGCCAGCGATGTATGTCTGGTAAAGCCATTCATTGATCTTGCGATTGGCATTTTGCGTCGGCACATAGACGAGACCCTGACTGCCGAGTTGGAGCCGATTCGCTTCTCCGAGCACTTGTGCCGCGCGCTGGCTGCACAGAAATTTCAGCAGTTCCCAGCCGCCCTCCTTGTTCCGGGCGGTCGCGGGAATGGCAAAGCACCAGCCGCTCACCCAGCTCAAGGCGTTTTGATTTGCCGCGGTCGTCGGCACCGGTGGGACGGCGACGCCATAATTGAGATTGCCCGCCGATACTGCGCGAGCGCTTCGGGAAAGGTCCAGTAGCCGTCGATTTTCATCGCCACCTTGCCGGTCAGGAACGGATCCAACTGGCCCGTCTGCGCGCTGCTCTGAAAAGCGTAAACCGCCGGCGCCCCGCCTAACGAATCATAAACTCGTGTCATCCATTCCAGGGCTTGCACCACCGGTGGCGTGTTCAACGTCACTCGCCGCCGGTCGGCGCTCATAAATTCGCCGCCTTTCATCCAGGCATAGAGATAGAGCCAGGCATTACCGTAGTTGGGCGCGAACCCGAGGCGGGTAATGGCGCCGCTTCGCATTTCGCTCGGTTAACTTCACCGCCATCTCGGAAAGCTCGTCCCAGGTCTGCGGCGGACGCGCTTCGCCCTGCGCGTCAACGAATCCGCCGCGCTTGAGCAGATCCTTGTTGTAGAAAAGAGCGCGATCATCCACCCGCTCCGGCACGCCATAGAGTTCCGCGGTCACCGGTGAGCGGATCGGTGTAGATGACTTCCTCCCAGCAGATCGATAGTAATTTTCCGGACGAATGGCATCTGGATCGCCACTCGTCGCCTCGCGCGCCAGGAAAGGATCGAGCTTCATGAAAGGCCCCGCGCGCGGCCCATTCACTCACTGCATAGCGATCGAACAAGATAAGATCGGGCGGTTGGCCGCCGGCCACGCTGACAAGGAAACGGGTGGGATCCGCGGTTTGATCGCGCGACGCGGACGCGCTTTGGCCGTTGAGCACGCGATAGATAGGATGACGCGGATCTTTCTGATGCAGCTCACGGCTCTCGGTTTCAAAAGCGCGAAAGGCATCATCCATCACCGGGTTGTTCGTTCCCGCGTCGCCGGTGTAATTGATTTCGACAACGCCCGGCTCGTTAGGCGAAATCGCGCGTCCGGGGTCGAGCCACCAAAGAAGTGCGGCGAGCGCGAGCGACAAAGAGGGCGATTTTCCACGCTTTCATCTGGCGCGCTGAGTTTCGCCGCGACCGCACAAGAGCGCGCAAGGAATTTCCCAACGAAGTGCGAAGCGGTAGCGGCAACGCCTCGACTCCGAAGCCGGTGTCGAGGGAGCTATCGATGTGCGGAAAAGGCCTGCTTGGAACGTGTCGCAACCTCGGGCACGCTGCGCTCTGCCAAGGCCGTCACGGAAGCGCGGGATCTTCGAATGCACGGTGTCACGCAACACCTGTAGGAAGACCCAGAGCGGTATGATTGGTGCTCAAATCGCGAGCCACCACTCAATCCCACGATGAAATCCAAAGTGACATTGGGGGCCGGCCTTGTTTTTGGCTCCGGTCTTTGCGCCCTCTTATATCAAACGACCTGGCTGCGTGAGTTCCGCCTCATTTTCGGCAGCTCAACCGCGGCCTCGGCGGCGGTCCTTGGAATTTTCATGGGTGGCCTGGGGTTCGGGAGCGCATTGCTGGGACGACGCGCGGAAAGCGCAAAGCGTCCGCTGGCGTTTTATGCCGGCTTGGAATTTTTCATCGCCATCAGCGCGGCGTTAACCCCGGCGCTCGTTTGGTTGATTCGCGCTATCTACATTGGCTGCGGCGGCACGCTCGCCATGGGGACATTTCTCAGCACGTGCGTGCGGCTTCTCCTGACGGCTGTCGTCTTGGCTGCTCCTACTTTGTTAATGGGCGGAACGCTCCCAGCGATGGCACGATTTGCGGTGAGCGATCGGGACGACGAGCCGACGTGGACTCGCCTTGTTGTACGGCATGAACACACTCGGCGCGGTGGTTGGCGCGAGCGTCGGGACTTTTTATCTCCTCGAACGTTTCGGAAATCACGCGACTCTTTTTCTCGCCTGTGGATTGAATGCAACAATCGCCGGCCTGGCTTGGTTGGCTGCGCCCGCGGAGGAGACCTGCCGCAGAGGTGGACCTCGGCAGAGAGCGTCGAAGAGGCGCCAAACGATTCCGCACCAGCACGCTTGATTCTGGGCGCAGCCGCCCTGACCGGTTTTGTTTTCCTGCTCATGGAATTGGTCTGGTATCGGATGCTCAGTCCGATTCTCGGCGGAACGGCGTTCACCTTCGGTCTGATCCTCGCGGTCGCTTTGCTCGGCATCGGCAGCGGCGGAGTGGTCTATTCGCTCTTCGTCTCGGCGCGCCGGCCGACCCTGAATGCTTTTGCCTGCACCTGCGCTTTGGAGGCGTTGTTCCTCGCGATCCCGTACGCGCTTGGGGACCAAATCGCGCTCTCCGCCATGTTGCTGAAGCCGCTCGCGACCCTGGGTTTTGGCGGACGCATCATTGGCTGGCTCGGTATTTGTGGTCTGATCGTTTTTCCGCCCGCTTTCTTTGCTGGAATTCAATTTCCCATCCTGCTCGGGCTTCTCGGCCAGGGCCGGAAAAATGTGGGATCGCAGACCGGGGCCGCCTACGCCTGGAACACCGCTGGAGCCATCGCCGGTTCGCTCGCGGGTGGTTTTGGTTTCATTCCGATGTTCACCGCGACTGGGACCTGGAAGTTGGTCATCGGGTTGCTGGTAGCTCTGCGCTTTCCTTGCCGCTCTCGCCGGTCAGCGCCATTCCGCGAAACCACTCGACGCACTGCCATCGGTGTTGATCAACGCCTGCGCCATTCTGATTCTGTTTTTCGCGCGTCGGCCCGACGGTCGCCTGGCGTCACGGCCAGCTCGATCGCATGAAAAAATACACCGCTACGCCTAACGAAGCGCGTGATCTCCTCCATACCTTGCGGCGCGATATTCTTTGGCAGGCCGACGGAATTGAAAGCAGCATTGGCATTTCCAAGAGCACCGGCCTCGCCTTCGTCGTGAACGGCAAGTGCGATGGCAATTCGAAGTTCGACGCCGGCACGCAGGTCATGTCCGGTTTGCTGGCGGCGTTGGCGCATCCGCATCCGCAACGCGCTGCGGTTATTGGCCTGGGGACCGGTTCGACCGCTGGCTGGCTTGCGGCCGTTCCGTCGATCGACCGGGTCGATGTCATCGAGCTCGAACCGGTCATTACGAAATTCGCCGCCCAATGTGCGCCCGTGAATCACAACGCGCTCGCCAACCCCAAACTGAATCTCATCATCGGTGACGGGCGCGAGCTCCTGCTGACCACGCACGAAAAATACGACATCGTTGTTTCGGAGCCATCAAATCCATACCGGGCTGGAGTCGCCAGTCTCTTTACGCAGGAATACTACGAGAGTGTCGCGCGCAATTTGAATAACGGCGGGTTATTCGCGCAGTGGTTGCAAGGTTATGACGTTGACCTGCGCACAGCCCGAATCTTTTACGCCACCCTCAGCACTGTCTTCTCGCACATCGAAACCTGGCAGACGGAGACCGGCGACTTGCTCTTAATCTGCTCAAAGACTCCTGTCCGCTACGATATTGACTCAATGCGGTCGCGACTTGCGGCCGAGCCATTCCGTTCGGCGATTACCAACGTCTGGCGCACGACCGATCTGGAAGGTGTTTTAGCCACTATATCGGCAATGAGAAGATGGCGGGAACAGTCATGCGCTATCCCGGCATCCCGCTTAACACGGATGATCGAATGCTGCTCGAGTTTGCCTTCGCCCGGAGCCGGCAAAGTGACTCCGGCATCGACTTTAACGACCTGCGACATGACGCTGCTCTTGCTTTGGCGAATCGGCCCATCATCCGCGGCACGCTTGATTGGAAGAGTGTCGAAGAACAGCGCATTGCGATGTTGGTCGCTTACAATGGCCCGACCCGGCGAGATGATTCGATGTCCGACGAACAAGCGAGACTGTTACAAGCTTTCAATGGTTACCTTTCGGTAATTTTGATTACGCCTGGGCGAGTTGGAAATCTCTCGGGCGCGAGCCGCGTCACCTGGGGGAAGTAACTCTCGTCGCCGAGTGTCTGGCTGACCGCGGCGATGACTCGGCTCTTCCTTACATTGATCGACTGCACGACGTTCTCCCGACGGAGGCAGAGGCGATCCGCGCTCGTCTGCTTTGGCGGGAGAAGCGGACTAACGAGGCCACCGCGGCGGTTGAGCAATGCATCAAGTCTCTGCGGATCGATCCCGTGGCCAAGTCCGGCATTGTTGGAGCGGACCTTGGATGTCGCCGACCGACCTTGGTGGGAACAGATACCGTGGCAGACAAGGGCGCCGAGATTGTGCGGCTCCTCCAGGAACCATTCGCGGTTTATAACAGCGATCACGCACGAATGCTTGCGCAGCTGCGCGCCAGCACCGCGCTCGACCACGGCCGGCCCGGCCGCAATGTTCTGCAAGCCGTCGAAGCGCTCGAGCCGAACATTCCCTGGACTTTTGGTTTCCTGCGAATGCGCAGTAACTGTTACGCGGCCTTCGAGCCGGAGCGCGCCGCGGGCGCCGAAAGTGATCTGGTTGACTATCTCATGGCGGAACCAGGCGGGTTAGAGGGCGCAACCCTTCCCAGGACGCAGGCGCCAGCTCGCATCGCTGGCGTCGGACCGTAGCGGGTGGATTTCGCCGCCACTTTTTCGTTTTGAATAACGGCAGCAAACTCTTGCGCCGGTCGATCTGAGACTAACTGATAGCCGCAACCGTTGAGAAACGGATTGGAACCTTGCGGCTCGACCAGAAATCTACTCGATCGCTTCATACCGAAATGCAAATACCCAAGGCTCACGAAACCATCACACGTACGGCTAAGATCCAATGGACGGACCGAATCAATAGTGAGAGATTTAATTGCGCTAAGTCCGTCAGGCGACTTTAGCAAGGCCGCCTGACCCTCTTCCCGCACGGGAAACCGCGAGCAAACAAGGCTCGCTCGCACAACTTGAGGTATTGGTTATGAAAGTCATGCAAGGTTTTTGGAGTTCACTTCTGCCAGGCGAAATAATCAGTTCAATCCGGCCAATTCAGCCAACAAAAACAATTCGATCGGCAAGAAGTCCGGTTGATTGGTCATCCTTTCGTCGTGTTTGTCTGCTTATCCCGCTGGTTATCGCAGGGTTTGCAGTGTCGGTGATGGCTGGGGCCGCTGGTCCGGACGCTCCAGGCTTTGTTCAGGACTCGGGGCTTCGCATTAAGTTTGATGAGACCGGCAGCCTCGCCACCGCACGCGATTTGCACACGGCGACGTTGCTGCCTGACGGTAAGGTGCTGGTTGCCGGGGTGCAAAAGACGGCCACAACTCTTTGGCGAGCGCGGAACTCTACGATCCGGCGAGCGGGACCTGGACGCCCACTGGCAGGCTCGACACTCCGCGCCGTGCTCACACGGCGACGTTATTGCCCGACGGCAAGGTGCTCGTCGCCGGCGGTGTTGGCGTCGCGAGCGCGGAACTCTACGATCCGGCGAGCGGCACTTGGACGCCCACCGGCAGCCTCTTGGGCGTACGATCTCATCACACGGCGACGTTGCTGGCCGACGGCAAGGTGCTCGTCGCCGCCGGTGACTGGGGCGGCTATCTCAAGACCGCGGAACTGTATGACCCGGCGAGCGGGACCTGGACAGCTACTGGCAGTCTCCACATCGCACGCTTTTCTCACACGGCGACCTTGCTACCGGATGGCAAGGTACTCGTCGCAGCCGGTCAGCGTCGGTTCGATATTCTTACGAGTGCGGAACTCTATGATCCGTCGACCGGAACCTGGGCACTTACCGGCAGCCTCACCCACCGACGATTCGATCACACGGCGACGTTGCTCCCGGACGGCACGGTGCTCGTAGCCGGCGGTTACAATAGCGGCGCGATCAAGAGCGCGGAAATCTACGATCCAGCAAGTGGCATTTGGACGATCACCGGACTCCTCGTCAACGCACGCCAATCACACACAGCAACCTTGCTGCCGGACGGCGAGGTGCTCGTCGCAGGCGGTAGTCACTTCGGTCACGGAATCTTTGGCGTCGCGCGTGCGGAACTCTACGATCCGGCGAGCGGCACCTGGACAGCCACCGGCAGGCTCAACGAAACGCGCGATCGACACACGGCAACGTTGCTGCCCGATGGCAGCGTGCTCGTCGCGGGCGGCTTCAATGAAACCGACGGCTATCTCGCGAGCGCGGAACTTGGCGAGTGATCTTTCTTCGAGAACGCGGCAATAGATTTCGCTCCCGCAGCAGCTGCAATGGTCGGCCCGTCTTTTGGACGCTTGCTTTAGGACAAGGGCAATCGAACCCGCTTGCTCGGCGGAAAGAATGCAGACGTCGGAATCGGGCAAGAGCAGGATCATGAGCACGAGCAGGAGTGGCCCTGCGGGCCCGGTGAGGGAGGGATTCGAACCCTCGGTACCCTTTTGAGGTACGGCGCTTTAGCAAAGCGCTGCTTTCGACCACTCAGCCACCTCACCCACTGCGCCGTCGAAGTTGCGAGAATATCGGGGTCGTTCCATGCTCGTCAACCGATTGCCTTCCCATGGCGCGCGCTTCATCCATCCTGTTTTTCCGCCTGACGATCATTTGGCCGATTCTGGCCCTGATTGGTTGCGCGCCGCAGACGCGGCCGAAGGCTCCAGCCGGCGGCGGCGAAAACGGCGGCCCCTGAACCGAGCGTCGTCGGTGAGGTCGCAGTGGTGGATGAGGAAAAACATTTTGTGCTCATCGATCTCGAATCCAATCTCTATGTGCCGGCGCCGGGAACGGCGTTGCGCGCGACCAACGCAAAGGGCGAGATTGCGCACTTGAAAGCGTCCCCCGAACAGAAACGGCCTTTTGTCGCCGCCGACATCATCGACGGAGAACCCGCGGTCGGCGACCAGGTGGTGCGATGACAAGCGAGGCCGACGCGCTGGCTGCGTGTGCTGGCAAAGGTCGCACCGCTTCCGGACCGCGAAGTCTTTTTGCTCGATTCGTTAGGCAAGTTTGCCGCCCGGGATTTGTTCGCCCAGCGGGCGCTTCCCCCGTTCGACAACTCGGCGATGGATGGTTACGCGGTGCAGGCGGGCTCCTGCCGGAGCGGTGCGCGCTTGTCGGTCATCGGCGAACAACCGGCCGGGGCGGACCGCGGCCTGACGATTGGAGCAGGCGAGGCGATTCGCATTTTTACCGGGGCGCCGCTGCCCGGCGGAGCCGACGCCGTTATCATGCAGGAGGATGTGACGCGCGAAGGCGCAACCATCGTTGCCCAGTGTGACGCCGAGCCGGGCGAGTTCATCCGGCGCGCGGGAGCGGACCTCGCGGTTGGACAAAAAATTCTCACGCGGGGTGAAAAGATCGCGCCGCAAACCGTGGCGATTCTTGCGTCCCAGGGAATCACGGAAGTAGCGGTCGGCGGCGTCCCGCGGGTTGCGATTGTTTCGACGGGCGATGAATTGGCGCGGCCCGGGAAAACTCCGCAGGCCGGCGAGATTTTCGAAAGCAATTCCCTCATGCTGCATGCTCTGGCGCTGGGCGCCGGCGCGGAGGTAACGCTGCGGGAGCATTGCCCGGACGACCTCGAGCGGATGACGGAAATTTTCCGGAGCGGATTGGAGAGCGACGCGTTGATCGTGAGCGGAGGAGTTTCCGTCGGCGATCACGACTTTGTGAAACCGGCTTTGCGTGAACTCGGCGCGGCGATTGATCTTTGGCGAGTGGCGATCAAACCAGGGAAACCATTTCTATTTGGCCGCGCGGGAGAGTGTTGCATTTTCGGTCTGCCGGGAAATCCGGTTTCTGCTTTCGTCACCTTTTTGAAATTTGTCCGGCCGGCGCTGCTCAAAATGAGCGGGGCCGCGGATGAGAACCTCGGCTTGCGCACGGCTTCGGCTCGGCTTGCGACCGAAGTGGCGAATGATGGCAATCGACCGCATTATCTGCGCGGCCGGCTGCAAGGCGGAGTATTTACTGTGACTGGACGACAGGAGTCGCACGCCCTGTTTGGCTTAAGCCGGGCGAACGCGCTTTTGCGCGTGGCGAGCGGTGAAAAATTCGCAGCTGGCGCGATCGTCTCGGTCGAATTGTGGGATTGAATCGGGCCCTTCTGGTCCGTCGAATTCCGATATCGCTCTACGAATTCGCTGATACGCGCACTCGTCTCTTTCAATCCGTTTCAAGTTTGCAATGGCGATCTCCACCAACGGAGTCGCCGCGGGGCGCGCCTCCGGGCGGTCCCAAGGGAACCCAAACAAAAAGGAAAAAATTATGAAATTAGATTCACTCCGTACACTCTGGATTGAAGAAATGCGCGATCTTTACAACGCCGAGAATCAACTTCTCAAGGCGTTGCCGAAGATGGCGAAAAAGGCGACCACGCCCGAACTGAAGGAAGCTTTCGAGAGTCATCTCGAGGAAACACAAACGCATGTCGAGCGGCTCGAAGAAATCTTCACCAGGCTTGGCAAGAAACCGAGCGGCAAGACCTGCAAGGCGATGAAAGGTCTGGTCGAGGAAGGCTCGGAAATGATGAGCGAAGACGGCCTCGATTCGGTCATTGACGCCGGCATCATCGCCGCGGCGCAGCGGGTTGAGCATTACGAGATCGCGGGCTACGGCGTCGTCCGCACTTTCGCCTCCATCCTCGGCGAAGACGACGCGGAAGATTTGCTTCAGGCAACGCTGGACGAGGAAGGCGCTGCGGATGAGAAGCTGACCGAGATCGCCGAAGGCATCGTGAACGACGAGGCCGAGGAGGCCGGTGAGATCGAAGAGCCGGTCGGCGCAGGCCGCTCGCGCTCCCGTCGTTAAGTCAACCGCGGTCGCGAGAAATTACAGGCCACTGCGATCCGCGCGATCGCAGTGGCGTTTTCGTTTTTTGGTGGGAGCCTGATAAGAAATGGGTCTGACCGAATACCAGCGAAAGCGAAATTTCTCTGTCACGGCCGAACCGAGCGGCGCGAAAAAGCCGCGCCCGAAACGGGTCGCAGGCGCGTCCCGGTTCGTCATCCAAAAACATGATGCGAGCCGGTTGCACTACGACTTCCGGCTGGAGATGGAGGGCGTTTTGAAATCATGGGCGGTGCCGAAAGGTCTGCCGTGGAAGCGCGGTGAAAAACATCTCGCGGTCGAAGTGGAGGATCACCCGATCGACTACGAGGATTTCGAGGGCATCATTCCGGAAGGGAACTACGGCGGGGGCACCGTCATGGTCTGGGACCGCGGCAATTATTTTGTGCTACGGCGAAGAACCGCTGACCGCGCTCAAGAAAGGCCGCCTGCACATGGTGCTGGAAGGAAAGAAAATTAAGGGCGACTGGACGTTGATCCGGACCCGGATCGACGGTGGAAAAAATCAGTGGCTCCTGTTGAAAAGCGACGCCGACGTCAAGCCGGTCTCGAAAAAAAGCGATGACGAGTCGGTCAAGACCGGCCGAACGATGAAGCAGATCGCAAAGGATCGCGATGCGGAATGGCAATCCAAGCGCAAAGACGATTCGAGCGCGCAGGCGACGCTGCGCGAACGGATCCGGAAAGCCGTGGCGCGCAAAGAAAGCGGGCCTAAAAAAAAAGTACCGGGCGCGCCAAAGCTAGAAAACCGCGTCCCTGATTCACTTCCGGCTGGGAAACCGCGTTTCATTGATCCGATGAAGCCGAAGCTGGTGGAAACGGCGCCGGCGGGCGGCGACTGGATCTACGAGCTGAAGTTCGACGGCATCCGCGCGCAGGCGATCAAGGAAGACACGAAGGTGAAGTTGATCTCGCGGAATGAGAATGACCTGACGAAAAAATTCGACGAGATCGCCGGAGCAGTTGCGAGCCTGCCCTGTGCAGAGTGCGTGATCGATGGCGAAGTCGTCGCGCTCGACAAGGAGGGCCGGTCATCTTTTCAACTCCTCCAGTCCCGCGAAATGGATGGCGGGATGACGCCGCTTTATTATTACGTCTTCGATCTCCTCCAGTTGGAGGGAAAGAATCTTACGGGACTTCCCCTAACGATTCGCAAGGAAACACTGCGACAGCTTTGTGCCGCGGCGCCCGACCCGATCCGCTACTCGGGAGAACTCGGTGCGGACGCGGCCGTGCTCCTTCGCGAGGTGAAGCGACGGGGACTCGAGGGAATCATCGGCAAGCAGGCGCAATCTCTTTATGAAGCGGGGCGGCGGAGCGGCGCCTGGATCAAGGTAAAATGCCTCCACGAGCAGGAATTCGTCATCGGCGGTTACACTCCGCCGGAGGGCGCGCGGCAATATTTCGGCGCGTTGCTCGTCGGCTATTACGAAAAGAAACGTCTTCTCTTCGCCGGCAAGGTTGGCACTGGATTCGACACCAAGACGCTCGCGATGCTCTACAAGAAGTTTCAGGCCGCAGCGCGCAAGGATTGCCCTTTCGCTGATCTCCCGTTGAAACAAGGCGGGCAATGGGTGCAGGGGATTACGCCCGGAATGATGCGAAAAATAAATTGGATCGATCCGGTCTTCGTCTGCCAGGTCAAGTTCGCGGAATGGACGCGCGACGCAAAGCTGCGGGCACCCGTCTTCCTCGGCTTGCGCGAAGACAAGGCCCCGACAGAAGTGAAGCGCGAGTAGTGGTTGTAGCCGGGATCGGTGATCCCGGTTGGCATGGGCGCTTTCTGCAGAGCCGGGATCACCGATCCCAGCTACAACTGTGAAAGCCCGGCCAAAATCGTTGTTGCGGACTCGAAAGCGGAGGCGCTGACTTTTCCATCGGTGTCGTAGGAAGGATCGTAGCTGGCAATCGTGAGCGCTTCGACCGGGAGATGGGCACTCACTGTTGCCAAAAAGCTTTGCAGATTCTCGTTCGAAAATCCGCCACGCGCGCTATAGCCGTTTGCTTTTCCCACGCTCGGGTCGAGCGCGTCCATATCGAGATGAACGTAAAATTTGTTCATCTTGCCGGCGATCGTTTGCAGGATGGGTTCGATTGCGTCAGAGGCGGCGTCCGCGCCCAGCCTAACGATGCCGGAACGGGCCAGCGCAGTTCCTTCGCCGGGATCGAGGTCGCGCGCTCCAATGAGAACGACGGCGTCCTCCGGGACCGGTTCGAAACCTTCAATGCTCCGCGCCAATTCCACCCAGCATTTGCCGGTGGCGGTTGCGAGCGTCATTCCATCGAGGAAGCCACTCGTCGTGGTCTGCGGGGTATTGAAGTCACCGTGCGCATCGATCCAGATCACTCCCGTGCCGGAGCCGAGACCGGCGATGACTCCAACGGCCGAGAGGCAGTTGCCGGAAAGAATGAGCGGGAATCGGCCGGCGGCACGCGCCGCACTCACCTGTTTTGCGACCGCCCGCATCAGCTCGAAGCTGGTTTGAACTTCGGCCCTCCAGTTCATCGAGGGTGGCTCAATCACTTCCGCATCGACGATGTGCCCCTGGCGAGTGAGATGTTCCGGGAGTCCGGCCGTGCGCAGATATTCAGGACCAGCGCCCATCCGTACATTGCGTTGGCCGGAATCGTAAGGGACAAGCAGAAGTCGTATCTTCATTCTCGAGGCAAAAATGTTCCTGTTCGTTGCATCCGTCGCGCCTTGGGTCAAAGCAAATGATGCGATGGCGCAGTGAAATGTGCCGAGTGGAAGAGCCCGGCTATCAGTTCGTTATCGTAGTCAATGCGTGCTTGGAATTATGCGCGCGCTCCAATCTCAGGGACGAGCGGCGCGGCCGGTTGCCTAACGAGATCCATCGCTTCAAAGGCCGTAGCGAGATGGCCAGGCGATGGCTGGTCCGCCGAGTTGCGCCGCGCAAGCCTTCAACTCGACGGCAAAAAATTCTCCGATTTTCGATCGGACCTCATCGGTTAAGGGAAGTTTCATCTTTCCCTCCGCGACATTTTCCTCGACCCGCATACTGCCGCTCGATTTCTCCGGATCGCCACCGAGGAAGGCAATAATCGAACGCCGCAGTTCGGCGGGATTGTTCTGCAGGTCATCAAAGAAACAGAGGCGAAATTGGTCCGCGGGAAAATGCCGGCGCCACCGCGCCACAATCGTGCTTGGATAAGAACGGACGAGCACCAGCGGATGAAGTAACTGATGCATGATCTCATCGAAATCCGTCGCATCGAAGGCGGGTATTCCTCCTGACTGAACCGACAAGGATAACTGCGACCAGGCCCTTTCCACTGGGTCGCGCGCCAGAAATATCACTTTCAATTGTGGAAAAGATCGCATGACCATTTCGATAATCTCTTCCGGGAGGGTGCAATAGGCCGGCGTGATGTCGCCCGACAAGAGCGACCCTTTGGCGACGAAAAGTTGTCCGTAATTCGTCAGATCGAGCCATGATTGAGTCCCGAGACGTCGCAACTTATCGAGGAAGAGCAGATCGCGCGCGTCGTGGTTGCGCAGTGTGGTCTTGGCCGGTGCATGCCCTCTTTCGTTCAAATAGTGCAGCTCTTTTCGCGGCGGCATCCAAAAATCCGGATGCCCCGCCAGTTGGCGATAAAGCCAGGTGGTCCCGGCTTTTTGGGCGCCGATGCAGATAAAGTCGGGCCCCGCATTAGGGACAAACGTTTCCGCCGGCGGCTGCGTATCGCTTTTGGTTGCCCGATTTCTAAATGGCCAACGCCAATTCAATTTCGTCCTCGCTTTCGAGTTACCGCGACGAGGCGATGTTACCGACGGCGATCACTTATAGCGGTGGCCATGCTTCATCACCAAATCGACTCGTTGAAGGAGATCGATGTAGCGCAGGACGTCGCCTTTCACGGCAATGATGTCGGCGAATTTCCCTTCGCTGATTGAACCGTAATCTTTGTCCACTTTCATCATCACCGCCGGCCAGTAAGTCGCGGCGCGAATTGTTGTCATCGGATCGACTCCGAGCGCGTGCACCCAGGCGTCCATCTCGTGCCAGGTGGAGCTGCTGTGAAATTTCATCGGGATACCGCTGTCGGTCCCGATGAGCAGGACCACGCCCGATTCCTGGAGTTGATGGAACTTTTTCGCCACCGTCGCCGCGCGGAGCGGCGTGATCTGGTAGTAAGCCAACTGGCCCGGATGACGGATGGAAGATTTGATGTCCTGGATAATGTCGTTAGGCACGTCGAGCTGCCAGGCGGGATCATCCAGCGGCTCGGGATTTTCGATGAGTGATTTGTAATTGAGAAATCCTTCGATCGTCGGGCACCAGAAAAGGGGGCCGAGACTCATCTTGGCGGTCCGTTCCGCGATGCCGGTGCGGATGTCGGCCGGAAACTCCGGCGCAGTGGCCAGGCCGGTGTGTTCAAAATCGTCCACCCCGACGGCGAGTCCGCGGCGGATCTCATCCGGGCGATGAGCGTGCGCCACGACCGGCAATTTGTGCGCGTGCGCCTCATCGACAATCGCCTTCGCTTCCTCCAGCGTCATCTGGTCTTGATCGATCATCTTGACGATGTTGACTCCGGCCTCCGCGATTTTTTTCACCTTGGCGCGCGCATCATCGGCGCCTTTCACACCCCAGCGATAAAGTTCCTCGCCCGGATACGGCTCGTGCTGAAGAAACGGCCCAGCGACATAAAGCGTCGGACCTGGGATCTCGCCGCGATTGATCCGGTCCCGAACGCTGATGCTGTCGGCGAGCGGGCCGCCGAGATCGCGCGCGCTGGTCACGCCCGCCATGAGCAATTGATGCGCGGCGGCCGGCATGATTTCGGAGCCGAAGCGTTTCTCATAAGTCTTGTCCCAGTGCCCATAATCACTGTGCCCAAGAATCATGGTGTGGACGTGGCAATCCCAGAGGCCGGGGAGCACATCCATGCCTTCGGTGGAAATGACTTCGGCGTCCTTCGGGACTTCGAGGCTGACCGACCTGGCCGATCGCGGTGATCCGCTCGTTGTCGATCAGGATGACGCTATTGGCGAGCGGTGGACCGCCGAAGCCGTCAATCAACCGGCCGCCGACAAGCGCGGTCGGGCGGGCGGAGACGGAGAACGCGAATGCGCCGATTAAGCTGACGAAGCAGGGAAGAGTTAAAATGCGTCTCATCCGCCGACTCTAGCGGGAGCGAACTCAGCCGAGCAAGCCGGCATTCATGCCTAACGTGTAGACGCTTCGCTCTGCGAAGCGCGGGAGAGATGGTCGCATGTTCTTCGGCATCGCGTTCGCCACGAATGTCTGTTCAAGTATCCGGTCGCGAATGCGCTACGTACTGAGGCCGGCGAAGTTCAGCCACGGGGAAGCATCGCCCTCGAGGCCGTCAGGATTGCCGTTCCCCCGCGCCGCCCAGAGGGCGGCGTCTACATCTCGAGCAAGCGCTCGAAGAGTGCGCGCAACGCCAGCGGTGAAGCCGTGGCGAGGCCGGCGGCGAGGAGAATGCGGCGCACCGCCGGACGCGGAACTTTGATTGCGCGCGCTCCCGCCTCCGGGCCGGCCGCACGCAGCAACGCGATCGTGCGCGCGCCGATCAAGGCCGGCAAAGCTGTGGCGAAGCGCGTTCGCCAGTTCGTTAGGGCAGAAGCGTACTCGATTCCGGCGCCGATCTGCGCCTCGGCTTGGGTCGAGCCATGGTGTGACATCTTCCGCCGCCGGGAAGTAAAGCCGGCCGTTTTTTTCATCTGCGGCGCGATCACGCAGGATGTTGATCAACTGCAATCCCTTGCCGTAGTCGATCCCGAGTTTCTTCATTTCGTCAGGCGAACGCCGGGCAAAAGGCGGGAGACGGCGAAACCCAACGTTCGTCCAGAATTCACCGACGCAACCCGCCACCAGATAAGTGTATTCATCCAGCTCGGCGGCGCTGCGCAGTGGAACAGCGGTCGCGGGATCGCCAAAACGACGCAGATCCAGCTCCTGCCCTTTCACGATCGTTTGCAGGACGGCGCGAATATCGGTTCGATCGGCCGGGTCCATCTTCTCGAGCCAGGCAAAGCAGTCGGGCAAGTTCTCGATCAATTTCCGCTCGGCCGGGTCGCTCTGATGCGCGGCAAAATTCCGCAATGCTTCGGCGATCGCTGCGAAATCCAATTCTCCAGCAATGACGCGGGCCAAAGCCAGCAGATTCGTTAGGCGAACTTCCACCGCAATGCTCGCCGTATCCGCGATCGTGTCGGTGGCGCGCGCGAGCAGATAGGCGAGGCTGACCGGGTCGCGCAACGGGCGCGGCAGAAATTTGATCGTGAGATAAAACGATCGCGAAACCGATTGGAGGATCGCCTTCACCGGCCGACGTCGCGAATCTCAATCCGGGAGGGATCGGCATTTCCGAGGCCGTATTGCTCCGCCACCATGACATGGGCGCCGAGGCGATGGATCGGCGGCAGCTTTCGTTTCTTGCGCCACTCTTCGAGTTGGCGCAGCGCGATGGAATCGATCGCGACCGGATCCTTGCTCGCGTAAAGCGTGGCGAAAGGAAAAGCGTAGCCGGGTTGCGATTGCGGGCCGCCGGCATATTGCGCGAGCAGGCCATCCATCAGATTGAGCACGACCTTTGGCCCGATGTGCGGATCGGCATAAATCTCCGGGATGCTGGAGGCGCCGAATTCGGGCGGTGCGCCGAAGCGCCGCCAGTTATCGACGTTTGGAATGGTGACGTTGTAAAGACAACCGGCGACGCCGTTGCGCACGCTGTCGCTCAACACCGGCACGTTGATGATCTTGTTCACCTCGTGGGTGACGATGTTGGCGAAGTGACTGACGCTGCTCGTGTTCTCGGTTTCACTCAACAGCGGCATCTCACCGCCATTGGCGATGTATTCGAAGTCGCCCCAGATGAGATTGCCCAGGAAGGGCCCGGAGATGACGGCCTTGGGATCGTAGCCATCGCGCGGTGGGATTGATTTGAGCTGGTAACCTTCGCCGTCGGTATAGCCGGCGTCCTTGATTCCGCCGAGCGATTTATCCCAGACAATGATGTTAGCGCGGGGATGTCCGGCGGCGACCAGACCGCTCACAATCGTGTTCACGATGTCGCGGTGAGTGGTGAAAAGTTCACCGCCGGCCGCGGAAATCTTGATCCCAACCTTGTCGTTAGGCGCAATCAGGGAACGCCAGGCCGCGGCTGCGTCCGGCTGGTGGGTGACGGCGCAGACGAGTTGATTGACCATTTGCCTAACGAGTTCGGGATTGGCGCGATAATCGCGGATCGCGTCCGGGTTGGAGGCGCGATAGACAATCGAGACGGGCGGCGGGGTGGGTGGTGGTGGCGGCGGTGGCGGTGCTTGTGCCGCGGGACTCGCGCCGCCGGGCGCAAGCGCGGCCGACCCGACGCCGAGGAGCAGAAAAGCAATTGAGCGAAAGAGTCGAGCGGCGATGGTGAACTTTATGGGCGGGGCTGGGATTGACAACTGCGCGACAGAGGAAGGGCTGCGTCACATCTATGTGCACATCCCTTTTTGTGCGCGAATTTGTCCCTACTGCGCTTTCTACAAGGAGCGGGCCGATCCGGCCCAGGCGACGCGGTTTTGTGAAGCGATTTTGGCGGAGCTCACCGCGCAGACGCAACGCGATGTAGACGCTTCGCTCTGCGAAGCGCGACGGGATGGTGACGCTCAGCGCTCGCGCCTCCCAGAGGGAGGCGTCTACAGGGCGCGGTTTGCAGCCGGAGACGATTTTCTTTGGTGGCGGAACGCCCACTGCCCTAACCACCGAGCAACTCGATCTTTTGCTGCGGGGATTTGCCGCGCGGCTGGATTTGTCGTCGCTGCGGGAATGGACGGTCGAGGCGAATCCCGGAAGTGTTTCGGAAAAAAAGGCGAGGTTGCTGCGCGAACTGGGAGTGAATCGCCTCAGCCTTGGCGTGCAATCTTTTGATGATGGATTGCTCCAGTTGCTCGGACGCGAGCATTCCGCGGCCCAGGCGGAAGCGTCATTCCATTTGTTGCGCCGGAGCGGTTTTGAGAATTTGAATGTCGATTTGATGTTCGGCCTGCCGGGGCAAACCCTCGCGCAATGGGAGACAACTTTGCGCCGCGCCCTTGCCTTGGAGCCCGATCATGTTTCGGCCTACTGCCTTACCTACGAAGAGGACACGGAATTTTTTCTGCGACATGCGCGCGGCGAATTCAGGACAGACCCGGAAGCTGACGCGGATTTTTTCACTCTGGCGGGCGAATTGTTAGGCGCGGGCGGGTTCGAGCAGTACGAGGTTTCAAACTATGCCCGCCCCGGTTTCGAGTCGGTGCACAATCGGGCCTACTGGAGCGGCGCGAATTATCTCGGCCTCGGTCCGAGCGCGGTCTCGACGGTGGGATTGCGGCGCTGGCAGAACGTTTCGGATTACCGGGCCTACATGGAGCACATCGGGCGCGGCGAAACCGCTTCGACCGGGGATGAAATCCTCACGCCGCAGATGAAGCGCGCGGAAGCAATCGCATTGTCGTTGCGGACCAATCAGGGCGTGCCGGCAGAGTGGGTGGATGATCGGCCTAACGAAGTGCAGGAATTCGTTCGACTGGGACTGATGCTGGCGACATCAGAGCGTTATGTGCTGACGCGCGCCGGGCGTTTCCTGGCTGATTCGGTCGCGGAAGCGTTCGTGTAAGTTGTCATCCCGATTCGCCGAAGGACGGAGAGGGACCTCCCAGTTGTAATCGACGTTTCCTTTTTCGGAGCAGCCGTGCATTGCAGTTGCGAGGTCCACGTTCGGCTGCGCCTCAGTGCAGGCCCTCTTTCCCGTCTACGCGACTCGGGATGACAGATTTTTGGGAGCGCGGAGTCGTGATGACGCCGCGTTCTCAAACCGCGCCGTAACGGCGCTGCCGTCGCCCAAACTCTTCGACTGCGGCAATGAGATCCTCCTTGCCGAAATCGGGCCAGAGTTTGGGCGTGACGTACATCTCGGTGTAGGAAAGTTGCCAGAGAAGAAAGTTGGAAATCCGCATCTCGCCGGAAGTGCGAATAAGCAAATCGGGATCGGGATAGTAGCGCGTGTAAAGATGCTTGCTGAACGTCTCGCCGTCGATCATCGCCGGATCGATGTGCCCGAGCTCGATTTCGCGGAAGAGACTTTTGATTCCATCGATAATTTCCAGCCGACCGCCGTAGCTGAGCGCGAGGATGAGTGTGAGCCCATTATTCTGCGAGGTTTGCTCGATCGATTTGTGCAGCTGCACCTGGCAAGCCTCCGGCAAATCCGTCAGGCGCCCGATCGCCTGCAGCCGGACATTTTTCTCGAGTAACTCCGGCGTTTTCTCCTGCAGAAAACGCTCGAGCAATTTCATCAGCGCCATCACTTCCGTTTTCGGACGCTGCCAGTTTTCGGCCGAGAAAGCATAAAGCGTGAGAAACTCGATCCGCAGATCACCACAGCCTTCGACGCAGGCGCGGACCGCATCCGCTCCTTTTTCGTGGCCTTTGATCCGGGGCAATCCGCGCTCTTTCGCCCAGCGGCCGTTTCCGTCCATAATGACGGCGACGTGCCGCGGAATCGATTTCGACGACGGGACCATCAGCTAAAGGAGCAGGGTCTGACCGCGGGCGGGGCCGACGCTGATCATGGTGAGGCGGGCGCCGGTCAATTCCGCGATGCGCCGCGCATAATTGCGCGCCTCGTTAGGCAAATCCGCCAGCTTTTTCGCTTTTTCGGTCGAACGTTTCCAGCCGGGCAACTCCAGATAGACCGGCTGGCAGCGAGTCAATTGCGCGGCGTCGCTCGGAGGCACGTCGAGTTTCTTGCCGTCGAGCCGGTAAGCGACACAGACCTTGATCGGATCGACCGTGTCGAGCCCGTCGAGATTGGTAATGGCGAGATCGTCGATGCCATTGATCATCGTCGCATAACGGGTCGCGACGGCGTCGAACCAGCCGCAGCGCCGCGCCCGTCCGGTGGTCGCGCCGAATTCGCGGCCCATCTCGTGCAACATTTCCGCGATGACCGGATCCTCGGTCGGAAGCGCGCCTTCGCCGACGCGGGTGGTGTACGCTTTCATCACTCCGAGGACGCGATCCATTCGGTGTGGCGGCACGCCGGTGCCGGTGCAGGCGCCACCCGCGGTGGTGTTGGATGAAGTCACATACGGATAGGTGCCGTGATCGATGTCGAGAAATGTTCCCTGCGCGCCTTCGAAGAGGATTTCTTTTCCCTGCTGCAAAGCCCGATGCAGATAGACGACGGTGTTGGCTACGAAGGGCCGTAATCGTTCGCCGGCGGCGAGAAAATCCGCGTTCACTTTCGCGAAAGAAATCGAGCGCGCGCCCAGAGCTTTCAGGATGCTGTTGTTTTCCTGCATCTTGGCCCGGAGCTTTTCGGTGAACAACGCGGGCTGCATCAAGTCGGCGATGCGCAGGCCGGTCCGGGCGGCTTTATCTCCGTAGGCCGGGCCGATGCCGCGCTTGGTCGTGCCGATTTTCGCGTGGTCCTTGCGCAGCTCACGCTGTTCGTCGAGCGCGCGATGGTAAGGCAGGACGAGATGCGCGCAGTCGCTGATGAGCAGGTTCTTCCCGATCTTGATCCCGGCCTTGCGCAGCCCATCGATTTCGCCAACGAGCGCGACCGGGTCGATCACGACGCCATTGCCGATGACGCAGATTTTGCCGCGCCGCAAAATGCCGGACGGAATGAGATGGAGGATGTATTTTTTCCCGCCCTGAATGACGGTATGACCGGCGTTATTGCCGCCCTGACTGCGGACGACGATGTCCGCTTTTCCGGTGAGGACGTCGATGATTTTGCCTTTGCCTTCATCGCCCCACTGCGCGCCGACGAGGATCGTATTTGCCATGCGTTGGAGCCGGTTGAACGAATCGCCGGGGACGCTTTCCGAAGGTCGCCGGCCACCGCGCCCGAACGATAGGATGACGGCTGGCGGGCGCAAGCTGGTTTTGTTTTCGCAAAAAGAAGACCGTTTTAAATCCGGGAAACGATAGAGAGGAAAGTAAGTGAATCGTTAGTCAACATTTATGCGCACTATCCTACTCATCGTCCTGATCCTGCTCCTGATTGGCGCCTTTCCCGCGTGGCCTTACAGCAGCGGCTGGGGCTATTATCCGGCTGGGGGAATCGGCCTCGTTTTGCTGATCGTGCTGGTCCTCGCGCTGGTCGGGCGTTAGGCGCGGCCTGTCGTACCCACTTCGCCAACGGGCGACGGAAGACAGGCATCCTGCCTGTCCTGGCCGATGGGCTTCCAGCCCGTCGCTTCTTCGGGAGGCAGCCTCCAATTTTGTCCGCCTAACGGAACGTGCGACGTGCGAGCCGACAGGCTGGAAGCCCGTCGGCCGAGTCAGGCAGGATGCCTGACTTCCTAGGCTTGCTTCACCTGGATTACCGGCAGCGGGAAGCGCAATTTCAGTTCGTCCCCAAGGTAGATCTCGACGTGGTGCAGTCCGAATTGTTGGAATTGCACGCCGCCGAAATAATGAACATTGGTCGCGTGACCTTCCATTTCCTTCAGGTCAAAAGTGACCTCCGCCTGCGCGATGGTCTGGGTGTCATCCGGGCCGACAATTTTCGAGCGTTGATGGAAGCGGCCGGCACCGCTACACCAGCGCGTCCAGATGCAGAGCCGGAGGTAATTTACCGGCAGTTTCGGGGTGGGCACGATGTTCAGCACGCCCACCAGCGTCTGCATGCCGTTGAATTCGCAGCGCACATCTTCACACAACACGCAGCTCTGGAGGTCGGGTAAAATGGATTCAGTTTGCAAGGTGCCAAAGTCTACGCTGTATCAATGCAGTTGGGTAGCCTTTGCAGTGGATTTCACCACCCGCGCGGCGCGCTACCCGGAGTTTCAGCGGCCAAGCCAGCCGCGCGAGAGGGCGAGGAGGAGGAGGAGGCCGAGGACGATTCGATAAATCGCGAAAGGAGCGAAACCGTGCCGGCGAACCCAGTGGAGAAACCAGGCCACCACCCCAAACGCCGAAAAGAAAGCGGCGACAAAACCAATCGCGAGCAAAATCCAAAGATGCGGCGTCATCGCGACGGGCGCGATTGCTTCGGTCGCCGCGTGCGGCCGGATGGTCTTGAGCAAATCATAACCGGTGGCGACAAACATCGTCGGGATGGAAAGAAAAAAGGAAAACTCGAGCGCGGCTTCGCGCGACATCCCCGCGACCTGCCCGGCCGCGATCGTGCACATGGAACGCGAGGTCCCGGGAAAAACGGCCGAAAGCACCTGGACCGCGCCGATCCAGAGCGCCGTCGGCAGATTCGTTTCCTCCATTTGCTGGATTTTTGGCCTAACGAAAAGTGCATCGACCAGCCACATCACGATGCCGCCGATGAGAAGCGCGAGCGCCATCACGTGAAGATTTTCGAGATTCTTGCCAATCAACTTCGTGAGCAAGAAAGCCGGAATCGCCGTCGTGAGAAAGGCGATCGCAACCAGGCTGAGCGGGTGGGTGAGCACCGTCCGGTCGCCCCTTTCGCCGCGCGGGAAAGTGCGCAGGAATTTCAAAATGCGTCCCGCAAAAAAAACGGTCAGCGCCAGGATCGCACCCAGTTGGATGACGATGCTGAACATTTTCCAAAAACCATCCTTGAGATCGATCTGGCACAACGCCTCGGCGATGCGCAGATGCGCGGTCGAGCTGACGGGCAGGAATTCAGTCAGGCCCTCAATTATTCCAAGCACGATTGAGAGCAGGTAATCGTTCATCAAACCCTGGGAAAACTGGTCCGTTCCTGCGACTAGATCGCTTCCGGACCGCGCTCGTCCGTACGAATCCGTATCGCTTGTTCGACGTCGCTCACGAACACTTTGCCATCGCCAATCTTCCCGGTCTTTGCCGTCCGCGTGATAATATCGACCGCCCGCTGCGCCAGTTCATCGGGGAGGACGATTTCGAGTTTCACCTTCGGCAAGAAATCGACGGTATATTCACTCCCGCGATAAATCTCGGTGTGGCCTTTCTGGCGACCGAAGCCTTTCACCTCGCTCACCGTCATTCCTTCGATCCCGATCTCGGCAAGCCCATCTTTGACCGCTTCCATCTTAAACGGCTTGATGATGGCCTCGATTTTTTTCACGCGCTGATACTAGGACTGGTCACCCAAAGTGCAAGCCGCCGATCAAACGCTGGCAATGGAGAGCATCGCCAGCTCCGCCTCGACCATTTCTCGAACCAAATCAGGGAACGTCTTGCGTGGTTCCCAGCCCAGCGTGCGCCGGATTTTTTCGCTCGAACCCACCAGCTTGACCGGCTCCGTCGGGCGCTCAAAGGCCGCGTCATGTTTTAAATAGTCTTTCGCCTGCAACCCGACGACGGCGAAAGCGGCGTTGACGAAGTCCGCGACCGAATGCGTCTCGCCGGTCGCGACCACGTAGTCTTCAGGCTCGGCCGCCTGGAGCATCAGCCACATCGCGGCGACGTAATCCTGCGCGTGCCCCCAATCGCGTCGGGCGGCTGTGCTCCCGAGGACGAGTCCGTGTTCGAGGCCGCGACTGATGCGGGCGGCGGCCCGGGCAATTTTGCGGGTCACGAAATTTTCACCGCGCCGGGGCGACTCGTGATTGTAAAGAATGCCATTGCAAACAAAGAGGCCGTAAGCCTGCCGGTAAACCCGCGCCAACTGGGTCGCAAAAGCTTTCGCGCAACCATACGGACTGACGGGTCGGAGCGGCGTCTCTTCAGTTTGGGGAGCCTCGGCTGCGTCTCCGAAAATCTCCGAGGTCGAAGCGTGATAAAAGCGGACGGGCTGCGGTTGATCGCGGCAGATCTCGAGGAGCCGCAGGGTCGCCATCGCGACTTCTTCGGAAGTGGATTCCGGAATTTCAAAACTTAAACCGACATGACTTTGACCGGCGAGATGATAAACCTCGGCCGGACGCACCTTCGCAAAAATGCGGCGCACCGTCGTGCCATCGGATAGATCGCCGTAATGAAGAAAGAGGCGCTGCCCGTAGATCGAGTGATCGGCGCGCAGATGCTCGATCCGCGAGCGGAGCAGATTGCTCGTCCGCCTGACGATGCCATGGACCGCATAACCTTTTTCGAGCAACAGCTCGCTGAGATAGGAACCATCCTGGCCGGTGATGCCAGTGATGAGTGCGCTCTTCGCTTCCGCCATGTTGGATCAATCATCGAAGCCGGGGCATCCGACAAGACAGAAACGGAGATAAAGAGCCGTGCCAACCGTCCTCGACGCCCTGGCTTTCGCGATCGAGGTTCGTGTTCGGGGATGGATCGACATTTCTTGATCGCGCATTTCGAGACGTTCCTGCCGTTGGCAGTGAAGTGGGCAACCTCCGTCGAGCGACGAATCCTGCGCGAGGGAGTTTCACTCTCCGAGCAGGAAATGGCGGACGCGCAGGCGATCGGCGTGTGCGAACCAGGGCGGGTGCGATTGCTTGCGCTGACCCGCGTCCCCATGCCGCGCGATCTCACTTTGAGGACGGCGGCGGCCGCGATTCAGTTTTTACCCCGGCGACCTGCGGCCTCACTTTGCGCTACGGCATTTTTGTGCGCAGCGATTGCTGGGGTGATCGCAACTTGGTCGCGCACGAGCTGGCCCACACCGCGCAGTACGAGCGGCTCGGCGGGATCGAGGCGTTTCTGCGCCAATACCTATTCGAGTGTTTGACCATCGGCTATCCCGAGGCGCCAATGGAACAGGAAGCAATCGCCGCGGTCAGCCAATTGGCGGGACAATTGTAGGGCGGGCGCATCGCCTGCCTGGGGGAGCTATCGTCCGAGTTAGTCTGAAAGAAATAACTTTGGCCGAACTGGAGGGACGCCCTCTGTGGCGTCCCAGATTGAATTGACGGGACTGAGCCCGTCTCTCCAGAGGGTTGAGCGAACAAGTAATACTGCGCTGACGGTCAATAGGTGGGTAGTGTCATCGAGCGCGACCGGGATCAACGATCCCGGTTACAACGATGACTTAGGCCGAGATCGGCCGCGACGGTTCCGAAGAACGCTTCGAGCGCAGGGCGTGCCGGACGAAGTTGTTGCCGATCTCCCACATTGGGCCAGGGAATTTGCGGCACTCGCTCAGGGTCGCGTCGAGGGCGTTGACAAACATGTCCACTTCGCGTTCGCCGATGATGAGCGGCGGCAGGATCTTAACCACATCCATGGCGTGACCGGCGACCTGAGTCAGGATGCGATGTTGCGCGAGCATCTGGGTCACAACCATTTGCGCGAAGAGCACCTTGTCCACCTTGTGCAGGAGTTTCCAGGCCATCTTAAGCTTAAACTCGTTAGGCTCATGGAACTCAATCGCGATCATAAGTCCTTTGCCGCGGACTTCCTTGATGAAAGAATGTTTCGCGCGGAGGGCATCGACGCGCTCGAGCAGGAGTTGTCCCATGCGGGCCGAGTTCTCGATCAACTTCTCATCGTCGATTACTTCGAGCGCGGCCAGCCCGCAGGCCATGGCGAGGTTGTTGCGGCCAAAGGTGGTGGAGTGCACCACACAACGATCCATCCGGCTGAAAGTCTTCTGATAGATGTCGCGCCGGGTTACGATCGCGCCGCACGGGACATAACCGCCACTCAAGGTCTTGGCCAGAGTTATGATATCGGGCTCCAGGTTCCAGTGCTCGAAGCCAAACATCTTGCCCGTCCGGCCTAGTCCGGTCTGGATCTCATCACATATCAGGAGCGTGCCGTATTTGCGACAGAGTTCCTGGGCGCGGATAAAGAAGTCGCCGTGCGGATAGTTGACACCTTTGCCTTGCACCGGCTCGATGACAAAAGCGGCGACATCGCGTTTGGCCAGTTCCTGTTCGAGCGTGGCCAGGTCGTCGAGCGCGATGCGTCCGTCGAAACCCTGCATGAGAGGGCCGAAGCCTTCGGTAAAACTTTCGCAACCCATGAGGGAGAGAGAGCCGAGGCTAAGGCCATGAAACGCTCCGCCTAACGAAAAGACGCGCGGTCTTTGCGTAGCGGCCCGGGCAAACTTAAGCGCGCCTTCCATCGCCTCGGTGCCGGAGTTACAAAAGAAGACGGCATCGAGATGTTTTGGAGTCCGTTTGGTGAGTGCCTCAGCGAGCAGGCCACTGAGGAGCGAGCAATCCATCTGCACCATGTTGGGCAGATCGAGATCGAGCACGTCGCGAATCGCTTTCTGGATCGCGGGATGGTTGCGTCCGATATTGAAGACGCTGTAGCCGCTCAGGAAATCGAGATAAGCGGCGTTATCCATGTCGTAGAGATAAGCGCCCTCGGCGCGCGCATAGACCTTGTCGAAGCCGATGACGCGCTGGGCGGCGACGAGAGTGCGGTTGAGGTGGCGCTCGTGCAGCTCGTAGTTTTCCCCGAGCCGCGCGGCGATGATTTCCTTCAAATTAAGGGGCATGTTAAAAGTTCCAAAACGATTGTCATCCTGAGCGGAGCGAAGGATCTCTGACTGTTTCCGATTCACAGGCTGGGTCCTCGGAAATGCATCAGAGATTCTTCGCTGCGCTCAGAATGACAACGTTTGTTTCGGCTTTGCCTCAGTGCAGGCTCATGCTCAGGATGACAACCTTTTTGTGAGGAGACTTGTAGGCGAAAGGCGGCCCAAAAGCAATCAACACGCAGTCAGCTCTGCTGGCAGGCTATATCGACGCCGCAGATTATGGCGGGCTCCGATTCCCCGAGACTTCCTGAGGACGAACACCGAAATCACCTACGGTTTCCAGTCGCGATAGGCGATATAGGCGCCCGTCTGAAGATTGGTGCGACTGGCGCCATGGAGGTCGAGCTGCTCCGCCAGCCATTGAAACCATTCCCAGCTCTTTTGCGTCCCGGTGCGCTCGCGTTCATCGAGCACGAATGGTTGAAACCTGCGCCAGGCGACCCGCGCCATTCCGCCGATGAGATCATCGGCCACGGATAACGGAACGATCCGCGCGAAAACGGAATAGCCAATGCCTTCCATGATGGTGGCAATCTTGAGCATCGCTTCCAGCGAGCGCTGGTCGTTCTGCAATTCAACCGCGGTTGTCCCTTCCGGGATCGAAGCGACGATCATCGACGAGCTCATCCATTCCGGGGTCATGAGGGCTTGGACGGCGGCGAAAGCTGCGCGCTCCTCGCGCTCGCGACGCGCCCGGCGCATTTCGATCAGGCCGAAAGCGACACCGGTCAGGACGGTCAGGGCCGTGGCGACATTGGCAATCGTGGATAAATCCATCAGCGGAGCTTAGCAATTCGAGCCGTCACGAGAACGATATTCCTTTGCCAATTGCACTCCGCGGCGGCTCCCTTAACGTGCGTTCTCCATGTTGGCCGTCGAACCCAAAGTGACTCCGGAAGTTGTCTCGAAACATGGTCTGACGCCGGAGGAATACGAGCGAATCCGAAAAATTCTCGGGCGCGAACCGAACTTCACCGAGCTCGGCATTTTCTCGGTCATGTGGAGCGAGCATTGCTCCTATAAAAACTCGCGCAAGGAGCTGAAGAAATTTCCGACGAGCGGGCCGAACATCCTGGTCAAAGCCGGCGAGGAAAACGCCGGCGTGGTCGATATTGGTGACGGCTGGGCGGTGGCATTCAAGATCGAGAGCCACAATCATCCGAGTGCGATCGAACCGTTCCAAGGCGCCGCGACCGGAGTCGGCGGGATCATTCGCGACATTTTTACGATGGGCGCGCGTCCGGAGTTTCTGCTCAATTCGCTTCGGTTCGGGCCGATCACGTGCCGCGAAGTTTGGTGGGGCGAAATCTAGCGAGACTCGTCGAGCCTGACGATCTCGCTCGACGGATCTCGCCTACCGATAATCGCGGCAAGCGCCTTTTCGCGGGTGTGATCGCTGGGATCGCGCACTACGGCAATTGCATCGGCGTCCCGACGATCGGCGGCGAGATTTATTTCGATGAGAGTTTCGAGGGCAACCCGCTCGTCAATGTCTTTTGTCTCGGCGTTCTGCGACACGAGCAGCTCGCGCGCGGCGCGGCCAGCGGCGTCGGCAATCCGGTTTTTTATGTGGGCGCGGAGACCGGCCGGGATGGGCTGGCGGGCGCGGCGTTTGCCTCGCGGGAATTGACCGAGGAATCGCGCGAAGATCGTCCGGCCGTCCAGGTGGGCGATCCGTTTAAGGAAAAACTGCTGCTCGAAGCGTGCCTCGAATTGCTCGCGACGGACGCGGTCGCCGGCATTCAGGACATGGGCGCGGCGGGGCTGACCTGCTCGACCTGCGAGACCGCGAGCCGCGGCGGCACCGGAGTCGAGATCGATCTCGCGAAAGTGCCGAAACGCGAAACAGGCATGACGCCTTATGAAATTCTCCTGAGCGAATCGCAGGAGCGGATGCTGATCATCGCGCGGCGCGGGAAAGAAGATGTCGTTAGGCGGATTTTCGACAAATGGGACGTGCCTTGCGCCGAAATCGGACGGGTCACGGACGACGGCATGATGCGTGTCCTGAACAACGGCTCGACGGCGGCGGAAATTCCGGCCAAGCCCCTGGCGGAAGAGGCGCCGCTCTATTCGCGTGAGGCGAAAGCACCGGAGAACACCACGAAGGACACGAGACACGAAGGAATTGCTGAATGAAATTCCTTTTCCTCGTCCCGGCTTCGTGGACTCCGTGTCCTTCGTGGTGGAGTCCCTCCGGCAAATGCTGCGCGATCCGTCAATCGCCTCGAAGAATTGGGTCTATCGGCAATACGACCACATGGTCCGGACCGGCACTGTCGTTAGGCCGGGATCGGATGCGGCGGTTTTTCACGTCCGGGCGGCGAACAAGTTCCTCGCCGCCACGACCGATTGCAATTCACTCTATTGCCGGCTCGATCCGCGCCAGGGCGGACGCATCGCGGTCGCGGAAGCGGCGCGCAACCTCGCCTGTTCCGGCGCCATTCCGTTGGCGGTGACCGACAACCTGAATTTCGGCAATCCCTACAAGCCGGAAAATTTCTGGCAATTGCGCGAGGCGGTTGAAGGCGTGGCGGAAGCCTGCCGCGCTTTCGCAACTCCAGTGATTGGCGGGAATGTCTCGCTTTACAACGAAAGCCCGGCCGGCGTGGTCGATCCGACGCCAACGGTTGCGATGGTCGGTTTGATTGAGCGCGAGGAATGGATCACCACGCAATATTTCAAAGCGGCGGGTGATGTCGTGATTTTGTTAGGCGATTTTGGCGACGAGATCGGTGGCTCACATTATCTCAAGATCGTCCACGGCTTGAAAGCGGGCCGCCCGCCCGGGATCGACTTCGCACGCGAGCTGGCGCTGCACAACGCGCTCCGCGAATTGATCCGCGCCGGCCACGTTCGGAGCGCGCACGATTGCAGCGAGGGCGGACTCGCGGTCGCAATCGCCGAATCGTGTTTCAACCCGGACGGTTTGTTGGGCGCGACAATCGATCTGGCCGGTGCCGGCGCGCAGCGGCTCGATCAAGTTCTCTTCAACGAAACCCAGTCTCGGATTGTCATTTCTACGGTGCCTGAAAATGCCGATGCGGTTTTGCAGTTGCTGGCGCAACGCGATTTGCCCGCGCATCGCCTCGGCACGGTTGGTGGCAGCGAGCTCGTGATCTCGGCGGCGGGCGAAAAGTTGCGCTGGCCTTTCCGGAAATTCACGCGGATTGGTTTAACGCGATCGCCGGCGCGGTGCAGGGTGATTTGACCACATCATGAAAATCGAACAACAACACACTTACGAAAAAGTGATCCTTGGTCTTGGAGCTGATCGGTTTCTCTGCCGTCATCGGAATTCTCTGGCTCGACGAGTACGTTGACATTCCGTTTCGTTTCCTCGGAGCTCTCAAGACGCCGCCACGACCGCAGGAGTTCTGGTTCGAAGCGCTTGCTGTCCTCTTCGTGGCGATCGCAGTGGTGGTGGCCACGCTTTGGATTTTCCAGCGGTTGCGAATGCTGGAGGGCTTTATCCAGGTCTGCGCCTGGTGCCGAAAAGTGAACCTCGGCGAAGAATGGATCTCTTTCGAGCAATACCTCAAGCGCGAGCACGATGTGCAATCGTCGCACAGTATCTGCCCTGAATGCCGGGCGCAGGCGAGCAAGACCAGACCGCGACCCGCGACTGTCTGAGCCTTCCCGGTCGTTTTCTTTAACCCCGCTGGTAGCCCTGGGGGGAACGCATCTCCTTTACGAAGCGGGGACCTGATTAAGGCGCTCGGGCGACGATGGAATCTTGGCCCGGACCGGTGACGACGGCTTGATGGTATTCACTTCTATTTCCGCGTCGCTTCCCGCCGAACGGACGGCGCGCGCCGTGAATCCATGTTCAATGCCGGCCTCGTCGATGTAACGGCCGCAGATGTATCCTTTCTTATTGATCCCATTCAGCGAAGTGAAAGTGTCGAACCGGGATAATCGAAAGTCACGAATTTGCGCGGCGGAATAAACAGAAGACCATGCGTCGCCCCGCTGGCTGTCGAGTATAGCGTCCGACCATCCAATTTTGGTCGTTGTTTCCGAACAGGATCGTGCCGGTAGAGCCCGGAGGATCGACCGGGAAATGCAGCGCTGCCGGTAGAGTCCTGGTAGAAGCCATGATTGACCGCAGCGCTGTCTACATAATACCCGCAAACCGCATTGGTCGTGTTCAGTTGATAGGCTGTAGCAAAGGTCGATCCAGTGATCGCGATCGATGTCACGGTTCCACCGATACTGACGAACGGCGTCCAGATTCCGCCGGTGACATTTGGAATATAGCCACCGGCAAAGTCTCCCGCGTTGTTAATTCCCAGCGTCTCAGTGCTGGTCGCGTCTGCGATGTTGTAATCAGTAAAGGTGGCGCCAACCTTAAAATATCCGTGGTAGAACGCGTCGCTTCCAAGATAGTCTCCACAGAGGGTGCGCGAATTATTGATGCCTCGGCCCTCGGTAAAGTTTGCGGTATCGTTAGGATCGACAATCGGCGGGCTGAAATGGCCATTGGCCGAGGCGAGTGAAACCGCGGTTCACCAGACTCGCGTCCACATATGTGCCCACGATATCGCGGGTATCATTTATTTTTTGTGGCCGCGTTAGATTTCCCGTGCCGGGATAATCGAAGGTCTCGAGGACCGTGATCGTGATCTGAGCTTGACTGAGCGTTCCCAAGAAGCAAAACGCGAGTAAGACGGCTGGAATGTGAATGAAGTGATGTCTTGATTTCATGGTGTATCCCTCTGATGCAGAATGCCCTTTGGCTAACGGGTTTCGGACCTTAAAGTCAAGCTTTTCTGCGATGAATTTCCTTGCTCCGAGCAGATGAAGTTTGGCCCGGACGCGTTATCTTGTTCGACCCAATGATTCAGCCGGAATCAGATTTATCCAGGCAATCGCCCTACCCGATGCACGAGTGCGGCATTTTTGCCGTGTTTGGTCACCCGAACGCGGCCGTGCTCACCTACTACGGTCTCTTCGCCCTCCAGCATCGCGGGCAGGAGAGTGCCGGGATCGTGACCACGAACGGGCCGGGTTCGACCTTCCGATTGCATCGCGACATGGGGCTGGTCTCGCAGGTTTTTGGCCAGGAGGAATTGGAACGGCTCAAGGGCACCCGCGCGGTTGGGCACACCCGCTATTCCACCACCGGCTCGAGCACGGTCAAGAACGCGCAACCCTTCGTGGTCGATTGTTTCCGCGGGCAGCTCGCGATCGCCCATAACGGGAATCTGATTAACGCCGATGTCCTGCGCGACGAACTCGAGCGCAAGGGCTCGATTTTTCAAACCACGGCGGACAGCGAAATCATCCTTCACCTTCTCGCCCAGCCTTCAAGTAACGGAGGCAGCATCCTGACCGCCCTGCGCCGGGTCGAAGGCGCCTTTTCGCTCATCCTGATGAGCGAGCGCGAAATCATCGCGGTGCGCGATCCATTCGGCTTCCGGCCCTTGTCGTTAGGGAAACTCGACGGCGCCTATGTCCTCGCCTCCGAGACCTGTGCGTTCGATCTCATCCACGCGGAATTCATTCGTGAAGTAGAACCAGGGGAAGTGCTCATCATCAGCGAGGATGGGATTCGGTCGGAATGGCCTTTCCGGGAGGAGAAGCCGGCTTTCTGTATGTTTGAATACGTCTATTTCGCCCGGCCCGACAGCATCATTGGCGGCGTGAATGTGGCCAAGGTGCGGACCGAGATGGGGCGCGAGCTCGCCCGGCGATTTCCGGTCGAGGCCGATATCGTTGTGCCGGTGCCCGATTCCGGAAACTACGCTGCGCTTGGCTTCGCCCACGAGCTCAACATTCCCTACGAGCACGCCTTCGTCCGCAATCACTACATCGGGCGCACCTTCCTCCAGCCGAGCCAGCTCATTCGCGACTTCGATGTCCGGGTCAAACTCAACCTGATCAAGGAAGCGGTGGAAGGAAAACGCGTCGTGGTGATTGACGACTCGATCGTCAGGGGAACGACCGCGCGCGCCCGGGTCGTCAATTTGCGTGAAGCGGGGGCGAAGGAAGTGCACATGCGGGTGAGTTGTCCGCCGCATCGTTTTGCCTGCCATTACGGGATCGATTTTCCCGATCCGGAAAAATTGATCGCGAACCAGAAAACAATGCCGGAAATCTGCGAGTACCTCGGGGTCGACAGTCTCGGCTACCTCGATCTCGAAGGAATGATTGCCGCGACCGGAAAGCCTGCGAACGAGTTTTGCCTCGCTTGTTTCACCGGGAAATATCCGCTGCCAGTCGATCCCGAGCTGGACAAGTTCATCATGGAAAAGCGCGAAGCGCGGGCCAAGGCGCTCGCCGAAGAAGCGCAGCCAACGTTGTTCGCCGGGCTGAAGTAATTGTAGACGCCTCCCTCTGGGAAACATCTCGTTGGAGGGCAACGCTCCGTCGTTGCCGAGTTTCAAGGCAAACACGGCGATGACAGAGCATCGCCCTCCAGGCCGTCGGCGAGCAGGGCGCGAGTCGGTGCCGTTAGCGCCTCTGCTCACCTGGCGGCTGTCTCCCTGATTTTGCTATCGCTCGGGCTTATTGCGCTGATACACTGCTTTTTTCGGAGGAGGAAACATCATTATGCTTCATCTGCTTTGGTACATCATTGTTGGCTTGATCGCGGGGTTGGTTGCCAAATCGGTCTTGCACATGCACATGACACTTCTCTGGACGCTCGTGCTCGGTCTCATCGGCTCAATTCTGGGCGGATCAATAACGCACGTGCCCGTGTTTTCCCGTCCGAAACCCGACGCGCGATTTCATCCTGGCGGAATTATCGTTTCCATACTCTGCGCCGTGTTGGTCTTGTGGCTCTTAAGTAGAATCCACATAGTCCCGGCGGATAAACTTTGATCGTGATCCGAGCCGCGTGAGGCAAAGCCTTTTACGCGGGGTCGGACGGATAAGGGTCAGTCAACAAATTTTGACCGGTTGAAAAACGGGAACGCGTTCGCTGTTCCTGAACAGAAATGACTGATGCTGGCGTGGGACCGCGCCAGCGCCACGGCAAAGCGTTCGCTCACGTTGGCTGATTAACGCGGGTCAGCTAGTCCCGGGTTGTCGCCCAAGGGCGATCCAAGGAGGGTTCAGATTTGCCAAAGAAGTCCGAACCAGGACCCGCGTTCCCTTGACCTTCGTCGCGCGCGAGCATGGCGCAAGATTGTTCAAATTTTGTGTTTGACGCCTGTTTAAGGATTTGAAATTCTCTCAATCGCGCCAAGTCCGTTAGGCGACTCCAACCCAGCCTCCTGACCCTCTTCCGTAGGGTAAACCGTGAATGAAGGCTTTCGTTCACACAACTGAGGTGATGGGCATGAAAATCGGTCAGAAGCTTGACTTGCGGAGTATCAACTCTCCGCGCATCCGATCCTCTTTTCTTCAGCCCTCCGCATTTTTTTGCAATTCCGCGCGCTTTTTTCCTTTTGGAAGGAATGAAGACAAATCCGCTTCGACCCGGACTGGAAACCTGGTCCGGCCGGAGCTGGAGCAGATGAAAAACATGAAAGCTAAAACTATGAAAACATTGCATTCCCTGATCGCCGGTCTTTGGCCGGCCAACTCGATTCTTGCGCGGCGGATCGCGTTCCCGCTGCTTTTTCTCGGTGCGGGGCTGGTGCTCGTGCAGCCTTGCGTGGGCGCTCCCTTTGAGTTTGAGGAGACCGGCAGCCTCGCCACCGCACGCGCTTATCACACGGCGACGTTGCTGCCCAACGGCAAGGTGCTCGTCGCAGGCGGTTCTGGCAGAACGGCCGTCTCGCGAGCGCGGAACTCTACGATCCGGCGAGCGGGACCTGGACGGCCACCGGCAGCCTCGCCACCGCACGCGATGGTCACACGGCGACGTTGCTGCCCAACGGCAAGGTGCTCGTCGCAGGCGGCTATGGCAACAGCGGCTATCTCGCGAGCGCGGAACTCTACGATCCGGCGAGCGGGACCTGGACGGCCACCGGCAGCCTCGCCACCGCACGCGATGTTCACACGGCGACGTTGCTGCCCAACGGCAAGGTGCTCGTCGCAGGCGGTTATGACAGCAACGGCTACTCTCGCGAGCGCGGAACTCTACGATCCGGCGAGCGGGACTTGGACGGCCACCGGCAGCCTCGCCACCGCACGCACTTATCACACGGCGACGTTGCTGCCCAACGGCAAGGTGCTCGTCGCAGGCGGTTGCAACAGCCAGCGACACTCTCGCGAGCGCGGAACTCTACGATCCGGCGAGCGGGACCTGGACGGCCACCGGCAGCCTCGCCACCGCACGCGATTGTCACACGGCGACGTTGCTGCCCAACGGCAAGGTGCTCGTCGCAGGCGGTGATGACAGCAGCGGCTTTCTCGCGAGCGCGGAACTCTACGATCCGGCGAGCGGGACCTGGACGGCCACCGGCAGCCTCGCCACCGCACGCTCTGATCACACGGCGACGTTGCTGCCCAACGGCAAGGTGCTCGTCGCAGGCGGTGCTGACAGCACGGCTCTCTCGCGAGCGCGGAACTCTACGATCCGGCGAGCGGGACCTGGACGGCCACCGGCAGCCTCGCCACCGCACGCTATGCTCACACGGCGACGTTGCTGCCCAACGGCAAGGTGCTCGTCGCAGGCGGCTATGGCTACAGCAGCGGCTATCTCGCGAGCGCGGAACTCTACGATCCGGCGAGCGGGAGCTGGGCAGACACCGGCAGCCTCGCCACCGCACGCTATTATCACACGGCGACGTTGCTGCCCAACGGCAAGGTGCTCGTCGCAGGCGGTATACGACAGCAGCTCGGCTCTCTCGCGAGCGCGGAACTCTACGATCCGGCGAGCGGGACCTGGACGGCGACCGGCAGCCTCGCCACCGCACGCGACTTCCACACGGCGACGTTGCTGCCCAACGGCAAGGTGCTCGTCGCAGGCGGTTACAACTAGCAGCCACGGCTACTCTCGCGAGCGCGGAACTCTACGATCCGGCGAGCGGGACCTGGACGGCCACCGGCAGCCTCGCCACCGCACGCTATTGTCACACGGCGACGTTGCTGCCCAACGGCAAGGTGCTCGTCGCAGGCGGTTATCGACAACGGCGTTCTCGCGAGCGCGGAACTCTACGATCCGGCGAGCGGGACTTGGACGGCCACCGGCAGCCTCGCCACCGCACGCGCATTGTCACACGGCGACGTTGCTGCCCAACGGCAAGGTGCTCGTCGCAGGCGGTTATGGCAACAGCGGCTGCTCTCGCGAGCGCGGAACTCTACGATCCGGCGAGCGGGACTTGGACGGCCACCGGCAGCCTCGCCACCGCACGCGATGATCACACGGCGACGTTGCTGCCCAACGGCAAGGTGCTCGTCGCAGGCGGTGTCGACAACAGCGGCGCTCTCGCGAGCGCGGAACTCTACGATCCGGCGAGCGGGACCTGGACGGCCACCGGCAGCCTCGCCACCGCACGCTATTGATCACACGGCGACGTTGCTGCCCAACGGCAAGGTGCTCGTCGCAGGCGGTTATGACAACAGCGGCACTCTCGCGAGCGCGGAACTCTACGATCCGGCGAGCGGGACCTGGACGGCCACCGGCAGCCTCGCCACCGCACGCTATAGTCACACGGCGACGTTGCTGCCCAACGGCAAGGTGCTCGTCGCAGGCGGCTTACAACGGCACTACGCTCTCGCGAGCGCGGAACTCTACGATGTCGGCCTCGGATTCAGCAGCGCTGGCAGCCTAAGATCAGCAAGCTTGAAACTCACCGACGGCAAGCGCCTCTTGCTCACCGGCTCGCTTTTCCAAGGCATCTCGCAAGCTTCCGGCGGCAACACCCAGGATTCATCGAGCAATTACCCGATCGTGCAGTTGCGCAGCATCGATAACAGCCAGGTTGTCTTTGCTCCCGGTCGATCCGGTCGAGGGCTGGTCGGACACAAGCTTCACTTCTCTCCCGGTGAAACACTTTCCTTTCGGCCCGGCTCTGGTGACCGTCTTTACCAACGGCATTCCGAGCACGGCAAGATATGTGGTCGTCGAGAAATGCGACCGCTGACAGCAGGAGGGCAAGCTCCACCTGATCCAGATCAATTCGCAGACAAAAATATCAAAGTAGAGGAACCCATTATGTATTCAGCGAATAAGCTCATCAACGCTATTAGTTTCATCGGCGGACTCGCCTTCCTTACGCTCTCACCCACAGCGCGAGCGGTTGATCCACCACCAGACGGAGGTTATCCCAATTTTAACACTGCTGAGGGTGAAGATGCGCTCTTCAGCCTCACCGCTGGCACCTACAATACGGCAATCGGCTATCACACGCTTTTTAGTAACACGGAGGGATACTATAATACGGCCAGCGGTGCTTTTGCTCTCTTGAACAATACATTCGGCGCTTTCAATACTGCGACCGGTTTTGATGCGCTTCTGCAGAACACGACCGGCGGCGGGAACACGGCCAGCGGTTGGGGCGCGCTGGAACAAAACACAACCGGCTTTAGCAATACTGCAATGGGTTATACAGCGCTCGAATTCAATAGCAGCGGAAACGGGAACACGGCCACCGGTCTTGCGGCGCTGCGTTTCAACAACGGCAGCTACAACACGGCGAACGGTATGTTTGCGCTCACGGGCAATACCACCGGAAGTGGGAACACGGCCAACGGTTATCAAGCGCTGAATCGGAACAGCATCGGAAACGACAACACGGCTAACGGTTATTTGACACTCAGTAACAACATCGGCGACAGGAACACGGCCAGCGGCTTTCAAGCACTCAGCAGCAATACAATCGGCGACAGCAACACGGCGGACGGTGATAGGGCACTCTTTCACAACAAGAATGGCGCTAACAACACCGCGGTCGGGGCTGCTGCACTCTTTAATGACGCCGCGGGCAATAACACGGCCGTCGGTGCTAAGGCGCTTGCGCACAACACAACCGGCAGGGGCAACATCGCTTTAGGCATAACAGCAGGTGCGGACCTCGATACGGGCGATAACAATGTCGACATCGGTAACCGGGGTGTCGCAGGCGAGTCTAATACGGTTCGCATCGGTGCGGAAGGAACGCAGACGGCAACCTTTATCGCCGGGATCAGCGGCAAAACGGTGGCTGGCGGGGTAGGGGTGATTATCGATACCAGTGGCCACCTCGGCACTGTTGTTTCGTCAGAGCGCTTTAAGGATGCAATCAAGCCGATGGACGAGGCGAGCGAAGCAATCCTCTCGTTGCAGCCGGTTACCTTCCGTTACAAGAAGGAACTCGACCCGCACTCAATCCCGCAGTTTGGTTTGGTGGCTGAGCAAGTCGAAAAAGTTGATCCCAATTTGGTGGCAAGAGACGAAGAAGGAAAAGTTTACACGGTGCGCTACGAGGCAGTGAATGCGATGTTGCTTAACGAATTCCTGAAAGCTCATAGAAAGATTGCGGAACAAAGCGGGCAAATAGCGAAGCAGGACAGCAAGGTTCAAACATTGGAAGCAACTGTTGCGCGGCTAGAGTTGGCCCTGAAAGCTCAGGAAACCCAAATCCAGAGGGTGAGCGAGCAGATTAAGACACGGGCTCCCGCTCCTCGTGTAGTTGCCGATAATTGACCCAGCGGTTTTGTGTGAAAAGGCATTTCGGGGTCAGGAGATTGATAAGGGCTACTTTCGATGGGATTTCCGTTGGCGAGCAACCGGCAGTCGCCAGGGTGACTTCTTTGGTTTCGCCTTCTTCACCGCGGACTTCCTGGCGCCCTTCTTTCCGCTGCTCTTTACCGCCGCCCCCGCCGCACGGTAATTGGCCATGTGCTCCTCCACGGACACGCGCGCAACTCCGAACGATTTGATTCGTTCACTTCCCGCTGTCTCACCCTCGCCCCTCGGGTTGTATGATCTATGTCGCGGCTCCCCGGCTCCCTTCATTCTCGCGCGACGGTGCGGCCGCAACCGCAGCACAGAAAACAGAGGACAGAGATCAGAAGACAGCTCTCCACTAAAGGCATGCTGGCGGTGCCGTGCCCTCTGAAATCATGTAAATCCTGTTAATCCTGTCTAGTTTGGGCAGGGGTCGGAGAGAGGTCAGAAGGCGGAGGCCGGCGAAGGGCTAAGCGCATAGAATGCGGGTCTGAGGTCATCAGGGTGGCCGTAAGCAGAGCGATTAGTTTGTCACCGGTGATGACTTCCGATTGAGCCAACGTCAATGTGCCGCAGACTAACACATCCAAGTTTTTTCGATTACGCAGACAATAGTCTTGACAGAATTGCCGTAAAAAGCGTCTGCTTCGTCAGAATTGATCTGGGGACGGCGCCGACGTTTCTCCCGCAAACTCGCCCCCGGGCCCCAGATCTCTGATCACCAGGGAACAACAGCGGGACAACACAAAAGGACCTAAACATGCATCACTCTATTCAATCCAGAATTACGATTCGATCCCGCGCCTCGGCGCTCCAAATTATTTTCTCGATTACTTTGATCTTTCTTGGGGAGCTTGCTCGCCAGTGCGGCTGTCGCAACTCCGGTCCTGGGTAACTATCCGAACACATCACTTTCGTTGAGCACAGATACGACGGCGACACCTGATGCCGCGCCAACCGGCACGACCAGCATCACTGTTTCAACCTCGACCGACTTTAAGGGCACGTTCGCAGGTGACCGCGTGACGGGTGTGGTGCGGGTAACAGACGCGCATCCAGCGGGGAGCTACACGGTGACGGTTACAGCTTCCGACAAGGACGGCGCGACCGCGACCAAGACGTTCACCCTCACGGTAACGACGCCTGTAACATGTCTGCCCGTTAGCTTCGCAAGCGCGGTCAATTACACGACCGGCAACTTTCCTAACTCGGTGGCGGTGGGCGATTTCAATGGCGACGGCAAACAAGACCTCGCTGTTGCCGACAGCGGCTCGGACGTTGTTGCGATCTTGTTGGGTGATGGAGCGGGCAATTTCAACAAGTATCCGAGACTGTATCTCGCGGGTTACAATGCCCAAGCCGTGGCGGTGGGCGACTTCAACGGCGACGGCAGGCAAGACCTCGCCGTTCCGAACCGGACCGTCCCCGACGGCACGGTATCGATCCTGTTGGGCAAAGGGCGCGGGAATTTTAGCCTCCCTGACCAATTCACCGGGAACCTGGCGCCTCAATCGGTAGTGGTGGGCGACTTCAATAACGACAGCAAACAAGATCTTGCGGTTGCCCAGAACTCCTCGCCGGGCTCGGTATCGATTTTATTGGGGGACGGGAGGGGGAGGTTCGGCCGTCCGACAAACTTCAGCGCTGGGAGTAATACCGGCGAAATAGCGATCGGTGATTTCAATCGCGATGGTAATCAAGACCTGGCCATTACGAGCATCTTCCCAAACGGCATCGAGGTTTTATTGGGCGATGGCACGGGCAGGTTCAGCGCGCCCACGACTCTTCCCACTGCTTATCCGAACTCGGTAGCAGTGGGTGATTTTAACGGTGACGGCAAGCAAGACATCGTCGCACCCAACTATGCCTCCCCGGGAACGGTGTCCATCATGTTGGGCGACGGTGCTGGTAATTTCAGCCCTGCCACAAATTTCACGACCGACGATTATCCTAATGCGGTAGCGGTGGGTGATTTCAACGGCGATGGGAAGCAAGATCTCGTCGTTACCACCAATGTTGGCCGCGATGACAAAGCGTCAATCTTGTTGGGTGATGGCGCGGGCAATTTCGGTGCTCCCCTGGACTTCGCTGTTGGGGATTATCCCGGGGCCATAGCAGTGGGCGATTTCAATGGTGATGGCAAGCAAGACCTCGCGGTTGCCAACGGGAGTTCAGGGGATGTCTCGATCTTATTACGCGATTGTGCGACGGATTAACGACAGGTTGATGGCCTGGGAGAAAGCCAGTGGGTCTCAAAAGGAGTCCGAGCTTACTATCGACACCTTAGCCTCGCCGCTAACTTGGAGGACTGCCATTGGCTTGGCCTTCTTCACCGCGAACTTGTTGGCGTGCCCTTCTGCCTTCTGAAAAGCCCGCTGCGGTGAATGCCTCAGGAGCTAGCTCAAGCGATTTGAGGGCTGAGCTTATTACCGCGTCGTCCATCACGTGCTCGAAGAAATAGGCTGCGCCTTGGGCTTGCATTGTTTGTACGGACAGTGAAAAAGGGATAATTTAGGTTGGTTTGGATCCAAAGCTATTTGGACTTTGGTAGGCCAGTGGCTTAGGAGACTGTTGAAATACTGGGATGGTCCGCGTTGCTGTAGAATTTGGCGCTGGCCAAGGCGCGAGCGCAGTGCCGATATCCACGCGATCCCGGCCCAGCGAGCACCCCGAAAGCTCCTCGCCGTCCACCCCTTTGCTTACGCGCGGGCCATCCAAGTATTTCGACAGTCTCTTAGTCGTCCGCTCTTACCGAGCAATAAATCCGTGCTGTTTGCCGTCAGGAGAATAGTAGTTGCCGCAGATCTGCCCGTGACTATTAATGTCGGTAAATTCGGTGAAGATCGCGCCGGGATAAGCAAAGAAGGAAAATCGATGTGGGGGGCGCAAAAAAACCGCCTGAGTGGGGGCATCGGAACTTGCGACAAATCCTACCATGCGTCCCTTATCGTCCACGCCGAACATACCCGTGTTACGGAATCCTGGTGCCTGAATCGGCCAGACGATTTTGCCATCGGCGTCGCGCCGGAAACTGTATTCGAACTCAGCCCCATGGACTGCGCCGCCCACCACCTGGTTCAGGCTGTTTATCCCGTAGGCGTCCATTATCGCTTGTTTCGGAATAGCAAACATGGTTAGGGTTCCGTCGATGCTGACGAAAGCCTGGTCGATTGTAGTTCCGGAGAAGTTCCCGGCGTCATTCACTCCCCTCAGGAGAGTGTTGGGGGTAGGGAGATCAAAATTCGTGAAGGTGGAACCTGAAAGAAAGAATCCGTGATATGTGCCTCCCAGAAGATAACTGCCGCACATTATTCCAGTGTCGTTGATGTCTGAGAGGTAGGTGCTCTGGCTATTGGGGTAGACAATGGGGTCGCTGAAGGTGCCGTCGGCAAAACGGATGAAGCTCTGGGCCTGATTGAGTCCATTGATAAATGACCCGACCACAACCCCGCTTTCGTTGATCCCGCTAGGGGAGGTATCAAGGGCTCCGGGATAATCGAAGGTAGCCAGGATCTCAAAGGTCACCTCGTGTGCGGCCAGCATTTGCCGGCCGAAGAACAATACACATGCCGCCAAAAGTAAACCAAACTTTTGTCTCGGTCTCATGCTCATCCCTAGAGATTTCACCGTCGCATGTCAAGCTAGCTGCCGCACGCAAAGGCGCAAAGCAAATCTCCCGCCGAAGCGCTGTTGGCAAAAATCATCACGCGTGAAAAACCACCGATGGCGGATGAAAGCACGAATGACTGCATCACGCCGGATTGTTCACGATTCCACCGCCACTCAGGGTTAATTAGTGGACGGCGTCGAACAATTGGAGGCCGAAATTCGACGGTTGCGGGCGACGGTGACGGGTGTTTGTTGTGAACATCATCTTTCTGGCATGAGTATCCACCGCTTCGATCACGTTGACCTTCGGGTGTCCGACTTTGCGAAAGCCCGGAAATTTTATGACGTATTCCTCCCGGAGCTGGGTTTCCCGAAGATCCGCGTCGCGAAAACGGAGGTTAGCTATTACGCCGAGGGTGAGCGCAAAACGACACCCTTCATCGGTCTGAACGAGGAACCGGGCCACCGCGGCAACGCCAACCGCTTCGCCTTTTGGGCGGACACGGAAGAAGAAGTCGACCGGCTCGGCACGATCATCCGCGAGGCCGGCGCGCAAAACATCGAAGGCCCGGAGTATTGCCACGACTACACGCCGGGCTACTACGCCGTGTTTTTCGAGGATGCCGACGGCAATAAGTGGGAAATCTGCTGTCGCAACACCCGCGTGCGGTGAACGACGAAACCATCTGCTTGTCGCCTGCGGAAGTCAGGCATCTTGCCTGACTCGGCCGACAGCGCTTCCAGCCTGTCGACTAACGAGCCAGGAGCGGCAGGCAGGGATGCCCGCTGGGCGAGTCAAGCTGGAAGCATGACTTCCGCTCCACTCGCTCGACGTGACTAACGAGCGAAAGGTACGTTTCGCTATTCTACTGCATCAGCGTGGTGTGCATCGTGGAGACTGTGCGCGGGGAGCGCGAGCACACACGCAAATGTTCCGGCGCTCACGGCAATCATCAAGAGCAAGCCTAACCGAAATCCGCCTACGGTCGCGGCCAGGACAAACGCGCTGACTCCAAGCGCCGCGCCGATCTGCCGGATGAATTGCTGGCTGGTGGTCGCGCTACCCATGCGGGCAACCGGGACGCTATTCTGCACCACGACGGTGAGCGCGGGCGAGAGCAGTCCCATTCCGGCGCCTGAGACTAACGCCGCAACGATGACCCAGCTGAGTCCGTGTTCGAATGCGACCATGAAAAGGAGAAGCCCGAGAATGTGCACAACAATTCCAATCACACTCGGAAGTCGTTCTCCGATTCGATGGACCAATCGTCCCGCGGCGAAGGCGAACGTGCTCCATCCAATGGTGAACGCGCCAACCACCAGGCCTACGAACGCGCGGTTCTCATGAAATGCGGCGTTGGTTGCGAGCGGCAGATAAGCGCTCAGGCCGAAGCCGCTGAAGAAGGCGAGGAATGACGAAGAAATCGACGACGCGTAGCCGGCATGATGAAAGAAAGTCAACGGCAGAATGGGATGAGGCGTTCGTCCCTCATGCCAGACAAAGATGGCTAGCAGAATGATTCCGGCGCCAACGAGCGCGGCCTGCATTAGTCCGATTTGTCCCTCACCGAGATCGACAAACGCCCACATCAGGCAACTGCCGCCGGCGCCGGCGAGAAGCGCACCGGCAAAATCGAATCGGCCGACGCTTTGTCCGATGCTCTCGTGCATTCCGGCGATGACGAGCAAACCAGCCACAACGGCAATCGGCACGTTGATCAGGAAAGCCCAGCGCCATGAAAAGTGCGTCACGATCAGCGTCCCAAGGAGTGGTCCGGCGACACTCGCGATCGCCCAGGCGCTGCTGGCCGCGCCCAGCGCCCGGCCGCGTTTGTCAGGCGGATAAACAACTCCGAGCAGAACAAACGGAAGCGTGGCAACGGCTCCCGCTCCGATGCCCTGGATGGCGCGAGCGCCGATGAACTCCATCATCGTGCGCGCGATGGCGCAGAGCCCGCTCCCCACCGTGAAAGCGACAATGCCGACGAGATACGTGCGCCGGCGTCCCCAGCGATCGGACCCCGGTCCCCAGATCGGCATCGATACCGCCGCGGCGAGCATGTAAGCCGCAAATGTCCACGCGTAGAGGTGGGCACCGCCAAGCTCGGGCAACGCCACCGGCATGACCGTGCTGACGATCGTGTTGTCGAGACCGGCAAGAATGATCGTGAACAACACCCCGAGCAAGACGAGCACGCCGCTCTGGCCGGAAGAATCCATTTATTGAAAAACTGAAAACTGAAACGCTGAAAACTGAAATGACCGCGCGCTTCAGCGATTGGCTATCATTGCTTCTGCGGCATCCGTCAAATCCGCGGAAGCGGTCAGGCGCGAGTTAACGGATGTTAGATTCCCGCGTGAATCAGGCTGCGGAAAACTGGCGGAACGTGACTGCGGGCGAGATCATCGTCGCCTGCCACGCCGTAGCCTGGCGTAGGAGGGTCAGTTTCACCCAAACTGATCCCGAACTGGACAAGTTCATCATGGAAAAGCGCGAAGCGCGAGCCAAGGCACTCGCCGAAGAAGCGCAGCCGACATTGTTTGCCGGGCTGAAATAATTGTAGACGCCTCCCTCCCGGGAGGCGCGAGAGAAGAGGTAATTTGCAGTTGCGGGCGCTACCCTCGCGTTTCGCAGAGCGAAACGTCTACAGTGGGAGGCGCGAGAAAAGAGGCAATTTGCAGATGCGGGCTTTACCCTCGCGTTTCGCAGAGCGAAACGTCTACAGATCATGAAGAAGAAGGCTTACGCTCGCGCCGGCGTTGACGTCGATCTCGGCAATCGATTGAAGCGCCGGATTCACGGCCTCGTTAGGCAAACGCACGGTCCGGAGGTGCTCGGCAAGATCGGCGGCTTCGGCGGGCTCTTCGCGCCGAATTTTTCCGGAATGCGCGAGCCGGTCCTGGTCAGCAGCATCGATGGCGTGGGGACGAAGCTGAAAATCGCGTTCGCGATGAACCGGCACGACACCGTCGGGACCGATCTCGTTAACCATTGCATCGACGACGTCGCGGTTCTGGGAGCGCGGCCCCTCTTTTTCCTCGACTACATTGGAGCGGAGAAGTTGGAGCCTCGGGTCTTTGCGCAAATTCTGCGCGGTTTTACCAAAGCCTGCCGGGCGGGCGGTTGCGCGTTGATCGGCGGCGAAACGGCGCAGATGCCCGGGATGTATCGACGCGGCGAATATGATTTGGCCGGCTGCATTGTCGGGGTGGTCGATCGGGCGCGAATGATCGACGGCTCGCGGATCAAGCCGGGCGATGTCGTTCTCGGCCTCTCCTCGAACGGTTTGCACACCAACGGTTACTCGCTCGCGCGCAAAATTTTCTTCGAGCAAATGCGCCTGAAACCATCGACGCGAGTTCCCGGGTTTGCGCTTGTCGTTAGGCGAAGAGCTCCTTCGGACGCACCGAAATTATCAGCCGCTCCTCGCGACCGTGCCGAATGGAAAGTTAAAAGGTCTGGCCCATATCACCGGCGGCGGGTTGGTCGATAATCTGCCGCGCATTTTGCCGGAGGATTGCGATGCCGTGATCGATCTCGGAAGCTGGAAGGTCCCAAGCATCTTTCAACTCCTGCAAGAACGCGGTCGGGTCCCTCGCGACGAAATGTATCAGGTCTTCAACATGGGCATCGGGATGGCGGCGATCGTCGCGCCTAACGATGCGACGGCGGTTGGAAAACAACTGCGGGCCAAAGTGATTGGACGGATCGAGCGCGGGCCGGGGCGTCGTCCTTTTATAGACGCGGCCCTCCGGGCGGCGCATGGGAATGTGGCGAAGAAAGAAGGAGGCGAACCACGGATTACGCGGATTTCACGGATGGAGTTATGATTTGTGTCTGATCCGTGTCATCTGCGTAATCCGTGGTTCTCTTTTCCATCGGATCAAATCTCCGCGGCGAGTCTAAAAGCACGTGGGCGCCGAGTGATCGGCTATGATTCCGCGGCGATCAATCGGCGCTTTTCCTCCGCCGATCGAAGGTACTTCGCGGTTCTGGTCGTGCGTGAGAAGCGTGCGCGCCTTGTCATACGCGGCCCAGGTTGTTTCGCGTTCTTCCATGGCGACACCGCGGGAGGTGAATTCCATCAAAAAATATTGGACTCGCACCCTCTTCCCCTTCGCTTCGAATTGAATGATTCCCAGAGGAGCAATCATGCGTGCTTCCACGCCAGTTTCTTCCAGGACCTCCCGCCATGCCGCCTCCTCGCTCTGTTCGCCTGACTCGATATGTCCTTTCGGCAGGACCCATTCAGCCACGCCGCTCTTTGGCCTAACGAGTAGATATTCGATTTTCCCGTTAGCTTGCTTATAAACCATCCCGCCCGCGTGTGTCGGTTTGGCATCGGCCGATCCTTTCTTCACAGCACTGAGGTTACCGTGTGAAGCTATTGCTTCGCCGGCTTGATTGCTTCGGCGCGCCAGATCGGCCCCTTCGGCGCAAACGGCGGCAACTTTTCTCCCGAGCGCAGCGCCGGCATCTTCCCTTCCGCCACCCGGAAAATCGGTAGGATCGGGCTGCCGTGATTCTCTTTCTCGTAGCTCACGCCGTCCTTTTCGATCAGCAGATCTGCGAAAAATTCTCCGCCCGGTTGTTCGCCGATCAGGATTTCCATGTCGTAGAAATTGCCGGCTGTGACTGAAACAGCCGGGCCTTTGACGAATTTGTTCGGGATGGAGAGGCCCTTCGCATTCGTGAAGCCGTAATCGTACTTCGCGGCAATGCTGGAAACGCCGTGCGGATTCCACGAGCCGTCGAGCACGATCTGGCCGTTGAACCTGACGACCAGGACATCGTCACCTGCGCCGACGAAATGATAAGTGCCGCTCTCCGGCGGCGAGACCTTTCCCTTGTAGAGCGCGAGCCACAAACGCGGTTTGACCTCGCCCGAAACGTGAAAGGCGCGTGGTCCTTCATCGGCTGCATGTAGGGAGTAAAGGTCTGGGTGTTGTAGAGGGTCTGCGGCGCCTTATAAAATTTTTGGAACGCGCTTTCGTTCCAGCCGCCCTTTACAAAGTCAGTCACAATCTCGCCATATTTTTGCTCGTTCATGTCGGTCGAGCGGTGGGTTTGCGATTGTTTCAAATCGTAAAACGTCCCGGCAAAGGAGCCGCTGCCAGTTTCGCGCAGCCCGAAAAATGAAATCGGCCCGCCTCCGCCCTGGCTTCCTTCCGTTCCGCTCAACGCCGTTGGAACTCCAATCCCGGCTCCGCCGACGCCGGCCATCTTGGTCGGGGCCGCGTCCATTTTAGGCATCGCCGGCAGCGCGGGCAAAGTGACTTTGGCAATGCCGGTGGTGATGATGCGCTTGCTGATCGCCGGTGCGCTCATCGTGCTCTGCTTTTTCGCCATCTGCACTTTGTGCTCGAGGGCGCGCTCGGAATGATTCGGCGAAGGAGGTCCGCCTTTGAAAGTCAGTTTCCGTTGCGGACTGTAGACCTGCACGACGTAAACTGCGGCGCCGATTCCGAAAAGCAGATGCACGAGGATGCTGATGAAAAGGAAACGGCTGCTGCGCAGACGCGACCAAAGGGAGCCGCGCGCGCTCGGCACTTCGGTCGCCGCGATTGCATTCGATTGAATTTCTTCCGCGGGCGGAATGGCCATCGATTGCAGAAGCTCATAGCGCGAGAGGCCAGCAAGGTAAAGCCATGAGCGGGCGGTTGTAGCCGGGATCGGTTGTTGTAGCCGGGGTCGGTGTTGTAGCCGGGATCGGTGATCCCGGTGAGGGGAAATGCGAATCGCAGACCGGCCGGGATCACCGATCCCGGCTACAACTAAGCCTGTTGCTCGCGCGAGCGGGCGGCGAGCGGAATGGGGCGGCAGATTGGGATCAAGGAAACCGAGCGCGTGGGGCGGCCCGATGACGCGCACTCCCGCTGCCCGCTGCTCATTAATGATTTCCGAACGAAACGCCTCCATCCGGGTCCAGTGGACCTTGGGACGGAAATGATGCTCAGCGTGGTAGCCGTTATAAAACCAGGTCCAATTATAAAGTCTTTCGTAGCTGCTGACTCCCCACGCAATCGGCTCGTCCGGGTTGCCGCCGTAGTGGCGGTAATAGCCGTTCAGGTAGGAAAGGCTATGGCCGAGATAATAGAACGGGATCAGGAAACAAATGTAGTGCCAGTTGAGGATGCCGAGGGCGACGAACGTCCCGACAAACAGGCAGAGCTCCAACACTCCCCAAAAAGCTTCGCGCGGATTCTTCCGTTTCAGTTCTTTGAAGACCGTCACAGGATCTTCGCGAAAGAAGCTGAGAAAAGTGTACTTGAGCGGATGCTCGGGCTCGCCCTCTTCGCCGTGTTTATAGATTGAAATCCAATCGACCGTTTCTCCCTCTTCGTTAGGCCGATCCGCATTGCCCTTGTGGTGCTGCATGTGAATGCACTCGTAAAAGATCTGGCTGAAGCCGACCGTGATCGATTCGAGAATGCTGAAGAGACGGTTGAGAAGCGGGGAGCGGAAGTAGGGGTTATGGATAAAGTTGTGTGAAATGCCGTTGATATTCCACGAAATGCTCACCGAGTAGATGAAACCGAGCACGAGCATGATCCACAGCGGCACGCGCGGGAAGAGGTAGAACATGCCAAAGAAGTAGGCGCAGTGGAGCAACGCAGCCATGACCGGAATGGCGTCCCAGCGCGTAAAAGCGAAGAGCTTGGAATTCGTCGCCAGCCGTTCCACGGCAATTCCGCTCGGCTTGGCTTTGTTCGAGGGACCGACCTTGGAAGCTGGCGGACGCGTCGCTTCGATCGGCGGCGATTCCTGGCCGATTTGGAGGTTGAGAGAATTGTTCATGTACAAAAAAGGATTTCGAGGTTTTCGATTATGCGTCCGGGGCCGAGGTATTCTCTACCTTAATGGGCCCGAAGACAAACGGTCCTCGACGCGGAATCCGCGGCTCTCCAGTTCCTGGCGCAGCCAAGCCGAGGCCACCCCGGAAAGCGCGACGAAACAGGTTGCGGGCGGCTTCGCGCGTGCCTGCAAGAGTTTTGCAAAATCATCGGCGCGGGCCGTGAAGGCTGCATAATCCCATTGTAACGCCGCCACGATCGTGCCGTCCTTGGCGACACAAGTTGGGAAGTCGTTGATGGGCTCAATCCGGGCCAGGGGCGTTTCGCCTTTGTGCAGCTTTGCCAGCAAGGCCGCAGTTTGGACGCAAAAAATGGCGTCGGCTTCGCTCGTGCTGTTTTGGGCGGCCAACCGCACGAAGGCGGCGCGATTGGCCACGCCCTCCAGCGCTTTGAGGTTAAGGGTAAATGCCGTCTGGGCCGTGGGTGAGAAGGCACTATTGTTCAAGAACGATTCCGTGACGGTGCTGCTCGCGCCCATTCCGAGCAGGCTCTGGCGATTCATGATCTTTAAATCAGCCGGATCTTTTTTCGCTAAAACCTCCTCGAGCGTTCCGGCAACATTGGTCACCGTCAGCGCCGCGCCCACGCCACCGCCGATCGGCATGGTCGCGAGTTGAAAGGTCGCCCCTCCGGCGAACGTCGCCCAGGCAATTCCATCCAGCTCTTTTTGCAGGACGGCGTTGCTGCTGTAAGGATCGACCCCGAGGCTGACTGCGACTTTTCGCTTCGTTCCCGAAAATCCTATGATGTCCTGCGCGGTGCTTCCATCGACCGATTTCGACGAATCTTTCTTTCCGATTTCCTTGATCGATTCGCCGGCGCGTCCCATAAATTTCATGATCCCTTTCGGCACGCTCTTCACCGTATTGACAGGGTCGGTCACGATGCTTTTGGCGGCTGCGACCGGACTCTTGGCGGCAGTGATCAGCGCGCTTTTGTATTGGTCGGTTCGTGAGACGTCTTTCAGTTTCGCGATGGCATTAATCTCATTCACCCGCCGGACGAGCATTTCGTTTCCCTCGGCTTCGAAAACACCGAAATCCGAGTCGATCACAAAGCGATTCGCCCCGGAGTAGGTCGATACCTCTTCGCGAACTTTGTGATGCGGACCGCTCAGAATCTCCGGTCGCAGCATCCCACTCGCCTTTAATTCCGGCAGATCCTCATAGGGATTGACAAATTCGCCGTGTCCCGGAATCACCTCGACTTGCGCGAGCGAAAAATTTATCGTGAGATGGAGAAGTAACGTGCTTGCGAGGAGTTTTCGATTCATGGCCTTCTGAAACGCAGACTGGACACCAATTCAACCAGGTTTGGGACTGGTCCGATATTCTCAGTTATGATCGTGCTAGTTGGGAGGACCTTCGTGACTGGCATAATACGCCTGCACCTCGGCGCGACTGAGTCTGTCGTCGCCGTTCTTGTCCGCTTCCCGGATGATCTGCTTTGCCACACCGTACTCGCGCGCATATGCGAGCGCTTCCTCTTTCGTCACGATCCCGTCATGATTGGCATCGCGTTTCTGGAAAGCAGCGAGACGTCCGGAATCACCTCCCGTCCACTCTTCCTGTGTCAGCCGTCCATCATGATTCGCATCGCGGGAGGCGAAAATCTCGTTGACGAGAAAATCACTTGTCTCATCGCGCGACAGTTGGCCGTCGTGGTTCGCGTCAGCGAGATCGAACTGATCCACTCCACCGGTGGCCGCCTGGCTTGAGGAGTGGTTGTCGTTTGTCGCGCAGCCATTAAGCGCGGCGAAAACCGCGATCGCGAAGGCGATGGCTGCGCCTCGGAGTGGCATCGTGAAATTGTGAAGGATGAATTGCATTTGCTGTTTTGTTTTCATAGTCGGGTCGGGGTTCTTGCTTATCCCATGAAAATCGATGTGGCGTTGAGGATGCAATCTTATTTCGCACATCAAATTTTCGCAGGAATTTTCCGAACATATCGCCGCTCCAATTCGGCTCGATATGAGACCTTAGGTGCCATGTGTCGCCGAGCGGCTGCTGGACCATTGCAACTCCGAAGTCCGGCAGAATAATCGCTCCGTCTGGATAGGCCCAAGGTCTTATATGCGGCGCGGCGTTCGCGCCGACAAAATAACGAAACAGCGTGGGAAAACGCAACGAAAGGTAGAAGCAATATGAAGTCACGTGGTCTTTTGTCCATCCGCCCGAACAAATGGTTTCAGGGTGCAGCCACCATCGCATGCCTCGCGCTCTCTTTGGACGCCCCAATTGTGGCCCTGGCGCAGCAGCAGGCGGAGCCAGCGGTTGTCACGACGACAACGACGACGGAAGAGACTCCGAAAATGCCGGCTGAACAATTGGAATCTCTGGTAGCGCCGATCGCACTTTATCCAGATCAACTCCTGGCTCAGACGCTCGCCGCTTCCACTTATCCCTTGGAAATCATCCAACTTCAGCAATGGATGGGTAAGAACAAGAGTTTGACAGGCAAAGCGCTGGCGGACGCTGTGGCAAAACAGCCATGGGACCCAAGCGTCCAAGGTCTGGTGCAGGTTCCAGACATCCTCCAGCGGATGGCGGAGAATGTTCAGTGGACAACCGACTTGGGAAACGCATTCCTCGCGCAACAGTCCGACGTGATGGCCGCAGTCCAGCGCATGCGCGCCAAGGCTCAGGGGACTGGAAATCTAAAGACCAGCGAGCAATCCGTAGTGCAAACCGAGACAGTTTCCAGCGGCCAACAAGTGATCAAGATTGAGCAGGCTAACCCTGAGGTAGTCTATGTCCCATCTTACGACTCGACTGTGGTGTACGGGGCTGCTCCCGCTGCCTACCCTTATTATCCATACACCTATCCGGGTTATGTCCCTGGGACGGCTTTGGCGTGGGGCGCTGGAATTGCGCTGGGTGCCGCTGCCTGGGGCGCCTGGGGTGGCAACTGGGGCAATTGCGATTGGAACGGTGGCAACGTTAATATTAACAACAATTATAATTACAATAAGAAAAACAACGTCAACCGCGGGCAGGGGGGACAAGGAAACTGGCAGCATAATCCGGCACATCGAGGCAACGCTCCGTATGGTGATCGAGGAACCGCGAATAAGTTTGGCGGACGCAGTCCCGGGTGGCGCTGGTGGGGCAGGTCGTCCTGGTGGCGTCGGTGGCGCGGGAGGAGTTGGTGGTATTGGCGGTGCAGGCGGAGCCGGAAGGCCCGGTGGTGTTGGCGGTGCAGGTGGCGCCGGAAGGCCTGGCGGTATTGGCGGTGCAGGTGGAGCCGGAAGGCCCGGGGTGTTGGCGGTGCAGGTGGCGCCGGAAGGCCCGGCGGTCCTGGTGGTGTTGGCGGTGCAGGTGGCGCCGGAAGGCCTGGCGGTCCTGGTGGCGCGGGTGGAGTTGGAAAGCCCGGCGGTGCAGGCGGGGCCGGAAGGCCTGGTGGTCGCCGGCGGTGCTGGATCTCGTCCCGGCGGCGGAGCGAGCACGCGTCCGAGTGGCGGCGGCGGATCTCGTCCCAGTGGCGGCTCGAGTTCAATCGGTGGCCGCAGTCCATCAAGGAGTAGTGGTGGCGGTAGTGCTTTCGGCGGGGGCGGCGGCGGAATGAGCGGAGGGTCGGCGCGCTCCGCCAGCAGCAGGGGTTCTCATAGCATGGGAGGCCGCGGCGGTGGTGGAGGTGGCCGTGGCGGCGGCGGCGGCGGTCGCAGGAGATAAGCAACCATTAAGGGAGACAAAATTAATGAAATCCAAATCAAACATCATGATTGCGACGAAAACCTTTGCGGCTGCGATCCTTCTTTTTGGCCTGGCAAGTCTTGCCTTAAACGCAGCGCCATCGACCAAGGACGAGGCGGCTGCCGACTCACAGGGAAAACAGCAGCAGTTCGATACGCCACAACAGGCTTGCGATAGTCTTGTCCAGGCGGCGGCGACTTTCGATACGGCCGCGCTGAAGGAAATTCTTGGTCCCGACGGCACGGATCTCATCAGTTCCGACGATCCTGTCATGGACAAGGAACGAGCGGTCGAGTTTGCCGCCAAGGCAAAGGAGAAGAACTCAGTTGAGGTGGACAAGAAGAATCCGAATCGGGCCATCCTGACGATCGGAAACGATGATTTTCCTATTCCGATTCCGGTGGTGAAGCGCCATGGCAAATGGATGTTCGATACGAAAGCCGGCCGTCAGGAGATTCTGAATCGACGAATCGGCGCCAATGAACTCGATGCGATCGAGATTTGCCACGGCTTCGTCGAGGCGCAGGGGGAATATGCCGAGGAAAAGCATGATGACTCCAAGGTAAATCAGTATGCGCAACGAGTTATCAGCACGCCTGGGAAACATGACGGTCTGGCATGGCAGAATGCGGACGGCACGTGGGGAGGTCCGGTTGGTGACGAGATAGCGAAAGCTCTTGAGCAAGGCTACTCATCGAAGAGTCAACCGTATCACGGCTATTACTTCAAGGTGTCTCAAGGGACAGGGCCCGGCCGCGCCCATGGGCGAAATGGATTTTGTGGTGGAGGGCGCCATGATTGGTGGGTTCGCTCTCGCTGCAGCTCCGGCCCAATATCGAGTCACCGGTGTGACCACGTTTATCGTTGGGCCTGACGGAACTGTTTACCAAAAGGACATGGGGCCGGACACCCTCAAGACGTTCCAAAGCATGGAGCGCTATAATCCGGACAAGAGCTGGCAAGCGACAGACGATGAGTGGTAGAGGATGCGAGCGGTAACGACCGCGTCCATTGAGCCATCCTGGCCTAATAATCAGCGTAGCGCCCGGCGGATCGGAGTCCAAGATCTTCTGGAAGCCATTTCCTAAATCCAAAAAGGTTGTCATCCTGAGCGGAGCGAAGGATCTCTGACCATGTTCGCCAGCTTGGTCACTCCAAAAGCACAGAAGATCAGAGATTCTTCGCTGCGCGCAGAATGACACTGCTATTTATGAAATGACTTCTAGCCGGGTCGCCGGAATAATCGGGCTTGCTTTTCCGATACTCCAACCGTCCGTTTCCTGCACTGGACTTTAATCTTATGGACGCTATATCCGCATCTGCCGCAAATTCGTTTTCGCATCTGCACCAGCCTATGAAAATCATTGCCTTGCTCGTTTCCGTCTCAGCCGCGCTTGCCGGTTTCTCTGTCGCGCAGGAGTCGGCGGACAATTCTCCCGAAAAAGTCGCGATCATGGCTAACGATCGCGCTTATGAAGCCGCTTATGCCAAAGCGGACGTCAAGACTTTGGCCGACTTTTTCGCTGACGACGCGCAATATACCGCGGACGATGGCCGCACTTTTGATGGCCGCGCCGCCATCGAAAAGAGCATCATGGAGACCTTTAAAGCGAGGAAAGGTGCAACGCTCGCGATCAATCTCGATTCCGTGCGCGTGCTCGCACCCGAAGTCGTGATGGAAAAAGGCTTTACCACCGTGACGGCGAAGAATGGTGAGAAAAGCGGTGCGCAGTACGCCGCGTTCTACGTCAAGAAGGACGGCAAATGGAAGATCAGCCAACTGATCGAAACTCCCCTGGGCGACGTGTCGCCGCATGACCAGCTCTCCGAGCTTGCCTGGTTGGTCGGTGATTGGGAGGAAGCGGATAAGTCGGATGACCTGACGGTGCGCAGTCAGTATGTCTGGGCCAAGGGCGGTAATTTCATCACGCGCAACATCGAGGTGAAGCGGGCGGGCGAGACAACCATGGAAGGCTGGCAGGTTATTGGGTGGGATCCGGTCGAGCATTGTATTCGATCCTGGACTTTCGACGACGAGGGTGGTTTCTCACAAGGGCGATGGACGCGCGAGGGAGACCGCTGGCTCTTACGCGAGACCGGTGTAACTCCCGATGGAAGTCGCACGGCAGCTGATAACACTTTTGTAAAACTGACTAACGACAAATTCAGCTGGGAATCGAACAATCGTACCCTCGACGGAGATCCGCAGCCCGGCATTCCGCGGATTGAGATCAACCGAGTGAAGGGAAACTAAGTCATGCGCGTACGACTTAGGCTACTTTTAGCGGCCATGGCGGGTGCCGCACTTATTATTACCAGTGTTAACACGCTGGGCCGCGGTGGCGGACGTGGCGGCGGCGGAGGGGCCCGGGGTGGCGGCGGAAGCTTTTCCCGCGGCGGCGGCGGTGGTAGCTTCTCACGGGGCAGTTATGGCGGCGGCGGTAGCAGCTTTTCGCGCGGCAGTTACGGCGGCGGGGGTAGCAGCTATTCGCGAGGAAGCTACGGCGGAGGTAGTTACTCTCGCGGCGGGATGAGTTCGTCGGACTTCGGGAGAAGTCTTGGCGGAAGTGACTTTTCCAGCTCATCTCGCGGCGGCGGCGATTTTTCCTCATCCTACTTCTCGGGCGGAAGCATCTCAGGATCCGGCAGCGGCTCACGGCCAAGCGGTGGTCGAGTGCCAGCCAGCGGTTCTCAGCGTCCTTCGACTGGCACACGTCCTTCAACCGGCGGCGGAGCCACGCAGTTACCGTCGGGTAATCGACCAAGTAGTGGAACTCGACCTTCGCAAAAGCCTTCCACTGGCACGAAGCCATCTCGCGGGGATGCTGGGACGCGGCCCGGTAACAAACCGTCTCAGCTGCCAGCGAAGGGCTCTGGTAACTTTCTAGGCGCAGCTGCCGGTGCTGGCGCGGGTGCCGCTCTTGGTGGCGCGATTGCCAACCGTCCCAGTCAGTTGCCAGCCGACCGCCGCGGCGGGGCGGGTGACCGGCCCTCGCGTCCCGAGCAGCGTCCTAACTGGAGTGAGCGGTCACAGAACCGCGACGGCCAATGGCGCGACCGGGTCGATAATCGCAGTGAAGCCTGGGATAAGCGGAGTGAACAACGTCAGCAACGCCGCGATGAATTCAAAAATAACCGTGACCAACGCTGGGATAAACTGGAGAACGCGCGCAATGATCGCCAGGATTGGCGCGATCAGCGGCGCGAGGATTGGCAGCAGCATCGCGAAGAGCTATGGGATTACCGGGCCGATCGCGCCGACGAGATCTGGGACAATGCGCAGGACTTCTACGATGATGTCTTCGACGATGCCTGGTGGGGATATTGGGGCTGGGGCGGTTACTGGCCTGGCTATTATCCGTCTGATCCGTGGTGGTGGTGGGGCACGCCTACCTGGAGTTCGGTAGCCACTTACACCGCAGTGCCATCGGAGCCGGTTTACACCGATTACGGGATGAATGTGATTTACGAGGGCGACACCGTTTATGTTGATGGGAAACCGGTGCCAGCCAAGCAGTATGACGGACCGATCTTGGAAGCGGCTCAGACTGTCGAGCAACCGCCGCCGCCCACGCCCCCGGCCGACCCGAAGCAGCAAGGCGATTGGATGCCGCTGGGCGTTTTCGCTCTCGCGCAGGAGGAACGGGGCGATCCGGTCATGTTTTTCCAACTCTCGGTTAATCGCGAAGGCGTAATCAGCGGCGCGTTCCAGAGCACGCTGACAAACGACAGCAAACAGGTGGCGGGCAAAGTAGACAAGACGACTCAGCGCGCCGCCTGGCGGATCGGCGACAACGGCAAAACACTCTATGAGACGAGCCTGGCGAATCTGACCCAGGATGTTTCACCGGTTGTGATTCATTTCGACGCCAACCGCACCCAGACCTGGCTGCTCGTCCGCATGCCCCAACCGGCGCCGGCCGGTCAGCCGCAGAAATTACCGGAAGCTCCCAAGGCCGCGCCGCCGCTCAAGCCTGCAACGCGGACGTAGTCGCGCAAGAAGGGCGAAGCTTGGGAGGCCGCGTTGGGAATAAGACGTTGGTCTGATTGGCGCGCGCCGTTCGTCGCGTTGATGTTTGCTGAAACTCTACAACAATGAATACGCCGACTACATTCGACCTCACGGGCCACGGTCTCACGGTGGCCGAAGTTCATCGCAACCTCCCGCCCAGCTCCCTCTACGAGCACGCCATCCGCTTCGAGAAAGACGCGAGCATCGCGGAGAACGGTGCCCTCGTCGCCTACTCCGGAGTCAAGACCGGACGCTCGCCCAAAGACAAGCGCGTCGTGGAACGGCCCGAATCGAAGAACGACATTTGGTGGGGCTCGGTCAACATTCCTTTCGATGAGCGCACTTTTCAGATCAATCGCCAGCGCGCGCTCGATTATCTGAACACGCGGCAGCGCCTCTATTGCTTCGACGGTTTCGCCGGTTGGGACCCGAAATATCGAATCAAAGTGCGCGTCATCTGCTCCCGGCCGTATCACGCGCTTTTCATGCACACCATGCTCATCCGTCCGAAAAAGGATGAGTTGGCGAAATTTGGCACACCCGACTTTGTTATCATCAACGCCGGCGCCTTTCCGGCCAATCGCCTAACGAGTGGGATGGGATCGACCACCAGCATCGATCTTAGTTTGGAGGACAAGGAGCTGGTCATCCTCGGCACCGAATACGCCGGTGAAATGAAGAAAGGTGTCTTCACGGTCGCGAATTATTTCGCGCCGAAACGCGGTTTGCTCTCGATGCATTGCTCGGCCACAGCCGACAAGGAGACCGGCGCATCGTCGCTGCTTTTCGGACTTAGCGGAACTGGCAAGACAACGCTTTCTGCCGATCCGAAACGACACCTCATCGGCGACGACGAACATGTCTGGACCGACGAGGGAATCTTCAACATCGAAGGCGGTTGCTACGCCAAGGCGATCAATCTCACCTCGGAAAGCGAGCCGGACATTTTCCAGGCGCTGCGTTTCGGCGCCGTCCTCGAGAACGTCGTTCTCGATGTAGATCGCATGGTCGATTACACCAACGTCAGCATTACCCAGAACACGCGCGGCGCTTATCCGATCGAGTTCATCCAGAACGCGAAGATTCCCTGCATGGCCGGCCATCCGACCGACGTGATCTTTCTTACCTGCGATGCCTTCGGTGTCCTGCCGCCAATCGCGTCGCTCTCACCCGCCCACGCCATGTATCATTTTATCAGCGGTTACACCGCAAAAGTTGCGGGCACCGAAATGGGTGTGACCGAACCGCAGGCTACTTTCTCTCCCTGCTTCGGCGGGCCGTTCCTCGTCTGGCATCCGAGCAAATACGCCGAGCTGCTTGCGGAAAAAATGCGCAAACAAAAAGCGCGCGTCTGGCTGGTCAACACTGGCTGGGGCGGCGGCGGTTACGGCGTCGGCAAACGCATCAGTCTGAAAAACACGCGCGGCATCATCGACGCCATTCACACCGGCGCGCTGAAAAATCCAAAAACAGAACGCGATCCAATCTTCGGTTTCGATGTCGTCACCGAAGTTCCCGGCGTGCCGTCGGAGATTTTGCGACCGCGCGATAGCTGGGCCGATAAGTCTGCCTACGACGCGACCGCGAAAAAACTCGCCGGCCTTTTCAACAAGAACTTCGAGACTTACGCCGCCGGTGCGAGCGACGAAGTGAAAGCCGCCGCGCCGAAAGCGTGAAGTAGAAAAGGACCGGGCCCCAGCCAGACGTGCCCTTTCGCCTTACGACTAAGGTCCCATAGGCGGCTTCCGCTCGCTGGTCGTAAGTTGGCAGAATGAGAACGAGTCTGTTCCGTCGCGCTGTCCCTATTTTTCCCGCGGTGCTGCTGCTGATGGGTCAACCTGCGGCGGATGCTCAGGGAACGGAGCCCGAAACGGCCGCCGCATCGGAAACGGCGGAGGCGCCGGCGATTTCGGCCGACCAACTGGATTCGTTAGTCGCGCCGATCGCGCTTTATCCCGATCCGCTGCTGGCGCAGACGCTGGCGGCTTCCACTTATCCGATCGAGGTCATGCAATTAGGGCAGTGGCTGGACAAGAACAAGGAGCTGAAGGACCAGGCGCTGGCCGACGCGGTGGCGAAACAGCCCTGGGATCCGAGCGTGCAGGCAATGGCGGCCTTCCCCGAGGTGACCCAGCGCATGGTTGGAAATATCCAATGGACATCGGACATGGGGAACGCGTTTCTCGCTCAGCAAAAAGACGTGATGGACGCCGTCCAGCGCATGCGGGCGAAAGCCGAAAGCAAAGGAGCGTTGCAGACGGGCGAACAACAGAAAGTAGAAACGAAAACGGTTGGCAGCGAGCAAGTGATCGTCGTCGAACAAGCCGATCCCAGCACGGTTTATGTTCCTTCCTATGACCCCACGGTCGTCTATGGGGAGCCCGCAGTCCCGTATCCAAGTTATACCTACCCGGGCTACATAGCTGGCAGCGCGCTCGCGTTCGGTGGGGCTATGGCGCTAGGCGCGGCCTGGGGCAATAACTGGGGCTACGGCTGTGGTTGGGACAACGGCGACGTCAACGTCAACGTCAACAACAACTACGTCAAAAACTACAATAAGCAGAATAACATTAAAGCAGGTGAGGCAGGTAAGTGGGGGCATAACCCGCAACATCGCGGTAACGCTCCTTACGGTGATCGAGGAACCGCGGATAAGTTTGGTGGACGCGCCGCGAGTGGCGCTGGTGGGGCAGGTCGTCCTGGTGGCGTCGGTGGCGCGGGAGGAGTTGGCAAGCCTGGCGGTGCAGGCGGGGCCGGAAGGCCGGGCGGTCCTGGTGGCGCAGGTGGAGTTGGAAAGCCTGGCGGTCCTGGCGGTGCAGGTGGAGTTGGAAAGCCTGGCGGCGCAGGCGGAGTCGGAAAGGCTGGCGGTCCTGGCGGCGCAGGTGGAGTTGGTAAACCCGGTGGCGCCGGCGGCGCTGGCAAGGTAGGTGGTTCAGCTGGAGCTGGCGGCGCCAATCGGTCGAGTGGTGGCGGGGATCAGATTGGCAATAAGAACATGGGAAATAAGGGCAGCTCTGCGTCGCGTAGCGGCGGCGGTGCCATAAGTGGCGGCAGCGGACATCAGGCTAAAGCCAGTAGCAACAGAGGAGGCAAGAGCATGGGTGGCGGCGGACTTAGTGGTGGTGGCGGCGGTGGGCGCAAAGGAGGAGGCGGAGGCGGCAGGCGCTAATAGAAATGAGGAGAAGCCCTATGAAATCACAATCTCATCTTTCGATCCTGGCTAAGATTTGCCTCACTATTCGCGCTCACGATCTGGCGGCGTGCTGCAAGCAGCGCCCGAGATGAAGAAGGACGCAGCAACATCGCAGCCCCAAGGCAAGGAATTCAACACGCCGAAGGAGGCGGCAGATTCTTTGATTGAGGCCGCAGGATCATTCGACGTCGCGGCGCTCAAGGAAATCCTGGGACCGGGGAGCGACGATATCGTTAGCTCGGAAGATGCCGTCGGGGATAAGAATCGAGCCCTGGCCTTCGTCGCCAAAGCGAAGGAAAAGACCGAGGTGGGAACCGATCCCAAGAACAAAAATCGCGCTCTCGTAACAGTTGGGAACGATCAGCTCACCCTGCCGATTCCGATCGTTAAGCACAAAGGTAAGTGGTCATTCGATACCGAGGTAGGCCGCGAAGAGATCCTCAACCGGCGCATCGGCGCGAACGAACTGGATGCGATTGCCATTTGTCGCGGTTACGTAGTAGCGCAGCACGACTACGCGCAGGAAAAACACGATGATGCGAAGGTTAACCAATACGCGCAGCGCATTATCAGCACGCCCGGAAAACACGATGGGCTCGCCTGGCAGAACTCTGATGGGACCTGGGGCGGTCCGGTCGGTGAGGGTGTCGCCCGCGCGATCGAAAGAGGCTATACTGAAAAGAGCGAGCCGTTTCGCGGCTACTATTTCAAAGTGTTAAAAGGACAAGGCCCGTCGGCGCGGATGGGAGCAGATGGATTTTGTCGTCGAAGGCGCGATGATCACCGGCTTCGCTCTCGCGGCTGCGCCCGCGCAGTATCGGGTCACCGGAGTGAAGAGCTTCATCGTCGGCCCGGATGGCGTTGTTTACGAGAAGGATCTCGGACCCGACACGCTCAAGCAATTCCAAGCCATGGACCGGTATGACCCGGATAAGAGCTGGAAAGAGACGGATGACGACTGGGGCGACGAGGACAAAGACGAAAGCCAGTAGCTGGGTCGCTCCATTGGGGGGTAGTCGCGCGCCCTGGGAGTGGCTGCTGTCGGCAGAGGAATGACTTGCTGACGCGAGTTCGAGCGTAGAATCCGCGACTTTGAGACTTCGGGGCAGTCGGGAGCGGCCAAGTCGCTACCGCGGCGTCCGCCGGGGAACTCACGCTGATCGCAGGGAAGAGGCATGCCAGGCTGACCAATGGGAACGGCGTGGTCATTTACCTTGCCGGTGAAACCGAAGGGCTCGCGTCCTCCATCGGAGTGTAGGTCTTTCAAGTCAACTTAACCGACTGATCGAGCGTGCGCGGATTCGTCACCGCGACGGTGCTCTATAACTTCGGCGCAGTTCTTATCTTAGGAAATCCCCGGAACCCACTTGCGGCTAGTGGTCCTGGCTGGTGCTTTTCTCTCTGGCACATTGGTTGATTCGGCAGCGATCGGCCTATAGGACTAAGGTCCCATGGCGCATTCACGGCCTAACGCCGAAATTCACCTCTATGAATTGTGTTGCCGCTGACCAGGCAACCGTTCGTCTCAGCGAGAGCCACTATGCTTTTTCCACAACCTCCCCTATAACGCGCCAGAGAAAGAAAGAAAAGTCGATGAAACAAACACTAAAACTCCTCGGAGCAATCACGCTCCTGGCCATCGTCGCTGGCTGCGCCAGCACGACCACACAAACTACGGATTTATTGTCGGCGGCAGGCTTTAGGCTGGTCGCCGCAGATACGCCGAAAAAGCAGGAACTGCTGGCCACATTGCCGGCAGACAAGCTCACTTTGATCACATGGAAAGGAAAGCAGTTCTACGTGCAGCCAGCTTCTACCAATCAGGCGTACGTGGGAACGCCGACGGAATACCAGGCCTACCAGCAACTGCGACTGGCAAAGCAAATGAGCAACGACAACCTCATGGCCGCGCAACTAAATCAAACCTCGATGTACGGATGGGGGAACGCGTGGGGTCCTGGCTTCTACGGTGGCTTCTACGGGAGAGGGTGGAGATAACGGTACAGCGATTGGCATCGTGCTGATCACTAAAGTCAGCTCGCAAAACTAGCTACCTAACGATCGCGAAGACCAGAGAAAATCCAAAACCGAAGGATCAACCATGAATCGATATCAATTCAGCAGAAATCTATCCGGCCTTGCATGCGCGTGCGCTTGCCTCGCCCTCGCCGCTTGCGGAACAAGTCAACCAGCGGGGTCAGGTACGCAGCCGAATGTAGCGAGCACCGCCAACAGCAAAAGTGGGGGCCATCTCGTGATAAATCGAGCGGCGAATTTGGGGATCGGTCTGATCGTCTCAGTGGACGGAGCCAAGGTCGCTGACGTCAGGGTCGGCGACACCTACGACGGTTACCTGACACCCGGCCGGCACGTCGTGACCGCCATTCCCGTGCCCAATGATGTGAACCAGGCCGCAGCATCAGCGACTCTGTCGGTGACAAGTGGTCAAACGTATTCCTTCACCGCCGCCCGCCAGGGAGATTTGGTGGTTTTGGTTAAGGATTAGGCGCGGAGGAAATATCCGAGCCCGTCGGGAAATTCCGACGGCGACCTGCGACTGCTGCAATACACGGCCGGTTAGACAACGGAGTCGATGAAGCCGCCGCGAAAGGTTGGACGGTGTTGAAAATGCAAGAACGACTGGAAGACCGTCTTTCTGGCGAAGCCATAGGTCAGGGTTTCAAAAATAGAGGAGGCAATTTTGAAACTTCCTGAGCATGTTTTTTTCCGAAAAGATCACTCTCTCTTTCTCTGGAAGCCACACCGCATTCTGACCGAGGCAATCGTGAACGAGATTGTCGTGTTCATCGGATCGGCGGAAACGAGATCCAGCAAACCGTTCAACCGATTCTCCGATTTGTCGGCGCTCGATGCGGTTGATTTGAACTTCAGGTTTGTCTTTGACGTCGCGTTGCACCGGCGCCTTACCTACGCGCCAAACCCGCCGATCAAATCTGCCTTCTATGTCACGAGCCCGGCGACGGTTCATTACACCAAGCTGCATAAGATGCTGACCGACCATTCGCCGATTGGCGTTTCCCTCTTTACGGATCGCAGCGCGGCGGCGAAGTGGCTCGGTGTGCCAGACGATGTCTTGACCATGCCGTAGCAACTGTTGCGGCTTTCTCCGTTAATGCGCGGCACTTGGGGTCCCAAGTGGGCCCCTTATTTGGCATCGACTCCGCGCTGTGTTCGTTGCACCATCGAACCTATCGGAGCATTCTTCATCCCAGGTTCATGAGCTGGATCACACTCCTTTGGTCGATGCCCAGCGCGTTATGTTTCACGCTGGCGGGGATCTACCTGCTGGTGCCGCTCAGACAGCGACAGGGGTGGGAGCGTTTGCTGTTCTCGTGCAGCGCCGCGGCGGCGGGAGTCATCGCTGGACTCGAGTTCATCGCGACGCAAGCGGAGACGGGCGCCCAATACGGGGCTGTGATTCGATGGGCACACCTCCCGTTATGGGTACTCCTCGTATCAGTCGTCTGGTTCATACATCTCTATCTCCGCGCCGGGCGACGGTGGCTGGTGTGGACTATCTGTGGCCTGCGCACATTGGCCCTGGCCCTCAATTTTCTTTCCAAGACGAATCTCAACTATCGAGAGATTTCGCATCTTCGGAATTTTTCGTGGTGGGGAGGGGAGAGGGTCTCGATTGCGGTCGGCGTGCCAAACCCATGGACCCTGGTTGGTCAGGTGGGTTTGCTGTTGTTAATTATCTTTCTCGTAGATGTCACGATCACCGTCTGGCGCCGCGGCGACCACCGGCGCGCGATTCTGGTGAGCGGGACCGCAGGTTTTTTTATCACGTTGATCCTCGGCGCATCGGTGCTGGTAGGTTGGGGACTAATCCAGACGCCCTTCTTTGTCAGCTTTGCTTACCTGGGCATGATCGCCGCGATGGGCTACGAGTTGAGCGACGATCTGCTTCGCGCGGCCCAGCTTGCCAGACAGTTTCAAGCGAGCGAGGCCGCCCTGCGGGAGAGCGAATTGCGAATGGGCCTCGCTGCCAGCGCGGCAAACCTCGCTCTGTGGAGCTGGAACCTCCCAGACGATGAGGTCTGGATAACGAAAGAAGGACGGATGTTGTTCGGCTTTACGGAGACCGAGCGGGTCAACTTCGACCGATTCCTCAGAACGATCGACGGGGAGGACCGCGATCGAATCGAGAAGCTCATCCGAGCTTCGCTCACATCCGGAGGGGAGTTTGAGAGCGAGTATCACATCGTGCGGCCCTCCGGTGAGAAGCGCTGGGTCGCCGGCTACGGTCGAGTCGAGTTCGACGAACGCGGCCAAGCAGTCTGCTTGCGCGGCATGACGCGCAACATCACCAAACGCAAACGCACGGAAGAGGCGTTGCGCGAGAGTGAAGCGCGTTTCCAGATCGTCGCCGATGTCGCGCCGGTCATGATCTGGATGTCGGGTCCGGACAAGCTCTGCAATTTCTTCAACAAGGGCTGGCTCGACTTCACGGGCCGCACTCTTGAGCAGGAACTCGGCACCGGCTGGACGGAAGGTGTGCATCGGGAAGACTTCGAGCATTGCCTGCGAGTCTATGGCGAGGCCTTCGATGCCAGGCAACCATTTACGATGGAATACCGCTTGCGGCGCAACGATGGCGAATACCGCTGGGTTCTGGACACGGGGACCGCGCGCTCTGGCGCCGACGGCGTGTTCCTTGGTTATATCGGCTCATGCATTGATATCACGGAGCGGAGGCAGGCCGAGTTGGACCACCAGCTTCAAACCATGGAACTCGCGCGCGTCGGACGTCTTGCCTTGATGGGCGAACTGATGGCCTCCCTCGCGCACGAGGTAAACAATCCGCTTGGGGCGATGGTAACGAACGCCAGCGCCGGCCAACGGATGATTGCCCGAGGGCAAATCGGAACCGAGGAGCTACACGAATTGTTCGCCGATATCATCTCGGACGGACACCGCGCGCGCGAAGTGATTGAGGGAATCCGTAACATGGTGCGCAAGAGCGAAGGGACCCGCTCGCTCATCCGCATAAACGAAGTCGTCCGCGACCTCCTCCGCATCGTTAGGGCGGACGCCGCGGCGAAACGGGTCACTTTGGTCACGGAGGTTGATGCGAGCGCGGGAGTCGTCATGGGCGATCGCGTTCAGTTGCTCCAAGTGTTGCTGAACCTGACATTGAACGCATTCGACGCCTTAAGTGTTATGCGGGTTGATGTCCGTCTCGTCGTCATCCGGGCCGACCGCGTAAACGAGGGGCAAATCTGTGTGAGCGTGCGCGACAGCGGACCGGGCTTTCCGGCGGGAATTGTGGATCACCTATTCGAGCCATTTTTTACAACCAAGGAGGAGGGAACCGGGATGGGACTGGCGATCGGGAGAACCATCATCGAGGCACATGGCGGGACACTTTCCGCAGAGAATGGCGACAGCGGCGGCGCGATTTTCACCATTTGCCTGCCTGAAGCAACGGAAGCGAAGTCGGGAACAGCCTAGTCGCAGGCATCTGTCGGTCTGTTGCCTTTTCGATTCAAGACAAACGTGCATATACCGGACGCCCGGGATTCGTGAGACCAAGGTCTAATGTGCTTCCCGGCGGCGGATGCCGGAGAGTGGGGTGTCGCTTCGGAACGTAATGATGACGTCTGTTCATCCTCATAAAGTCTTTGCAGGGCCAGTGTCAAAAATGTGCGCATTCGAGAAGACCTCCATCTGTCTCCTTGATGACGACCCTTCGATGCTAAAGGCGCTGGATCGATTGCTGAAGTCGGAGGGTTATGCGGTGGAAAAGTTTAGCCAGGCGGGAGCCTTTCTTGCGACCGTCAGGCAAGCGCCGTGTCGGGTGGCAATCCTGGACGTCTGTATGCCGGACGTGAACGGACTCGATGTGCAAGCCATCCTCCGGAAAGATTCGCCGGAAACACGCATCATCTTCATCAGCGGACGGGATGATCCAGCCGCTCGCCAGGTCGCATTGGACGCCGGCGCTTTGGGTTTCCTTTCGAAACCGTTCCACGAGGAAGACCTGGTTGCGCTTGTGAAGAAAGCTGCGGCGGCCTGACAAGAATTTACGCGGCGATCCGCGTTTTCGAAATACTCGCCGGGAGGACACAATTCTCCGTCGGGCATATCCGTACGGCGGACGCCGAGTCGAGTTGACTCGGCCCGATCTCCCTCGATCGAAGGCGATACGACTAAGGTCCATTGGACTTAGGTCTTATACCTAGGGCCGCGCGCAGGTGAGGAATATGGTTGTCGGCAAGACACCAAATCAAAGCAATATGAAACTGGAACACAGACTCAAACAAATTGCAGTCGCCTTCGGGCTGGCAGTCGGATTCGTCGCTTCGGTGCAAGCGGCGGACACGAAACCAAACATCGTCTTCATCATGGGTGATGACATCGGCATGTGGAACATCGGCGCCTACCATCGCGGCATGATGGCCGGGCGGACGCCGAACCTCGACAAGCTGGCCAAGGAAGGAATGCTCTTCACCGACTACTACGCCGAAGCGAGTTGCACGGCGGGTCGCGCCAACTTCATCACCGGCGAATTGCCCATCCGCACCGGCATGACCACAGTCGGCCAGGCGGGCGCGCCCACCGGACTGCCGGCCGAGGCTTGCACCATCGCCACCGCGCTGAAAGCGCAGGGCTACGCCACCGGCCAGTTCGGCAAGAACCATCTCGGCGACGAAATGAGTTCCTGCCCACCGTCCACGGCTTCGACGAGTTCTTCGGCTATCTCTATCACCTCGATGCGATGGAAGACCCGGCCCACCCTAACTATCCGCAGGAGCTGCTGGATAAGGTCGGCCCGCGCAACATGGTTCACTCCTGGGCCACCGACCACGGACGATCCGACCGACATGCCGCGCTGGGGCAAGGTCGGCAAACAGAAGATCGAGGACGCCGGCACGCTTTATCCCGAGCGGATGAAGACCGTGGACGACGAGATCCGCGATTTCGCCTTGAAGTTCATCGAGAAAGCCAAAACGGACGGCAAGCCGTTCTTCTGCTGGCTCAATCCGACGCGCATGCACATCGTCACCCATCTCTCGGACAAGTATGAGAAGATGCGCAACTCGGTAGAATGGCTGGTCGGAAGAAGAAGCCGGCATGGCCCAGCTCGACGACGACATCGGCATCGTCATGGCGAAGCTCAAAGAGCTGGGCGTGGATGACAACACCATCGTCGTCTTCACCACCGACAACGGCACCGAAGTCTTCACCTGGCCCGATGGCGGAACGACGCCATTCGCGCAGTGCAAAGGGACGATCATGGAAGGCGGTTTCCGCGTGCCGTGCATCCTGCGCTGGCCCGGCCATGTCCCGGCGGACTCGGTCCAGAACGGCATCTTCTCCGGCCTGGACTGGTTCCCGACCTTCCTCGCCGCCGCCGGCAATCCGGACATCACCGACCAGTTGCTCAAGGGCGTGAAGCTCGGCGACCGGACTTATAAGAACCATCTCGACGGCTACAACCAGATGGCCATGCATCACCGGCAAAGGCCCGTCCGACGCGTCACGAGATCTTTTACCTCGGCGAAAGCTCCGTCGGCGCGGTGCGCATCGACGACTACAAGTATCGCTTCATCGACCAGCCCGACGGCTGGCTGGGTGAAAAGACGCACGTTGACGTGCCTTACTCTGATCAACCTGCGCCTCGATCCGTTCGAGCGCCAGGGTTGGCCGAACAACGGGACAAAAGAAGGCGCGCAGCAATACTTCGACTGGTTCAAGTTCCAATTCTGGCGCTTTGTCTTCGTCCAGCAGGTCATGGGCAAGGAACTCCAGACCTTCCTCGATTACCCGCCGATGCAGCGGGGCGCGAGCTTCAACCTTGACGCCGTGAAAGCGGAGATGGCGAAGAAGATGGCCCAGGCCGAGGCGGCCAGCAAAGGCACCGGCCAGTAACTCCTAGCCTCTGAAGTGAACTCAAGCCGGCGATCAACGAGACATGGCTCGTTATCGCCGCGAACTGAAAGGCCACATATGAGATCACGAATACTAGTCTCTGTGCGCGATCATTTTCCCGGCCGGCCGCAATCGTCTTTGCCGGGCTCGAGACTACGGACTCCAAGTCGGTCGCACCCGCGCCTGCTCCGTCGCCGGGCTGTGAACCTCCCAAGGAATGGGAGTTTCGCATCGGTTTCCCTGGCTGGATTCCACTGATCGATGGCGACTTCGGCACAGGCGGAGTGGTTGCTCCGGTGCACATCGACTTCAAGGATGTCCTGGCCAAGCTGGATGCAATCGCCGTGCTCTCGCTTTCTGTGCGGCACAATCGCTGGGAAATGTTTGGCGACGGCGAATACCTCTCCGTTTCCGATTCGGTCCAACTGCCCGGTCTGCTCTTTACCGATGCGAACATCAAGCTAAAGACCGGCTTCTGGCAGATGTTCCTCGGTTATCGCCTGATCAATTGTGAGAAGGGATATCTCACGATTTTTGCCGGCGCCCGCTACAGCTATGCGGGCGTTGACTTCGATATTGCGAATAATAACGATCCGCGATTTCCTTTGTTGCGTGAGCGCCTTGGGATCCCGGCCAGTCTGAAAGTTTCCGGTTCGCACGATTGGGTGGATCCGATCGCCGGAATCGGCGGCAAGATTAAGGTGGCCAAGGCTATCTCGCTCTATGCCAAGGGCAGTGTCGGCGGCTTTACGGTTGGATCGGACTGGGCCTTTGAAGTCGGAGGCGGCGCAGAATTTCAGATCAGCCGCTGGTTCTACACTGATGTCGGCTGGCGTTTTATCCAGAACGATTACTCCAGCGATCGCTTTACCAACAAGACTTCGTTGAACGGCCCATTTCTTCAGGCGGGCTTTAATTTTTGAGCGGAATCAGCGGCGACGCATTTCCCCAGTAATCAAGCAAAACACAAAACACGGAGCCTCACATACAATCGGCAATGAGATAGCGATCTATGAAACCAGCCCGGAACTTTGGACGGCAGTGGACCGCATGGCGGCTCCGCCTCGCCTTGTCGGTTCTCGCGCTGGCCATTCTCTCAATTCGCGCGCTGGCAGCTCCGGGCGAGGCAGAGCAAGCAAAGTGTGGGCTTTGCCGGGCGCCTTCGCGGGTTACGCAGCTTCTCGCAAAGAACACTCCTGTCGCTGCATCCACGTCGACCGATTCCAAGAAGCAACCGGCTCCGGCAGCGAGTGGTCCGGCGAACATGGTTTGGATTCCCGGCGGCGAATTCACCATGGGAACGGACGAGACGCGAAGCTATGCGCCGGAAAGGCCAGCTCATCATGTCCGGGTGGATGGATTTTGGATGGACGCGACCGAGGTGACGAACGCGGAGTTCGCGAAGTTCGTCGCAGGCGACAGGTTATGTCACGATCGCGGAGCGAAAGCCGGATTGGGAGGAGATGAAGAAGCAATTGCCGCCGGGCACGGAACGGCCACCGGCCGATGTCTTTGTTCCCGGTTCGCTGGTTTTTTCCCGGCCACCGGGCCCGGTCTCGTTAGGCGATGTCCGCAATTGGTGGCGCTGGACTCCGGGCGCAAACTGGCGCGCGCCGGACGGACCGGGAAGCAGTATCAAAGGGCGCGAGCAATATCCGGTCGTCCAGGTCTCGTGGGACGACGCCGCGGCTTATGCGAAGTGGGCGGGCAAGCGACTGCCGACGGAAGCGGAATGGGAGTTTGCCGCCCGCGGCGGCCTGGAAGAAGAAACGCTATGCCTGGGGCGAGGAACTCACGCCTAATGGCAAATGGATGGCCAATATTTTCGAAGGCGAATTCCCCTATCAAGACACAGCGGCTGATGGCTTTGCGGTCTCGCACCCGTGCGCAGTTTCCCGCCGAATAGCTACGGCCTTTACGACATGATCGGCAACGCCTGGGAATGGTGCAGCGATTGGTATCGCACCGACTATTACCAGAGCTGCTGGCAAGAGTCGGCCTAACGACTAATCCGCAAGGCCCGAGCGAGAGTCTCGATCCCGACGAACCGAACCAGCCCAAGCGAGTGACCAAGGGCGGCTCGTTCCTTTGCAGCGATCAATACTGCCTGAACTACCGTCCCTCCGCCCGTAACGGTACCGCTACCGACACTGGAATGTCTCACATCGGCTTTCGCTGCGTCACGACGCGGAAGCGCCGGACAAGCGCAACAGAAAGACCGCGGCGAAATGAACTGATTATTTTCTTCGACAACACCTACACCAAGAAAGAACCCACAAAACTATGAAATTAAGAAACAATGCGATGGGCCGCTCCGCTGATCGCCGCACTTGTTGCGGTCTCGGCTCAGGCGGCAGACAAACCTAACATCATCCTGATCGTCTCGGACGACTTTGGCTATGGCGATTCCGGCGTCTATGGCGGCGGGATTGGACGCGGCATGCCGACGCCCGATCTCGACAAAATGGCGGAGGAAGGAATGACCTTCTTCTCCTTCTATGCTCAGCCGAGCTGCACGCCCGGGCGCGCGGCCATGCAGACCGGGCGCTTTCCCAATCGCAGCGGCATGACGACCGTGGCCTTTCAAGGTCAGGGTGGCGGATTGCCCAAGGCGGAGTGGACCCTTGGCTCGCAGTTAAAGACCGCGGGTTATAAGACCTACTTCACCGGGAAATGGCACCTGGGCGAAGCTGACTATGCGCTCCCGAATGCGCACGGTTACGACCAGATGAAGAGCATGGGCATCTATCACTTGAATGCTTATACCTATGCTGACCCAACGTGGTTCCCGGACATGCCGGAGGAGCTGCGTGCCATGTTCCAACAAGGTGACCAAGGGCATGATGTCAGGCAATGCCGGCGAAAAAGCGCACGAAGACTTCAAGGTCAACGGCCAGTATGTGGACAAGCCTGGCACGTCCGTCACGATCGACGGCGTGACATACCCCGACGGTGTCGTCGGCATTCCTTTCTGGACGCTTACATCGAGAAGGCGGCGATGGAGTTTCTGGATGATGCCGCCAAGACTCCGGACAAGCCATTCTTCATCAACGTCAACTTCATGAAGGTGCACCAGCCTAACATGCCGCACCCCGACTTCATCCATAAGTCGATGTCGAAAAGCAAGTATGCCGATTCCCTCTGTCGAAAACGACGCCCGCATCGGTCACATCATGGACAAGGTTCGCACGCTCGGCCTCGACAAGGGTAACACCCTGGTCTTCTGGACGACGGACAACGGCGCCTGGCAGGATGTTTATCCGGATGCCGGCTACACGCCGTTCCGCGGCACCAAGGGCACTGACCGTGAAGGTGGCAACCGCGTTCCGGCGATCGCCTGGATGCCGGGCAAGATCAAGGCCAACAGCAAGAACTACGACATTGTCGGTGGCCTCGATTTCATGGCCACGTTTTCTGCCCTGGCCGGGATCAAGCTGCCGGAGAAGGATCTCGAGGGTAAGCCGATGGTCTTCGACAGCTACGATATTTCGCCCGTGCTTTTTGGCACCGGCCCGGACCCGCGCGAAACCTGGTGTTACTTCACCGAGAACGAACTTCTGCCCGGAGCGTGCGCTATCACAACTACAAATTCGTCTTCAACCTGCGCGGCGATAACGGACAGCCGACTGGCGGTCTGGCCGTGGACTCCAATCTCGGCTGGAAAGGCGCCGAGAAGTACGTCGCCACTGTGCCTCAAATATTCGACCTCTGGGCTGATCCGCAGGAACGCTACGACCTGTTCATGAATAACTTCACCGAGCGCACCTGGCTGGCGCCGGTCATGGGACAGGAATTGCAGAGGGTGATGAAGACTTTCGTTGAGGTTCCTCCGCGCAAATTGCAGAGCGACGGCTACACCGGCCCGATCACGATCTCGAACTTACGAGAAGTTCGCCTGGTTGCGAGAGCAGCTCAAGAAGGACGGTGTCAACATGACATTGCCGTCGGGTAACTAACGAATCAACGGTGAAATGCGTGGGCCACCCTTTGCAAGGTGGAGAGACAACACGAAAATAAACAACGACATGAAAACGACCAAGCTAACAAACTCCTTTCACAACATAAAAACACCATTAACGCGCCAGGTCGATCCTGGCGCGCCGCCAAACGACAATCGCACGTGCCGATGAAAAACATACCTAGACAGGCTCTTACTAGCTGTTGGTTCGTCTTTGCTACTTAATTCTCCTTACGGCCGGGACCGCATTTGCTGGCTCGGACATTGTTGACTCCAAGGCAATCGTGCCCGCGCCGGTACCTCCCAAGGATTGGGAGCTTTCGCATCGGTCTTCCTGGGTGGTTCTCCGGTATATCCGGCGAAAGTGGAGTCCGTGGAGTAGTCGGCTCCTCGGATGTTAGCTTCAGCGAGCTTTTCGACCATCTAACTCATATCCCCCTTGTCCTCAGCGTTGATTTTCGCTATCGGCGGTGGGAGTTTTTCGGAGACGGCCAGTATATTGAGGTAGGCGATTCTGCGACTCTGCCCGGGTTACTTTTACCAACGCGCACGTTCACCTGAAAGACGGATTGGCCGAAGCGTTCATTATCTACGGGTGATTGATACAATCGACCAATTGTTTCTCTCTTCGCCGGCGCGCGCTACAATTACGAGGGAGTCAACCTAAGCATTGTTAATAACGGCGACCCACGCTTTCCTCGCCTGCGCGAGCTGGTCGGAATTCCCGGGAAATTGGATGCAAAAGGCTCGATCGCCTGGGTCGATCCCGTCATCGGAGTCCGTGGGAAGGTAAAGATCTGGAAGGCGACATCCCTCTATGCCGAAGGTGATATCGGTGGATTCGATGCCAATTCCGACTCGGCTTATGAGATCCATCGCGAAGGACTTACGGTCGTGAAAACATCGAGATCAAGCGAGGATTGGAGCTATCAGGCTCAGGGCGGGCTCGAAATTCAATTTAGCAGGTGGTACTGGGACACAGATCGGCTGGCGCTGGGCTGGCAGGACCGACTTTGTTTCTACTGTCCGGGTTCACCAATAAGACCGACTTGAGTGGGCCCTTTATATAAGGGGGTGTGAATTTAGTGGGAAACCAACGGGGGATAAGGTAAACTGCGAACTAAAATAGAACATCAAAAACGAAGGGAGCAGTAAGATAGAAACCAAAAAAATGTTTACACTCAGCCTAACACGCAATAGTTCGGGTTATGGCTGCCATCATGGTGACCGGGGCGCGGTCGACGTTCCGGCCCAGCAAATCGCCGGCACGCCCGGTTCAACCAGCGCCACCATGACGATCGATGGCAAACAACTCCCGCCGCCCGATCCGAAGTTCGGTGGAGTGACCAAGGACCTTGCCGCCGATTCGAAACCGTATTGGCCGCCCCGGTCGTGCCGCCGAAAGGGCGCGCCCAACGTGCTCCTGATCATGACCGACGACCAGGGCTATGGCGTCACCAGCACGTTTGGCGGTGTCATTCCGACGCCGGCCATGGATCGCCTCGCGAAAGCGGGATTGCGCTACACGCAATTCCACTCCACCGCGCTTTGCTCACCCACGCGCGCCGCTTTGATCAGCGGTCGCAACCACCATTCCGTCGGCTTTGGGGTGGTTTCCGAAGATGGCGACCGGTTATCCGGGTTACGACAGGGTCATCGCAAGGAATAGCGCCACCATCGGCACGATCCTGCAGAAGAACGGTTACGCGACTTCTTAGTTCAGCAAGAACCATAACACGCCGACCTATCTCTACAGCCTCGCCGGCCCCTTCGATCAATGGCCCAGCGGAATGGGCTTTCAATACTTCTACGGGTTCATGGGCGGCGAGACGAACCAGTGGGTGCCCTATCTCTTCCGTGATCATCCCCAAATTTATCCCGTGAATCGGAAATCCCGGTTACAACCTCACGACCGATCTGGCGGATGAGGCAATCGGTGCATGACGGAGTTGAACGCCGTTGCACCGGAGAAGCCGTTCTTCATCTACTACGTGACGGGTGGCACCCATGCGCCGCGTCACCCAACGCCGGAATGGATCGCGAAGATGAAGGGCAAGTTCGACATGGGTGGAACGCAAATTGCGCGAGCAGATTGTCGCCAACCGAAGCTCGGGGTCATTCCGCAGAACACCCAACTCACCCCGTGGCCGGACATCCTTCCGAAGTGGGATACGCTCAATGCCCACGGAGAAAAAGGTCTTCGCCCACCAGGCGGAAATATTCGGCGCCTACGTCGCATATACGGACCATGAGATAGGCCGGGTCATTCAGGCCGTGGAAGACTTGGGCCAGCTAGATAACACGCTGATCATCTATATCAGCGGGGACGATGGCACGAGTGCTGAAGGCACCGCCCTCGGAACTGTCTTCGATATCGCCTCTATTCAAGCCATCAACATGCCGGTTGAAGCCCAATTGAAAGTCTCCGATACCCTGGGTACTGACAACACCAGTCCGCACATGTCGGTGGCATGGTCCTGGGCCTCGATACTCCTTCAAATGGACCAAGCAGGTGGCGTCATTCTTCGGTGGCATCCGGCAGGGCATGGTCATCTCCTGGCCAGGCCACATCAAAGATGTCGGTGGCATTCGCAACCAGTTCCACCACGTGGTTGATATTGTGCCGACGATCCTCGAAGCCACCGGCATTCAGGCACCGGAGACGGTGAAAGGCATCGCCCAGAAACCGATCGAAGGCGTGAGCATGGCTTACGCTTTCGACAGCGCGAACGCGAACGCTCCCTCAAAGCGCGAGACGCAGTATTTCGAGATGTTCGCTAACCGTGCGCTTCTACCATGATGGCTGGATCGCTGCGACGGTTCCTCCGGAACCCCCATGGCTTTTGGCCACGGGCAAAATGCCGG